>DATBHR010000098.1:0-601504 GCA_036557365.1 Vicinamibacterales bacterium
TGAAGAGTGGGGCGTGATTCTCGATCTCGTCCGCGGCTCGATCGCGAAAGACAGGAATCGCTGGACGCGAATCGCCTCCACCATCCGCGGCGTGAGCGAGGAAACGACAACCGGCGTCCATCGCCTGTACCAGATGATGGAGGCCGGCACGCTTCTGTTCCCCGCCATCAACGTGAACGACTCTGTCACCAAGAGCAAGTTCGACAACATCTACGGTTGCCGGCACTCGCTCCCTGATGGCCTGGCCCGAGCGAGCGACGTGATGCTCGGCGGCAAGGTCGCCGTGGTTTGCGGCTTCGGCGAAGTCGGCAAGGGCTGCGCGCAGGCGCTCCGCGGCCAGGGCTGCCGCGTCATCGTGACCGAGATCGATCCGATTTGCGCGCTCCAGGCGTCGATGGAAGGCTACCAGGTCGCCACGATCGACGACGTCGTGGCGACGGCGGACATCTTCATCACGGCTACGGGCAACCACAACATCATCACGGTCGATCACATGAACCGGATGAAGGACAAGGCCATCGTCGGCAACATCGGTCACTTCGACAACGAGATCGACATGGCGGGACTGAAGAAGTTCCCGGGCGTCGAGCGGATCAACATCAAGCCGCAGTACGACGAGTTCCGCTTCCCTGACGGCCACAGCGTCATGGTGCTCGCGGAAGGCCGGCTGCTGAATCTCGGCTGCGCGACCGGTCATCCGAGTTTTGTGATGTCGGCATCGTTCACCAACCAGGTGCTGGCGCAGCTCGAGCTCCACGCGAACGCCGAGAAGTACGGCAAGACCGTGTTCATGCTGCCGAAGAAGCTCGACGAAGAGGTCGCGCGGCTGCATCTCGACAAGCTTGGCGTGAAGCTGACGAAGCTGACGAAAGATCAGGCCGACTACATCGGCGTGCCGGTCGAAGGACCGTACAAGCCGAATCACTATCGGTACTAAAGGGTCGGGTAGGTCGGGTGGGTCGGGTAGGTCGGGTGGGTCGGGTAGGCCGAGTGGGTCAACGCCTCTCGGAAACGGCGCGGACTGACGCCGAACTCGGTACGGAACGCGCGATTGAAGTTCGACACGTCACCGAACCCGGCCTCCAGCGCGATATCGAGAATCTTTCCGGGCTCGCTTGCGAGACGCGTTGCCGCGTCTCGCAGGCGTGCACGGCGAACGTATTGGTGCGGCGTCACGCCGGTCACTCGTTCGAAGAGTCGCAGAAAGTGGTACGGGCTCAGACCAGCGGCTTCTGCGAGGCTCACCAGCCCAAGCGGCCCGCCAGCGTTTCCTTCCACGAGCCGAACAACCTCACCGATCCGCTTGATATCGGTGGATGACACCGTCATGCGCTGCGGCTGTCCGCTGACGAAGCGCAGCGTCTCCCCTGCAATCTGAATCGCCAGTTCTTCCCACGCAACACCATCGGATCGCGACAGTCCCGCGCACGCGCGAGCCGAGAGAGTTGCGAGGCCTCGCGTCGGTGGCATTCGCGGCTGCGCACGCCTGATGAGCGTCCGTCGCACACCCGCGCCTGATGCGAGCCGTTCGAAGAACGCCGCGTCGTACCAGAACGCAATGCACCGATCGCCCGATCCGTGGTCGTGCCCGCACTCGAACGACAGCCCGCGGCTGCCGAGCAGCAGCGACCCGGGCGTCATCAACTCACGGCCGCGACCTGACGATGCGGTGGAACGATATTCGAAGCATCCGTACGCGACGAGTGCGATGGTGTAGCGCGAATGTTGCTCTTCGAAGGATCTGTCCTGCGGTCCGCACGTGCAGACAACGTCTCCGACGCTCCAGCCTGGACCCCTCGCCAGGACGGTTGGAGCGACGCGTCCAGGCGACCCTTCGATCTCGCGCCGCGCCAGCGCCCGTTCTACGGTCGCCGCGATGCTCATCGGACAGCCACTTTCCTGAGTCTCTCACAGGAGAAACCACCTCACGACGGCCGGCTGAGCGGTGAGCGTGAGGCGTCGGGCAACACGACGCCTGCAGTATCATCGCCGCATGAAGAAGATGCTTCACCGTCGTCTCGCGATTGCGACGCTCGCGGCCGTATTTAGCGCCGGCTCGCTCGTCCATGCGCAGCAGGGATCACTGTCTGCTGCTGACAAAGCGCGGCGCTGGGATCTCGAGAACCAGCTGCAGGCGATCGCCGTCGTCGATCGCAAGGTCATGATGCCGATGCCCGACGGAGTCCGACTCGCCACGGACATTTACCGGCCCAAGAACGCGACCGGCAAAGTACCGATCATCTTCGTGCGCACGCCGTACAACTTCAATTTCTGGGACGTGAACAACGGCGTGCCTGCCGACATGACCGCGCAGCTCGAGGCAGTCAAGCGCGGCTACGCCTACGTCGTCCAGAACGAACGCGGGCACTTCTTCTCGGAAGGCAACTACGACATCCTCGGATCGCGCCAGGATGGTTTCAACACCATCGACTGGCTGATCAAGCAGCCGTGGTCGAACGGCAAAGTGGGAACCACCGGCTGCTCGTCGACGGCGGAGTGGCAGATGGGCGTTGCCGCGCTCGGGAATCCGGGCTTCGCGGCGATGAACGTCGAGGGATTCGGCGCCGGCGTGGGCCGCGTCGGGCCGTACTACGAGCAGGGCAACTGGTATCGCGGGGGCGCCGTGCAGATGCTGTTCATCGCGTGGCTCTACGGCGAGCAGAATCAGGTGCGGCCGATGTTTCCGCCCAATACGTCGCGCGAGGATTTGATTCGCGTGTCGAAGTCGTTCGACCTCGCGCAGCATCAGCCGCCCGTTGATTGGTCGAAGGAGCTGTGGCACCTTCCCGTTCAGGACATCATCAAGAACGTAGACGGACCGCGCGGGATCTTCGAGTCGGCGATGCCCGTCGAGACCGGCGGCCGCATGATCGCGCGCACGCCCAACGATCCGGCCTGGTATCGCGGCGGCCTGTATCACGACGATCAGAAGCTGAACGTCCCCGGGCTGTGGTTCATGTCGTGGTACGACGTCTCCGTCGGACCGAACCTCGCGCTCTACAACCACGTCCGCGAGTCTGCGTCGCCGGAAGTGGCCAAGGAACAGTGGGCCATCATCGCGCCGGTCGCGCACTGCTCCTACACGCGTGCGACGGCTGACACCGTCGTCGGCGAACGAAGCATGGGCGACGCGCGGCTCGATTACAACGAGATCGTGTACGGATTCTTCGATCGATTCCTGAAGGGCGAATCGAATTCGCGACTGAACCAGCTGCCCAGGGTCACCTACTTCACGATGGGCATGAACAAGTGGCAGACGTCGGACACGTGGCCGCCGGCGGGCGCGCAGCCGATGACGTTCTACCTGTCGAGCGGCGGCCGCGCAAATTCAGTGACGGGTGACGGCAGCCTCGCCGCCGCGATGCCGGACGCGGACAAACCCGATTCGTTTACCTACGATCCGATGAACCCGGTGCTGTCGTATGGCGGCAACGTGTGCTGCACGGGAACCGCGGTCCAGGCAGGCGCATTCGATCAGCGGCGCATGGAAGCACGCGAAGACATCCTTGTTTATACGTCGGAGCCGTTCCGGGAAGGCACCGAGGTCAGCGGGCCGATCACGCCGACGTTGTACGTCTCGTCCGACGTGAAGGACACCGACTTCACCGTCAAGGTGCTCGATGTGTACCCCGACGGCCGCGCCTACAACCTCGACGAATCGATTCAGCGGATGCGATACAGAGACGGCTACGACAAGCCGCTGGCCTGGATGGAAAACGGCAAAGTGTACAAGGTGACGCTGCAGCCGCTGAACACCAGCAATTTCTTCGAGGCGGGCCACCGGTTGCGCATCGAGGTTTCGAGCAGCAACTTTCCGCGCTTCGACCGGAACCTGAACACCGGCGGCAAGAACTACGACGAATCGAAGGGCGTCATCGCGCACAACGCCGTGCATCACTCGAAGCTGTATCCGTCGCAGATCACGATTACGGTCGTGAAGAAAGGCCAGTCGACCGCGCAATAGAGGCAGGCGTGTTCGATCGTCGATGAAAAAACAACGGCGCGGCTTCGCCAGATTGAGCGGAGCCGCGCCGTGGTAGTTCGGGCAGATTCCGTTACTTGGCCATCTTCACGCTGTCGCCGGCGATCTGCATCTTGCCGTCTTTTTCCGTCACATCACCGGTGATCTCCACGACGTGCGACACGTGGGCAACCAGCTTTGCGTTGTTGTCGGCCGCGAGCGCGCCTGTGATCTGGTAGAGCTTGCCGTCGCTGGTGAGGATCGCCAACGGCTGACCTTTCTTGGCGCACGTCTCGGCACACTCCTTGTGCGCCGCGCCGACGTTCTTCTTGTCCTTCAGATAACAGGTCTGGTCGACGACCTCCCCTTTGACCGTCTCGGTCTTCGCGAAGGCCGGGGCCGACAGCCCCATGACGATGACAGCGGATGACAATCCGGCAAGCAGCTTGCGCATTGCGTTCTCCTTTATGAAAAACGTCCAGCGACACGAATCTACGGCGGCCACACAACCGCCGCCGCCCATTGGATGCACGAACCGCCGATTCCGGTTCACCCCATCCCGGCGATGTCCGTATACTCGCGCCATGCGAAACATCCTGTTGTTCAGTTGCGTCGCGCTGGCAGTGGCGGCGGTCGATGCCCAATCCGATCGCGGTCAGCAGGCTGGCACCGCGCCGACCGTCGATCAGATCCTGTCCATAAAGCGGGCCGGCTCGCCGGAAATCTCGCCTGACGGCCGCATGGTCGCCTACACGGTGCGCGAGACGAACTGGGACGACAACGCGTACGAGATGCAACTGTGGCTCGCGGACGTCGGCTCCGGAACGACCCGCCAGCTCACGCACGCGCGGAAGTCGAGCCAGGCGCCCGCGTGGTCACCCGACGGGTCCAGGCTGGCGTTCATTTCTGATCGCACCGACAAGCGCCAGATCTACGTGATCAATCCGAACGCCGGCGAAGCGGAGGCGGTGACGACCCTCGAGGACGGCGTCAGCAGCTTCGTGTGGGCGCCGGACAGCCGGCGGATCGCGTACACCGCGACAGAACCCAAATCAGCCGCCCTGAAAGATCGCGAGAAGAAGTACGGCGAATTTCAAATCGTCGAGCGCGACTTCCGGATGACGCAGCTGTTCGTGTTCGACCTCGTGACGCGTTCCACCAAACAACTGACGACCGGAGCATTTACGGTCGGGGACTTCACCTGGTCGCCGGATGGAACCCGCATCGCCTACGACCACCGCGCGAATCCGAGCCCCGGCGCGCTCGCCTCAACCGATATCTCGATCGTTACCGTGGACGACGCGACGTCGCATCCGCTGGTCACGCTCGACGGTCCCGATTCGAACCCGGTGTGGTCGCCCGACGGCTTGCGCATCGCGTTCCAGACCGCGAACGCGAATCCGCGGTTTTTCTACACGAACAGCGTGATCGCGGTCGTGCCGGCGAGCGGCGGCACGCCAACCGTTCTCACGGCGTCGTTCGACGAAGATCCGTCTCTGGTGTCGTGGACCGACAGCGGGATCTTTTTCTCAGCCAGCGAGCACACGTACTCGTATCTCTATCGACTCGATCCCGCGACGAAAACGCTCGCCAAAGTAACGGCTCCTGACCACACGGTGAATTCGTCCTTCTCGACCTCGCACGACGGGAAATCCGTCGCGTTCCTGCGGTCGGACGCGACGTCGATGGCGGAGGTCTACGTCCGATCGGGTGCCGCAGGCACCGAGAAGAAGCTCACCAACCTGAACGCGCAAACCTCCGGATGGACGACGAGCACGCTCGACGTCATCTCGTGGAAGAGCCAGGACGGTGCGACGATCGAAGGCGTTCTGCACAAGCCGTCGAACTACGATCCGTCACGCCGTTACCCGTTGCTCGTCGTCATTCACGGCGGCCCGACCGGTGTCTCTCGCGCAATTCCGTTCACCAGCGCGATCTATCCGATCGACGTCTGGGTGCCGCGCGGCGTGCTCGTTCTCGAACCGAACTATCGCGGAAGCGCCGGTTACGGCGAGAAGTTCCGGTCGCTCAACGTCAACAACCTCGGCGTCGGCGATGCATGGGATGTGCTGTCCGGCGTCGACTCGCTCGTCACAAAAGGCGCCGTGGACGCTGCGCGCGTCGGCGTGATGGGTTGGAGCCAGGGCGGGTACATCTCCGCGTTCCTGGCTACGCACGACGCCGCACGGTTCAAGGCCATCTCGGTCGGCGCAGGCATCTCGGACTGGATGACTTACTACGTGAACACCGACATCCATCCGTTCACACGCCAGTATCTTGAATCGACGCCGTGGGACAACCCTGCGATCTACGCCAAGACTTCGCCGATCACGTACATCAAGCAGGCGAAGACGCCGACGCTGATTCAGCACGGCGCAACGGATCAGCGCGTGCCCCTTCCGAATGCGTACGAGCTTTATCAAGGCCTTCTCGACAACAAGGTCCCGTCCAAGCTGATCGTGTATCAGGGATTCGGGGGCATCGGGCACGGGCCGACGAAGCCGAAGAGCCACCGCGCGACGATGGAGCACAATCTCGAGTGGTTCGATCAGTACTTGTTTACGGCCACGGGACGATCGACCCACGAGAAGTGAGGAGAAAGGCCCGCCGCTTCGTGCTTCGGGGCGGGCTTTTCGAGACGGGCCTTCAACGATTTCAGCGTCTCGTCGAGGCTGCTCCGCGCGCGCCGCTCGGCGATTGATTTGCGCAGTCCGCTCAGAAAACCCTTGAGCGCGCTCGACCGCGACCGATTGAGATAAATCAGGTAGAAGGCGTTCTGGTTCGCGGTGTCGCCGCTCGCAATCGTCAGGCTCAATGACGCGTCGAGATAGCGGCTCGAGTACACGTCCTTCGTCGCGACGATGCAGCTTCGCGTCGTGCGGCAGATGATCGTCACGTGAGTGACGGTCACGAAGGGTGCGATGCCGAATTTTTCTTTCGACCAGTACAGGAAGTCCTCGCTGCCTTCGATGCGCTCGCTTGGAAACTCGAGCAGATGCTTCGGCAGCATCGGCACGAGGGCGGCGACCGATGGCGTGCTCTTCACCAGCTCGTTGAAGTCGTCGATCGGACGTACCGGGACGCTGTCATCGTCGTACTGCTCGAATCGTCCGGGTGCCTTCGTCCAATAGGCGCGCACATCGTCGAAGATCACCTGCTTGAACCACGCGGCGGCGCGAGCTTGCGCATCCGGTCCGCTGCTGTCGACCTCCGCGGGAAGGCGGCGAATCGCGTCGGCTGGAAGACGGACGCTGCAATCGCCGACGCGGCAACTCGAGGCATCGAAGTCTTCTTTCGTGATGGTCAGCGGGGCCAGATCCTCGAGAACCGGCGGATCGCTGAATCGTCCGATCTGCATGACGTCGGGTCCGCGTTTGAAGTCCGTGATCTGGCGGACGCTCTCGATCAGCCGTTCCACCGGCGCCTGGACCCGCACCGCCCCGACGACCGCGAGCTCACCGGGCGCGCTCGCCTCGACGCCGTGCTTGACCACCTTTCCCTTTTGCAGATCGGCGATCTCACTCGACGAAAAGCGCAGGTTCCGCACGAGCGCGTCCTTCACGTCCGGCTCGATCGCCGCCTGAACGGCGGCCGCCAGCAGCACGACCACCGCAAGGAAACCCCTCATCTACCGGAACGTCACCGCGCCTGTTTTCGCGAGGAGATCGACGTACTCGGCGACGGCCGCCAGGGTGACCGGGTCGAACTCGGCGCTCACCGCGTCGCGAATCTCGCTGACAGAGCGTTCGCCATCCATGAAGTTGACGATTTCGTAGGTCACGTCGTCAGCACGATCGTCCCGTGCGATCGCGAGACGGGCCCCGGCGTCGCGGCCCGCTTTTTCGACGACCCAGTCGCCGGTCGGCGCAAGCGGCCCCTTCACCGCGCGGTTGCGAACCGGAACTCGAGCGTCGGCGGGAGGCATGTGAAAGCCTGCGGCGGCAAAGCGTTCCGCATCCGCTTTCGGCATGAACGCCGCCAGAAGTCGCGTGCCGGTGTCGGCGAGATTGGCGCCGAGCTCGCGCGCCCTGGCCGGATCTGCCTGAACGAACAATCCGAGAGACGCGAGCCGTCGCTGTTCGCGCAGCACCGCCTGACCGACAACGATGGCGCCCTCGTGCGGATTGCTCGACGCGCGGGCAACCGCGCGGCGGCCGTCCTCGGCCAACCTCGCGAGGGCGTTCGCGTACGCGAGCGGGAGCAGCGACGTCGACCCGTTCTGCAGCGTCGCCAGGTAGTAGCCGCTCGCCGCGGCGATGAATGCCGACCGCTTGATCTTCGTCGTCTCGATGTTGTCAGGAAGATCGCCCGTCGTGTGGATGAAGACGTCCGGATGATCGCGCAGGTAGATCGCAGGAATCCCGAAGGCGCCTTCCTGATAAATCCAGTGATCGCTGCCGCTCTCGTACGGCGTGATGTCCGCGAAAAACGCGTCCTTCGATCCGCTTTGCGATCGGATGGCGTGCGACATGTCGCCGTCGCCCGACGCCCGCATCGCGCCGTCGATGACGTAGCGCGCGAACGTCTCCATGATGTCGTCCGTCACCGTGGCGATGGACCACGGGGAACGCGTAGCGTGGAGAACTGACTTCGTCACAAATGGGTCGCCGCCGACCATGTCGAGGTGGACCGCTGCGCTGACGAACGGACCAGATTCAGCATGCTTCGTGAGATACGCGATCGTTCCGGTCATCTCTGACGGCCAGATGAAGCGGATCGTCCGCCTCGGCTGAGGAATGCGCCTCGCGTCGATGAGCGTTTTGAGCGTCCGCGCGATCTCGAGGTTCGCCGAGCAGCCGCTCGCGTTGTCGTTGGCGCCCGGCTTCTCGTGGTCGAGATGGCAGCTGAACACGACTTCGCCGGCTGCAGAATCGGTGCCGGGAATGGTGGCGGTCGCCGTTTCATAGGGAATCGAGTCGTCGTTTCGTGCGCGCACGACCGCGTGCAGGGTGATGTGCTCGCCGCGCGCCAGCCTTTCCTGAAGCGAACGCGCCTCGCGCACAGAAATCATGATCGCAAACGCGTTGCGCCGGCCGCGCGCGTCCAGGTGGCCCCAGCGGATCAGGTCGGGATCGTCGCGCCACCACGCGCTCACCTGGTTCGAGTTGTAGCTGACGAGACCCGCGGCCCCGAGCTCTTCAACGGCGAGCCGATGGCAGGCAGACGGCAACGCGTCGCAGAGCACCATTTTTCCGCGGACGTCCTTGCCTTCGTAGTCGCGCTTGTCAGCGCCGCGCCCCACGTCGACCAGCTCCGTGGTCACGTCGGCGCTCTCGCTGTTGTCGGCAATCGCCAGCCGAACGTCGTCGTACGAGACGATGCGGCGCGGCTGTGGACGGATTTCGTCGAGCGAGCCGCCGTCGACGCGCCAGCCGCGGTTGCCGTGCAGCGTCCCGAACCACGTCGTGCCGTCGCCGGGAAACTGCTCGACGTGGACGTCGGTCAAGCCGAACGCCGATGCGCGGCCGGTGACGTATTCGATCGCCTCGTGAAAACCTGGCGACGCCGGGACGCGGTGCAGCTGCGTCAGGCGATAGACATGATCTTTCGCTGCGGCACCCGACAGCTCGTCGTCAAGCGCCTTCAGGATGTCGCGGCCCAGAAGAGTTTCGGCGGGAAGCGGCGGAGCGGACTGGGCGAAGAGCGTCAGGGCCGTGCAGAGCGCTGCCACGGAGCCAGCAACGAAAGTGCGCATGATGACTCCAGTGTCCGCCTTCCGACGGACCTTTGTATACTCCCGGCCATGACCGTCGCCCCGGCCTCCGCGCGCACATCGCTGACAACGAATCAGATTCGGGGATTCTGGGCCGCCTGGGGCGGCTGGGCGCTCGACGGAATGGATTCGTTCATCTATTCGCTCGTCCTCGTCCCGGCGCTCACCGAGCTGCTGCCGCGATCGGGCATCCAGGCCACCGGCGGCAATATCGGCTTCTACGGCAGCGTGCTGTTCGCGCTGTTCCTGATCGGCTGGGGCCTGTCGATGCTGTGGGGACCGATGGCCGATCGCTTCGGCCGGGTGCGCACGCTGATGCTCACGATCCTCTGCTATTCGATCTTCACGTTCATGTGCGCGCTCTCCCGCAATGTCTGGGAGCTGGCCGCGTTTCGCGTCCTCGCCGGCATCGGGATCGGCGGCGAGTGGTCGATGGGCGGGACGTTCGTTGCGGAAGAGTGGCCGGAAGATCGTCGGAAGACCGGAGCCGGCTACATGCACACCGGCTACTACTTCGGCTTCTTCCTGGCCGCCATCGCGAACTATTTCGTCGGCGCGCGATACGGATGGCGGGCGATGTTCATCCTCGGCGGCGTCCCGGCACTGCTCGTCACGTTGATCCGCTACGGCGTCCACGAGTCGAAGAACTGGGAACAAAAGACACGGCCGGCGATGAAAGCCGCGTTCTCCAAACTCTTCTCGTCGACCTACGCGACGCGCACGTGGCTCAACTCGCTCTACCTGCTCGTGTCGATCGTGGGTCTCTGGGCCGGCTCGGTTTACGTGCCCGCCTCTGTGACGCAAATCGCCGCGCGCGAAGGACGCGCTGCGGCCGAAGCCGCGCGTCTCGCCTCGTACGGGACGATGCTCCTGTCTGTCGGCACGATCCTCGGATGCATCGTGCTGCCGCCGATTGCCGAGGCACTCGGAAGACGCGTGACCCTCGGCCTGTACTTCGTCGTGATGTTCTTCTCGATCGCGGTCGGCTTCGGCTACGTCTTCTACTTGCCGCAGGCGCTCACGCCATTCATGGTCGTCCTCTTTTTCCTCGGCGTCGGCGGTGCGAATTTCGCGATGTACACGCTCTGGCTGCCCGAACAGTACGGAACGGATTGCCGCGCCAGCGCGTTCGCGTTCGCGACATCCGTCGGACGCTTCGCCGGCGCCGGCATCACGTTCCTCGTCGGAGCGGGCGTGCAGTACTTCCAGACGCTGGGGACGCCGGTCGCGCTCACGTCGATCGCGTTTCTCGTCGGTCTTGCCGCGCTTCCTTTCGGCCATGAGACGCGCGGGCAGGCGCTGCCTGACTGATGCGACTGTGCGTGGCCGTCGACATCGGTTGACAGTCCCGCGGCGCGTACACTACGCTTTGCTCGAAATGTTCGGCGTCCATAATCATCACGCGCATCACTTCGGCCGCCCGTCTGCGGGGCGCGCGTGATCTAGGACTCCGGATCCGGCAACACCACTCAGGACCAGGACCTCAATCGCGACCCCGCCCGCTGGCGGGGTTTTTTGTTTTATGGACTATTCAAAGCTCGATGGGTTGATTCCAGCCGTCATCCAGGACGCCGAGAGCGCCGAAGTGCTCATGGTCGGCTTCATGAACGAGCAGGCGCTCTCGGAAACCAGGCGCACCGGCTTCGCGACCTTCTTCAGCCGTTCGCGCAATACGCTGTGGATGAAGGGCGAGACCTCCGGCAACAAGCTCGCCGTCGTCGACATCCTGGTGGACTGCGACGACGACACGGTGCTGCTGAAAGTGAAGCGCCTGGGCGACGGCAACGTGTGTCACACCGGCGAACGAACCTGCTTCTATCGAAAGCTGTCATGACGCTGAAGCTCGGCATCCCGAAAGGCTCGCTGCAGGACGCAACGATTCAGTTGTTCGCGCGCGCGGGCTTCAACATCTACGTCAGCTCGCGCTCATACTTCCCCGCGATTGACGATCCCGAGATCGAGTGCATGCTGATTCGCGCGCAGGAAATGGCGCGCTACGTGTCCGACGGCGTGCTCGACGCGGGGCTGACGGGCCAGGACTGGATCGCCGAGCACGAAGCCGGCGACGGCACGACGGGCGTCGTCACGAGCCTCGCAGATCTGATTTACGCGAAGCAGAGCTTCGGCAAGGTCCGCTGGGTACTCGCCGTGCCCGAGAATTCGGCAGTCCGATCGGTCAAGGATCTCGAAGGCAAGACGATCGCGACCGAGCTCGTTCGCGCGACGCGTGCCTATTTCTCGAAGCACGGCGTCACGGTCAACGTGGAGTTCTCGTGGGGCGCTACGGAAGTGAAACCACCGATGCTCGCGGACGCGATCGTCGAGGTGACGGAGACCGGATCGTCGCTGCGCGCCAACCGCCTGCGGATCGTGGACACGGTGATGGAGTCGAACACGCAGCTCATCGCGAATCGTGCTGCGCTCAACGATGATTGGAAACGCACGAAGCTGGAGAACATCGCGCTGCTGCTGAAGGCGGCAATTGAAGCGCAGGGACGCGTCGGGTTGATGCTGAACGTCAAACTGTCGGACCTCGACACAATCCTCACGCTCCTGCCAGCGCTCCAGCGTCCCACGGTGTCGGCGCTGAGCGATGCAGAGTGGGTCGCCGTGAACACCATCATCGAAGAACGAACGGTGCGCGACCTGATTCCCAGGCTCAAAGCGGCACGCGCGCAGGGCATCGTCGAGTACCCGTTGAACAAGATCGTCGTCTAGGCCATGCGAATCGTCGAATCAACGAACGCGCGAGCAATCGCCCGACTGACGAGCCGACTCACGGCATCCGATGCGGCTGTGGACCGTCGCGTGCGGCAGATCGTCGAGCGCGTCCGACGCGGCGGCGATCGAGCGCTCGTCGCGCTGAGCCGGCGCTTCGACGGCCTTTCCGCGCCGATTGAAGTCACCCGCGACGAGATCGACGCTGGTGCGTCACAAGTCGCGCCAGACGTCCGCCTGGCGATCCGCCGGGCGGCACGCAACATCGCGCGTGTCGCGTTTCGTCAGCTGCCGAAACACTTCGATCTGGATGTCGAACCCGGCGTGTCGATCGAGCAGCGGATCGAGCCGCTCGAACGCGTCGGCTGCTACGTACCGGCCGGACGATTTCCGCTGCCCTCGTCGCTCTTGATGACCGCCGTGCCCGCTCGCGTCGCGGGCGTACGCGAGGTCATCCTGATGTGTCCACGGCCAGAGCCGGTGGTCCTGGCCGCCGCACAGGAAGCCGGCGTCACGCGCCTGTTCCGCGTCGGCGGCGCCCAAGCTATCGCCGCGCTCGCGTACGGTACGGAAACCATCCCGCGCGTGGACAAGATCGTCGGACCCGGAAATCGCTACGTGGCGGCGGCGAAGGCGCTCATCGCCGGCGCCCTGGCAGATTGCGCTATCGACTTTCACGCCGGCCCCACAGAAATCGTCGTCGTTGCCGGCAGCGGCCGGGCAGACTGGGTCGCCGCCGATCTCGCGGCACAGGCCGAACACGATCCGGATGCCCGGTCGATTCTCGTGACGTGGCGCCGCGCATTCGCGCGTGACGTCGAACGCGCGCTCGCGCGCCTGACCAAAGGCCGTCGGATCGTCGAACAGTCGCTTCGTGCTCACGGCGCCGCCATTGTCGCCGCCGATCCGGATGAGGCGATGACGATCGCCAACCGACTCGCTCCCGAACACCTCGTCGTCGAGAGCGACGCGCTGATCCGGCGGCCGGTCGTGGCTGGCGCAGTGTTCGTCGGACCGTGGAGCGCCCAGGCCGCCGGCGACTACGCGACCGGATCGAACCACGTCCTGCCCACCGCAGGAGCGGCCCGCGTGCGCGGCGGACTGAGCGCCGCCGATTTCGTCCGCGTCATGTCCGTTCAGCGAATCTCGCGCGCAGGGCTGACGAAGCTTGCCGAGACGATCGTTCCGCTGGCGCGCGCCGAAGGTCTGCAGGCGCACGCCGAGTCGATTGAGATCCGAATCTCCCGTCGAAAGGGTGTCAGGCGTCGATGAGTCACTATCAGAAACCACCGGAGCTGTACGACGGACTGCGGCTGCACCAGAACGAGAACACGGGCGGCTGCTCGCCGAAAGTCATCGAAGCGCTCGCGAAGATGAAGCCGGAGCAGATCGGCTTCTATCCGCCGTACGCCGAAGCGACGCGAGCGGTCGCGGATTATCTCGGAACGACGGTCGATCGCGTGACGCTGACGAACGGTCTCGACGAAGGCATCATGGCGCTCGCGGTCGCCTATCTTCGGCCGTCCCCGGCCGGAGAGCGGACGGAGGCGCTCGTGCCCGAGCCCGCGTTCGAAATCTTCCGATTCGACACCGCCGTGGCGGGCGGCATGCTCGTCCAGGTGATGCCGAAACCCGATTTCGCGTTTCCGCTCGCCGAAGTCCTCTCCGCGGTGACGCCGCGAACGCGCGTCGCGTTCCTGACGAATCCGAACAACCCGACCGGCGTTGCGATGTCGAATGACGCCATCCGCCAGGTCGCGCGCGCAATACCGCCGGGCGCCGTCGTGTTCGTGGACGAGGCGTACGCCGAATTCGCCGGCCAGAGCTTCATTCCAGAGCTTGGCGACTTTCCGAACGTCATCGTCGGTCGGACGTTCTCGAAGGCGTTCGGGCTCGCCGGCTTGCGCATCGGATGCCTGGTTGGCGCACCCGAAACGCTGGATCCGATCAGGCGTGCGGTGCCTGTTTACAGCGTGAACATCGCGGCCGTCACGGCACTCCTGGCGGCGCTCGGAGATCTCGATCATCTGCGCGGCTATCTGCGGCAGGTCGAACAATCCAAGGCGCTGCTCTATGCAGCCTGCGATCGCCTTGGCCTTGGCTACGTCAAGAGCCGTTCGAACTTTGTCCTCGTCCGCGCGGGCGATCGGTCGGCTGCGCTCGTCAAAGGCGCGTTCGATCGCGGCGTCTACATTCGCGATCGCGCGACCGAGCCTGGCTGCGAGGGCTGTATCCGCATCGCGGCCGGCATCGTGTCGCACACCGAGCGGTGCATCGCCGTGCTCGACGAGGTCCTGTGCGCCGCGCGGTAGTCGATCGCCGGACGAAGGAGACACGCATCTCGATTCGGCTGGCGCTCGAGGGGCGAGGACGCTATCGCGTGTCGACGGGCGTCCGTTTCCTCGACCACATGCTGGAGCTCGTCAGCCGTCACGGCGGTTTCGACCTGGACTTGAACGCAACCGGCGACCTCGACGTGGACCAGCATCACACGGTAGAGGACGTCGGCATCGCGCTCGGGGAAGCGTTTTCGGCTGCACTCGGCAATCGACGCGGGATCAATCGCGCCGGCTACTTCGTCATGCCGATGGACGAAACGCTGGCGGTCGCGGCGCTCGACTTCGGCGGCCGTCCGCACGCCGTGGTCGATCTGAAGGTGCAGGCGGCGCGAGTCGGCGACCTTCAGACGGAGCTCGTCCACGATTTCTTCGAAGGATTCGCGTCATCCTCACGCGCGAACGTTCATGTCAAGGTGCTGTACGGGCGATCGAGCCATCACAAGATCGAAGCGGTGTTCAAGGCCTTCGCGCGTGCGCTTCGCGTGGCATGTGCGAAGGACAAGCGGCTGGCGCGGATGCTGCCGAGCACCAAGGGCCTCCTGTGATTGCGCTCGTCGACTACAAGGCAGGCAATCTGACGTCCGTGAGAAAGGCGCTGGCAGCAATTGGTGCCGATGTGTTCACGCCCGCGGAGCCCGCAGAGCTCGCGCGCGCAGCAGGCATCATCGTTCCGGGCGTGGGTCACTTCGGCGCCACGCGCGCGCTGGATCGGCAGTGGATGGACGTGGTGCTCGATGGCGTCAATCACGGAACGCCGCTGCTCGGAATTTGCCTCGGCATGCAGTGGCTGTTCGAGGGAAGCGAGGAAGCGCCGGACCTTCCAGGCCTCGGTCTTCTCCCAGGTACGTGCGTGCGTCTCGCAGGACGAACATGCTCTGACGCGACCCCCGTCAAGGTTCCGCATGTCGGTTGGAACAGCCTCGCGCTTCGCGCACGCGGATGGGTCAACAACGATGTTCCAGACGGCGGACAGGTCTACTTCACGCACAGCTACGTCGCGCCGGTGACCGCCGACACGCTCGCGGTGACCGAGCATGGTGAACCGTTCGCCGCGGTCGTGCAGCGCGGCCGCGTGGCAGGCGTGCAGTTTCACCCGGAGAAATCGGGCGATCTTGGCCTTCGGATTCTGCGGAACTTCGCGGAGCTGACGCGGTAGTGCTCGCAAAGCGGATCATCGCGTGCCTCGACGTCCGCAACGGGCAGGTCGTCAAGGGCGTCAACTTCGAGGGACTGCGATCCGCGGGTGACCCGGCTGAACTCGCGCGACGCTACAACCGCGAAGGCATCGACGAGCTGGTGATCCTCGACGTTACCGCGACGCTCGAGGAACGGCGAGCGCTGCCGGCGACGATCAGCGCCGTCGCCAAAGAGCTCTTCATCCCGCTCGTCGTCGGCGGCGGCATCCGCACCGAAGCCGACGCGGCCGCAGCCGTCGATGCGGGCGCCGATAAAGTCAGCCTCAACACCGCCGCGCTCGAACGGCCGTCGCTGATCAGCGCGCTCGCCGATCGCTATGGAAGTCAGGCGGTGATCGTCGCCATCGACGCGAAGCGGACGAACGACCGGTTTGCTGTGTACGCACGCAGCGGAAAAGCGCCAACCGATCGGGAAGCCGTTGAATGGGCGCGCGAAGCCGAACGCCTCGGCGCCGGCGAAATCCTGCTGACGTCGATCGATCGCGACGGCACCAAGTCGGGGTTCGACTGCGAGCTCACGGCAGCCGTGTCGAGCGCGGTGTCGATTCCGGTCATCGCGTCCGGCGGCGCCGGCTGCGCCGGCGACTTCGCCGATGTGTTCACGGCCGGCCGCGCCGACGCAGCGCTGGCCGCGTCGCTGTTTCATTTCGCGGAAACGAGCGTTCGAGCGGTCAAGGCGCACCTCGCGGACCGCGGCATCCCGGTGCGCCAGTGCTGATCCCGTCCATCGATCTTCAAGGTGGCGCGGTTGTCCAGCTCGTACAGGGCGAGCGGCTCGCGATCAAAGACGACGACGTGTTCAAGTGGGTGCGGAAATTCGAGCGCTTTCCCAAAGTGCAGGTGATCGATCTGGACGCCGCGATGGGCGTCGGCGACAACCTGCCGCTCGTTCGCCAGATCGCGGCCGCGCTCCCGTGCCGGGTGGGCGGCGGGATTCGAACCATCGAACGTGCGCGGGAGTTGATCGACGCCGGCGCGCAGCAGGTCATCGCCGGATCGTCGCTGTTTAAGGCGGGAAAGCCCGACCTCACGTTCGCCGCCGCCCTGTGCAGCGAGGTCGGACGGCCGCAAATCATCGCGTCCGTTGACAGCCGCGGCGGTCGGGTCGTGGTTCACGGCTGGAAAACGGCGCTGCCATTGACGGCAGTGGAGGCCGTCCGCGCGCTCGAGCCGTTCTGCGACGAGTTCCTCTACACGCACGTCGACAAGGAGGGCCTCATGGGAGGCACCGACATCGACGCCATCCTGGCGGTACGTGCAGTCACGCGCCGGAGGCTGACCGCCGCGGGCGGAATCACGACCCGCGACGAAATCGAGCGCCTCGACGCGCACGGGGTCGACGCCGTCGTCGGCATGGCGCTGTACACCGGCGTCCTCGCGACGGACGCCGACCCGCACTGAACCCGGACAGGGCTGAGGCCGTCAAAGGCGTGCATGAAGACGCTCATGCTCGCCTTCGCCCCATTTGCGCTCGTGACCGCCCTGGTCGTCGGCGTGCGAGCGGCCTCGGAAGATGTGGAGCACGTCACGCGCACCCTCCAGGCCGAAGCGGGTGGGGCGCTCCGATTGAAGAGCTTCTCGGGACGGGTCAACGTCATCGGCACGGACTCGAACGAAGTCACGGTCGATGCGGTCCGCCGCGGACCGCGAAATCTTCTCGATCACGTCAAGCTCGACATCTACAAAAGCGGAAACGCCGTCTACATCAACGCCAATCGCCGCGATTCCACCTGGTCCTGGTGGCACTCATGGAGCAACGACGTGGTCAACACCGACCTCGACGTTCACGTGCCGCGGCGCACAGACGTGGAAGTCAGCGTGTTCAGCGCGCCCGTCACGATCGAAAGCGTGGATGGCACCCACCGTGTCACCGGCTTCTCTTCGAGGATTCGACTTGACGATGTGGCGGGCCCGGTGAGAGCGCACACGTTCAGCGGCTCGATCGACGTCCAGGCGAAGGAATGGCGTGACGGCCAGGATGTCGACATCGACACCTTCAGCGGCAACGTCACGATGCGGGTTCCGGATGGGGTTCGCGGAACAGTCAGCTTCAACTCATTCAGCGGACACTTCAAGTCCGATCTGCCGCTCACGCTGCGGTCGAGCAATCGGAAATCGATGAGGGCCGAGCTTGGTTCCGAACCGGGAGACAGCACGCTGCGGTTCAAAACTTTCAGCGGCAACGTCAATATAGGCCGCTAACGTACTGATACAATGGGGGTTTGACCACCGCCGTCCAGGCAGACCTCTCGATGCCGCTTCGAGCGGCGGATGTCTCTTCCGCGAAGGTCGTCGCGGACGGAAAATTTCTCCGCGCGGGTTCCGAGCGCTTCCTGATCAAAGGCGTCACCTACGGCACGTTCGCGCCGGACGCCGACGGCTATCAGTTTCCTTCGGTCCGGCAAATCCACGCGGACTTCGAGGCGATGGCGGAGCTCGGCATCAACTCCGTCCGGACCTACACCCCACCCCGAATCGAGCTGCTGGATGCAGCAGCGGAGCACGGCCTGCGCGTCATGGTGGGCCTGCCGTGGTCGCAGCACGTCGCGTTTCTCGACGACCGGCGCCTGCGCCGTTCCATTCGGCGCGAGACCGTCGCACGCGTCAAGGACATCGCTTTACATCCTGCGGTCCTGACCGTCGCCCTCGGCAACGAGATTCCGCCGAACGTCGTCCGCTGGCACGGCCGGGTCCGCGTCGAACGCTTCCTCCACCAGCTGTACGAGGACGCCAAGAACGCCGCGCCCGAGACGCTGTTCACATACGTCAATTTTCCGCCGACAGAATTCCTGGATCTTTCGTTCTTCGACATCTGCGCGTTCAACGTCTACCTGCATCGTGAGCAGGAGCTGCGCGCCTACCTCGCGCGCCTCCAGCACATCGCCGGCTACAAGCCGCTCCTTCTCGCCGAGGCCGGCGCCGACAGCCTGCGCGAAGGTGAAGAGGGACAGGCCGAAATCACGGCGATGCACATCCGCGCCGCCTTCGAAGAGGGGGCGTGCGGTGCGTTCGCGTTCGCGTGGACGGACGAATGGTGGCGCGGCGGCAACAACGTCGACGACTGGAAGTTCGGCCTGGTCGACGTCCATCGCAAGCCGAAGCCCGCGGCCCGCGCGGTCGCATCAGCGTTCGCCGACGCACCGTTCTCGCGCGCGCAGCAGGAAAGCTGGCCGTTCGTCTCGGTCGTCGTCTGCGCCTACAACGCCGCCGACACGCTCGAAGACAACCTGCGGTCGCTCGAGCGGCTCACGTATCCGAACTTCGAGATCATCCTCGTCAACGATGGATCGAGAGATCGCACCGGCGAAATCGCGCATCAGCATCCGCGCGTGCGCGTCATCGAGACGCCGAACCAGGGACTGAGCGCCGCCCGAAACGTCGGCCTCGCCGAAGCGACCGGCGAGATCGTCGCTTACACCGACGCCGACACGCGTGTCGACCCGGACTGGCTCACCTTCCTGATCCAGCCGTTCCTGAAATCCGACGCTGTCGGCTCCGGCGGCCCGAACGTCGTGCCGGCCGACGATCCGCCCATCGCGCAGTGCATCGCGCGCGCGCCCGGCGGACCGACGCACGTGCTGCTGGACGATCGAATCGCGGAGCACGTCCCCGGCTGCAACATGGCGTTCCGCCGTGACGCGCTGCTCTCGATCGGCGGCTTTAATCCCATCTACCTGCGCGCTGGCGACGACGTGGACGTCTGCTGGCGATTGCAGGCGCGCGGCTGGAAGATCGGGTTCGCGTCTTCGGCACTGGTCTGGCACCACCATCGGGCCTCGGTGAAGGCGTACTGGCGTCAGCAGGTCGGCTACGGTGAGGGCGAGACATGGCTGATGGCGCACCATCCGGAAAAATTTCTGGATGGACACATGCTGTGGCGCGGACGCATCTATAGTCCGCTGCCCTTCGTACGGTCGCTCTGGGGCACCAAGATCAACGCCGGCGTGTGGGGCACGGCGGCGTTCCCGTCCGTCTACCGCACCGACGTCCATCCATTCGCGTTCCTGCCGCACTCGATCCGCTGGCAGGTCATCTCGTTCGTGCTGACGCTGATTGGCATCGGCGTCGCCGCGACCGGCGATCACTCGTGGGCCGCGACGCTGCTGCTCGGCTGCGGCATCTTCGGGCTGGCGTTCACCGTCGCGAAGAACATCGCGTACGCGCAGCGCTCGGAAGTCGATTCACTCAAGGGCAGCAAGGTTTGGTACCGCGCCACCGTCGCGTATCTCCACTTCCTGCAGCCGCTCGCGCGGATTCGAGGACGCATTCGCGGCGTGCTGTCGCCGCCGGAAGTCGCCGGGCCGCCGGTCAAGCCGCAGACCAGCCGCGGCCCGAGGCCGTCGCCCTCCGAGGCATGGCGCGCGCTGCTGCTTGTCTCCGGCAGCGTGACGGAAGATCGATTCTGGAGCGAGACGTGGACGAACTCCGCCCGCGTCCTGTCGCAGCTCACCGACTGGCTGCGCCGCTCGCGCGCGGTGCGCTCGATTGAAATCGACGAAGGCTGGTCGGACGATCGCGACGTCAGCCTGCTCGTCGGCCGATGGGCGTGGCTCGACGTGCGCGCGCTCGTCGAAGAGCACGGCGGCGGCAAGTCGCTGGTGCGGATGAGCATGCACCTGCGGCCGACGACGCTCGGCGTCGTGACCGCGCTGGCGGTCGGCATCGGCCTCATCATCGGCGCCTATCGCGGCGTCGCCTATCGTCTCCCGTCCGTCGGAACAATCGTCGCGGGTGCGACCGTCGCGCTCATCGCGTTCGTGCTGTGGCGAACCGCGCAGGCGACGGCCACGGCGCGACGAGGCATCGAACAGGTCACCATCGGCTCCGGCATGGTCGCGATGCCGTCGGGCCCGGCGCGCGCGCCGCTCGTCGCTCCGTCGATCGTGCGCACCTACGGCCTGCGCAGCGCCATCATCTTCGCGATCATGATCCTGTCGATTGGCGCGAGCACGTTCATGCTCCGCGAAGCCGCGACCGGACAGGTCATCGGCGGCCACAAAGGCTACGCGGGCGACTACGGCCCGGCCATCGAAGCCTGGCTCGACAGCCCGAACGGCATCGTCATCTCGCCGAACGGCGACATCTACTTCGCCGATTCGAACAACCACACTATCCGGCGGTTCGACGCGAGCAACAAGCCCGAGATCGAACCAGTCGCGGGCAACCATGACTTGGGCGCCGGATTCTCCGGCGACAACGGCCCGGCGATTTCGGCACAGCTCGATACGCCGGACGGCGTTGCCATCGCGCCCGACGGCGACATCATCGTCGCCGACTCGCACAACGATCGCATTCGCCGCGTCGATCGGCCGACCGGCGTCATCATCACGATCGCCGGATCCGGCGAAAGCGGATATGACGGCGACGACAAGCCGGCCGTCGAAGCCGCATTGAACACGCCAAGCGCGGTGGCGACCGCACCGAACGGCGACATCTACATCGCCGATACGCTGAACTATCGCGTGCGGATGATCGACGCGAAGACCGGGTTGATTCACACCGTCGCCGGCGACGGCACACCCGGCGACGCGGAGAACGTTGGCGACGGCGGGCCGGCAACCGCCGCGCACCTCAACATGCCGAGCGACATCGCGATCGATCGAACGAGCGGCGATGTGTACATCGCCGACATGCACCACAACCGCATTCGCCGCGTCGATGCGAAGACCGGCGTCATCACGACCATCGCCGGCACCGGCAAGTGGGGTTATTCGGGCGACGATGGGCCGGCGACGCAAGCGACGCTGGCGGGTCCCGCCGGTGTCGCCGTCGTGCCGCTGGCGAACCACAAGGTGACCGTCTTCATCGCCGACTACTACAACTACCACGTGCGCGCCGTCGGCCCGGACGGCGTCATCCGCGATCTGAGCGACGAAGGCAGAACTGTGTTCGGCGCCCCGACGCGCGTCGCGTACGCGTCGAGCGGTCCGCGACCCGGGTTCCTGTGGGTCAGCGACTCGAGCAAGGACACGCTCGTGTCCCTGTTCGTCCCGAAGATCGCGCCGAATCTCGTCCCGCCTGTCGGTCCGCAGCCGCCGCCCAAGCCGGGCGCGCCCGGACGGAAGGTTCGCGAATGATCGATCCGACTACTACCGCACGCGGCCAGCAGAAGCTGCTGCCCTGGACGCTGTCGTTTCTCGGTCCGTACAAGGGCCGCGTCGTACTGCTCGCGTTTCTGCTCGCGGCAGAGATCGGCCTCGGCGCGTTGCAGCCGTGGCCGCTCGCCGTCGTCATCGACTATGTGCTCGGCGGCAAGGAATTCCCGCCGGCGGTGGCTGCGTGGATTCCGAGTGCGCTGCTCGACCATCGCTTCGCGCTGCTCATCGGCGTCGTGGTGGCGGGAGTCGTCCTCCAGGTGGTCAACCAGTTCGTCTCCGCCTATGGCACGCAGGTGCAGGTCGACACCGGTCAGCGGATGGTTTACGACCTTCGCGGCAAGCTGTTCCGTCACCTGACAGCACTCGGGCTCCAGCATCACATCACGACGAGCACGGCCGACGCCGTCTACCGCGTGGACGTCGACGCGTACGCGATCGAGAACCTCGTGATGAGCGGAATCTTTCCGCTGGCGACGTCGATCACCGCGCTGACGGTGATGTTCGGCATCCTGCTGAAGCTGAATCCGACGATCGCGCTGCTCTCGCTGACCGTCGTGCCCTTCCTGTACCTGTGTCTGCGCTACTACACGTCCACGCTCGTCAATCGCGAGGAACGCGTCAAGGAGCTCGAGTCGAAGCTGCTGTCGCGGCTGTACGAGACGTTCGGCGCGATTCGTCTGGTCAAGAGCTTTTCACGCGAGGATCACGAGCTCGATCGCTACAAGCAGGCCGGCAATCGGACGATGGACGCGCGGATCTCGATCACCTGGCAGAGCTCGCTGTTCTCGGTCGTCGTCAGCACGATCACGATTCTCGGCACGGCGCTCGTCGTCATCGTCGGCGGCCGCTATGTGCTGAACGGCACGCTCACGATCGGCAATCTCTACGTCGTCATCAACTACCTCGCGGCCGTGTATGGACCGCTCTCGGCGATTGCGCATACGACCGGCCAACTGCAGGGCGCGCTCGCCGGTGCGAAGCGCGTGCGCGCGATGTTCGCGTTGATGCCCGAAACCGAAGACGAACCGGATGCAATCGAACCGGAGGGCATCAAGGGACACATCCGGTTCGAAAGCGTGGGGTTCACCTATCCGAGCGGTGCCCAAATCCTGCACGACATCGATTTCGAGGCGCAGCCAGGACAAATGGTGGCGCTCGTGGGCCTCACCGGCGCGGGTAAGACGACGCTCGTCAGCCTGATTCCCCGCTTCTACGATCCGACGGCCGGCCGCGTGACCATCGACGGCGTCGACGTGCGCCGCTACAAAATCCGATCGCTCCGCGAGAAGATCGCGATCGTGCTGCAGGATCCGGTGCTGCTCGCCGGCACCATCGCCGACAACCTGCGCTACGGTCAGCTCGACGCGACGACCGAACAGATTCAGGAGGCGGCACGCGCCGCGCACGCGCACGATTTCGTGTCGCGCCTGCCGCAGGCCTACGAAACGGAAATCGCCGAAGCCGGCGGCGGCCTGTCTGGCGGCGAGCGTCAGCGCCTGAGCGTCGCTCGCGCCATTCTCAAGGACGCACCGATCCTCATCCTCGACGAGCCGACATCGTCGCTGGACGCGATTTCAGAGGAGATCGTCTTCGCCGCGCTGCGCCGCTTGCGCGCCGGCCGGACGACAGTCGTCATCGCGCATCGACTCTCGACCGTTCGCGATGCGGATCGGATTCTGGTGCTTGACGGCGGACACATCGCGGCCCAGGGACGGCACGAGGAGCTGCTGGTCTCGAGTCAGCTGTACCGCCGCATGTGCGCGCGGTTGTCGGTCGGCAAGTCGCTCGACGAACCCGAAAGTGTGGACGAGCTCATCGAAGCAGCCAAGCGATGAGAACCACAATGTCATTGCGGATTGCGGATTGCGGATTGCGGATTGATTGGGGATTGCGGATTGCGGATTGGAGATTGATTGGGGACTGCGGATTGATTGGGGATTGGGGATCGATTGGGGATTGGGGATCGATTGAGGATTGTGAAGCAGCCCGTCTCAATCCGATGTTGAAGTCGGGAATCCTCCTAGCCGCTCGATCAGCGTCTAGTTCTCCGATCCAATCTTCAACCGCGAATCTTCAGGCAATCGCGAATCTTCAGGCAATCGAGAATCTTCAGTTAATCGCGAATCTCCAATCAATCCCCAATCCCCAATCCGCAATCCCCAATCAATCCGCAATCCGCAATCCGCAATCCGCAATGTCATGAGGGTCCTCTTCGCTGGCATCATTGCACGCTATCCCTTCGGTGGCGTCACGTGGTGCTCGCTGATGTACATGCTTGGCCTTCGGGCGCTCGGCCACGACGTCTTCTACATCGAAGACACGGGCGAGTGCGTGTACGACCCGGTGCAGAACACGCGCGCGACCGACCCGTCCTACGGAACCACGTACATCAACAACGCGCTGGCGCCGTTTGGGCTCGGAGATCGATGGAGCTTCGTGAATTACGACGGCGGTTATCACGGGCGCAGCGCGGAGGACGTCCGCCGCTATGCCGCCGGCGCGGACCTGTTCATCAACCTCTCCGGAGGGTCGTGGTTCTGGCGCGACGAGTACGCCTCGATCCCGCGGAAGATTTTCGTCGACTCCGATCCGGCGTTCACGCAGCTCGCGATCGCGAAGGCCGAACCGTGGTACGTCGCGTTCTTCCAGCGCTTCGATCGACTGTTCACCTTCGGCGCCAACATCGGCACACCCGCGTCGCCGATTCCCGTCGGCGACTTCGCCTGGCACAAGACGTGGCAGCCGATCACGATGGATGACTGGCACACGCCGGCCGCGCCGCGCGATCGTTTCACGTCGGTGATGACGTGGCAGATCGAGAGCTTCGCGGACGTCGGCGGCAACAAGGATCAGGAGTTCGTGAAGGTCATCGATCTGCCGTCGCGGACGACGCAGAAGTTCGAGCTGGCGATCAACGGACCGCAGAAGCTGCTGCGCGAGTATGGCTGGGACACGGTTGACGCGATGCGCGTCTCCCGCACACCCGACGAGTACCGCGATTTCATTCACGGCTCGAAGGCCGAGTTCGGCGTCGCGAAGCACACGTACGTCTCGACGCGATCCGGGTGGTTCAGCGATCGGACCGCGTGCTATCTGGCGTCGGGCCGGCCGGCTCTCGTGCAGGACACGGGCTGGAGCGCACACCTGCCTGCCGGAGAGGGACTGCTGTCGTTTTCGTCGATCGATGAAGCCGTCGCCGGCATCGATCGCATCAACGCCGATTACGCGGCGCACGCACGGCGCGCCCAAGAGATCGCACGCGAGTACTTCGACGCGCGACGGGTGCTTCCCAAACTTCTGGACGCCAGTTTCGCATGACGACTTCCTTACGAATCGCGCACATCGCGCCCGTTGCGACTACGATTCCCCCGCCTCGGTCCGGGTCGGTCGAGACCATGACTTCGCTGCTGACCGAGGGACTCGTGGCGCTCGGCCACGACGTCACACTCTTCGCCACGGCCGATTCGCGGACAACGGCCAAGCTGGCGGCAATCTACCCGCATGGATACTGGCACGACGAGAACATGTGGCCGTGGGAGCTGTACGAGATGCTGAATCTCGCGGCCGCCGTCGAGCGCGCGCGAGAGTTCGACATCATCCACTACGAAGCGGCGTACTATCCGATGTCGCTGTCGTTCGCGCGGTTGTCGCCGACGCCGATCCTGCAGACGCTGCATCATTCGCCGAGCGCCGCCGAAGTTGCCTTGTGGTCGCGCTATCCCGAGGCGCCCTTCGTCGCCATCTCGAACGAACAGAAACGCCTGCTCACCGGCCTGAACGTCGTCGACGTCGTGCTCCACGGAATCGACACCGACAACTTCACGTTCCGTGAAAAGCCCGACGACTACCTGCTCTTCCTCGGACGCTTCACCGAAGGCAAAGGCGTCCTCCAGGCGATCGAGATCGCGAAGCGCGTCGGCATGCGCCTGATCCTCGCTGCCGCCGAGGACAGCTACTATCGCGAAAAAGTTGCGCCGCACGTGGACGGCCGTCACGTCGTGTACTACGGCGAAGCGGATTTCGCGGCAAAAGTGAAACTCTACGGCGGCGCCCGCGCGCTCCTGTACCCCATTCAGGCTCGCGAGCCGTTTGGCCTCGTACTCGCAGAGGCGATGGCCTGCGGTACGCCGGTGGCTGCGCTCGACAAGGGTGCCGTCCGCGAAGTGGTGGACGATGGGGTGACCGGACTCGTGTTCGAAGATCTCGAGCAGATGGCGAACGAACTGCCGCGTGTGTTCGATCTCGATCGACGCCGCGTCCGCGACCGCGCGGTTGCCCGGTTCGGCGCGGCGCGGATGGCCGAAGAGTACGCGCGGGTCTATCACACGATCGTCGAGGGACGCCGTGACCGACACATCGACTAGGACCGTTCTCGCGATCTTCGCGCATCCCGACGACGAGTCGCTGATGTGCGGCGGCACGCTTGCGCGCCTCGTCGACAGCGGCATCCGCGTGGTCCTCATGTGCGGAACGCGCGGCGAGCAGGGATCGACGAGCGATCCGGCGCTCGTGCCGAACGGCGATCTCGGCAGCGTCCGCGTGCGCGAGCTCGCCGAAGCGGCCGCCGTCATCGGCATCGCCGACGTCATCCCGCTGGATCATTCGGACGGATCGCTCCGCTGGCACCACGTCCCCGAATTTCACGCGGACATCGTGTCCGCCATCGAGCGGTACCACCCGGAGGCGGTCATCACGTTCGCGGAGAACGGACTGTACTGGCACCTGGATCACATCGGCGTGCACGAGCGGACGCTCACGGCCGTCCAGACATTCGGCGCCTCGGCGCCGCCGCTGTACTACGTGACGATGCCGCAGTCGATCTTTCGCGAGGTCCTCGAAGCCGCGCACGCGAAGCGCGGCGCGCCGCTGGACTCGAGCTTCTGGGGCATCGAGCCCGAAGCCTTCGGCGACGACGAGGCGGCCGCGTCGTTCACCATCGACGTGCGCGGATGGGTGCCGCGCAAGATTGCGGCGCTGCGGTGCCATCGCACGCAGATGGGTATCCGCAATCCGCTGGTCTGGCTCGACGAAGACGAAGCGCGCCACTGGCTCGGTGTCGAGTACTTCCGGCGGTCGCCGGTCAGCGGCGCAGCCGGCGAGTCCGTTCTCGAACAACTCGGCGAGCGCGTCGTCACCGAGTGAGCTGACCGTGCGGACCGCGACGTTCGATTTCCTCCGGTGCCCGTATTGCGGCGGACGTCTCGAGCTCGTCCAGTCGCTCTTCCATCGACGCGACGCGGACGAAATTCGCGACGGCATCATCGCTTGCCAATGCTGCGTCTTTCCTGTCGTCGACGGCATCCCGGTGATGCATCTGCTGCCGGCGGCGACGACGGCGCGAGACCAGATCGAGGCGGGACGACCGGAGCTGGCGCGGCGGACGATGTTCGGTCTCGACGACGAGCGGCAGGCGGCGATCTTTGATGACGTCGCCGCGTCGGAGCAGGCGACATACCGCGAGACGGTCGAGGCGTTCGGACCGAACTTCGAAGGCGGCTATTTCCTCTATCGCTTTTCGGACCCCACGTTTCTCGTTGCGCAGGCGGTCGTGCAGGCGGTCGGATCGGCGGTACTCGGCGGCCGCCGGGCAATCGACATCTGCGGCGGGTCGGGCCACCTGACGCGAACGCTCGCCGGCCTTTCGTCCGAACCGCCAGTTCTCGCCGATCTCTACTTCGCGAAAATCTGGCTCGCACGCCGCTTCACCGCTCCCCGATGCGAACCGGTCTGCTGCGACGGCAACGCGCCCATGCCGTTCGCGCGCGGCGCGTTCGGACTCGCGACGTGCACGGACGCGTTCATGTACATCTGGACGAAGCGTCAGTTCGTCAGCGACATGGAACGGCTCGTGGACGACGGCGGCGGCACACGCGAGGCGGGCGCGGTCGTCATCGGCCACACGCACAACCAGCGGACGTGGAGTCCGTCGCACGGTCAGCCGCTCGCGCCCGAAGGCTACGCTGCCCTCTTCGAAGCCGCGGAGCCGAAGCTCTTCGCCGAGCATCGTCTCTTCAGCGGCCTTATCGAAGATGACGTCCTCGATCTGAGCCAGGTGCACACGAAGGACTCCCTCGATCGCGATCCGGCGCTGACCATCGTCGGCACGCGCCACCCTGGCGTGTTCGTCAGGCATCCGGTGGTCCGCCCCGCCCGCGCGATCGGCGAGTTCCGGTTGAACCCGCTGTATTTCGCGGAACACGTCGGCTCCGACGTCCGCCTGCGGCTGCGGTTTCCCGACAGCGACTACGAGCAGGAGTACGCGGCCTGCCGCCGCTACCTGCCGGACGAGGTGTCGGTCTCCCCCGCGCTGGTCGAGGCGCTGGCCGCCGGCCGGGCCGCACCCGCGGAGCTGGCCGAGCTCGTCCGTCAGCGGGTCGTTCTCGATCTGCCGCAGCGCTACTACTGACCGTTACGTTATACTACGTAACGATTACGTTGGTTGACGTAACGCAGAACCCCTTCGTCTACGGCGAGGTCGTGCCAGCGGCGTCGTTCGTGAACCGCGTGGACGAGCTCGATCGGCTCGTGCGCGACCTGGCCGCCTCGCAGAAGATCTTTCTCATCTCGCCGAGGCGCTACGGCAAGTCGTCGCTCATCAGCCATGCGCTCGCGGCGATGTCGCGCCGCGGCGCCATCACGGTCGACGTCACGGTCGCGAGCTTCAGCTCGTATGTCGCGTTCCTCGAAGGCTATGCGCGCGCGATCGTGGCCGCCGAGACGCGCTGGGACCGCGCGCGCAACTGGCTCCGCGAGGCCATTCGGTCGGCGCGTGCCGAGGTGCGATACACGCCCGATCCCACACTTCAGACGCCGGGCTCCGGTTCGATGTCGGTGTCGTTTCCCGGCGTGAAAACCGATCGCGACATCGCGCGCCTCGCGCAGGAGGTTTTCGGGCTCCCGGCGCAGTTGGCGGCCACGCGCAAGCGGCAGGTGGTCGTGGCGCTCGACGAGTTTCAGGCCGTCGCCGGCTTCAACGGCGGCTCGGTCGAGCATGCGATGCGCGCGGCCATCCAGCGCCAGCGCGACGTCGGCTACGTATTCGCCGGCTCCGAACCCAGCCTGATGGAACGGATGCTGACGGCGAAGCGCCCGTTCTACAAAGCGGGACCGGTCATGCGCCTCGAGAAGATCGCCGCCGACGAGTTCGCGGCGTTCATCGACGCTCGTTTCTCGCGGACCGGACTCAAACCCGATCCGGGCCTCGGCGCCGCCATCGTCGATCTCGCCGGGAACCTTCCGTACGACGTCCAGCGCCTGGCCCACGAAACGTGGGACGAGGTCCGCTCGGGCGGACGGCGACGGGCGACGCTCGACGATCTCCATGCGGCGCTGCGCCGCCTGCTCGCCGAGCAGCAGATGATCTTCGAAGCGATCTGGCAGCACTTCACGCTCGCCCAGCGCGCCGTGTTGCGCGCCGTCGTCATCGAAGACGGACGCGAGATCCTCTCTGCCGACGTGCGGGCGCGTCATCGCCTCGGAGGACCGTCAGCCGTGCAGACCTCACTGGCGGCGCTGAGGCGCGACGACGTCATCGCGCGCGAAGGACAGCGATACGTCGTCGTCGATTCGCTGCTGCGCGAGTGGGTAGCGCGGCAAACCTTCTAGCGCGGCGTGATGACATGAAAGTCGTGATTACAGGCGGTAGTGGATTTCTCGGACGGCCGCTGGCGCGTCGTCTGGCGGCCGAAGGCGCTGACGTTGTCGTTCTCACTCGCGGTCAGCACGCGTCTGGCGGGAACGGCCACATCCGATTCGTCACATGGACGTCCAACGAACCGGCGGGCGCGTGGGCGCAGGAGATCGACGGAGCGGCCGCCGTGATCAATCTCGCCGGAGAATCGATCGCAGGCCGACGATGGACTCCGGCGCAGAAGCAGGCCATCCTCGACAGCCGCGTTGACGCGACGCGGAGCATCGTCGCCGCCATTCGAAGCGCCGCGTCGCCGCCAGCGGTGCTCGTCAACGGCTCTGCCGTCGGCTACTACGGTCCGCACGGGCACGAGGTCGTGACCGAAGACACGCCCGCGGGCGACGATTTTCTCGCGCATGTCTGCACGCGTTGGGAAGCCGAGGCGGAGCGCGCGTCCGGCCCCGTCACGCGCGTCGTCTGCATTCGAACCGGCCTCGTGCTCGAAAAAGATGGCGGCGCTCTCCCGCAGATGCTGCCGCCGTTCAAATTCGGCGTCGGCGGACCGATCGGCTCCGGACAGCAGTACTGGCCGTGGATCCACAGAGAGGACTGGATCGGTCTCGTCCTCTGGACGCTCCGTCAGAATCTCGTCAGCGGGCCACTCAACGCGACCGCCCCGGAACCAGTCACCAATACCGAATTCGCACGGGCACTCGGCCGCGCGCTCCACAGGCCGGCGTTCATGCCGGCGCCGGCGTTCGCGTTGAGGCTTCTGCTTGGCGAGATGGCGGACGCGCTGCTGCTCAGCGGTCAGCGCGCGGTTCCGCGGCGCGCGGAGCAGGCGGGCTTCACGTTCACATACACGAACGTGGACGCCGCCCTTCGGGCGATTTTCACGGCGTAGTCAGCTGGGGCGCGGCTTTCGATCCGCCGAGCGTCGCCTTGCCGTCTTCGCGGCCCGTCTCGCGAAACCGATCGCCGAACATCGTGACCCACTGTTGATCGACTGCGAACGAACCGCCCGCCTTGTCGACGCGCAGCAGAGCGCCGGCTGCGATTTCCCACATCGGTTGATCGATCGCAAACAGCGGACGCGTGACGTTCCGGCTTCGCGTGTAGGTCTCGATTTCGTCCGTCATCAGGTCCACCGCATGGTCGTCGATCGTGCGCGGCCGGTTGAGGACGAGGCGCATCTCGTTCAGACAGAGCGCCGCTATGACGAGCCACGCGCACGCGGCCGCGATGCGGGTCAGTCGCGCGTCGGATTGATCCGCGCGACCAAACGCACCGATCGCGGCGCCGACGATGACGCCGATGTTCAGCGCACCGAGCGCCGACATCCAGAAGATTTCGTGGTCGATGATCTGATCGTGGATCCGCGTCGTCGCGGCGAGCGCGACGAGCGACGCGGCCGCAGACATCGTCGCCAGCCACGCGAGCGGACGATGTTGACGGCACGCGAGAAGTCCGATTGCGAGCAGCGCAGCGACCTCCGCAGCGGCGAAGACGAACGGCCAGCGGGCCGCACTGCGCAGCAGCACGCCGGTCGCGACCACGAAACCCGGTCGAACAACTCCAGCGCTCATGCTTCCCCACGCCGCCGCAGCCCTCGCGAGCGGCTGACCGCCGGCCGTGTGCCCGAAGAAATCGACGATCAACGTGAGGTTACCCGGCCGGTGGATCACCTCGTCGAGGAGCGGCGGGAACCACAGGAACAGCGCGACGCAACCCGCCGCGATCCAGTGAACGGCGATCGTCCGCCAGCGAACCGCAATCGCAATCAGGCCGAGCACGGCGACGACAGGCGCCGTGCCGAGGTGCGTCTGGACAACGAACGACCCGAGCACGATCGTCCAGAGCAGGCTTGAAAGGCCGCCTGCGGCGCAGAACGTGGACGCGACAACTACGAACGCGACCAGCGGCAGGACGATGACGTGTGGATTCCACGCGCTCGCCAGCACGTCGCTGGCCCTGAAGGTGTACCACGCCATCGATACGCACACAGGAACCGCAATCGAGGCTCGCGTGGACGCTACGAGTGCCCACGTCGCAACGGCCGCGGCCGTGAGGTTGATCGCGATCGCGCCAGCCTGAACGCCGGCGGTGTGCAGGCCGCTCGCCCAGTACCAGGGCGCTTCGAGGTAAAAGTACAGCGGCCCGGGATGATGCCAGCCGAAGCGCGAGTACGGACCGACCAGGAGCCGGCCCCTCAACGCTTCGAGCGTGTAGATTTCGAGAACGGCGCCGTCGGAGACTTCCCGGAACGGCGGCGCATGACGCGCGAGAACGATCAGGCCGGCGGCGCCCGCGAGCCCGGCAAGCGCGAGAAGCACTCGCGCCGACCGCGCGTCAGTAATCGACGAGCGCGCGGAGCGCTCCGGCAATCTTCTCGGCATTCGGCAGGTTGGCGTGCTCGAGGACCTGCGAGAACGGTGGGTGCGTGTCGGGATACGTCAGACGCATGATCGGCGCGTCGAGCCGATCGAACCGCTCTTCGGCGACGACCGCCGAAATCTCGGCGCCGATCCCGAGCGTCTTCACGTCCTCGTGAACGATCAACATGCGATTCGTCTTCTCGATGGAAGAAAAGATCGCGTTCTTGTCGTACGGCAAGAGCGTCCGCAGATCGATCACTTCCACGTCGACGCCGTCTTTCGCGATGGCGTCCGCGGCTTCGAGCGACGGCGCCACCATCGCGCCGTACGTGACGAGCGTCGCGTCGCTTCCTTCGCGCCGCACGGCGGCGACGCCGATCGGTACGATCTCGTCGCCTTCGGGAACCGGACCTTTCGCACGCCGATACAGGTACTTGTGCTCGAAATAGATGACCGGGTTGTCGTCCCGAATGGCGGCCTTCAGCAAGCCCTTCGCATCCCAGGCTGTCGCCGGCGCCACGACCTTCAGTCCCGGCCGATGAACGAACCACGCCTCGGGGTTCTGCGAGTGATACAAGCCGCCGCCAACGTTGCCGCCGCTCGGCGCACGGATGACGATCGGCACCGACGCGGTGCCGCCGTACCGGTACCTGAGCGTCGCCGCCTGGTTGACGATCTGATCGAAGGCGCAGGAGATGAAGTCGGCGAACTGCATTTCGGCCACCGGCCGGTAGCCGCGCAGCGATGCCCCGATGCTGGCGCCGACGATGAGCGATTCCGAGATCGGCGTGTCGATCACGCGCATCTCGCCGAACTCGTCGTACAGGCCCTGCGTCACGCCGAACGCGCCGCCGTAGACGCCGACGTCCTCGCCAAGGACGAACACCTTGGAGTCGCGGCGCATTTCCTCGGCAAGCGCTTCGCGAATCGCTTCGAGATAGAAAATCTCGCGGCTCATGCCATCCACCCGCTCGACGCCAGCGCGCTATGCATACAGGTCCGTGACGGCTTCTTCGGGCGCCGGATCGGGCGCGTTCATCGCATGCTCGAGCGCGTCGTCCATCGTCGCGGCGATGCGCGTTTCGATGTCCTTCAATTTCTCGTCGTCCAGCACGTTCCGCGTCCGCAAGTACGTGGTGAACGTCGGGATCGGATCGCGGCTCTTCCACATCGCCAGCTCTTCGTCGGTCCGATAGAAGGCCTTGTCGTGCTCCGAGTGGCCGTGCCACCGGTACGTCTTGCATTCGATCAGCGTCGGACCGCCGCCGCTGCGCGCGCGAGAGAGCGCGCCCTGCGTCGCTTGATACACCGCCAGGACGTCGTTCCCGTTGATGGCGACGCCGTCGAAGCCGTACCCGTGCGCGCGATCGGCGACGTCGTCGATCGCCATGCTCTTCTCGATCGGCACCGAGTACGCGTACTGATTGTTCTCGCAGATGAAGAGAATCGGCAGCTGGTGGACGCCGGCGAAATTCAACGCCTCGTGAAAATCGCCGACGTTGCTGGCGCCCTCGCCGAAATACGCGATGACGACGTTTTCACTGTGCTCCATCTTGAAGGTCAGCGCCAGGCCGGCAGCAACAGGCAGGTTCGCGCCGAGCATGCTGGTGTTGCCGAAGAGACCCAACTCGGGCACGCCGCTGTGGAGCGCGGAATCGCGGCCCTTCGACAGACCGGTTTCCTTGGCGAACATCTGCGCCATCATCGCGCGCGGCGTCACGCCCTTCATCAGGAACGTTCCGAGATCGCGGTGCAGCGGACAGAGATAGTCTTCCTTCTTCAGCCCGAAGCAGGTGCCGACGATGATCGCTTCCTGGCCGATCCCGGTGTAGACGCCGCTGCGAACCTTCCCCTGTTTGACGAGAATGCTGAGCCGCTCGTCGAATGCGCGGCTGAGCTTCAGCCAATAAAACATCTCGAGCAGTTGTTCAGGTGCGAGCTTGAACTTCGTGCGTTTGATCGGTGGCATCGCTTGGATAGGCAACGGCCGAGTCAGCCCGGTTGCGTTCCCTAGATTACTCGACCTGCGCGGTCAGATGAACGTCAGGCTGGACTTTCTGAAATTGCCGCCGAGGACGTTCGCCGAATTCGACCCCATCCAGTTGTCGAGAATCTGCGCGTAGACGGAGCGGAAGTCCGTCTCGTAATGGACGTCGCCGGCGCTGTTCTCGAGCGTGGGATTGTTCGGATCGAGGTTGAGGTTGGGCGCCGTGCCGTAAATGCCGCCGCGAACGCCGCCGCCGAGGACCATCATCGCCGATGCGGCGCCGTGATCCGTCCCGTTGCTGCCGTTCTCGGAAATCCGGCGGCCGAATTCGGAGAACGAGACGAGCAGCGTGTCCTGCAGCAGTCCCTGATTGCGAAGGTCGGTGTAGAACGCGAGCAGGCCGTCGTTCAGCGTGCCCATGAGGTTGTGATAGGTGCCGTTGGTCCCGTTCACGTTCTGCGCGGAATGCGTGTCGAAGCCGCCGGTCGTCACGTAGAAGACGCGCGTGCCGATGCCCTTGGCCATCGCGCCGGCCACCGCACGCAGCGCCTGACCGAATCCGGTATTCGGATATGTCGCCGACGGCGAGTACTGCGCGACGGTGGCGACGCGATCGAGCGTCGCCATCGCATCCTGCGCGCTGCCGTAAACGAAGGCGAGCTCCGGCCGATCGACCGGCACGTGCGACGAGATGCGGACGGCTGTGGCCTTCTCCTGCGTTGCCTCGTTCCCCGAGTTCGGACTCGAAAACGCGTAGCCGGCCGGACTCGAAATCGCCGGGACGGCCGTGTGGTTTGCCTGAAGGACGTGCGGCAGCGTCGACGTCGTGTTCCACCCGATCAGTGGATCGACCGGCGACGGCAGCGTGTCGAGGTAGCGGCCGATCCATCCGTTTGCCTGCGAGTTGTTCGGATCGGCGGTGGACCAGATATCCGTGCCGAGAAAATGCGACCGCGACTGATTCTCGTAACCGGTCCGCTGAATCAGCGCCAGCCGCCCATCGTCGAAGATTTGCTTGAGGCCGGTGAGCCTCGGGTGCAGGCCGAGCGCGACGTTGGACGAGTCGCTGCCGATCTGCAGCACCTGGCCGGACGGCACGGCGAGCGTCGGCCGACGGCTGTAGTAGAACGAGTCGTTGTACGGAACCACCATGCTGAGCGAGTCGTTGCCGCCGCTCAGATACAGAATCACCAGGTTCCTCGAGTGGGCGCCCTGCGCACGCGCGAGATCGGAGAGAAATTCCGGCGCCGCGAACGTGACCGTGAACGCGGCGACTCCACCTTTGACGAATTGCCGTCGCGTGACCCTCATGCGAACTGGTACTCCGGCAAACCGGCGATCAAATGCACGAGACCGGCGGACTTCGTCTGCAGCTGGGCGTCGCTTCCCGACCACGCGCTCGTTGAGCGCAGATAGCCGGCCAGCTCCGACGAGACGCCGGTATCGAGCGGCGCCGTCGAGACGCGATCGAGCATGTATGCGAGGAGATTTTCCGGAGCGGTCCCCGCGCCGGCACTCCTGACGGCGGTCGCGAGATTGAATTTCTGGTTCGCGGCGAGCGTGGATGCGAAGTTCATGCGCGCGAGCATCGCGCCGGTCGAGAACCACGTCTTGCCGGCATCCCATCCGGCGACGTCCGGCGGTTCGAACAGAATCTGCCCCATGTTCGACAGCGGCGTCAGCGCCGTGTCGACGGAGAAGCCGTTCCACCCGACTTCCTTCAGCGCGCGCACGACGAACTCGACGGGCCACGCGTAGCGCGTCCAGAACACGCCTGGGTCCCAGAACTGCGTCGAGAGCAGCAGCTCACGCAAGACGGGACGCATTTCGTACCCGTTCTGCTGATAGACCATCGCCAGCGAATCGACGAACGCGGGATCGGGATCGCGGAACTCGCTGATGAAGAAGCGCCACAGCTTCCCCGCAAGATATCGGCCCGTGTTGGGGTTCGCCGCGAGCGCGTTGAGCAGGTCGAGCCCGTCCTGCATGCCCGACGAAGCGGAGCGCGACGGAATCGTTTTGCCGCCGTCCGGATAGATCGCGAAGCTGAACGTCTTCGCGGACGTGTCGTGCTGGCCTGCGTTGTAGTTGAACTCGTAGTGCTGCGATCCATCGGTCGCATTGCCCGGGCGCTGAAGGTTCCAGCCGCTGAACACCTTGGCCCCGGCGTACACGTCCGACTCGACGTAGTTTCCGACGCCGACCGTGAAGAGCTCCATGACTTCACGCGCGAAGTTCTCCTGCGGCTTCGCTTTCGTGTTCGTACGGCCGTCGAGCCATACGAGCATCGCCGTGTCCTTGGCGATGTTGACGAGCAGGTCGCGGAAGTTTCCCAGCGCGCCCGCGCGCAGCATCTCGATCTGACCGCGAACCTTGCCAGGATCTTCCGACGACTTCGCCGCGAGATAGCGCGCGCCTTCGCTGGCGCCGAGCGCGCCGGCGATCTTCGTGTACCCGGTCGCGAAGTGGTTGTGCCAGAAGAGCGTCATCTTCTCCTGGAGCGGACGGTCGGTGTGGACCATGCGGAACAACCAGCGCTGCCGGGAGTCGGTGATGTTCGATTGCGGCGAGAACACGCCGCGCGTCGTCGTTCCGACGTAGCCGGGCTTTCCTATCTGCGCGTCGAGGTCATCGGGTGTCGCCGGATAGTTGAGCAGTGCATCGACGACGTCCGTCGTGGACATGTCGCCGTAGAAATCGAGCTCGTCCGGCCGCGCGCCGAAGCCGGCGCGCCGCAGCAGATGCTCGATTTGACGACTGGACGCGCCTTTGGGCATCTCGAACAGTCCTGGTTTCGGATCCTAGCCCCTTTGACGGAGACAATCCCAGACAAAATACGCGGCCAGACGGGGCGAACGGACGAAGATGTGGCGACGCACGGATTTGTACGAACGACGGCCGATCGCGACGTCGGTGATCAATCGTGTAAGCGCCGGCACACGCCGGGCGCCGGCGATGAGGCTCGAGATTCTCCGCCGATCGGCAAACAGGAATCGCTGGATGCGAATGGAGTCGCGAAGCTCGACGCCAATCTCGCGATCGCAGGCGCGTCGATACCGCTCGGCCATGCCGGACGGGTCCGATCCGGATTCCAGAATCGCCGTCGCCGCGAGTTCTCCCGTCACCATCGCGTAGTAGATGCCCTCCGCGGTGAAACCGTTCACGAAACCCGCCGCGTCTCCCGCGAGCAGCACGCGTCCGCGACCTGGCCGCGGAAGCGGGCCGCCGACCGGGATGATGAACGGCGTGAAGTTCGCGCGGTTCGAATCACCCTCGACAATCGCACGCGCTCGCAGCCAGTCCACCACAGCACGCTGCAACTCGTAGGGCGATCGGTCGATGTGCGTCCGGTAGTGGTCGAGCACGTACCCGACGCCGATATTGACGTGATCGCGTTTCGGGAAGATGTACGCGTAGCCCTCATGAGCCCGGTTTCCTTTGACCGGACTTATGCCTTCCGGGTTAAATCCATAGGCCACCCACAACGAGGACGGATCGACGTCGCGCAACTCCGTTCGCGGCGTTTCCTCCATCATGTCCAGCGCGACCGCCGTTGCCGGCCATCCGCTATTCAGGCCGAGCCGGCGGGCGACGACGCTGTGCGCACCATCGGCGGCGATGAGCGCACGCGCTGAAAACTGGCGACCGTTTCGCGTCCAGACCGTCACGCCGTCCGCGTCTTCGGACACGCGGACGACCTCGGCGTCGCCGACGACGTGCGCGCCGGCCTCGGCCGCGAGCGACATCAGCAGCGCGTCGAACTCGATTCGTCGAATCATCAGCGCCGCGGGCGAATCGGTGTCGATGACGACCGAATCGCCGCTCGGACCTTCGAGATGGAGACGTGAGACGAGATGCGTGGAGATTCGCGGAAGGCTACGGTCGAGATAAGGAAACCGTGTGAGAACGCGCGCGCTGATGCCGCCGCCGCATGGCTTGTTGCGCGGAAACATGTAGCGATCGAGGACCGTCACGCGCGCGCCGCGGAGCGCGAGGTGCCTTGCCGCCGTGGAACCGGCGGGCCCTCCGCCGACGACGAGCACATCATCTTTTAACGAAGAAAGGGCGATCATCGCCGTTTTGTGGCCTGTTTTCGCAAACTGAGCCTGCGCATAAAAACTCTGACTTATTGCGTCCCGGTCCACCCTGTGGGATAGTGGGGTCCGAAAACCACCCGGCTCAGCCGACTGATGCGACCCCGGTCCCCCGCGCTTCGCAGATTCGTTACAGCGGCCAGCGCCGTGCTGATGCTGCTGGTGTCGGTCTCGGAGAGCTTTGCGTCGCACGCGCCGCGAAGCAACAGGCGGGCGCTCCGGCACGCAACCGTACGATCTCAGCCGCGCGTGGTTTGCGATCCGCGTGCCCCCGAGCCTCCGACGATCCGCCGGATTGTCGATCAGACGCGAGCGCTCGGCGGCCCGATCGCGAAGTTTCAGCGCCGCGCACGGATCGACCAGCACCCCACGGTGTCGCTCGGCCGCATGCTCCGCGCGGATCAGAACGACGACTTCGCCATCCAGAACGACACGGCCGCCGCGGACGCCTCAATCGATCCCATCTTCACCCTGCGTTCGCTCGGCTACTTCGTCGAAGCCCCCGCACAACAGACGTACACACGCCCCACGTCCCCTCGCTCGCCTCGCGGTCCCCCGATTCAGGCCTGACATCGTTCACGGTCTCCGGCGGTTTCGTCAAATTGAGGTGACTGATGCGGGTTCTATTAGCAGACCTGAAGTCTGACCGCGGGTTCGTCAGCAAGGATACTGTTGTCGGCGGCTACGGGTCGCGGCTGATGCCGTTTACGCGCGTGACGAACGTCATCGCGTATCTCAAGGAACAGTTCCACGACGTTCCCAGCGTGCACATGGCCTATGTCGCGGCCATTCTCGCGCGCGCGGGTCACGAGGTCGTCTGGACACGCGGCCGCGACGAGGATCGCCGGGTGCGTGCGGACGTCGCGCTCGTGCTGTCCTCGATCGTCGATCACAAGAACGAGACCGCCTGGGCCGATGCGATGCGTGCGGCCGGCGTGAAGGTCGGCTTCATCGGCATCACCGCCTCGAAAATGCCACAGCTCTTCGAGGACCACTGCGACTTCATCCTGAACGGCGAGCCCGAGGCTGGCGTCATGCGCCTCGCCCAGGGCCACATGCCGCAAGGCATCGTCGTCAGCGAACAAATTGACGATCTCGATTCGCTGCCGTTTCCACGCTGGGACCTCGTGACCGAGGATCGGTCGCGCAAGTTCGGCATCAAGTGGTCGTCGCGTCCCGTCGGCGGCGGCTATCCGCTGCTCGCCAGCCGCGGCTGCCCGGAGTTCTGCACGTACTGCCCGCACAGGATTCTCGCCGGCTACCGCAGCCGTTCGATCGCGAACATCGTGGACGAAATCGAGCGGCTCTGCGATCAGGTCCGCCGGCCGTATGTGATCTTCCGCGATCCGCTGTTCACCGAGCAGCGCGACCGCGTCCTCGAGCTGTGCGACGAAATCCAGGCGCGCGGGCTGACGTTCACCTTCGAAGCCGAGACGCGCCTCGACCGTCTGGACGTGGAACTCCTCGACAAGCTCTACGCCGCCGGCTTCCGCGCGATGAGCTTCGGCGTCGAATCGCTCGATCCGACCACGTTGAAGAAGTCCGGACGACGGCCGATTCCGCAGACGCACCAGCGGACGATCATCGATCACTGCCGCAAGAAGGGCATCGTGACCGCCGCGTTCTACGTGCTGGGGTTCCTGCAGGACGACTGGAACTCGATTTCGGCGACGATCGATTACTCGACCGATCTGGGGTCCACCTTCGCGCAGTTCAAGGTCCTCACGCCGTATCCCGGGACGCCGATGTTCAAGCAGATGGAGCCGCTGCTCGCCGAGAAGGACTGGGAGCGCTACGACGGCTACACCGTGACGTTCCGCCATCCGAACCTCACCGATCGCGAGCTGCAGTTCCTGCTCGGCGCCGCGTACAAGCGTTTCTACATGCGGCCGTCGTACCTGGCGAACTTCCTGAAGATCCAGAACGGCGCGGTGCGCGAGTGGGTGAGCCGCATGGACCGCCGCGTCAGCGAGCGCCACACGCGCGAGGAGATTGCCGACATCTCACGACCCGTGGCATGCTGAGTCGCACCTGGGGAGAGGGGCCCCAGGAGTGATGCTGACGGCCATTTCGCGCTACGGAGCGCGCGTCCTTCCCAACACAGAAGACATCATCGCGGGCTGCAAAGCCCGCGGTGCGTTCATTCAGGGCCCCGACATCGCGGCCTTCGAGGCCGCGTTCGCACAGCGCGCGGGCGTGCCGCGCGAGCACGCGATCGCCGCGTCGTACGGCCGCATGGCGTTCTACTACATCCTGAAGTCACTCGATCTGCCGCCTGGCTCGGAGATCGTGCTGCCGGCGCTCACGTTCTGGGTCGTTCCCGAGCTGGCACGCGTCGCGGGATTCAAGGTGGCGTTCGCGGACGTCGATCCAACGACCTTCACGATGGATCCGTCGGCGCTCGAGCGTGCGATCACGCCGGCGACGCGCGCGATCGTGCCGACGCATCTGTACGGGCTGCCGTGCGACATGGACGCGATCATGGCCATCGCGCGGCACCACAATCTGCGCGTCATCGAGGACTGCGCGCATGCGCTGGGCGCAACGTACGATGGCCGGCCCGTCGGGACGTTCGGGGACGCCGCGTTCTTCAGCTTCCAGACGCTCAAGCCGCTCAACTGCTACGGCGGCGGCCTCGCCATCGTGCGGGATCGTGCGACGGCAGATCGGGTGAGAGCGCTCGCCGAGCGCGAGCCGTGGCCGGATCAGAAGCGCGTCGAGAACCGGCTGCTCGTGGGCAAGCTGCAGCGGATCTTCATTCGACCCGGCGTCTTTACGATCAGCGCATTCCCGATTCTGTGGGTCTCGTCCCTCATCGGCGCGAACCCCGACGTGTACTTGTGGGAGCAGATCCGATCGCTCGATCCGCTGCCCGAGGCGTACCCGGAGCGCTTTCCGAACGTCCAGGCCGCGATCGGCCTCGCGGCGCTCGCGCACCTCGACGAGTGGACGGAACGCACGCAGGCGCACGCGCGTGTGATGGATCGCGCGCTCGGAAATGTAGCCGGCGTGCGCGTGCCCGCGGTGCCGCCGAAATGCACGCACGTGTACTATCAGTACTGCGTGCACGCGCCGAAGCGCGATGAGCTCGTCGTCCGCTGCGTCAGGCGCGGCGTGGACATCGAGACGCTGCACGTCGACGTCTGCAGCGACATGGAGCTCTTCGCTGGCTGCCGCGTCGAGCCCGACGGCGCGCCGGGAGCCCGCGAAGCGGCAGGCGCTATGCAGCTTCCGGTGTACTCGACGCTGACCGGCGCGCAGGTCGAACGAGTCGCGCGGGTCGTCAAGGACGTCTTGAGCGCTGACGGGCAAAGGTAGTTATCCCTCCCTAAGCCCTAATCACTCAGCCCTGAGCCCTACGCTGTATTTCAGAAATGCTGTCCTACCTCGCCATCTATCTCGCCGCCGTCATCGAGGGGGAGATTTATTACAGCAAGGTGGCCGCGGACGCGGTGAGCGGCAAGCTGTCGTGGCCGCTCGTGCTCCTCATGGGCGCGCTTGGCGGCGCGACGGGCGATCAGCTCTGGTTCTACATCCTGCGCGGACGGATTCACTGGCTCGATCGATTCCCGAAGCTCCGTCGTTTTCGCGACACCGTGATGGATCGTGTGCACGCGAACGAAACCGGACTGGTCCTCGCCAGCCGCTTTCTTCCAGGGCTTCGCACGGCGATTCCGATCGCGTGCGCGTACGCCGGCACAAAGCCGCTGAAGTTCAGTTGCCTGAACCTCGTCAGCGCGCTCGCCTGGGCCGGAGCGATCATGGCGTTCATCGCCGGCGGTTCGACCGCGCTCAGCGCGTTCGGTCTCAACAGTTGGTGGGGACCGCTCATCCCAGCTGTCATGGTCATCGTATTTTTCAGGTGGCTGAGCCGACCTGAACGCTCGAGGTAAAGGCCCTTCGCGGCACGATCGTTGAAGCCCATATGCCCATATGGCCCGGCTATTTGGTCTGATCGTCCTGACGCTCTCATCCGTTGCCGGCGTTCCTTCGACGATGCAGGTCACCGCGACCGCGTACTGCCAGCACGGCACGACGCAGTCCGGCACGCGCGCCCGCACCGGAATCGTTGCGGCTGATCCGACCATTCTTCCGGTCGGCACGGTGCTGCGGCTGCTCGACAGCCAGTACTCAGGAATCTATACGGTGATGGACACGGGAAGCGCGATCAAAGGCCGGCGCATCGACATCTTCGTCCCCGACTGCAGCGCCGCCGAGCAATTCGGCGAACGTCGGGTTCACGTCCGAATCATCCGGCACGGCTGGAATCCAAAAGCGACGCCGACGAAATCCGACAGCCAGGCCGGACGATCGCGGACGTTGCTTTACTGAGTGGCAATCGCCGCGCGTCGTCCGCGCAGCACGAACTTCTGAATCTTGCCGGTCGCCGTCTTCGGCAGCTCGGTCACGAAGGTGACGGTATGCGGGCACTTGAAGTGTGCGAGCCGGTCGCGCGTGAACGCACGCAGATCGTCGGCAGTGGCGGACGCGTCGGGCTTCAGGACGACGAACGCATGCGGCGCCTCGCCCCACTTCGCATCCGGAAGGCCGACGACGGCCGCTTCCTGAACGCCTGGGTGGCGGAGCAGCACGCCTTCGACTTCGACGGACGAGATGTTCTCGCCGCCGCTGATGATGACGTCCTTGAGCCGATCCCGGATCTCGGCATAGCCATCGGGATGAACGACAGCGGCGTCGCCGCTGTGGAAATAGCCGCCAAACATCGCGCGCTCGGTGGCGTCGGGATCGTTGTAGTACCCCTTCATCACCACGTTGCCGCGAACGACGATTTCGCCGACGGTGGCGCCGTCCTTCGGCACGTCGTGTCCGTTCTCGTCCACGACGCGAAGCTCGCCCGACGTCAGTAACTCGACGCCCTGCCGCGCCTTGACGATCGCGCGCTCCGACGGCGTGAGCGCGTCGTGGTCCGGCCGCGCCTCGCAGACGGTGATGAACGGCGCGGTCTCGGTGAGGCCGTAGACGTGAATGATCGTCCACCCCAGCTCGCCTTCGATCCGCTCGATCGTCGCGGCCGCCGGGGGCGCACCGGCGGTCACGACGCGCACGCCTTTCGGCGCCTTCGCGCGCGCCTCCGCAGACGCATTCGCGATGCCGATGAGCACCGTCGGCGCCGCGCACAGCATCGTGATCCGTTCGCGATGAATCATGTCGAAGATCAGCACCGGATCGACTTTTCTCAGGCACACGTGCGCGCCGCCGACCGCGGTCACGATCCACGTGAACGTCCACCCGTTCGCATGGAACATCGGCAGCGTCCACAAGTACCGCTCCGTCATTGTCATCGGCGCATGAATCAGCGTGCCGACGACGTTCATGTAGGCGTTGCGATGCGTGATCATCACGCCTTTCGGGCGCGAGGTGGTGCCGCTCGTGTAGTTGATGGTCGCGAGATCCGTCTCTGCGATTTCGGGGCGCTCGAACTGCGTGCCGGCGCCGGCCACGAGCGCTTCGTAGTTGTGCCAGCTGTCACGATCGCCTTCGAGCGCGACGAAGTGTTTGACGCCGTCAAGCTGCGGACGAATCTGGTCTACCGCACCCAGGTAGTCCTCGTGCGCGCAGACGACGGTCGAGCCGGAGTGATTGATGATGTAGGCGAAATCGTCGGCGGTCAGCCGGTAATTGATCGGAACCAGCACGGCGCCGATCTGCAGGACCGCGTAGAACGATTCGAGCTGTGCGTGGGTATTCGGCGCGATGTAGGCCACGCGATCGCCGCGGCGGACGCCGAGCTTCTGCAGACCGGCCGACCAGCGATCGACGCGATCGAAAAACTGCTCGTACGTGAACCGGAGCGTTCCGTCGACGACCGCCTCGCGGTCCGCGTACAGCGCGCGCGTCCGGCGCGCGAACTCGATCGGCGTCAACGGAACTTCCATGTCCGTTCCGTCCTTTCAGCGCGAGCCGGCCGCCTTCGACGTGTGGCCGACCGAAATCAGATTCGCCAGCAGCTCGTACGCGCCGTCCGTGCCGGCGGGCAGCTGCCGCCAGAGTCCCAGGCCGACGTAAATCCAGTGGCCCTTTCCATAGGACGCTTCGACGAGCGAACCGTCCTTCGGGCCGGGATTGTAGGTGAAATTGTCCGCGAGCTGAATCAGATCGTGGTAGCGCGGATCTTTCTCGCCGAGAAAGTACAGGCCGCGCTCCTGCACCCAGTTCTTCCAGGCCGCCTCGCCGATTTCGTTCGGCGTGGTGAAAATCGGATTGTGCGAATCGAGGATTTTCGGCGGCGCGAACTCGTCGGTGACGCGATTCGAGCTGACCTTGGCCGGATACGGACCGTACTGCGCGTCGTTGAACTCGAACTTGTTGTATTGAATGATCGCCGTACCGCCGTTGAACACGTAGTCGAGCAGGCGTCGGTTGTTCGCGCGAAGATCAGCGCGCCGTTCGTATGCGCGAACGCCGGTGACGATCGCGTCGTAGTGCGAGAGGTCGCCCCACGCGAGCTCGTCGGCGTCGATCATCTCGACTTTCGCTCCGAGCTGCTCGATCGCCGGCGGCACCTGATCGCCGACGCCCATGATGTAGCCGATCGTGAGATTCGCCGGCGTGCGGACGTCAATCACCTTCAGCCGCGTCTCGGCATCGTCATAGATGTGATAGCGCTTGATGTGCGGGTACTCGATGACCTGGAAACCGCGGCTGAACGCCTGGCCGTTCGCGTTGACCAGTGCGCGGACTTCGTATCCTCCGGTCGTCGTGCTCGGCCCGGGCCTGACGTCGAACCGGACGGTCTGCGTCTCGTCCTGTCGATCGAACTTCACCATCTGGTTCGGCGGCGTGACCCTCCAACCCGGCGGCGCCTCGAGATGCACGGACGCCTGCTGAGCGGTGGTCGTGTCGTTGACGATCGTCACGCGAACCTCGCGGTCGGACGTCGGCGCACCTGACGCGGCAGCGTTCGCGGTGGCCCGCTGCGCCGCGGGCGTGCTGCGAATCGACGCCGCCGGGACGACGGCGATCTGCGGCGTCACCCTCACCGAAAACGCCGGCACGACGAGCAACTCGGTGCGCTTCTCGCCGCTGAAGATGTCTCCTTCGTAGCGATGCTGCACGGTCAGGCGCTGATCCAGTTCCACGCCGTCGAATCCCGCGACGTCGAGGCTCACTTCGACCGCGTACGGCGACGGCCGCATGGGCAGTCCGAACGGCGCATCCGCGTCGAGGGTGTAGCGACCGGCTTCGCCCTTCCGGCGCCAGTACGGCTCGTTGACGCGCGCATCGGCAGGCACCGTCAGCGTCGGTTCGCAGTGGGCCACGCGACCCTTGGGAATAGTCGGCAGCGGCTGTTCCGGCTCGCGGTTGCCGCGGCCGCGGCCTCCGCCGAATGGATTGCCGCCGCTGAACGTGGTCATGGCGCACGTCGCGGCAGCCTGGAATCCGTCGAACTTCACCTGCTTCACCGTGACGTCGCCGGCGCTGCGATTCGCGACGATGACGTTCACCTTCACCGGCTGTCCAGGAACAACCAGGCCATCGTCCGCCAGCACTTCGATCTCGAGACCCTTCGCGAGGATCGCGGCCTGCTGAAACTCGTTTTCCTTCTGACGTAGCCGGAAATCGATCTCGAATTTTCCGTTGTCGTCGATCGGCATCGTGCGCAGATCGCGGCGCAGCGCGCGGACCGCCGTCAAGCCCTCGAGCAGCGGCTTCAACGTGGATTCGTCGGTTGAAGTATCAAAGCTCCGCTGCGCTGCCTGGACAGCGGCGGTGATCGCGGTCAAGCCGTCAGTCAGTCCCTTCGGCGCGCTCGAGCCCGCGAACCGCGCAAGGCTGTTCACGCTGCTGTCGATGCCATCGAACAGCGACGCCTCTTCCTTCTGCATCTGGGCCGGCATCGTCGTCTCGACGAGCTGATAGCTGAACGCGGCCGTGGACGTCGGCAGCGCGAGCAGCTGACCCATGCCCTGGCACTTGTGCATGCTGCGCGCTTCGGACCCGATCGCCGCGTAGGTTTTTCCGAGCAGCGGATCGTAGACCGCGTCGTTGATGCGCGCGATGTGGCCGCCGCTCGGCGCCGGTTCGCTGCCGAAGCCGAAACCGGTCAGCTGATACAGCTTCTTCGGCTGCCACGGGCGAAGGCCGTCCTTGATCTGATCCGGGAACTTCGTCGGATCGCCGGCCAGCTTGTACGCGTCGCGCGTGATGATTGCGGAGGCCATGTGGTGCTGTCCGCCGGCATTTCCGGTTGGCGGCAGCGTGATGATGACGTCGGGCCGAATCATGCGGATGAGCCGCACGTAGTCGGCGGTAATTTCCTCGCGGCCCCATTTCTCGAACGTCTCTTCGAGGCTGAACGAGTAGCCGAAGTCGACCGCGCGTGTGAAGTACTGCTCGGCACCGTCGAAGCGATGCAGCGCCGCCAGCTCTCCGGTCCGCAGCACGCCGAGCGCTTCGAAAATCTCAGGACCGATTTCGTTCTGGCCTCCGTTGCCCCGCGTGGCCGTCGCAAGCGCGGTTCGATAGCCTTGCCCACGGTTCAGCATCACCAACAGGCCGTTGTTCTCGTCGTCCGGGTGTGCGGTCGTGTGCATGAAGATGCCGGTGTTCGCGAGATGGCGGAGCGCAAGGCCAAGCGCCACGTGCCCACGCTCGTCGTCGATGGGCACGACGCGCATCTGGGCTCTCGGCAGAACGGATACGGCAGACAGGAGCAGTACGAGTACGAGGACAGCGCGCTTCATGAGTCGATCTTACAGGGTCGGGTAGGTCTGGGGGGACGGGTGGGTCTGGTGGGAAGTGAGCCAGGCGGGTCGAGGAGGTCGGTGAGTCGAGTGCGCCAAATTGGTCCGACCTACCAGACCCACCTGCCCCACCCGACCCATCTGCCCTACCCGACCCACCTGCCCTACCTGACCCACCCGCCCCTTTTAGAACCGCACCTTGAATCCCAGCTGGAACTTCCGCTGCTCGAACCCGGTCGCGGCCGGGAAGCCATAGCCATCCGTCGGGATCGGGGAGAGCGGCACACCGGCGGCGGACGTGGTGACGACGGTGTTGATGTTCTGCATCTGCTCGGTGTTGAACACGTTCTTCAACTCGGCGATGACCTCGGCGCGCACGCTTGCGTGGATCGGGATCCAGCGCGTGTACCGCAGATCGACGTTCTTGCGAGCCGGCAGGTAGAGCGAGTTGCGGGAGACGTCGAGCGGACGATCGCTCAGCACGCCGTCGCCGTTCAGATCCAGGTTCGACCGGATGTTCACCGGCAGTCCGCTGTTGAACTGGAGCAGCACGCCGATCTCGTTGCCGTCGGCCAGCGCGCGGACCACCTTGTTCGACGACGAGCTCGACGTCGTGTAGACGACGTTGCCCGACAGGTTCTGCCGCATGTCGAGCGGATTCGGACCCAGGTCGCGGTTCAGGTTGCTCGGATCCGACCGGCCCGGCTCAGCCTGCACGGTCAGCTGCGTGAGCAGCGGCGTGTTGTCGGTGCCTTTGCCGGCCACGTACTGGATGTTGTACGTCAGCCCCTTGCTCAGGCGCTTCGACAGCTGGATCGTCAGGCCGTTGAACGTCGAGTCGCCGATCGACTGCACTTCGTTGATGTGGTTGAAGCGCGGATCGTTGCGCGTCGCGGCGCTGACGGTGCCGCTGTAGATCGGCCGGCCGTCGGCGAGCGCGCCGATCGGGTTGGCGAGGTTGACGTCGGTGACGACCGGCAGGTGGTCGCCGTTTGTGTAGATATAGCCAATCGAGGCCGTGTAATCGCGTCCGAGCGCGCGCTCGACCTGCGTGTTGAACTGATAATTGCGCGCGACGATGAAGTTCGGATCGACCGCCCACGGCGACTGGACCGACAGGGTGCCGCCGCCGACGCTGTTCGGAAACGCAGGTGCACCGGCGGTGGTCGGGTTGAACGTATATGCCGGCGCCTTCGGCGATCCGCTCAACTGCAGCGCCTGCTCGTAGCCGCCAAGAATCGGCTGGTCGTACATGATGCCGGTGCTGGCGCGGACGACGGTCTTCTCGTCGAGTGACCAGGCCACGCCGACGCGCGGTCCGAAGTTGTTCTTGTCGGTGTTGAACGACTGCGTCTGCGTGAGCGGCGCATTCGGAAGGCCCGCCGGATAGTTGTAGATGTCGTAGCGCACGCCGTAAAGCACCTTGATCTTCGACGACACCTGCCAGTCGTCCTGCACGAACGCGCTGAACAGGTTCGTGTTCATCGCGAAGCCCAGGTTGCCCGTAATCTGCGTCATCGACGAATAGCCGAACGGGTTCGTGCCCGCCCTGGCCGCGTTGTACGCCGCGATCGACGGGAACGTGTAGAGGAACTGCGGCGCCGCGGTGCGCTCGTCGTGGATGTACTGATAGTCGAACCCGAATTTGTAGGCGTGCGCCGCGCGGATGTAGGTGAAGTTGTCGATCACCTGGCTGATGTTCTGCTTGAAGTCGAAGCCGTCGCTGCCCTGGCCCGTGCCGCTCAGCGGGCTGCCGAAGCTCGCGATGCCGGTGACCGTGACCGCCGGGCCGTCGCCGGAATCGCTGTTCCGCACCGAGCTCTGATGCCGGTGCGCGTACTGGACGCGTGCTTCGTTCAGCATGCTCTGACCGATCGTGCTGACCATCTGGCCCGCGACCGAGTCCATGGCGTCGAGGAAGTTCGTCGCCCACTCGAGCGACTGCAGTCCGCCGCCGCTGTTGTACGGCGCGTCGTTGTGGAAGCGAAGCCATCGGACCGTCGCGCGGTTCGCGCTGTCCACCTGGACGTCGCCCTTGGCGATGAAGAACTTGCCGGTCTGGACGTTCGGCACCGCAGACGGCTGCGGCTTCAGACCGAGCGCCGCGGCGTTCGACGGCGCGATGGTGATGAGCGCGGTCGACGACAGGTCGCGCCGCGTCTGTTCCCAGCCGGTGTAGAAGAACGCGCGGTTCTTGATGATCGGACCGCCGACGTCGGCTGTGCCCGTGTCAACGCGCGTCGCCGGCAGCACCGATCCCGGCGGCGGCTCGCCGCACGTGGACGCGATGCCGGTGCAGCCGAAGAAGAACGGGAAGGCGCTGAACGGATCGCGACGGAACAGATAGCTGCCCTCGCCGCGGAACGTGTTCGTCCCCGACGGCGTCACCGCGTTGTACACCATCCCCATCGTCTGTCCGAACTCCGGCGCGAAGCCGGTGGTGACGACCTTCACTTCCTGGATCATCACTTCCGACATCGGCAGCAGGCGGAGGCCGGCGCGGTCTTTTTCGGTGTTGGTGTTGCCGTCCACCTGATAGTTGATGCGCATCGAGCCGCCGTTGGCGGCGAGACGCGGCACGCCGAACTCGACGTTCTCGTAGCCGGTGACGCCCGGCTGGACGAGCGCGAAGTTGTACGGGTTGCGAGCCACGAGCGGGAGGCTATGCACCTCGAGATCGCTCATCGTGTGCCCGATGTCGATGCGAGCCGCGTCGAGCGCCGGCAGATCCTGCGAGCTGACGGTAATCGTCTCGCTGACGGTGCCGACGGCCAGCGTGGCGTTTACGACGGCCGTTTCGCCGACCGACAGCTTCACGCCGGTCTGCTCGAACTTCTTGAAGCCCTGCAGCTCCGCGGCGACTCGATACGTGCCGAGCGGCAGCAGCGGCGCGCGATAGAGGCCCTTTTCGTTCGTGACGGTGGACCGTTCAGTGCCGGTCTCGATGTGCGTCACCGTGACCGTGACGCCGGGAAGTACGCCGCCCTGAGAGTCGGTGACGGTGCCCTCGATGGCGCCGTTGGCGGCGGTGGATTGTGCAAATGCAGGCGTGGCCAGAAGACCGGCCAGAACCGCAGATAGAAAAACGCGGAGCATGATCGAATGACTCCTTGATAAGGGACTCACGAGTATACAAAGGATTTTTAAGGCCGATTCGGCCGAATGGCCTATCTAGCGATGAAATCCGAAAACGTCGTCGAGGCGATCCATTTCCCCGGAGCACTGGCGTAGCAGAACGCGACTGGCCAGATAAGCGCCGGTGACGCCCTGGCTCGAATCGCCGAACGCGAAGAGGTGATGAGGGAAGTTGCGGTGCGCGCCGATGTACGGCAGGCCGTGTTCCGTGCGGGCGTAATCGCCCGACCAGCCCCACGCCGGCTGGATACCCGAGATGTCGGGATACAAGGTGGACAGTTCGTACATCAACTGACCGGTGCGCTGGACGATGGTTTTCTCGCGCAGCCGCGGAGCGACGCGCTCGCCGTCGGCGCCGGTGATCATGATCCGGTCGTCGCCAACCCAGCGAATCACGTGCGGCGGCACGGCGGAATCACGCACGACCGACGTGCGCTGTCCGAGCTGCTGTCGCACCTTCGCCGGCACCGTATCGGTGACCACCGAATAGCGCGCGTGAAACCAGAAATGGCGCGCGAGCGATCTGAAGAGCGGTGTCGGATAGCCGGTCGCGACGATGATGCGGCGCGTGCGGATCGACCCGTCGGCCAGATGGACGTCGGCGTGCTTGCGCGTGAACGTGATGCGGCGCACCGCCGATCGTTCGAACAGCTGCGCGCCGCGGTCAGCGGCGGCCGCCGCGAGACCGATGCACGCGCGATAGGGATCCAGCGTCGCGGAATCCTTTCCGCGGAGCGCGGTCGCACCGGCGAGGCCCGCTTCCGCGCGGACCGCGCGGGCGGCGAGCGTTGGCGCGTCGATGCCGGCGGCGACGCGCGCTTTCCGTTCGCGGGCAAGGAGCGCCGCCTGCTCCGGCGAGTGCGCCGTCGTCAGCGTCGCATGCGGTTCGAGATGGCACTTGATGTCGAGGCGCCGCATCAACGCCGAAAAATCGAGCGCCGCGCGCCGCCAGTTTTGCCACGCCCACCGCGCCTGGCGGAGCCCGAGCGCCTTTTCAAGCGCGACGAACGAGACGCCTGGATCCTCGGCGATCCATCCGGTGGACAGCGACGTGCTTCCGCGTCCGACGCGCCGCTCTTCGAGCAGCATCGTCTTGAATCCCGCCGCGGCAAGACCGTACGCGGTGGCGCAGCCGGTGAGACCGCCGCCGATGACGACCGCGTCGATCGACACGCGCCCGCGAAAACCCGGATAGGCGGGAACTCGGGACTTGGGAAACTCGTCGAGCCAGGGCGAATCGCCGTATTTGGTCATGAGTCGATGCGTCAGGGCGCCGAGAAGCTCGTCAGGACCTGCAGCAGCCTGGTGATTTCAGGCATGTCGCGAAACGTGCCCTTCACGCTGTGCGCGTCCGATCGCGACAGGCCGGGAACGAAGGCCGCGCGCTCCGCGTCGATCGTCAGCTTGAAGCCGACTTCGAGCGCGATCGGTGCGGACACGCGGTACGGCTGGAGCGAACCGAGCTTCGCCATCGCGCGCGTCACGCCTTCGCGCACGAGCGCCTGTCCCTTCGCCGGCGTCACGGTCTGGGCCGAGTGATAGCCGTATGGCTCTTTCACGATCGCGCCCTCGACGCCGGGAACCGCTTTCTGCAGCTGCGTGACCGCGAGTCGATCGCCCGAGACGAACGCGATCGGTACGCCGAACGAACCGGCGAGCGCGGCGTTGTAGATGCCTTCGGACACCTCATTGCCATTCAGCTTCACGCCGAGCAGGCGCGCGCTCGAGATCGTGTGGCCGCGAACGGCGCCTGGCGTCCATTCGCTGGCGTGATAGCCGATGAACAGCGCGGCCGCGAACGTCTCGTCGATGCCCTGCATCATCTCCAATGGCCGCGGAAATCCCCGGACGATGGACACATCGTCTGGCACCTTGTCGATGAGGAGGCTCTGGCCGTTGCCGTGGGAGTCGCAGACGACGATCTCCGCGGGGCCGCTCGCCCGGACGGCCGCGATGGCGGCGTTCACCTCGCCGGTCATCCACTCGCGCGCCCGCTGATATTCGAAGCCGTCAGGACCGAGCTGCGCCGGATCGACGACGCCCGAAATGCCTTCCATGTCGACCGAGATGAAGACCTTTCTCGGGCGCTGGGCCTGCGCGTCGAGAGACGCCGCTGAGAGTACGAGGACGAGGAGAAGGCGGGCGGAAGCCGACACGGTTCCGCGCATTCTATCCGACACGTTGCCAGGGTTCGACCCCCCGCTCATTGCCGCCCGCGATCACGCGGCACGAGTCGCGTGGACGGCCCCGCCGCTTCAGGAAGGCTGGAGGCCGCCGAAGCGCTCTCTGGCGGTCGAGGTTCGATCGCCGCAGACGTTCTTTCGTTGCATCGCCCTCGACGCGTGGCTATGCTGGCGGCGTAAGGAGCCGCCCGTGAAGAAATCCGCCCCGCTCGATTTCCTGCAGCATGCTCAGACAGACGCGAAGACGAGCGCAAAGGTACAAGCCGCGCTCGAGAAAGGCGCCGCCGTCACGGCCGCCCAGGTTGTGAAGATCGCAAGAGCCGCGGGCTTCAAGTTCACGCGCGCGCAGTTCGAACGCGCCGTGAGGAAAAGCTATGCCGATCGATTTGCCGCCGGAGAGAAATCGCTGGGCGACGTCGTCAGCAAGGTCCGTCCGCGGCCGCCTCTCAGCTCCTGCGCGCGCGGTTGCCTCAGCTACACGAAGAGCTGGCACCCGATTCGATTCACCGACGACTAGCTGCGCCGGCCGTTGACGCACGATCAGCGTCGTCGGCTTCGTCAGATCGCCGGCCGGGCGACGCCGCTCTGGGAACGGACACCCGCGCGCTCCGGCGCCGTCGATTCGCGCCGCCTCGAACGATGGTGCGACGTCCTCGGCAGCCGCGATCTGCTTGATCGCCGGATGCGATCGGCGCGTGGGCTGGCGCCGGAATCATTGCTCGGCGCCCGCAAGCCTGCGCGCGTCCCCGGCTGGGTGCGGACGCTGGCGGCCGTCCTCGCCGCTCCTCCCTCGCGCTCGACGGACGCGTCGAACGACGTGCCGTTCGGCGATATCCTCGAGCCGTTTCTCGCGCACGCCCGATTGCGTTTCGAGTCCCGCGCGAAAGGCTCGCGCGATGTCCTGTCTCCCGCCGCGCTCGCGGCAATCGAGCGCCAGCTTCTCGAACACCTGTCCCTGGTCGCGGGCCTCGCGCTCGGGCGTCTGTTCTACGAGTTCCGGTTCGCGCGCGCGCCGCTTTCGGCGCTCGAAGACGCGTGGAGCCGCAGGCCGCGTTCGACGCGCATCTACGCGCAGTTCGCGGCCCGGCTCAGCGGCGGCGATCTGATGGACGCCTTCGATCGCTATCCGGTGCTGGCGCGCCTGCTCGCGCAGTCGGTCGAGCTCTGGATCGCGGAGTCGGCTCGACTGTGCGAGCGGATCGCAACCGACTGGGAGCGGCTCCGGTCGTTCATCGAGTTGGGCCAGGGCCGCGGCGTGCACGCCGTGACTGCGATCGGGACCGGTCTTTCCGATCGTCACGCCGGCGGTCAGACCGTCGCCAGGCTGACCTTCGCGACGGGCGAACGCGTCGTCTACAAGCCGCGATCGGTCCGGCCGGAAATCGCGTTCAACGCATTCCTCGGCTGGCTGAACGCGCGCGGCTTGCCGCTCCAGCTCAAGACGGTTCGCGCGCTGGATCGCGGATCGTACGGCTGGATGGAGGTCGTCGACCATCGTCGCTGCGATGACGAGGCGGCGGTCGCGCGCTTCTTCGCGCGCGCCGGCATGCTGCTCGCCGTGCTGCACGCGCTCGCCGTCACCGATATCCACTGCGAGAACCTCGTCGCCGCCGGCGAGCATCCCGTCGTCGTGGACCTCGAGACACTGCTCAGCGGCCCGCGCCATCGCGCCTCGGTGCTCGACACGGGCCTGTTGCCGCGGCGGGCGAGCGGAAGGGAGTCCGCGCTCGATGCGAGCGCCCTCGGTGCGCCGGAGATCCCGGACTCCGATCTCCGCTTCCCGGTCTGGCATTACGTCAACACCGATCAGATGATGTTCTCCGAAGGGGTGCCGCGCGAGCGTCAGCTCCACCGCGTGCAGATCGGGGAACGGCGGCCGAGCGCGTCGGCGTACCTGCGTCAGTTCAAGGACGGATTTCGGGCCGCGTACGACTGCCTGCTCGCAAATCGGCGCGAGCTGCTCGCGGATCCGTTTCTCGAGAAGTTCGATCGGCTCAATCTGCGAGTCCTGCTGCGGGACAGCTCGACGTACGGCCGGCTGCATCTGCACCTGCTGCACCCCGAGTTCCTCGAGGATGGCGCCGATCGGTCGATCGAAATCGAGTGGCTGGCGCGACCGCTGTGCATCCGCAACGGCGTGTCGCGAGGCCGCGTGCGCGTCTACGAGCACGAGCGGCAGGCAATGGAACGGCTCGACCTGCCTCACTTCGATACGCTCACATGGCGCCGGATGGCACACGCCGCGTCAACGCAGGAAGCCAGGACGTTCGGCGGACGCCGCGACGCGCGCGCGCTCCGGCGCCGCCTCGAAGGCCTGAGCCAAAAGGACTGCCGGAATCAGCTGGCGTTGATCACACGCAGCCTCGGCGAAGCTCGCTAGTCGTCAGACGAGAGGCTCCAGCGCCTGCGCGGACAGCTACGCCTGATTCATGAAGTACACGAGGTGGCTCGAAGCCTGGAACGCCCAGTTGTAGCAACGCTCGGGCGTGTTCGCATCGATCGTCTGCGCGATGGCAAAGAGCCGATCGAAGCGCTTTGTGAATCGCGAGCGCTGCGCCGCGTCCTTCGAAAAGAAGTGCCCCATGGCGAAGCTGCAGGCGAGCTCCGTGCTGTGCCGTTCCATCCCCTGGCCTTGTGGACCCGGCGCTTCGTCGAGGTGGTTTTCGCCGAAGCAGTCGACGACGTAGTGCGCCCGTGATCCGTCCGCGATGAAGCCTTTCCGATCGAGGAAGTCGCACCAGCGCGTGACCATTCCGGGGATTCGATCGTCGCCGGTCACTCGCCAGGCATGAAAGAGCGCCGACAGGAGAATCGCCGTCATCCAGGGCGATGCGCCGCCGGCCAGCAGCGTTTCATTCGGATCGTAGAGCGCCCAGTTCTGACGCCACGAACCGTCGGCGGGACGTCCGTCCGGCGGCTGCGTCTGATGGGCGGCGAGCGCGTCGAGATACTCGACGATCCGGCGCCAGTAGACTTCGTCGCCCGTCATTTCCCAGCCGTGCAGGACGCCGAGCAGCCCGTACGCTTCGTGCCGTGTGCTCCAGAACTTCCGATCTTTCTCTGGATCGACGCCGAGGCGAGGTTGGACGTACTGGTCCGGTCGATAACGCGGGTCCCAGCGTTCGAGACAGAACCGCGCCATCAGCTTCCCTGCTTCGAGCGCGCGGTCGTCGCCGGTCAACAGGTAATGCGTGTGCATCGCGCGCGGGTAGACGTACTTGACGTCAGGCCCCTTCAGCGTGAACGTCCCGGCCTGCTTTGTCGTGACGTCGGTGTGCAGGCGAACGAAGTTCGCACAGTGATACGCGGCATCCTGGTAACGGCGCTCGCCCGTCCTCACGAACTGCGTGTAGTAGGTGCTGGTGCGATCGAAGAGCCAGTGATGGTAGACGCTGCTGTCGATGTAGCGCAGGGATCCCGGAAAGGAGCGCTCGACGAAGCGATCGTAGCCGCTCAATTGGCCGGACCGTCCCGCAGGCGTCTGAAGGCCGGCCACTTCCGACGCGCAGAGCCACTCCGGGCTCAGGCGGGCCGCAACGCGAGGCCCCTCCAGCCCATCCGCGGCGAGCAGCGTGCCGTGGACCGGCATCACGTCCTTCGAGACACGTGACGTGCGATCGGAGACGATGAGCGTGACGCCAGCGGGCAGCTCGCTCACGAAATCGAAATGGAATTGAAGCTGCGCCGCGCGGATCGATTCATTCTGAGCCGGGGCACCCGGACGCCCGCGCCATCGCTCCAGCACGCGGACCGAAACGGGTACGACCTTACCGCGGTCGGTCTCGATGCGAATGCGATTCGGATCGGAGACGAGCCCCGGAGCAAACGGCACGCCGACGTTCACGAGCTCCCGGCGCGCGGCACCGACACGCGATTCGAGCGTCAGCGGCGTCGACCGTCCTTGAACGATGGGCTCTCGAAACGCGAATGGCAGGCCCGCCACGCCCATCAGGAACGAGCGGCGGTTCACGCGGACGTGAGGCCATGAAAGCACCGCGGCAATCATACGCGGCGGCGAGTATAGTGAGCGGCATGATCGGTGCTCGTCGACCGTCGGCTTTTTCCTCTCCGAAGTGAAGTTCCGCCTTCCCCACCCGTTGATTCTGCTGGTGGGATGCATCGCGTTCGCCGCCATCCTCACGCACGTTCTTCCCGCAGGACAATACGACCGCCGCGACGACCCGGTCACGGGCAGGAGTGTCGTGGTGGCCGGCAGCTACAAGCACGTCGACCCCAAGCCGCTTTCGTTCTTCGACACGCTCGTCGCGATTCCGAAGGGAATGCTCAGCGCTGGCTCGGTCATCTACTTCGTGATGCTGGTCGGCGGCGCATTCACCGTCGTCGACAAGACGGGTGCCTTGCAGGTTCTCATGGACGCCCTCGTGTCGACGTTGTCCGGCCACTCGCTGCTTGTCCTGCCGGTAGTCTCGATTGCCTTTGCGACCGGCGGCGCGATCGAGAACATGCAGGAGGAGATTCTCGCGTTCGTGCCGCTGTTGATGCTGCTCATGCGGCGTCTCGGCTTCAGGCCCGTCGTCGGGATCGCGGCAAGCCTGGGCAGCGCGATCGTCGGATCGGCGTTCAGCCCCATCAACCCGTTTCAGGTCGGAATCGCCCAGAAAGTCGCGGGGCTTCCCTTGCTCTCGGGCTGGGCGTTCCGGCTCGCGACGCTTGTCGCGGCGCTCACGGTCTGGATTGCGTGGACGATACGGTGGGCGTCGCGCACTCGCGTGCGGGCAGAAAGCGGCGACGCACGCGGCCCCGTCGTGTCGATGCGGCGTCAAATGCTGGTGCTGACGTCGGTGGGCGCGGCGTTTGTGCTGCTGATCATCGGAGTCTCCAGGTGGGATTGGGATTTCGATCAGCTCTCCGGCCTGTTCTTCCTGATGGGCGTCATCGCGGGGATCGTCGGCGGACTCGGAGCCGAGGGCACGGCAGAAGGATTCGTCGACGGCTTCCGCGGCATGGCGTACGCGGCGATGCTGATTGGATTCGCGCGTGCGATCTTCGTCGTGATGGATGAGGGCCGCGTCGTCGACACGATCGTGAATGCGCTGTTCACGCCGCTCTCGCACCTGCCCGTGGCGGCGTCGGCGACGGGGATGATTGCGGCGCACGCGATCATCCACATCCCGGTCCCGAGCGTCAGCGGGCACGCCGTGCTGACGATGCCGCTGCTGATTCCGCTGTCGGACCTGCTGGGCCTCTCGCGCCAGGTGACTGTCCTCGCATATCAGGTGGGCGCGGGCCTGTGCGAGCTGATCACGCCGACCAACGGCGCAGTCGTGGCGATGATCGCCGCCGCCGGCTTGAAGTACGAAGAGTGGCTGGCGTTCGTCACGCCGATCTACGCAATTCTCATGTTGTTTGGCGCGGCGATGGTGTCGACCGCCATCGCGATTGGATGGAGGTAGGAACGCATCCAGGATATCGCCCGGAGTATGCTCTTCGGCATGCGCACGATCGTATTGCTCCTCGCTCTCTTCGTCGGCGCGCCCGCTCCCGCGCACGCCCAAACCAGCTGGTTCAATCCCTCGGTGCTCGAACGCGCGGACGTGAAAAAGGCTCTGCAATCGATCGACGGACGCTCGACCGCGATCGTCGACGAGTGGATACGCCTGGTCGAGATGCCGGCGCCGTCGCGCAAGGAACAGGCGCGCGCGCAGTACATCCGCGCCGAGATGGAAAAGATCGGGCTCACGAACATCCGGGTTGACGACATGGCGAACGTCAGCGGGGTTCGAAAGGGATCGGGCGGCGGACCGACGGTGGTGTTCTGCGCGCACACGGACACGGTGTTTCCAGAGGACACCGAACTGAAGGTGAGGCGCGAGGGCGACATTCTTCGCGCACCCGGCGTCGGCGACGACACGTCGAACGTGATGGCGGTGCTCGAGATGTTCCGCGCGCTCAACCGCGGCGGCGTGCAGACGAAGGGCGACCTTGTGTTCCTGGCCAGCGTGCAGGAAGAGATCGGACTGCTCGGCGCCAGGCACTGGCTCGAGACGAGCGGCTACAAGCCGGATATGTTCGTTGCCGTGGACGTCGGCGCCAACCAGGTGTGGTACGGCGCGCTGCGCATCAGCCAGTACAAGTTCTACTACACGTCTCCCGGCGCACACACGATGGAGAGCCGGGGCGGTCCGAATCCGGCGAAGGCCGTCGCCGATGCGATTACCGCGATCTACGAGATTCCGCTGCCGCCGCTCGCCGAAGGACTCGATTCGTTCAAGCTGCCCGTGGCGAACGTCGGTATGATCGGCGGCGGAACGGTCGTCAACGCGGTGGCGCGCGAAGCGTGGTTCACCGTCGATCTTCGCTCGCTCGATACACCGACGCAGACGAAGCTCGAGCAGGCGGTCGAGGCCGCCGCGCGGCGTGCGTCCGAGAAGGAAGGCGTCGGCTTCCACATGGAGAAGTCGGTGCTCCAGGATTACTCGAAGGCGCGGACGAAAGGGGAACGGCTCAATCATCCGCTGGTCCAGACCGCACTCGCAGTCGCGAACTACTACCGCAAGGCCGGCAGCCCTCCGATTGTTCCCGCCGACGTCGGATCAACCGACGCGAACAACGCCGTCGCGATGGGGATTCCGGCGGTCGCCATCGGCGCGACGATGGAGAACATGCCGCACCGCCTGGAAGAAAACGCCGAAGCCAGCAGCATCGTGCCGGGAATCAAGTCGCTGCTGACGCTGGCGGTGGCGCTCACGAGCCATCAGTGAGCGGCCGACTTGAGGAAACATGGCGAAGCAGCCGCGAGATCGCAAAGAGCCTGTCACACCCAAAGCGACACGTCCGCACATGCCCGGGTACGGGCTGCCGCGCGGGACGAGGGGACTGCTGCCGTGGACGTGGGCCGAGACGCGCCTCACGCGTTCGCACAACTACTGGATCGTGACGACGCGGCCGGACGGCACGCCGCACGCGATGATCGTGTGGGGCGTGTGGGTCGGTGGCCGCTTCTACTTCAGCACCCGCCGCGAATCGCGCAAGGCGCGCAACCTCGCCGCCAACCCGTCGTGCACCGTCTGCACCGAGAAGGCCGCCGAAGCGGCCATCGTCGAAGGCAGAGCGGTCGAGATTTCCGATCCGGCCGGCATCGCCCGTGTCGCACCGGCGTACAACAGGAAGTACAAGCCGTGGACGCTCGATCCGAAAATGGGCGGCATCTACGAAGTTCAGCCGCGCGTCGTCTTCGGCATGTGGGAAAAGAACTTCAAGGCCGCGACGCGCTGGAGCTTCGAGCCTGCATCTTGATCGAGGTGATTCATGCGGGTTGCAATCGCGCTCTTGTCCTTTCTCGCCGGGCTCTCGCCCTTCGCGCAGACCACACAGGTCGTCCGCAACGATTTGCCGCAGCCGTACAGGACCACGCGGGATTGGGGTGAGCTCCCGACGGGCGTCAAGTGGGCGGCCGTGACGGCGATCGAGCCGGCGCCCGACGGCACGATCTTCGTCATCCATCGCTGCTTCGCGAATTCGTGCAGCGGCCGTCCCGAGGCGCCGATTCTGAAATACGACGCCGCCGGTAAGCTGCTCGCGTCGTGGGGTGCCGGCATGTTCGCGTTCCCGCACGGCGCAACCGTCGATCGTGACGGCAACCTGTGGGTGACGGACGCGCGCGGGGAAAACGGCAAAGGCCATCAGGTCATCAAGTTCGATCGGACCGGTCGGGTTGTGATGACGCTCGGCAAAGCCGGCGTCTCGGGCTCCGGCCCTGCGCTCTTCGATCAGCCGACCGACGTCGTCGTCGGGCCGAACGGCGACATCTTCGTGACGGACAGCCATCGCGGCGGGCTGAACAACCGGGTCGTCAAGTTCAGGAAAGACGGCAGCTTCGCCAGGGAATGGGGACACAAGGGATCGGGACGCGGCGAGATGAGCGAGCCGCACTCGATTGCGATGGACTCCCGTGGACGGCTGTTCGTCGCCGATCGCGAGAACAACCGGATTCAGATTTTCGATCAGGACGGCCGTTTTCTCGACGAGTGGCGACAGTTCGGGCGTCCGAGCGGCATCTTCATTACGCGTGACGACGCGATCTACGTCGCCGATTCGGAATCAGGTCCCGACACCGGCGCGCACGAGCTTCAAGGGATCAAGAAAGGCGTTCGCATCGGCAGTGCCCGGGACGGATCGGTCACGGCCTTCATCGAAGACTCAGAGTCGACCGTCCCGGATCATTCCGGCGCGGAAGCCGTCGGCGTCGACGCGCAGGGCAACGTGTACGGCGGCGTCGTCCGCCGACAGATGCTCGAACGCCACGTCAAGAAAACGCCGCCTAGCGACGGCTTTTTCGAGATGCCGCGCTCGTCTCCGCGCTGAGGAGCGCCTTCTTGCGGTTCGCACCCCACCGGTATCCGCCGGTGCCGCCCGCTGCGGGAACGACGCGGTGGCAGGGAATCGCGAGCGCCACTGGATTCGTCGCACAGGCGCGCGCGACGGCGCGGACCGCGTTCGGCCGGCCGATGCTGCGCGCGACGTCGGCGTAGGTGCGCGTCTCGCCGTAAGGAATCGCCGAGAGCGCACTCCATATCTGCCACTGGAACGCGGTCGCGCGGATGTCGAGCGGTAGCTCCAGCCGCGGCGTGCGGCCGCGCAGGTGGTCCAGAATCGCCGTTGTCGATGCCGACAGCGCGCCGGCGTCCTCCGCAATCGACGCGCGGGGATATTCCTGGCGAAGCGCGCGCACGAGCTCAGCGTCCGACGCGCCCATCGCGACCGTGCAGATACCGCGCTCCGTCGCCGCGACCAGCAAACGTCCCAACGGTGACTCGATGACGCCGTAGGTGATCCGAAGGCCCGCCGCGCCGCCGCGATAGCGCGACGGCGTCATGCCAAGCTTCGGCGCCGCACGCTCGTAGAAGCGGCTGCTGGATCCGTATCCAGAATCAAGCATCGCGTCCGTCACCGTCTCGCCCTTGCGAAGGCGCCGCTTCACCGCGCCCAGCCGGACCGCATCTGCATACTCGCGCGGCGTGATGCCGACGATGCGCTTGAAGTTGCGCTGGACGTGATACGGGCTGCCGCCAAGGCGTTCGGCCAGACGAGCGAGCGACGGCGGGCCGTCCACGTTCGCAAGATAGACCGTCGCGCGCCGAACCTTTTCGATCCAGGGATCCGCGATCACGGCGGCCGTCGGCGTGCAGCGCTTGCACGCCCGGAAGCCGGCCTGCTCCGCTTCACGCGGCGAATCGAAGAAGGAGACGCGATCGCGTCGCGGCCGCCGGCTCGCGCACGACGGCCGACAGTAGACACCGGTCGAATGGACGGCATAGACGAAGAGTCGGTCGACGCGGCGGTCGCGGTTCACGACGGCGTTCCAGCGCGCCTGATCGTTCAGCCGCTCGGTCGCTTCGCTCTCTTCCCGTGGCGCCATCGGGTGATTCATCTCCTGCGGGTTGATCTGCATGCCGTCAGTGTGGCATCCGGACGCGCACGCCGCTATCCGGCTCTTGCGCTCGAACTGTCGTCACCCGCGCCGCCACGGCGCCATCACCGTGTAGATCGGAATGGCCGTGATGCTCTCGCGAGCCACCCGGATCAGCTGTCGCTTGACCAGCCACGACAGCGCGCTCTGGACCGAGCGCTTGGCGAGCCCCGTTTCCTCGGCGATGTCGCGAAGCGCGACCTGTGTGTCCCCCGAGCGCTTACCGTGCGTGCGCCGCGACAGATACAGATACACCAGAAAGGCGGACGGCTGCCGATCGTGGCCGACAAGGTCCGGCATCAGCGTGTCGATGATGTAGTCGTCGATGGTCACACGTCGATCCCTGTTATAGCAACCACTGCCATAGTAGGCGATGCACGCCTTGCGCGGGTCCACGTTCCACGGCACGATCGCGAACCGAGGAGGCCACGTGATCAAAGGGATTAAATTCGCGAGCGTTCCGGTCACGAATCAGGATCGCGCACTCGAGTTTTACACCAAGGCGCTCGGCATGCGTGTCATGACCGACAGCCCGTTCGACGGATCCCAGCGCTGGATCGAGCTGGGTTTTCCGCACGCCGGGAGCAGGCTCGTGCTCTTCACGCCGGACGAGCACAAGAAGATGATCGGCGGCTTTCTCAACATCACCTTCGTCGCCGACGATGTGGTCGAGACGGCGAAGGAGATGAAGACGCGCGGCGTCGTCTTCGTCCAGGAGCCGAAGAAGAGCGACTGGGGAACGGCGGCGATTTTTCAGGATGTGGACGGGAACAAGTTCGTACTGTCCACGCCGTGAAGCCGCGGAGCCGCCGCCATTAGAATTGTCGGCATGCGGATCGCAATCGTAGGGGCAGGCGGCGTCGGCGGCTATTTCGGCGGACGGTTGGCGGCGGCAGGCGCCGACGTGGTGTTCATCGCGCGAGGTGCGCACCTCGCGGCGATGCACGCGAACGGTCTCAGAATCCTGAGCCCGAAGGGCGACGTTCACGTGGCGCGCGTCGCGGCGACGGATAATCCGCAGGAAGTCGGACCGGTGGACGTCGTCATGTTCGCCGTCAAGTTGTACGACGCCGAAGCCGCGCTCGCCCTGCTGCCGCCGCTCGTCGGTCCCGCGACGGTGGTGCTCCCCTTTCAGAACGGCGTCGACGGCGTGGACATCGTCGGTCGCAAGGTCGGCCGGGAACATACCGGCGGCGGAACCTGCTATGTGTCCGCGGTCGTCAGCGAGCCGGGTGTCATCAAGCACACGGCAATGGATCATCTGATCTTCGGGGAGCTCGACGGCAGCAGAAGCGCGCGGCTAGAAGCGCTGCTCGACACGTGCGCGAAGACCAACTTTCACTCGACGCTCAGCTCCGACATCGCGGTGGACATCTGGACGAAGTTCACACGCCTCTCCGTGCTCAGCGGGATGAACGCCGTCACCCGCTCACCGCTCGGCGTCATCGTCAACGATCCGGATTTGTTTGCGATGCTGAAGGCGGCGGTCGCGGAAACGCTGGCCGTCGCGCACGCCAAGGGGATTGCGGTCGGCGACGACATGGTCGAGGACGTGGCGCGCGCCTACAAGGCGCTGCCGTACGAGACCAAGGCGTCGATGCTCGTGGATCTGGAACAGGGTCGTCGCCTGGAGCTTCCGTGGCTGAGCGGCGCCGTCGCACGCATCGGCCGCGAGGTCGGCGTCGCGACGCCCATCCACAGCTTCATCACCGCTGTGCTGAAGCCGCACGTGAACGGCAGCGGCAAGGTCAGGCGACCCACCTGACCTGCCTGACCTGCCCGACCTACTGCTGGCTGTTGTTCGGCTGCAGCGACGACATCATCTTCGCGATGACGTCGTTCAGCGGACGATCGCCGCGAATCCAGCGGAAGACGGCGACGATGTCGTTGTCCCAGTCGATGTAGATGATGTTCGAGCCGTTGCCGACGAAGCGGACGGCGGTCTCGGGCGCCGCGGGCAGCGGCTTGCGGCCGGTGTTGAGATACCAGTTCGCGTAGCCGTACGTGTTGTTGTCCGTCCCGGGCGTGCGCGCCATCTGGATCCACTTGTCCGACATGATCTGGCGGTCCTTCCACTTGCCGCCGCGCAGGTACATGTAGCCGAACCGCGCCATGTCGTACGAGTTGATGAACATGCCGCCGCCCCAATGGCCGCCGCCGCTCACCGACTGCACCTTCTGCCCGTCGATCTCGACCCAGGAATTCTCGTAGCCGTACCAGCGCCACGTGGAGGAGGCACCGATCGGCTCCATGACTTCTTCGCGCAGCACCTGCGGCAGCGGCTTGCGCCAGACCTGCAGCGCGGCGAGCGCCATCACGTTCACGCGCACGTCGTTGTACTTGAAGTGCGTCCCCGGCTCCCACAGCTTGCGGTTCGGCCAGTCTTCCATCTTCTCGCCGACGGGACGATCGGCCCAGTCAGGCTTTCCCCACAGCGTGCCCTGCCAGTCGCTTGTCTGACGCAGCAGGTGATCCCACTTGATCTTCTGGTTGTGCTCGGCTTCGAACAGGTCGACGTTCGGCGGCATGTAGTCGCGCGCGTAGTCGTTGACGTCGTGGATCAGGCCGCGCTGCCACGCCAGCCCGACGACCGTCGTCAGAAATGTTTTCGTCACGCTGTTCGAGATGTCGACGCGTTTCGGATCGCCCCACTCGGCAACAATGTAGCCGTGGCGCGTGATGAGACCGCTCGCGGGTCCGCGGTCGCGGATGGGACCGGCGATCGTGCTGTACGGCTCCTTCCCGAAGCTGTTGTGGAGGAACAGCGCCATGTCGTGCGGTCCCGGCGTGTCGGCGGCGATCGCCAGTTGGACCGCCTCGTTGACGATCGCGCCGTTCATCCCGACGTCTTCGGCCTTCTTGTGCTGCCAGTCGAATCGATCAGGAAAGTACGCGGCGGCCGATGCGGCAGCGCGGGACGCCGGCTGACCGGAACGCTGGGCGACGATCGGCGTGGAGACCACTGCGACGGCAAGCGCCAGGGTGGCAAGAACAGCGCGTTTCATAAGGGCTCCTTATGCGTGGGGTAGTATAGCCCTCACTGCTCATGCGGGTGTGGATTGCGGCTGCACTGCTCGTCGTCTGCGCCACCTCGCCTCACGTGCGGATCTTGGGTGCGGCCGCCGAGCCGCAGAACGCGGAACAGCCGGAAATCTCGACGCTTCTCGATCGAGCGGCCTGGTACCTGGATTACTTCATCGATCAGTTCGAGAACGTCGTCGCCGAGGAGTCCTACATCCAGGACGCGAGCACGCTGCTCCCGAGCTACACGCCGACCGTCGGCCGCGGCGGAATGGCGCTGGCCGCGCCATCCGCAGCGGAGCTGTCGCGCGCGCGTCATCGCGACCTCCGGTCGGACTTCCTGCTGGTGAAGTCGCCGGATACGTCGGCGCTCGTGCCGTTTCGCGACGTGATCGACGTGGACGGGATCCCGGTCCGCGATCGAGAGCAGCGGCTCGCGAACCTGTTCCTCCACGCGGCGCCCGACACGATGGTGCAGGCCGAGCGAATCCGCGACGAAGGCGCGCGCTACAACCTGGGCAACATGCGGAGCACGCTGGGAAATCCGGTGCTTGCGCTCGGCGTGCTGCAGGAGTCGTATCAGTCCCGGTTCCGTTTTTCCAACAGTCGAGAGGATCGCGGTGTCGGTCCTGGCGTCTGGTCCATCGACTATCAGGAAACCGTGTCGCCCGCGATGATTCGTGGCGAAGCAGGACGCGATCTTTTTGCGCACGGCAAGGTCTGGATCGAGGCGACGACCGGACGCGTGATGAAAACGACGCTGCTCGTCGAGCAATCGGCCGTCCGCGCGCAGATCACGACGATGTTCCGGAAGGACGATCGTTTTCAGATCGCGGTCCCGAGCGAGATGCGCGAGCAGTACATGTTCAACTCGGGCAGCAACATCAAGACCATCGCGACGTACGGACGCTTCAGGCGGTTCGACGTTCACGCCGACGAGGACGTCCGCATGCCGACGCGGACCGTTGACGATCCGCGCACGGGCATGCTCTTCGTCCAGCTGCCGGCGGGCCGCTTCACGATGGGCAGCGCGTCGTCCGAGAAGGGCCGCAACGCCGACGAGATGCTGCACGACGTGACGATCACGCATCCGTTCCTGCTGAGCCGCTACGAGGTCACGCAGCAGCAGTGGCGCACGGTGATGGGCACGTCGCCGAGTACGTTCACCGGTTGCGGACCGCGATGTCCTGTCGAGAGCGTCACGTTCGACGATGTCCAGGAATTCCTTCGACGTCTCAACGAAAAAAGCGCAACGGACGCGCCCGATTCGGCGGGGACGCCGCATCTTCACTACCGGCTGCCGACGGAGGCGGAATGGGAGTACGCATGTCGCGCCGGGACGACGGGGCCGTTCGTCACCGGCGAGAATTTGACGACGGCGGACGCCAACTACAACGGGAAGTATCCGTACACGACGTTTCCCGCCGGCGAGTACCGGCAGCGCCCGGTGCCTGTCGGGAGCTTTTCGCTGAATCCCTGGGGACTCGGCGACATGCACGGCAACGTGTGGGAGTGGACGTCCGACTGGTACGGCCCGTACAGCGAGTCACCTGCGGACGACATCGACCCGCGCGGTCCGGATGCGGGAACGAAGCGCGTCATCCGCGGCGGGAGCTGGTACTTCGACGCGAACAGCGCCCGATGCGGGCTGCGCTACACGCACGCGCCGAACGACAAGGGATTCAGCCTCGGCGTGCGCCTCGCTGCAGACAATCGGTAAATAGAGACGCGAGCAACTTTCAACGGTCAACTCTCAACGCTCAAGGGTCAACGCTCAGGAGCCAACGGTCAATCTTCAACGACCAAAGCGGAACGTGCAGCGGCGAGGGCTACCAATCAACCAATCAGTCGCAATGCGCAGCCGGCAATCAATCCGCGATCCCCAATCCGCAATCCCCAATTAATCCGCATTCCGCAATCCGCAATCCGCAATACGTCGTCACTCATACAACGTATTTCTCTCCTACTGCCTTCTCGCTGCTGAACCGCGCGAGCGCGAACGAGCTCCAGTCGAACTGCGGATCTCGCCCCGTGATGATGTCCGCCAGGATCCGTCCGGCCGCCGGCGAATGCTGGAAGCCGTGGCCGCTGAAGCCGCACAGCACGTAGAAGCCGTCGACGTTCGTCGGGCCGATGAGCGGGTTGGCGTCCGGCGTCATCTCGTAGAGTCCCGCCCACGCGTGCGAGATGGACGCGCCGCCAAGCGCCGGCAGGCGCGTGACCGCGGCCTCGATGACCTGCGGCAGAAAGTCCCACTGAACCGTGGTGTCGAACGACGGGCGTTCCGCGGGATCGCCCATGCCGAACAGCACGCCGGCGCCTTCGCGATGGAAGTAGAACGAGGTTGCGAAGTCGATGACCATGATGTGCGAACCGGGTACGCCGCGGGCGCGTCCGTCGCCGGCGGACGCGTCGAGCGCCGCGATGAAGATGTGCCGCCTGATCGGATCGACCGGAACGTCGACGCCGCCGACCATTCGTCCGATCTGCCGCGCCCACGGTCCTGCCGCGTTCACGACGATCGGCGTGTCGATCGTGCCGCGCGACGTTTCGACGCCGCGCACGCGATCGCCCTCGACGCGGACACCGGTGACTTCGGTATCGCGGACGATCGTCGCGCCGCCAGCCTGCGCCGCTTTCGCAAATCCCATCGTCACGCCATTCGGATCCGCGATGCCGTCCTTCGCGCAGTAGGTCGCGGCGGAGACGCCGTGCACGTCCAGGCCAGGCGCCAGCGTCGCGGCGTCCCGCGCGTCGAGCCAGTCGACGGCGACGCCCATGCGGCGCTGCAACGTGACGTTCCGCCGGAACGTCTCGACGCTCTCGTCCGACGACAGCAGGAACAGGTAGCCGTCCTGATGGAAATCGACGGGATGGCCGACCTCGTCCTCGAAGCGTTCGATCGTTCGAATCGATTCGATCGAGAGGCGGATGTTGGCTTCGTTCGAAAACTGATGGCGGACGCCGCCCGCGTTGCGGCCCGTCGAACCGGTCGCGAGCATCGCTTCTCGTTCGACGATGACGACGTTCGCGATGCCGCGGCGGGTGAGATGGTACGCGAGGCTCGCGCCCATGCAGCCGCCGCCGATGATGACGGCGTCGGAGGAGCGGGGAAAGCTCGTCGGGTTCATGGTTCAGGGTGCTGGGTGCAGCGTGCGGTTCGGGTTCTGGGTTCTACTTTTCACAGTGCCGAGTTCTGAGTTCTGAGTTCCGGGTTCTGGTTCGGGGTTCGGGGTTCAGATTGTGGGTTCAGGGTTCTGAGTGCTGGGTTCTCGGTGTCGGGGTTAGCCACCTTTGATCTTCTAACTTTTATCCTCCGGCTTCCTTTGCCGTCCCAGGTACTTTCGCAGATTGGTGACCGCGCCGATCGCGCGGTCGGCGAGGGTCACGAGTTCCCGGTGTGCCGCAGCCGACACATAACCGCAGTCCCTGGCGTCGTCGAGGTGGTTCTGGGTTTCGATGAGCGACGCGCGCGCATATTCCAGATAACGGCCGAAGTCCCCGGGTCGGAACCGGCCGAAGCCTTCGGCGATTGCGCGGGGCGCGCCGCGCGCGGAGTCGCGAATCTGATCGCAAAATCTGACATCGCGCGCGACGCCGTTGATGGCAGTCACGGCATAGACCCGGAGTTTCAAGTCGTTCGCAAGCTGCCAACAGACCAGTTCACGATAGGTGCGAGCGCCCATGTGCGCCCGACAGGCACGCCGCGTGCCGGTGGCCGCATGTTCTGCAAACGTTCGTGCAATCCCGCTCTGAACCCAGAACCCAGAACTCAGAACCCAGAACTCAGAACCCAGAACTCAGAACTCAGAACCCTGAACCCAGCACTTCTGAACCCTGAACCCGAACGAACCCTGCACCCAGCACCCTGAACCCAGAACCCGTCGTTGTCGCTACTTCTTCGCCCCCTTCTCCACCGCCTCCATCACCCGCAGGATGTTCCCGCCGAGAATCTTCTCGACGTCCGCCTCGCTGTAACCCTTCTTCAGCAGCGCGTCGGTGATCTTCGGCAGCTTCGTCGCGTCCTCCATGCCGAGCGGCATCGTCGCGCCGTCGAAGTCGGATCCGAGCCCGACGTGATCCGCGCCGGCGACCTTCACCGCGTGGTCGATGTGCTCGATGATTTTCTCCCAGCTCACCTTCGGGAGCTGACCGTTCATCATCGCCTCGTGATCCATCCGATCGTCTTCCATCGTCGTGCACGCCTCGTTGCCGCCGCACTTCTTCGACATCTCGGCCATCTGCGTGACGATGTTGCCGCTGCGCTTCTCGCTGGCGACGCGGAACTCCTCGCTGAGGAAACCGGCGTGGTAGTTGATCATGATGACGCCGCCGTTCTTGGCGAGCGCCCGCATCATGTCGTCGGTCATATTGCGCGGATGGTTGGCGATGGCGCGGCTCGAGGAATGCGACGCGATGACCGGCACCGTCGTCACGGAGAGCGCGTCGTAGAACGTCTTGTCCGCGACGTGGGAGATGTCCACCATCATGCCGAGGCGGTTCATCTCGCGGACGACGTCCTTGCCGAACGGAGTGAGGCCGTTATGCGCCGGCTTGTCGGTGGACGAGTCCGCCCAGTTGTTGTTCAGGAAATGCGTGAGCGTCATGTACCGCACGCCGAGCGCGTAGTAGTCGCGCAGCAGGCGCAGGTCGTCGTCGATCATGTGGCCGCCTTCCATGCCCATCATGGCGGCGATCTTGTGTTCGGCGGCGGCGCGGCGCACGTCCGCAGCGGTCGTGGCGAGCAGCATGTCGTTCGGGTGCGTACGCACAGCTTCGCGGACGGCGTCGATCTGATCGAAGGCGCGCTTGACGGCCGTTGGACCGGAGACTTCGCTCGGGACCCAGATGGAGAAGAAGAGCCCGTCGAGCCCGCCGTCGCGCATGCGCGGGATGTCGATGTTGCCGTCGGAATGCCGCTCGCCCAGGTTGAACTTTGGATCGAAGATCATCCGCTGCGTCGTGTCGGCGTGCGTGTCGATCACGATGGCGCGGCTGTGAACCTGCGCCGCCTGCGCAGAGACGCCCGACTGCGGCGTTTGCGCCGCCACGGGCACGAGCAGGAGAACAATCGGAATCGCGACGCGCAAAAGTCGATTCATGCGCGACATCTTACCAACTCTCAAGTCTCAACTCTCAAGTCTCAACCCTTGCCGCTAAGCCCTCAACTCAGCCCTCACCTCTCAGCCCTTATCCCTGCGCAATCCGCGCTAGGCTTCTTCCCATCTGAATCGCATCGCGGCGACGACGGCAAACGCCGCGGCGAAGCCGGCCAGCACCAGGATTGGCGCGACCGCGCCGCTCAGGCCGATTCCGCGCCAGGTCATCGCGTCGAGGCCGTCGACGGCCCATCGCACCGGTACGATCAACGTGAACTGCTGCAGCCACGCCGGAAAGATGAACGTCGGAACCCAGGCGCCGCCCAGCATCACCATCATCAACACCGCCAGCGTCGTCACGCCGCGAGCGGTGGCCGGCGTGTTGCCCAACGCTGCGACGAGGAGTCCGAACGCCGACGCCATCACCGCGCACGCGACCGACACGCCGAGGAAACCGAGGAGGCTCCCGTCGATCCGGACGTGAAAAACGATCATCGCAAAGGCGAAGGAGACCTCGAGAATCAGCAACGAAATCAGCGCCCCGCTGATGCCCTTGCCGAGCAGGAGCGTCGTCCGCGAGACCGGTGCGCTTCTGAGACGCTTCCACAGGCCCCGCTGGCGCTCGAGCAGCATCTCGACGCCGAGGTTGGCCATCGCAAACAGCAGGAACTGAATGGCCATGCCCGCGAACGAGTGCGCGTAGCCGTTGTAGGCGACGTTGGCGCGCGCGGTCACGGCCTCCTCGTGGACGGTGTAGGGCATCGTGATACCGGCCTGACGAGTGCCGGACGACGAAGGTTGATCGTAGAAGGTCCGCACCGACCGCAGGAGCTGAATGAGCAGCTGCTTCTGCTGCGGATCCATGCGCGACGCTTCAATCTGCGGCAGCGTCTTCTCGACATACGCGCGTCCCTGTGCGCCGCCGAACATTTCTCGGCTCACCGCCTGCATGATGTGCTCGGTCATGACGCCGCGCACCATCGCAAGCTCGGTCGCGCGCGACGGGTCGTACAACATCCCGAGCTGCGGCTTGTCGCCGTTGCCGAAGAACGCGGCGCCCGAGGCTTCACCAAAGCCCTTCGGGATGATCGCGGCGACGCTCGTCCGGCCGTGCTGCACGGCGTCGCGCGCGGTGTCGGCATCGGTCATCTCGAGCCGCAGATTGCGATCGGTCTGCGCGCTCTCGACGATCGCCTTCGAGATGACGCTTTCGTCCTGGTCGACGATCATCACGGCGATGCGCGCCGGCTCGCTGTCCTTCGACGGCCCCGCAAAGATCGATCCGAAGAACGACGCGATCGCGATCGGAACCACGAAGCTGATGATGACCGAGCGGCGATCGAAGAAGAACAGCTGGAGGTCCTTCCGGACCATGGCAATCAGCGGTGTCAGCATCAGTCCCGCAGGCTCCTTCCCGTCAGCGTCAGGAACAGCGTTTCGAGGTTGACCGTGTTCGAACCGACGGGCGCGTACCGTGCGCGAAGATCCGCAAGCGTGTCGTTCGCGATGACCGACCCGTGATCGACGACGACGATGCGGTCGGCAAGACGTTCGGCTTCTTCCATGTAGTGCGTCGTGTAGAGGAGCGCTTTGCCGCGCCGCTTCAGCTCCTCGAGATTGTCGAAGATGGCGTTGCGGCTCTGCGGATCCACGCCGACGGTGGGCTCGTCGAGCAGCAGGATGTCCGGGTCGTGGAGCGTCCCCGCTGCGAGATTCAGCCGCCGCTTCATTCCGCCGCTGAAGACTTTCACGGCATCGCGCGCGCGGTCGGCAAGCCCGACCAGTTCCAGCGCGGCGCCCATCGCCGCGTCGAGCGATTTGCCGGACAACCCGTACAGCGCGCCGAAGAAGCGCAGGTTGTCTCGCGCAGACAGCTCATCGTAGAGCGCGAGATCCTGCGGCACGAGTCCGATGCGCCGTTTCGCAGGATCGGTATCGCGCTCGAGCCGGCGTCCCGCGACGAGCACCTCGCCGCGTTCGGGCGTGACGAGCCCGGCGATCATCGACACGGTCGTCGTTTTTCCTGCGCCGTTCGGACCGAGCAGCCCGACCATCTGTCCTGCTTCGAGCGCGAACGACACATCAGCCACCGCCACGAGCGGGCCGAACGTCTTGCGCAGCTGCCTGACTTCGAGAATGGGCATTCGGTTCATCGACTCCAGTCGCGGCAATGTCCCGCCGCAATCCAACGACTGCTCATGATTCGTTCACGAGCAGGACTACCGACGCGCCGACCGCGAGAATGACCGCGATGGCGAGGACGCCAGCCGCACGGCTGTGTGTCGCATCGTTCATCGCTCCGATCAGGTACGGACCGACGAATCCTCCGGTGTTGCCCATCGAGTTCACGAGCGCGATCGATGCCGCGGCGCCGCTGCCGGCAAGAGACGCCGTCGAGAGCGCCCAGAACGGACCCAACATCGATATCACGCCTGCGAGCGCCACGGAGATCGTCGCCGTCGTCCAGACGACGCCGGGAAAGAGCGGCGTCAACCCCCAAACCTGCGGCACCCGCGACGGCGGGCACGAGCACATGAAATCGTCGCTCACCGGTGCGGTCCGAATGCTTTCCGACGACGACCATCGCGACGGTCGCGACCGCATACGGAATGGTGGACGTGAGGCCGATCGAAAAGTCGCTCGCCTGAGGCCACGATGTCCTCAAGATCTGCGGCAGCCAGAAGCCAATGCCATACAGCGTCACCGGCAGCGTGAAGTAGGTCGCCGCCAGCAGCCACGTGCGTCGATCGCGAAATGCCGTTCCGGTCGTGTGCTCGCGTCCCACGATTTCAGCGGCAAGGACGGCATCGAGGGCCACCTTCTCGTCGCTCGTCAACCAGCGCGCGTCGCGCGGCATGTCCGGCAACGCGCGCAGGACGACGAATCCCAGGATCACGGCTGGGACGCCCTCGAGCAGAAACAGCCACTGCCAGCCTGCGAGACCGCCGAGCCCGTTCAGCGTCAGCAGCGCACCGGACACGGGACCGCCGATCACGCCCGCGATCGGCACCGCCGTCATGAAGATCGCCATCGTCCGTGCGCGTTCGCGCTGCGGAAACCAGTGGGTGAGATAAAAAACGATTCCAGGGAAGAAGCCGGCCTCGGCCAGACCGAGCAGAAATCGAACGACATAGAAAGCTTCGACGCTGCGCACGAACATCGTGGCCGACGAGACGATGCCCCACGTGATCATGATCCGCGCAATCCACCGGCGCGCACCGACCTTCGCCAGAATCACGTTGCTGGGCACTTCGAACAGCACGTAGCTGACGAAGAAAATCCCCGCGCCGAATCCATAGGCTGTCGATGAAAACCCGAGCGCCTGGTTCATCTGCAGCGACGCGAACCCGACGTTGATGCGATCCAGATACGCGACGATGTAGAGCAGGAAGAGAAACGGGACGAGCCGGCGGCGCGCTTTCGAGGTGGCGGGGGATAAAAGAACAGCGGGTTCAGGGTTCAAGGTGCTGGGTGCAGGGTTCGTTCGGGTGCGGGGTTCAGGGTTCGAGGTGCTGGGTTCTGAGTTCCGGGTTCGAGGTTCTGGGTTCTGCGTTCTGCATTCACAGCGCCACCTTATACACTGGATCGAACTGAGAACTCTCAAGGCTCGGGCCGAACACCTTGAACCCGGAACGCCGAACCCTGAACGCCGAACCCTGAACCCAGCACCCGAACGAACCCAGCACCCAGCACCCTAAACCCCGAACCCGGCGAAGCTCTTATTGCCCCAATGCCACGATCGGATCAATCCTCGTCGCCCGGCGCGCGGGCAGGCCGCAGGCGAGGATAGCGACGGCTGCGAGCAGGGCGCTGACCGACACGAGCACGAGCGGATCCGTCGCGGCGACGCCGAACAACTGACTCTCGAGCGTCCGCCTGAGAGCGAACGCGCCGACGACGCCGACCGCGAAGCCGCTGCCGATGAGCAGCAAGCCCTCGCGCAGCACCAGTTCGAAGATCGCACGGGCGCTGCCGCCGAGCGCGATGCGGATGCCGATCTCCTTGGTGCGCTGCGTCACCAGATACGCGAGCACGCCGTAGATGCCGATTGCCGACAGGAACAGCGCCACGGCGCCGAAGCAGAGCGACAGCAGCACCGGCGATTTCCGAGTGGACAGCGACTTCGCCATCCGCTGCTCCATCGTCTGCACGTCGAAGATGGGAAGCTCGCGATCGAGTTGCGAGAGCGTGCCGCGGAACGACGACGCCAGCGCCGCAGGGTCGCCGGCTGACTTGAGCGCGAAGGTGATGAACCGCGAGGCGTCCTGGTCCATCGCGTAGTAGTACGCACCGACCGACTTGTTCCCCTCGGCGAGGTCGTGGAGCTTGATGTCGTGGATGACGCCCACGACCGTGAAGAAGACGGTCTTCGGCGTGATGGCGATGAGATTGTTCAGATCCGACGGCCGATACATGCGGCGGCCGATTGGATCCTGATTCGGCCAGAAGCGCTTCGCGAGCGTCTCGTCCACGATGATCGCTTTCGGCCCGGTCGCGGAGTCGTGCTCGTCGAAGAATCGACCGCGCGCGAGCGACACGCCCATCGCTTCGAAGTAGCCCGGCGTGACGTCGGCATTCGATGGAGAGATGACGGACTCGCCTGGCTTCATCTGATAGCCCTCGGCGAGAATCACGCTGTCGTTGTTGTTGCCGCTCAGCGGAATCCAGTCCGTCGCGCCGGCCGTCGTCACGCCTGGCAGGCTGCGCAGTTGTCGGAGCGCTTCGTTGTGAAACGCAACGAGCGACGCATCGTCCTTGTAGCGAGAACGTGGAAGGCTCACAGACGCCGTGAAGACCGCGTCGGGCCTGAACCCCGGATCGACCGCGAGCACGCGCCGGAAGCTCGCGAAGAGAAGTCCCGCACCGATCAGCAGAACGAACGCGAACGCGACCTGCGTGACGACGAGCACCCGCCGGAGCGTCCGCGCGCCGCGCGCGCTCGTGCCCGTCCGGCCTTCCTCGCGAAGCACCATCGTCAGATTGGCGGGCAGGATGCTGGCAACCGGAATCAGGCCCAGCATGACGCCGATTGCCGCTGACAGTCCGAGCGCGTACGCGATCACCACGCCGTCGAGCCGGATTTCGGTCCCACGCGGCAGATCGGACAGGTTCAGCGTCCCCAGCAACTGCAGCGCGGCATAACCGACCAGCAGGCCAGCCGCCGCGGACACCATCGTGAGGAGCACGCTTTCCGTGACGAGCTGACGCGCAAGGCGCGGACGCCCGGCGCCGAGCGCAAGGCGCGTCGCGAGCTCCTTGATGCGGACGCGCGAGCGCACGAGCACGAGGTTCGCGACGTTGACGGCGCCAATCAGCAGCACGAACAGTGCGCCGCCCCACATCAAATACAGGATCGGCTTGATGTCGCGGACGAGGAATTCCTGCAGCGGCATCACCGGCGAGTGGAAGCCGGCGTTGATGAGGAGCTCGCTGTACTGGGGGAAGCGTTTCAGGTTGGCGGCGTTCAGCGCGTCGACCTGCGACTGCGCCTGCTCGCGCGTGGCGCCCGGCTTGAGGCGTCCCAGGTTCATCCAGTTGTTGCTGTGCCGCTGTTCGTCGCTCTTCTGCTCGTTGGTGAATGCCGCAGGCATCCAGAACATCGTTTCGGGGTGCACGAAGGTGAACGAGCGAGGCATGACACCGACAATGGTGTACGGCTGGTTGTCGATCCGGAGATCCTTCCCGACCACCTGCGGATCGCCGCCGTAGGCGGACTGCCAGAACGCGTAGCTCAGGATGGCGCGCTTTTCGTTGCCGACGACGCCTTCGTCCTCGTTGAACCATCGACCGAGCAGCGGCGGCACGCGAACGAGGCGGAAGAACGACGGCGTCACCATCAGCGCGGGCACGCGCGCCGGGGAGCCGTTCTGGTCGACGGTCTGACTGCGCGTTTGCGCCAGCGCCTGCTCTTCGAAGGCAGCCACGTCGCGCAGACGATCGTAGTAGTCGGGCACGCCTGAGTTGCCGAGCGTGTCGGCGCCGGCCTTCGGATACGCGTTGCTCGTCAACATGATCCGTTCCGATTCGGGAACGGCCAGCGGCTTGAGCAGCACGTTGTGAACAACGGAGAACAGCGCCGTGTTGGCGCCGATGCAGAGGGCAAGGGTCAGCGCCGCCGTGAGCGTGAATGCCTTGTCCTTCAACAACAGCCGCAGCCCGATGCGAAGGTCCGAGCTCATACGGGAAGGTAGACGTAGAACCGCGCGGGCAGGTTCGAAGCTATTCGGTGCGAAGCGCGTCGGACGGATGAACGCGCGCGGCGCGCCACGCAGGCACGAGGTTCGCCAGGGCCGAAACGGCGAGCAGGATGAGCCCGGCGGCGAGCCACGACACCGGATCGGACGCCGATACGCCGTAGAGCTCGTCTCCCGCTCGAGGCAGGAAGCGGCTCGTCACGAACAGCGTGGCGGCGGTCAGCGCGATGCCGGCGGCAAGCCCGACGGCCGCGATGAGCAGGCCCTGGCTCATCACGGCTTTGACGATTGTCGACGATCGCGCGCCGAGCGCCATGCGGATGCCGATCTCGCGCGTGCGCCTGGCCACCGAGTACGCGATGACGCCGTAGAGGCCGACCGCGGCGAGCAGCATCGCGACGACGCCGACGGCGCCCACCAGCCATGCGCTCGCGCGCATCGGGAACAGCGTCACGCCCACTTCATCCTCCATCGTCTGGCTCTCGATGAAGGCGAGCGTCGGTTCGATCGCATGAATCTCGCGGCGCATGTCGCGCAGCAGCAGCCCGGCGTCGCCCCGCGTGCGGGCGATGATCGCGCTGTAGGCATTCGGCTGCTGCGACCGCGCCACGTGCAGGAACGGCGTCGGCGGTTCGTCGACGCCGATCACTTTGTGGTCGGCCGCAACGCCGACGATCGTGAAGAGCGTTCCGGTGGAGATGCGCGATCGAAACGTCTGGCCGATCGGATTCTGGTTCGGCCAGAACTTCCGCGCCATCGTTTCGTTCACGATCGCGACGCGCGGCGTGTTCGGCCGGTCGTCGTCGCTGAACGTCCGGCCGGCGACGATCGGCACGTCCATCGCCTTGAAATAGTCGGGCGACACGTTCGTCACGTCGACGACCGTTCCGTGCTGTCCCGGCTCGTGGATGCCGGGAATCCAGAGCTCCCAGCGGTTGAAGTTGACGGAAAACGCCGGACGCGTCGCGAGGCCGGCCGCTTCGACGCCGGACAGGCCGCGGATGCGCGCGAGCGCCTGCGTGTAGAACAACTCGACCTTGTCGGGCGGATATCGAAGCTGGCTCGCGTCGGTGGATACGAGCGCGATGTGCTTCACAGGAAATCCGAGATTGACGGCGCGCGCGGCGATGACCGCGCGCGTGAGCAGCGCGCCGACGACGAGCAGCACGGCGGTGATCGCCATCTGGCCGCCGACGAGCACGTCGCCGATCGTCCAGCGGCGGCCGGCGGCGGAAGCGGTTTTCTGCTCGCCGCGCAGCTCGGCCACCAGGTTCGGCTTCGATGCCAGAATCGCCGGCGCGAGGCCCGCCGCCACGGCCGCAACGACGGTCGCTGCGAGCGTGAACACCAGCACGCGCACGTCGATCCTGACGTTGAACGCGAGCGGAATCGGCGTCGGCAGATTGATCGATCCGACGATCGACGTCAGCCAGCTGGCGAGAATCACGGCTGCCACCGCACCAAGCAGCGACAGCACGACGGTCTCCGTCACGAGCTGACGGATGAGACGTCCGCGGCTTGCGCCGATCGCGAGCCGCACGCCGATTTCGCGCTGGCGGGCAGAGGCGCGCGCGAGCAGCATACTCGCCACGTTGAGGCACGCCACGAGCAGCACGAGCGCGACCACGACCATCAGCAGCTTGGCGATCGGCAGGATCAGCGGATCGGCCGCGGGATGGAAGTGCACGTCGCTCGTGCGCCGGACGGAGACGTCGCGGTCCTTGTTGGTGGCCGGATACTGTTCGGCGAGCCGTGTGCCGATGAGCGCGAGGTTCGCGCGCGCCTGCTCGAACGTCCGGCCCGCCTTCAACCGACCGCGCATAAACAACCACCGATCGCCGCGGCGCTCGAGACGCGAGTTGCCGCTGGGCGACGGCGTGACGTCGTGCATGCCGACGGGCTCGACGTCGAGTGACGACGCCACCGCAATCCAGATCTCCGGCGACAGGATCGGCACCATGCCGGTGAACGTGGGCGGCGTGACGCCGACGATCGCGTACGGCATCCCGCGGATGCGCAGCATCCGGTTCGAAAGATCCGTCGTCGAGCCGAGCTCGCGCGTCCAGTATCGATACGACACCATCGCGACGCGCGCTGCGCCGGGCACATCATCCGACGGCAGGAGCGTGCGCCCGACGAACGCACGGACGCCGAACACCTGGAAGTAGTTGCCCGTCGCGATCTCGCCCATCGCGAGCCGCGATCCGGAATCGGTGGACAACGCCCCGAACATCGGCGTGTAGCCGACGATGTCCTCGAAGACGTCGTTCTGTGCTTTCAGATCGAGATAGTCGGGATACGACGATGTGCTGTACGCGCCGCCGCGCGCCGCAGACGCGCCGGTGTAGACGTCCACAAGCCGATCCGGCTGCTGAACGGGCAGCGGCTTGAAGAGCAGCGCGTCGACGATAGTGAAGAGCGCGGTGTTGAAGCCGATGCCGATCGCGAGCGACGCGACCGCGACCGCGGCGAAGCCCGGGCTCTTGCGGAGCCAGCGCAGCGCGAACCGAATATCGGAGAAGACGGATTCGAGCAAGAACCACGATTATAATTCGCCCGAATTGAAAGGAGCGGTGGATGTCCTGCAATCCACGTCGCGCGTGCGCGCTCTTTTGCGCTCTTGTCATCTCGACGACATCCCCTGCACACGGGCAGGCTCGGGCCGGCTTCACAATCGATCAAATCCTGGACTACCCGTTTCCAGATCATCTCGTCGCTGCACGATCGGGATCGCTCGTCGCGTGGACGTTCGCGGAACGCGGCGTGCGCAACATCTACGTCGCGGAAGGCCCCGACTTCAAAGCGCGCCGCGTCACGCCGTACCAGGCCGACGATGGACAGGAGCTGACGTTCCTCGCGTTTTCGAACGACGCGAAGCGGATTGTGTACGTGCGCGGCGGCGATCACGGCGCGAACTGGCCCGCCGAAGGCGGCCTGCAGCCTGATCCGGCGAGCAACCCCGTCCAGCAGAAGATGCAGGTCTGGTCGGTTCCCGTCGCCGGAGGGCCACCCGCTCTGCTCGGCGACGGCGACGAGCCCGACGTGTCATCGACGGGCGTCGTCGCATTCGTTGCGAACAAGAAGATCTGGACGGCTCCGATCGACGGCTCGAAACCAGCGGAAGCGCTGTTTTTCGCGCGCGGCTCGAGCGAAACACCGCGATGGTCGCCTGACGGGCACGCGCTCGCGTTCGTGTCGAACCGCGAGGATCACAGCTTCATCGGCATCTATACCGACAGCGCGCATCCGCTTCGATACGTTGCCGCAACGACGTCGCGAGACAGCGATCCGGCGTGGTCGCCGGATGGCAAATCGATCGCGTTCGTGAGGAGGCCGGGCCGCGGCGGCGCGCCGCGATCGCCGCTCCAGCAGCAGCCGCAGCCATGGTCCATCTGGATTGGCGCGGCCGACGGCCCACCGTCCAGCCATCAGCTGTGGGCGAGCGGGAATGCGCTCGTCGATTCGCTGCCGCGAACGGCCGACGATCGAATCCTTCGGTGGGCGGCCGGCGATCGGCTGGTGTTCTTCTCCTATCAGGATGGGTGGCCGCACCTGTATTCGATGACAGCGCGTCCCGGCGGCGGCTCCGCCCCGCGCCCGGATCTGCTGACGAAGGGTCCGTTCATGGTCGAGCACGTGGACCTGACGCCCGATCGTCGATTCATCGTCTATAGCGCGAACACCGGAACCGATCCGCTGGACGTCGATCGCCGCCACATCTTCAAGGTCGCCGTGGACGGATCGTCCGCACCTGCGGCTGTGACGAGCGGAAGCGGACTCGAGTGGATGCCCGTCGCCACCGGCGACGGCCGATCGATCGCGTTTCTCGGTTCCGACGCGCAGCGCTCGCCGCTGCCCGCCGTCGTTTCGACGAGCGGCGGTTCGGCCCGCAGGCTCGCGGAAGATCGAGTGCCCGCCGGTTTCCCGGCGGCGCAGCTCGTGACGCCACAGCAGGTGATCTTCAAGTCACCGGACGGCGTCGAGATCCACGGCCAGTTGTTCAAGCCGGGCAATCCTTCGTCGGGACGCTCGCCCGCGCTGGTCTACGTGCACGGTGGTCCGCCGCGGCAGATGCTGCTCGGCTGGCACTACATGGACTACTACGCGAACGACTACGGCACGAACCAGTTTCTCGCCAGCCGCGGCTTCGTCGTCCTTTCCGTGAACTACCGGCTCGGCATCGGCTACGGCCACGCGTTCCAGTACCCGGAGCGCGGCGGCGCACGCGGCGCGTCCGAGTATCTCGACGTCCTCGCCGGCGGCAAGTACTTGCAGTCCCGTCCTGACGTCGATTCGAAACGCATCGGCATCTGGGGCGGATCGTACGGCGGCTACCTGACGGCGCTCGCGCTCGGCCGCAATTCGGACGTCTTCGCAGCAGGCGTGGACATCCACGGCGTCCACGACCGGCTGCCTTCGGTTGATGACGAGGTGTTCGCGCATGCGCTCGTCGGCGACGGCATCAAGATGGCCGACTACGAGCAGGCGCTGAAGGTTGCGTACGAGTCATCACCGATTTCCGCGGTCGCCACCTGGAAGTCACCCGTGCTGCTGATTCACGGAGACGACGATCGCAACGTCAAGTTCAGTCAGACGGTCGATCTCGAACGACGTCTCCTCGAGAAAGGCGTGGACGTCGAGAGCCTCGTCATCCCCGACGACATCCACGACTTCCTCCTCTGGCGGAGCTGGCGGACGGTTGCGGGCGCCGCCGGCGCGTTCTTCGAGCGGCAGTTCCTGCACTCGACGACACGGTCGCAGCAGCAGCCGTAGGACGCGTTGCGTTGACTCACGTTCGCGGGCGGGTGCTCTCGTTTGCGTTCCTGCTCGCGTTCGTGACGTATCTCGATCGGATCTGCATCTCCGCCGCCGCGCCGTCCATCATGCAGGAGCTCAATCTCAGCTACCTGCAGATGAGCCTCGTGTTCAGCGCGTTCACGCTCGCCTACTCGCTCTTCGAGGTGCCGTCCGGCTGGCTCGGCGACGTCGTCGGTCCGCGGCGCGTGCTGACGCGAATCGTGCTCTGGTGGTCCGGCTTCACCATGCTCACCGGCGCGGCGCAGGGATTCCGGTCGCTCGTCGCGATTCGATTCCTGTTCGGCGCGGGCGAAGCGGGCGCGTTCCCGAACGTCGCTCGCGTGTTTGCGAACTGGTTTCCGGTGCGCGAGCGCGGACGCGCGAACGGCGTGCTGTTTCTCGGATCGCGGCTCGGCGGCATGCTGTCGGCGCCGGCAGCGCTCTTCCTGATCGCGCGCTGGGGCTGGCGTGAAAGCTTCGTCGTCTTCGGCGCCGTGGGTCTCGCCTGGTGCGCGGCGTGGTTCTTCTGGTTTCGCGACCGTCCTGAAGAACATCCGGCAGTTGACGCGGCGGAGATTCAGTGGATTCGGCAGGACGGCGAGCGCCTGATCGATCGCCAAACGCCGTGGGCCGCGCTGCTGGCGAATCGGAATCTCTACGCGATCTGCGCGATGTATTTCGCGTTCGGCTACGGTTTGTACTTTTATTTCACGTGGCTGCCGACGTACCTGATTACTGTGCTGGGCTTTTCGCGGTTCAGCGGCGGGCTGTTTGCCGCGCTGCCGTTCCTGCTCGCCGGGATTGCGGACATCGTCGGCGGCACTCTGACAGATCGGTTGTCCCGCGCGAGAGGACTTCGCGTCGGCCGCTGCTATCTCGGCTGCGGCGCGTTCGCGACGGGCGCGCTCTTCCTGGTCGCGTCCACGGTCGTTCAGGCGCCTGTCGCGAAGGCGATCGCGATTGCGTGCGCGCTCGCGTCGGCCGACCTCGCGCTCGGCGCGTGCTGGGCCGTTCCGCTCGACGTCGCGCCGGACGATGCCGGCGTCGTGACCGGATGCATGAACACGCTGGGCAATCTGGGCGGGCTCGTCGGTCCGCTCGTCGTCGGCGTCGCAATCGATCGCGGGCGCTCGTGGACGGTGCCGTTCTACATCAGCGCCGCCGTGTACGCCGCGGGCGCGCTCGCGTGGCTCGCGATCGATCCGGACGACAGAATCGGGAATTGATTCCCGCTACGGCGTCGACGGAGGCGAGATGCGCTTCTTCGTCGCCTGTTCGAACGAGTACGCGAGTTCCAGCAGCCGCGGCTCGCTGCAGGCCATGCCGGTGAAGCTCACGCCCATGGGACCGGGCTTCGCGTCGAAGCCGGGCGGAAACGGCGGCGTCGGCGCGTTCGGGACGAGCGCGAACGGGACGATGACCGTCGGATATCCGGGCCGCGCCGCAATCGCGGCGCCGTTCGATCCGGGGAACAGGATCGCGTCGAGCCGTTCGGCTTTCATCACCTCGTCGATGCCGTGCGTCCCGCCGAGGCGGATGTCCTTCGCACGATCGGCTTCATACCGCGTCCGATCGCGATCGACGTCCATCTCGTCGGAGATGTCCAGGTTCGACTGCCCGTACTTGATGGAGCCTGCCTTGGTGTGCGCCGAGTTCCACGCGATCAGTTCACCGAGCGTCTTGACCGGCGCCGCCGGACCGAGCGTCGCGAGCCACTTGTTGAAATCCCGCTTCATCCCGTACTTCAGGACGACCGAGCAATCCTCGTCGTGGCCGCGGCCGTTGTTCGCACCGCTGCACTGCCCCCAGCTGTTGAAGTTGTTCGCTTTGTCGGGATCGACGACGCTCGGGATGTTGGCGGGATCGACGATCGTCGCGCCCTGCGCCTTGAGGACGGCGATCGCCGCGTCCATCGCTTTCTTCTGATCGGCGTTCAAACCGCCGCGCTGCCGGGAGCCACCCGGCACCTGAAATTCATCGTAGTAGAACGCACGCGGGATGCCGATGCGCGCGCCCTTGAGGCCGTCGGCTTTCAGGAACTTCGTGTAATCGCGGCCCGGCGCCGGCGTGCACTTCGTTGTCGCCGGATCGTTCGGATCGGCTGAGGCGCTCTCCATCGCGCCGAACATGATCGCGACGTCGGTCACGGATTTCGCCATCGGTCCTGCGGTGTCCTGATCCGCCGTAATCGGGATGACACCGTAGCGGCTGATGCGGCCCACGGTCGGCTTGATCGCCGCGAGCATGTTCGAGTTCGACGGACTCAGAATCGATCCCGACGTTTCGGTACCGACGTTGCCCGCCCAGAGGTTCGCCGACGTCCCGACGCCGGAGCTGGAACCGCCGGTGCCGAGCGCGGGTCGGCCGTCGAATGTGTCGGGGCGCGGATCCTTTCGCGGATCGAACGGGTTATATCCCTGGCCGCCGACCGCGTTGTAGTTGCCGGGCATCGGCGTCGGCGCACCCGCCACCCAGTTCGCCAGCTCGGTCATGCCGGCCTTCGCGATGATGATCGCACCGGAGTCGACGAGATTCTTCGTGAGCGTCGCGGCGTAGGGCGGGACGAGATGCTCGAAGGCGAGCGCGCCGCCCGTCGTGCGCATGAACGTCGTGTGGACGTTGTCCTTCAGGGCAACCGGTATCCCGTGCAGCGGTCCGCGAATCCGTCCCTCGCTGCGCTCACGATCGCGCTCGTCCGCGAGCTCCAGCGCCTTCGGGTTGACGGTGATCGCCGCGTGCAGCATGTCCTCGTAGGTGCCGATGCGTTCCAGATACTGGCGAACGATTTCTCTGGATGTGACGCGGTGCTGCTCGAGCGCGCTCCGCATCTCGCCGATCGTCGCTTCGACGACGGTGAACGACTTGCCCGGAGGGGTTGTGCGCTTCGTGCTCTGATCAGCGACGAGCCATGTCGTCGCAACGAGTGCCACAGCGACAGCTGAAAAAAGATTTCGCATGGCTGAGATTATACGTGGCGAGAAGCTCGGCCATTATTTCGCGCGCGGCGACGCGCGAATCGCATGCTAACGTAACTGCTGCTCCACCCATGGCCGATCGTCCCGTTCAGCGTCGCATGATTTCGTTCGCGACGACACATCTGCGCGTCACCACACGCAAGACACCGGAACCCACGCTCGCCGTCGACGACCTGCACGATCTGCTGCCCGCGCGCCGCGGCCCATCGATCGGTGACGATGCAGTGGAAACGGATCTTTTCGTCGACGACCTCGAAGAGTTGTTCAGCGGCGAGCGGACGCTCGCGGTCGATTCGACGCTGTCCGACGACCACCTGACCGTGGACGTCAGCGATCTCTTCGGAGTTCCACTCGAGGACGCGATCGTGGTGGAAGAGGTTGTGGACCTGTTCGCCGAGTCTATCTCTTTCGAGGGCGACGACTACGCGAGCTTCGACCTCGAGGCGGAATTCGCCGTCGTCAAAGCGGGCGACGACGAGGAATAGATTCCGCGATCTACTCCGAACGAAGTGCGACGGACGGATCGACCACAGCTGCGCGCCGCGCGGGAACGGCGTTCGCGAGCGCCGCTACGCAAAACAACGTAATCATTGCGCCGATCCACGTAATGGGATCGAACGCGCCGATGTTGTAGAGCGCGCTCGCCATCGCACGCGCGCCGACCGCGGCCAGCAGCGCGCCAATCGCGACGCCGACGACGGCCAGGGCGAGCCCCTGTTTCATCACCAGCGCGACGACCGATCCGCGATTCGCGCCGAGCGCCATCCGGACGCCGATTTCACGCGTCCGCCGCGACACCGAATACGCGATCACGCCGTAGAGTCCAATCGCCGCCAGCGCCATCGCGACAATGCCGACGCCGCCGACGCCCATCGCCCCGAGCCTCGCCGGCATCAGCGTCGCGTCCACCTGCATTCGCATGGTCTGGCTGTCCAGGAACACGATGTTCGGATCGAGCGCGAGGAGCTCCCTGCGCATGGCGCTCAGCAGTTGGTCGGCATTGCCGCGCGTCCTCGCGAGAATCGCTTCGCCCGGCGTCGGATTCTGGCTGTACGCGTAGTGCACGTATGGCGTCGGCGCCTCGCCGGGTGTGCTCACCTTGTAGTCGGCACAGATGCCGACGATCTCGAACTGCGGACCGTCGAGCGACCGGTTGTGAAACACCTTGCCGATCGCCGACTCGTTCGGCCAGAAGCGCCGCGCGAACGACTCGTTCACGATCGCCACGTTCGGTGACGTGCGCGTGTCGGTGGCGGCAAAGTTGCGCCCCTGGACGATCGGTACGCCCAGGGTGCCGAAGTACTCCGGCGCCACGCGTGTCGCGTCGACGGCGAAGCCTTTCGGATCGCCCGGCTGATTCACGCCCGGAATGAACAGGTTGTTGCGGTTGTAGTTGATGGAGAACGGCGTCCGCTCGACGATGGCCGCAGCCTCGACGCCGGGGATGGCGCGGACCCGCTCCATCGCGCGTTCGTAGAGCTTTTCGCTTTTGTTGTCGTCGTACCCGATCAGGCCGAGCTCCGTCGAGATGATCGCGAGACCCTTCGGCTCGAAGCCGAGACCGATTCGCTCCGCCGCCGCCAGACTCCGCGTCAACAAACCCGCCGCGACCAACAGCACCATCGTCACGCTGATTTGCGCGACGACCAGCGCGTCCCTGAGCGTCCAGCGGCGATTGCCGAGCGTGGGCGCCGCGTCGCCCTTCAATTCGTTCACGAGGTTCGGCCGCGTCGCTTTCAGCGCGGGCGCGAGGCCCGCGACGAGCGCCGCGAGGAGCGTGACGACGATCGTGAACGCGAGCACGCGCGAATCGATCCGCAGCGCGAAGGTGAGCGGGATGGGAATCGGCAGCGTGATGGACAGCGCAAGCTGCGTCAGCGCCCACGCGAGCCCGACGCCCGCGAGGGCGCCCAGTGCCGCGACGACGCCGCTTTCCGTCAGCAGCTGCGCGGTCAGGCGTCCGCGGCTCGCACCGAGCGCGAGGCGGATGCCGATTTCCTTCTGACGGCCGGACGCCCGTGCGAGCAGCATGCTGGCGACGTTGGCGCACGCGACGAGCAGGACGAGTCCCACCACCACCATCAGCGCGAGGCCGATCGGCAGCAGCATGCGATCGGCGTCGGGATGGATGTGAACGCCGTTGATCACGGTGACGCGGCGGTTCTTGTTCGTCTGTGGATACGCGGTCGCGAGCTGCTGGCCGATCACCTGGAGGTCGGCTTGCGCCTGCGCGGGCGAGACGCCGTCCTTCAACCGTCCCTTGACGAACATCCAGCGCGTCCCGCGCCGCTCGAGCCGCGTGTTGCCCGTGGGCGACGGCACGATGCTGATGATTCCGCCAGGCTCGCCGTCGTCCACGAACGCGGTTGGAATCCAGAGCGACGCCGACAGCATCGGGACCATGCCGATGTAGTTGCGCGGAGCCACGCCGACGATCGTGTAGACGTGGCCGTGAATCCGCATCGACTGACCGACGGCCGAGGGGCTGGCACCGTGGTCGCGCACCCACGCCGCGTAGGAGAGCACCACCGCGCGCGGCGCGTCCGGCCGATCGTCTTCGGCCGTCAGCAGCCGGCCGATGTGTGGTTTCAGGCCGAGCATCTGGAAGTAGTTGCCCGTCACGACTTCGCCGAGCGCCATGCGGGATCGATCGCCGCCCGAGACCGCGAGGATGATCGGGCTGTAGCCGATCATGTCGGAGAAGACGTGGTTCTGCGCTTTGAGGTCGAGGTAATCGGGATACGACGACGTCGCATAGACGCCCTCGTCGTCGGGGCTGGTCGTGTAGACGTCGGAAACGCGATCAGCGCGGCTGATTGGCAGCGGACGGAAGAGCACCGCGTCGATCAGCGTAAAGAGCGCGGTATTGAAGCCGATGCCGATCGCCAGCGACACGATGGCGACCAGCGTGAAGCCCGGACTGCGGCGCAGCCACCTGAGCGCGTATCGGATATCGGAAAAAAGCGTCTCGACCACAAGGACCTCTGGTCAACAGACGACGGTCGTCATTCAAACGTTCCGGACTGCGAGCGACATCCAGGCGGCGAGGGCCGCGGCTTTCTCGTCCGCGCGCCAGGGACGTCCCAGCGCCTTCCCAAATGCGTCGAGGCGCTGATCGAGCTGCCGATCGGAGATCCGCAGCCGCGCTCGCGCCGAATCCCGTAACTCCCGCTCGACGATGACTGACGCGTCGATGCCCTTCCCGGCCAGCGCCTTCTCGACCACGACGCGAAACAGCCGGCCTTCGTTCGCGTGCGCGCGGATGTGCGGATTGGCCACGGACGCCGGGTCGATGACGCTCCCGACCACGAGCCCGGCCCGACATGTTTTGGTGACGTCATGCGTGCGGAGCAGCGCGGCGACCGACGTGCGGGCGACGCGTTCGACGATTTGAACCCGTCGCGCAATCTCCTGACGATCTTCTTCGGCCTGGCCAAAGCCCGAATGATACGGCTGGCGCGTTTCCTCGACGTCGGGATCGCACAGCTCGACAACGGTACGGCCCGCAGGAGTCGGTTCGGCCGCCGTGCCCGTGAGGACCACGGCAATCGCGCGTCCGGACTTCACGCGAAAACCGAGCGCGGTCATCGCATCAGTTCGTTGGTTTCCGCGTGGGTGATGGCGTGCGTCGTGAACGACCCGTACGTGCCTTTCGTCTTCAGCTCGCGGGCAATATCGCGCGTCAGGGCGAGCGTCGCGCGGTGAGGTCCGGATCCGACGCTGACGCGCGCCACGCCCAGCGCCTCGAGCTCGGCGATCCGCGGCGTCCCCTTCACCGCAAGGATGTTGACGGGACCGCCAATGCCGGTGACGAGCGCGCCGATCGTCTCCGCGTCGCGCACGCCGGGCACGAACACGCAGTCGGCGCCGGCCGCGAGAAACGCCTTGCCGCGTTCGATCGCGACGCCCAGCCGGCTCTCAGGCGAACCGATCTCGCGAAGGAACACGTCGGTGCGCGCGTTGATCACGACGCGCACGCCCGAGGTCTTCGCGGTCTTTGCGATGTTCGCAATCTTGTCGGTCTGCAGCGACAGCTGCTCGAGCTGCGCGGCGCCCGGCATCACGTCCTCGATGTTGATGCCGACCGCACCGGCCGCGATCACGCGCAGCACGCTGTCCGCGACGGCGTCGGGCGTCGCACCGTACGCATGCTCGATGTCGGCCGTGACCGGCACCGACACGGCGCGAACGATCCGCGCGACGGCTTCGAACATCTCGCGCGGCGGCACGACGCCGCCGTCCGGATAGCCGAGCGACGCGGCCACTCCTGCGCTCGTCGTCGCGATCGCGGGAAATCCTTCGGCCTCGAACAGCCGCGCGCTGACCGCGTCCCAGGCGTTCGGCAGCACGAGAATGGGCGGACCGTGGTGAAGCGCGCGAAGATCTTCGGCCTTGTCGGGCATGGGCGTCTCGTGGAGCCAGTATACCGGTGGGGACGCGTCGGCGCTCGGAAGTAGAATCACCTCATGTCCGACCTGCGCTACGCGCTGCGCGTGCTCGCCGCGCGACCGGGATTCTCGCTGGTCGCCATCCTCACGCTCGCACTCGGCATCGGCGCGAACACCGCGATCTTCACGATCGTCAACGCCGTACTGCTGCAGCCGCTGCCGTTCGAAAGCTCGGACCGGCTGATGCTCGTCCTCGAGCGCAACGGACCGTTCCTGTCCACGCCGACGACCAGCTGGCAGAACTACTCCGACTGGCGCGACCAGAGCCAGTCGTTCGAAAGCTTCGGCGCGTTTCGAAATCTGACGATGACGTTGAGCGGCGGTCCGGAACCCGAACGCGTGCCCGCCAAGATGCTGTCGTCGGCAGTCCTGCCGGGCCTTCGTGTCTCGCCGGCCATCGGTCGCACGTTCACCGCGCAGGACGATGTGCAGGGCGCTGAGGGAGTCGTGCTGCTCAGCGACGCGCTCTGGCGGCGTCGATTCGCAGCGGCGCCTGACGTCGTCGGCCGTGCGATCACGCTCGACAACATGCCGTACACCGTCGTCGGCGTGATGCCTCCGCACTTTCAGCTGATGCAGGCGGCCGACATCCTGCTCCCGATGGGTCCCTGGGCTGCGACGCTCCCGGACGATCGCGGATGGCATCCCGGCATCTGGCCGCTGGCGCGCCTGAAGCCCGGCACGAGCGTCGAGCGCGCGCAGGCGGAGATGAACGTCATCTCCGAGCGACTTGCCCGTGAATATCCGACGTTCAACCACAATCTGTCAGCCGAGGTGCGGCCGCTTCAGGAGTTCGCGGTCCAGAACGTGCGGCAGTCGCTGCTCGTGCTCGTGGCGGCGGTCGGATTCGTCCTGCTCGTCGCGTGCGCGAACGTCGCGAATCTCCTGCTCGCGCGCGCGGTCGGACGTCAGAAGGAAATCGCGATTCGAACCGCCATCGGCGCCAGCCGGCTGCGCATCGCGGGACAACTACTGACCGAAAGCGTGCTGCTCGCGCTTGCGGGCGGCGCGGCGGGCCTCCTCCTCGCGTTCTGGAGCGTCCCGCTGCTCGCCCGGCTTGCGGGTCCGAACGCGCCCGCCGCGGGCGCGATTGCGATCGATCGCGTCGCGCTCCTGTTCACGCTTCTCACCTCCGTCGCGACGGGCATCGTGTTCGGCATGGTGCCGGCCATGCAGACGACGCGCGTCGACGTGGCCGCCACGATCAACGAAGCGGGCCGCGGTACTGCGGCCGGCGCAGGTCATCATCGTTTGCGCAGCCTCCTTGTCGTCGTCGAGATGACGCTCGCGACGGTGCTGCTCGTCGGCGCGTCGCTCCTGACCAAGTCGCTGATACGTTTGCAGGACGTGCCGCCGGGATTCAAACCCGACGGACTCCTCGTCGCCGATGCGCCGTTGTCGCCCGTGTCGTACGCGACGGCCGACAAGCGCAATCAATTCGTCGATCGGCTGCGTCCGCGCCTCAAGGAAATCCCTGGCGTTCGCCTGGCCGAGATCGCGACGGCCCCTCCGTTCTCCGGCGGCGGATCGACGATTCACTTCAACATCATCGGCCGGCCGCCGAAGGGACCCGAAGATTTCATCGCCACCGGATATCGCGCGGTCGGACCGGATTATTTCGCCACCCTCGGCATTCCGATCGTTGCGGGACGCGCGTTCACGGAGCGCGACCGCGATCATTCGCGGGCCGTCGCCATCGTGAACGAGACGTTCGTTCGTCGCTTCTTTGGCGGAAACGTCCGCGCGGCGCTCGACAGCCGCACGCAGCTCGGCGCGACGCCGGACGACGATCCGGAGGATCCGATCGCGGACATCGTTGGCGTGGTCGGCGACACGCAGCAGGCGTTCGAAGCCACCGTGCAGCCGACGATGTTCGTGCCGTACCTGCAGCATCCAATCGAAGTCATCGGCGGGCTGTACCGCGCGGTGACGATCGTCCTGAGAACCGACGGGGATCCGCTCGCGCTGGCACCATCGCTGCGCGCGGCAGTACGCGACATCGATCGCGAGCAGCCGCTGGTGCGCCTGCGGACGATGCGCGAGGCCATGAGCGAATCGGTGGCCGAGCCACGCCTGCGGACGACGCTGCTCACGCTCTTTTCCGGCGTCGCGCTGGCGCTGTCGCTCATCGGCGTCTACGGCGTGATGTCGTACTCCGTCAGCGAACGCGCGCACGAAATCGGCGTGCGCATCGCGCTCGGCGCGTCGCCGGGCGACATCCGGTCGCTGATCGTTGGAGAAGGACTGAAACTCGCCGCGGTCGGCGTCGTCATCGGCGTCGTTGCGGCACTGTCGACGTCACGCGCGCTCAACACGCTCCTCTTCGGCATCAGCGCGAGCGACCCGGCGACGTTCCTGCTCGCGGCGGTGGGACTGACAGCGGCGGCCGTCGCCGCCGTCTACGGACCCGCGCGGCGCGCGAGCCGCATCGATCCGATCGTCATGCTGCGCTGAGGCTGCCAATGGATGCCACCCGAGTCATCGCGGATCTGAAGGAGCTGGCCGCCCGGACGGGCAACGCCGACGGCGCGCAACGACTGGCCTGGGGACCGATCTGGCGCGACGCACGCGACTGGTTCCGCGGCAAGGTCGGCGAACTCGGTTTGAGCATCAAGTCCGACGCCGCCGGCAACAACTGGATCACGGTTCCGGGAGCGACGACGAAGACCGTCATCGTCGGCAGCCATCTCGATTCCGTGCCGAATGGCGGGTGGCTCGACGGCTGCCTCGGCACGCTCGCGGCGCTCGAAGCGGTCCGGATGTATGCCGCCGCAACACCGCCGGTGACGATCGCGCTCGTCGATTGGGCTGACGAAGAGGGCGCGCGGTTCGGCCGCAGCCTGCTCGGATCGTCAGCGGCGGCCGGCGAGCTGCGAGCCGAGGACGTGCGCGAGCTCCGCGATCGTCAGGGCGTGCGCCTTGCCGACGCACTCGCCGAAAACGGCGTCGCGATCGATCGCATGCTCGACGCACAGCGCGAATTGAAGGCGATCGACGCGCGCGCGTATCTCGAGCTGCACATCGAGCAGGGACCCGTGCTCGAATCGATGAACAAGTCGACCGGCGTCGTCCTCGGCACCTTCGGCGTGCAGCGGCACATGCTCCGGTTCACCGGTCAGGCCGCCCACTCCGGGTCCACGCCGATTCCGATGCGGCGCGACGCGTTCCTGGCGGCGGCAGAGACCGCGCTCGCATGTCGCGAGATCGCCACGCGCCACTCGCGACCCGGTCCAGGCGGCAACGTCGTCTGCACCGTCGGCGTTGTCAACGTCGAGCCCAAGATCGTGACTGCCGTGCCCGGCATCTGTGAGATATCGCTGGATCAGCGCGCGCTCGACGCCAACGTCCTCGCGGCGATGCTGCGGGATGCGCAGGCCGCCGCGGCGCAGGCCGCGCGTGCGAACAACGTCGCGGTGGCGTGGCGCGAGATTTGGAAGATTGAGCCGCGACCGTTCGACCCGACGCTCATCAAGCTCTGCGAAGAAGCCGTTCGCGAAGAGACCGGCGACGCGCCGCGGTTACCGTCCGGTCCGCTGCACGACGCGGCGGAAATGGCGCCGCACATGCCCGTCGTCATGATGTTTGCCTATTCGTCGAACGGCCTGTCGCACTGCAAGGAAGAAGACACGCCGCTGCCGCATCTGGAAAAGAGCATCCGTGCGTATCTGCGCCTCGTGCAGAAAACCGTGGCGCACGTCGCGGCGTCCTGACGATTACTTCTTGTCGCAGTCGCCGAGGCGCTTGCCGGTGTACTTCATGGTCATCGAGCGGCCGCTGCGATCCATCCGGATGGTGCCCGTGTAGGTGTCGCCGCTATAGACCATCTCGCCGGTGCCCGTCGTCGGCGGCGGGCCGTCGCACTGGAACGACCACGAAACTTTGTCCGTTTCGTGCTTCGCGTCGCTGACCTTGCAGTTCGCCATTCCGCGTCCACGGCCGTCGCTCTGCAACAGCGTCTTCTGCGGATCGCGGGCCTCTTCCGGCGTCACGCAATGCGTGGACGTCGTCGGCGGCATCATCTGCGGCATGCCGTCCATTTCCATCTGCATCGTGACTTCCCACTTGCCGTCGCGGCGTGCGCCCTGGGCCAGGAGCGGAACTGCGATGGCGGACGCCGCCAGGATGGTCATCAGTCTCTGTACGCGCATGCCGGGATTATAATTCGCGCGATGCGGACCCTCTGCTGGACGCTCATCGCGCTCGCCGCCGCGGCCTTCATCGTCGGCACGGCCACCGCCTTCGCCCATCAAGTGTTCCTGCTCGAGCCAGTGGGCTACTGGCGCGGCGCCGTCGGGTTCCTGCTCTTCGCCATCGCGTTCCGCCTGATGGAATCACGTTCGTGAACCGGACTGCCGCGGCCGCCTGCATTGCGGCGGTGCTGTCAATCGCCGTGTGCGCCGGTCAGGGCGAGACCAGGCTGGCCGTCGCGGCGCCCGAACGGACATCCGTCCTCGACAACGGGACGACGGCGGTGTCGCGTTTCAGCTTCGCGGCGGGCACGCGTGAGGAGACGCACACGCATCCGTTTCCGATTCTCATCGTGCAAATCACGCCCGGACAGCTGACGGTGATGGATCGCGAGATGGTGCGCGTCGGCGGCCGCGCGGGAGAAGTCTGGTTCATTCCCGCCAACGTGCCTCACGCAGCCACGAATCGATCCACCGGATCGATTGCGATCCTCCAGGTCGGCATCAAGCCCGAGCGCCAGCCGGCGCCGGCCGCGCCGCCGACAACCGCGCCGCCCGGCATTACGCGATCGACCATCGTCGACAACGACGATGTGCGCGTGGTCCGTGTGCGATTCGCGCCAGAGGGACGCGAGCCGCTGCACACGCACCCGAACGACCTGCTGACGATACAGGTGACTGGCGGTCGCGTGGAGATCGTCATGGGCGCGGAGCGCTCGACCGCCGAGCGCGAACCCGGCTTCGTGCAATTCGTGGGACGCGGGGTCTCGCACGCCTACGCGAGCGCCGACTCCAAACCGTTCGAGCTCCTCAGCGTCGCGTTCAAATAATCAGGAAGACGCCGGTTCCGTACTCGGCCGTGCGGTCAGCGCCGTACGCGCCGCGAGCACGCGCGTCTTCGCTTCGTCGCGCGTGGGCGCCAGCGCGGTGAGATGTCCCATCTTCCGGCCGGGCCGCGCTGCGGTCTTGCCGTACAGGTGCAGCTTGACGTCGGGGAACGCGAGCGCTGCGGGCCAGTTCGGCGCGCCGTCCGACCAGAGATCGCCGAGCAGATTGACCATCGCGGCGGGCTGCAGCAGTTCGGTGGACCCGAGCGGCAGGCCGCAGATCGCGCGGAGCTGCTGCTCGAACTGACTGGTACGGCAGCCGTCGAAGGTCAGGTGACCCGAATTGTGCGGCCTCGGCGCGATCTCGTTGACGTACAGCTGCTCCTGTTTGGTGACGAAGAACTCGACGCACAACAGGCCGACGTACTCGAGCGCTTCCATGATCGCGAACGTCGATTCGACCGCGGCCTCGGCGATTTTGTCGTTCACTGAGGCCGGTGCGACGGTGATGTCGAGGATGTGGTGCTGGTGCGTATTCTCGAACACCGGGAACGCCGATCGATCGCCCGAAACTCCGCGCGCCGCGATGACCGAGATCTCGCGGTCGAGATCGACGAACGTTTCGAGAATCGCTTCGTGCCGGCCGAGGGCGTTCCACGCGGCTTCGAGATCGTCGACGGTCGGCACCCACACCTGTCCCTTGCCGTCGTAGCCGAACGACGCCGTCTTCAGCACCGCCGGAAATCCAACCGCGCGCGCGGCGGCCAGAAGCTCCTCCGCCGAACGGACCGGAGCGAACGGCGTGACCGCCACACCCAGCTCTCCGACGAATGTTTTTTCGCGAAGGCGATGCTGGGCGACGGCCAGGGCACGGCCGCTCGGCCGCACGATCGCGTGCTCGGTCGCCACCGCGGCGGCATCGGCCGAGACGTTCTCGAATTCGAAGGTGACGACGTCCACGGCGCGGGCGAAGCGGCGGATGGCGTCGAGATCGTCGTAGGGTGCGTTGACCTCGACGTCGGCGAGCTGGCCGGTCGGCGTGTCGTGCTCGGGCGCGAGCGTGTGGACGCGGTAACCGAGTCGCCGCGCTGCCATCGCGAACATTCGTCCGAGCTGACCGCCGCCGAGCACGCCGACAGTCGATCCGGGGGGTATCACAGCCGCCATGATTCGAAACCGCGCGTCAAAGCTCATGGCTGCGCACGTCGGCAGCCATCGCGGCGCGATACGCCTGCAGCTTCGTACGCAGATCGGGCCGCGTGGTCGCGAGAATCGCGACGGCAAGCAGCCCCGCGTTTGCCGCGCCCGATGCGCCGATGGCCACCGTCGCGACCGGCACACCTTTCGGCATCTGCACGATGGACAGCAGCGAATCGAGACCGTTCAGCGCAGCGCTTTGGATCGGTACACCAATGACGGGGACCACCGTCTGCGATGCAACCATGCCCGGCAGGTGGGCCGCGCCGCCGGCGCCGGCGATGATCACCGCGAGACCGCGCGTCGCCGCCGTCGTCGCGTACTCCGTCATCCATGCGGGCGTGCGATGCGCCGAGACGATCTTGCGCTCGTGCGGCACGCCGAACTCGTTGAGGATGTCGGCGGCTTTCTGCATGGTGTCCCAGTCGGACTTGCTGCCCATGATCACGCCGACGAGTGGTGAGGACATGAAGTCGATAGAATATCAGGAGTAGAATCGCGAGATGAAACGCGCGATGCTGCTCGTCGCGGTGCTCTGGGCCACTTCAGCTGCGGCGCAGGCGCCCGCAGCGGCACCGCGAATCGAGCTGACCTACTCGCAGTTCACCCTGCCGAACGGCCTCAACGTCATCCTGCACGAAGATCACACGGTCCCGGTGGTCACGGTCAACACGTGGTACCAGGTCGGGTCGGCGCGCGAAAAGCCCGGCCGCACCGGCTTCGCGCATCTTTTCGAACATTTGATGTTCATGGGTTCCGGCCACGTCAAGCCCGGCGAGTTCGACGAGCTTCTCGAAGCGACCGGCGGCGACAACAACGCGTCAACCGGAAGCGATCGGACGAACTACTGGATCAACGTTCCGTCGAACTCGATCGAGCTGGCGCTGTTCCTCGAGTCCGACCGCATGGGCTACCTGCTGGACACGATGACGCCGAAAACCGTCGACGCACAGCGCGACGTCGTGAAGAACGAGCGGCGGCAGAGCGTCGAGAACCGTCCGTACGGAACTGCTGATGTCGTGCTCGGCGAGATGCTCTTCCCTGAAGGCCATCCCTATCATTGGCCGGTGATCGGCTACATGCCCGATCTCACCGCCGCCAGCTACGAAGACGTGGTCGAGTTCTTCAAGAAATACTACGTGCCGTCGAATGCCAGCCTCGTCGTCGCCGGCGACATCGACACCGCGCGCACGCGGGCACTCGTCGAGAAATGGTTTGCCGACATCAAGCCGGCGCCGCCGGTCGACCCGTCCGCGATTCCTCCGGCCGTGCTGAAGGACGTTCAGACGAAGACGATCACCGATCGCGTGCAGCTGCCGCGGATTTACCTCGCGTGGATCACGCCACGGCATCTCGAGCCGGGAGACGCCGCACTCGACGTCGTGTCGGCCGTCCTCAGCGGCGGCAAGAACTCGCGGCTCTACAAGCGCCTCGTCTACGACCTGCAAATCGCACAGGACGTGAACGCGTTCCAGGCATCAGCCGATCTGGCGTCGACGTTCGAGGTCATCGCGACGCCGCGTCCCGGACATACCGTCGCCGAGGTGCAGAAGATCATCGACGAAGAGATCCTGAAGCTGCAGCAGGAAGAACCGACGGAACGTGAGATGGAGCGCGCGCTCAACCAGATTGAAGCGTCGTTCTACAGCCGCATGGAGCGCGTCGGCGGCTTCGGCGGCATCGCCGATCAGATCAATTCGTACTACCTCTCGACCGGCGATCCTGACTGGTTCAACGAAGACCTCTCACGGTATCGCGCGTTGTCGCCGTCGGACATCCGCGCGGCAGCGGAGCGCTTCCTTCCAATCGGCCGTCGCGTCGAGCTGACGGTCGAACCGCAGGGGAAACCGTGATGCGCCGCTGGACCGCGGTGATGGTCGCCGTCCTGGTGTGCGCGGCGACGATTGCGGCTCAACAGACACCGCAGGCGCCCGATCGCAGCCACCCGCCGCAATCCGGTCCGGCGCCGGAACTGCGCCTTCCGCCGATTCAGAAACGCCAGCTCTCGAACGGCCTTCCGGTCTGGATAGTCGAGCAGCACAAAGTACCGGTTGCGCAAGTGAACCTCGTCGTCCTGAGCGGCGCGGCGAGCGACCCGGCGCGGCGGTTCGGCCTGGCGAGCATGACCGCGGCGATGCTCGAACAGGGCGCGGGCTCGCGCACAGCGCTCCAGATCGCCGACGTCCTCGACTATCTGGGCGCCGATCTCACGTCGGGCAGCGGCATGGATTCGTCGGTGCTGCGCCTTCACGTTCCGGTCGCCCGGTTGGCGGAGGCGCTGCCAGTCATGGCCGACATCGCGCTCAAGCCGACGTTCCCCGGAGACGAGCTCGATCGCATCCGGCAGGAGCGGCTGACGTCGATCCTTCAGGCACGCGACGATCCGCCGGCGATTTCATCGGCCGCGTTCGCACGCGTGCTCTATGGCTCGACCCATCGCTACGGCACGCCGATCGCCGGCACCGCGGAAGTGATCAAGACCTTCACCGTCGACGATCTGAAATCGTTTTATGCCTCGGCGTACCGGCCGGACAACGCGACGCTGGTCGCCGTCGGCGATGTCAACCCCGAACGCCTGATGCCGATGCTCGAATCGAATTTCGGCGCGTGGAAGGCGGCAGCGGGTGCTGCGAAGGCCGCGTCGAACCTGCCGACCGCGGCGGAACCGTCGTCTCGACACATTTATTTGATCGACAAGCCCGGCGCGCCGCAGTCGCAAATCCGCATCGGCGATATCGGCGTGGCGCGATCGACGCCGGATTACTTTCCGCTCGTCGTGATGAACACGGTTCTCGGCGGCCCGTTCACGTCGCGCCTCAACAACAACCTGCGCGAGGTCCACGGCTACGCCTACGGCGCCGGATCCGGTTTCGACATGCGCGCCTCCGCCGGGCCGTTTGCCGCCGCAGCGGGCGTTCAGACGGACAAGACGTCAGAATCGCTGACCGAATTTTTCAAGGAGCTGGACGGCATCCTGAAACCGGTGCCGGCCGACGAGCTCGAGCGCGCGAAGAACTACATGTCGCTGCGTTATCCAGGCACATTCGAAACGACGACCGATCTGTCGCGGCGCTTGGAAGACGCGATCGTCTTCCATCTTCCGGACAACTACTTCTCGAATTACGTCGAGAACGTCGAGGCGGTCACATCCGCCGACGTCCAGCGCGTCGCCCGGAAGTACATCCTCCCCGCCAAGGTCGCCGTCGTCGTCGTCGGCGATCGCAAAGTGATCGAGCCGGGCATCCGCGCGCTGAATCTGGCGCCCATTACCGTCATGACGGTCGACGAGGTGTTCGGACCCAAGCCCTAGGGAGAAGAGCCCTCCAGTTCACACCCGCGTTTTCGAGCCCGCTATGAGGAGCACAACCCCTCCTGCGACGGCGACTATTCCAACGATCGGCGACAGCGGGATGGTCTTGGTGTGCTCCGTGGTCGCCTGGATTGGTCCGAGGTCGATGACTTTGTCGCGCTTGGTGTAGCTGAATCCACCCAGGGCCAGCGCGACGAGGCCGGCAACGATCAGGATCACACCGATGAGTTTCACGGCTCACCCTCCGCGTCACGCTATGCATGAGGAGGGCCAAAGCCGGCACCGCGGGAGTAGAATCCGGACATTCAAGGAGCGCTCGATGCTCAATCGATCAGCACGATTCCTCGCATTCCTCTTCGTGGCCACCGCGTTCGCCGTGGCATTCCGGCCGACGCCAGAGCTGGCGGCTCAATCGCAGGCTGCCGCGACCGCCGCGCACTATCAACTGCCGCCACCACAAATCGTCGCGACTTTCGACGCGCCGCCGCTGCCTCAGGTCGTGCTGAGCCCGTCGCGACAGATGGTCGCCATCCTGTCGCGCAAAGGCAGCCCGTCTCTCGCGGAACTGGCGCGGCCGACGCTGCGGCTCGCGGGCGCGCGCGTGGATCCGAAAACCAACGGGCCGCATCGAACCGCGACGAACGGCGGAGCGTACGCGATCGCGCTGAAGAAGATCGCGGACGGCAAGGAAATCGCCGTCACCGTTCCGCCTCAGGCGAGCGTGTCGAACGTTCGATTCTCGCCCGACGGCACTCACCTCTCGTTCACCAACACGAAAGACGATGGCATCGAGCTGTGGGTGGCGGATACGTCAACGGGACAAGCCAAGAAGATCAGCGCATCCGATCGGCTGAACGCGGCCACGGGCGATCCGTGCGACTGGCTGCACGACAACGTCACGCTGGTCTGCGAAATCGTCCCGCCCGATCGTGGTCCGGTCCCCGCCGAACCGCTCGTGCCGGCCGGACCGACGGTCCTCGAGAATCACGACAAAGCGGCGCCCGCGCCGACCTACGAAGACATGATCCGGACGTCGCACGACGAAGCGCTCTTCGACTACTACTTTCAAAGTCAGCTCGCCGCGATTGATTCGGCAAGCGGCCGCCGCACGCTCATCGGTCGTCCGGCCATTTTCGACGACGTGTCGCCGGCGCCGGACGGACAGTATCTGCTGGTGTCGAAGGTCGTGCGCCCGTACTCGCATCTGATTCCGATGAACGGCTTCCCGCAGACGGTGGAGATCTGGTCGCGGTCCGGCGACGTCGCTCGAAAGATCGCGGACATCCCGTCGCGCGAAGGCGTCTCGCTGACGGGCGTCCGCACCGGCCCGCGCGAATACCACTGGCGTCCTGATCAGCCATCGACCGTCGTCTGGGTCGAGGCACTCGACGGCGGCAACCTGCGCAACAAGGTCCCGTTCCGCGACAAGATCGTGACGTTGTCCGCGCCGTTTTCGTCCGCGCCGACGGAGCTGGCGAAGACCGAGCAGCGGTTCACCAGCATCGCGTTCACCGAAAAGGGCGTCGCACTGCTGACCGAATTCGATCGCACGACGCGACGCACGCGGACCTGGATTCTCGAATCGGGCGCGCAGCCGCGAAAGCTCTGGGACCGCAAGCAGGAAGATCGATACGCGGATCCCGGCACGCCGGTCGCCAAGCGCGACGACGGCTCGAGCGCAGCTGGCGGCGGACGCGGGAATCGTCGCGGCGGAGCGATTCTCCAGCGCGGCGACGACATCTATCTGACCGGCGAAGGTGCGTCGCCCGAAGGCGATCGTCCGTTCCTCGATCGCCTCAACCTCAAGACGCTCGCGACCGATCGTCTCTTCCACAGCGACACCAAGTCATACGAAACCGTCGTCGCGCCGCTGGACGACGATGCGAAGACGCTGTTGACGCATGCGGAATCGCTGACGGACACGCCGAACTATTTCACGCGAACCAACGGCGGCGACAGGCACGCGGTGACGACGTTCAAGGACCCGCAGGAGTTGTTCCGCGGCGTCGAGCGTCAGTTCATCACGTACGAGCGGAAGGACGGCGTGAAGCTCTCGGCGACGCTGTATCTGCCGCCGGGCTATCGCAAGGGCGAGCATCTTCCGGTCGTCATGTGGGCGTACCCGCGCGAGTTCTCTGACGCCGACACGGCGAGCCAGGTCGTCGGCTCGCCGAATCGCTTCACGCTCGTGTCGCCGGGCAACACGCACATGTACCTGCTGTTTGCCGGCTACGCGATTCTCGACGGGCCGACGATGCCCATCGTCGGTCCTGGAGAGACGGCGAACGACCACTACGTCGATCAACTCGTCTCGAGCGCCGAGGCGGCGATCGACAAGGTCGTCGCGATGGGCATTGCCGATCGCGATCGGATCGGCGTCGGCGGGCACAGCTACGGTGCGTTCATGACGGCGAACCTGCTCGCGCACTCGCGGCTGTTCCGCGCCGGCTTCGCGGAGAGCGGCGCGTACAACCGGACGCTGACGCCGTTCGGCTTCCAGAGCGAACGGCGAACGTTCTGGGAGGTTCCCGAGCTGTACGGAAAGATGTCGCCGTTCTTCTACGCGAACCAGGTGAAGGATCCGATCCTGCTCACGCATGGTGAGATGGACGACAACTCCGGCACGTTCCCCGTTCAGTCCGAGCGCTTCTACATGGCGCTCAAGGGGCACGGCGCGACCGTGCGGTACATCACGCTACCGTACGAAGCGCACGGCTACGCCGCCCGCGAGACGCACCTGGACCTGATCGCGGAGAAGATCAACTGGTTCGACAAGTACGTGAAGAACGCCGGACCAAAAGCGACGACTGAGCAGCGGTAGGAACTCAAGAAATCTTACTTATTCGGCCTGAGCTCCTGCGAGAAGCCGACGGCGTTCATGTCGCGAAACAGCGGCGTGTTCGGCGGCAGCTTTGCCGGATCGAGGAAGTCGGTGTCGAAGTTGTAGTTTCGGGTCGGAGCGCCGTAGACCGTGTTGCAGCACTTGTAGGTCCCGACGCCCTGGCGGTTGTAGAAGAACGTGGCGATTGATCCCTGGTAGTTCACGGGCTGATCGCCGTCCTCCAGGTACCGCAGGAAGTTGTGGACGCCGCCGTCGGTGCCGAAGTCGGTGGCGGTGCCGGTCGGCTGCGGGAACGCCATCCCCTTGCCCGCGATGATCGCCAGGCGATACCACGTCTGCGTCACGCGGCTCCGGTTGCCGACGCTGTACGGGAACGTGTACGACGTGTTGTCGTCCCAGTTGTTCGACAACAGCGTGACCGCGTCGGCGATGACCGACGTCGCCGCGTGCGTTCCACCGAACCCGTCGCTGGCGGCGTTGGCATTCCAGTCGCCCTGCACGTAGACCGGGTTCTCCGACACGACGGTCAGACCGTTGATGTTCGCAACGATGTTCCGGCCGTTGACCAGCTTGAGCGCCCTGCGGAAGATGATCGCGCGATTGACCTGCGCTTCTGCACGCAGCAGCTTCGTCGTGAACGGACGCGCCGTCGTCGCGAGCGCTGTTCCTCCCGAGCCCGGAAGCGCCGTGCCCGACGTCCCGCCGTAGCTGGGAAGCTGACCGTAGGTGTCGAGCAGCGTGTTGGCGTTGATGTCCTCGCCGGTGTCGAGCACGCCGTTCGGGCTGCCGTCAGCGACCGTGGGGTTGACGAAATCTTCGAAGCCGAAATCGCCGGTTTCCCTGCTGCTCGAGTCGCGGTTGTTGCGGCGGTCGGAGAAATAGACCGTGTAGCCGGTGTTGTCGACCTTCGACGCCGCGCCGGAGTCGCCGGCGTAGGGCGCAACGCCCTTGAACCATTCCGACAGGTTCTGAACGTCGATGGTGAGGTAGTACATCACGCCGCCGAGGCTCACCTTGACGTTTGCGGGGGCATTGTCGCGCAGCAGCCCCTCGCGCGTATCGAACAGCGAGTTCGGCACGTGCTCGTACGAGTTCGTCTTGTCGATGATCGGGCACTGATCCGTGCTCGCAAGGCTGTTGTCGCGCAGGCGCTGAATCCTGACGATCGCGTCGGGCGTCGGGTCGCCGCAGTCCTTGCCGTCCAGATTCGGCGCGCTGAATCCATGGTTCAGGATTTCGAGCGTGACGTCCTTCCAGGCGCCAGTCGTATCCTGCCGCTCCATCTTGATGTAGCCGCCGAGGGTCCCGATGTTCTGCGTTTCGAGATAACCGCTCGTGATCGTCGCATTCGCGGAGGCGGCGGGAACACCCACGCAACCCGTGAACTGCGTCGTCGTGGCGCCGGTGCAGGTGATCGGCGTCGAGGCGCCGCTGCCGTTCACGTCGTTCAGGAAGAACGTGTTCGCCGCGAAGCCGTACGTCGTCTGCTGCGGAGTAGTGGTCGAGGCCGTGATCGTCTTGTTCGAACCGCTGCCGCTCACGCCGCTGATCGTGATCGACGGATTGACGACGCTGCCCGGCATGTTGCCGGGAGCGAGCAACGCCGAATTGCTTCCAATCGGGTTCGTGACGTAGGCAATCCAGCCGGACGCGGGCGAACTGCCTGAGAGGGAACACCCCGTGAAGGTCGTCGTCGTCCGTCCGGTGCACGTCGCCTGTGCGAACGATGTGCCGCCGCTGTTTTTCAGCGTAATCGTCGACGGATTCTGAAACATCGCCGGGACGGCGTTCACCGTGAGCGTCGTCTGGCCTGCGGTCGTCGCGGCCGCGATCGTCGTCGCGGCCAAAGCGCCCATCGACCGCGCGACCGGAGGATGCGCGGTGTCGAGCGTGGTCGCCCCACAGGTGGTGCAGTACCCCGTCGGCCGATCCGCGCCTGTTCCTCGCCAGTCGCCGTCCAGCTTGAGTGGCGATTTTGACGTGTCGAGGCCCGGAAGGTTCGTGATGTCCTCTGGCTTGTCCGACAGGAGAATCCGGAGGCTCGCCTTCGTGTACAACCGCTCGTTGTAGAGCGTCGCGTTCGTGTTGTTCTCGTTCTGCGGCGGACGCCGGATGAGATCAGGGTTCGAGCCGCCGACGGTGATGAGCGGCAGGTTCAGCGGCTTCGCGCCGGTGCGGCTGTTGCGGATGTAGCCGTTCGTCGTGCCGAGCGACACCGTGTGCCACGTGTTCTCGTTGAACGCGCTGCCAAGGAAGTCCACGAGGCTTCCCTGCGTGCGAAGGAGCGAGACGTACGATCCCGGCGCCTTCGCGACGTTGACGATGCCGGTGTGCTTCGGATCGGTGTCAATCGACACGCCGTTCTGCAGTTCCTGCCGGATGACTTCCTTCACGGCGGTCACCTTGTCGCTGAGCGTCAGCGTGGCGGCGTCGCCCTGCGCCAGGAACAGGTTGCCGTTGGTGTGGACGCGTCCGCCGAAGCCGAAGTTCGGACCGGCGAAGAAGGACAGGTCGACGTCCGAGAACATTCCGAACTGGAAGACGGGAATCGCCACGCCCTCGATCGTGCGGACGAGATGAACTTCGCCGCCCGTCGCCGTCTTCGCGGTCACGTCGAGCTGATAAGGAATCTTCTGGGCCATCAGGCCTTCGTACGCGCCGCTCTTGATGGTCGCCGCGACGTCGCCGAACGTCGGGTTTCCGCTCGCGTCAGCGCAGTACATGATCGTGTAGCCGTTGGTCCCGACCGTCTTCGTCGTTTTGGGTGACGCGCAGTGGAACGTCGACAGCTCGCTCGCGGCAAGCGGCGTCGGTGTCGCGGACGCCGTGTAGGTGACGCCGGTGATAGTCGGCGGGGTCGCGGTCAGGTTCGTCACCTGGCTGCTCGACGGCGCGAGATACGCGTAGAAAAGGTTGCCCAGATCGGCGGTCAGCTTCTCCATCGCGCCGCTGGCCGCGTAAAACGCCTGGCCGCGATCGCGATCGATGAAGCGATACCGCTGGTCGCTGATCACGACCGTGGTGAATCCGACGAGCAGCGCCGAGATCAGGAGCATCACGAGCAGCGTCGTGATCAGGGCTATGCCGCGTTCGTTCGACTGACGCATGACTGGGCCTCTTCGTCCGCTATTGCGAGTTGTTGTACCGGTCGATGCTCGCCAGACTGCGGACGTCGACTGCGGTCGTAATGTGGTTTCTCACGTAGTCCTGGCTCGGCTTCGACAGCGTTTCCGAGCGGACGCCCACGTGGATGTTCACTTTCTTGATCATGCTGCTCGTGTAGGTCACGCCCGTCGCCGCATCGGTATACGGCAGCGACTTGATGTCGGTGACGCTGTTCGACGATGGGTCGACCAGGTCGTAGGTCAGGTCGAGGTCTTCGACGACGCCGGCCAGTGCCTGCGGCGTGTAGTGGTTCAGCACTCGCGTCAGACGCGGCGTGCCGGGCGTCGTCGTGTTGTCGACGTAGTAGGTGATCATCATCGCGCGCAGGAGCGACGTCGGCGGGAAGTTCGCCGTAATCACCGAGTTGGGAATGTTCGTCGGCGGCGTCGCCGACAGCGAATCGCACGCCGATGGCGCCTTGATGCAGTGGACCGTCCCGTTGAACGACGAATTGCGCTGGTTCAGATTGAACCAGTCGTTCGAATCGTGCGCGAAGAAGATGTGCGTGCTGTCCTTCTGCGTCACGACCTGCATTGCGCTGCCGTTCGCGTTCTTGAAGAGCACCAGGTCGCCCACGTTGATCGGCGCGGTATCGTTCGTCGTGTCGCCAACCAGCCACGGCGAGGTGCTCGGGAACGTCACCTGCGATCCGTCGGCCGAAATCGTCCCCTGCAGACCGGTCGGCGTGCCCGATCCCTGCCCCTGAATCGTCGGCATGAACTCGTCGACGGTCAGGATCGTGACCATGTCGGTCTTGGTGCCGTTGATCGTCGGTCCCAGCTGATAGCCGTGCGTGATGCTCGGCAGGTTCATGACGCCGTCGGCGTCGGCGACGAGGCTGAAGGTCAGCGTCGTGCCTCCTGGAGGAGACGGCCGATTGATCGCCGACACGCCGTTGCCGCTCGGCACCGGCACGCCGCCGCCGGCGATGATCCGTCCCGCCATCATCAGGTCGCGCACGAGCTGATTGGTGCCGGCGCGCAGGTTCTGGTTGGCGTCGGCGAGCTGGCCCGCGGTTTCGTTCACGTTCAACGCGTTCTTGAACGTCGTCAGGGCCGCGCCCGTCACGAGCAGCATGATCGTCGCGCTGATCAGCAGCTCGGTGAGGGTGAATCCTTCTTCGCGCGCGAGATTGGTCACGTTCGTTGTCCTAGGCGTAAGACGAAATGAATGTCGTCAGTACGTATGTGCGTCTCGTCGGTCCGTTCTGATAGATGATGGTCACCTTGATGAGACGCAGCTGGCCGTTCTCGCCCGTGACATCGCTGATGGCGATCTCGCGCGTGAACTGCCCGAGTGTGACCGTCACGTCGTCGCTCGTGCCGAGCGTCTGATCCTTGCCGGGCATCACCATCGTTTCGATGCCGCCGTCGTCGGCGGTGTTCACCAGGCCGTCCGGCCCCGGCGTCTTCAGCGGCAGCGGACCGTCGAGGAAGATGCCGCCGTCGTTGCCGGACGCGCCGCGCACGTTGCGGATCTGCGCCCAGGTCAGCTTGTGCGAGTCACGCGCCGCAAAGACGGCTTCGACGGCCTGCGCAGCCTTCTGCGTGACGATGACGTCGGACGGCGAGCTGCTCAGGTTCTGCATGCCGGTCACGATGACCGCCGCCGCGCCGAGAATGCCGGTCGTCAACACACCGATCGAGACAATCGTCTCGATCAGCGAGAAACCTTTTTCGTTCGATGCCTGCATGTCTAGAGGACCTTCCAGCCTGAACCGTCCCAGCGATAGCCACGCACGCGTCCGGTCGATCCGAGGACGGTGATGGCGCGAGCCGAGAGTGGATCGTTGGCGATCGATGTGAACACGCTGCCGTTTGTCGTCTGACCGTTCCAATCCACCAGCGTTCCGTCCGGCGCGAACTTGATGACGCTGGAGCTGCCCGTCGTCGACTGAAAGGTGCCGTTGCCGGACGTGAACGTCGTCGGCGTGGTGTTGCCGAAGTTGTCCGGCGTATCTTTCGACGGCGCCGCCAGCACCGTCGGCACCGCGAACTTGGCACCGCCTTCGAAGGGGATCGCCGCGAGCGTCGTCGTGGTGGTCGTCGTATCCTCGCGCACGACGTAGACCGTGGGTGGCGACGCCGTGAACGTCACACGCATGTAGCGGCGCTGTGCGATCGCCATTTCGCGCGCCTGGTTCATCTGTGAGAGCACGACGCGCATCGCAGCGTCGCCCTTCAACGCGCTCCGCGCGGTTTGAATCTGCAGCATGGAGATCGAGGTGAGCACGGCCAGGATGGCCAGCACGAACATCACTTCGATGAGGCTGAAGCCACCCTGACGACGGCTCCGACGATTGAACTCAGTCACGCACCCAGTCTGGGCAAGAGACGCTCCGGACTCGCGAGGGAGTGCCGAACGGGGTCGATCTTGTGAAGAAGGCGGGACTTACAGCGAAAAATTCAACTCTGTTTCAGGAGGCGGCGTGTTCCGTTTTAGCACGTGGAAACACGAAACTGATGGTTAGGCCCACCACGACCACGACGGCCGCGCCAATCAGGTTGTGCCATAGGAAAGCTATCGGCAGCGTCCACGCAATCGTTAGGACGACGGCCATACCGGCGATCAGTCCCCAGAAAGCGCCGTCCGCGGTGGCGCGCGAGCTGAAGATGGCCAGGATGAACACGCCGAGGAGCGAGCCGTAGTAGATGGATCCGTATCGATTGACGACCTCGATGAGCGATCCCTGGTTCGCCGCGTAGGTCGCGACGACGCACGCGAAGAGTCCCCAGAGAATCGTGGCGAGCTTCGAGACGCGCAGATAGTGAGTGTCCGTCGCATCCTTATTCCAGTGCCGCCGGTAGAAATCGAGAATCGTTGCGGTCGCCAGCGCATTCAGCTCGCCGCCGCTGGCCGACATGGCCGCGACGAAAATCGCCGCGATCATCAGGCCGACGAGCCCGATCGGCATGTGACTCATGATGAACGTCGGGAACACATAGTTGACGTCGCTGTACCTCTGATCGCCGGTGGTCTCGCGGACCACGGTCGCCGCCTGCGCGCGGATCGATCTGAGGCGCGCGTCGCTGGCAAGAAACGCGTCGCGGTCGCCCGCGGTCGCCGCATCGCCACGAACACGTACCTCGCCGTCGAACTGCCTCTGGAGCGCCGCGTACTCCGCCGCCCGCGGACCTGCCGCGATCTGCTCGTCGTAGGCGTGGTTGAACAGCATCGGCGGCGGCTGAAACAGATAGAAGAGGAACACGAGCACGCCGCTCGCCAGGATGAGGAGCTGCAGCGGAATCTTGACGTAGGCGCTCATCAGCAATGACTGGCGCGCTTCGTCGATTGACTTTGCCGTCAGGTAGCGCTGCACCTGACTCTGATCGCAGCCGAAATACGCGAGCATCAGGAACAGACCGCCGACCATTCCCGACCAGAACGTGTAGGTCTCCTTCATGTCGAACGTGAAATCGACGGCGCTGAGCCGTCCTGTCGCGCCGGCCAGGTGCATCGCCTGCCCGAAGCTGACGTGCTGCAGGATTCCGTACAGCAGGATGACGACGGCCGCCAGCATCCCGCCGACGACGATGAACATCTGCTTGACATCGGTCCACGCAACGGCCTGCACGCCGCCGAGCGTCGTGTACGCGATCATCGGCACGCAGATGACGAGGACGGTGACCGGCAGCGTCCACCCGAGGATCGCCGACATCGCAACGGCCGGGGCCGCCAGCGTGACGCCAAGCGAAAATGCGCGGCCGACGAGGAAGAGAAAGCTCGCAAGCGATCGGGTCCGTACGTCGAATCGTTTCTCGAGAAACTCGTACGCCGTGTAGACGCGGGCGCGCGTGAAGAACGGAACGACCGTCACCGACAGGATGATCATCGCCAGCGGCAGGCCGAAATAGAACTGAATGAATCGAAAACCGGTCAGATACGCCTGGCCCGTCGTGCCGACGATGGTGACCGCGCTCATCTGCGTCGCCATCACCGACAGTCCCACCGCCCACCACGGCAGCGATCGGTTCGCCAGGAAATAGCCGTCGACCTTGTCGGTGCCCTTCGATCGCCGAAGGCCGTCGATGACGACCCAGCCGATGTACGCGACGACGACGAGCCAGTCGAGAGCGCGCATGGTCAGGATGGCTGGCGGGAACGCACGGTGACGGCTGCTACGAGAACAGGCGCTCGAACACCCAGAGCGCCGCGATGATGAGCGCTTCGAGAGCCAAGACCTTGATGTACGTGCTTCGCATCGAGCTTCAGAGGGCGGCGCTTCTGGCGGCGAGGCGCCGCTCCGCGTCGCTCAACGCCGTCGTCGCCGAGCGCCACCAGCCTTCGTCGGCGGCGAGCAGCTGTCGCGAGACGGCAGACGCACGTGCGGTCTCCTCGGGTGCGGGACCACCGAGCGTTTTGCGCACTTCGACGAAGTGACGCGGGCTCAGAATTTTGTTCAGTTCGGCTTCCGTGTACGGCAGCGGCTCGCCCAGGACCTCCCGCGACGCATCGGCCAGCGATGCCGTCTGCGCACGCCCGGGATCGTCGTGGCGCGACTTGATGAACTGCGCCGCAATCGCGTGTGCGGCCCGGAACGGGAGGCCACGCTCGCGGACGAGGGTGTCGGCGAGCTCCGTCAACGTCGTCCAGCCTTCGCCCGCGCGCGCTTCGAGTCGGGCGGCGTCGAATTCAGCCGTCGCCATCGCGGCCGCCACCAGCTTGACGCCGCGCGTCGCGTCGCGAAACATGGCGAAGACGAGCGGCTGCAGATCGTCTTCGGTGTCGACGATGTCGCCGAACGGGGTGTTGTGCACGCTCGTCACGATGGCCTGCGCCTGGCCGAGCGCCTTGCTGCCAATCGCGCGCGCGTGCTCGATCGCGACCGGGTTGCGCTTCTGCGGCATGATGCTGCTGCACTGGACGAAGCCGTCGCCGAGACGCATGTAGCTGAACTCGGCCGTGCACCACAGCAGCAGATCCTGGACGAACCGTCCGATCCCTGCGAGAAGCACCATCGTCGAGGTCGTCGACTCGAGCAGGTAATCGACCGTCGCGATGCTTCCGTACGTGTTGACTGTGGGACCGCAGAAGCCAAGCAGATCGGACGTCAGCTCGCGATCGATCGGGAACCCGGTACCGGTAATGGCGCACGCGCCGAGTGGGTTGCGGTTCGTGCGGTCGAACGATGCCTTCAGGCGTGAAGCATCGCGCTCGAGCTGCTCGACGACCGCGAGCAGATAGTGCGCGACCGTCGTCGGCTGCGCGCGCTGCGTGTGTGTGTGCACGGCGAGGATCGTCTGGCGGTGGCGGTCGGCGATGTCGAGGAGCGCCCGCCGCAAATCGAACGACGCCGTCAGCAGCCCAAGGATGAACTCGCGCTGCCGCATCCGGTACATCGTCATGTCGATGTCGTTGCGCGAGCGCGCGGTGTGCAGGCGGCCGGCGACCTCGTCGCCGCACTTCTCCACGAGCAGTCGTTCCAGATAAAAGAAGAGGTCCTCGTACGTGCCGTCGTATTGGACCTGCTGCACGTCCGCCTGCGAGATTGAATCCAGCGCGTCGCGGATTTCACGACCGTCCGTGCGCGACACGATCCCTTGCGTCACCAGCATGACGAGGTGCGCGTAGTTGATCGCCATGAGCGGCGAGAGGAACAATTCTTTCGCGTCCTCGAAATTCTCGTTGAGTACGTAGGTGACGTATTCGGGCGCAAATTTCATTCGATCAAAGTATATTCTTTATGAATCTCCACATGCGCAGCCTCACGCTTTCCGCCGTTCTCGTCCTGGCGGCCGCGGCGCTCGCGGCCCAGACCGATCCCAATCGTGCGCGAGCGCACGAGATCTTCAAGCAGCTGATCGAGATCAACACGACGGACACGCCGGCCGGCAACGTGACGAAGGCGTCCGAGGCCGTGGCAGCGCGTCTGAAGGCCGCGGGATTTGCGGCGGCCGACGTGCAGGTGATCGGTCCTGATCCCCGAAAACAGAACGTCGTGGCCCGCTTCCGCGGCACCGGCGCTCGAAAGCCGCTGCTGCTGGTCGCGCACCTCGACGTCGTCGAGGCCAAGCGCGACGACTGGTCCGTCGACCCGTTCGTCTTCCTCGAAAAAGAAGGCTTCTATTACGGCCGCGGCACGAGCGACGACAAGGCGATGGCGTCGATCCTCACCGCCAACCTGATTCGACTCAAACAGGAGAACTTCAAGCCGGATCGCGATCTCATCCTCGCCCTGACCGCCGACGAGGAGGGCGGCAATTTCAACGGCGTCGAGTGGCTCGTGAAGAATCACCGCGACCTCATCGACGCCGAACTGGCGATCAACGAGGGCGGTTCCGGCCAGATGAAAAACGGGAAGCCGCTCGTCAACGAGGTCCAGGCGAGCGAGAAGGTCTACCAGGATTTCCGCCTCGAGGTGCGCAATCCAGGCGGCCACAGCTCGCGTCCGATCCGCGACAACGCGATCTACAAACTGTCCGAAGGACTGACGCGTCTCGAAAAATACGACTTTCCTGTCAACCTCAGCGAAGTCACGCGAACCTACTTCGACCGAATGGCCGCGTTCGAGACCGATTCGCGAACCGCGAACGCGATGCGCGCGGTCGCGAAGCCGAATCCCGACCGGCAAGCGGTCGCCGCGCTCGCGACCAAGTCGGCGTACTTCAACGCGTTGATGCGAACGACGTGTGTGGCGACGCGCCTCGAAGGCGGCCACGCCAACAACGCGCTGCCGCAGCTGGCCGCCGCCAACGTCAACTGCCGAATTCTTCCCGGCGAGCCGCCGGCCCGGATCAAAGCGACGCTCGAAGAAGTGCTCGCCGATCCGAAGATCGCGGTCACATTCGTGGACGAGGCCAAGCCCAGTTCGCCGTCCCCGCTGACGCCGACCATCATGGCGCCGCTCGAATCGCTCACCTCTTCGATGTTTCCCGGCGCCGTCGTCGTTCCAGTGATGGGCACGGGCGCGACCGACGGCCTCTACCTCCGCAACGCCGGCATCCCGACGTACGGGATTGAGGGCATCTTCTACGAGATCGACGACAACCGGTCGCACGGCCGCGACGAACGCGTCAGCGTGAAGTCGTACGACGATGGGCTGGAGTTTCAGTACCGGCTGATCAAGGCGCTGGCCGTCGCTCAGACCGACCGCTCGAAGTAAATCAACGGCACGCGCCGATAGACGATGCGCGCGACCTGGCGGAAGCCGCACGCGGCGTAGAATCCGCCGGCCCCGGCATCGGCGTCGTACGCGTCGAGGCGGATGGATTCGGCCGGCCAGCTCCGCGCAATCCTGAGCGACTGCTGGATGCACGCGCGGCCGATGCCGTGTCGCTGCATCGCCGGATCGACCGCCATCGAGAGGAGGTACAACACGCGGACCACGGGCGTGAAATACGCCGAATCGATCGCCCACGGCTTCCTGGTCGTCAGCGCGAGCGTCGCAACCGGACGATCGCCGTCCTTCGCGAGGAACACCTGCGAGGTTCGCATGGCGTTCAAGATGCCCCGCTCGGTGGATTCGCGCGACCAGTGACCTTCGCCGTATCGGGCAGTCAGCTGATTCGCCGTCGCGGTCAGGAGCCGCGCGACCGCAGCCGCATCGCCGGGCTGCGCGAGCCTCAACGGACCGTCGGTCTCGGTGCCGGCGACGTCAGTATCCCTGTTCAAAGTCAACGCGATACCTGAGCGGCTCACCCGCGAGCAGACGGCGGTAGTTTGCGACGAACAGCGGCGTGATGTCCTCGGGAAAGCTGATCGCCGCCGTGTGCGACGTGATGGCGACGTTCGGCAACGTCCACAGCGGACTCTCCGGCGCCAGCGGCTCCGCCTGAAAGACGTCGAGAGCCGCGCCGGCCAGGCGGCCGTTCGCGAGCGCTTCCGCGAGCGCCGACTCGTCGACGATCGATCCACGGCCAGGGTTGATGAAGACGGCCGACGACGGAAGATGGCTGAGAACTCTGGCGTCGACGAGGCCGCGAGTCGCCAGCGTATTCGGCGCGATGGCGACGAGGTAGTCGAGCGACGAGACGAACGTCGTCAGATCATCGCCGTGAAAGTAGACGTCCACGTCGGGGCAGTCCTCGCTCGCGCGCGTGTACCCGCTGACGTGCATCCCGAAATGCTTTGCGGTCCGCGCGAGCGCCGCGCCGATCGTCCCGACGCCGATGAGGCCCAGGCGCTTGCCGCGCAGCGTGCCAGGGTGACGCGGGTCCCAGCGGCGCTCTTTCTGCGTCTCGTACTTTTCGATGATGCGCCGCTCGTGCGCCAGCATGTATCCGAATACGTATTCGGACATCAGCGGACCGAACACACCGCGAGCGTTCGTCAGGATGTAGTCGCGCCGCAGCGCGGGGTCGAGCAGCGGCTCCACGCCGGCCCACGTCGCCTGAACCCAACGCACGCCATCGAGCCGCGGCAGCACGCGCGCGACCGCCGACGGGTCGCCGAACACGAGATCCGATGCGAACGCCTCGGCCGCCAGCGCCGCCGGATCGGTCGCGGCGCACATCGACAGCTGTGGCAGTCGCGCCGCCTCGACGAGTCCGCAGTACTCGTCCGCCCGTTTGGAGAGAATGAGCAGCTTGTGCACGATGGCTTCTGACTCTGCGCTTTAAGATATCGCCGATGTCCACGCATGTCATTCGTGCACGCGCGCCGCGCGGAGCCGCGGCGTCGGTCGAGCAGAGGACGGATCCGGACGTCGTGTCGCGGTTCCTCGAGGATGCCGGACATTTCCCCGGCGGCCATGCGCACGCGGTCGCCTCGCCAGCGTCGGAGGCCGAGGTCGCGTCATTGCTGCGGACATCGTCCACGGTGCTGCCGGTCGGTGCGCAGTCGTCGCTCACCGGCGGCGCCACACCGATGGGCGACACGGTGCTCTCCTCATCGCGCTTGAACCGGATCGTCGAGCTCGGCGAGCAGGTCGTGCGGGTCCAGGCAGGAGTCACGTTGCTGGAACTGGACGCCGCCCTTCGGCCCGTGGACCGCGCCTACCCGCCTGTCCCGACGTTTCTGGGCGCCTGCGTCGGCGGCGTCGTGGCGACGAACGCTGCGGGCGCCGCGACTTTCAAGTACGGAACGACGCGATCGTGGGTCCTCGGACTGACGGTCGTGCTCGCAAACGGCGACGTCCTCGATCTCGAACGCGGACGAACCCGCGCGCATCCTGACGGCTACTTCGAGGTGGAGTCGTCGGACCGGACCGTTCGGATCCCCGTTCCTCGCTACACGATGCCGTCGGTCGCGAAAATCGCCGCGGGTTATTTCGCCGTACCGGAGATGGATCTCGTGGATCTGTTCGTCGGCTCGGAAGGCACGCTCGGCGTCATCACCGAAGTGTCGCTGCGAACGGTCCGTGGACGTCGTCCGCAGTGCCTCGCCTTCGTGCCGTTCGGTCGTCGCGCGAATGCGATGAGGTTTGTCGAATGGCTTCGCGAAGAAGCCGCAGTCACGTGGCGAGGTGGCGACGCTCGCGGAGTGGACATTGCGGCCATCGAGCATATGGACGCCAGATGCCTCGAGCTCCTGCGCGAAGACGGCGCCGATCGGCATTTCGGCGTACCGATTCCCGCGGCCGAAATCGCGCTGCTGGTCACCATGGAGTTGCCGGTCGGAACGACAGGCGCCGCTGCGTACGAAGAGATCGGCCGGTTCCGCGAACTCGATACGCCCACGGCGCGATTCTGCCGAGCGCTCGAGGACGCCGGCGTACTCGACGACGTCGAGATTGCGGTGCCTGGAGACGACGCGCGGGCGGCGCAACTCCTCGGCGTCCGCGAGGCGGTGCCCGTCGCCGTGAACGCGCGCGTGGGACGCGCGCACGCCGCCGACTCGCGGATCGCGAAGACGGCCGCCGACATGGTCGTGCCGTTCGCGCAGCTCAACGAACTCATGACGATCTACGACAACGAGTTTCGACGGCGATCGCTCGACGCAGCCGTGTGGGGACACATCTCGGACGGCAACCTTCATCCGAACGTCATTCCAACATCGTTCGCGGACGTCGAGTCGGGAAAGGACGCGATCCGCTTCTTCGGACGCGAGGTGATCAGACTTGGCGGTTCTCCGCTGGCAGAGCACGGCGTCGGACGCCATCCGGTGAAGCAGGCGCTGCTCAGGGATCTGTACGGCTCAGAAGGAATCGATGACATGCGTGCGGTCAAGGAAAGCCTGGACCCGGAGTACAAGCTTGCGCCCGGTGTAATCTTTGAACGGAGATGAAGGACGCGGTCGCGTTGGTAGCGGCAGCGCTGCTGACGGGCTTCGTATCGACGGCACGCGCGCAGGACGACGAGCATCAAGCACATCGCACGTCGACGTCGTCGCCCTGGATGTTCATGACCGACGGCGTCATCGTCGGCATGCTGAACGATCAAGGCAGCGATCGCGGAGGTACGGAATTCAAGTCAACGAACTGGGGAATGCTGATGGCGACCCGCGAGGCAGGACCGGGGCGCCTGACGCTGACCGGCATGCTGAGCCTCGATCCGCTGACCGCCACGCCGCAAGGCTATCGGCTGCTCTTCCAGTCCGGCGAGACGTATCAGGGAAAGCCGCTCGTCGATCGTCAGCACCCGCACGATTTTCTGATGCAGGCAGCGGCAATCTGGCGCGTCCCTGTCACAGACGCGACTGGAATCACCATCGCGGGAGCGCCGGTCGGCGAGCCTGCGCTCGGCCCGGTTGCCTACATGCACCGGCCTTCGGCGGCTGAAAACCCTGGAGCACCGCTCTCGCACCATACGCTCGATTCGACGCACATTTCGATGGGCGTCCTGACCGCCGGCGTTGACCACGGACCCTGGGCGGTCGAAACGTCGCTCTTCAACGGACGAGAACCGGACGACAACCGATGGGACCTGATGGATCCGGGTCCGCTCGACTCGTGGTCCGCGCGGCTCTGGTTCAAGCCGTCATCGGCATGGCAGTTTCAGGTTTCGTATGGCCACCTCACGCAACCCGAAGCGACGGAGCCCGGTGATGTGAACCGGACAACGGCGTCCGGAGCGTGGTTCAAACGGAGACCGGACGGTTTCACGGCGGTGACGGTCGCCTACGGTCGAAACGACAAGGAGCACAACTCGTACAACGCACTCCTTACCGAGGCGACACATCGTCGCGGCGCGCTCACGTTGTACGGACGCCTCGAAACGTTGCAGGTCGAGACCGGACTCTTGCTCACAGGCTTACCCGGGATTGACGAAGCTCCGAGCGTCGTCACCGCGGTGACGGTCGGCGCGACGCACGAGTTGACACAATGGCGCGGGTTCGAAGTTGCGGCGGGCGGCGATGTGACGACGAATGCCGTGCCTGATGTTCTTCAGCCGGCGTACGGATCGCATCCCGTGTCGTTCCGTCTCTTCTTCCGCGTCCGCGCGCCCGAGGGACACATGGGCCGCATGTGGAACATGGTGATGTCCCAGCCGATGATGAAATAGAAACGCGTCAGGACAGGAGAACGGCGACCGCGATGAGCGCGAGGCCGATGACGATCGACAACGGTGCGACCGCGCCGCTCGTCGGCAGCGCGGCGGGCGTCGGCATGTCGTCGGGATTCGTCCCCGCGCGCTGCATCTCGCGCGCGATGGCCGACTGAGCGCCGAACGACACGGCCATCGCGATCAGCAGCGCCAGCCATCCCAGACCAAGCAGGACGCGGGCAGCAACCGGTCCGCCGGCACTCAGGACACGACCAGCAAAGAACAGCGTGCCCACGAACGTGCCCGCGGCGAGGCCGGCCACGAGGCGGAGCCGTCCGATTTCCCTGTCGCCCGACTGTCGGAGCAGCTCGAGCTGCAAGACTCGTTCAGCGCGCCGCCGCTCGGCGGCCAGTTGCTCGCGCTCGTGTTCCAGGCGGCGTGAGTCGCGGTCGAACGCCTCTTTCAACGCGGCGACGACGACGCCGGCGAGCCGCGTTTCGAGTCCGCCGAGCGCCGAGCCGCCGGCCATCAAGTCGCGCGATTCTTCTGCGTCCGTCAGGCCGCGGCCGCGGCGGACGCGAACGAGATCGTGAATGCCGAGCGCCGCGTCAAGGATGCGAAGCCACGGAACAGCCATGCTACGACCGTTGCTTCAGCCAGCGATCGCGGAGCGTGCGCTGTGCGGCCGTGAGATCGGTTTCAGGAACGACCTCGAGATGCGGATCTTCGGTGAGACGAATGGTCGCCGTCTTCGGGCTTCCGGTACGATCGACGAACACGACCGCAATGGAATCGCCTGGCTTGTGCTTCGCCAGCGCGCTCGTGACGTCGTTCTCAGACTTGATGGGCTGTCCGTCGATCTGTTGAATCTCGTCGTCTTGATCGACGCCGGTGGCATAGATGGGCCACGTCGGCGCCACCAGCGACGCGACGTGAGCGCCGTTGCGGAAGTCGAGCCGCAGATCGCCGAGCCATGCGCGACCGGGATTCTGTTTGCGAACCGCAAAGCCCGCGCGTGACAGCAGCTGCGAGTAGTCCGCGAGGTCGTGACCCTCGATGTAGCGGGCGAAGAAATCGTGCGCGAAGGATCGATCGCCGCTGACCTCGCCCAGCGTCGCTTCGGCGTCGTCGATCGTGTACGGATGATCGACGTATCCTTCGCGACCGCCGCCAGGCTCGCCGTACTTCCGCCACATGGCGCGCATGAAATCGTCGAGCGACAGACGCCCGTCGCTCCGCTCGCGCAAAGACAGGTCCATTGCCAGCGCGACCGCTGCGCCGAACGGATAATAAGAGATGACCGTGTTCGACCAGTTCGTGCGGTCGACCGTCCGGCCGCCGTCGATGAACGGCGCCATCTGGCTCATTTGCTCGGCCGACCGCACCGCGCGGCCCGGGCTGTCGCTGACCGTTTCGACGAGGCTGGTCAGCGTGCGGGCAGTGTTGTTCAAGTCGACCAGCCCGGCGCGCTGCAAAGCGAGCGGACCGTAGTACTGAGTGAATCCTTCTGCCAGCCACAGCTCGCCGGACAGATTGGCGCGGTCGAAGTCGAACGGTTCGAGCCCGCGCGGACGAATGCGCTCGACGTTCCAGCAGTGAAAGAACTCGTGCGCCACCGTGCCGAGCAGACGACGACCGTCCTTCGCGAGCGACCCGCGCGCGGAGATGACGGTGCTGTTCCGATGCTCCATGCCGTCGCCGTCGGCCCACGGAAGGTAGTCCAGCAGGAACGTGTAGTAGCCCGGCTCGTAGTTCGGGTACTCGTTATAGATCGTGCCTTCTTCGCGGACGACGGCCTCGATGTCCTTCGCAAAGCTGTCGAACTCGGCGTCGGTGCCAATGTGATGCAGCGCGACGCGGAACCGATGGCCGTTCACCGTGAACTCCCGCATCGCGATCTGGCCGAACTCGACGGGGCTGTCCATCAGGTACTGAAGGTTCGGCGCCGTGAATTCGAGCGGCGATGCGCCCGGATGAAGCTGCGTCGCGATCTTCCAGGAGGCGCCAGTGGGCTGATCGAACGCGATCGCGATCGGACGTTCGTCCAGACCGTGCGCCCACATCATCGCCGCGGGCATGTTGATGTGCGCGTGCGTGAGATCGACCGCCAGATATGTGCCGTCGACGCGATCGCCGTACACCTTGTAACGCACCGTGACGCGTCCGCCGTGGCCGGCGACATTCCAGCCGTACGGATCGGGCCGCGTGGTGTGAAGCTCACGTCCGTCGCTTCCGAAGACGTGCACGTCGTAGACGTTCTTGGCGAAGTCGTGCAGCGAATATCGTCCAGGCGACGATCGGCTCATGCGGAGCTCGAGCGTCCCGTTCCCGATGTCCGGAAACGTCGCTTCGACCTGCATCCAGCGATGCTGCGGCTCGGGAAAGCTGACGTGGTAACGAACGGGGTCCGCGGCGTGCAGCCCGACCGGCAGCCACAGCAGCGCGAAGGCAATGAACACGATTCGTTTCACGTCCGCGATGGTAGCACCGGAGGACGCCGGCGCGCCGACGCGCCTACGGTTTGGCACTGCGCGCCATCGCGCACAGCAGTTCGAACATCAGGTTGGCCGCGAGGAGCGACGTAATCTGGCCGGGTCCGTCGAAGGGCGGCGACACCTCGACGACATCGGCGCCGACGAGCGTCAGTCCGCCGAGCCCGCGCACCAGCCGCTGCGCCTCGTGGCTGGTCAAGCCGCCAACCTCGGGCGTCCCCGTCCCCGGAGCGAACGCCGGATCGACCGCATCGATGTCGAACGTGACGTAGGTCGCGCCGGACGCGACCATGCGAATCCGATCGATCGCCCACGCCACGCCGCGCTCCTTCACCTGATCGATGTCGAGCATGGTGATGCCGTGTTCGCGGTGAAAGTCGAAATCCTCTTCGCCGTACATCGGGCCGCGGATGCCGATCTGAATGAACCGGCGACCGTCAACGACGCCTTCCTCGATGGCGCGGCGGAAGGGCGTGCCGTGAAAATACTTGCCGCCGAAATACTCGTCCCACGTGTCGATGTGCGCGTCGAACTGCACGAGCGACAACGGACCGTGCGCCCGCGCGAGCGCGCGCAGCACCGGCAGCGAAATCGAGTGATCGCCGCCGACCACCAGAGGATGAGCACCCGCGTCGGCAATCGCACCGACGCGCGACTCGACCACGTCGTAGCACTTCTCGATGCTGATCGGCGGCGCGTCGATGTCGCCGACATCCGCCACGTTCAGGCGGTCGAACGGCGCGACGCGCTGAAAGTAGTTGTACGGCCGGATGAGCGACGACTGCGAACGGATTTCGCGCGGAGCGAGCCGCGATCCCGGCCGATACGACGTCCCGCCGTCGAACGGCACCCCGACGATCGCCACGTCCAGCCCGCGCGGCTCTTCGACGTGCGGCAAGCGCATGAACGTCGCTGGCTGCGCGAAGCGCGGCGATCGAAACGAGGGACGGGGCTGGTGCGGCATGCGGGGGATTCTACCGTGAGCGTCGGTCGTATATCCTTTCGCCAGTCCTGATGCCGCGCCCACGCCTTCACGGCACCCTGAGTACCGTCGAGTACTTCACGTTCGGGTTCGGCACGATGATCGGCGTCGGCTGGCTCGTCCTCATGGACGACTGGCTGACGCGCGGCGGACCGGGGGGCGGGATGCTCGGGTTCCTCCTCGGTGGCCTCCTGCTCTTTCCGATTGCGCACACCTACGGACGTCTCGTGCAGCGCATCCAGGATGCCGGGGCGGAAATCGCGTACACCGAAGGCGTCATGCCGCCGCTCGTCAGCTTCGGCGCGGGCTGGACCATGGTCCTGTCGTACGCGATTGTCTGTCCGTGGGAAGCGGTGGCCACCGGAAACCTGCTCGCCCGCGTCTTTCCTGCGCTCAACAGCTACCAGTTGTATGCCGTGGCGGGAACGCCGATCTTCGCACCGCGCCTCGCGGTCGGCGTCGCGCTGACGCTGCTCGTCACCTTCGTGAACTACCGCGGCATCAAGCCGAGCGGCGTGTTCCAGGACGTGATGACCTTCGGTCTTCTCATCACGTTTGCGATCTTCACGCTGCTCGGTTTCGCGCGGGGCTCGGTGTCGAACATGGAACCGCTCTTCCCGCGTGACGGAGCGGCCGGCGTCGGCCTGTCGATCTTTCTCGTCCTGCAGATCGTGCCGTACTTCATGACCGGATTCGAATCGGTCGCGAAGGGCTCCGAGGAAGCGCGGGCCGGATTCGATCCGCGCAACTTCGTCAAAGCGATCTACGCGGCGCTCGTGGCCGGATTCCTCTTTTACGTCATCATCATCGCGGTCGTGACGTACGTGTACCCGTGGCAGGAAATCGTGTCAGGGCACGTCCGCACCGAAGTTGCGTTCGAGCGCACCTTCGGGTCGCACAGCATCGCGCAGCTGATTCTCTTCGGCGCGTTTCTGTCGCTGCTGAAAATCTTCAACGGCAACTTCGTCGCGGCGACGCGGATGCTGTTCGCACTTGGACGCCGTGACGTCGTGCACCCATCGCTCGGTCGCGTCCACGCGCGCTACGGCACGCCGGCGATGGCCATCGCCCTCGTCGCGCTCATCAGCATCGTCGGCGCGATGCTCGGCGACGCGATTCTGGTGCCCATCACGGAAGTCGGTTCGCTGACGGTGGGCATCGGCTGGTTGTCGGCGTGTGTGGCGTGGATTCTGCGATCGCGACGCGCAACGGAAGCGTCCCGTCAGAGCGTGCGGAACAGCAGCGGCGACGCAGGGACGGCTATGGCGTGGTTCGGCGCGCTCGTCAGCGTGCTCATCATCGCCATGAAGGTCGTGCCGGGCGTGCCGGGCAGCTTCACGCACGCCGAATGGATCGCGTTTATCGCCTGGACGGCGCTCGGCCTGCTGTTCTGGCGGCTCAGACCGACAGCGCCTGCTCGATGAACGCGTCCTGCGGCAGCGCGCCGAGAATTTCCACTGCGTCGTTCACGACGGTTTTGGGTACGCCGCTCACCTGATACTTCCGCGCCAGATCGGGAAACTCCGTCGCTTCCACAGCGATCGAGTGGATGTTCTCGTTGGCGAACGCCATTTCGTGTGCGAGGCTGACCGCCCGCGGACAGTGCGGTCAAGTCGGTGTGGTGAACACCTGGATCGTCAGCGGCTTGTCGACCGCGGCCAGGCGTTTCCGGCTGTCGTCCGTCAACTGCGATTCGCCGCCGCCCGCCAGGATGATCGCCTGCACGAGCGACACGAACTCGTAGCCCGACGGTGCGCCGAGAAACCGGATGCGGGAGTCCTTGAACACCGCGGGATCCGCCGCGTCTTCGTGCGCAATCGCGAGGCTCGGCGCGCGGTCGACGCCGTACGGCGCCGCCTTCTCCTTGTCCAGGACCAGATTGACTTCCTCGATGGACACGCGGTCCGTCAGCGGCGGCAGCTCGTCGAGAATGCGGCGGGTTTCGTCACACGTGTCGCATCCGAACGTCTGCGTGAAAAACAGCACGCGGACGTTGCGGGTCATCGCCGCAAATGCGTCGCGAAGCCTCTGCTGGTCGGTCGGCGAGAGCAGCGCCATCCCTCGATTATGTCACGCGGGCGGCAAATGGCCGCGGCCGGGCTACTTGAACAGGTCGTCGAACGCTTTCCGCGCGCTGTTCGACGAGGCGCTCGACGGCCCGGTGCTGCTGGAGCTGGGCGATGCGGAAGGTGCCGTGCTCGTCTGTCGCTCGACCGTCGTCCGCGGCGTCATGAGGGCGCAGGCGTTGCGCTGATCCTTCGGCGAGACGCGCGCGGGAATCTCACCGTTCTGCGCGCACTCCCAACGAGCGCTCGTGTCGAACGACACGCATTGGATGCAGCTGTGGAGATCGACGCCGCATTTCCCGCAGGAATCGAGAGGGCCGACCGGGACGGAGAGGAGATGTCCACAGCGTGCGCACCTGAATACTTCGTGCGCCGCCATCAGGTTCGGCGTCTTGGGGCCGCGTTCGTCCTGGAGGATCCGTCCGGGTGCCCGCTCTTTCGGCGGCTGCGCGGGACGCTCGCCGCGCGGCTGGCGGTCGCGCGGCTCGTCCTGGTAGCCGCGCTGACGATACTTCCGATCGCTCATGAGGTTGGAAGACCTTTGAGAAATTCCCCGAGATACCTGCCCCAGATCGCGGGAAGCGAGTGCGTGCCGTGGCCGCGCGTCTGATCGCTCGTCGGAATGAGCACGTAGCGACCGCGCGCGACACGCGGCATCAGCTTCTCCATCAGTCCCAGCTCCGGCGGATTCACGACGTCGTCCGCGGAGTTGATGGCGAGCACCGCCGCCGTGATCTTCTCGAGGTTTGGCGACGGATCATAATCCCGGGACGCGTCGAACTGGTAGAGCATGTCGTTGGCGTCCGTCGCGGCGAGGCGCGACTTGATCTGATCCTCGTACCACTTGTCGGCGGCATCGCGGGTCGGCCCGTTCTTGTGCCATTGCAGCGGGCTGCTCGTCATCATCATGAGCAGGTTCAACGCGCCGATCAGGCCTTCGCGCGGCTCCTCGGTGTACTCGCCATGGTTCCACGCGGGATCGCGCGTGATGCTGTCCATGATCATCTTGCGCATGATGCGGTTTCGGCCGGCGATGGCGGTCGGCGCGCTGGCCAGCGGCACGAGGCCGTCGGCAAAACTGGGATACGTCTCGCCCCAGACCCAGCACTGCATCGCTCCCATCGACGTGCCGAGGACCAGACGCAGGTGATTGACCTGGAGGCCTTCGGTCAGCAGCAGATGTTGCGACCGCACCATGTCGTCGTAGTTGTACTTCGGGAACCGCGCATGCAGACCGTCGCTCGGCTTGCTCGACTTTCCGTGGCCGATGCCGTCCGGCAGGATGATGAAGTACTTGGTGGCGTCCAGGAGCTGACCCGGTCCGAACAACTGGCCCGCGAAGCCCGCGCTCATGAACGAGCCGCCGGTCCCGCCGGTGCCGTGGAGGATGAGCACCGCGTTGCGCGTGAGTCCTGATGCGTCACGCTGCGGCGTTCCAAGTGTCCGATAGTGCAATTTCACGGACGCCATCGTCTCGCCGTCCGCGAACTTGAAGTCGCGAGCGACGTAGTCAGCTTCGACCGGCGTCAGCGCGGCGGGTGCCTGAGCGTGGACTTCGTGGGACGGCCTGCCAGCCGGGATGCCCGCAAGAATCAAGGCCAGCGTCGCAACGACGAGCTTCGTCACCGGCGGCACACGCGTCATGTCCTGCTCCTCCGTCTCAAACAAGGGTAATATCGCACGCGACGGGAGATTTTTGTATGAGCCGTTTTCACGTGCGCTGGCCTGCCGTTCGAGTGGCTCTCACCGCCGTCGTCCTGAGCGCGGGCGGCGGCATCGCCGCGCAGTCGCCTCGCCCGATGGGCATCGTCGATCTGTTGAACATTCCGCGCGTGGGCGACCCCCAGGTGTCACCGGATGGCCGCGATTTTCTGTACACGCGCGCTGATTCGGACTGGAAAAGCGGCAAACGGGTGACGCACATCTGGCGTGCGCGCGCGGGCGGCGATTCGCAGCAGCTCACGTTTGGCGGCGAGAACGAGACGGATCCGCGATGGGCGCCGGACGGCAAGTCGATCGCGTTCGTCGCCAAGCGCGGCGAGAACGAGTTCGCGCAGATTTACGTGATGCCGATCGACGGCGGCGAGGCGCGTCAGTTGACGAGCCACGCCAGCGCGGTGTCGGAGATTTCATGGGCGCCGGACGGCTCCGCGCTGTATTTCCGTGCGCCCGAAGCCAAGACGGCCGACGAAAAAACCCGCGAGAAAGTGCGAGACGACGTCTACGCGTACGACGAGAACTACAAGCAGACGCATCTCTGGAAGGTGGCCGTCGCGGATTCGCACGAGACGCGCGTGACGAGCGGAGACTTCTCGGTCACCTCGTACAACTTGTCCAGCGACGGCAAGAAGGTTGTCTATCATCGCGCGCCGACGCCGCTCCTCGGCGACGCCGACCGCGGCGAAGTCTGGGTGTCCGCTGCGGACGGGACCGGCGCCGTTGAAATCACCAAGAACTCGGTACCGGAAAGCGACGCGTCGCTATCGCCCGACGATTCGCAGGTGCTGTTCGTTGCCGGCGCCAACGCGTCGTTCGAGACGTACTACAACGGTCGCTTGTTCCTCGCGCCCGCGTCCGGTGGGGCGTCGCACGTCCTCGTTGGAGACAAAGAACCCTACGACGTCGATCGGGCCGTGTGGTCATCCGACGGAAAATCGATCTACTTCCTCGCGAACCTCGGCGTCCACGAAGAGGTGTTCGTCGTCCCTGCCGCTGGCGGCACGCCTCGCCAGCTGACGAAGGGCACGCACAACATCGCCGCCCTCACGCGCGAACACGATGTGCTTGCCGGGACCGTTTCCGACTCGACGACCGGGAGCGAGGTGTACACCATCGACACGACCGGTCGCCTGACCCGCGTGACGCATGTCTTCGACTACCTGTCGCGCGACTTCAAGCTCGGTCGCCAGGAAGCGATCACCTGGAAGGGTGCGGACGGCGTCACGGTCGAGGGCATCCTCACGTATCCGATCGACTATCAGCAGGGACAGAAGTATCCGCTGGCGGTCATGACGCATGGCGGTCCGCAAGCCGCCGATAAATACAGCGTGGGATCGAACGCCTACGAACTCCAGGTGCTGGCCGGCAAAGGCTACGCGATCCTGCAGCCGAACTATCGCGGCAGCACGGGTTATGGCGACGCGTTCCTCCGCGACATGGTCGGCCACTATTTCAAGAACGCGCACCTCGACGTCATGGCCGGCGTCGACGAAGTCATCCGCCGCGGCATCGCCGATCCCGATCGCATGGTGAAAATGGGATGGAGTGCCGGCGGCCACATGACGAACAAGATCATTACGTTCACCGATCGCTTCAAGGCGGCGTCATCCGGCGCCGGCGTGGCGCAGTGGGTCTCGATGTACGCGCAAAGCGACATGCGGTACCCGAGGACGCCCTGGTTCGGTGGGACGCCGTGGGAAACGAACGCGCCGATCGACGCGTACTGGAACAACTCGCCGTTGAAGGACGTGGCGAACGTCAAGACGCCGACCATTTTCTTCGTCGGCGAAAAAGATCCCCGCGTCCCCATGCCGCAGTCGATCGAGATGTACCAGGCGCTCAAGAGCAACAAGGTGCCGACGCATCTCTGGATCGCGCCCCGCGAGCCGCACGGCTGGACCGAGCTCCGACACAATCTGTTCAAGCTGAACGAGGAAATCGGCTGGTTCGAACAATACGCGACGAAGCGACCCTTCACGTGGGAGAAAGCCCCGGGCGACGGAAAGCAGGATGCGAAGACGACGAGCGATCAACCCTGAAACCGTTGCGCGCCTCGCGCTCGGCATCGTCGGCGTCCTGATCGCGGTCGCGCCAACGCGCCCGATCGCGGCTCAGGGACCGAAGCCGATGTCGCTTGTTGATATCGCGGAACTCCCGCGCGCCCTGGATCCGCAGCTTTCTCCGGACGGACGCGTCGTCCTCTACAGCGTGAGCCACGCGGACTGGCAGCGGAATCGTCCGGTCTGGCAGTTGTGGCGTCAGGATATCGGCGGCAGCGCACCCGTCCAGCTGACCTTCACGCCGAACGGCACCATTCCAATCGGAACCCGATGGTCGCCTGACGGCACCACGATTCTTTTTTCACGAGACGGTCAGCTTTCGCTGATGCCGGCGCGCGGCGGCGAAGCCCGGCAGCTGACGAAGCATGCGACCGGCGTCACGTCGCCCACGTGGTCGCCTGACGGAAAAGTCGTCTACTTCGTGGCGGCCGACGCCACATCAAGCGACGAACGCGAGCGCAATCGCGTGCGCGACGATGTGTACGAGTACGGCGAGGATTTCAAGCAGCGCCACCTCTGGAAGGTGACGGTCGCGACCGGAGCCGAGCAGACGCTCACGTCCGGAGACTACTCGGTCACGTCGTATCGCCTCTCGCGCGACGGCCGGCATATCGCGTTCATCCACGCGCCGACGCCGCTTCCCGGCGACGAGGATCGTTCCGACGTCTGGACGATGGATGCGGATGGCCAGCACGCCAAAGCGCTCACATCGGATGCGGTCGCGGAATACGACCCGGAGTTGTCGCCCGACAACCGCCAGGTCCTCTTTCTCGCCAACGCCAGCTCGAAGCTCGAGCCGTACTACAACCAGAACCTGTTCATCGTCTCGGCGGACGGCGACGGCGGGCCGCGCGCGCTCATCCCGGATTTTCCGTACGAATTCGATCGGGCGACGTGGTCTCCGGATGGACGCTCCATCATCGCGGTGGTGAACATGGGTTACCACAGCGAGATGTTCTCGATCGACGCCGGGTCCGGAAAGCTCACGCAGTTGACCGATGGCCACCATTCCATTCCGTCCGCACCTGCACCCGCGTGGAATCTGGAGCCGTCGGCCGGTCGCCTGATCTATCTGCTCGACGAACCGTCGCGGTTCGGCGACATCTGGACGATGCCCATTTCAGGAGGCGCGCCGACTCGAGTCACCGGCATCTACGACACGCTGGAGAAGACGTATGCGCTGCCGAAACAGGAGCGCTTCGAGTGGAAGGGCGCGGACGGCGCGGCGGTCGACGGCGTCCTCTTCTATCCCTCCGACTATCACGCGGGAACGAAGTATCCGTTGATCGTCCAGATGCACGGCGGTCCGATGGAATCGGACAAGTTCGGCAGCGGCGCCGGCCTCATCATGAACTACTTCCCCGTGCTCACGGGCAAGGGTTATGTGGTCCTGCGGCCGAATTACAGGGGCAGCTCCGGCTACCTCAACGCGTTCTATCGCGACGTCATCGGTCACTACTTCAACAACATGCAGGGCGACATCCTCGCGGCCGTCGATGCCCTCATCGCGCGCGGGATCGCGGACCCCGATCGTCTCGTGTTGATGGGATGGAGTGCCGGCGGCCATCTGACGAACAAGCTCATTACGATGACCGATCGGTTCAAGGCGGCATCGGCCGGCGCGAGCGCGGCCAATTTCATGTCGTTCTACGCGCAGACGGACGTGCGGTACACGCGGACGCCGTGGTTCGGCGCGACGCCGTGGCAGAAGAATGCGCCAACGGCGCTGTACTGGGACCAGTCGCCGCTCAAGGATGTCGCCCGTGTAAAGACGCCGACGATCTTCTTCGTCGGCGAGAACGATCCGCGCGTCCCGCTCCCGCAGTCGATCGAGATGTGGCGTGCGCTTCGAGCGAACGGCGTCCCGACGCGGCTCTATGTCGCGCCGCGGGAGAGCCACCAATGGGGCGAACTGCGACACCTTCTCGCAAAAGCCAACGCTGAGCTTGAGTGGTTCGAGCGCTACGCCCGCGGACGCGACTACACCCCGGAAAAAGCGCCGTGATGCGGCTTTTGGCGTTCTCCGCTGGCAATTTTGACAATACGTGAAAGTTTTCACAAAATAGAACGCCTCGGCACGCCCACGAAAAACGGAGTAAGCTCGGAGCCTTCCGTCACGGTCGTAGTCGCGATACCCGATGTCGCAGATTTTCCATCGCTCGGCCAACACGATTGCGCGGGTCAGCATCTTCGGCGCAGTGTTCTTCATCGCCGGCTCGCTCTACCTGTTCGATCAAGTGAATCGTTCGTCGTGGATCACCGAAGTCCACGTCGCGCGCGAACAGCCGATTCAGTTCAGTCACGAGCGGCACGTCGCCGGCAACGGCATCGACTGCCGCTACTGCCACACCTCGGTTGAAGACAGCGCCTTCGCGGGCATCCCGCCCACGAAGACGTGCATGAACTGTCACTCGCAGATCTTCGCGAACAGCCCGTTCCTCGAACCGGTGCGCGAGAGCTTCCGCACCGGTAAATCGATCGAGTGGACGCGCGTCCACGATTTGCCGGACTTCGTGTACTTCAACCACAGCATCCACGTGAACAAGGGCGTCGGCTGCACGACGTGTCACGGGCAGGTCGATCGCATGCCGCTCATGTGGCGCGAGCAGTCGCTCCAGATGGAGTGGTGTCTCGACTGTCATCGGCAGCCCGAACGTTACGTGCGGCCGCGCGAGGCGGTCTTCCGCGTGGATTACGAGCCACCGTCCGATCAGGAAGCGCTGGGACGACGGCTGGTTGCCGAATATCAGATTCAGAAGCTCACGAGCTGCTCGACGTGTCATCGATGAACGAAGCGTCCACATCCTCCCGGACGGCCGACGACGGCGTCCCGCAACCGAAAACGGCGAAAGAGTTCTGGCGGACTCTCGAGGAGCGCGCGAACGATCCGGAGTTCCAGGCGCGGCTCCATAACGAGTTCCCGTCGGAGATCGAGGCGATCACCGATCCCGTCCAGCGGCGGACGTTCCTGAAGCTGATGGGCGCGTCGATGGCGCTTGCTGGCGTCACGGCGTGCACCCGCCAGCCCGTCGAAAAAATCGTCCCGTACGTCCGGCAGCCCGAAGAACTGATTCCAGGCCGGCCACTCTATTTCGCGACTGCGATGGCCATCGGCGGCGTCGCGAACGGCCTCATCATCGAAAGCCACGAAGGGCGGCCGACGAAGATCGAGGGCAACGCGCTGCACCCGGGCAGTCTTGGGGCCGCCGATGTCTTCGGTCAGGCCGCGGTGCTCGGTCTTTACGACCCCGATCGCTCGACGACCATCACCAACCTCGGCGAGATTCGTCCGTGGGCGGCGTTCCTGGGAACCATCCGTGCGGCGATGGCCGCGCAGCAGCCGCTGAAGGGTGCGGGCGTCCGCATCCTGACCGAGTCGGTCAGCTCGCCGACGCTCGCGGCGCAAATCCGCGACGTGCTGGCCCACTATCCGGCGGCGAAATGGCACCAGTGGGATCCGGCCAGCCGCAACACGGCGCGCGTCGGGTCGAAGATGGCCTTCGGCGAGTTCGTGGATTCGCAGTACGCATTCGACAAGGCCGACGTCGTCCTGGCGCTCGACGCCGACTTCCTTGGAACGGGACCCGGCGGACTGCGCTACGCGCGCGATTTCGCCGCTCGCCGCCGTCCCGAGGACGCGGCCCGGATGAACCGCCTGTATTCGGTCGAGACGATGCCGACGTCGACTGGATCGAAGGCGGACCATCGACTTCCGCTCAGACCGTCACACGTCCGGACGTTCGCGCTCGCTGTCGCTGCGCGCGTCGGCGTCGCCGGCCTGCCGACCGATCAATCGCTCCCCACGCAAATCCCGGCGAAGTTCGTCGAGGCGGTCGCGAAGGACCTTGCTGCACATCGCGGCCGCTGTCTGGTCGTGGCGGGCGAAACGCAACCGCCGGAAGTCCACGCGCTCGCGCACGCGATGAATCACGCGCTCGGTAATGTCGGCGCGACCGTGCGCTACACCGCGACAGCCGAGGCCGAGCCCGTCGATCAGCTGGCATCGCTCCGCGACCTGGTCGCGGACATGAACGCCGGAAAGGTGGACCTGCTCGTCGTCATCTCCGGAAATCCTGTCTACAGCGCTCCGGTCGATTTGAAATTCGCTGAGGCGCTCGGCAAAGTGCAGGTACGCGTCCGTCTTGGCCTGCACGAAGACGAGACGTCCGCGCTGTGCCACTGGCAGATTCCCGAGACGCATTTCCTCGAGGCGTGGAGCGACGCGCGCGGCTACGAGGGCACCGCGTCGATTGTCCAGCCGCTCATCGCGCCGCTCTATGGTGGCAAATCGGCGCACGAACTGATTGCGGCGATGACCGACCGGCCCGAGCGATCGGCGTACGACATCATTCGCGAACAGTGGAAAGTCGATCCCAAAGCCGATGACAATTGGCGCCGCTGGCTCCACGACGGCGTCATTCCCGACACTGCGTTTCCGGCGAAGAGCGTATCGATGGCGCGAGGCTGGGAGTCGGCGCTTCGGAGTACGACCGCGAACCCTGGATTCGAGATCGCGTTCCGACCGGACCCGACGATTCTGGACGGGCGGTTCGCGAACAACGCGTGGCTTCAGGAACTGCCGAAGCCGGTCACACGGATCGTCTGGGACAACGCGATCTACGTCAGTCCGGCGACCGCGTCGAAGCTCAAAGGCGAGAACGCTCCTGCGTTTCGCGGCGGCGAGCACGGCACGATCACGAGCGACATTTTCGAAGTGAAGTCGGCGGGGCGTACGATTCGTGGCCCGCTCTTCGAGGTGGTCGGTCACCCTGACGAGTGCGCGACCGTTCATCTCGGTTACGGCCGTCAGCGAGGCGGCAGCTCGGCGGACGGCACGGGCTTCAACGCCTACGCCATCCGCGCGTCCGACGCTCTCGATTTCGGACACGGCGATCTCACGAAGACCGGCGATGACTATCAGATTGCCTGCACGCAGTATCACCACCTCATGGAAGGGCGCGACATCATTCGCGCGGTCACCCGCGACGAGTACGTGCGGAACCCGAAGTCGATGAGCGAAGGTCCCGGCCGCGAGGAACCGCCCGCGCGCACGATCACCTTGTATCCGGACTACAAGTACGAAGGCTACAAGTGGGGCATGGCGATCGATGTGAACGCCTGCATCGGCTGCAATGCCTGCGTCGTCGGCTGCCAGTCGGAGAACAACATCGCCGTCGTCGGCAAGGATCAGGTCCTCGCCGGGCGAGAGATGCACTGGATTCGCATCGATACGTACTACCGCGGCGAAGCCGAGCAGCCGGAAACGTACTTTCAGCCCGTGCCGTGCATGCAGTGCGAGAACGCACCGTGCGAGACCGTCTGCCCGGTGGGCGCCACGTCGCACAGCCAGGAAGGGCTGAACGACATGGTTTACAACCGCTGCGTCGGCACGCGGTACTGCTCGAACAACTGCCCTTACAAAGTCCGGCGGTTCAACTTCTTCCTCTACCAGGACTGGAACACGCCGACGCTGAAGCTGCAGCGCAATCCCGACGTCAGCGTCCGCAGCCGCGGCGTCATGGAGAAGTGCACGTACTGCGTGCAGCGAATCAACGAGACGAAGATTCAGACGGAAAAAGAAGGGCGTCGCGTGCGTGACGGCGAAATTCAGACGGCCTGTCAGCAGACGTGCCCGGCGGATGCAATCGTCTTTGGCGATCTGAACGATCCGAACAGCCGCGTGGCCAGACTGCAGGCCGAAGAGCGCAACTACGGGCTCCTCGCCGATCAGAACACGCGGCCGCGCACGACCTATCTGGGCGCCGTGCGCAACGTCAACCCGGAGCTCGGCGAGTAATGGCGGACCACGCAAACTCGATCGGCAACGGCGTGCCGGCGATGAAGACTGGCACGCCGCCTGTCATTGCGCCGGGACACACGTTCGCCAGCGTCACCGACAAGATCAGCGCAATCGTCCTGAACCGGCGGACTCCGATCGGCTGGTGGCTGGGACTTGGCGTCGCCGGTTCGCTGGCCGCGCTGCTGATGGTCTCTCTGACCTATCTGGTGGTGAAGGGCATCGGCATCTGGGGCAACAACATCCCGGTCGGCTGGGCGTTCGACATCACCAACCTCGTGTGGTGGATCGGCATCGGCCACGCGGGCACGCTCATCTCGGCGATTCTGCTGCTGCTGCGTCAGACGTGGCGGACGTCGATCAACCGCTTCGCCGAAGCGATGACGCTGTTCGCCGTCGCTTGCGCCGGCATCTTTCCGTTGTTCCACACGGGACGGCCATGGCTCGCGTACTGGCTGATTCCTTATCCGAACACGATGGGCGTCTGGCCGCAGTTCCGCAGCCCGCTCATGTGGGACGTCTTCGCCATCTCGACCTACGCGACTGTCTCGGCGTTGTTCTGGTTCATCGGCCTCATACCCGATTTCGCGACGCTTCGCGATCGCTCGCAGTCCCGCACGGGACGCGTGATCTACGGCGCGCTTGCGATGGGCTGGCGCGGATCGGCGCACCACTGGCATCGCTATGAGACCGCATATCTGCTGCTCGCGGGCCTCGCGACGCCGCTCGTCGTGTCAGTTCACACGGTCATCAGCTTCGACTTCGCGATCGGGATCCTGCCCGGCTGGCACACGACGATCTTTCCGCCGTACTTCGTCGCGGGCGCCATCTACTCCGGGTTCGCGATGGTCATCACGCTGGCAATCCCGATTCGCGCGGTCTACGGCCTCGAAGACTTCATCACCCTTCGCCACCTGCAGAACATGGCCAAGGTGATGCTCGTCACCGGCCTGATCGTGGCGTACGGCTACGGAACGGAAGCCTTCATCGCGTGGTACAGCGCTGACAAGTACGAGATGTTCGTGCCGTTCAACCGCGTGACGGGCCCGTACTGGTGGACGTACTTCGCGCTCATCCTGTGCAACGTCCTCGTGCCGCAGATTCTGTGGTTCAAGCGCATTCGCACGAACGTGCCGATGCTCTTCGTGCTCTCGCTCGTCATCAATGTCGGCATGTGGCTCGAGCGGTTCGTCATCATCGTCACCAGCCTGCACCGCGACTTCCTGCCGTCATCGTGGGGACGCTATAGCCCGTCGTTCTGGGATTGGTCCACGTTCATCGGAACGATCGGCCTGTTCGTCTTCCTGCTGTTCCTGTTCGTCCGCTTCCTGCCGATGATCTCGATTTTCGAGATGCGAACCATCCTGCCCGGCGCCAAAGTCGACGAAGACCTGGGAGCGACCTAGATGGCGCATCACACAGCCTCGACGCCGATCTACGGGCTCCTCGCAGAATTCGAGGATCCGAACTCGCTCGTGTCGGCCGCGAACGAGGCCTACGAACACGGCTATCGGCGCATGGATGCCTACTCACCATTTCCGATCGAAGAGCTGCACGAAGCACTCGGCGAGGGCCACTCGCGCCTGCCGCTCATCGTGCTCATCGGCGGCATCGTGGGTTGCGTGGGAGGCTACGCGCTTCAGTACTGGACGTCCGCCGTCGCGTATCCGATGAACATCAGCGGCAAGCCGTTTCACAGCTGGCCGGCGTTCATCCCGGTCACCTTCGAGTGCACGATTCTGGCAGCGGCGCTGTCCGCGGTCCTGGGCATGCTCGCACTGAACGGATTGCCGCAGCCGTACCACCCGGTCTTCGGCGTGCCGCGTTTCGCGCTCGCGAGCCGCAACCGGTTCTTCCTCTGCATCGAAGCCAAAGATCCGCTCTTCGACGTCGAGGAGACGCGCCGTTTTCTCGACACGCTTGGCCCGCGCGAGGTGACGACCGTTGCGGACTAGCGTTCTCGTCGCTCTTACGGTGCTCGTCAGTGCCGGCGCCGCATGTCGGCAGGACATGCACGATCAGCCGAAGTACGTGCCGCTTCGTCAGTCGGCATTCTTCGGCGACGAACGGTCCGCGCGGCCGCTGGTCGCCGGCACGGTCGCCCGTGGTCACCTGCGCGAAGACGTGCTGCTGTATACCGGCAAGTTGAACGGAACGGACGCGACGATGTTTCCGTTCGCGGTGGACGCGACCGTCATGGCCCGCGGCCGCGAGCGATTCGACATCTACTGCTCGCCATGCCACGGCCGCACCGGTCAGGGCGACGGCATGGTCGTCCGGCGTGGATTCCGGCACCCGCCGACGTTCCACCAGGATCGCCTGCGCGATGCGCCGGTCGGTCACTTGTTCGACGTCATCACCAATGGATTTGGCGCGATGCCTGACTACGCGTCGCAGATCCGCGCGGAAGATCGCTGGGCGATCATCGCGTACGTCCGCGCGCTCCAGCTGAGCGAGCACGCTGCCGTGACGGACGTGCCGGCCGCCGCCAGAAGCGGCCTGGAGCAATCGCGATGACCCCGATTCAACAGACCGCCGACGCGGCGATCCCCGAGCTCGCGGGTCTGCAGCGGCGCTTCCTCGTGGTGTTTGCGGTCGCCGGCGCGATCTCGCTCGTCGGATTGCTGCTGAACCCGGCGCAGTTCCTCCAGTCGTACTTGATGGCCTACCTGTGGTGCCTCGGCGCGACGCTCGGCTGCCTGGCGCTCGGAATGGTGCATCAGTTGTCCGGCGGCGAATGGGGCGTCCTAATCCGCCGTCCGATCGGCGCGGCTTCGCGCGTGCTGCCGGTCATGACGGTGATGTTCCTGCCAATCGCGATCGGCGTGTTCCGTCTCTACAGCTGGACGGATCCGGCGACCGTCGCGCGCGACGAGATCCTGCAGCACAAGCACCTCTACCTGAACGTACCGTTCTTCCTGGTGCGTGCGGCGATCTATTTCCTGGTGTGGAACGGCCTCGTGTTCTTCCTGAACCGCTGGTCGCTCGAGCAGGACACGACGGCCGACGAGCGACTCGCCCGCCGCATGCAGAAACTGAGCGCGGGCGGCCTGCTCGCGTACGGACTCACCATCACGTTCGCGTCGTTCGACTGGCTCATGTCGCTCGACCCTCACTGGTACTCGACGATCTACGGCGTCATCGTGATGGGAGGACAGGGGCTGACCGCGCTCGCGGTGCTGACGCTCGTGCTCGTCTGGCTCAGTCAGCGCGCGCCGCTCAAAGGCATCGTGAAGCCGGCGCATTTTCACGATCTGGGCAACCTGATGCTCGCCTTCACGATGCTGTGGGCGTACTTCTCGTTTTCCCAGTTCCTGATCATCTGGGCCGGCAACCTGCCGCACGAAATCGAGTGGTATCTGGATCGTTCGTTCACCAGCTGGCGAACGGTGGCGGCGGCGCTCGCGGTGTTCCACTTTGCGCTGCCGTTCGTGCTGCTGCTGTCGCGCCGCGTGAAGAAGCAGGCGGACGCGATTCGCCGCGTGGCCATCCTCATCCTGGTCGCGCGGCTGATCGATCTGCTCTGGTTGATCGCTCCGGAATTTCATCACGACGGCCTGTATGTGAGCTGGCTGGACATCGTTCTGCCCATCGCGCTCGGAAGCGGCTGGCTGGCCGCGTTCCTGTGGCAGCTGCGCGGGCGAGCCATTCTGCCCGTTCACGATCCTCAATTCGACGAAACGCTCGGCCGCATCATCGAACGTCAGGCACAGCGGCCGAACCCGAGGACGGCACACTGAGTCATGGCTGATCAGCATCACCTCGCACACGCCGGCGTCGGCCAGCCGTCGCATCACGAAGAGAGCGACGTCAACATTCGCGGCATCCTCACGTTCGCGGCGGGTCTCGTCGTTGCCCTCATCGTCATTTCCGGAATCGTGGGACTCCTGTTCCGCGCCCTGGACGTCCGCGAGGCACGGCAGCAGACGCCGCAGTTCCCGCTCGCCGGCACCGAAGAGCATCGTCTGCCGCCCGAGCCGCGGCTGCAGACGAATCCGCGCGAGGACCTGCAGGAGCTTCGCGACGCCGAACAGCAGACGCTGACGACCTACGGCTGGGTCGATCGAAACGCCGGCGTCGTCCGCATTCCGATCGACGAAGCCATGAAGCTGGCGATCCAGCGCGGTCTGCCCGCGCGCGGAGCAACGCGATGATTCCGCGACTCTGGCGCGCGGTCGCTCGGATGGCCGCGGTCGCGATGGCCATCGGGTTCGCCGTGCCGGCGCACGCACAGAAGATGACCGGTTCGCCCGCAGCATCGGGTTATCGGCAGGAGCCCGGACAGCCGTCCGCGACGATGCCCGCGGCGCTCCGCGAAATCGGCTTCGATCAGAACCTGGATCAGCACGTGCCGCTCGATACGCCGCTGCGAGACGAGCAGGGCCGGTCGGTCCAGCTCGGCGAGTACTTCGGCAAGCGTCCGGTGGTGCTCATCTTCGCCTACTACGAGTGCCCGATGCTCTGCACGCAGGTCATCAACGGTCTCGCGAGCGCGCTGAACGTGCTGTCGCTTCAACCCGGCCGCGACTTCGAGATCGTGACCGTGAGCTTCGATCCGCGCGACACGCCAGCGACCGCTGCGGCGAAGAAGGCGCACTACATCGAGCGCTACACGCGAGCCGGCGCCGCCGACGCGTGGCATTTCCTGACGGGCGACGAAGCGTCGATCAAGCGGCTGACGAAGGCGGCGGGATTCCGGTACGTGTGGGACGCGCCGACGAATCAGTTCGCGCACCCGAGCGGCATCATCGTGCTCACGCCAGACGGCCGTCTCGCGCGCTATCTCTTCGGCATCGAATACGGCCCGCGCGATCTCCGGCTGGCAATCGTCGAGGCCTCGGACGGAAAGGTCGGCAGCCCCGCCGACGCCCTGCTGCTCTATTGCTATCACTACGATCCGATGACGGGCCGCTACGGCCTGGTCATCATGCGCACGCTGCGGCTCGCTGGCATCGCGACCGTGCTTGCCCTCGGTGGGTTCATCTTCGTGATGCTTCGGCTCGAGCGGAAAGCCGCGGCGGCCCGCGCGCTGCGGGCGGCGCGGAGCATGCCCGTAAGCCTCGTGGCTCGTCGTTACTGATATGTGGACCGGTACTCCCCTGTTTCCTGACAGTGCGTCGACGATGGCGTCGCGCGTGGACGCGCTGTACTTCTTTCTGCTCGCCATCGCGGTGTTCTTCTCGCTGCTCATCGCCGGACTCATCGTCTTCTACGCGCTCAGGTACAAGCGACGTTCACCGGGAGAGGTCGGCGCCGCCATCCATGGCGGGCTCGTCCTCGAGCTGACGTGGACGATCGTGCCGTTCTTCATCACGATGGTCATCTTCGTGTGGGGCGCGAGCGTCTTTTTCGCGATGGCGCGTCCACCGGACGAAACGCTCGACATCTACGCGGTCGGCAAGCAGTGGATGTGGAAGTTCCAGCACCTTGACGGTCAGCGTGAGATCAACGAGCTGCATGTGCCCGTCGGGCGCGCGGTGCGGATGATCATGACGTCCGAAGACGTCATCCACGATCTTTTCATCCCGGCGTTTCGGATCAAGGCCGACGTGCTTCCCGGACGCTACACGCACATCTGGTTCGAGCCGACGAAGCCGGGGCGCTATCACCTGTTCTGCGCCGAGTACTGCGGCACGAAGCACTCCGGGATGATCGGCGAGGTCGTCGTGATGGACGCGAACGACTACCAGACGTGGCTGAGCGGCGGCGCGCCGGAAGGGTCGCTCGCCGAGGGCGGCGCCAAGCTGTTCGCGAGCCTCGCGTGCAACACGTGTCATCGTCCGGACGCGCAGGGACGCGGCCCCGTTCTCGAAGGACTTTTCGGCAAGACGGTCAAGCTTCAGAGCGGCGAAACGGTGACGGTGGACGAAGCCTACGTCCGCGAGTCGATCCTCAACCCGACCGCGAAGGTGACGGCCGGATATCAGCCGATCATGCCGACGTTCCAGGGCCTGGTCACCGAAGAACAGCTGCTCGAGCTGATCGAGTACGTGAAGTCGCTGCAGGCGCTGCCGCAGGTGCAAACAAGGTAATCATGTCGAGCACGGTTCTCATCCCGCCACGCCACTACCTGAACGACGGCTACGGCATTCGGTCGTGGCTGCTGACGCGCGATCACAAGCGCATCGCCCTGCTGTATCTGGCCGCGATTACGTTCTTCTTCTTCGTCGGCGGCGCGATGGCCGTCATGATCCGGCTCGAGCTGGCGACCCCGGTCGGCGATCTCGTGTCGGACGAAACCTACAACAAGCTGTTCACGATGCACGGCGTGTTGATGGTGTTCTTCTTCCTCATCCCGGCCATCCCCGCGGTGCTCGGCAACTTCCTCGTCCCGATCATGATCGGCGCGAAGGATCTGGCGTTCCCGAAGCTGAATCTCCTGAGCTGGTACATCTACATCATCGGCGGCCTGTTCACGCTGTACGCGCTCGTCGCGGGCGGCGTCGACACCGGATGGACCTTCTACGCGCCGTTCAGCACGGTGTCCTCGACAACCAACGTTGTCCCGACTGCGCTCGGAATCTTCATCACCGGCTTTTCATCGATCCTCACAGGACTCAACTTCATCGTCACCATCCACCGAATGCGCGCGCCAGGCATGACGTGGTTCCGCATGCCGCTCTTTCTGTGGTCGACCTACGCGACGAGCCTGATCAACGTCCTCGGCACGCCGGTCATCGCGATCACGATCCTCCTGGTCGCAGCCGAACGGATCTTCAAGTTCGGATTCTTCAATCCCGCGCTCGGCGGCGACCCGGTGCTCTTCCAGCATCTGTTCTGGTTCTATTCGCATCCGGCGGTGTACATCATGGTGCTGCCGGCAATGGGCGTCGTCAGCGAGCTCGTCGCGGCAGGATGCCGGAAGCCGGTCTTCGGCTACACGTTCGTCGCGTTCGCCAGCCTCGCAATTGCCGTGATCGGATTCCTGGTCTGGGGCCATCACATGTTCGTCGCGGGCGAGTCGGTATACGCCGCCCTCATCTTCTCGATCTTGAGCTTCATCGTCGCCATTCCGTCCGCGGTCAAGGTCTTCAACTGGACGGCGACGATGTACAAAGGATCGGTGTCGTGGGAAACGCCGATGCTGTACGCGTACGGCTTCATCGGCTTGTTCACGATCGGCGGGCTCACAGGTCTGTTCCTCGCCGCGATCGGCATCGACGTGCACGTCACCGACACGTACTTCGTCATCGCCCACTTCCACTACATCATGGTCGGCGGGACGATCATGGGTTACCTCGGCGGACTGCACTACTGGTGGCCGAAGATCAGCGGCCGGCTGTATAACGAGGGACTCGCCAAGGTGAGCGCCGCGATCATCTTCGTCGGCTTCAACCTGACGTTCTTTCCGCAGTTCGTGCTCGGCTATCTCGGCATGCCGCGCCGCTATCACGCGTATCCGCCGGAATTTCAGGTGCTGAACGTGCTCTCGTCAGCGGGCGCGTCGATTCTCGGATTCGGTTATCTCATCCCGATGATTTACCTGACGTGGTCACTGCGCTACGGCCGCCTCGCCGGATCGAATCCGTGGGGCGCGGTCGGACTGGAATGGACGACGACGTCCCCGCCGCCGACGGAGAATTTCGAGGAGACTCCGGAGGTCACGTGGGGCGCGTACGAGTACGGATCGCCGGTGGAGGGACACGTTGCCTGACGGACACTCCGCCGCGCCGGCCCTCGCTCACCACTTCGACAACCTCGAGCAGCAGCGCGAGGCGACGACCCTCGGCATGTGGGTCTTCCTCGTCACCGAAGTCCTGTTCTTCGGCGGCCTGTTCCTCGTCTATTCCGTGTACCGCGCGTGGTATCCGGACGCGTTCGCCGCCGCGAGCCACGAGCTCGACATCGTGCTGGGCACGACGAACACGGCTGTCCTCATCACGAGCAGCTTGACGATGGCGCTGGCAGTCCACGCGGCGCAACTTGGACAGCGCAAGCTGCTGCTGATGTTCCTGGTCTTCACGATGGTGCTGGGGACCGCATTCCTCGGCATCAAGAGCATCGAGTACTACCACAAGTTCGTCGAGCACCACGTGCCGGGACCGCACTTTCAATTCGAGCGCGAGTACTTCCGCCATGCGCAGCTGTTCTTCTCGCTGTACTTCCTGATGACGGGACTGCACGCGCTCCACATGATCATCGGCCTCGGGATCATGACGTGGATGTTCATCTGGGCGTGGCGTGGCGTGATCACGAGCGATTACTACAGTCCGATCGAGATCAGCGGACTCTACTGGCACTTCGTCGACATCGTCTGGATCTTCCTGTTCCCGCTTCTCTATCTGCTGGGACGTCATGCTCACTGAACGCCACATCGTCCCCAAGCGGGTCTACTACACGATCTTCGCGCTGCTGATGTTCTGCACGTACCTGACCGTGCAGATGGCGTTTCTGGATCTCGGTCCTTTCAACGGCGTGGCCGCGCTGATCATCGCCGTCTTCAAGGCCACGCTCGTCGTGCTGTTCTTCATGCACGTGAAGTACAGCTCCAGGCTCACGTGGGCCGTCGTCATCGGAAGTCTGTTCTGGCTGAGCCTGCTGCTCTTCATCACGATGTCCGATTACCTGACCCGCTCGTGGCGCACGTTCGGTTAACGGCGGATTGCACGCTTTGGCGTGGCGCTCCCGCGTCAGCCGACCTGGAAATGTCATACTCTCGGCTGGACGACCGTGGCCGATCACTCAGGCTCCCCGGAGCTGACGTCGCTCGAGCAGCAGCGCGCGATCCTCGAGAAGGCGCAGGACGTCGCGCACATCGGCAGCTGGGCCATCGAGCTCGACGGCTCCAACCGCCTGAACGCGTCCGCTGAAGCCTTCCGCATCTTCGACATCCCTCCATCCAATTTCGACGGGACTGGACGGCCGTTCCGCGCGAAGGTTCACCCTGCGGACCGCGAGATGGTCCAGAACGCAACGCAGCGGGCCTTCCAGGAACGCCGCGTCTACGAGATCGAGTACCGGATCATCCGGCCCGATGGCGTCCGCTGGATTCACGAAAAGGGCGACGCACTGCGGGACGAACACGGCCAACCGGTGCGGATGATCGGGATCGTGCAGGACATCACCGATCGACGGCTGCTCGAAGACCAGCTGCGCCAGGCGCAGAAGATGGAAGCCATCGGACGGCTCGCAGGCGGCATCGCGCACGATCTGAACAACGCGCTGACCGCGGTCGCGGGATACGCGGAGCTGGCGCTCGGTCAACTCGAGGAATCGAACCCGGTGCGCGACGACGTCGAAGAGATCCGGCGCGGCGCCGAGCGCGCCACGTCGGTCACGCGGCAGCTGCTGGCGTTCAGCCGCAAGGAACTGCTCGAACCGCGACTGTTCGATCTCAACAAGACGATCACGACGCTGAGCCGACTGCTCGGACGGCTGCTCGGGCCGGACGTTCAGGTCAGCACGAATCTCGCGCCGTCGGTGCCGCCGATCCTCGGCGATCCAGGGCAATTCGAGCAGGCGATCATCAACCTCGCCGTCAACGCACGCGATGCGATGCCCGGCGGCGGGACCCTGACGCTCACGACGTCGGTCGAGGACATGGATGCGGCGGCCGCTCGATCGAATACGCCGATGACGCCTGGACGCTACGTCGCGCTGCGCGTCGCCGACACCGGCATGGGCATGACGCCATCGACGCTGGCGCACATCTTCGAGCCGTTCTTCACGACGAAGGGACCGGGCAAAGGAACAGGCCTCGGGTTGTCGATGGTCTACGGCACGCTGAAACAGATTGGCGGCTTCATCTTCGCCGACAGCGAGATTGGACACGGCACCACGTTCCGCCTGTACCTGCGACCGGCCGCGCCACCGGCTGGCGACCAGACCGCACCGCCCGCCGTCGACGCCGCGAACGGAACGTCACAGTTCACGATCCTCGTCGCCGAAGATGAGCCCGCGGTGCGAAGCGCGGTCGCGGCGGCGCTCAGGAGCGACGGTCATCGCCTGCTCCTCGCCTCTTCCGCGGAAGAAGCCGAAGAACTGCTCCGTCTTCATCCCAACGAGATCGATCTCGTCGTCACCGACGCGATCATGCCGGGCAAGAGCGGCATCGATCTCGCCCGTGCGCTGACCGCCGCGCAGCGCGGTCTCCATGTCATCGTGATGTCGGCGTATGCACAGGATGTGCTGACCGATGCCGACGACACCATCGACATCCTCGCCAAGCCGTTCACGCCACGCGACCTGCTGCAGCGCGTGCGTCAGGCGCTGCCTCATCCGCGCGAAACTTCCTGATAGATCGTCATCGCCCGACGGCCGATCGCGGGCCAGCTGAATTCCTGCTCGAATCGTTCGCGACTCGCGGCACTCGCCGCTGCGAGCGGCAACGCCGTCAGATGTTCGAGCGCGGCACGCAGGGATGCCGGATCGGCGACGCGCCAGAGCGCGCCGACGCGGCCGTGATCGGTCAGTGCGCGAAACGGCGCGATGTCCGTCAACGCAGGCACGAGGCCGCAGGCGAGCGCCTCGACCGCCGCGTACCCGCTGCCTTCATGATGGCTCCCCAGCACGAAAAGATCCGCCTGCCCGTATATCGACGCCATCTGCTCGTGCGGGATACGTCCGAGAAGAACGATTCGCGATCCGAGATCGGCATCGAGCGCGGCGATCGCCGTTCGAAGCGCCGGCTCGAGATCGCCGCCATCGTAGACGAACGACAGCGTCGCGTCGGTCCGCGTCGCCGCGAACTGCACAAAGCCCCCGAGCACGGTCAACGGATCCTTGTTCCCGTTGAGTCTGCCGACAAATAAGACGGACAACGCGCGCCGGTCGGCGGCGCGAGCCTGCGCCGAAAACGTCGTGCTGCCTTCCATCACGTCGCGAATCGGCAGATCGTCCGGAACGGCGCCGCTTTGCCGGAACTCATCGACCTGAGGCTCGGTCGCGACCAGCAGCGCGTTCGCCGCTCGCAAACCCGCCCGCACGAGCCGCTTCCGCGGACTCGACAGGCTTGCCGGAACGATCCCTCCATGATCCTGGACGACGATGCCGCAGGAGCGTGGCAGAACGCGGCGAAGCCGGCGCGTCAGGCGAGGATGGTCGAGGCCGTTGACGTGAACGATATCGGGAGCGACTGAGCTCACACGATTGGACAACGTCCGTCCGGCGTACAAGAGCGACGGCCGCTCGGCCAATCGATCTTTCACGAACGCGTACCGGATGCCGTCGACGCGCAACTCGGCGTCGGTGTGAAAGCGCTGGAAGACATGGACGTCGCCGCCGGCATCGCGAACGGCAGCCGCCCACCCGGTGAGCGTCGGGAATCGATCGAGCGTCAGCTCGGGAGTTGGCGCCGCCGCCGTCCACACCGGATTGACGATGGCGACGCGCATGGCGACCGCAGTGGACGTGTTAGGCCTGCACCCACTCGCCGGCCCGCATCAACGGTTCGGCGCGTCCGTCCTTCGCGATGGCGTCGATGTCGAGCTCGCCGGATCCGATCATGAAGTCGACATGCGCCGCGCTGCGATTGCCGCCCGCTCGCTCGAATGCTTCGTCGGTCATCGTCTCGCCGCCAAGCAGCGTGAACTTGTAGGCCGAGCCGAGCGCGACGTGACTGGCCGCGTTCTCGTCGAAGAGCGTGTTGTAGAAGAGGAGACTGCTCTGCGACACCGGCGAGCTGTGCGGCACCAGCGCCACCTCACCCAGCCGTGCCGCGCCGGCATCGGTGTCGATCAACTGCTGAAGCGCCGCCTCTCCGCGTGCCGCGGTCACCCGCACGACGCGGCCCTCAGAGAACTCGAGCGAGAAATCTTCAATCAATTGTCCGGCGTAGCTCAGCGGCTTCGTCGATCGGACGACGCCGTCCACGCGATCCTTGTGCGGGATGGTGAACACCTCCTCGGTCGGAATGTTCGCCGTGAACGGAATCCCGCGGCGCGTATCACTCCGCGCGCTGATCCAGATGTGTCCATCCGGCAATCCAATCGTGAGATTCGTACCCGGGCCTGAATACTTGAGCGCCGAGAACTGCTTGCGGTTCAGATAGTCGGCGCGCAGCGCGAGCGCTTCGATGTGACGTTGCCATTCGGCGATCGGATCTGCGGCGTCGAGACGGCAGAGACGGCCGATGGTTTCCCACAAACGCACGCATTGTTCGTCCTTCGCCATTGACGGAAACACCTTCGCTGCCCAGCGTTCGCTGGCGGCGGCGACGACCGACCAGTTCGTCTCGTTGCGCGAAATGTGCTCGCGAAACGGATTCAGGGCGCGTGAAGAACTGCGCTGCAGCGCCCCGACTTTCTCCATCGGCTGTCCGGCCAGGAGATCCGGATCGTTCGCGTAGATCGACAACGTCGCGTCGCCTGCCTCGACGTGCTCGACCAGCGCCTTCGGCAGCCAGCGCGAGAACTCGTCGAACGATTCGCGGGGCGCATGCGCGAAACGTGACAGCGTCAGCGCTTCGTCGCCCCAAATCGCTTCGACCGTCAGCGCACCGGCGCGATACGCCGCGATGGTCACCTCGCGCACGAGCGGCGCTGCCTCGAGCGAGAGGCCGCCGTATGCCAGCGGTCCGATGATGATCAGCCGCTGTCCCGGCCGGAGATTCAACGCGACGTGCACGACGAGTTCGGCGTACACGCGCAGCATGCGGGAAAGATCAAGTGCCATGGACGCCGCTTATTATCATCGACTCGCCGCCGCTTGACCGCGCTGCACACGACCGGGATAATCGCTGCCCTGGAGCCGTTTTGAAGAACCCGGTGCCCCTGGTCCTCGCGCTCTGCGCGTGCACGACAGCGCTGGTCGTTGCTCAGCGAATCATCACCAACCCGAAGCCGGATGCGGAGCTGAAGCAGGTATTTCCGGCTGCGGTCGCGTTCTCAGCCCTTGGCGGCGACCCGCTGCATTTCAACGCGTACGGCGTCGATCCCAAGACCAACCCGAACGCGCCGCCGATCGGCATCGTCTTCTGGACGACCGACATGGTGCCGCAGGAGCACGGCTATCACGGGCCGATTCACATCCTCGTCGGGCTCGACCTCAAGGGCACCATCACCGGCGCCGTCGTGGACTACCACTCCGAGCCCTACGGTTATTTCTCCGTTGAGCCACCAAAGTTCGCCGCCCAGTTCAAAGGCAAGACCATCCACGACCCATTCGTCGTCGGCCGTGACGTCGACGCGGTGTCCCGTGCGTCGATCACGATTGCGAGCGCGACGCGCGCGGTGCGCGATGGATCGCGAATCGCCGCCAGCAAGCTGCTGCCCGAGGCCGCGAAATAGTGCCGGCCGTCGTCGAAACCTGGGGAGACATCCTCGGCCCGCAGGCACTCGACCTGATCCTGCTCGGGCTGTTCATCGCGTTCGCCTTGGTGAGCTTCTTCCGCAAGAGCGTGCGCTTGAAGTACGCGGCGCTGGTGTTCGCGGTCGGCTACATGGGCTTCTCGAAGAGCCACCTGATTTCGGTGGTCGATATTTTCGGCGTCATCGACCGCAACCTGCCGATTCCGAAATACAACCTGAGCTACTACATCTTCGGCGCGTTCGTGATCGTCTCGACCATCCTGTGGGGCCGGCTGTACTGCGGGCGGATCTGCGCGTTCGGCGCGATGACCCAGTTGATGGACGCCGTGCTGCCCGCGCGGCTGCGTTTCGAGCCGCCGGCGCGCATCGAGAGAAACGCATCGCGGATCAAGTACGCGCTCCTCGCATTCGTGATCGTGTACTTCATCGTGACGCACGACCTGCTCGTTTACCGCTACGTCGAGCCGTTCTGGATGTTCGGCCTCTTCGGGACGACGGCGATGTGGGTTGGCGTTGCGGTGCTGCTCCTCGCGACGGTCTTCGTGCGGAACCTGTACTGCCGGTTCCTGTGTCCCGTCGGCGCGATGCTCGGACTGATCTCGAACCTGACGGTCTTCAAGATCAAACGATGGTCAGAGTGCAAGACGTGCAAGATCTGCGAGAAGACGTGCGAGTGGGGCGCGATTCAGGGTCCGACGATCGTGAAGAGCGAGTGCGTGCGCTGCGACGACTGCGAGCGCCTCTACATGGACCAGAAGAAGTGCCCGCACTGGATCATCCTTCTCAGGGCCCGTCCGTCGGCGGCGCCAGCAGCTGGAGCCGGTCCTTCAGGCGCGGCGTAACGAGCACCTCGTTCGACGAGGTGACGATCACCGCATCCACGTCAGGCACACGGTTGACGAGCGCCATGCCGTCGACCGGACCGAGCAGAAACACTCCCGTGGACAACCCATCGGCCAGGGTCGCGTTCGGCGCGACGATCGTGACGCTCCGACATCCGGCAGCCGGAAGGCCCGTGCGCGGATCGAGGATGTGATGATATCGGCGGCCGTTGACCATGAAGAAGCGTTCGTAGTCGCCTGACGTGCTGAACGTGCGGTCCGACAGGTCGATGGTCGCAAAGGTGCGGTTGGCCGGACCGCGCGGGTCCTGGATGCCGAGATGCCACGGCTGGCCGTCCTTCAAGCCCCCGACGTAGAGGTCGCCGCCGTCCTGAATCATGAAATCGCGAAACCCGCGTCCGCGCATGATCGCGATGCCGCGATCGATCGCGTAGCCCTTGCCTATTCCGCCGAGATGCGCGCGCATGCCGGCGCGCGTCAGGAACGCGGTCCCTGCGCGCTCGTCGATCTGCAGCGCGCGATAGTCGATGAGTGGCAGCCGCCGCCGGACCTCGTTCATGTCCGGCAACGTGTTGTCCTGATCCTGATCGAACTTCCAGAGGTCGGACAACACGCCGAATGTGACGTCGAACTTCCCGCCGGTCCACTCGCTGATTTGCCTGGCGCTCTCGAGCACGGAGAGCATGTCAGGCGATACATGAACGGGGCTGCGGCCGGCAGCGGCATTCAACCGACGGAGCTCACTGCCGTCGCGCCAGATGCTCATCATCGACTCGAGCCGGTCGAACTCCGCAAACACAGCGTCAAACGCGGCAAGCGCAGCGGTCTCGTCGCCCGTCCAGGCCGAAAGCTGAAGCTCGGAACCCATCGACACACGCGCGCGCTGAACCAGGCGCGCGCGCACATCGACTCGCGGCGCGGAACAGGCGGTCGAGACGACGATGACGCCGATCGCCGCAAGGCGCGTCGACGAGAAAAGAATTCGAATCACGCCGGAGCTGCAACCGAACGCGGCGGCTTCGACATCGCGTCCGTGATGATCGCAATCAAACCCGGCATGCCAGCCGAGCCGTCGTAATCGCCGGCCAGCGAATCGACTGTGTGCAAACCGAGCATCCGATAGCTCTCGAATTGTGATTCGCCGAACCATTGGTTGACCGTCGACTCGTGCGGGAAATCCGGATGCGCCGACGCATAGTTCGAGACGTCAACCGGCTCGTCGCCGGACAAGGTCGCTTTCAAGTACACGAGGACGCCGTCTTCGACCGCTCCGTCGATCGACGAGTAGCGGATGAACCCAATCGCGCCGTGACGGTTGCCGGCGCGCGAATGCGCCGCGTCGATGCCGAGTCCCTGCGGAAAGTCGATGCGAATGCCGAGGTCGATGCGAATCTTTCGAATTGCGTTGCCCAGATCCTCGAACGCGTAGTCCGCGTCGCATCCGGCGTCGCTGACCACGATGAACTTACAGCGGCGAGCCACCATCTCGTACAGACCCAGGTTCTCGAAGTGGCCTCCGTCAGACAGATACACGTACGGATTGGCGTCCGTCGTGTGGCCGAAGAGCTCACGCAGCAGCGGACCCGCGCCGACGACCGGATCGCTGCGTCGCCAGGTGAACCGTCCGGCTTCTCCAGGGTTGCCAAGCCACGCACCGAGGCGCGCATTGAACAGCGTCAAAAGAAATGTGACGGCAGGCGACGAGTGATAGCCCATGTTCGGACTCGCCGCCGCACCGGAGATCGAGATCGCAGTGCCGAGGGACACTCCGCGAGGGCCGCCATACTCGGCGACTGGGCGATAACCGAGCGTGGGCGTGCCCGCCGCGAGCGGGCTCACAGTAAACGACTCGGCCTTCCGCTCCTGCCACGCGAGCCGGTTATCGGCGACGAGATTCAACGCCATGTTGACCACGTGGAACGGTCGGCCTGTCGTCGCCAGCTCCTTCATGTAGACGTTGTCCTTCGAGTCGAAGCCGGTGAACCGATTCGGCTGCCGCTCGTTCGCCAGCCGCGACGCGCCAAGGAATGCCTGGATCAATCGATTCCGGTACATCCCGTGAAGGGAGAATTTGTTGACGGCGACGACGAGTCCCATGACCGCGCCGCCGACGAGCAGCACCGTCAGATACAGCACAATCTCCGGCAGGCCCGCGCCTTCCGGATGGCGGTACTCGGGAAGAATCTGCAGCGAATCGAGCCAGTGAAGCGCCGCGACGTTGGCAGTCGCGAGGCCGACGAGCAGCAGCACGACGAACGTCGGCGCCGCGAGGGCAAAGACGATGCGGCGCCAGAGCGCCACGGCCGTCAATCCGTTGCGGGTGTCGCGACCGGTGCGCGCTGCGACGCCGCCGGTCAGCGCCGTTACCGCCGCAACAGCAAGCTTTCCGAGTATCGGGCTGGACATCCAGTCGCCGAGCCGCGCTGAAGCACGCACGATGACGATTGGTCCGAGGAAAACCACCGCGCCTGCTGACAGCCAGCCGAAGATCGTAATCAGCAGCCACGCGCCGAACCTCGCCCACCATTCGCGATCCTGGTCGGTCGTCTCGCCGCTTGCGATGCCGACGAAGAGCGACCCCGCCCCGCCGCAGATGACGAGAATCAGCGGCACGCCGACGGACGTGAAGATCTCGCCGTGCGCGAGCGGCTCGGCAAAGGGATTGACCGCGAACCACCAGACGCCCGCTCCGACGACCACGCCGGCCGTCGCGGCCGCGACGAGCGTCAACGGACGGAATTTCCTTGGACTCATCAGCAGCGCCACGAACCAGATCAGTACGTGGATGCCGGCAGCGATCAGCATCAGCCCCTTCAGCGACACCGGGTCTGCGTTCAACGTTCGCGACCACGCCCAGTACCACGTCATGAACGCGGTCGCGACGACCATCGGCAGGAAACAGAGCTGCACGAAGCTGCTCTGACTTCGCTGACGATTACCGGCGCTCGGCAAGTCGAGGACGATGTAGATGAGGCCGACGCTGAAGAGGCCGAAGCCGAACGTCCGCAGCCACTCGGACCACCACATCAAATCGTCGCGATCGATCCAGTCCTGCGTGCCGAGCATCGTGATCGCGTAGTACAAGCGCGGAATGAGGAGCACGGCAGCAATGAGCGGCACCAGCACCAGCCAGTTGAGCAGAAGATTCCGCAGCACCGTCGACACGAGCGACCACACGTCCACCGACAGGAGCCCGAGCTTCGGATCGAGGTAGTTGCTGTACTCGCGAATGCGGCGAATCGGCTCCGCTTCCGGTTCGAGCGTCGACCCTCCGCGTCCCGCCAGCACCTGCGATACGTGATCTGGCGGCCGACCTTCGTCGTGCGCGTGCAGCCGCCACGCGGACCACCAGCCGCCGGTGTAGCCGCCGCCAGAGACGGTGGACAGGAAGTCGAACGTCTCGAGGAGTCCCCGCCGCGCCAGGCCCTGGATGACGCCGAGCGCGAAGCTCGCGCTGCGAATCCCTCCGCCCGACAGGCACAGGGCTGCGTGCCGCTTCACGTGAATCGCCGCGTACATCGCGTCGAGACGCTTCTGAGTGTCGGGATCGGTCGCGGGATAACCGTCGGGCAGTTCGCCGTGCAGGTACTGAAACTCGCCTTCGAGCACCCGATGGTGCGGAATCGAGTGATCGTCGGCAAACAGACCGCGCATGCTTGCCGCGAATCGGGAAAGGGGATCGGGCCCGTTCATCGCCGTAGACAGATTCTAAGACGCCTTGGCGGCGCGCCTCTTGCCAGAGCCCTTCAGTTTTGGCGGAAACCGACAGAATGGCGTCATCATCGACCGCGCGCGATTACAAAGCTGAAGTATCGCTCCCCAAAACGCATTCGGCACAGGGGCACGCCGCCGTCGAGGAATTCCTGCAACTGCTCGCGCGTGCAGTCCGTCAGTTCCACACCTATCCGCCCGCCAGCTCGATGTGCACGGACGCGATCGCCGCCAGCCACAAGGCGTTCGCGGCGCTCGATCGCCCGGATCGCCTCGTCCTGCGCGTCACGCCGACCGAGTTCCTCGACGAGGAGCGGCCGCTCGGCGCCGGGACGATCATCGCGCAGGAACTCGTGCGCCGGCTGCACAAAGCACACGTCGCCGCCATCGAATTCGACGCGGCCGTCTCGACACGCGACCTGTCGCGCTTCTGCACCGACGTCCTCCGCAGCGAGGATCTCGCGCAGACCAAGACGACGTTCGCGGAGCTGCTTGCGGAGCACGGCGTCGAATTGATCGTGCCGCGGATGGCGCACCGGCCGGAGGTGCTCGACGTCGGTCCGCGGCCGGAGCCGATCTGGGATCTCGTCAAGCGCGATCGTGCGCGCCGCGAAGCAGCAGGCTCGACCGGCCCGCTGCAGTATCTCTACCCGCCCGAAAAAGGATGGGTGCGTCTGGACTCGGCGTCAGATACGGACGCGGTGTCGCTCGTCGACCTCGCCGTCCTCGTGGACGATCCGTCCGACGTCGCGACGATGCTCCTCCGGCTGACGGACGATGACCCCGTCGACGACGAGGCAAAGAAGCGGGCGCTCGAACAGAAGTTCAGCGACGTCGCGATGTTGTTCGCGGCGCTCGACGGACATCTGGCGCGGGTGATGTTCGGCAAGCTCGCGCGCGCGGTCCTGACGATCGCGCCGGATCGGCGCAAGAGCCTGCTGCAGCGGACGATTCTGCCGGGATTGCTCGACGGCCGCGCGGCCGGCGCCGTCCTGCGCGACTTCCCCGATAACGATCTCGCCGAGTCGCTGTGCCTGCTGCTCGAGCTCGAGACCGCTGCACCCGAAGTGGTTACCGCCGCGCTCCAGCGCCTCGATCTGCCGGCCGAGCGGCGAGAAGCGATCGCCGCGCTGGTCGACGAGCGCCTGCGATCGCCGCTGGACGCCGCGGGCGGCGCCGCCGAATCGCGAGATCAGAAGATCGACAAGTTCGCGCGAAAGTTGATTCGGGTGGACGCGACCCAGACGAAGGATTTCAGCGAATTCGCTGCGTTCGACTTGTCGATCGACGACCAGGTCATCGCGACGCTCGCCAACGTCGGTCCAACCATCGCCGCCACCGATGTCGTCGTCGAGCAGATCGATTGTCTGTGGCGCCTGACGCGTCTCGAGCCGAATCCGACGCTCGTGGACGCGTTCATGCGGCGCGCTTCCCTGCTCCTGAACGAGCTCGACCGGGCTGCGCGCACAGACGACGTCTGCATCGTCGGTCGCCACTATCGCGAGCTGGCGGACAGCCTGCGAGAGAGTCGGCCGGACGTGAGCGACGCGATCGTCGCTTCGCTCTCCGCGTTCTGTACGACCGATCGTGTGCTTCGGCTGCTCGGATTCAAGCCGAGAAGCGTCCGACCGGAGCTCGCCACTGTGACCATCGAGGCTTTCGGTGACGCGCTGGTGCCGTCGTTCGTTGCCATCCTCGACAGCACCGCGGATCACGAAGACGCTCGCGCGCTTGCCGCGTTGATGACCGCGCATGCGGAACGCTTCGCTGCAGGCCTCGCCGCACGGCTTGGCACATGCGGCCGGGCTGCGACGAGAATCATCGTTCGGACGTGCGGCTACGCTGGCGTCGGGTACGAAACGATCGTCGCCGATCAGCTGACGAATCCGGACGAGCAGACCGTGCGCGAAGCGATCCGAGCCCTGGCGCGCATCGGATCTCCGCGCGCGGCGGCGCTCGTCACCCACCAGATCCAGTCCGGAAGTCCGCTCGCGCGAGCCGCAGCCGAGGAAGCGCTCTGGCATCTGCCGCCGGCGCAAACGGCGGCTCAATTGCGCGAGATCCTCACGCGCCGCGAGTTCGTCGTCGCGAATCCCGTCGTCGTGTCGCGGCTGATCGAGCGGGCCGCGCAGTCCGGCGCGGGCGGCCTCGACGCGGTACTCGAGGAGCTCGAAGGGCTGCGTTTCCGCTTCTGGAATCCAGGACTCGTCCGCGTCGCCCTCAAGGCGCGGGAGCTGCGCGATCGATGACGACACCATCGCCGCAGTCAGCGCCTTCTCTCGATCCGCTTCTCGTGCTGAAGGGGCTCGCGAGCCTTCGGCGACTCGCGGGCACGTATCCCGCGGGACACCCGTCGATCGTCCAGAAGCTGACGGAGATTCAGGACGCGCTCGCGAAGCATTTCCGGACGTGCACCGAGGTCCGGATCGACATCATCCAGGGCGAGATTTTTCTCGACGGCGCCTCCTTCAGCGGAGATGTCCAGGCGCACGCGCCGATCGTCCGTGAGCTCGTCGATCTCGGCGTGGACAGCGTGTACGTCCGCGAAGGTGTGCAGCCAGCCGAACTCCTGGCCGTCGCCGAGTGCCTGTGGGCGACCGAACGTTCGAAAACGGAGACGCTGAACGCGCAGCTGGCGTCTCGCGGCGTGCAGTCCGTGAGCCTCGGCCATCTGGTGCCGCTCGATACGCGGTGGCGCGCGCAGCAGTGGCCGGACGCGCCGACCGGACCGCTCGATCCGGCATACGCGGAATCGCTGGTGCGCGCGCAGGAGACCTTCGAGAGCGTCGCGGCGGGAAATCGGCTCGACGCGGTGACCATCGGCGATCTCGTGCAGTTGCTGTTGACGCGCGTCGCGCGCAGCCATGCCGCCCTCGGACAGATTCTCGCAGTCAAGCAGTACGAGAACCTCACCTACTGCCACTCGGTGAACGTCTCGCTCCTCAGCCTCATCATCGGACGCCAGGTCGGCCTCGACGACGCAACGCTCGCGGCGCTGGTGGAAGCCGCGCTGCTGCACGACATCGGCAAGACGCGAATCCCGCTGGACATCGTCAAGAAGCCGGGCGCACTCGACAAACGTGAACGAAAGATGATCGAAGCGCACACCACGCTCGGCGCGGAAATCCTCGTGCAGACCGATGGACTGCGGCCGCTGACGCCCACCGTCGCATTGGAGCATCATCGGGGCGTGAACGGCACCGGCTACCCGGAGCTCGCCACCGCCGTTCCCCACATCATGAGCCAGATGGTGTCGGTGGCGGACATCTATGAGGCGTTGACCGGCGCCCGTTCGTACCAGGATCCGATGCAGCCCGAACGTGCCTGTCTCGTCCTCGCGCGTCTCGCCGGCGACAAGTTGAACACGTCCCTCGTCAAGGCATTCGTCAAGGCGATTACGTTCTTTCCGATGGGCTCGCTGGTCCGCACCAGCCTGGGCGAGTTCGGCGTGGTCGTCGCCGTCAACGGCGCCGATCCGCTGCACCCGACGATTGACATCTGTGGCGCCGACTTCGGGGCGCCGGAACGCAGGATCGATACGAGCGCGCGCGACAGCTCCGGCAACTACCATCGCCACATCGCGGAGACGCTGCCGGCGTCCGAAGGCTTCGACATCCTCCGTTTCCTGCCCGTCGCCGCATAACGCACCGGACGCAGGCGCGATACTATTGGGTGCCTTGTACCGCATCCATTGTTCTGTTATCGTCCACGGGGCGCTCACGTGACTTCGACCGCTCGTTCCGGAACGGCGGATCAGGTGGGGGCGTGCGAGCGGTTCTACGGACTGCAAGCGCCTGCCTTCAGCCTGTCGCCCGATCTCCGCTTCGTCTATCACAGCCGATCGCACTCGCGCGCGCTCGAGCAGGTCACCGCCGCGCTCCGCCGGCGCGAAGGCCTTATCGTCATCACCGGCGCCATCGGCACGGGCAAGACGATGCTGTGCCGCGCGCTGCTCGAAGGCTTCAAAGAAGAGCGCACCTTCCTGTCGGTCATCCTCGACCCGTGTCTCACGGTCGACGATCTCCTGTATCAGGTGCTCGGCGATTTTGGTTTGATCTCGAAGGGAACGCGGCCGACCGCCGGCGACGTTCCGGAAGCGACGCGTCATCAGCTCGTCACGACGCTTCATCAGTTTTTGTCCACGCTGGTCCCGCTGAACGCGCACGCGGTGATCATGATCGACGAAGCGCAGCATCTCAATCCGGCTGTACTCGAGCAGATTCGCCTGCTCTCGAACTTCGAGACCGGCGACGCGAAGCTGCTGCAGATTGTCCTCGTGGGACAACCGGAACTGGACCGGATGCTGCGCCGGCCAGACTTGCAGCAGCTCAGTCAGCGTATCGCACGGCGGTTCGAACTGCAGCCGCTCTCGCACGGCGAAGTCGGCGATTACATCGCCCGCCGACTCAGCGTCGCCGAAACGACGCCCGTCGAAAAAGCCGCAGAGCCTCCGACGCTTGCCGAATTCACGCCGCCCGCCCTCGCCGCGATCGAGCAGATTTCGAAAGGCGTCCCGCGCGTGGTGAACGTCGTCTGCGACCGCGCACTCGAAGTCGGCTGCGAACGCCAGAACCGGACGATCGATCGCGACGTGATTCTCACCGCCGCGCGGCGCCTGAAGCTGTCGATTCCGATGGCGCTGACGATGCCCGTGCCACCGGCGGCGGCCGCAGCGGTATTTGTGTTGTCTGCTGTGTTGGCGGGCTGGTGGCTGTGGCCCCGTCAGGCGCCGGTCACGACGACGCCGGTGTCCGCGGCGCGAACAGCGCCGACGCCCGCACCGAAACTCGCGGATCCTCCGCCAGCGGCGCAGCCGACCGCTCCTGCGTCCACGCCCGCGTCATCGGCCGCGCCGGCAGATGCGCCCGCACCGGTACATGAAGCAGCGGCGTCTCCTGCTGCGCGCAAGGGCGACACGTACGACATCTCGGTCGCGGCGTTCCGGACGTCGAAGCGCGCCATCGACGTCGCGAGCGACATCGCTGCCAAAGGACTACCGGTCACGACGCGCCCGGACTCGACCGGAACGTGGTACCTGGTTGTCGTCGGTCCATACTCCACGGCAGACGACGCGGAAGCAGCGCGAAAAACGCTGGCGCGTGAAGGATTCCCCGATACACGCGTGTCCGCAAAGACCGCCGAGCGATAGTCGCGGCATTCTCCTGCCGCAGGATCCTGTTCTCGACATGCCGGCTCCTTCAGCCGCACACCGATCGCACGCGCGCGGGATTGCGATGGTCATCGCCGTCATCGGCGTCGGAGTCCTGGTGGTCTGGATGGCGAAAGCCCGTCCGCTCTGGGTCGACGAGGAGATGCTGGCGCTCAACGTCCGCGATCGCACGATTGCGGGACTCGCAGGACCGCTCTGGCTGGATCAGAGCGCGCCGTTCGGCTGGCTGACGCTCGAACGGATGCTGATGCTGGCCTTCGGAACGGGTGAACGAGTCGTGCGGGCGCTGACGGTGACCTTCGGTATCGCGACGCTCTTCACGGCGTTGCGGATCGGACGCCGATGGATGTCGCCAATCGGCGCCGCTGTTCTCGTCGCGTTGTGCGCGTTCGGTCAGTGGATCGTGTTCTTCACCCTCGAGCTCAAACACTACTCTGCCGATACGTTCGGCGCGCTGCTCGTCCCTGCGGCGGGAGCCTGGGCGCTCGACGGAATCGCTCGACCGGATCGAGGCCGTCTTCGTCGCTGGTGGATTGTTGCGGCAATCGTGCTCTGGTTCAGCAACGGTGCGCTGTTCGTCACGCCAGCATGCGCGCTGCTGCTCTTTGCGTGCGTCTGGTACCGCGCCGGATATCGCGAGGCGCAGCGCTTTGCACTCGACGGCGTCATTTTCCTCGCATCGTTCGGTCTCTGCTACTTCGTCGTGTTGAGACATGCGCTCGCGAATTCGTACCTGAAGACGTACTGGGCGTTTGCGTTTCCGCCGACATCCGAGGGCGCGACGGCAACGGTTCGATGGCTTGCAGGTCAGCCGATTCCGTTTGCGACCAAGCCTGTCGGCAGCAGCCTGCAGCAGTGGTTCTGGCTGACGTACCTCATCGGGATTGGCCTCGGCATCGTGCGCCGCTCTCCCCTCGCGCTGATGTTCGCGACGGTTCCAATCTCCGCGCTGGCGCTGGCAATCCTGCACGTCGTGCCGACGTTCGAACGGCTCGCCCTCTGGTCGGTACCGGCGCTTTACGTGGGCGTGGCGTTGTGCGCCGACGCCGCGCTCTGGCTCATTCAGAGGCGGCACATCAGAATCGTCTGCGTACCTCTCAGCCTGGCGACGGCGTTCGCGGTCCTTTGCGTCGCGGGCGATATCGTCGGACGCGGTCTTCGCGAGCTGGAGCTCCGGCCGCGGAGCAACTACGGCCTCGACGATCGCAGCAGCACGCGCTGGCTCCTGGCCAATCACCAACAAGGTGATGCGGTGCTGACGACGCACTACGGTCTCGCGGCGCTGTGGTGGTACGGCCGGATCAATATTGCCGACCAAGACCGCAGTGGACGGCTGGCGGACGGTTCGCCGATGTATGAGATCGGTCACGTCCTGTCCGGACCCGAATGCACATCGCCAACTCAGTCGCTCGACGCGGCCCTCGCGGGCCATCGTCGAGCCATCGTCTATCTGGGCTTTCGGTTGAATGTTTTGCCGGACTGGTTTGACACGTTCGCCCTCGACGAGCTGGCGCGACGGGGCGCGCTCGTTGGTTATAAGGAGTACGCTGAAGGCAGCCGCCTGGCGATCTTCGACCTGACGGCTGCTCCGACGCGCGCTGAACAGATTCCGCCGGGGAACGATGCGCCGCGCGATCCCGCTGCAATGACAGGCTGCGTCACCGCAACGGCGGCCAGGCGCTGGTGAAGAAGGAGACTGGATGCCCTCGAAGATTGAAGCGATCGAGATCAAGCGCAAGATGTTCTTCGAGTTCGAGCAGGCGCCGTACCACTGCCTCGATGTGGAGATTTCGAGGCCGACCGCCCGTGGCGGCCAGACCCTCGTCCGCATCAAGATGCGAAATCTCATCACGCGCGCCGTTTTCGACAAGACGTTCAAAGCGGGCGACAAGTTCGACGAGCCGGATCTGTCGCAGGTGTCCGCGTCATTCCTGTACTCCGATGCCGACGGCTACCACTTCATGGACCAGGACAGCTACGAGACGCTGACGATTCGAAGCGAAACGCTCGGCGACGATCGCCAGCTGCTCGTGGACAACGTGGCTGTCCAGATCCACAAGTACAACGGCAACCCGATAGGCATCCAGTTTCCGCCGCACGTCGAACTCACCGTCACGTACACGGAGCCAGGAGTCCGTGGAGATACGGCGAGCGGTGGCGTCACGAAGCTCGCGAAGCTCGAAACCGGATTGGAAATCCGCGTGCCGCTGTTCATCAAGGAAGGCGAGAAGGTCAAGGTTCACACCGAGACTCGGGAGTTCGCTGGCCGTGCCTAGCACGGACGGCGGGCGTCGATCGTTTCTCGGAACGTGTTTGGCTTTCGCGGCTGTCGGAAGGCTGACGATCACGGCGGCCGACGACGTCCAGCAGGAGCTTTCGGATATTGAGCGCCGCGTGGGCGGCCGCCTCGGCGTCGCAATCGTCGATACGCGCAACGGTCAACAGATCCTGCACCGCGCGAACGAGCGGTTTCCGATGTGCAGCACGTTCAAGCTGCTCGCCGCAGGCGCTGTTCTTGCGCGCGTCGATCGCGGCGAAGAGCGGCTCGATCGGCGCATCGCGTACACGAGCGCCGATCTTCTCGAGTACGCGCCCGTGACCCGCGCTCGCGTCGCCGACGGCAGCATGAGCGTCGTCGACCTCGCGGCTGCAGCGGTTACCGTCAGCGACAACACGGCGGGAAACCTGCTGCTCTCGACGATCAGTGGACCTGCCGGACTCACCGCCTGGATTCGCTCGCTGGGCGATACGGTTACGCGACTGGATCGCAACGAGCCGACGCTCAACGAAGGAGCGCCTGGCGATCCGCGCGACACCACGTCACCATCCGCCATCGTCGGGTCGATGAGGAAGCTGTTGGTCGAGAATGTCCTGACGGCGTCGTCGAAGCAGCGACTGATCGAATGGATGGTCGCGAGCACCACGGGTACCGCGTTGCTTCGATCGTCGATCCCGACGGCGTGGCGCGCCGGTGACAAGTCGGGTCGCGGCGGGCACGGATCGACCAACGACCTCGGTGTCTTCTGGCCGCCGGATGAGCATCCGATTCTCGTCGCGTCGTTCGTGACGGATTCTTCGCGCGATCTCGCCGAACGCGAACGGGCGCTCGCGGGAATCGGACGCATCGCCGCGGCGATTCGTGCGCGCGCCTAGCCGAGCTCACACGTTATGGAACATCCAGTCGTCATCCGGCCTGCGGATCACGCGATATGGCGTCACGACAAGATGGGCAAGAGCACCATCTTCGAATCGGAACGCGTATTGATCGGTTTGAATGGATTCGAGCCGGGCCAATCCCACGAACTTCACGCTCACGCCGGCATGGACAAGCTGTACTACGTGATTGAAGGAGCTGGTGTATTCCTTCTTGAAGGACGTGAACTCGACATGAAGGCCGGCGAGATGCTCGTCGCGCCGGATGGAGTGCCGCACGGCATACGAAACACGGGACCGCAACGACTGCTTGTCCTCGCCGTTCTCGCGCCCGCTCCCTGAAAATCGGCGGCGTCAGTCGCGCCACGAAGGCGCGAACGAAAGATCGACGGGTTCGTGTTCACGCTTCGTGGCGCTGAATCAATCTGAGTCTACAAACGCGCGCTAGGGTCGTCGTCCGGGGTGGGCCGGATCTTCTCTACCCTTTTCCGGCGGAGTGCCTGGGCTCGGCTTCTTTTCCTGCCCGGGATTCTGCCACGGCTGTCCGCCCTGCCCCGGTTGACCTTGCGGCTGCCCTGTCGGCTTCTGATGCGGATCGCCCATCGGTTTCTGATCTGTCATCGTTTCCTCCTGTGGCCACGATGGCCAGGAGGATTCAGAGCAACATCCGGACCGGTGGGCATTTGGGAGCCCGTCTATTACCCGACTCAACTAGATCCGTGCGGGCTCGTGTGTTTGCGTGCTCGACGTTTATTGCGCGTGACTGAGACCGGCCTGCGCGCATTCCTCGACCACGGTCAGGTAGCGTTGAACAGCGTCTTTGCCGATGACATACGGATTCGGATCTCCGGGCTTGCGCCGCTCGAGCGCGGGCAACTTGGTTTTCGACCCGTCGAAGATCGTGTGATTCGAAATGAGGACATCGGCGCCGGCTTTTGCCGTGATGTCCTTGAAGCGACGCGCTGACGCACTGTAGGTTTCGAACCAGAACTTGATCGGGCGTTCGGGCGTGACGTAGCTCGCCGGATTCTGCATCCAGTTGAACGCCGTTCCGCCCCACGTCGCGGCAACGTGTGGTTCGCCGTGGTCCTTCACCGGAAATACCGTCGAGAGCGTACCGAGCGTGTGACCCGGCGTCGCGTAGATCGTGACGGTCGTATCGCCGAGCGTCAGCCGCTGACCGTCGACGGCAACCATGTCGCGCCGCGGCTTCGTGCCGTTCGATCGGTCGAGAAGGTCCCAGTCCGCCGCACTCAGGATGACGTGCGCGTTGAACTTGTCCTGGAGGTATTTCGCGCCGCCGGAATGATCCGCGTGTCCGTGGCTGATGATCACGTACTTGATCGTGGCCGGATCGAGGCCAAGCTTCTTCAAACCGCCGGCGACTTCGTCGTCCACGGAATAGTCGAAGATGGCGTCGATGAGGATGATGCCGGCCGACGTGGTCAACGCCCAGACGGAATATTCAGTCTGGCCGAGGAAATAGAGATTGTCGAAGACCTTCGCGGGTTCGGCGTGCCACGTCTCGCGCGGCGGTGGGCCCGGCGGGCGCGGTGTGGCGCCACGAGCGGTGCGCGGAGCAGCAGGTGTCTGCGGCACCGCCTCGGCGCAGACGCGATTGAAGACTCCGACGAAATCGGTCCCGGCAGCAGCCTTCGCCGCAGCGACATGCGCGTCCGCCGTTCCAGACTGCGCGTGCACGGCCAGGCGATCGAGGGCAAGAAGAGAGACAGCCGCCACAGCGACGGCGATGGCAAATCGCTTCGTCATGGCGGCTGATTCTGCATCCGGACGCGTCCGGCCGCAAGAAAGGAATTACAAAGCGGTCGGCTTCGGACGGACTGCGTTCGGCAACGCGAGGCGATTGTCCCTGGTGACGTAGCTGATCTGCAGGTTGTAGTTGTTCGGCGTGTTCGTGTGATAGCTCTTGAACGCGGCCACGTGAATCTCGTCGCCGGTCGACGTATCGATCTGCGCGCGCAGGCCACGCTTCTCGAGCTCCGCCTTCACGCCGTCCGTGTCCCACGGCTGGATGCCGAGCGAAATGTGATCGATGCCGAGCCGGCGGGCGGATCGGGGTCCGGCGCCATTGTTCGGGTCGAGCGGATTGCCACCGCGGATGATGATGTCGCCGACGTCACCAATCAGGCACTCGTTCTGGCTACCCTCGTCGTAGGTTTCTTTCCATCCGAGCAGGTTGCAGTAGAACGACGCGCTTCGCTTGTAGTCGCTCGCACCGAACGAGAGGTGATCGAGCCACACGGTCTTCCAACCGGTCGGCGCAAACGGCGTGGCAACGGCCAGTCTGGCGCTCGCAGGCTTGGTCTTCCGGCTCCTGGTCAATCCGCGGCCGTTGCTGATCTGCAGATCGAATCCGTCCGGATCCTTGACGCGAAAGCTCTCGAAGCCGTCGGCGCCGTTGTCGGCGACCGGCGACAGTCCTCGCTTCCGGAGCTCTGCTTCGACGGCTTTGGCGTTCCACGGCTCGATGTCGAAACAGAACGACTCGACGACCGCCGTCACGGGACCGTTGCGGCCGCCGCCTTCGAATGTGCTTGCCGGCGCCTGCCTGAAGATCACCGATCCCCAGTCACCAATGTCCAGAACGGCCTGCTTGCCATCATCGCTCCTGAGCGTCCAGCCCATGAGTGCAATGTAGAAGGCCGCTTCCTTCTGATAGTCGGCGACGCGGAACATCAAGTGATCGAGCGAGACGGTTTTCCAACCCGTCGGCGCGAACACCGCCGCGATCGGTGTCGTATTGCACGCCGGCGTTCCGAATGCACGCATGCAGCGTCCCTGCGCGAGCAGAGACACAGGCGCGCCCGCCATCGCCACACCCGCCGCGCGCAGCAGCTGGCGGCGCGAGAGCGTCGCGCGATCGTTGTTCTTCATGTCATCCCTTCCGAGTCACGATCGGCCACGAATCATCTGAAGTAGCCGCATTGCGGTCCATTCTATCGTCGCGAGCGTCATAGTTTACCTATGGCGCGCCGTGTTACCGTGGATCGACAGCCTATGCGCCGGTTTCTGTTTTCTTTCTGCCTGTCGATCGCCGTTTTCGGCATGCTCCTGAGCAGCGATGCCACCGCGCAGAATCCACCGCTCGCCGGTGCCTGGAGCCTCAACCGCGCGCAGAGCGAGGTGCCGCAGGATCTCGGCTTCAGCGTGAACTGGCTGCCCTCGCAGGGCGGAAGCGGTGGAAGCGACCAGCCCAGCGGGTCAAGTGGCGGCGGTGGAGGACGCGGGCGGCGCGGTTCTGGCGGCGGCGGACGCGGCGGCGCCGCGGGCGCGTTTGCCACGACGAGAGAGAGCTACGAAGACGCCCGGCGCGTCCAGCTCCTCACCGGCGAAGCACGCAATCCTCCCACGCGACTGACGATCGTTGACACGACCGCGTCCGTGACGATGACCAACGAGCTCGGTCAATCTCGCACCGTGCACCCCACCGGGCATCAGGAGTCGGTGGAAATTCAGGGCGTCGGATTCGCCGTGACGACCAAACGCGACGGCGACCAGCTCGTCGTCACCTACAACGTCGAACAAGGACGAGAGATCCGCTACACCTTTTCACGCTCGTCGAGTGCTCCGCAGCTGATCGTGGACGTCGAGTTTCTGGAGCACGGTTCCGGCGACAAGGCGAAGCTGGTGTACGACTCGGGCGTCGCGTCAGAAACCGCGTCCGCCCCGCCTGCATCGGCGCCAGGTTCCGCGTCCGGAACACCTCCGCCCGCACCAGCGACGCCTTCGGAGAAATTCGACGAGCGGCCGGGCGCTGAATTGAAGGGGCTTCAGAGCCTGGGCGTTCTCGTCGAGGACCTGAGCAGCCAGGCGGTCTCGTGCGGGTTGAATCACGACGCGCTCGAAGGAGCGTTGTCGAAGCGGTTGACGGACGGCGGCTTCACGGTCCGCAGGAATTCTGACGAGGACACCTACCTGTACGTCAACGTGATGACGAGCACGCTGCCGAACGGCACGTGCGTGTCGCGATACGACGCGTTCCTCTACACGCACGCGACGGCCAAGCTGTCGTATCGCGATCAGCCCGTGCTCGTGCAGGTGTCGCTGATGCATCGCGGCGGCATCGGCAGCAGTGCGCCGACCGCGCATGCAGCCGCCGTCTCGCGCGGCCTCGAGAGCTACGTGGACGTGTTCATCACGCAAATCCGCAACGCGAACAAGTAGCGTTCCGGCCGTCGCGCTGAACTCGTCCAACTAGCGCTCCGTTGAGGTGGTTCGGAACGCGCCCGGATCGTCGATCACGAACAGCCAGCGGCCGTCCTGTTGAAGACGGACGGTTTCCATGCTCTGGCCCTCGCGCTGAATCGGCTCACCGTCGGCCGACGATGCGCGCCACGTCCAGCGGCTTTGCAGCATCGCGAGATTGCCAGCGCGCACCACTTTGATCGTCCTCATCTCGATCGTGGGACCGAGAGCGAAGAGGATTCGATACGCTTCGCGAATCGCGTCGGCGTCATTATGGCTCACGTCGCGCCTGTGCTTGACGTGAGGTAACCGATTGGTTACGGTTTGAGGTAACCGTATGGTTACTGCTGCTGCCCGCCGCGACGTCGTCTTTCGCGCCATCGCCGACCCGACGCGGCGCGAGATCCTTCGGCTCCTCCGCGGCGGCCAGCGCAGCGTGGGCGATCTCGCGTCGAACTTCAAGCAGAGCCGGCCCGCCATTTCCAAACATCTGCGACTGCTGCGTTCAGCCGGACTGGTCGTCACCCATGAACGAGGCGCCACGCGGGTCTGCCAGCTGAATGCAAAGCCATTGCGGGCCGTGGACACGTGGCTGCGCGACTACGAGGCGTTCTGGAGCGAGTCGCTGCGTCACCTCAAACGTTACGTCGAGGGAAAATCATGAATGCTGCAAGCACGGCCGGCGACACGATCGTTCAGGAGATCACGATCAACGCGCCCGCGAACCGCGTGTTCGAGGCGTTTACCAATCCGACCGAGCGCGTCAAATGGTGGAATGCGGACGACGGTCGGTTTCGGACGACCGAGATGGATTCCGATCTTCGTCCGGGCGGGAAATGGGTGATGCGCGGGACGCGGCAGGACGGATCGCCGTTCACCGTCAAGGGCGAGTATCGCGCCGTCGACCGTCCGCAGCTCCTGGAGTTCACGTGGCTGCCTGACTGGCAGGGAGAGGCGACCGAGTCGCTCATTCGCGTCGAATTCACGGAAGACCAGGGAACGACGCACGTGCGATTGACGCATTCGGGTCTCACGACCGAGCGGTCGCGGACGAGCCACCGTGGCTGGCCGCAGATTCTTGCGTGGCTGCGTGCGTACGTCGAAGGCTAATCGGCCCACTCGATGGGCGTCTCGGGCTGATACATACAGAACGTGCCGGTCCGAAGCGAGTTCTCGAGATGACGACCCAGCCTTGGATGCGTCGTCGAGATCTTCTTGATCGCACTTCGAATGCGCCACGTGACCGCTGACCGCGCGCGCTCGGCACCGCTCCCGAGACGCCGCGGCCGGCCGCCAAGGCCGAGGGCGCCGGAAAGGAACTCCGCGATCTGATCGAGCTCTTCGCGCGAGCGTTCGGAGCGGCTCGTGTCGTTCAGCCGCTCCGCGTCATCGAGCTCGCGCTGGAGATCGCGAACGCGCGCCTGAATGTCGCGCCTCGCTCGTTCGTCGAGGACGCGATCGCTTCCGTCGCCTGCTTGCGGCCGATTCGCGAGCTCGAGGCAATGGACCTCCTGCCCGGGACGCGTGAGCAGCCGCGCGAGATCGTGGAATCCCTTCTGGTCGGTCAGCTGCACGGCGAGACCGTCGAACGTGATCGACCAGAACGCTCCCTCACGGCAGAAGCGCGCACCGACATTGTCCGAACCAGCTGGATGGACGGTCGCTTCTGGCCGACCATCGTCCGGATCGCGTTCGAGGCCGGCCAGCTGAAGCCCGGGCGCGAGCCGCTCGCCGTCAGCGGCGTGTCGAAACGGGTTGACATGCAGCAACCACCGCAGCGGCTCACCGGGGTCGGGAGTCCGGCCAAACGTGATGCGAGTCGTGAAGTCGCTGAGAAACCGCCGCGCGTGGATCCGCGCGCGTGTGGTATCGCCGGCGAGCGCACATGAAGCCGCCACCCACGCCGGGAGATCGACGATGCCGGACGGGGTTTTGAGGGCGGTGTCGGTTGCCTCCTCGTAGCGCCCGAGGAGAAACAGCGCCTGCGCCTCGGCGGCCGCATACCAGGCTGGGAAATGCGGGTTCAGCCGCCTGGCTCTCGTCGCGAGATCGGCCGCGAGACCTGGATCGCCCAGCAGTCCCAGACAAAACAAGGCGTGCGCGAGTACGTTCGCTTCGTTCGGGTTCAGCGCCAGCGCACGTTCGACGTGATGGGCCGCAGCGTCGAACTGCCGGCGGTAAAGCAAAGTGCGGCCGAGGACGATCTGGACGACCGCGTCGCTGCCATCGAGATCGGCCGCGCGCATTGCGTACTCGTACGAGAGCCGCTCTTTATCGTCCCAGTGCTCCCACGCCTGGCAGCTCCATTCATTGAAGTGTGACAGCGACAGGCCGGCGTAGCCTCGTGCGAACACTGGATCGATCGCGAGCGCCTGCTCGAAGAGCGCGCGGGCTTCGACGTCCGCTTCGTTGGTACCGCGCTGCAGGCAATCCAGACCGCGCAACCAGCAGTCGTACACCTCGAGGCTGGCGAGCGGCGTCCGCCGCGACGCGGCAAGACGCGCCGAATCGACGTGAAGCGCGAGCGCGCCGGCCACGCGCGCGGCAATCTCATCCTGCACCGCAAGGACTTCAGTCGCCGTCGCGTCGTATCGGCTCGCCCACACCTGACGTCCGGACGGCAGTTCGAAGAGCTGCACGGCGACTCGGATGACGTCACGCACGCGCCGGATGCTTCCTCGGAGAATGTGCGCCGCGAATGTCGCCGGGTTTTCAGCCGCCGACGCCGTCCCGCGCAGGAACGCTTCGACCGCGCGCGGATAGAGCACCTGCAATGTCGCAAAGCGCGAGAGCTCCGCCGCCAGATCCTCTGCAAATCCGTGCGCGAGGTAGTCCTCAGCCGGATCGCCGGAAAGGTTATCGAATGGGGCGAGCGCGACGGTGACAGCAGGAATCATGGTCCCGGTCCCGTCCTCACACTGTGAGGCCCGCCCTCACGCCTTCTTGGGTGAGAATCGGGAGGACCTTATGCTTCACGAAAATTTTATCCCCAACGGCCTCCTCTCCTCTCGGAGGGGTGCCCGCTACATTGCCGGGGTCGTTCTGGTCGCGTGTTTTTCTTCGTATCCAGCTGCGGCACAGGTGGTTACCGGCCAAGACCGCAGTCAGCCACTCGCGCCTGAGCTTGGAGGACTCGGATCCCTCGAATATCGCGTCTCGACGAACGTGCCGGCGTCGCAGCGCTTCTTCAACCAGGGACTCAGGCTGCTCTACGCCTTCAATCACGCCGAGGCGCGCCGGGCCTTCCGCGAAGCGGCACGTCTCGATCCGGACCTGGCGATGGCGTCGTGGGGCGAGGCGATGGCGCTCGGTCCGAACCTCAATGCACCGATGTCGCGCGAAAACGCGCGGCTCGCGTACGAAGCGGTCGGACGCGCGCAGACGAAGGCCGCGCGCGCCACAGCGGCCGAACGCGACTTGATCACTGCGCTCGCGCGCCGCTACACGGCGGACGTCGCCGGTGATCGCGGTCCACTTGATCGTGCGTACGCCGCCGACATGTCGCAGCTTGCGCAGCGCTATCCCGCCGACTCACACATCCAGACGCTGTACGCGGACGCCGTGATGAACACGATGCCGTGGGACTACTGGGAAAAGAACGGCAATGCCAAGCCCGCCGCTGCGGACGTGATTGCCGCGCTCGAGCGCGTGATCGCGCGCGAGCCCGATCACGCCGGCGCGCTTCACTACTTCATCCACATGATGGAGGCGTCGAAGACGCCCGAACGCGCCGAGGCGAGCGCCGATCGCCTCGGGCCGTTGATGCCGGCGGCCGGACACATGGTCCACATGCCGGCACACATCTACCTGCGGGTTGGCCGCTACGCAGACGCGGCCGAGGCCAACGTGCGCGCGATTGCTGCCGACGAGGACTATCTTGCGCAATGTCAGGCGCAGGGGCTGTACCCGGTCAGCTACTACCCTCACAACCTGCATTTCCTGTGGGCGGCGGCAACGTTCGAAGGTCGCAGTGCCGTCGCGATCGACGCGGCTCGTCGTCTTGCGACGAAGGTCCCGCATCATCATGCCGGCGCGCTGGCGTGGACGTCCGACTTCCCTGTCGTCCCGCTGCTCGCGTACGCGCGCTTCGGACGCTGGACGGAAATCCTGACCGAGCCGAGCCCTCCGCAGAACGAGCCATATGCCGTCGGCATCTGGCGATATGCACGAGGGTTGGCGTTCGTCGCTCAAGGGCGATTGGATCGAGCCGAGTCAGAGCTCGCGGATCTCGAACGCGCGAAGTCACACGAGGCGTTCAAGTCAACGCTGAAGGATCTTCCGCTGCTCACGAATCTTCAGATCGCATCGCGCATCCTCGGCGGCGAACTGGCGGCGCGGCAGGATCGATCGGCAGACGCGATTCGCCTCGTTGAAGAAGCCGTACAGATCGAGGATGCGATTCCGTACAACGAGCCGCCAGTCTGGCATCAACCTCCTCGTCAGGTGCTGGGCGCTCTGCTGCTCGCTGCCGGTCGCGCGCGCGACGCGGAGCGCGCGTATCGCGAAGATCTCGAGCGCTTTCGTGAAAACGGATGGTCGTTGTTTGGCCTGGCGCAGAGTCTCGAGGCGCAGGGAAACACGGGCGAAGGCGCGGACATGCGCCGGCGCTTCGCGAAGGCGTGGCAGCGTGCCGACGTCACGCTTTCGTCGTCACGAATTCTCGAGGCGGCATCATTGCCCGTCAAGTCGGCTTCGCTGCGCAACGGCCTCGCGCTCGAATACGTCGAACGCGGCGACCGCTCCGGTTTGCCCGTCGTGTTCCTCCACGGCGTGACGGACTCCTGGCGATCGTTCGAAGGAGTCCTCCCGCACCTTCCCGCGTCGGTCCGCGCGATCGCGGTGAGCCAGCGCGGACATGGCGACTCGAGCCGGCCTGAGCACGGCTACCGATATGCCGACTTCTCCGAGGACCTCAACCTGCTGCTCGACGCGCTCGACATCCGCGCCGCGCTCATCGTCGGTCACTCCATGGGCAGCTATGTCGCGCAGCGCTTCGCGATCGATCATCCGGACCGCACGCTCGGATTGGTGCTGATGGGTTCATTCGCGACCATGCGAGGGAATTCAGCTGCGCACGATCTCTGGAACTCGATCTCGACGATGACGGATCCGATCGATCGCAACTTCATCCGGGAGTTCCAACGGAGCACCGTTGCCCAACCGGTGCCGCCGGCCTTGCTGGACATCGCCGTCGCGGAAAGCACGAAAGTGCCGGCACGCGTCTGGAAAGCCGCATTCAACGAAATCGTCGCCGCCGATTTCTCGAGCGAGCTTCGTGCGATTGACGCACCGACGCTCATCATGTGGGGCGATCAGGACGCGATCTGCTCGAGGAAAGATCAGGACGCGTTGCTCGCGGCGATTCCGGACTCGCGGCTTCTCATCTATCGAAGAGCAGGCCACGCGTTTCATTGGGAAGACCCTGCGAAGTTTGCTGCCGACCTGCTCGCGTTTGCTGGGCAGGTCGGATCGAGTCGTGACGCAACGTTCGCCGCGATCATCCGCCACCCGCACGACGCGCGCGCCTCGCGCAAGGCGACGTCCTCGTCGCGCCTTCGACCGATCCTGGCTGGACGCCGCTTTTCATCAGGGCAAGCGCCATCGTCATGGAAAGCGGCGGCTACCTGTCGCACGGCGCTATCGTCGCGCGCGAGTTCGGCCTTCCGGCAGTCGTGAACATTCCAGGCATCGTCGATCGACTCTCGGAGCGGGACGTCGTTCTGGTCGATGGCGACGCCGGAACCGTTCGCCGTCGCCGCGAAGGCTGACGTCAGCTGGTCTCGGTGCGCTAGGATTCGCCTTTCGACCAGCATCGACGGATTACCGAAAGGATCGCGGCTGTGCTTAGAACCATTTCAGTCGTGCTGCTCATCGTGACGACCACGGTTGGGTGCCAACAGCTGCCTTCAGCGGCGGCGAGCGGCGGCGGCACTGCGCCTCCGGCGGTCGCGCGCACTGCCTCGTCGACGGTTGGGCATCCACTCGATCCGCTGACGACCGACGAGATCCGCGCCGTCGTGCAAATCGCGAAAGCTGACGCGCGTTTCACGGCCGCTGCATTTCCGCTGGTCGCTCTCGACGAACCGCCGAAGGCGGACGTGCTGGCGTGGCGGCCTGGTCATCCGTTCGTCCGGCTGGCACGCGTCCAGGCGATGACGGCCGACGGCTTTTACGAGTTGCTGATCGATGTCGCTGCTCGACGCATCGTGTCCGCGATTGAACAGCACGGCGCCGAGCCGTCGATCACGTTGTCAGAGATCGAGGGCACGCGGATCGTGCTATCAAACGCCGAGTTCAAGGCCGGCCTGCAGAAGCGCGGGATCACCGATCTGACGAAGGTGTTCTGCGCACCTTTTTCGGCCGGCTACTACGGAAGTCCGTCGCAGGAAGGCAAACGTCTCGTCAAGGTCGGCTGCTTCGATACACGCCGGTCGACCACTAACGTCTTCGGATGGCCAATCGAGCGCCTCTACGCACTCGTCGATCTTCGACGAATGGCCGTGTTGAGCGTCAGCGACTACGGTGTGGTCCCAATCAGCGACGGGGACCTGAACTACGACGCGGCGGCCATCAAGACGACGCGCGAAGCGCGCAAGCCGACGATTCTCTCGCAGCCGCTCGGCAAGAACGTGCGCGTCGACGGCCATGAAGTCACGTGGGGCAACTGGCGCTTTCACGTCCGGATCGATCCGCGCGTCGGCACGGCGATTTCTCTCGCGAGCTGGCGCGACGGTCAGAGTTGGCGCTCGGTCCTGTACCAGGGATATCTGTCGGAGATGTTCGTCCCTTATATGGACTCGGACTATGGCTGGCAGTCACGCACGTACTTCGATACCGGTGAGTACGGTGCGGGCGTACTTGCGTCGACGTTGAAGCCCGGCATCGACTGCCCGGACACCGTGATCTTCCTGGCGGCCGACTTCGCGACGGACAAAGGCGAGCCCTTCACGACGCCGAACGCCGCGTGTGTCTTCGAGCGGAGCGGCGGCGATCCGATCTGGCGCCACTTCGAAGCAGTGAATCAGACCTACGAAGGCCGCCCGAACGTCGAGCTCGTCGTCCGCATGGCGGCTGCGATTGGCAACTACGACTATCTCTTCGACTGGATCTTCAACGACGCCGCGGAGATCGAGGTGCGTGTCGGCGCCACGGGCATCGACGCGCTCAAGGGGGTCGCGACGCGCACGATGAGCGATGCGACCGCGATCGCCGACACAAAGTTCGGCACGCTGGTGGCGCCGAATCTCGTGGCCGTCAACCACGATCACTACTTCAATTTCAGGCTCGACCTCGATATCGACGGCCCGACGAACAGCATCAATCGTGACGTGTATCGTCCGCTCCAACTCCCGTCGGACTCCGCGCGGCGCAGTGTCTATGTCGTCGAACGGCAGATCCCGGACACAGAAAAGGCAGCGGTTCTCGATACGCATCACGATCCGGTCCGTCTGCGCGTCATCGATGAGCATCGGACGAATGCCGTCGGCAATCCGGCGTCGTACGAAGTGCTCGCATTCAACCACGCGCAATTGATGCTCGACGCGAACGACTGGCCGGCGAAGCGAGCGGCGTTCCTGCAGCACGACATGTGGGTGACTCCATACCAGCCTGAAGAGCGCTACGCGGGCGGACGGTACATGCTCGGCAGCCATGGCGACGATGGGCTGGCAGTTTGGGCAGCGAGAAATCGCGCGATACGAAATCAGGACGTGGTCGTGTGGGTCAATCTGGGGATGCACCACCTGACGCGCGCCGAAGATCTGCCGGTGACGCCGATGATGTGGCAGTCGTTCAAGCTGCGGCCGAACAACTTCTTCGATCGGAATCCTTCGATCGATCTTCGGGCGGAGACCGTGACGCGATGAGTTCACGCGAGCTGATCGCTTGACTTCCTCGAGGGCGCGCCGCAACATTTTGGTGTGCGCCGAGGGCGCCTGCGGGTCCGCGCGAAGGACTGAGTCCACCTCCTGACAGTGCAGACTGCACGGCTGTCTCCGTGTTGGCCGGCTTGCGGACCGCTGGCATTCAACATGGAGGTCCCATGGCAGCCAGGCAGTTACCGGAGCGCCCGAATCTCGAGCAGCTCAAGCGGCAGGCGAAGGATCTGCTGCGCGACGCACGCGCAAACCAAGCCGCCGCCGTCGCGCGATTCCGCATCCTTCCCGCGTTCGCCGACAAATCAACGTCGGATCTCGCACTCCTCAGGCTCGCGCTGCACGACGCACAGTCGGTCATCGCGCGGGAATACGGCCTCGAATCGTGGTCATCGCTGAAGGAACACGTCGAGGAGCTGAGCCTCGAGTTCGATGCGGCGCTCGATCAATTTCTCGAGGCCGCCACGGACGGACGTCCCGATCGCGCTGAGCGTCTGCTCGCGCGTTTTCCCGGAATCGCGCGCGCACACTTCCACACCGCGCTCCTTTTGGGAGATGCGGCGATCGTCGAGAAGCGGCTCGCCGACAATCCTGCGCTCGCGACCGAACTCGGAGGGTCACGCGGCTGGCAGCCGCTGCACTACGTCTGCCACACCGCGGTCGGCGCACGCACCGACGCACGCGAGAAAGGCCTTGTCGCCGTCGCACGAGCGCTGACGGCGCGCGGCGCCGATCCGAACCTTTGCTATCCGTGGCTTCATCACGGCGTCCATCGACCGGTGCTCTGGGGCGCCGTCTGCAGCGTACGTTCGCTTCCGCTCGCGACCGCGTTGCTCGACGCAGGCGCCGATCCCAGCGATGGTGTGACGCTCCCGCTCGCAGCCGGCAGCGGAGATATCCCGGCGCTCGACCTGCTGCGCGCGCACAGCGTGGACGTCGATCGTCCGTGGGCCACCGACGGCTCCGCGCCGCTGTACGCGATTCTTCAGTGGGCGAAAACGGCGACGGGCGCACGTTGGCTGTTGGACAACGGCGCCGATCCCGATCCAGTGTTCGCTGAAAACGGCGAGACGCCGCTGCATGTGGCTGCGGCATCGTGGGACGTGGAACTTACTGAAGCGCTCGTCGCGCGCGGCGCTGACATGAGCCGGACGCGATCGGACGGCCGGACGCCACATGCGGTCGCGGAGCTGAATGGCAATCGCGCGGTCGCAGAGTGGCTGCTGGCGCACGGCGCATCGGGCGAGCTCACGGCGGCCGATCGATTAGTGGCGGCCTGCAGCCGCGGCGACACGACGGAAGCAAAGGCCATGCTCGAACGGCAGCCGCAGCTCCGGGACGCCATCGGACCGGAACACTACGCCGCGTTCTATCGCGCGGCAGAGCGGAACGACACGAAGGCGCTAGACGCGATGCTGGCGTGCGGCTTCGATCCCGATCGACCCGACGAGTCGATCGGCAAAACCGCGCTTCACGTGGGCGCGATGGAAGGCTGGCCTGACGTCGTCCGCGTGCTGCTCGCGCATGGAGCGTCCGTCGATGTCCGCGATCGTGAATTCCACGCGCAGCCGCTCGTGTGGGCTGCGGAAGGCGCACAGCGGCGACCGCCGGGCAGGGACCACGCGACCGTCGGACAGCTTCTGCTCGCCGCGGGATCGCCGGTGGACTGGCAGCAGGGCGAGGAGCCGTCGCAGGGCATCGTCGACATCCTCGACGAGTGGAAGCAGGGCGTGTGAGGTTAGAGGCGTCCGCTGGCCTCGGCGGGACAGCCGGGCCAGCCGACGCCCCGATAGCGGCCGAGGAGAGTACCCACACACACGATGACCGGGACGAGCATCGCCTGCAGCCATCGCGGCGCCATGAGCACCGCTTGCGTCTTCCGGTGCCGCCACGCGAGGTGCGCCAGATAGAAGAGCGGCGGCCGATTCGCCGGACCGCTGTTGATGACTTCGAACACTTCCACAAAGTACATGTCGAGATCGACGACGGGCCGCGCGATGCCTTCGAACACGAGGGTGTCGTCACCGGCGTTCCACCATCGGTGCGCCGACCCCATCGGCAGCAGCACGGGACCGCCCGCTTCAACCCGAAATTCGCGCCCGTCGACTTCGGCCCCCAGCGTGCCGGCGACGACAACGCCCTCTTCGAGCTCGTGATAGTGGACGTGCAGCGGCGGCCCCGCCTGTTTCGGCGGCAGCGTGCCCTTCAGCTCGAGGCAGGGCACGCCGCTCCGGAGCACGCGCCGGATCTTCAGCCGTTCGCCCGTATGTCGGTTTTCGAGCGTCCGCCACGCGCCGGAGTCACTCGTGGAAGGCACGTTGTCGTCGGTCATGTCGATATTCTCGATTCTCGATTCTCGATTCTCGCCGAACTCGGATACACTTGACGCGATGTCAAGCTCACGAGCCAAGCATAAGCCTGCAGTTGACACCGTGTCAAGTAAGACCTCGGCCGGCCGGATCCTCGACGCGGCCCTGACGTTGATTGGCCGGAAGGGTGATGCCAGCGTCACGATGGCGCAGATTGCCAAGGCGGCGCGCGTGTCGCGCCAGGCTGTCTACCTGCACTTCGCCGATCGCGCCGCGCTGATGGTCGCTCTGGCGCGCCATCTGGACGAACGGCTCGGCCTGCCGGCGGACATCCAGAAAATGATGGACGCGCCGAGCGGCACCGAGATGCTGCAGGCGGCCGTTTCGATCCAGGCGCGCAGGAATCTTTCTGTGTGGGCGGTCGCGCGCGCGCTCGACGCCGTGCGTCGCACGGACAAAGCTGCGGAACGCGCCTGGCAGGATCGCCTGAATTCCCGTCTCGACGGCTGTCGTGCCATCGTCGCGCGGCTGCAGGCCGAGGGCGACCTGCGAGCCGGCATCGATCAACGGGGCGCGGTCGACCTGCTGTGGACGATCACGTCGTTGCGCGTGTGGGAAGATCTGGTGCTCGGTCGAGGCTGGTCAGCGCAGCAATATCAAGAGCAGATCACGCGCCTGTTGCTCGAAGCGCTGACGCAACAGTAGTCTCAACGTCGTGGCTCGCCGGCGTTTGTGGCTGCTGCTCGCGTCGGTGATCGTGCTGGCCGTCGGCGCGGCAGCGTGGACCTGGCGCGGATCGACCCTGCATCCGCGAGTGCTGCTGATTGGCGTCGATGGAGCCGATCCGCGCATTGTCGACCGCCTCGCTGCGGCGGGAAAGCTCCCGACGATCGACCGCCTCCGCCGCGAAGGCGCATTCGCGCCGCTGCGCTCGCGCGAGCCGCTGCTTTCACCGCTCATCTGGACCACGATCGCGACCGGTCGTGCACCGCAGGATCACGGCGTGCTCGATTTCGTCGAGGCTGCGCCAGACGGACACGCAGTCCCGATCACCAGCGCACGACGCCGCGTCCCGGCGCTCTGGAACATCGCCAGCGAGTTCGGCCGGTCCGCTGGATTCATCGGGTGGTATGCGTCTTTCCCCGTCGAGGCGGTGCGCGGTTTCGAGGTCTCGGATCGAACGGCGTTCCACCAGACAGCGAACGAGAACGCCACGACCGACGCCGCGTACCCGCCGGTGCTCGCATCCGAACTGCGTCAGTCGGGCCGGCCGGTACCGGACGATCGTGCCGTTCGATCACGATTTCTCTCACGACCCGATACGCCGCTGACGATCGACGGCGAGCAGCGCGTCGCCGCGCTCGCTCGCATGTACGCGACCTCCGAGTACTACCGGCGGCTTACAACGCAACTGCAGCGACGCTACAGGCCTGAACTGCTCGGCGTGTACTTCGAGTGGATTGACGCGTGCAGCCACCTGTTCATGGAAGACGCGCCGCCTCGGCGGCCGCAGGTGGCGAGCGCTGACTTTTCAGCCTTCTCGGACACGGTCGACCGCTGCTACGAATACCAGGACGAAGTGCTCGCCGACGTGCTGACGATCGCCGACGATCGCACGCTCGTCGTGCTCGCATCCGATCACGGCTTCAAGAGCGGCGAGCGGCGGCCGGACACGCCCGGCCGCGCTGACGTCGGGCAGGCTGCGCTCTGGCATCTGCCGTTCGGCATGCTGGTATTGCGTGGTGCGTCGGTGCAACGCGGCGCGCATCCTCACGCCACCGTTCTCGATATCGCACCCACGGTGCTGCGCGCGCTCGACATCCCGCTCGCGCACGATCTGCCGGGACATCCTGTTCCGGAGGCATTTTCTCCAGGCGCGCTCGCACACGATCCCGCGCCCGGTGCGACGTACGCGTTCGTGGCCGTTCCACCGCCGGCCGGCGCGTCCGCCGACGCGCCGGAGAAGATCGCGGAGCTCAAGGCGCTCGGCTACGTCTCAGGTTCGACCGACTTGCGACCGATTGCGGATGGACGGTACGCCGCATCCTTTCTCAACGAAGGCGTGGCGCTCTACGTGGACGGCGAGCAGCGCGATGCGCTGCGCGCGTTTGCGCGCGCAGCAGAGCTCGACCCGCGAAACGTCAACGCGCGCGCATTCGCCGCACGTGTTCATCTCGAGCGGCGCGAGTTCGATCAGGCCCGCGCGCTGCTCGACGAGGCGCTCGCACTGGATTCGAAGAGCGCATACGTCCGGCTGCTTCGAGCGAACCTCGCGATCAGCACGGAACAGTGGGGCGACGCCGAAGCGGAGCTTGCTGCCGCGGAGGCGTTGGATCGCCATCTCCCGATGTTGTTCGTCCAGCGCGCCAGGCTGCTGGATGCCCGCGGCGATCCCAAAGCGGCGCTCGACGCGCTGACAACGGCTGAGTCGCTGACCGATGCCGAACCGCTCAGGCTGGACATCCTGGTCCTTCGGGCGGATGCCGCCTCTCGCGTCGGACGGCCGGACGATGCCGACGCGGCAATTGCGCGCGCGTCGGAGCTCGCCTCCGCCGACCAGATCGCGGCGGCGCGTGCCGACGTTGCGCTCGCGCGCAACGACTCGCGCGCGGCGATCGATTTCATCCGCGCAGCTCTGGATCGGTCGCCCGAATCGGCTTCGTTATGGACAGTTCTGGGCGGCGCCTATGGACGCTCGGGCGATCTGGAACGCGCGATCGACGCCTACGAACACGCGATCGCGTTGAAACCGTCAGCGCTGGCCTGCAAGACCCTCGCGGCGCTCGTCTTCGAAATTCGGCACGACCGGGATCGTGCAGTACGCCTCTGGGAACAGTCGCTCGAACTGGATCGCAACCAGCCGGACGTGCAGAGCTTCCTGCGAAGGTTCGGCGCACCGGCGCCCTCCGAACATCCATAAAACCCGTTCCACCTGATAAAGAGTTCCTATTGTTCAGGGAAAGGGTATTGATCGTGCCTGTCCACACGCGTAGAGTGCCGCTGCTCGTCTAGGACGTCTCGTTCAACCGCCCGTCGCCCATTCCTCACGGGAGGCTTCTGACGATGAAGAAGATCATCCTCGCGTACGGCACGCTCGCGTGCTCTGTTGCGGCTATGGTCGCCTTTGGCGCGATCCACCACCCTGCCATCGATCGTGACGCCGACGGGAACCGCGCGCGCCCACGATCGATCCGCGAACGCATGCTCGAAGAGCGTCAGGCGCCCGCGCGCAGTGCCTTGCTCTCCCAGGAAAACTCGTCCCGCGGTGATGCTGACGCCGACGGCGCCAGCGAACGCGATGCGTTCGACAAGTGGTTCTACGATCAGCGCAAGTATCCGGGCAACGCGCTGCCGGCCGGCGCGATCGGCAAGGCGAACAAGCACGCCGACGACAATAACTTCGACGAGCGCGACGACAACAGCGGACCCAAATGGCGGCCGATCGGACCGGAGACGATCCCGAACGGCCAGACCGACGCTTCGGCAGGGCAGCTGTCACCCGTGAGCGGCCGCGTGTCGGCGATCGCGCCCGATCCATCCGATCCGGACGTCGTGTATGCATCCGGTGCGCAGGGAGGCGTCTGGAAGACCCGAAATGCAACGAGCAGGAATCCTTCGTGGGATCCGCTCACCGATCATGAGGCATCGCTCGCCGTCGGCGCGATCGCGGTCGATCCGGTGAACCCCGAGATCATCTACGTCGGCACCGGCGAAGCCAACCGCTCCTGCGATTCGTACTACGGCCAGGGCATCCTGCGATCGACCGACGGTGGACGCCGCTGGACGCTGCTCGGCGGCGGCGGCGATCCGTTCGGCAACACAGGACCGTTCGTCGGCAAGGCCGTGTCGAAGATCCTGATCGATCCCAAGACCGCCGGCTCTGCGACGAAGACGACGCTCTGGGCTTCGACGACGTTCGGGTTCTTCGAAAGCGGAACCGTGGCGACGTGCGACTCGCCGAACCTCGTCGGTCCCGTCGGCCTGTGGCGCTCGACCGACAGCGGCCAGACGTGGCAGCTGCAGAACGTCCCCGCAGGCGCGGCCGGCCAGCTCTCAGTGCAGGACGCCGTCATCGATCCGACCAACAGCAGCATCGTCTACGCCGCGGTGCGCAGCACCGGCGTGTACAAGTCGATCAACGCGAAGGATGCGACCGCCAGCTACACCGCGATGACAGCCGGGTTCCCTGCCGGGTCAACCGTATCGCCCATGCGACGTATCAACGTCAGCATCGGCGGTGCGGCGGCAAAGAACACCTTGTACGCAGCGATTGAGAACAACACGGGCAGCGCGTTGTTCGGGCTCGTGAAATCGGTCGACGGCGGCGCGCACTGGGCCCACGTCGACGCCGGTTTCAACGGGTCGGCTTCGTTCACCAACGTGAACATCAATCCGGGGCCGGGCGTTACGCTTCGTGGCCTGGTCACCCGAATTTCCGGCCCCTCGTTCGTCACCGACGGCACGTGGAGGGGCAGGCGGCTGCTCGTGGCGCTCACCGGCTCCGATCGTGCGGTACTGTCGCGGACCGTGTCGCAAGTCGTCGACGGCGATCACCTGCTGTTGACGACGACCACCGGATTCACTGGCGCGACGACCGCGCAGTACTCGGTCGGGACCTATCCGGCGTACTGCGACGGCCAGTGCTTCTACGACATGACCGTCGCTGCCGATCCGAGCGATTCCACGGCGGCGCGCGTCTACATCGGCGGAAACCCGGAGGTCTTCGCGCCGGATCAGTCGCCGAACGGCGGCGCAGCCAGCCATACGAATTGGAGGAGCGACGACGGAGGCCTGACATGGGCGTCGATCTCGCAGGGCGATGGCACGCACGGCAGCCTCCATACCGATGATCACGCGTTCGCGTTCGGTCCGGACGGCTCCGTGTACGACGGCAACGACGGCGGTATCTGGCGCTCGGCCGATCGCGGCGTCTCGTGGACGGCGCTGAACACCAACATCGCGATCACGCAGTTCCAGGGCGTCGCCCTCGATCCGACGAGCGACGTCGTCCTCGGCGGCACGCAGGACAACGGCACGAACGTGCGCAACAACAAGCTGGTGAATCCGCCGAAGTGGTTCCACGCGGATTTCGGCGACGGCGGCATGGCGGTGATCGATCAATCGACGCCATCGCGCATGTTCCACACCTACTTCAACCAGTCGTCCAACTTCATGGGTCCGGCGCGGTCCGACAATGGCGGCGCGGGCGGGCCGGGCAGCTGGCCGTTCGTCGGCGCGTACTTCGGCTACGGTCCCGAGTACTACAACGGCATGGACCCGACCGATCCGGTGTCGTTCTACGCGCCGCTCACGCAGCATCCGGCGTTCACGCCGAACGTGATCTACTTCGGGACGAACCGCGTCTACCGCTCACCGGATCCGAAGCCGTTCATCTTCACGAACCCGCCGTCGACGACCCAGCCGGTGTCGTGGACGGCGGTCAGTCCGGATCTGACAAAGCCCGCAAACCCGCCGAGCGGCGCGTACGTCAGCTGGATCGGCGTGCTGCCGACGCTCATCAACGGAAAGGAAGTGCTGTACGCCGGCGCGTCTGACGGCCGTGTCAGCGTCTCGGCGACGGTGGACGGCTCCGGAATCGCGACGTGGGTGGCGATCGACAAGGCACCGCTGCCGAATCGCGCCGTCACGCAGATCGTTCCGCTGCCGACCGACAAGACGGGAAACACGGTGTTCGCCACATTCTCCGGGTTCAACGGCTCGACGCCGACAACGCCCGGCCACGTCTTCATGTCGACGAACGGGCTGAGCGGCGCCGCATGGACCGACATCTCCGGCGATTTGCCGGACGTTCCGGTGAACACCATCGCCCTCGATGAGCAGAAAGTAAAGGGCGACAAGATCGTGGCGTTGTATGTCGGCACCGACGTCGGCGTCTTCGAGTCGCTCGACGGCGGCCATCACTGGCGGCGGCTCTCGAAGGGGATGCCGAACGTTGCCGTCTTCGGTCTGGCGATCGACACCAACGGACATCTCGTCGCCGCGACGCACGGGCGCGGGATGTTCGATCTGAAGCGGCCCGGGAAGTAAGAAGGACGGGCCCGCAATCGACTCGCAGCGGCGGTGCAACAACGTGTGGCGCCGCCGCTGACTTCGATCGGACGACGTGCGAACGTTATGTTGGTTCGGTCAGCCGCACTTCCGTCGCGACGCCCGGCTCCAGGACCTTGAGCCGCGAACGAACGCCGAGCGCGTCGAACGACTTCTCGAGATCGCTTCGGCTCTCGGAGAAATGCGCCCATCCCTCGTAGTGCACCGGAACGATCGTCGCCGACGGGAAGGCGTGCGCGGTTTCGAGCGTGTCGTTCGTATTCATCGTCAGCGAAAACGGACCGCGGCTCCGGGCGGCTCCGGCGAACAGGACGACAACCCGCGGCGTGAATCGCCGCGCGACTTCCGCGGTTCCATCGAACCAGACGGTGTCGCCGGTCACGTAAATCGCATCCTCGTCATCGCAGCGGAGGATGAAGCCGATCACGTCGCCCGAGAACGGTTCGATGCCGGCGGGACCGTGCCTCGCCGGCGTCGCCGTGATCACGAGCCGGTGACCCGACTTCGTGAGCGCCGTTTCCGTCCATGGCGCCAGGCCTTCGCTGGCTCCTCCCAGCCGGCCAGCTCCGGCGACGGTCGTTATCGTGCGCACCGCATCGCGCACATACGCACGACCCGATGTGTCGAGATTGTCGGAATGCTGATCGTGGCTCAACAGCACTGCGTCGATCGGACCGATCTCGTTGACGGCAATCGCCGGTTCCGACGTCTTGCGCAGCGTCACGTGCGGCAAGTGATACTCGCCCGGACCGTCGAAAGTGGGATCCGTCAACAGTCGAAACCCGGCCAGCTCGATGAGGAGTGTCGGTCCGCCGATGAGCGTGAGCATCGCGGCGTTCGCAGGCACGCCTTCATTATTTACTGCTGCACGATGAGCGTGCCCGTCATTTGCGGGTGAATGGTGCAGTGGATTCTTGTCGAGCCGGCTGTCTTCATCACGAATGATTGCTCGCCGCCCGGCGCGAGAACTCCAGTGGTCATGAACTCTGGCAGCGACGGCGTATCGGTCACGACGTTGTGCTCGACGCCGTCCGCGTTCGTCCACCGCATCCGCTCTCCCCTGTGTATGACGACGGGCTCGTCGCCGAATGCGGTTGAGCCGAGGTTCACGGCGCCGGGCAAGATGTAAGCGTTGGCCGTCCCGGATTCGGGCGGTGTCGGAGGCGTGGGCGCTGCGGGCGCCGCGTCCTGCCCGCACGCCGCACCGAACAACATCGTCCCCATCGTCATCGCGCGAATCACACGTCGTGAGATCGTCATGCACACCCTCTCGTTTTCAACCAGTAACTGTCAGATTTGACACGCTCCGCGCCTGACGCGCGAGCGCTCTACCTGGTTAGGACGAGACCGCCGAGGTCTTTCAGGAGTGACATCGTTCAGGACTAGTATGTTCTGAACCACATGCCGGCATCATCGGCCAGCCACCGTCCGCAGGCGGACGTGGCGCGTCGTCTCGTGGCGGAAATCGGCAGCGAGGGTCGACGGAGTATCCTCGCCCAGTCGGAGCGACAGCGGCTCAAGCGTGGACAGGTGTTGTTCCATGCGGGCCAGACGGCCGAGTACTTGTTCGTCGTGCGAACCGGACACGTCCAGTACTCGCGCCTGGCGACGAACGGACGACAAGTGGTGCTGGGGATTCTCGCGCCAGGCGACGTGTTCGGTCTCGGCAGCCTCGTGCTCTCACCGATGCAATACATCGGGACGGCCGAAGCCGTTGAATCCAGCGAGTTGATCGCGTGGAGCGCCAGGACGATTCGCCGCCTCGCCGTGAAATACCCGCAGCTCACGAACAACGTCCTGCACATCGCGCTGGAATACGTCGCGATTTTCACGGAGCGGCACGAGCAGCTCGTGACCAGCACGGCGGAACAGCGCGTGGCTCGCGCGCTGAGCAGTCTTGGAGCTACGTCCGGCACACCAGGCCGCAACGGCGTGGAAGTACGAATCAAGAACGAGCAGCTGGCGGCGCTCGCGGACGTCAGCGTCTTCACTGCCAGCCGCGTGCTCAACGGGTGGGCGAGAAAAGGTGCGCTCAGCAAGACCCGCGGCGCCGTGCAGATAGTCTCCCCCGAGCGCCTTCTCCGCGACTGAGCGAACACGGCCCTTCCTTGCTCTGGCGCAACGACACGTCATCCGTGTTTTGTGATCCTGTTGTGTGCCAAACGAGCAGGTGGGCAAGCTTCGTGTGCTGGTTGCCGATGACAACGACGCCATGAGGCGGAGCGCCGTCCGGCGCCTCGAGTCGGTCTTCGACGTCATCGGCTCGGTCTGCTCGGGGGATGCGTTGGTGACGGCGGTGCTTGCGCTAGAACCGGACGTAGTCGTAAGCGACATCGAGATGCCAGGGCTCACCGGCCCCCGAGCCATGCGGGCCATTCGGCAGTCCGGCAACCTCGTGCCCTTCGTGTTCATCACGGCCGGCGTCGTCAACGCGCAGCTCTGGCTCGATGCCGGGGCCGCCGGCGTCGTCCATAAGATGGATCTGAACACCGATCTCGTTCCTGCCGTCGAAGCCGCCGCCGGCGGCCGCACGTTTATCTCCAAAAGCATCGTCTCCTGACGAGGGCGGCGGCGCGCGCCGCCGAAGGGCGGTCAGTAAGTAAAAGCCGCTGTCTCTCCGAACCGACAGCCGGACGCCGCGCTTTGATGCCAGGGGCGAGTTCCGTGCGACCATAGAGCTCAGGCCTTATGCCAAACGCCTTCCGCTCTTTTCGACGCACGACCACGCGTCTGCTGACCTGTCTGTTCGTTGCTGTCGCGGTCGGAACGCCGTCCGCACAGGTCGCCGTCGCGACCGGCCGTGAAACAACCGCGGCGTCAGTCGCCAGCTACCCGCTGTCGACCGACATGCCGGTCGATCCTGAGGTGCTCATCGGCGGCCTGCAGAACGGCCTCCGTTTCTACATCCGGCCGAACCCCAGGCCCGCGCACCAGATCGAATTGCGGCTGGTCGTGAAAGCTGGATCGGTGCTGGAGGACGATGACCAGCGCGGCCTCGCGCACTTCGTCGAGCACATGCAGTTCCAGGGCTCGCGGCACTTCCCCGGACAGAGCATCGATAGTTTTCTCGCGTCGATCGGCCTCAGCATCGGTTCAGACGCGAACGCCGTCACGAGCTTCGACGACACGCAGTACTCGCTGCGCGTGCCGACCGATCGTCCGGACACGCTCGACAAGGCGATGACCGTCCTCGAAGACTGGGCGGGCGGCGCGCTCTTCGAGCAGGCCGCCATCGAACGCCAGCGTGGCATCGTCCTCTCCGAGTGGCGACTCAATCTCGGCGCGGACGAGCGGACCGCCGACAAGATGCGGCACGTGCAGCTCGAAGGATCGCGGTACGCCGATCGATCGCCGATTGGCGATCCTGCGGTGATCCAGGCGGCGACGCGCGAACAGCTCGTGCGCTTCTACCACGACTGGTACCGGCCGAATCTGATGGCGGTGATCGTCGTCGGCGAAGTGGACAAGAACGCCGTCGCAGCGATGATTCGGCAGCATTTCTCGTCGATCGACAATCCGGTGCCCGAGCGTCCACGGCCCGTTTACGACGTGCCGGAGCACGCCGGCACGCGTTACGCGGTTCTGACGGACAAAGAGAACACGAACACCGTGGTGAGCCTCAGCGATCTCCGGCCGGCGCGCAATCAGGGAACGGTCGGCGGGTATCGCGACATCATGAAGGATCAGCTCTTCTCGCAGATGCTCGGCGATCGGCTCGACGAGATCGCGCAGGGTGAGCGGCCGCCGTTTCTGCGCGCCGCCGCCGGCCGCGGCCTGTTTCCGGCGCCGAAGACCCGCGACGAAGCATCGCTGCAGGCGCTCGTGCCGAACGACGGCGTCACGCGGGGCATCGACGCGCTGGTCACCGAGCTGAAGCGCGTCACCTCGTTCGGCTTCACCGCGACCGAACTCGATCGGGCGAAACAGGCAAACATGGCGGCGTCCGAGCGCGCCGCAGAGGAGAGCCCCGATCGCGAGTCGTCGAGCCGTGCGGACGAATACACGCGCAACTTTCTCCAGCGTGAAGCGCTGCCGACCATCTGGCAGGAGCTGGCGTTTCATCGCCGCTTCATGCCTGAGGTCACGCTGAACGACATGAACGCGCTGGCGGCAGACTGGTTCCCGGCGACGAATCGGCTCGTGGTCGCGCTGACGCCGGAGGTGGCGGGACGAGTGCCGCCGACCGATTCGCAGCTGGCAGCGGCCGTGAACGCGGCATCTGCGCGACCGGTGACCGCTTACGTCGACGCCGGCGCGGGCCGGGCGCTGATGGACCATCCGCCCGCAAAAGGCACCATCGTCAAAACGACGATGAAGGGCACCGTCACGGAGTGGACGCTGTCGAATGGCGCCACCGTGGCGCTTCTGCCGACGACGCTCAAGGCGGATCAGATCCTGTTCCGGGCCACGGCGCCAGGCGGGATGTCGCTCGCGAGCGATGCGGATTTCTACTCGGCGCGTGTGGCCGACGATGTCATCCCGGCGGGCGGAGTCGGCGACTTCTCGGAGGTGGTGCTCGACAAGCTGCTGAATGGAAAATCGCTGGCCGTCCAGCCGTTCATCAACGAGATTCGCGAGGGCATGCGCGGCGGCAGCGCGCCGCGAGATCTCGAGACGATGTTCCAGCTGATGTACCTGCGCTTCACCGCGCCGCGCGCCGACCAAACGGTGTTCGCCGCGATGAAGGCGCGTGCGCTCGCGATGCTGGCCGATCAATCGGCGAGTCCCGACGTGGTCTTCAACCAGACGCTGGCGTCCGCGTTGAGCAGCAACCATATGCGGCGGCAGCCGGAGACCTCGGCCACCGTGGCGAAGTGGAATCTCGACACCTCGCTCGCCTTCTACAAAGCGCGCTTCGCCGACGCCAGCAATTTCACGTTCGTCTTCGTCGGCAGCTTCACGCTGGACACCATCCGTCCGCTCGTCGAAACCTACATCGCGAGCCTTCCGGCGACGCGCGCGCACGAGACATGGCGCGATCAGGGCGTCAGGCTGCCCAACGATGTCGTCCAGACGACGGTGCGGAAGGGAATCGCGCCGAAGAGCGAGGTGGCGATCGTCTTCAACGGGCCGTTTGAATTCGCGCCCGAGAACCGGCTCGCGCTCCAGACCGCGACGCTCGTGCTGCAGGGCCGCTTGAACGACGCGATCCGCGAGCAGCTCGGCGCCACCTATGCGATCACCGCGGAATCAGAAGCGAGCCGCTATCCGCGTCCGGAGTATCGCGTCAAGATCGATTGGACCTGCGATCCCGCTCAAGTCGACAGCCTCGTGCCGCGCGTCTTCGAAGAGGTGGCCAGCGTGCGGGACACTGCGCTGAACGACGATCAAATGACGCGGATCCGCAGCTATCTGCTGCGCGAACTCGACCGCAACAGCCAGGAGAACGGTTTTCTGCTGAATCAGATCCTGCGCCGCTACGAATCGGGCGAGCCGCTCGAGCGCGACGTCGTGACCGAGCAGACGGCGGAGATCAAAGCGCTCACCTCCGACGCCGTGGCGCGCGCTGCCGTCAAATACCTCGATCCGGCACGCTACGTCCGCGTCACACTGATGCCGGAGGCGTCGCGCTAGATCCGCTGACCCTTCAGCGAACGTCGTCCCGCCCGTCGAAAAGCCCTCGCTCGTCCGGACCGCGGGCGAAAGAGACGGCATCGTCGTTGCTCTTTCCATTCTGTCTGTGATCGTTCAACCAGGTGTCGGCGTCACTAAGATCGCCAGCGACTGCAGTTAGCGACTCCACGCACTCGGCGGCATTGCCGATGCGGCTTCGTCTCGCGGTTCAAGGCTGAACACCCGTGTCCCGTGCCGGAGCATTGACTCGACGGATGACGCAGACCACTTGACCACTTATCACGGAGGCCGATATACACCACGATCACGACGATGAGCTCGGGATGTATTGGTACGGCACGCCGGACTCGTCGTCCGACAATCGCTCCGCGCAACCCGCTCCCTCGAATCCTGAACCCGCGCCGAACGCTCGATCGGAAGCCGAAGTAGTCGATGAATTGATCGAAGGGGTGCGCCGCTGGCAGCGTCCTGACTACATCGGCGTCTCACGTTTTCGTGGTCGCGACGACTCGTACTGGAAGGAAACGCGAACGCTGGTGCTCGGTTATCTCGCCCTGAAGGTCAGACAAGAGGATTTCGAGCTGTATCGCTTCGCGTTCATCGCGTGGCTGAGAGCGTCACCGAACGTCCTCCAAGTTTTCAAGAATGGCGACGACATGGCGCGGGCAGGGCTCGTGGATTGGTTCGTGAGTCGAGTGGCCGGCGACGAGTAGATTGCGTGCTGCACCGCTTCTTCATTTGCGCGTCGTCGGCGAGAGCGGTTTCGGCAGCAACTGCGGACGCGTAGCTCGCAGCAGGAAATCGTCAATTCGCGAGGCGACGTTCCGTGTTCAGCGGGGACCGCCCGCGGCATTCGCCATGTTCCCCAGGGACATCTCGCATCCGCCTCGCGACATTTCGCAGCGATGGAAGAGCCCGAGTTGCTCGTCGACGACATCCGGCGCTTCTTTCGTCCCCTCCGAGCCGCCGATGAAGGCCACTCGATGACGCCGGAGCGCGAGACTTAGCGGAGCACCTCGCGGCTGCAGTAACATCGCTGACCGTCATGAAAAGACTGCTCCTTGCCAGTACGCTGCTCTGGACCCTTGTTGCCTCGGCTCAGGAACCAACACAGCCGGCCACCGCTGGCGGCAACCAGGATCCATTTGTTCAAGCCACGTTCGACGACTTCCGCCTGCGCGCGATCGGGCCCGCGATCGCGTCGGGTCGCATCGGCTCCATCGCGGTGCATCCCGAAAACAAGCAGACCTGGTACATCGGCGTGTCATCGGGCGGCGTATGGAAAACCACCAACGCCGGCATCACCTTCACGCCCGTGTTCCAGAACGAAAGCAGCTACGCGATCGGAACCGTCGTCATCGATCCCCAGAATCCCAACACGATCTGGGTGGGCACCGGCGAGGCGACCAACCAGCGCGCGACCGGTTACGGCGACGGCGTCTATCGCAGCGACGATGCCGGGAAGACGTGGCGGAACCTGGGCCTGAAAACGTCCGAGCAGATTGGACGCATCGTGATCGACCCGCGCGATTCGAACGTCGTTTTCGTGGCCGCGTACGGATCGCTGTGGAAAGCTGGCGGAGAGAGAGGACTCTACAAGACCGCCGACGGCGGAGCCTCCTGGAACCGGGTGCTGGAGATCAGCGAGAACACCGGCATCAGCGACGTCGCGATCGACCCCGGCAATCCTGACGTAATGCTGGCGGTCGCGCACCAGCGACGCCGTCACACCTGGACACTGATTCACGGAGGACCGGAAAGCGGCCTGCACAAGTCCGTTGACGGCGGGAAGACCTGGCGCCGCATTCGCGGCGGCCTCCCCACCGGCGATCTCGGCCGCATCGTCCTTTCGTTCTCAAAGGCGCAGAAGGGGTTGGTCTACGCCAAGGTCGAGACGAATGAGAACACGGCGATCTATGCGTCGCTCGATTCGGGCGACAGCTGGGAGCGTCGCGGCACCGTCAACGCGCAACCGATGTACTACCAGAACATCCACGCGGATCCGAAGAATCCGGACCGGCTCTACGTGCCGACGGTGCAGACGCAGATATCGGAGGACGGCGGGCGCACGTTCACGAGCCTGGGCGAGCGCAACAAGCACGTGGACAACCACTACGTCTGGATCGATCCGGACGATACCGACCATCTGCTCGAGGGTTGCGACGGCGGCCTGTACGAGACGTGGGATCGCGGCCGGCTGTGGCGCCATTTCGCCAACCTTTCGGTGACGCAGTTCTACAACGTGGAGGTGGACAACGCGTCGCCGATCTACAACGTCTACGGCGGCACACAGGACAACGAGAGCCTCGGCGGCCCATCGCGCTCCCGCGGCGCCGACGGCGCAATGAACAACGACTGGTGGGTGATCACCGGCGGAGACGGCTTCGTCGCGCGCGTCGATCCCAACGATCCGAACATCGTCTACGGCGAGTCGCAGTACGCCGGCATCGTGCGACTCGATCGACGCACCGGCGAGCGTGTGAGCATCAAGCCGGTCGAAGGGAAGGAAGACGAGGCGAACAAGTACAACTGGGAGACGCCGTTCATCATCAGCCCGCACAACCCGCAGCGTCTGTATCTCGGAGCCAATCGACTTTACCGCAGCGACGATCGTGGCAATTCGTGGAAGCCGGTCAGTCCCGATCTGACCCGGAAGACCGATCGTAATCATCTGCCGGTGATGGGCCGCGTGTGGCCGCCCGAGGCGGTGGCGCAGCATCAATCGACGGCGACGTGGGGCAACATCTCGGCGGTCAGCGAGTCGCGCAAGAAGGAAGGGATGCTGATTGCGGGAACAGACGATGGGAACGTGCAGGTGTCGTTGGACGGCGGCGCCAACTGGCGGAAGAGCGAGCATCCGCCGGGCCTCCCGGACTACGACGGCTACGGCGTCTACGTGCAGCGCGTCTATGCCGGAAAGTCCAGCGAGGACGTAGCGTATTCGCTCTACGACAACAGCAAGAACGGCGACTTCAAGCCGTACATCTACAAGAGCACGAACCGCGGACTGTCCTGGGCGTCCATCGCGGGCGATCTGCCAGCCAACGGCATGACGCTGGCTTTTGCCGAGGATCCGGTCGATCCGAACCTGCTGTTCGTGGGCACCGAATTCGGCTTGTACTTCACGGTCAACGGCGGTCAGAAATGGATTCGCCTGAAGAACAATCTGCCGACCATTCCGGTGCGCGATCTCGTCATCCAGGAACGTGAGAACGACCTCGTGATGGCGACGTTCGGACGCGGATTCTACGTGCTCGACAATTTCGCGCCGCTGCGCACGATGACCGCCGACGTCTTCCAGAAGGACGCGCAGATCTTCGCGACGCGGACGGCGATGATCGAGGTGCCGGATATCAGCAAGGCCCGGAGCTCGCAGGGCGAGCAGTTGTGGACGGCCGAAAACCCGCCAGCCGGCGCCGTGATCACCTACTGGATCAGGACGACGCCGCAATCGGCCCGTCAGCGGCGCCAGGAAGCGACGCGAGCCGCGGAGGCGAAAAAAGCCACGCCTCCGTATCCCACACAAGCGGAGCTGACGGCCGAAGCGGATGAAGAAGCGCCGCAGACGTTCCTGACGATCACCGATGCGGGGGGCAAGATCGTCCGGCGCATGACCGTGCCCGGCACTCGCGGCATCCACCGCTTCGCCTGGGATCTTCGCGGTGTGGCGGCGACGCTGCCGACGGCCGGTGGACGCGGCGGCGGGGGCGGTTTCGGCGGTGGAAACAGTGTCGGTCCATTCGTCGCGCCGGGAACCTATCGCGCGGCGCTCTCACGAAGGGTCGGCGGGGCGACGACGGCGCTTGGAGATGCGCAGACGATTACGGTCACTGCGGATCCCAATGCGACGCTGACGCCGGCCCAGCGCACCACGGCCACTGAGTATCAGGACAAGGTGGCGAAGCTGCAGCGCGCATTCACGGGCGCGCTCGAGCAGGCCAACAACATGAAGACGCGGACAACCGCGATTCGTCGAGCGATCACGGACTCGGCCGCCGACATCAAGCTGCTGGACGAAGCGGTCAAGTTCGAACGTCGCGTCACGGAAATCCAGCGCGCTCTGCGCGGCGACGAGACCCTGCGCGGCCTCGAATCCGGTTCGCCGTCGACGATTCAGTCGCGCGTGAACTCCGCCGCTGCGGGGGCGCGCGGCCTCACCGGCGCGCCGACGGGCACGCAGCAGACGAACTACACCGTCGCCAATGACGAGCTGAACGCGCAGGCGACGAAGCTGCGCGCGCTCGAGGGCGAATTGCGAAGGTTCGAGCAGCAGCTCGACGCTGCGGGCGTGCCGTACACGCCCGGGCGGTGGCCGGGACAGTAGACACGCTTATTGCCATGCGGGCACGGCCTCAGATCTCGAGCAGGTCGTGCCCCAGGATGACCTTTCCGGCGAGCCTGACGAGGTGATCGGAAGGTGCGGTATCGCCCGAGCGCCGCCGTGACCTTGACGTTGTCGTCGGACATGACGGCGCCGTTGTCGCGAATCTCATGAACGTGAACGAGCGGCGCGATCGGCACGCGTCCTTCGTTTGAAATGCGCGTCTCGATGTCGTACGCGTTCATCTCGAAGATTCGCGACGGGTGATGGTCGACAAATCGCAGCCTGCTCAAGCGATGTGCGGACGCATCGTTATTCGACGCGCACCAACCGCAGCGTGAACGGGTTGGGGAACGGGCCGTTCTGGTTTCGTTGCTGCGTCAGCAAGAGCTTGTCGCCTTCGAGCTTGTACAAGTACACGATGAAAACGCCGGATCCCATCACCGCGGGATTCTTTGACGCGATCGGCCGCATCGTGAGAGCGCCTCCAGATGTGACCTCGTAGGTCCCGGCTTCGCCGACGAACGGTCCCCAGACGGCTCGAAGCTGATCGGCGGTTGCTGTCGCCGGATTCGCCAGCGCGGGCCGCGGACCGTCGGCCTGAACCTCGACTCGACTGTAGTACTTGTCGGTGATGATCGTCAGGTTGGGCCGATCGGCGAACGAGATCGTCCGGGCGGAAGCGCCCGTGATCATCGCCTCCTCGACGCGCCATACGCCTTGAACTGAGCGGCGAGGCGACTGCGCCAGGGCATGGCTGGTGATCAGGCTGATAGCCACTGCTGCGAGCACGAGTCTCTGCACGTGTCCCTCCTGTGAGGCACATACTAATCGGTTCGACGGACAGACACTCGCGCGCCGCCCACATCTGCGCGGAGCGTTCAATGTCACAGCTTCAGCGGTGGTCCGACGTTCACGATGCCATACAGCCGGTGGACGAGTTCCTTGTCCTCCGCCGAGCCATTGCCGAAGTACTCGCCACGCTTTTCGAGGTCTCGAAAGAACTGTTCGATGCGCACCGCCGGTGTGAATCCGATCAGGATTCGTCCCGGCCCCGCACCGTCATAGACAAACGCGTGTGGAACGCGTCGAGGTCCGAGGACTGAGTCGCCGGGACCCAGCCGAAACCGCCGGTCGCCGATTTCGACGACGTACTCTCCTGCGAGGCAATAGAACCACTCGTCTTGCTCTTCGTGGTAATGCTTCGGCGGGCCGGATCCGCGGCGCTCGATCGGCTGCTCGGTCATGAACAGCGCGCCGCCGCTATCCTGCGTGGCCACCTTGACGTGAATGAGGTCGCCGCCCGGCAGCTTGATGACGTCGTTCGCGCGCCCGGATCCGGCCGCCACCCTCACGCCCGGCGATGCCGGCGTCTGGGCCGATAGAGCTGCACTTCCAAACGGAACCGCAACGAGCGCTTCGATGAACCCGCGACGTCCGAGACCAACACTGGCCATGCCGACCCTCCCGAGTAGGGATGCGTTGATTGACCTGGAATTGATGAAAGCAGCGCTAGCTCGTTGGGCCCCCCCGTAGATTCCACAGTCCGCGCGCTGCGTGAACGAAGGTGAAGCCGCCGATCCCGCCGAGCATCCATAGTATCCAGACGAAGAAGAAGCCGCCGCTGGACTTGGCGATGTCAGGGTAATGCGTCCCCCTCATGTGGAGCACGGGCATGGCTGCCGCGAGCAACCCGACGATGAGCATGATGATGTGGCCCGATCTTTTTTCGGCGAGCACCAGCGTCCCGTACAGAAGGATCACGAAAACGACCAGCGCAATATTCGACGATTCGGCCGGCGATATCCCGCGGACGATGTCGTCCGTGATGTGAAGCGTCAGTAAGAGGAGCGAGAGCAGAGACGTGACGAACAGGGTTGCGTTTCGCTTCATTCGATGCCCCCAGGACAATGGTGCGGGATGAGCACGGTGTCAGTCGATTTCTATGCCTCCAGATTGAGCTCGGGTGAGCGTCCCGCCAGCTTGAGACCGATCAGGATTGCCGTGCCGATGGCCAGCCAGACGAGGCCGCCGATTTTCGCATGGACGTCGGCGGTCACGAGCACGAAGCCGATGATCACGAAACCGATCGCGGGCGACAGCAGATGCAGGCCGAGAGCGCCCGTCCGTCGCTTGATCAGGAAGTACACGATAACCGACACGTGCAGCATCAGGAACGAAAAGAGCGCTCCGAAGTTCACGAGCGACGACAGCAGGGCGACCTGACCAACGAAGAACACGCCGAGAATCACGCTCACCGCCGCGACGAACAGCAGGGCGCGCTCAGGAACGCGGCGCATGGGATTCACGTGCGCGAGAAAACGCGGGAGCTGTCCGTCGCGCGCCATCGCGAACAACAATCGCGCCGTGGCAGCCTGGGAGACGAGCGCGTTGGCAATCCCGGCCGACAACGCAAGCGCCAGCGCCGTAACAAGCCTGAGCCCGGGACCGCCGACGAGCGCAGCAATCGCGTAGAAGGCGTCATTCGTGACGTCTTCACCGACGAACTCGGTCCGAGCGGGCACGAGCAGCACGGCGATGAAGGTCTGGGCGATGAACAACACCGCCGCCAGACACAAGGCCATCATCGTGGCCTGGCCGACCAGTCGCGGACCTCCTTTGGTTTCCTCGGCGAGCGTCGAGATGGCGTCAAAGCCGAGGAAAGACAGCACCGCAATCGAGAGCGCACCGAACACAAGGTGGAAACGAAACACGCTCGGATCGAAGAAGGGGCGGAAGCTCCAATGGGCCCCATTGACGCCGCGGCTGACGGCAATCGTGCCGAGCACGACGAACAGCGTGATGACGACGAGCTGGCCGATGAGGAAGATCTTGCTGGTCCGCGCGGTCGTCTCGATGCCAAGCATGTTGACTGTGGTGTTGCAGACAACGAAAGCGATCACCCAGGCCGATTGCGGAATCGCCGGAATCACGGCGTGCATTGCGACCGCGCTGACGACGTAGGCGAGCGTCGGGAGGAGCAGATAGTCGAGGAGGATGGCCCAGCCAGCGAGAAAGCCTGCCGCTGGATGCAGTCCGCGTCCGGCGTAGGCGTAGACGGAGCCCGCGATCGGAAACGCCGCGGACATCTCTCGATAGCTGAGGGCCGTGAACAGCAGGGCCACGAGACCAATCACGTAAGTCAGCGGCACGAGGCCCTTCGACGCATTGAACACGATGCCGAATATGGAAAACGGGGCGATCGGGGAAATGAAGACGAGCCCGTAGACGAGGAGATCGACAAGACTCAGGCTGCGACGCAGCTGGGCGTCGTAACCGAAGTCCGACAGGTCCGCCCCGCTCGCGGCGCGTGCCGACGACGACAGTTCGCTCGTCATGTGTTGAGGTCGTGGTAATCGTCGAGGCGGCAGACGCTATCACATGTCGGCGGGTGCAGGCCCGCCTTCACGGCGGAAGGATCGGCGACAGTGTCATTTCCGATCGCCTGGCGTGAGTCGTTATAGTTCCGGTTGAAGGAGCTGCATGACGCGGCGAGGCTGGCTGGTGCTCGGAATCTGCGTGACATTGGCGGCGTGGACCCTGCGCGCTGAGGAGACCGTACCGGCCCGCATCACGGGCGCGGCGCTCACTCGCGGTGGCGCTATCGCCTTCCTCGAAACACTCACCGACACGATTGGCGGCCGCGTCACCGGATCGCCCGAAAGTCGGGCGGCATCCGAGCTGATCCTCGCGGCGCTCAAAGAAGCGGGGTTCGAGAATGCGCACTTTGAGGAGTACCCACTCGAAGCGCGCTGGCGTCGCGGTCCCGCCACGGCCCGGATCGTGTCGCCGATTGCCCGTCCGATCCTGATCGGCTCAATGGGCTGGGTGCCGGGAACGGCCGGGGAGATCACCGCATCGCTGCGTGACGCAGGCGCACCGGCATCGCGTGACTGGAAGCCAGCCAACGACGTGCGCGGTGCGGTCGTGATCGTCGACCCGCAACAAGTCGGCGAGGACGGCCCGATCGTGATGCGCGCGCTGATCGCGCAGCGACTTGCGGCGGCAGGGGCGGCGGCGATGCTCATCCCGTCGGACAAGCCGGGCCGGATGCTGTACACATCCGCCTTCGGCTTCTATCCGAAGGGACCGCTGCCGGTCATTTCGATCGCTCGCGAAGACAGCTTGCTTCTCCGCCGCCTTCTGGCCAAAGGACCGGTCACGATCGCGCTCGATGTGCGCAACACCTTCGACACCAGTCCGTACCGCGAACGCAATGTCGTCGCCGATCTGCCGGGCGACGCGTTGAAGGACGAGGTCGTCCTTATGGGCGCGCACTTTGACTCGTGGGATCCCGCCCAAGGGGCGAACGACGACGGGGCCGGCGTCGCGTCCGTGCTCGAGGCCGCACGCATTCTCAAATCGCTCGGCGTGAAGCCTCGCCGCACCATCCGCTTCGCGTTCTTCTCGGGCGAGGAGCAGGCCTGCCTGGGCTCGCGTGCGTACGTTGCCGCGCACGAGCATGAGCTCGATCGATTGAAGACGGTGTTGATCACGGACGAGGGTCCACAGGCCCCCCTCGGATTCCAACTTCAGGGCCGCGCCGACCTCGAGGCCAACGCCCGCAAGACGCTGACGTCGCTCGCGCCGCTTGGCGCTGCGCGTGTCTGGCTCGACGCCAGCTTCGATGAGGACCACGCACCATTCGTGGTTGCCGGTGTTCCCGCCCTTACGCTCCGTGTCGAGCCGGGTGAGTACGACATCCATCACCACGCCATTTCCGACACGTTCGACAAGGTCGATCCGCGGTTGCTCGCAATCGACACCGCTGTGATGGGCGTGGCGGCGTGGTCGTTCGCCGACTCGCCGAACCCGGTGGGCCGTCGGCTGTCCGACGCTGAGGCCGACGCGGTCATGAAAGCGAGCGGTGTCGCATCGACCCGACAGATGTTGTACGGATCTTCCCGACGATGATTCAGCCTTCGCCGAACACGCAGGCCCAGACCGACACTGATCAAAGCGCCACGCCGCTGCCTGCCGAGAGCCTGTTCGATCTCGGTGATCTGCGGCTCTCGTCCGGAACCACACTGCCGAACGCGAAGATTGGCTACAAGACACACGGCACGCTGAACGCCGCGAAGGACAACGTCATCCTGTACCCGACGCCGTATCCGGCGCAGCATGGCGACATCGAGTGGCTGATCGGTCCGGGCAAGGCGCTCGATCCCGCGAAGTACTTCATCATCGTGCTCGATCAACTTGGCAACGGCCTCTCGTCGTCACCGAGCAACACGCCGGCGCCGTTTGATCGCATGCGTTTCCCCACCATCACGATTCAGGATGATGTCACTGCCCAGCACAGGCTGGTGACGTCTGCGTTCGGCATCGAGCGCATCGCGCTCGTCGTCGGATGGTCGATGGGCGCGCAGCAGACGTTTCAGTGGGCGGTGAGCCGTCCCGGCATGGTGGAGCGCATCGCGCCATTCTGCGGGACGGCGAAGACGACGCCGCACAACTGGGTGTTCCTCCAGAGTCTCTACACCGCGCTGACCACCGATCCAGCGTGGATGGATGGCAACTACAACGAGCAGCCGACTAAAGGCATGCGTGCGTTCGCGCACATCTATGCGGGCTGGGCGCCGTCGCAGCCGTTCTACAAGAAGGAGCTGTATAGGTCGCTCGGCTTCGCAACGCTCGACGATTACCTCGCCGGATTCTGGGAAACGCGGTACGGGCGTCGCGACGCCAATAATCTTCTGATCCTGCTCCGCAAGTGGCAGTTGAACGACGTGGGCACGTCGAACGGATTCGGAGGCAGTCTCGAGCGCGCGCTTGGCTCGATTACGGCAAAGGCCATCGTGATGGCCAGCCAGACCGATCTTTACTTCACGCCGGAAGACATCGTAGCGGATGCCTCACAAATTCGAGGTGCGCGCTACGTCGTCATCCCGTCGTTGTGGGGTCACATGGCCGGCTCGGGGATGAACGACCCCGATACACGATTCATCGACACACAACTGAAAGCGCTGCTCGCCTCGTAGTCAGTCGCGGAACTTGTCCCGAATTGCGGCGTTGAGATGGCTGGGTGTTCGGGACGATTTCCGCAACTGGTTGGTTCGCGGCGCAAGCTGCCCGCAAACCCTGTCGCGGCCGACCAGGTTTCAGATCTCGAGCAGGTCGCGACCCACGATGACCTGTCCGCGAAAGCGCGACTGTGCGGCTTCAATCCACATGCGTTCGGTGACCTGCGGATCGTCGGCCGGCACAAGGTGAGAGAGCACCAGTGTTTTGACACCGGCGGCCGGCGCGATTCGACCGGCATCTTCTGCCGACGTCTGATGGGTCAGGATGCTTTCCTTCAGCGTCGCTGCATTCGGAACGCGACCCACGAGACGGTCGATCGCCGCCGGATACATCACCGAGTGGACCAGGACGTCGGCGCCGCGCGCCAGGCGCACCAGATTGTCCGATGGCGCTGTGTCGCCAGAGATGACGATCGATCGGTCGTGAGCGTCGAAGCGATAGCCGAACGCCGGCACGACGGGAGGGTGATCGACAAGCGCAGCGGTGACCTTGACGTTGCTGTCGGACGTGACGGCGCCGTTGTCGCGAATCTCATGAACGTGAACGAGCGGCACGAGCGGCACTCGACCTTCGTTTGAAATCCGCGTCTCGATGTCGTACGCGTTCATCTCGAAGAATAGCTTCGTCATCTTCTCGAGAGGCGGTGGCCCCCACGTGTCCACGCGCGTACTCAGACCCGCTGCCCACGCGAGCCAGATCAGATTTCCGTAATCCGCGTTGTGGTCTGAGTGCTGGTGCGTGATGAAGATGTGACGAATGATCGTCAGCGGCACTCCGGCAAGCACGAGCTGCCGCGCGACACCGTCGCCGCAGTCAATCACGTACGCCGCGTTGTTCGTGACGATCACTTGGGCAGACGCAGAACTTGCCTTGCGCGGTCGTGGGCCACCTCCGGTTCCGAGGAGGATGAGTCTCGTACGATTTTGAACGCTGACGGATCGAGAACGCGCCACGGCGACGCCAGCGATCGCGGTCGCCAGGAATTCTCGACGGCTGGTGGTCGGCAAGTCGCAGCGATTCTACCGGTGATTGGACGAATGGACGACTCTGGCGGTCGAGGGACTGTCCGGGATTCGCACCGCGTCGAATTCCCTCAACGCGTTAAGCGCACACAGGTTAGCACGCGGTGGGCGCTTGGGCAGCCACGCGCTGGCTGTCTTCGGAGGAGTTCGAAATGCTCGGAACCGCTGGTGGGACGACGGCTTGTGCTGCGGCGTCGGAAGTGGCTGGGAGGCAGGGATTCGAACCCCGATACCGTGGTCCAGAGCCACGTGTCCTACCGTTGGACGACCTCCCAGTGCCAGTCGCGGCTTGATGCGAGGCGGGAACTTTCGATTATAGCCGCCGCACCGGCACTGGGCAAACCGCTACTGCAAATCCTTCCCGATCATCTGCTCGGAGCCGTTGCTTCCACGCTCCGGGACGTCCTGACCGTCTGACTCACCCGCGCCTGGCTCCTGCTTCCGACGATGGCTCGCCATGCCGCCCTTGCGTCCGGCTTCGCGCGCTTCCTCACTCGTCCACTCGTGCGCCGTTCCCTTCTGATGCGCGGCCTTCCCGCCCTTGCTGGCGATCTCGCGCTGTTTGCTGCGGTCCATCGACGCGAATCCTCGATCCTCTTTCGCCACATGACCTCCCCACCCGGACTCGGCACCAGGCTCATCCACACGCGTCGTGTTCAGCGGTCGCGGCTGCAACGGATGTGCCACGACTGTTCAACAGAAACAGACGAGCCATCGTCATCATGCGAACGTTCTTCATGCGACACGAACGATCATCGCGATGCGCAGCACGCATCGCGATGCACGCGTCAGTGCGGGTGTGAAACCGCGTGGTCAGTGAGGGGAACAGCGCGGAATGTCAGGAGACGGACTGTTCGGCGAGCTGAATCGCTGAGGTCAGTCGCGCGTGCACACGCGCGATGCCGAGCAGCGCGAGCACGTCGAACAAGCCGGGACTGACGGCCTTGCCCGTGACTGCGACACGCACTGCATGAATCAAGGACGCGGCCTTGATGCCGCGCGACTGCGCGAGCGATCGCAGCGCGGCTTCCGACGACACCGCGTCGAAGTCCGGCAACGCGCGGAACTGCGCGTCCAGCGCGGCGAGGTGATCGCTCATGCCCGACACGCGCAGATTTTTTTCGACGGCGGCTTCATCGTACGTCAGCGAGTCAGTGAAGAAGAAACCCGATTGCGTCGCAAATTCATCCAGTCGCTTCGCGCGCGGTCGGAACAACTCGAGCACCGCGAAGAACCACGCGTGGCGACTCGTCAGCAGATCGTCGCGCCAGTAGCCCGCTTCTTCGAACCACGGCTTCACGCGGACCGCGAGATCGGCCGGCGAGAGCCGCATGACGTGCTGTTGATTGAACCACTCGAGTTTTTCAGGATTGAAGACGACGTCGCCGCCGCTGATACCGTCGAGCGCGAACAAACTGATGAGCTCTTCGCGTGAGAACACTTCGCGATCGCCGGCGGCCGCACCCGGCGACCACCCGAGCAGCCCGAGAAAGTTCATCATCGCTTCGGGCACAAAGCCCTGACGCGCATATTCCATGACCGACGTGGCGCCATGGCGCTTGCTCAGGCGTTTCTTGTCCGGACCGAGGATGAGCGGCACGTGAGCAAATTGCGGCAGGTCGGCCCCGGCGGCGCGATACAGCAGAATCTGTTTCGGCGTGTTCGAGATGTGATCGTCGCCGCGCACCACGTGGGTGATTCCCATGTCCACGTCGTCCGACACGACGGACAGGTGGTAGGTGGGATGACCGTCAGATCGGAGGATGACGAAATCTTCGATGTGCGCGCCGTCGAACTCGATCCGACCGTGGACCAGGTCGTCCATGTGCATCGGACCATCCGGCACCTTGAATCGTACGGCTCGCGGCACATGCGCCGCTTCGCGCGCCGTAACATCAGCAGCCGAGAGCGCGCAGCACAGGCGATCGTACTTCCAGCCGCCGTCGCGGCTCTCGGCCGCATCACGCCGCTCCTTCAACTGTTCCGGCGTGCAGTAGCAATAGTAGGCGTGCCCGTCGCGCACCAAGCGATCGGCGAGCGCGCGATAGCGGGCGAGTCGCTCGGATTGAAAGTACGGCGCATGCGGCCCGCCGATCTTCGGACCTTCGTCCCAGTCGAGACCGAGCCACCGCATACCGTCGAGGATGCCTTCCACCATTTCCGCCGACGAGCGCTCGACGTCCGTGTCTTCGATGCGCAGGACGAACACGCCGCCATTCCGGCGCGCGAACAGCCAGTTGAAGAGCGCCGTACGAGCGCCACCGATGTGCAGGTAGCCGGTCGGCGACGGGGCAAAACGGACGCGGGGATTCACGGCTGTGGAAGGTTGCCGGTCTCGTTCAGCGGCAGTCCAGTGGCGGTGAGGAAGGGATTCGAACCCTTGATACAGGTTTTAGCCCGTATAACGGTTTAGCAAACCGCCGCCTTCGGCCACTCGGCCACCTCACCGCAAACCCCAAGTTTACGTGAAATCGCCGTTCGGCGGCATTCGCAATTTCCAATCGACGAGGACGCAGACCGTTCAGCGTGGACCGGCGCATAATTTCGCACATGACGAACCGCAGCGCCGTCGCACTCTGGGCCATCGCATCCTCCGTCGCGCTGGCGCAGGTGCCCGCGTCCGAGCTCGCCAAACCGCCGGCCAATGCGCGGCACTTCGTCATCCAGTCCACGGGCGGCAAACACGGCGACTCGTGGAGCTGGCTCGCCGCCGACGGAACGCGGATGGGCCGCGAGAGCATGAACCTGCGCGGCCAGGTGTTCGAGCTCGACTCGAGGACCACGTCCGGACAGGACGGCATGCCGTCCACCCTCACCATCCGCGGCGCCACGCCGCAGGGCGACGCAGGCGAGACGTTCACCATCGTTAACGCACAGGCGCGATGGAAGAGCCCGATCGACGCAGGCAGCGCGGCATACGGCGCGCCCGCGTTCTACGTTTCGCAAGGCGGACCGATCGACACGACCGCGGCCTTCCTCGAGGCGCTGCTCGCCCGCCCGGACAAAACGCTGAACCTGCTGCCTGGCGGCAAGGCGCAGGCCGCACGACTGGCGGATCTTGCTGTCGGCAGCGACGCCGCGCGCCAGACGATCACGTTGTGGTCGATCACCGGCGTGGGCACCTCGCCGGCGCCGATGTGGGCCGATGCGAACAACAAGTTCTTCGCTGTCTCTTTCGGGATTGCGTGGCTGCCGGAGGCCTACGCGAGCGAGCAGAAGAAGATCGAGGACGCGCAATCAAAGGCCATGGCCGCGCAGGCGCCCGCACTCGCCCACACGCTCGCCAGAACGCCGGACGGTCCTGTCGCGTTCAAGAACGTTCGTCTTTTCGACGCGGACAATGGACGCTTCATCGCAGATCAAACGATCGTCGTCGACAAGGGACTCATCACGGCCGTCGGCAACACGGCCGCCGTCGCGGTCCCGACTGGCGCGCAAACGATCGACGGCCGCGGCAAGACGCTCGTACCGGGACTCTGGGACTGCCACATGCACGTCGGCGACGACTACACGGGTCTCCAGGAACTCTCGATGGGCGTCACCTCACTCCGCGATCCGGGCAACGACGACATTCGCACGATCGACCGTCGAACCCGCGCGCGCGCCGGCGAGCTGCTCGCGCCGCACGTGTATCCATCGTCGCTCATCGACGGAAAAGGACCGTTCACGGCGCAAGTCGCCAACGTCGCGACGAGCGAAGCGGAGGCCATCGCACTCGTCGACAAGGCGAAGGCGAATGGATTCACCGGCATCAAGTTCTACGGCACGTTCAACCCGGCGTGGCTCAAGGCGAGCATCGCCGAAGCACACAAGCAGGGACTGCATGTGCACGGCCACATCCCCGCCAGCCTGCGGCCGATGGACGCGATCGACGCCGGCTACGACGAGGTGACGCACATCAACTGGATCATCATGCAGGCGATGCCCGACAGCGTCATCCACGACTCGAACGGCATGCTGCGCTTCGAGGGCCCGGGCCGCTACGGAAAGGACGTCAACCTCGAAGGCACACCGATGAAAACGATCATCGGCACGATGGCGAGCAAGCAGATCTACAACGACCCGACGATGGTCGCGTTCGAAAGCCTGTACGTTCCGGAGAATGGCGATCTGTCGCCGTCGTACGCGCCGTTCGTCGGCACGCTGCCGCCGACGACGGAGCGCGGGTTCCGCGCGGGCGGCTTCGCGGTCCCGAAAGACTTGACGCGCGCCGACTACCGCGCAAGCTGGGCGAAGATGGTCGATCTTCTCGGACGCATGCACAAAGCCGGCGTGCCGATCGTCGCCGGCACCGACGGCGCCGGGATCGAGCTCGTACACGAGCTCGAAATCTACGTGCAGGCCGGTTTCACGCCGGCGGAAGCACTGACGGCCGCGACGATTGTTCCGGCGCGCCTCGTCGGGCAGGACGCGAAGACCGGGTCAATCAAGGTCGGCAAGGTCGCGGACCTTGCGCTCATCGACGGCGATCCGTCGACACGCATCGGCGACCTTCGTCAGACGCGAGTCGTGATGCTCGACGGCAGGCTGCTCGATGCCGATGCGCTAAGGACGGCGGCGGGCTTCTCCGGCCGGCCGCACTAGCGCATCGCGACGGCTCGGCTGTCCGTCCACCGACCTTCTCGCGTATTCTTCAGCAGCTGATGACCATTCAGGCAGAATCCGACAGCCTCCAGTTCGACGACGTACGACGCCGGCTCGAGGCGATCTTCGTCGGGTCGATCGGGAATCTCGTCGAGTGGTACGACTTCTACGCCTACGCGGCGTTCGCGTTGTATTTCGCCGGCGCGTTTTTCCCCGGCCACGACCCGGTCGTCCAGCAGCTGAACGCAGCCATCCTCTTCGCGATCGGATTCATCGTGCGGCCGATCGGCGGCTGGATGTTCGGTCATCTCGCGGACCACTACGGCCGGCGAAACGCGCTGATGCTGTCGGTGTTGCTGATGTGCTTCGGCTCCTTGATGATTGCGGCCACGCCGACGTACGCGTCGATCGGCGTTGCCGCTCCTGTTCTCCTCGGGCTGGCGCGCATGATTCAGGGACTGAGCCTCGGTGGCGAGTACGGCACGAGCGCGACCTATCTGACGGAAGTTGCCGACGAGAAGCACCGCGGATTCTATTCGAGCTTCCAGTACGTCACGCTCATCGGCGGCCAACTCTGCGCGATCCTTGTGCTGCTTCTGTTGCAGCAGGTGTTCCTGACGGCCGATCAGCTGCGCGCATGGGGCTGGCGTATCCCGTTCGTCGTCGGCGCACTGCTCGCGGTGACGGCGCTGCTGATGCGGCGCAATCTCCACGAGACCGACGATTTCGTCGCGTCGCGCCGCGTCGCGCGGAAAGAAAGCTCGTTCAAGGCGCTCGCCAAGTACCCGCGCGAGGTGCTCATCGTCGTCGGTTTGACGATGGGAGGGACGACGGCGTTCTACACGTACACGACCTACATGCAGAAATTTCTGAAGCTGTCGGTCGGCTTGACCGACAAGCAGACGACGCTCGTGACGGGCGGGTCGCTCGTGTTCGCGTTGTTCCTGCAGCCGCTGTACGGCGCCTTGTCGGATCGGATCGGCCGGAAACCGCTCCTGATCTGGTTCGGCGTGAGCGGCACGCTCGGGACCATTCCGCTTCTGTACGCGTTGCAGTCGTCCCGCAGTGCCGGCGCCGCCTTTCTTCTGATCGCCGCAGCGTGGCTCATCGTCGCCGGTTATACGTCGATCAACGCCGTCGTCAAGGCGGAGCTCTTCCCGACGAACGTTCGCGCAACGGGAGTCGGTCTTCCGTACGCGGTCACCGTCTCAATCTTCGGCGGGACCGCGGAATCGATTGCGCTGTGGTTCAAGTCAATCGGCCACGAGACGTGGTTCTACTACTACCTCACCGCAGTCATCGGGGCATCGCTGCTCGTGTACGTCGCCATGCGCGACACGAAACACGCATCGGCCATCGGGCGTCACGAGTGATGAGTCCCGGCCCGGTGTTTTCGTTCTTGACGGCAACACGTCGCAGGACATAGAAGAGACTCGTCGTCAAAGCCGCCAACGAGGTGCAACCGTGGATGGACCGACACGCGACCAGTTCGGGCACGTACAAGCGGTCACTGCGCCGAGCTCCCTTCTCAACTGGACGCACTTCATCTACGGCCTTCACGCCTTCAGCCTGGTCATCGGCATCGTCGGCGCGGCGACGATCATCGGCGCCTTCCTTTTCGGCTGGCCGTCGATCATCGCGGTCATCATGAACTACATCAAGCGCGGCGAAGCGCGCGGGACGTGGCTCGAGTCTCACTTTCGCTGGCAGATCCGGACATTCTGGTTTGGCTTGTTGTGGGTCTCCCTCTGCATGATCTTCATCATCGCCACGCTGGGCATCGGTATCCTGGTCGCGTGGCTGCCGCTCGGAATCGTGGCGCTGTGGTTCATCTATCGCATCGCGCGCGGGTGGATCGCCTTGAACGACGGCAAACCGATGTATCAGTAGCGCGCTTCGTCTTCGACCTGCGACCGCGGCCAGCTCGGCCACAGCACACCTGACGGAAATGTTTCGCGAATTTCGATCACCTCAGTGTGGGAGTGCGTGTCTCTCCATTCCACAAGGAGGCTTCGATGCGACAGCAGCGTTTCTTTGTGTGCGGCCTGGTGCTGGCCATCACGATTGGATGGCTGGCCTCGACCGCGACCCTTCGGGCGCGAGACGATGACAGACCGTCGGATCAGCAGGTCGCGTTCGCACAGCAGGTGAGCGACCTGATGCTCAACGAGATCGTCGCCGCGCTGTTCCAGGAATTCGACGAAACAACGGCGGATAACGTCGAACACGGCAAGCAGGCGATCTCGCTGATCTTCAACGACAGGAATCAGGACATGCGGCTGATCGGAACGTTCGCGCCGCTGCTCGGCGGCGCCAACGATCGTCCCGACGACCGCTTCGAAACGAACGCGCTTCGGCTCGCCTTGACCGGCCAGGCGTCCACGGCGGTGCAGCGGGTCAACGACAACTGGATTTATCGCCGCTCGGTTCCGCTGAGCAACACGCTGCACAAGAACTGCGTCCTGTGTCACGCGAATTTCACACCGGATTTCTTTCAGGCGACGAACAACCCGGGTCAGTGGGTTGGCGCGCTGGTGCTTGGCGTTCCCATCAGGCAGAACGATCGCCGCTGACGAACAGGGTGATGCAATCGGAAGTCGGTAGCGGTGGAGAAGAGGTGAGGCGGATGCAGCGGAACCGCGGAACGGTCCGCTGCATCCAGAACCAGGATTGATTACTTCTTCGCGCCGGCCCGGCGCCGGATGATGCCCTTCTTCTTCTTCGCGCCGCCCTTCCTCTTGGCGGATTTCGAAGCTTTCGGGGCGGCCTTGCGTTTGGGGGCGGCCTTGCGCTTGGGCGCCGCCGTCTTTTTCACCGTTTTGGCCTTGGCGCCGCTCGACTTTCGGGCGCTCGACGACTTGGCCCGCGCGCCGCCAGACGGCCGGCCACCCGGAGCTGCCGCCGCCGGCGAATGGCCCTCCTCCGCCCCGGCGCCCAAGTCGTCGCCAAGGTCCTCGGAGGCGCTGGGCTCTCCCGCCAGCTCGTCGTCCGGCATGTCCATTCCGTTGTCGAAATCGTCCTGCATGATGCCCTCGTTTCCCCGTTCTGACCGGGCGGTCGCCCGGAGTCGACGTTCGGAGCCAGACGCCGCGCGCTGACTCCCAAAATCCTGTGGGGCGCTAGTCTGTGCGATGCGCGAAGGCGACGTCAAGCATCATCGCGCCCGCGCATAAAGATCGAGGATCTGCTCGATCGCCCTGCGGCACACGGCGCAAAACGGCACGTTGTCGCGCGTAAACATGATGCAGTCCGCCTGCGGCCGGAAATAGCCGCGCTCCTCGTAATTGGCGCCCTCGAACGCACCGACCTTGTGGGCGTGCGGGCCTTCGTTCAGGAGCGCGGTGTCGTGCCGCTCTTCTTCGCGGAACAGCGCATCCATCTCCGATTCGGGACGGTCCGCCGCTCGAATTGCTCGGCGCCGCTCCTGGATCTCCTTCGTGTAACGCTCGAACTCGTCCTTCGGCCAATTGGTCGGAATCGGCGTGCCGGGCGTGACCAGATCCTTCCACTTGAGCGCTGCGGGATCGAGCAGTGCCGTCACGTTCGGCTCCCACGGTTCGACGCGATCTGCCGGCGGCAGATACGCGACGTCCGAGGTGTAGTACTCGTCCGCCAGTCCCGCGATGTGGTGGCCGAATTCGTGGACGAAGACGTACGGCGCCCACACGCTGTCGGCGGCGACGGTGCTGTACAAGCCATAGATGCCGCCGCCTCCGTACGTCGCACTGTTGACCAGGATTTCCACCACTTCGTACGGGGCGTTCGCCGCGATGTCGCGAAACGCTTTGTTCTCGAACGTGAGGACGTAGCGTTCGGAGTCGAAGGCGTCATACGTCGCGCCGACCGGCGATTTCCGGTAGATGTGCTGCGACGGACGCGATACACCGGACTGCGCGGCCGGCGGCACGAGGCCCCAGACGTTGATGTCGCCCTGACGTTCCTTGAACGGCGACGTCGCAAAGAGCGTCGCCACGAGCTTGCGCGCGTCGCGCTCGAACTTGCCTCGCTCCGCCGCCGTGTAGCCGTCGCCCAGAATCAGGAAATCCAGCTTGTCCGCGGGATCGCCGGCCTCGTGCAGCTTTATTAGCGGACCGGCATCAGGCGCGGCCGTATTGCGAAGGACGAATTTGTCCGCGGGATCGACATTCGTCGTCCAGACGTCGCGAAAGACGTTCTTCGCGTCGCGCTTCTTGACGACAACGCGCACCGCAGATGGCGGCGCCGGAAAGCGCAGCGATTCCGAGAACGTGCGATCGACTTTCTGCGCTTCGCCGGTCGTCTCCCACTCGCCGTAGATCGAGCTGAAGCCGCGCGAGTACAGTACGCGGCCGCCCGCAGCGTCGACGACTTCGAAGAAGTACTTGCCCCGATTGGTGTCGTCGATCGGCTTCGATGGATTGCCGGGCCACGGGAGCGGCTCGAGCACGACGCGATCGAGACTGAATCGCTCCTCGCGCGCGTTGCCCGTGTGATAGAAGTCGATCCGCATCGTCTGCGCGGGCGCGGCGGTCGCGGGAGCCGCGGGGATGGATACGCTCATCAACAGCATCATCACCGTCCACGCCTGCGACGAGTTCCAGGTCATGACGCGCGCTTCCTTCCTGTCCAGTACACCACCGCTCCGATTCCCACGAGCGCGCAGGACGAGCCGACCACCTTCACGACCGCGAGCAGCTTGTTCGGCTCTTCGTCCGGCGGCACGCACGCAAGCACGATCGAAACCGCCGTCACGAAAAACCCGAGCGACGCGAGCGCGATGGCAACGCGGCGGCCTCCGGGCACGCGCATCACCTCGGGTCCGGCGGGTTCGCGCTGCAGCGCGATCATCGCGGCGAACATGAAGAGGAACGGGATGAAATAGGCGATGATTCCCATGCTGACGAGGGCGTCGTATGCGCCGCGGACGGACGTCCCGGCCTGGCCGAGAAAAATGAACAGCGCCGCGATCGCGGCCTGCACCAGCAGCGCGACGTATGGGGTCCGCCACGTCGGATGCAGTCGTCCGAACGGCTCCGGCAGGAAACGATCGATGCCCGCGACGAACGGCAGCCGCGACGTTGCCGCAAACCAGCCGCCGACGCCGCCGATCGCGTTGAGCGTGACGAACGCGGCCAGAATCGGCGCGAGCCATGCCGCCCCGACTCGCACGCTCATCGCCTGGATCGCCTGCGAAATTCCCTGAAGTCCGGTGACCTGCTCTTTCGGAATCGCGAGCAGCACGCTGAACGTTCCAAGGACGTAGAGCAGCGTCATCACCGCGCCGGCGCTGAGGATGGCGAGCGGCACCGTGCGCCGCGCATCACGGATTTCTTCGCCCATCGTGGACGCGCTTTCGACCCCGCCGAACGCAAACGCGATCGTCGACCAGAAGATGACGTCCTTCAGCCCCGTGCTCGGCACGAACGCGGATGCAGGCATCGGCGTCGCGGATCCGAAGCGGCTCCACGAAATGAGTCCGAGGACGATCAATCCCACCGCGGGGACCCAGCTCGCCAGCGCGCCGACGTTATTCAGCCACTTGCCGACATTCAAGCCGACAACGTTGAGCGTGACGGCGACGACGAGACCGGTCATCGAGACGGCGATGAAATACGTGCTGTTCGTCGAAAGCGACTGCCACGACGATCCGCCGACGAACAGCGCGTTCCCTGCGGCGAAGTACAGCAGGCCCGGGAAGTACGGCAGGTTCGATCCCCAGTACGTCCAGCCGGTGATGAACGCAGCAAACGGGCCGAACGCGCGCTTGCTCCAGACGTAGATGCCGCCTTCCTCCGGATAGCGCGACGACAGTTCGAGGACGGTGAAGACGAGCGGGACGAACAAACCAAGCGCCGCGATGACCCAGATGACGAGCGCGCTGGGACCAGCCGCGCCGGCCGTCGCGATCCACCGCAGGCTGAAGCTCGTGACGATGTAGAAGAGAAAGAGGTCCCGGAATGTGAGAACCCGGCGCAGTCCCTGAATCGTCGTCGTGGCGGACACGCTACGACCGCGGCGCCGTCGGCATCGGCTTCCGCGGCAGCATCGCGTCCCGCATCGCCGCGTGGTAGACGAAGCTCGCCATGATGACGGACGCCTGCTTCAGGTCGTCGGGCAACGCTTCTTCGTAGACGTCCAGATTCGAATGATGCGTGCGGGAATCGTAGTTCAGCGGATCCTGGATGAACTGAAATCCCGGCAGCCCGAGCGCGTCGAACGGCATGTGATCGGTCCCGCCCGTATTCAGCGTCGTCAGCGTCGTCGCGCCGAGATAGTTGAACGGATGCAGCCACGCTTCGAAGATGGGCCGGACTGCCTCGTTGCCCTGCAGGTTGACGCCGCGGATCCGTCCGCTGCCGTTGTCGAGGTTGAAGTACCCGGCGAGCTTCGCGTGCTCCGGTTTCAGCGCGAGCGTTTTCACATCGCCGAAGTGCTTCTGGACGTAGCCAAGGGACCCGAAGTAGTCCTGCTCTTCACCGGTCCACAGACCGAGCCGGATCGTTCGCCGCGGCGCGACGCCGATTGTCTTGAGGATACGCAGCGCTTCCATCGCGACCGCGACGCCAGCGCCGTTGTCGGTTGCGCCCGTGCCGGTGTGCCATGAATCGAGATGGCCGCCGAGCATCACGAGTTCCGATTTCAGCGCGGCGTCGGTCCCCGGAAGCTCGGCGACGACATTGAATCCGTCGGCGTTGTCGGTGAAGCGGACGGACAGGCCGATCGACATCTTGACCGGCTGCTTCTTGTCGAGCAGCCGCACGATCCGGCCGTAGTGCTCGCGCGAGATCACGAATCCGGGAAACGTCGGGTGCCAGATGCTGTCGTAGAAACCGCCAACGCGCACGTCCTCGGCAATCGAGCTCGGCTCGACGAGGACGGCCACGCCCTCCGCGGCGAAGAACTTGTAGATCTCGACTTGCTTGTCGAGCGCCTCGCGGAACTCCTTCTCTTCGTCGGCAAGGGATTTCGGCGCGTTGTCTGCCGTCGGCGACGCCGGATCGATCTGAGCTTCCATCTTCTTCAGCTCGTCGTCAGTCAGGCGCTTCGCCTCGGGCTGGAAGCCGATGTCGGCCTGCTCGGGACGTCCGTTCATGACGATCGCGCCGCGGAGCTTGCCGCGGTACTTCTCGAAGTCGTCCTTGGATTTCACGTCGATCACGATCGGCTGCGCGACGATGGCAGGATTGAGCGCCGGCGACCACGCGCGCGGATAGCCGGTGATGCGCATGTAGTGCGGCGCGGTCATCTCGATCGAGAAGTGCTCGATCGACCAGCCGCGTCCGATCGGACCGTAGGATTCAAGCGCGACGTTCGAGAGGCCCCATCGCTTCAGCTCCGACGCCGCCCACTCGCCCGCTTCCCGAAGCTCGGGCGATCCGGTCAGGCGCGGACCGTGTACATCGGACAACCAGCTGAGCGTGTCCATCACCGCGGAATGCTGAAAGCCCTCGGTTTTGATGCGGGCGATGACGTGTTCATCGACCGGCTCCTGCGCCGCGACTGCGACCGAGAAGGCAACCAGGACGCCAATGAACGCGCGACGCATCTCAGGACGACGGGCTGTCCGCATGATCTCGAATCTTACGTGCGGCGGGGCTCGGGACGCCACCGCTTGTCGGCGAAGACGAAGCAGGTTTCGGCTGGGCGTTCGGGGTCCGTCGCTTCCGGGTAGCGCTCGTCGCCAGGCAGCAGCAGCATCCGGCGACCGTCGGTTTCGACGAGCTTCGGCTGACGCCGGATGATCTGCCGCGTTCGCGCCCAGGCGTGTGCCGACTCCGCGGATCGGAATCGCTCCAGCTCGCGCAGCGTCGTCCACGTCGGCGGTGGAAGGACGATGCATCCACGAATGGCCTGATCGATAGCCGCGGACGGCGTCAGCCACGTGCTGTGAGTCGTCTCGGTCTGGTCGTGGACAGGCGTCTGACCAGGCGGAACGGTCGCGAGGAAGAAGCGCGTGTCGAATTGACGCGTGTCGATCGGCGGCGTCACCCAGTGCGCAAAGAGCGCGAGCGCGTCGAGCGCCAGACGGAGACCTTCGCGCTCGATGACGCCGCGCAGCGTGTCGCGGCCGTCGTGAATCTCGCTCCGATAGCGCGTGAACCGCGCCTGAGTGGCGGCATCCGTCAGCGACATCGTCTCGCCGCGCGAATCGCGCGCGATCAGGACGCCCGATTCCTCGAACAGCTCACGCGCGGCGGCAACGTGATACGCGATCGCCTCGACCGGATCCAGCGTCTGCAGTTGATTCGTCGCGAACGAGACGCCGTCGCACCACATGTCGCTGCCGTCGTGGTCGGCCGGATCGACGCGGCCGCCGGGGAACACGTGGGCGCCGCCCATGAACGCCGTTCCTTCGTGCCGGCGCACCATGAACACCTGCGGACCAACGTCGCTGTCGCGAAGCAGAACGACAGTGGACGCAGGTCGAGGATTCGCCGGGATGGCGTCAGGCACGGTCGTTCATCTTACCCTTCGAGCCACAACGTCCGTGCCGTGAGCTCGCGGTGATCGAGCCCGGCCGCGCGATCGAGCTTCGCGACAATCGGCGGCAGTTCGACGCGGAAGCGCCACTCGTCCGCGCGCCCGCCGGCCGATTGGAAAATGTCCTTCCATTGCTGCCACCATGGCGCGACGAATCGCGCCAGCGGTTCGACGACAAGGCACTGGCCGCCCTTGCGGCATCGTTCGACGAGCGTCGTCAGCAGTCGCTCCCGCGCATGCTCCGGCAGTTCATTAACCGTGAACGCTGCCAGAAAAGCTGCTGGTCCTTTCGGCAACACGATGGTCGCCGCGTCCGCACGCTTGAGTTGCGCGGCAAGGTCGTACTGGCGGTACGTCCGCCCGGCTTCACCGAGCGCCCATGCGCTGCGATCGATGCCGACGACGCGGCGGATCGACGAGGCGTCCGCCCATGCGGCGCCAGCAGCGCCTGTTCCGCACCCGATGTCGACCAGCATCGGCGCGCGCGACGGGGAGAGCGCGGCGACGATGCGATCGACGGTCATGAAATGCAGAGGAGCGTAAAAGAGCGCGAACGCCGCGCGCTTCCCCGCGCCCTCGAGCGCACGCCCTTCCGCAAGCGAGGCACGCCGTTCCACATAGGCGGATGACAGCGCTCGCAGCGCTCTCGACACTTCTGCAAACGTCAGGTCGGCGAGATGCCGTTTTTCGAGGTCCGCCAGCCACTCTTGCAGTGCAGTCTCGCGCACAGCTGAGTTTAACGGCTCGGTATCAGGATTGCTTCTGAAGCCTTACGGTCGAGATGCCACGTGGCCGATCGACTGGAGGGTCGACCGATGACGACGACAGCGAGAACGCTTCTGATTCTTCCGCTCATCTGCATTTCCCTTGTTGCTGCTCCTGCGTTTGCCGATCAGCAGCACGTCCTGAATTCCCGTCAGCTCACCGACACGATGGAAGGCAAGGCGGAACTCGAAGCCGCCGACCGCGCGACGATCAAGGCGGTGCTCGCCAAGCCGGACGTCCAGAAGGTCGCCGAGACGATTGGCGTCGACATGGACAGGATCAAGGGCGCCGTCGACACGATGAGCGGTTCCGACCTGCACCAGGCCGCGGAAGCCGCCCGTCAAGTGGACAGTCAGCTCGTCGGCGGCGCGTCGACCGTCGTGCTCTCCACGACGACCATCATCATCATCCTGCTCGCGATCATTCTTATCGTCGTGATCGCCAAGTAGACGTCACGCGCGCCTGAAGGACCGTGCTCCCCTCGCTGTTCGCGGCGCTGGCGCTGACCGCTTCCACGCTGTCGGTGCCCTTCGTCTTTCAGACCGATGCGCTGTGCGGCGGTGCGTCCGCCGCTATGGTGCTTCGGTACTGGGGCGACGCGCATGCCGGCGCCGAGCAGTTCGCGTCGCTCGTTGAACACCGGCGTGGCGCCGACGGCATTGCAACCGACGCGCTGATTCGCGCCGTCCAGGCCAAGGGATGGAGAGCCGAGGCGATCGACGGCACGTTCGCGTCGCTCGAATCGCATCTCGACGCTCGCGAGCCGGTCGTCGTTCTCCTCGCGCAGAACCACGGCCGGTACCACTACGTTGTCGTCGTCGGCGCAACCGCCGACGCGATCGTCGTCAACGATCCGTCGTGGGGTCCCTTGCAGTCGATGCCGCGGCAGGAGTTCGCGCGTGCCTGGAGCGCGGCGCAACACTGGGCGCTGCTCATCCTTCCCGGCGAGAAGTTCGCGAAGAGCGACGACGGAGAGCAGGCCGCGACGCCGAGTGTCGAGCACACGTCGGACGGATCCGAATGCGATCGGCTCGTGGACGCGGCCGTCCGGGACATCCGCAGCAAAGGACTCGATCGAGCGGACGACATCCTCGCGCCAATCCGGGAGAGGTGCCCGGAGTCCGCCGCGCCGCTGCGCGAACTGGCCGCCGTTCGTTTCGGCCAGCATCGCTGGAGCGACGCAGCATCGCTGGCGCGCGAGGCGCTCGACATCGATCCGCACGATCAGTACGCACCGCTCGTCCTCGGCGCGAGCCTGTTCATGCAGGACGATCCGCTCGGCGCGCTCCGCGCCTGGAACAAAGTCGGCAAGCCGCGTTTGAACAGCGTCCGCATCGAAGGACTGCGACGGTCACGCTACGACGTCATTGCCAAGGCCATCGGCCTGACGCCGAGCTCGCTCCTGACCGTTGACGAATTCCGCCAGGCGCGTCGCCGCCTCGACGCGCTCCCGGATCGTTCCAGCGCACGCCTCGCCTTGAGGCCCGAAGACGACGGCTACGCGTCGGTGGACGTCATCGTCGCCGAACGCGGCGGACTGCCGCGAGGCGCCGCCGATTGGCTGGGCATCGGCGTCGGCGCCGCCGTCGACCGCGAGGTCTCGACGAAGCTGCCCGGGTTCAGCGGTCAGGGCGAGGTCTGGTCGGCGAGCTGGCGCTGGTGGCAGAACCGGCCGCGCGTCGCAGGCAGCTTCGAGGCGCCGCGCTCGGGATTTCTCGGCGGCATCTGGCGTGTTGATGCCAGCTGGGAAACCGAGTCGTACGGAGCCGCGGACGCGATCTCGCTGCAGGAGAGCCGCGCGCACGGCGGCCTGACCGTGAGCGACTGGCTCACGGGACAGGTGCGTTATTCGCTTTCGTCCGGGTTCGATGCATGGAGCACCGGCCTTCGGGCCGCGTCCGTCGGCGCCGCCATCGAGCGCCACTGGCGGGACGAACGTCTGGTCATGGAGTCGAGTGCCACGGCTTGGTTTCCTGTGCCTGATAGTTCGTCGGTTCGGAGCTTCGGCTCGATCGGTCTGAGCGCAACCGCGCGTTCGTCCACGCGCGCGCGCGGCTGGACGGTTCAGTCCACCGGCGGCGTGCAGGCCGTGAGCGACGATGCTCCGCTGACGTTGTGGCCGGGAGCCGGAGAAGGACATGCGCGCGGGGCGCTGCTGCGCGCGCACCCGCTGCTCGATGACGGCGTCGTCTCGCTGAATTCCGAGTCGGTGTTCGGACGTTCGCTGGTGTACGTGAACGGAGAGGTTCGTCGATGGCTCGACAAACCGTCCGCGGTCCGCATCGGAGTCGCGGCGTTCGTCGACGTGGGTCACGCGCGCCGGCTCGCGACGGCAGCCACGTCCGTCACGCAAACGGACGTCGGCGCCGGACTTCGACTGCGCGTCCCGGCCGTGAATCGCGTGCTGCGCTTCGATTTCGCGCACGGCCTCGCCGACGGCGCGAACGCGTTTTCGGTCGGCTGGGCCTTTTAATTTCGTGCTTTCGTGCCTATTGCTGTGACCGCGATGCAGCCCGCTGCCGCGCCTGCTCGAGGAAATCGAGCTGCGCCTTCAGCAGATGGTGTTTCGCCTGAATCGGATCGCCGAGCTCCAGATAGGGCTCGGCCTGCGTGTCGTACGCGCTCCACGACGGCAAACCTTTTCCGTTCGGGTCGCCCGACGTGGCGAAGTTGATCCAGTAGTCGGACATCGCCGCCGAGAGCTTCCGATCCGCGTCGGTGAAGTTGAACAGCGGATGGCGAAGGTTTCCGAAGACGTATTGGATTTCCGACGCGTGGTACGCACCTCGCCATTTCGCTTCGGGGCCGGGCGGCACGTGCGTGAACTGATACAGAAACGCTTTCTGTCCGCCGGCGGTCACCGCGCGCGCCCAGGTTCGCATCTCGAGCGTGAAGGTCGTATCGCGACCGAGACCGAGCATCGCGTCCGCGATGTCGGCTTCGGTCTTCACCGGATACGCCGCGTCGAATTCAGCCGCGAGTCCCGGAAACTGCGTGTCGATTCGTTTCCGGAACGCGTCGAGCGTCTTCGGAAACTGCGCCGGGCTGCTGAGCGTCGTCCACTCGTTCGCGTTCGAGCCGACGAGCACGGGAACGTTGGAATGCTTGCGCTGCTCGAACAGCGCGCGAACGGTATCAGGCAGCACCCAGCCGTCAACCGTCACTCCCGTGCGAAACGCAGGGACCGCGACAAGCTTCTCCGCCGGGACGGCGCGCAGCGCTTTCAGCGAATCGGCGCCAACGGCCTTGGCGAGCGCAGCGCCATCGCGCTCGGCGTCGGCGAGCGACGCGGTCCGCGCAAACTGCGCTCCGCTCTCGCCGATGGCTTTGTGAAAGAGTCCCCTGGCAAGCGGCGTCGCCTGGACGGTGTTGACGCTCCACGATCCGGCTGACTCGCCGAAGATCGTCACGTCCGCCGCGTTGCCGCCGAATGCGGCGATGTTTTTCTGCACCCACTTCAGCGCGGCGATGTGATCGAGGATGGCATAGTTGCCGGACGCGTGCTGCGGCGACTCCGCCGTCAGCTCGGGATGCGCGAGAAAACCTAATGGCCCGAGCCTGTAGTTCGTCGTGACGACCACCACGCCTTTTCGCGCGAGGGCGGCGCCGTCGTAGGTCGCGATCGAGGCGGCGCCGCGCGTCCACGCGCCGCCGTGGATCCAGACCATGACCGGACGCTTGTCGCCGGCCTTTGCGGCGGTCCACACGTTCAGGTACAGACAGTCTTCGCTCTGTGGCGCGGGTTCCATCGTGTAGACCGAACCGGCCGGGTACGGCGTCTGGACGCACTCCGGCCCGAACGTGTCAGCCTTCTTCACGCCGGTCCACGCGACAACCGGCTGCGGCGGTTTCCAGCGAAGATCGCCGACCGGGGGCGCCGCGAACGGGATGCCCTTGAAGGCGCGGACGCCGTCCATCGACACGCCGGCAATCGCGCCGCCGTCCACCTTCACGCTGTCATTGGCTGCCATCATCATGCCGCTCGCCGTCAGTGCGACGCCGAGAGTCATCATCGAGCGCGCTCTCATCGGCCGACTCCTTCGGGATGGTGCCGCCGGGCTGCAGACGGTTTCCGGACGGCTGCGCCGAGATGATAGCCCCGATCCTGAATCGGGTAGAATCCGCGCATGAGATGGGTTCTGCCAGTCGTATTCGTCGCGGCGATCGTCGCTCATGCCGCCGCGCCGCAGAAGATCGTCTTCGCGCGCGTCTTTCCCAACGAAGGACAGATTGGGCTGTTCGTCGCGGCGCACGATGGCGGATCCGAGCGGCCGCTGCTCGCGACCGGAACTGCGTCAGACATCGACTACGACCCGGTGTGGTCACCCGACGGCCAGTCGATCGTGTTCACGTCGGACCGCGAGGGCTCCGCGGATCTTTTCCGCGTCAAGGGCGATGGAACAGGACTCGAACGCCTCACGGACAGTCCCGCGTACGACGATCAGGCGGCGTTCTCGCCGGACGGTAGACAGCTGGTCTTCGTTTCGACCCGCGCGTCAGGACACGCCGACCTGTGGACGCTCGATATCGCGTCGCATCGCGCCAGGCCGTTGACCTCCGGCGAAGGCGGCGACTTCAGGCCGTCATGGTCGCCAGATGCACGATGGATCGCGTTTTCGTCGAGCCGCGGGACGACACTCACCTTCGCACATGGCCGCTGGGAGCATCTGCAGCGCGCGGACATTTATGTCGTGCACCCGGACGGCACCGGCGTCAAGCGCCTCACGAGCCACGGAGAATTCTGCGGCAGCCCGAAATGGACCGCGGACAGCTCGCATGTCGTCGCGTACTGCATGACCGCCGAGCAGACGCTCGCGAACCGGCGGCCTGCGCCCGTGCCGGGCAACGACACACGGCTCGTCTCGATCGATCTTGCGGGCGGCGCAGAACAGGACATCCCGTCCGGACCCGGCGTGAAGATCGATCCGTCCGTGCTGCCGGCGAACAAGATCGCGTACATCCGCAAGGACACCGATCAGGACGGCATCTACTACGCGGACGGCTCGCGCGGCCCGAAGGGTCCGGTGCGCGCGGCGTCATGGTCGCCGGACGGCGCTCGCGTCGTCTTTCACAGGCGGCAGGACGCACCGCCGATCACCTGGAAGAAAATCTGGAGCCGCAATCAGGATTTCGATCTGGCGCTCACCGGCATCCTGCCGTCGTTCAGCCCTGACGGCGACCGCTTCGTCATGACGGGACGGCCGCCGGCCGGATCGGTGTTCGGATCGAGCGTCGCGGTCGCCGCGTCCGGCTCGAACAAGTCCACGGTTATTTATCAGGACCCGAAGAGCAACGTGCTCGCGCCGCAGTGGTCGCCGGATGGCGATCGCATCATCTTCGGCGTCGGCGTGTTCAACGCCTTCTTCAACGGCTTCAATGGACTCTTCCTGAAGCAGGAGGACCGCGCTGAAGGCGGCGCGCAAATCGCCACGATCAAGCCGGACGGCACCGAATTCCGTCAGCTCACGAGCGGACCGAACAACAGCGCCTTTCCGTCCATGGCGCCCGACGGCAAGCGTTTCGTCTACCGCACGTTCGGCCCCGACGGCGACGGGCTGAAGATCATGAACCTCGAGACGAAGACGGTGACGATGCTGACGCGCGGGTACGACAACTTCCCGCTGTGGTCGCCGCGCGGCGACCTGATCATGTTCTCGCGCCTGGCGGAAGGCGACTACGACATCTACACGATCAAACCGGACGGCACCGGCCTCCGCCGGGTGACGACCTCGCACGGCAACGACGCGCACCAGGCGTGGTCGCCGGACGGCGAGCAGATCGTGTTCGCGTCCTCGCGCATGGGCTTCAAGGACGAAGCGGTCTACACCGACGCGCCGCAGCCGTACGGCGAGCTGTTCGTCATGCGCAACGACGGCACGAACGTCCGTCAGCTGACCGACAACCAGTGGGAAGACGGCACGCCGGCGTGGCAGCCCACTCACCGCGCATCGGCGTCGGCGCCGCGCTGACGCGTCTGCAGCGCCGCGGCGATCGACGCCGACGCCGACGGCGGCTGCCGTACATCACAGCCTGCGATGGCACACGACCTGTGGCAACTGAGCGCCTGCGAACTCGCTGACGGCATCCGTGAGCGCCGGTTTTCCTGTCGCGACGCCATGGAGTCGGTCGTCCGGCGCATCGACAGCAGGAACCCCGACCTGAACGCGATCGTCTACGACGACACGAAAGAAGCGCTCGCCGAAGCCGAGCGCGCGGATCAGGATCTGGCGGCCGGCCGCAACCGCGGCGTCCTTCACGGCGTGCCCCTCACGATCAAGGAGAACGTCGATCAACGCGATCGACCGACGCCGAACGGCATCCGCGCGTTTGCCCGTCTCGTCGCGAAGGACGACGCACCGCTCGTGCGCAATCTTCGCGATGCGGGCGCGATCATCGTCGGGCGCACGAACACGCCCGAGCTGTCGATGCGCGTGACGACGGACAATCCGCTGCACGGGCGAACGAGGAATCCGTGGGACGAGAACGCGTCGCCCGGCGGTTCGTCAGGCGGCGCCGGCGCAGCCGCAGCCGCAGGCTTCGGACCAATCCATCACGGCAACGACATCGGTGGATCGCTTCGCTATCCGGCCTTCTGCTGCGGCGTGACCACGGTCAAGCCGACTCCCGGTCGTATCGCTGCGTGGAACCCGTCGGCGCAATCCGAGCGCGCGATGCTCGCGCAGTTGATGTCGGTCCAGGGCGCGATCTGCCGCGAGGTGCGCGACGTGCGCCTTGCGACGGAAGTAATGGCTCGTCGCGACGCCCGCGATCCGTGGTGGATGCCCGTGCCGTTCAAGGGCGAGCCGGTGCCGACGCCCATTCGCGTCGCGGTGACGCGCAACACGCACGGCTATCCCATGCACCCGGAGATTGGCGCGGCGATCGCGCGCGTCGCTTCGTGGCTGTCGGACGCCGGTTATGCAGTCGAGGAAATCGAACCGCCGCCGATCACCGAGCCCGCGCGCGCGTGGTTCTCGGTCGCCATCGCGGAAATGCAGGTGTTCCTGTTCCCGATGGCACAGCAGTTCGGCAGCCGTACGATTCAAAACGTGTTCAGCAACTACGCGCAGATGGAGCCCGTCGTCGACGCGGACGGCTACATGCGCGGCATCGCCGACAGGACGCGCATGACGCGCGCCTGGAGCATCTTCCTCGAAGATCATCCGCTCGTCGTCACGCCGTTTCTCATGCGTCCCGGGTTCACGTGGAACTACGACGCGGAGAGCTTCGCGCAGACGAAGGACCTGTTCGACGCCGGCATCTACAGCCACGGCATCAACTACCTCGGCCTGCCGGCCGGCGTCGTTCCCGTCGGGTTCGTCGACGGTCTGCCGGCCGGCGTGCAGATCGTCGGCCGGCGATTCCGCGAAGATCTCATCCTCGACGCGATGGAAATCGTCGAGAAGCAGGTCGGCGTGCTGGCCCGGACGCTCTGGACGAGAGAATTGCCGCCGACGTCCTGAGTCACTTCTGCTTGTACTTCATCACGACGCGCGCTTCCTGATCGACGACCAGCGGCTTGACGAACTGATGCGACGTCCCCGCCCGCGGCACGTCGATGCGAATCGGCAGGACTCCGGCCGTCCGCCGCTGAAGGTTCAACACGTTCTGCGAAGGTTCAGACTTCGGCAGCAGTGAAGCCGCCGGCGGTGGCGGGGGCGTCGCCGATCCCGACGCGGTGATGGTCGTGCTCTCCGACATTGCGGCGACCGGCAGGACGAATTCGATCTGTCGTCCCTGCTGATCGAACGTGAACGTCTGCCGCTGCGTCACGAAACCATTGAGCTGTGCGCTGATGGTCGCCTGTCCAGCAGGCACGCCAGAGATGAGAAACGTTCCATCGCCTGCGGCGATGGCCGCCTTGTGCGAGCGCTCGACGTCGAGTGCGATGGTCGTCCCCGGGAGTGCTGAACCACTTGCGTCCCTCACCTGGCCGCGAATCTGCCCGGGCAGCGCGCCGGGCGCGATGGACACCATCACGCCGCCGGTTCCGTAACCGCGACCGGAGGTCGCCAGCGACGCGTCGGTGCTGACGGCCGCCACCATGAAGCGGCGATCAATCACGTTGCCGTCTACGGCTTCCGCCACGTATCTGTCGGGCACGAACATCTCCCACTCGACGAGACCGACGGGAATGTCCATCTTCGGCAGCGTCATCTGCAGCTCGCCCTTGCGCGCGAACGGTGTTCCGGCGTGAAGGTACACGTACGACACCGTGTAGACACCGTTCGGACGGAATCCGGGTCGCAGGAGCGGGACGCGTGTGCCATCCGCACCGACGACCGGCTTCGCGCTCTCGCCAGCGACTTCGACCGACACGATCGTCGCACCCGTCGGCAGCGTCACCTTGAGGAAGGCCTGCGCGCGATTGCGCACGTGCAGCACGACCTCCGTCAACGCACGCCCTTCCGACGAAATCAGTGTCGTCGCTACCGCGCGGTCTGCGACCGCTGCCAGAACGCCTGCGTCGGCAAAGCGCTGCACGTCCATCGAGAGCGCGATTTGCGAGCTCGGCGTCCGTTGATAGCGGAAGGCGGACAGAACCGGCAGGCGCGCGAGCGACTGCAACGCCGGGTTCAGCTCGCGAACGTCGATGCGATGCATGCCGGGCCGCTCCGCCGCCGCCAACTCGAGCGTGCCGACGCCTTCGACGGCGATTTCGCCGCGCTCGCGCTGCACATCCGGCAGCGCAATCACATCCGTGTCCATCCTGAACGATCCGCCCGCATGCGCACGCTCGAGCGTCATGAGGAATTGATGACGCCGCACCGTCGGATCGTTCACGGTCAACGTGAGACCGCCATCGCGAGGCTCGCCCGTTTCGATGCCGGGACCAGAGACGCCGCTCAACTCGTAGCCGCCCGGCAGGCGCACGTCGATCGTGCGCGGCTCTCCCTGCACGACGGTGAGATCGACGAGCGCCGCCATGCGGACGTCTGCGTCGCCAATGGTGACGAGCGTGAACGTGTCCACGAGCATGCGCACTTCGCGGGCCGCCGCGACCGGCGCGCTGTCGCGCATGGACCACGAGACCTCTGCCATCGTGCCCGGTCGAAGCGTGACGTCGACGACGGTGCGACCGCCCGAAGCGGCTCGGCGCGTGACGACGCCCGCGGACAGGTGCACGTCGGCCTGCTCGCCCGGCAGATCGATGGTGGCGTGGACGGTGCCGGCCGGCGGAACGGGAAGCGTGAACGACGCGCGGCCCGGCGCGAACGTCAACGGCGCACCCCACTCGAGCGAGACCGCGAACGGACCCGGCCCCGGCAGAAGTGCGACCTGTGCTCCGCCGTCGGTCGTCAACGGCAGCGCGCGACCATCGACGCTGGCTCCGAGGATGGTGGCGCCCGACACGAGCTTGACGCGCTTGATTCCCGGACGAAGCACGTCGCCAGCAAGGTTGAAGACGCCTTGCGCCGTATCGCGATCGACGCGGACCCGCATGTCCGCGCTGGCGAGAACGGCATCGACCGGCGCAATCGGCGCGGGCGGCGTCGATCGATTCGCGAGATCGATCAGGCGGTTGTATTCGGTGAGCGACAGCGTCACGCTCCTCGACGAATCGGAGCGGGGCGTGTCAGCCGGCTTGACGGGCGGCTGCGCGTTCGCGGCAGCGGCAACGCAGACGATCGCGACAGACGACAATGCGAATAGCGTGTGCTTCATAAGTCACCTCGTCAGTCGTTGATGCGCTTGACGACGAGGTCGAGCGCGGGCGCGCGTGTCTCGGCGGTCAGCTCCGAGGCAAGAAACATCGACGGACCGAACGTCGGAAAGTCAACGTGCACGGGCAGCGTACCGGCGACAGTACGGCCGTTCGAATCGCTCTTGAACCGATCGACCAGGTCCTTCAATCCACCACCAGCGCGGTTCTCGAGCTGCTTGGCTTCGACGACGAGCGCCATTTGCGGACGACGAAGCGCTTCGGCAAACGGCCCTTCGTCGGCGGCGACTCGAAACGCGCCCGACTGAAGCTCGACGCGGTACCGCGGCGAGTAGTGCAGCTCGATCCCCGATCGCGAGACCGGCAAGTCGAGCGCGGGCAGCTCGAGGCGCGGCCTGCTCTTGTTCGTCCACGCCGCCAGCTCCTGCAGGTAGACGAGCTCGACGACAAAGGTCGGCGCGTCGTCTCCTGCGCGGCCTTTTTCGAGCGGGATGAGGACGGCGCCATCGGTGTCGAGGCCGGGCCGTGTGGGCCGGCCGGCGACCTCGGTGCTCCAGAGGATCGCGCCCTCGGGCAGAACTGCTTTCAGAAAGCTGCGTTGATTGTTTCGGACCGCGTAGCGTGCTTCCACGAGGAGGCGTCCGTCCTCGGAGGCGAGCGCGCGATAGCGCGCTTCTTCGACGTTCGCGACGATCACCGCCTGCGGCGTGTATCGCACGACGTCGACAGCCAGCGTACGGGCTTCGCTGCCCGCAATCGGTCTGTGGCGGAACGCAATCATCGACGGCGACTCGCGGTTGGCGACGACGTCGCCGAGCTCGGACGGATCCGTGCGCTCCATGCCGCGCACCTGCTGGGCGCCAACCTCGCCGGCGCCCGCCACTTCGACGGCGACGCCGCCGGTTTCGCGCTCGGCCGACGGCATCCTGATCAACGGGATCGACACGGCGCCTTCGCGCGGCATCCGGACGTCGGCCTGAATGACGAACGCGGCGTCGCTTGCGGTCGGCTCGAGCAGCGTGATCTTCAGATTGCCGTTGACGACGTCCCAGTCGGCGACCGTCGCTCCGTTCACCTGGTTGACCGCGACGCCGGCCGGTACCGCGAACGTGGCGTCGCGCATCAGGCCTTGAAGGACTTCGACGCGCACGGCGGTCGAAATCTGGCTCGCGTCTTCGCCGAGACCGACGAGCTCCGTGATTCGCGCGCGCACACGCAGCGGCTGCGCCGCACGACGATCGTCGACCCTGCGCTTCCATGTGAGTGCGAGCGGCTGATTGGGTCGTCCGAACGCGGTCCATCGGCTCTCGTCGTTGGCTTCGGAATGGTCGGCGACGAATCCTCCATTCAGCGTGAGCTCGACGCCGTTGCGCGGCAGGGTCAGGCGGGTGCGCGACACGGGCGACGGCGACGGCGGCAGCACGATCGACTCTGCTCCGGCCGACGTCGTCATCGGCACGACGATGTCGAGCGCGAGGACATATCGACCGGGCCGCGACAACAGTACGTATGGCGGTGCGGCGTCGACCAGCGTCACCGGCCGACCGTCGAGTCGCGCGTCGCGAATCATCAACCCTGGCGGCATCGGCACGTGCGTCCAGCCGTCGCGCAGGACGTCGATCGTCAACTGCGCCCTCCCGGTCAGCGCGTCGCCGTCGGCGCGCAGGTCGTAGTCGATGCGCGACAGCGTCGCTTCGATCGGCGGCGGAGGTGTCGGTATCGGCAGCGGTGTGCCGCGCTCGCGAAGCGCGCGGTATTCGTCAACGGGAAGGACGACCCATCCTTCAGGAACGGCAGCAGTCTGTGCGTGAAGCGCGATTCCGCCGGCGATCACGATCATCGCGAGGGCTGTGGTCGCGGCCGTCAACGTTGTCAACGGCGACACGACCACCGTGGCCGAAGCAAGGCGTGCTCGGTCCATGCGATCCTCCTGACGGTTCCCGATTCGTCATCGGGAGGCGGCTGGCTTACTGGTTAGACACGCGAATCGCTCACATAGCTTGACGACGCTTCTGCAATTGCGCCGCCGCAGGGACGCGCATCGAACACGTCGTATTTCTTCGATCATCCGGGCGATTACAGTTCTTGCGTGAAGCAGGATTCGATTGGATGGACCGGAACGTCCAACGGAGCCGATGTTTGGTGGACGCGTTACACTCAGCGCACCACTGCGGGGTGTCCGTGATGGTGATACGCGATCGGAGGAGGCTCAGGTGAATCGATCGACGGTTGTGATTGGATCCCTCGTCGGAGCGCTCGCACTGGGATTGGCGACACGGTCGACGAACGCGCAGGCTCCGAAGCCGGAGCCGCGGCCGCCCGCAATCCCCGCGGGAGGGCTTCGACCGGAGGACGGGAGCGCCGCGCCCGACGGGTACGCGCCCAGCCCGCAGTGGCTCGGGCAGACGCGCGCGCCCGTGCCCGCCAGAACCTCGACGTATCAGACGACGACGATCGTCGAAAAGCTTGCGGGCGCATTCTGCTTCGATTTTCTCCCTGACGGCCGGATCATCGTCGGCGAGCGCGCGGGGCACATCAGGATTGCGGCGAAGGACGGAACGCTGTCCGAGGTCGAAGGACTTCCAAAAGATCTGTGGGCGCATGGCCAGGGGCTGACGGAGGTCCGACCCGACAGGGCGTTCGCCACCAACCGTACGATCTACCTCGCCTACACCGCGCTGCCGGATGGCGCGAAGATGGACGCGCTGCCGCGCAGTCCCGGCGTGCTGCTGGTCGCGCGCGCGCGGCTCTCGGCGGACGATCGCCGACTCGAGGACATCAAAGTGTTGCTGGACGCCCAGGGAACCGGCGGCCGCGTCATTCAAGCGAACGACGGGACGCTGCTCGTCACGTCGACCGTTCCGTCCGGCGTCGCAATCAACGCCGTGGACTGGCCGCAGCCGCAGCAGTACGAAAGCGACATGGGCAAGGTGCTTCGGATCAACACGGACGGCTCGATCCCGAAAGACAATCCGTTCGTCGGACGATCGAACGCGCGCCCGGAGATCTACGCGATGGGAATCCGCGATTCCCAAGGCGTCGCGATCCATCCGCGCACCGGCCAACTGTGGCTGAGCGAACACGGCCCGAGAGGTGGCGACGAAGTCAATCGCGTCGAGGCCGGAAAGAACTACGGCTTCCCCGTCATCGGCTACGGCCGCGAGTACACCGGCAAGCCAATCAACAACGACAAGACGGCACAAGCGGGAATGGAACAGCCGATCTACTTCTGGACGCCGGATGTCGCGCCTGCCGGCATCGCGTTCTACACCGGAAAGCTGTTTCCTGCGTGGCAGAACGACCTGTTCGTCGCCACGCTCGCCGGACGAGCGCTCGTCCGTCTCGAGCTCAAGAACGATCGCGTCGTCTCTGAAGAGAAATTGCTCGGCGACCTCCACGCGCGTATTCGCGGCGTCAGCACCGGACCCGACGGTGCGCTGTACGTGCTGACGGACGGCAACGACGGCAAGATCCTGAAGCTCACGCCGAAGTCGTAGGCATCGAACATGGCCGCATTGATTCTTGCCTTGATGATGGCCGGCGCGAACGATCCGGCCATCGTCATGAGCCACGACGTCCGCGTTGCGATGCGGGACGGCGTCACGTTGTCGGCCGACGTGTACCGGCCGGACACGACGGAGCCCGTCCCGACAATTCTTGTCAGGACGCCGTACGACAACGGCGTCGCCACACACGTCGCCGCGGGAAAGAAATGGGCGCGCCTCGGCTACGCGTACGTGGTGCAGGACGTTCGCGGCCGCGGCGAATCGGATGGCGAGTTCTATCCGCTCGTGAACGAAGCGAACGACGGCTACGACACGATCGGATGGATCACGCGTCAGTCGTGGTCGAACAAGCGTGTCGGCATGATGGGCGGCTCCTATCTGGGCTGGGTGCAGGTCTACGCCGCCGCATTGAAGCCAGAAGGCCTCGTCACGATCGTACCGAGCGTCACGCCGCCCGATCCCGATCGGAACTTTCCGGTGCAGTTCGGCGCGTACGAACCATCGACGCTGTCATGGCTCGCCGCGATCTCCGGCAAGACGATGCAGGACATTTCACAGCACGACCTCCGCGGCGCGTACTCGCATCTGCCGCTCTACACCGCGGACCGACTGCTCGGCCGGACGATGAAAGCGTGGCGCGATTGGCTCGACCACCCGACCCGCGACGAGTACTGGAAGGCGCAGGCTTACCAGGAACAGCTCAAGACGTCGCAGATTCCGATGCTCCACATCAGCGGCTGGTACGACGACGTGCTGGTCGGCACGACGGAGAACTTCGCGAACCTGAAAGATCATCCGAATCAGTTCCTGCTGATCGGACCGTGGGGCCATCACATCAACGAGTCGCGGAAGATCGGCGCCATCGACTTCGGACCGAATGCGCTGGTGGATCTCGACGCCATTTACCTCCGCTGGTTTGATCGCTGGGTGAAAGGCACTCCAGCCGGCGTCGAGCGACAGCCGAAGGTCCGCGTATTCCGAATGGGCGACAATCGCTGGCTCTCCGAGGACGACTGGCCCGTCGCGCGGACGCGCTATACGCGGTACTACCTCGCGAGCCGCGGACGCGCCAACTCACGCCTCGGCGACGGTCGATTGACCACCACACCTCCGTCCTCGACGAACGCGAGCGATACGTATCGTGCAGATCCGCTGCACGCGTTTCCGTTCGTGACCGACGATGCCTTTTCGCAGATCGGCGGCCCGGACGATTACCGCACGGTCGAGGATCGAAAGGACGTCCTCGTCTACACGACCGCGGCGCTTCGACAGCCGATGGATGTGTGCGGGCCACTCGCCGTCCATCTGTTCGCCGCATCTTCGGCCAAAGACACGGACTGGGCGACGAAAGTTCTGGCGGTGCGGCCCGATGGATTTGCGCTTCGGTTGAACGACGGGATCGTCCGCGCGCGCTTCAGGCAGGGCCGCGACAAGGCAGTGCCGCTGGAGCCCGGCCGCGTTGAAGAATACGACGTGGACAGCTGGTCCACGTGCATCCGTCTCGGAACCGGATGGCGTTTGCGCCTCGAGGTCGCGTCGCATGCGTTTCCGAAGTTCGACCGCAACATGCAGACGGGCGGTCCAATCGGCAAAGAGACCGAAGCGGTCGTCGCGGAACAGACGGTCTACCACGATCGCGACCGAGCGTCGTATCTGCTCGTGCCGGTCGTGCCGCCGCGGACGACTGCGCCAGCGACCGAACCGTCAGTGCGGCACTGATCGGACGGGCGGATCGCTCGCGTCCGTTGCTCGCGCTGGAGGCGCCGCGCCAGCGACGATCGTCGACCACGGCAGCGGATCGTAGTGCATGCCGAACGCCGTTTCGACCTGCAGCTGTTCGCGTCCGGCCGCGCCGACGGCTTCTGCGACCTGCAGCGGCAGGAAGATGAACTTGCCGCGGATGGTGAAGAGATCGCTCGTATATAGAAGATGATGGGCCGGCCAGTACACCATCATCTGCCGCTCGCCTGACGGCGTCCGCAACGGGTAGATCACCAGCTGATTCGATCCGGTTCCGACAACGGTCCTGCCGGCGACGACGCGGAGCGTCGGCTCGTGCGGCCGTTTTGCGAGCGCATCGGGAGTCGATTCGAATTTCGCCGCGAACAGGCGCCGGAGAATCGGAACGTTCAAGTCGAGCGCGTAGATCGGGATCGCGCGCGCGACGTACTCGCGCAGACCGCCGATGTGCGGCCACGAATCCGACGTCGATATGACTGCTTTGATCGGTGCTCCTCCGAACCGCTGCTTCGCATCGTCGATCACCTTCACCGAATAGCTCGACGACAACGGGCCTTCGATGATGACGACGCCGTCGTCCTGCTTGACCTCGACGATGTCCCAGCGGCCCGGAACCTGAACGATTCCGGGGGCGAGTTCGTGCGACGGCCTCTCCTGGGAGCCGAGCGGCGTGTCCGCGATCAGTCGGCGGCCGGCTGCGAGGCGCTGACGATCGGCCTCGGGAATATCGAACGTCGATCGATCGACGGGCGGGTTGAAGCGCACTCGCGTGATTTCGATGGTTCCGTCAGGTTGCTGGTTCGTCGAGAAGTCCCAGAGGCGTGGATAGAGAACGCCCTCCGGCTCGAGCGTCCACAAGCCGAAGGTCACGCGCCGGGCGACGTCGCCCCACGGCGCCCAGAACACGTCGTACGGACGGGCGCGCACGACGTCGATGGCCTTCGGCAGGAATGACGGCGCGTTCAGGAACAGGCGTACGCGGGCGGCAGCGAATGTGAACGCGAGCACGTGATGCGCGTAGCCGTCGATCACGGCGTCCGGTTCCGCGTGCAGATCCGCGGCGTCGAGCGCCGCCACCAGCGCATGCTCGGGGCCGAGCGCGACAGGCAGCGCGCCGACGTCCCACGGGATCTCGCCGGGAGAAAACGTGCCGTTCGCCTGCCGAATCCCGAGGCCGCCGGCAGCGAAGGTCGTCGACGGCTCGCTCCAGTTCGTACTGTCCATCCAGTCCGGCGACGAAAAGCCGCGCGTGCGTGCGGTCCGTCGCACGGCGTCGAGACGGACATTCCGAACGTCGGTGAAGTCCGTGAACGTCGCGAACCAGGGACCCTCCGGCCGTTCCGATTGCTCGCGCTGGTGCCAGACCGAGAGGCCGCCGACTTCCACGGTCTCGATCGACTTCAGCTTGTCGACGCCGCCGAGCGCGTTGGCCGCGCGCGTCGCCCAGTCCAGCGCCCTCGATGAAGAGCGACGCGGCGGGTCGACGGTCTGAGCGCGTGCCTCGAACGCGTTCGGCGCCCACGGCCAGAAACCGAGGCTGCACGCGAGACCGACAGCAGACACACGTAGGATTGCCTGGACATTCACGTCCGGGTTAGACGCCGGAGGTCAGGCCTGAGTTTCGAATGCCTCGGCTAGATGTTGGGCGGCGCGTCGACCCGTTCGAATGCGTGCAGGCGTCGGAGGTCGATCGAGACATGATCGGTGTCCGACGTGTACATGTCGCGAAAACGTGCGCCCCAGACGAGGTCGTGCTTGTCGTAGCTCGTTTTCGAGTGCACCGTCTGTGCGAACGTCTCGTCGTCCGCCGTAATCAGGCAGACGAACTCGGGATCGGAGGCGATGAGCGACTCGGCCGAGAAGCCGCGCAGCGGACTGTGGTCCCTGATCGGATGCACGATGACCCAGTGGAGCGGCATGAACAGAATTGACGGCCGTTCGAGGACCAGCAGATCGAACAACCGTTGCCGCTCGCCGTTTTCTTCTGCCCACCGGGCAAACGACACCACCGCGTGCACGTCGGTCAGATCGTGGCTGCGAAGATTGACGAGCCGGAACATCAACGCCCAGCCGCCTTCGTAGGGCGAGATGATGGCGTTGTCGCTGAATATGATCTTCGCGGTTGGCCGCGTGAATCGCGCGAACAGCAGCGCGCTGAGGATGGCAAAGCCGAGAAGTCCGACGAGCGCCTCGACGGCGACCAGGACGTTCGCGGTGCGCGTGTTCGGCACGAGACGTCCGTAGCCGATCGTCGCCACTGTCTGGACGCTGAAGAAGAGGCAGTCTTCGAATCGCGCGAGCGGCGTCCGCGCGGCGCCGGCCAGCGCGCCAGGGCCTGCCAGCCAGTACAAGATCGCAAAGAAGATGTTGGCGACGAGGTAGCCGAGCGCGACGAGCGCCAGCAGGCGCGGAACGGGCAGCGACAGAAACGTGTGGTAGGCGTTGTAGGGGTGGAACGGACCGAAATCGTTACGGCGGACATTGAAGGTCCCATCGTGATTGAGCAGACGGACCCGACTGCGCTCGGACATCTTGCCGCCGAGGCCCAGGTCTTCGCGCAGATGATGCGGCTTTGAATCGGCCACGATTGAGGTCCGGCTATTCTACCCGCGGCGTGCCAATCGAATGAGCTTGACCGCAGCGGAGCCGCCACACAGAATCCGATCGTCGGCAGCTTCGAGCAACCGTTCGATGCGTGACACCATGCGCGCGGTCCTCCGAATCGGCGTCCTCGCGATCGTCATCGCAACGATGACGTGGGCGACGATTGGACTCGCCGCGCAGCGCGGCGGCATGTTCCTCGGATCGGCTGACGACCCGGCCATCGCCTATTCTTCCGCGCCGCTCGACAACGCGGTCTCGGCGTTGAACGAGAAGCTCCGCGCCGGAACGGCACGGTTGAGTTTTCAGGGTCGGAGCGGATATCTCCAATCCGCACTCGATGCGCTCGCGATCTCCGCTGATTCGCAGATGCTGGTCTTCTCGCCGACAAGCTTCCAGGCGAAGCGCATCAATGAACAGAATCCGCGCGCATTGTTCTTCAACGATCGCGTCGCGCTCGGATGGGTCCGCGACGGTGAAATCATCGAGGTCGCAGCACAGGATGCGGCGCAAGGCGTGGTCTTCTATACGCTCGATCAGCATCCGTCGGACCGGCCCGAGTTCCGCCGCATGTTCACGTGCCTCGGTTGTCACATGAGCGGCGACACGCTCGGCGTCCCCGGCATGCTGATGTTCAGTACGGCGTCGTCGCGCGGTGCCGGCGGAATCGCGAGGTCTGTCGCCACCGATCAGCGCAGTCCCCTCGCGGACAGATGGGGCGGCTGGTTCGTCACGGGAAGCAGCGGCTCGATCGCGCATCGGGGCAACGAGGTGGCCGCGCTGACCGGCGCCGCATATTCGCAACTACCGTCAGTGACCGGCCTGTTTGACGACGACGGCTATCGCGTGATGTCGAGCGACATCGCCGCACTGATGGTGCTTTCGCATCAGACGCACATGACGAACCTGCTGACGCGCGTCGGATGGGAGGCGCGCGCCGCCGATCCCGCTCGCCACGCGCCGTTCGTGGCGTCGCCAGGCGAACAGGAACGGCTCGCACAGATGATGACCGGCATCGCGACGGAGGTCGTCGACTACATGCTCTTCGTCGGTGAGGCGCCGCTCGGCGATCGGATCCGCGGGTCGTCGGGGTTCGCCGAACGATTCAGTCAGGCAGGACCCAAAGACGCGAAAGGTCGATCGCTCCACCAGCTCGATCTCACCCGGCGCTTGATGGTGTATCCGTGCAGCTATCTGATCTACTCTGACGCGTTCGAGACGTTGCCTCCCGCCGCCAGGGATCCGATTTACAGGCGGCTGTGGCGCATTCTGTCCGGTGCGGAGCCGGGCGAGCGTTATCGAACGGCGCTGTCGCTGGCAGACAGGCAGGCGATTGTTGAAATTCTGCTCGGCACGAAGAAGGACCTCCCGGCGTATTTTCAGGAAGTCGTGAGATAGATGGAGGATTCCATGGTCAGTCGATCGACGTGCGTCCCCCTCGTGCTCGTCGCCGCTGCGGTCGCGATCGTCGCCGCGCTGCCAAACGTGCAACGGCCGGTCGTCGCCCAGTCAGGCGTTTCAGTCGACAGCGACGACATCGGCGGCGTCGTGACCGGCGCGCGCGGTCCCGAAGCAGGCGTCTGGGTGATCGCCGAGTCGAAAGATCTGCCGACGACGCTTCGGAAGATCGTGGTTACCGACGATCAGGGCCGCTACCTGATGCCCGATTTGCCAAAGGGCAACTACAGCGTCTGGGTTCGCGGCTACGGTCTCGTTGACTCGCCGAAGACCGACGCTGCGCCGGGCAAAGCGCTGAACCTGACCGCCGTGCCAGCGCCAAACGCGAAGGCCGCCGCGGAGTACTACCCCGCGCAATACTGGCTGTCGCTGCTGCAGGTCCCGCCGAAGACAGACTTCCCGGGAACCGGTCCGTCGGGCAACGGCATCTCACCCGCGATCAAGAGTCAGGGCGAGTGGATTCGTCAGGTGGTGAATACCGACGGCTGCACCGGCTGTCATCAGATGGGGAACAAAGCGACGCGCGAGATTCCTGCGAGCCTCGGCATGTTCGAGAGCTCGTCGGCCGCGTGGGATCGCCGCATTCAGTCGGGGCAGGCCGGCGGCGGCATGAGCGCGCGCTTCACGCAGGTCGGGCGTACGCGCGCGCTGTCCATGTGGTCGTCCTGGAGCGACGGGATCGCGAAGGGCAAGCTGCCAACGGCAACGCCTGCCCGCCCGCAGGGCCGCGAACGCAACGTCGTGATCACGATGTGGGACTGGGCCGATCCAAAGGTGTACCTCCACGACGAGATCTCGAGCGACAAGCGCCATCCCACCATCAACCCGAACGGACCGGTGTACGGCGCGCTCGAAGAAAGCGCGGACTACATGCCCGTCGTCGATCCGATGCGCAACACCATCACGCGCGTGAAGCTCGAAGTCCGCGACCCGAAGACGCCGAGTCAGGCGAACAATCCGCCGGCGCAGCCGTCGCCGTACTGGGGCGACGAAGCGATCTGGACCGCGCAGACGACGGCGCACAGCCTCGCGATGGACGGACAGGCACGCGTGTGGATTGCGGCGCGCATTCGTCCGAACGAGACGCCGGCGTTCTGCCGGCAGGGATCGACGCATCCTTCGGCCGAGGCGTTTCCGCTGACGCAGAGCGGCAGGCAGATGCAGCTCTACGATCCCAAAACCGGAAAGGTCACGACAATCGACACCTGCTTCGGGACGCATCACCTGAACTTCGACGATCACGGCGTCCTCTGGTTCACCGGCGGCGGTCCGGTCGAAGGATGGTTCGACACGAACGTCTACGACAAGACGCACGACGAACAGAAGGCGCAGGGGTGGACGGCGTTCGTCCTCGATACGAACGGCAACGGCAAGCGGGACGCGTACGTCGAGCCCGATCAGCCGATCGATCCGACGAAGGACAAACGCATCAACGCTCCGTTCTACGGTGTCGCGCCGAGCCCGGCCGACGGATCGATTTGGGGATCCGTACAAGGGATGCCCGGATCGCTCGTTCGACTCGTTCCGGGATCCAATCCGCCTGCGACCGCGCTCTCTGAAATCTACGAGGTGCCGTGGAACAATCCGAAAGCCAGCGCGCAGGGCTTCGCGCCGCGCGGCATGGACGTCGACGGCAACGGCGTCGTCTGGACGGTGCTCTCGAGCGGACATCTCGCGAGCTTCGATCGGCGCAAATGCAAAGGACCGCTGAACGGACCCGCTGCGACGGGACAACATTGTCCCGAAGGATGGACGCTCTATCCGCTGCCCGGTCCGAATTACGTCGGCGGCGCCGATTCCGGGAGCGCCGATTCCGCGTACTACGATTTCGTCGATCGGTTCGACATGTTGGGACTGGGCACGAACGTGCCGCTCGCAACCGGCAACGAATCGGAAGGGCTGCTCGCCCTCGTGGACGGCAAGTTCATGACGCTGCGCGTCCCGTATCCGATGGGCTTCTACGCGAAGGGCATCGACGGCCGCATCGACGATGCGAAAGCCGGGTGGAAAGGAAAAGGCATCTGGACGAGCATCTCGACGCGCGCGCCGTTTCACATGGAGAGCGGACGAGGGACGACGAGCAAGCTGATCAAGTTCCAGGTCCGTCCCGATCCGCTCGCGAAGTAGGTGCGACTCTCGGGAGGCGTCAATTCTTCTTGGCGATCGATCGCAGGTAGTTGACGACGTTCCAGATGTCGGCGTCGCTGATCTGATCCTTGAACGGCACCATGTTCAGATCGGGCGGGACGCCGTCTTTGATGACGCCGAAAATCTCACCGTCGCTGGAACCGTGTTTCCATTCCTTGTCGGTGAGATCCGGCGCCGCAGGGATCAGATCGTTGCCCGAACCGCCCTCACCGTTGGCGCCGTGGCAGCTGGCGCAATAGCGGAGGTACACGCGCTGGCCGGCAGCCAGCGACTCCGGCGCCGGCGCGACCGGGTTCTTCGCCGACTTGTCCTGCGCCGCGTCGAGCGACAGGACACCGCAGCACAGCAACAAGGCCAGCAACGTCGATTGGTGCGTCAACGTGGTTCGCATCGGCACGCCTCACTGTACTCCAATCACAGCGGACCGTATGACGTGTCGAGAATCGTGACGCTCAATCGATTACACGAGGTGAGAGGCGACCACACTGGGGAGCGTGACCATGGCGAAGGCGAACGTCCAGACGGTGAGTGAATACATTGCGACGCAGAGTCCGGCGGCGCGAACGGCGCTGAAGCGAGTGCGAAGCACGATTCGCAAAGCGTTGCCCGGCGCCGAAGAAGTCATTTCGTACCGGATCCCGGCGTACAAACTGAACGGACGGATCGTGCTGTTCTTCGCCGGCTGGCAGCATCACTACTCGCTCTATCCGGCAGGCGACCGGCTGCGGAAGGCGTTTCGGGACGAGCTCGCACCGTACAAGGTCAGCAAGGGCACAATCCGCTTCCCGCTCTCCGAGCCCGTTCCGGTCAAGCTGATCGAGCGCATCGCGAAGTTCAGGGCGAACGAATCGGCGATGCGGCGGAAGGTCTGAGCGCACACAACCGAATCACCGCGGCGATGCCGGCGACCGGCCGCGCCGGCCGATGATCAGGTGTGAATCGCCGAACTCGTGCCACAGATAGCCGGCCGCTCGCGCCTCGCGGTACGCACGTTCGAGTTGACGCCGAGCGTAGCCGCGGTCCGTTGACCGCAGTTCTGCGTTCGCTTCACCAGCGGCTTCAATCGCCCGTTCGAGCATCGTCAGATGCGTCGCATGCGGTTCGTGCAGTCCAGTGATTAAACCGTTGACCGCACGCAGCGGACGCTCGGGGGTGATGACGAGACTCGTCCACCCGTCACCCGCACTCGTCGTCCCGCGCTCGTCGGTAGTCGTCTCGAGAGCACGAACGACCGTTGTGCCGACGGCGACGATGCGGTTTGCGCGACGCCTCGCGGCGTTGACCTGGTCCGCCGTTTCTGCGGGCACGCGATAGAACTCCTCGTACGGCGGTTCGTGGTCCTCGAGGCTCGCCACACCGGTGTGCAGCACGAGCGGTGCGATCTGCACACCCGCCGACACGAGACGCGTGACGAGCTCCGCCGTGAACGGCCGGCCGGCGGACGGCATCTCGGCGCTGCCGGGCTCGGTCGCGAAGACGGTTTGATACGCGCTCGATGGCCACGATCGTTTGACGTAACCGTAGCGAATCGGAAATCCGAATCGCGCCAGATACGACGGAACCGTGTCGGGCACGAAGAGTGCCGCGATCCACAAACGGGACGATGACGCAAGCGAGTCGGTGAGAGGGTACGGCGCAAGCAGCGTGACGCGTCCGCCGGACGGAAGATCGTACGTGGCACCCGCTCGCGCATGACGGAACGGCAGCGAGGCGCCTTCGCCTGGCTTGCGCAGTTCGACCGTCCAGAAACCGCCCGGCAGCTTCGTCGACACATGCAGCTCGAACGCCGTGCCGTCGGCGGCCGTCGCGTCGAGGGCAGCGTTCATCGTTCCGCTCGTGTTCACGACGAGCAGATCACCCGCGTCGAGCCACCGAGGCAGATCGCTGAAGCGCGCGTGCGCGACAACGTCATGTTGAAGGTCTGATACAAGCAGCCGGACGGCATCGCGATCGAGGCCCCGCGCCTCCGGAGGCTCCGATGCCTCGAGCTCCGTCGGCACATCGAATTCCACGTCTAGGCTGGCTGATGCCATCGCGCGTCCTCTTCCTGCGCTGCGAAGCGCTGGGCGTTGATGTCTTCGGGGGCCTGATCGAACAGCCAGTGCCAGAACGGTGCGGTCACATCGGGCAAAGGACGATTCGAGATGTCTTCTGACGGGAACGCCTCCTGATGCATGCGCGTTCGCATGTCGCCCGGATCGACGAGCACGGCAGAAACTCCCTGCTCTTGCAGTTCCGCTGCAAGCGTCTTCGTGAGGAGTTCGAGCGCCGCCTTGCTCGCACCGTACGGACCCCATCCTGGATACGCGCCCACCGCCGCGTCGCTGGTGATGTTGACGATGAGCCCTCGGCGCGCGGACAGGAGCGGACACGCAAGCTGGATGAGGGCGATCGGCGCGCCGGCGTTCACCGGAAAGACGCGGCCGAAGCGTTGAACGTCGAACGTCAGCAGCGGACCGATGCCGCCGAGCTCCGACGCGTTGTTGACGAGCACATCGAGGCCGCCGAGCTCGCGTGCGGCCTCAATCCATCGGCGCCGCGCGTTCGCGTCGGTGACGTCGCCGGCGATCGCGACAACCCGCCGTCCGCTTCGCGACAGTGTTTCGCTCACGCGCTGAAGCGGCGCTTCTTCCCTCGCACCAATCACCAGCTGGAAGCCTCGTTCGGCCAGTACCCCGGCAATGACCTCGCCAAGCCCACGACTTGCGCCGGTGACCAGCGCCACACGATTCGATACAGGCATTTCTAACCTCCGGGGCTCATGTGCACCGCCCGGCCGAGCCGCGGACGGGTGCGATGACGGAGCCACTCTCTTTACAGGGTCAGACTTCAAGTGCACTTGAAGTCAAGTGGAAAGTGCGTCATGCTCGCTCTATGAGCGAGGTCATGACGATCGGCGAGGTCGCCGCACGCAGCGGCGTGGCGACGTCGGCCTTACGGTTCTACGAAGAGCAGGGGCTCATTCATTCCGAGCGCAACGATGCCGGTCATCGACGGTATCCGCGCGTCGTCATCCGTCTGGTGGCGTTCATCGTGTTCGCACAGAAGGTCGGATTGTCCCTCGACGAGATTCGATCGGAGCTTGCCAGGCTTCCGCGCAATCGCGTACCCGAGCGCGCGGACTGGACGAAGCTGTCCGGCGCCTGGAAGAAGCGGATCCGCGCCCGGATCGAAGAGCTCGAGCGCCTCGAGTCCGGCCTCGGCGAGTGCATCGGCTGCGGATGCCTGTCCATGGATCGCTGCGCGTTCGCGAATCCCGGCGATCGTGCGGCGCGCCGGGGAGCGGGACCGCGCTACTGGATGGAGGATTAGACTAGTGTCCGTCGACGCAGGATGACGGACACTCGATGAAACCCATACACTTCGCCACGCTGCTCGCCGCGGTCTTCGCCTCCGCCATCGCCATGTCGGCGCAATCGAAAACGATGACGATCGTCCTCACCGGCCAATCGATGATTCGTTCGGATCTTCGATCCACGAAGCCAGCGGCTGTTCCGATCATCAAGGGACTCCTCAATGGCGGCGACGTGGTCTTCACGAATCTTGAAGGCGCGATCGCCGAACCCGGCCAGACCGTTCAGGAGGGACGCGGATTTCTGGCGCCCGCCGAAGCGCTCGACGCGCTGAAGGCGATGGGATTCAACCTGCTGTCCTTGTCCAACAACCACGCGTTCGATCTCAAGGAAGGCGGCGTCCGAAACACCCTGCGCGAGCTCGATCGCCGCAACATCGCGCATGCTGGGACCGGCAACACCATCGCTGATGCCGCGGCGCCCGCGTATTTTCAAACGCCGAAGGGCACCGTCGCGTTGGTCGCCAGCGCGTCGGGTCTGATCGCGCCCGCTGGCCGCGCCACCGCGGAACATGCTGGCGTCAACCAGCTGCGCGTCCTCGCCGGCGATCGCGAGAACGAAGCGACCGCGGACCTGGACGACGGCGTCGTCAACACGCCGCACCCGGACGATTCACGTCGTATTCTGCAGAGCATCAGGGACGCACGACAGCGCGCGGACGTGGTCATCGTGTACCAACACAATCACGTCTTCGGACGCTATTCGTTCTCGACGATCTTCACCGAAGGAATGCAGGAGCGGCTCGCGCCGAATCCGTGGCTCACAACGTGGACCCACGACGAAATCGACGCCGGCGCCGACATCGTCGTCATGCACGGCGCGCCGCTGCTGCACGGCGTGGAAATGTATCGCGGTCGGCCGATCTTCTACGACCTCGGCAACTTCATCTACAACCTGCCGGCCACGCTCACCTACATCGACGAGCCGATGGCGTGGGAGAGCGTCGTCGCCTCGGTCGAGTTCGACGCGCGGACGCTGAAGTCCATCTCTCTGCGTCCCGTCGTGCTCAATCCCATCGGGGACGGACAGCCTGACGTGCACAACGCGTACGCGAACAACGAATTTCTCCACACGCGCGGACTGCCCACCGCGGCCACCGGCGCACGAGCGAACCACATCCTTCAGCGGGTCTCAGCGTTCTCGAAGCCGTACGGGACTTCGATTGACATCACAGGTGAAGTGGCGAACGTTCGCGTCACGAAGTGACGCGTGGCAACGGCCGGAGATCCAGCGATGAGTACCGTCCTCGTGACCGGCGGCAGCGGGTTTGTCGGCAGCCACGTTCTCCTGCAGCTGCTGAACGCGGGGCACCGCGTCCGCGCGACCGTGCGCTCCGTGAAGAAAGAAGACAGCTTGCGCGAGATGCTCCGAGCCGCCGGAAGCGACAGCGTCGGGCTGACGCTTTTCAAAGCCGATCTCACGAGCGATTCGGGCTGGCCGGAAGCCGTTGCGGGTTGTGACCATGTGATTCACGTCGCGTCGCCGCTCTCCGATTCGGCTCGCCAGGCGGAAGAAGCGGTGATTGCGTCGGCACGCGACGGCTCGCTGCGCGTGCTCCGTGCGGCACGGGATGCGGCGGTGAAGCGCGTGGTGATGACCTCGTCGTGCGGCGCCGTCTACTACGGCTATCCGCCGCGTGCCGAGCCGTTCGACGAGACGAGCTGGTCGAATCCGGATCGCGGCGACATGAGCGCGTACGTCAAGTCGAAGCTGATCGCCGAGCGCGCCGCGTGGGATTTCGTCAGGGCGGAAGGCGGCGGACTCGAGTTGGCCGTCATCAATCCCGCCGCGATCTTCGGTCCTGTCCTCAGCCCGGACGCGTCATCGTCGACGGAGATGGTGAAGCGGCTCTTGAAGGGAGTACGCGGATGTGCACGCATCCATTTCGCGATCGTGGACGTGCGCGACGTTGCGGATCTGCACCTCAGGGCGATGACCAGCCCGGCAGCGAATGACGAGCGGTTCGTGGCGGTCGCGGAGAACGGCAACGCGATGTCGATGCTCGCGATTGCGAACGTCCTCAAGGCACGGCTCGGCGACGCGGCGAAGAAAGTGCCGAGTCGCGAGCTGCCCGACTGGATCGTGCGCGTCGGCGCGATGTTCGATCCCGCCATGCGCCAACTGCTCCCGATGCTCGGCAAGGTGCGCAACGCGACGAGCGCCAAGGCACAGCGCGTGCTCGGCTGGAAGCCCCGCTCGCGCGAGGACGCGATCGTCGCGACGGCGGAGAGCCTCTTGAAATTCGGAATCGTCTGACGGGCTACGTCGCGCGATCTATTTGTCGCTGCCGACGTCCATCGTGGACGTAAAGCCGTTTGTCCCCGAGTGATTCCACTTGGCCTTGTCGCTCGAATGCCGGTGCGATACGGACCGATACTGCGTGTAGTCCTGATACGCAGGGTTCGGCAGGTTCAGGATCTTCACGCTCTTGCCGTCGAATCCACGCATCACTTCCATCTCGACCGACGATTCAGGACCGGAGAAGGTCACGCGTTTTTCGGTGATGTCCATCGTGATGGGCGCCTTCGTGAGCGACAGCATGCCGCGATGGAATCCGGCAAACGCGATCGGCAGCAGCGCCTCGACCGCCTGCTCCTGCGCCGCAGTCACCTTGTCGCTGACGTAAATCTTCGACCAGCTCCGCATCGTAAACGTCACGAGAAAGCTCACGCCGGCGAGATCGACCTGCTCGTAGTGGCCAGACCGGATCGCGATCAACCGGTTGCCCTCGCATGGATTGGGATTCGGCTCGCCGCCGAAGTTGCACGAGCACGAGATGGTGCAGCTGCAGCTCTCCGCAACGGTTGCGGTAATGTGCCAATCCGGTGCGGCGGCCCGTGGCGGCGCGCTCAGCGCAATCACAACGACAACGACGACGAGAACCGCTGTTCGCATGGCATGATTCTACGCTCGGAAGGAACTGAGAGGAGCGCTACCGATGACACTGTCAAGGCGTCGTGCCGTCGTCCCCCCCGTGACGTTACTGGCGGCCACATTTCTGGCGCTCGGCTGCAACAGCGCCCCTCGCGCGCACTACGACGTCGTGATCGCCGGCGGCACCGTCTATGACGGCACCGGCGGCCCCGGCGTCCGCGCGGACGTCGCGATAGCCGGTGACGAGATCAAGGCGGTTGGCGATCTGCGCGACGCAGAGGCGACGACCACGGTGCGCGCCGAAGGCCTGGCCGTGGCGCCCGGCTTCGTCAACATGATGTCCGGCGACGATTCGCTGCGCGTCGACGGTCGGTCGATGAGCGACATCAAACAAGGCGTGACGACCGAAATTTTCGGCGAAGGCGACTCGATGGGCCCGCTGACCGACGCGATGCGTGCCCGGCGGGTAGCGGCCCAGGGTGACATCAAATATCCGATCGCCTGGACGACGCTCCACGAAGCCATGCTGGACCTCGAAAAGCGCGGCGTCTCGCCCAATTTCGCGTCGTCAATCGGCGCGTCGACGCTGCGGGAATACGCCGTCGGCCTCGACGATAAGCCGGCCACCGCCGCGCAGCTCCAGACGATGCGCGATGTCGTGGAGCGCGAGATGAAGGAAGGCGCGCTGGGCATCGCGTCCGCGCTCATCTACGCGCCGGGCTTTTACGCGACGACGGAAGAACTGATCGAGGTCAGCAAGGTCGCGGCGCAGCACAAGGGCATCTACATCTCGCACATGCGCAGCGAGGGGAACCGCCTCGTCGAAGCGGTCGAGGAGCTGATTCGCATCAGCCGCGAGGCAGCGATTCCGGCCGAGATCTATCACCTCAAGGCGGCCGGGCAGGCGAACTGGCCGAAGATGGATCGCGTGATCGCGCTCGTGGAAGCGGCCCGCGCAAGCGGCCTTCACATCACCGCCGACATGTACACGTACACGGCGGGAGGCACAGGCCTCGACGCCGCCATACCGCCGTGGGCCGAGGACGGCGGGATGGACGCGCTCTACAAACGCCTCAGCGATCCGGTTCAACGCGCGAAAATTGCGCGAGAGATTCGTACGCCGAGCGACGCGTGGGAAAACCTGTACCTCGCGACGGGATCGCCCGATCGCGTGCTGCTGGTGGAGTTCAAATCCGACGCGCTGAAGCCGCTCACCGGCAAGACGCTCGCCGAGGTGGCGAAGATGCGCGGCAAGTCGCCCGAAGAAACGATCATGGACCTCGTGCTCGAGGACCGCTCGCGCATCGGGACGATCTATTTTCTGATGTCGGACGAAAACGTGAAGCGCCAGATGCAATTGCCGTGGGTCTCGTTTGCGTCCGACGCCGGTTCCATCGCGGCCGAAGGCGTTTTCCTGAAGTCGGCGGCCCATCCCCGCGCGTATGGCAGCTTCGCCCGGGTCCTCGGGAAGTACGTGCGTGACGAGCACGCGTTGACGCTTCCGGAAGCCGTCCGGAGGCTCGCCGCATTACCGTCGTCGAATCTCGGTCTGGCACGGCGCGGCGTCCTCAAAGCGGGAAATTTCGCCGACGTCGTCGTCTTTGATCCGGCGACGATTGCGGACAAAGCGACGTACGAACAGCCGCATCAGTATGCGGTCGGCGTGCGCGACGTCTTCGTCAACGGCGTGCAGGTGGTGAGGGACGGGGAACACACCGGCGCGAAGCCCGGACGGGCGCTCTGGGGCGCAGGACGGGTCGAGAAATGAAGGTCAGATTGCTCCTTCGTTGGTTCGTCCTCGCGTCCCTGCTCGTCTGCGGCTGCAATCGCGAGTCGGCGACCGCCGCGAAAGCGGGACCGCCAGCGGTTCCTCCGGCGTGGTCCCATCCGCTGACCGCGCCCGACGTCGCTGCTCCGCACGGCGTCGTCGTCAGCGACGCGCCCCTGGCGAGTCGCGTCGGGGCCGATGTGCTGCGCGCAGGAGGAACCGCGGTCGATGCCGCGATCGCGACGGCGTTTGCGCTCGCGGTGACGCTGCCGTCCGCCGGAAATGTCGGAGGCGGCGGCTTTGCGGTCGTGTCGGTCAACGGACAGGCAGCCGCCCTCGACTTCCGCGAAACGGCGCCCGCGGCCGCGACACGGAACATGTATCTCGACGCGCAGGGCGCCGTGACCGATCGATCCGTCACCGGCCATCTCGCCGCCGGTGTTCCGGGCAGCGTCGCCGGCCTGTGGGCGCTGCACCAGAAGTTCGGAACGAAACCGTGGGCCGAGCTCGTGAACCCGGCGATTGCACTCGCCGAACGAGGATTTGCGGTCGACGCGGATTTTTCATCGGCGATCGGCGACGAGGCGAAGCGACTCTCGAAGTTTCCGGCGTCCGCGGCGCTCTTTCTGCCGGGTGGTGCGAGACCGGCTGAAGGATCGAGCTGGAGCGATCCTGATCTTGCGCAGGTGTTGAAGCGCATCGCCGCTGGCGGACATGACGGCTTCTACAAGGGCGAAACGGCAGCGCTCATCGTCGCCGAGATGAAGAAAGGCGGCGGCATCATCACCCGCGACGATCTCGAGCGATACGAACCGAAGTGGCGCGAACCGGTGGCATTCACGTATAGAGGACGTCGCGTCGTCAGCATGCCGCCGCCGTCATCGGGCGGCGTCACGCTCGCGATGATCGGGCAGCAGCTCGAGCCATACGATCTCGCGAAACTCGGGTGGCACTCAGCGGCAGCAATCCACGTGCAGGCCGAAGCCATGCGGCGCGCGTTTGCGGTGCGCAATGACGTGCTCGGCGATCCGGACTTCGTCACGTTCGACGCCGGCCGCCTCTCGTCGAAAGAATTCGCACGCGAGCTGCAGTCCTCGATTTCCCTCGACCACGCCACGCCTTCGTCGCAGGTTTCTGGCCGATCGGGCATTTCACACGACGGACCGCACACGACGCACTTCTCCGTCGTCGACGCCGCCGGCAATGCGGTTGCGATGACAACGACGATCAACTCAGGTTTTGGATCTGCCGCGACGGTGACCGGAGCCGGCTTCCTCCTGAACAACGAGATGGACGACTTCGCCGCGAAGCCCGGATCGCCGAATCAGTACGGCCTGGTCCAGGGAGACGCGAACGCGATTGCGCCCGGCAAGCGCATGCTGTCGGCGATGACGCCGACGATCGTCTTCGGGACGGACGGCAAGCCGGCGATCGTCACCGGCGCCAGCGGCGGTCCCTTCATCATCACGACCGCGTGGGAGATCATCTCGAACATCGTTGATTACGGCATGCCCGCGAGCAGCGCGATGAGCGCGCCGCGGTTTCACCATCAACATCTGCCGGATGAAATCTCGCTCGAACAGGATGGCTTCGATGCGTCCGTGCAACAAGCGCTCAAGGCGCTCGGCCATCGTCTGACGTTTTTCGCGGTGCCAACAACCGGTTGGACGGTGGCAGCGACGATTGAACGCCGCGGCGACTGGCACGGCATGGCCGATCCGCGGCTGCACGGCGAGAGCGCGGGCTACTGAACCGATTCTTCGGAGGGAGTGTATGAGCCGACGGCGTTTTCTGGTGACCGCGATCGCAGCGGCGATCGTTGGCGCCGGGACTTCACACCCGGCGGCGGACAGAATCGCGGACTTCCAAGCAGAGGATCCGATTCGGTCAGCGATCGACCGGACGATGGAGGCACCGATCAAGGCCGGGAAGGTAGCCGGCGCATCGATCTCTGTGATGCGGCACGGAGAGACGATCGTGTCGAAGAGCTACGGGTCCGCGGATCTCGAGCTGGACGTCCCGATGCCGGCAGACGCAAGCTTTGAGATCGGCTCGGTCACGAAACAGTTCACTGCCGCGTCGATTCTGCTGCTTGCCGAGCGCGGCCGCCTGTCGGTCGCCGATGAAGTGACGAAGTTCCTGCCGGACTATCCGACGCACGGCCAGCACATCACGATTCGGCATCTGCTGACGCACACGTCCGGCATCAAGGGCTATACGGAGATGTCCGAGTTCGGCGATCTGATGGCACTCAAGAAGCCGCGCGAGACGCTCGTCACGCTGTTCGGTGCGAAGCCGCTCGATTTCATGCCGGGCGAGGCGCTCGTCTACAACAACTCCGCGTACTTCCTGCTCGGTCTCATCGTCGAAAAACTCAGCGGCCAGACGTACGCCGACTTCGTCAGGACGAACCTGTTCGAAAAAGCCGGCATGCCCGGCTCGTACTACTGCAGCGAAAGCGCCATTCACCACCATCACGCGCACGGCTACGACACTGACAACGGCACGCTCGTGCTGAAAGGCTTCATCAGCCACGTCTGGCCGTATTCGGCCGGCTCGCTCTGTTCGACAGCGGCGGACTTGAGTGCGTGGCTCACCGCGCTGCACGGCGGCCGGATCCTCAATGCGGACTCGTACCGCGCAATGACAACGCCGACCGCGCTGGCGGCCGGAACGAAGACGCGCTACGGCTTTGGCGTCGGCGTGGCAGACGTGGGTGGACGACGCGCGATCTTTCACGGCGGCGGCATCAACGGCTTCCTGTCCGAAGTCGAATATTTTCCCGACAGCGGCCTCTCCATCGTCGTGCTCTTGAACACCGCAGGGCCCGTTGGTCCCGCCGATCTCGCGCGCGAGATCGCGGACTCCGTCCTTGGCAAGGCGACCGAGCAACCCGTCCGCTTCACCGGGGATCTGCACGCTTATGCGGGAACGTTCGAAGGTGTCGGTCGCGGACGACGAACGACGATCACCATCGCCGCGGACGGCGATACGCTCACGATGAAGGGAAGCGGACCGCCATCAGCGCCTGCGCAGACGCTGACGTATCGTGGCAACGACACGTTCGCGGTCAAGGAGACGCTGCTGATCTTCGAGCGAGACGCTGGGAAGGTCACGCGCCTTCGGCTCGACAGCGTGTTCGGACACTATCCGCTGACGAAGAGCTAGCTCAGCGGTTTAGTTCCCGGCGATCCGACGCTGCATGCGCGGCGTCGTCGAGCGACCGAACGTTGCGATCGACCGGACGCGAAGTCATCATAGGGCAACGCGGTCAAACACTTTGTGCGCGAGCCCGCGCGCCTCGGAGTTGGTGAGGGGGATTCAATGGATGTCAACGTGGTGGCGCAGCAGACGATGGCCACACTCGTCAGCGTGGCGTGGAAGGTCGCAGGAGCCGTCGTTCTCTGGCTCGTCGGCCGGTGGTTAATCCGGTTCGCGCTGCGCATGCTCGAGCGCGCCCTCGCAAAGCAGCACTTCGATCCGACGCTCACCCGCTATCTCCACACGGGTCTCGGTGTCCTTCTCAACGTCACGCTGATCATCGCGCTGCTCGGGTTCTTCGGCGTTGAAACCACCACGTTCGCCGCGTTGCTGGCCGCCGGCGGCGTCGCGATCGGCGTGGCATGGGGCGGCCTGCTTGCCAACTTCGCGGCCGGCGCGTTCCTCGTGTTCTTCCGGCCGTTCAAGGTCGGCGACTTCGTGACCGCTGGCGGCGTCACCGGCACCGTTGATTCGATCGGCCTCTTCGGCACGACCATCAACACGCCCGACAACGTGTTGAACATCGTCGGCAACAACAAGGTGTTCTCCGACACGATTCAGAATTTCTCGGCGAACCCGTACCGGCGCGTCGATCTGACCGCGGTCATCAGCGGTTCGGTCGATCATCATGTTGCCATCCAGCTTCTCAAGGAGCGTGTCGCCAGGATTCCCAACGTGCTGGCGACGCCGGCCGTTGACGTCGACGTGCTGCAGTTCACGCCGGCCGGTCCGATGCTCTGCGTCAGGCCATACTGCAGCAACGAGCACTACTGGCAGGTGTACTTCGACACGAACCGTCTCATCCGCGAGGCATTCGGCGAGGCCGGCTTCCCGGCGGCGATACCGGTGTACGGCGTCAAGGGAATGGGGATGCCGGTCGGATAGTTTCAGTCGCTCTGCGGAAACCCGACCAGCACGAGCGTCTGATCGTCACGAGGCTCCTGCCCCTCGGCAAAGGCATCGAGATCTGCGACGAGTGTGTCGACGATTGCGGACGGTTCGAGTGCCGCGGCTTTCGCGAGCGCTCTCGTCAGCCGATCTTCCTCGAACATGGCGCCATCCGGAGCTTCCCGTTCCGTGATTCCGTCCGTGTACAGGAGCAGCCGGTCCCCGGCCTCGAACGTCAATTCGGAACTGGGCACGGGTCCGAGATCCATCAAGAGGAGCGGTGCGACCGAGTCGATCGACAAAGCAGTCACTTCGTTCGGCTTCCGTACCAGCAGCGGCGCCTGGTGCCCGGCACACGAAAAGCGACCCGTCCGGCGCCGCACGTCGATCACGCCGTAGATCGCGGTCGCAAACGTCGCCGACCCCCAGAAGTACTGAAAATGCCGGTTGATCTGATCCAGAACCGCCGGCGGATCGTCGAGTGCCGGATTGGTGTGGAGCACGGCCCTGATCATCGCCATCACGATGGCCGCGGGCGCGCCGTGACCCGAGACATCCGCGACGATGATGCCGTAGCGATCGCCTCCGAGGTCCAGGACGTCGTAGTAATCGCCGCCGGCATGCCGGCTCGTCCGATAGAACGCCGTGAATTCAACCGCAGGATGGCGTGGCAGCGTGGGTGGAAGAAGGAGCCGCTGCATCCTCGCGGCGCTTTCGAGCTCGCGATCCAGTCGGTCGCGACTTTGACGCAGCTCGCGCTCCAGATATTGCCGTGCGAGATGCGTCTCGACGCGAGCCAGCACTTCGTCCGGCTGAATCGGCTTCGTGATGTAGTCGACGGCGCCGAGCTTCAGTCCCGACACCTTGTCCGACACCTCGCCGAGGGCAGACATGAAGATGATCACGGTTTCTTCAGTCGCAGGATCGGCCTTGAGCCGACGGCAGGCCTCGAATCCGTCCACCTCCGGCATCATGATGTCGAGCAGCATCAGGTCGGGCCGGGCGCGCTTCGCAATCTCGATCGCCGCCCGCCCGTCTTTTGCCGCAAGAACCCGGTGATCCGTTCCGTGCAGCGTTCGCACGAGCAGCTGCAGATTGACCGGATTGTCATCGACGACGAGGATCGTCGACGGCGGGACGATGAGCCGCGGCCGTTCCACCGTGTCAATCGCCGGCACTTCCCGCGGTCTCCCTGGCCAGCGCGGTCGCGAGATCGCGCAGGCCGTCGAAGTCGAAGTTCGACAACAGCCGGGCGATCTCCTGTCCGAGGATTGCCTCCTGCTCTTTTCCGCCCGCCAGCTCCTGCGCCAGCCGTTCGAGCGCCGTCACGTCGCCGATCGCGATCGCCTGATGAAGGCCGCCGGCGATCTCCGCGCGCCGCGGTGTGCTCGAAAGGTCAGGGGCGGGGACAGCAACGTCGACGGCCGACCCATCGACGAACCGCACGCCGAGGTGAGTTTGCAGCGCGCCGAACAGCAGCTCGGCTCGAACCGGCTTGATGACATAGTCCGTGCAACCGGCGTCGAGCGCCGTCTGCCGCTTGTCGCCGAGCGTGCTCGCGGTCACCGCGATCACGGGAATATTCGTCGTCGCCGGATCCAGTTTCAGGCGCCGCGTCGCGTCGAGGCCATCGAGATCGCTCATCTTCAGATCCATGAAGACGACGTCGGGCCGATGCTCGCGCGTCAATTGGACCGCCTCGACCCCGCCGGCGGCGGTGATGACATGGATCCCGGCGCTCTCGAGAAGCGCCGCGAGAATGCGCCGGTTGACCGTGCTGTCGTCGGCGACGAGCGCCGTCAGCTCTTCTCCGGGCGCGAGCCTCGCGTCAAACGACGGACCCGCTGCTTCTGCGTCGCCCGGCCGAGCGGACTCGGTCGCCGGCACGAGGTCGAGCGCGAAGAAAAATCGACTGCCCTTTCCCGGGGTGCTCTCGACCTGCAGCCGATCGCCCATCCTGCCGACCAGATGGTGGCTGATGGCGAGGCCGAGGCCGGTTCCACCAGACGCCGAGCCCGTCTCCGTCTGGGTGAAGGCTTCGAAGATTTTCTCGAGCGACTCCGGCTCGATCCCGATTCCCGTGTCGCGGACCTCGAACAGCAGCCGATCGTCGCCGGTCGGTCCGACGTCGAGGCGCACTTCGCCGCGTGCCGTGAACTTGATGGCATTGCCCAGCAGGTTCAGCAGGACCTGCCGGAGGTGACGCCCATCGAGCATGACGCGCCGGGGAACCTCCGGCGCGATCTGCATCGTGAGGAGCAGTCCTTTCCGGCGCGCGGCGTCGGCCACGACATATCGCAAGTCGATCGCGAGCTGCGCCAGATCTGTTGCGACGGGCTCGACGTCGAGGAATCCGGCCTCGATCTTCGAGAGGTCGAGGATGTCGTTGATGAGACCGAGCAGGTGCGAGCCGCTCGCGGAAATCGCGTCGAGCGCGTCGCGCTGCGGCGTGGTCAAGCCGCGATCGCGCTGAAGGAGCTGCGCGTAGCCGAGGACGCCGTTGAGCGGCGTGCGCAGCTCGTGGCTCATGTTCGCCAGAAACTCGCTCTTCGCGCGCGTCGCCGCCTCGGCGGACTCCTTCGCGCGGCGAAGCTGATCGTCGTGCTCGCGGCGATCGGAGATGTCCCGCAGGAACGCGCCGAAGAAGTAGCCGTCCTTCAGGCGCATCGGCGACGTAATCGTGATCTCGATCGGAAACTCGCGTCCGCTGCGGTCGAGCGCCGTCAGCTCGAGCCGCTGGTTGACGACGGGCGCCTCTCCCGTGTCGTGAAAGCGGCGGATGCCGCGGGTGTGGGCGTCGCGGAAGTGGGGCGGGATGATCGTGTCCACCAGGTTCAGGCCCATCACCTCGTCGACCGTCCACCCGAACGTCTTCTCCGCCTGCGCGTTCCAGGTCACGATGTTTCCGGAGGAGTCGACGCCGATGAACGCGTCGTGGGCCGTATCGACGATGAGGCGCGCTCTGGCGTTGCTTTCCGCGAGCTGATCGAGCGCGCGGTGCAGCTCCTCGTCGGCCATCGCCACCGCGATCAGATTGGCCGTCGAGATCGCGAAGTTCTGCTCGTCGATCGTCCACGTCCTCGCGCCGCCGACGTGTTCGGCGCACAGGACGCCGACCGCGATGTTGTTCTGTCGCAGTGGAACGTCGAGCATCGCGCCGATGCCGTTCGGCTTCAGGTACTCCGCGAGAAACTGGCGGGTGCGCGGGTCGCTGCCGGCGTCGCTCGCCGCAATGACGCGCTCGTCTTCGAGCGCGGCGAAGTAGGCAGGCGCCATCTCGCGGAGCAGCACGGCGCCCGATTCATGAGTGTCGGCGCGGCACCGGTACAAGCCGGCGCACCAGATGGACCGACGCTCCTCGTCGAAGCGCCACAGGCTCAGCCGATCGACGTTCAGCGTCCGGGCGGACGTCGTGAGGATCGTGCGAAGCCGTTCGTCGAAGCGGCTGGTCAGCCTCGTGTATTGCGCCGTGAGATCGGTGAGCGCCACGCTCTGCGCCGCCATGCGGCTCTCGCTGGCCTTGAGCGCCTGCTCGGCCGCGACCTGCTCGGTGATGTCGTTGAACACCGTGAGCACCGCGGCTTCGCCCTCGTACGTGACCACACGGGCGGAGGCCTGTGCCCAGAAGATCGTGCCGTCCGGGCGCCGCAGCCGAATGCGCAGGTTGTCCGCAGCGCCGCCGTGCCGGAGCTGATCGACGAGCGGCTGGCGCTCTGGCGGATCGACGTAGTAGTCGGTGACCTTCAGTCCGCGCGCCTCGTTCTGAGGAACATCGAATATCTCGGAGGTGCGCGCGTTGATGGCCAGAATCGTTTGATCGGCCAGTCGACTGACCACGCTCGGAAACGGACTCAGGTCGAAAAATTCGGCGGCCAGCCGCTCGTTGTTCGATCGGCCGGCGCGGCCATCGGAGTCGTTTGTCGATGGTGGCGTGCCCGCATCGTTGGGTGGTTCGGGAGTGGCCATCAGACCGTCTGGGCCGTCAATTTTACGTAAAGAAGCGGATCGATTCTAGCGATTGCGCAAGGAAAAGGCGCGAGTGAGTGAGCGTGGCAGGGATTCGAGCCGAATCGCACCGAGCGACGTTGCGTCGCGAGGTGCATGATGCCCTGGGAGCCCTCGCTCGCCGACAAGACCGAGCGAAGCGAGGGATTGATCGGAGGGAGAGGGATTCGAACCCCCGGTACAGTTTCCCGTACAGTGGTTTTCAAGACCACCGCCATCGACCGCTCGGCCATCCCTCCGCATTTGAAATCTGGCCTGAATCTACGGAACTCCAGCTGGCTGCGCGATGCGCGTCACCATGTGTCACCACAAGTGTAACCACTTAGACGCACGCAGGACCAACCCCAGAGCGCGAGACCGTCGTAATTGTAGCGGGCCGCCGAGTGCGCAATGACCCTGCTCCCGCGGCTGCAAGAGCAGTCGGTAACCGTTTCGCGCCATTGTAGACTCTGCCAGCTTGGGGAGAAATCTGAGCCCCAGCGAAGGAGACGGACCTTTGGCGACAATGTTGAGGCCCGGCAGAGCGGACGATGCGGATGCTTGCGGCAGGATCTGCTACGAGGCGTTTCGGACGATTTCCGACCGCCACAACTTCCCGACAGACTTTCCATCCGCGGAGGCAGCCACCGGACTCATGTCAATGATGCTCTCGAAGCCGGATGTGTACTCGGTGGTTGCCGAGGCCAACGGGCGGATCGTCGGCAGCAATTTCTTGTGGGAAGACACGATTGCCGGGATTGGACCCATCACCGTTGATCCATCAGTGCAGAACGCTGCTGTTGGCCGGCGATTGATGGATGACGTGTTGGAGCGGAGCCGCCAGAAGGCTTTCGCCGGCGTGCGACTGGTGCAGGCAGCGTTTCACAACCGCTCGCTCGCCTTGTACGCGAAGCTGGGATTCGTCGTCCGCGAACCCCTCGCGTGCATGCAGGGAAAAGTCACCGGCGAAAGGATCCCCGATCACGAGGTTCGGCGCGTCACCGAGAAGGACGTCGACGCCTGCAACGCCTTGTGCCGGAGAGTACATGGGCATGAGCGTTCGCGCGCTTTGCTCGATGGTATTCATCAGGGCACCGCAATGCTTGTGGTCCGCGATGGGAGCATCACCGCGTACACCAGCATGCTTGGGTTCTTTGGCTATGCGGTGGCGGAAACCACCAGCGACTTGCAAGCCATGATTGCAGCGGCGTCGGCACTGTCCGGGCCTGGCATTTTGGTTCCGACTCGAAACGCTGCGCTCTTTCGCTGGTGCTTAGCGAAGAACTTGCGGGTGATTCAGCCGATGACGCTCATGAGCGTCGGGTTGTATAACACGCCAGCCGGGGCGTTTCTTCCATCGATCCTGTATTGAGCCCGCACGTCGTCTACTGTTTCCCGGCCGTCGGCTGCGTTGGCGGCGGCGGCACGCTGAACGTCAGACCGGTGAACATCATCTCTTCCCAGGTCTGATCGCCCCACCACACGTCCTTCGAGGGGTCGGGGTTTGATTTGTTCGCGACGGAGTTGTCATACCACGCCGTTGCGTGAATCTTCGTCCCCTTCGGAATCTTCACCGGTTGCTTGTAGATGTAATCGGTCTGCCAATCGAAGTCGTAGTGCGGCACCGACAGCAGCGTTTCGGTGCGGCCGTCGGGATAGGTTGCGTCGTACTTCCAGCCCTTTCCACGCACATGCGTATGCGGAAGGATGCTGTACAGCTCGATGTCGCGGTTCACCGTCATCTCGGCATCGACGCGCGCATTCGGATCGTTGGCCTTGATATGCAGCGCGCCGTTCGCGAGGACGGCTCCGTGCAGTTCGACCTTCGGCTTCTCCTTCGAGAAGATGATCCCGATGCTCGTCCGATCCGTCGCCGTCTTGCCAGTCGTCGTGTAGTGCATCTGGAACACGAGGCTCGCACCCACCGGCAGCTTCGTCGCGGTGCCCTCATCGTAAATGCGCGCCGGGTTGCCCGGGACGTAGCCGCCAATCGATCCGGTGAAGCTCCCGGGGCTCGGCCGATCGTTCGGTCCCGGTGTCTTCCGCTGATCGGCCGGCAATTCCTTCCCGCCGGTCTGACCGGCCGGGATGTCCATGCCCTCCGCAAAGGTGACGATGGGTTGCGGCTTCCGTCCCGAGGCTTCCGCCTGACGCGCTTGCTCGCGTGCGCGCTCGATGGCCTTCGGATCCCGCGTGTAGACGATGACGTGGTGCACGACCGCGCGGTTGCCCGGTCGCACCTCGAACGCCTGGATCCACTTGTCCTCGGTGAAGTTCGTGGGGACCTCGAAGTACTGATACGCGACGGTGCCGCTCGCCGGAATCGGATAGTCCTCCTGCATCGTGAGGACCACGTCCGGCTGACCGATCATCCAGCCATCGGCGTACTTCGGCTGCGGCGGCAGATCCTTCGCGTCGCCCTCGGGCGCGCCGGCGGCGATCCACTTCAGGATCGTGTCCTTCTCCGCCGCCGTGAGGCGGCGATCGTTTTCAAACACGCCGTAGGTAGGGTCGGCGTGCCACGGCGGCATCGTGCCGTTTGTGATGCGCGTCTGGATCGATCGCACCCACGGGCGCGCGTCGGCGTAAGTCAGGAGCGACATCGGGGCGATCTCGCCAGGCCGATGGCAGTTGGTGCAGTTCTTGTACAGGATGGGCGCCACATCCTTGCTGAACGTCGGGGCCGGCGCCTGCGCGAACGAGGGGGTTGCGGCTGCCCACACGAGCGCCGCAGCGAGGATCGGTCGAACCATAGCTGCTCCCTCCGGCGAAACCGGTTTAATTATAGATGAGACGAGGGTTCCGCGAGCAAACGGGCCTACGCGCCAGCAATGAGCGCCGCGAATGCGCGATCCAGCTCGCTCTGCGCCGCGGCCAAACGGCGGCGCTGCGCGCTGACCCACTCGACGTCGGCCGCGAGCCGCGTCTCCCCTTCCGACAACATCCGCTTCACTTCGGCCGGCTGCGATCCGCCCAGGCCCCGGCGGCTGAGGACGATATACGTCGGATCGAAGGCGTGCTGCAGCTGCGCCGCCGTGAGCGGGAGCTTCTCTCCAGTCACCTCCTTATAGATCCGCACCGCCTCCTGATACGGAATGTCCTTCGGCACCAGGTTGTGGCCGCGTCCGTACGTCGTCAGCTCGGACGCGAAGTGATGGCCGATGCGAAACGGCACATCGCACTCGCGCAGCAGCATGTCTGCGACTTCCGTCATCGTCGAGTAGTCGGCGTTGACTTCGGCGAGCGCGCGCGCGGGATTGATGACCAAGTTATCGAGGACCGTGCTGAACGCGCGGTACATGGCACGGGCGCGATCCGTTGTCTGCACGACAGGACCCTGCCGCCGATAGTCGTAGTCGCCAACCGACGTGTTGTGCGCGAGGATGAACACGCGACCGGCGTCACCGACGACGGTGCTGCTCACCTCGCGGAGTCCGGTAATCGCGTTCGGGTTGCGCTTCTGCGGCATGATGCTGCTCGCGGTCGTCAGTCCCTCGCCTTCCTTGATCATGATCCACGGCGTCGGCTCGTGATACTGAATCAGCAGATCCTGGCTGAATTGCCCGAGATGGAGCGCGGAAGTCGCGAGCACGCTCACGAGCTCCGTCGCGAAATCGACCGACGACATGTGGTTCGCGTCGTAGGAGTTCTCGACGACGGCGTCGAAGCCGAGCAGCGTGGCGAGGCGCGCGCGATCGAGCGCGAATCCCGACGTCGCGAGCGCGGCGGCGCCGAGGGGGCTGCGGTTCACGCGCGCATACGAGGCGCGCAGCCGTTCGGCGTCACGATCGAGCGCCTGCGCAGTTGCCGACAGGTAGTGCGCGAGCGACGTCGGCTGCGCCTGGACGTCGAGCGTGTAGGCCGGCACGATCGTGTCGAGATGCTTGCTGGCAAGCGCGAGCAACTTCGTCCGTGATTCGTTGAGCGCTTCGAAGTCGGACAGCAGCGCCTCGCGCGCGTAGTCGCGCTGATAGGTGGATTCGATGTCCTGACGGCTGCGTCCGGTATGCATGCGGGACGCGTCGGGCCCAGCGGCGGCAATCACCATCGGCTCGAAATCGAAGTAGTCGGTCGGCCGCGGTGCTCCGGGAACCGCCTGACTGTCGATCGCGGTGCGAATACCCCTGGCGATCTTCGAAGCGAGCGGCCGCGGAACGATACCCGTCTCCGCGAGCATGACGATGGACGCCTTGTTGATCTCGCCGATGTAATAGAAGGTGTCGTGCGGGGGCATGGCGCTCTGCGCGCGAGCCGCGACGACGGTCACCGCAAGTCCCGCGACGACGAAGCCGATCGCGTGCAGCTGTTTCATAGCGGCTCATCTTACCGCTGCCGCCATTTGCCGGATCCAGACGCCTTGCGGACCTGCGTTTTGCGATTGGATCCGTCAGAATCACTACCGTTACGGACCGTCAGGTGGATATAGTGGCGACTGCACAACTTCTTTCGTGAGAGGACCCGTCATGCGTCTCATTTCCGGTTCGGCACTCGCCCTCGCGATCGTTTCCCTTGCGCCCGCGGTCTTCAGTGCTCACGGTCAGGAGGGTGCCCGCGCCATCGCAGGTGGCGGCATCTCCGTGCCTGGCTGGACTGGAAAGATCGACGCCAGCGAAGAAAAGGCCGGGCAGATCTTGAACAACTCCAAACTCTCGCAGAGCGGCAACGTTCTTCACGTGACGACCGGTCCGGCAGTGACGTACTGGAACCCGGCCAACAAGGCCACCGGCAACTACACCGTGAAGGCCACCTTTAACGAGCCGAAGTACATGAGCATCAACGACCACCCGCACCCCTACGGCATCGTCATCGGCGGCAACGATCTGGGCACGTCCGACCAGAGCTACCTGTACTGCGCCGCGTACGGCGACGGCACATTCATCGTGCGTGGATTCGGCCCCGCGCCGTTTCAGATGGGAGGCAGGAATCCGCAGGCGAACGCCGCGGTGCACAAGGCAGCGGGCCGTAACCAGCCGGTGACTCAGGAAATCGCGCTGTCCGTGAAAGGCAATCGCGTCGAATGTGCGATCAACGGCACGGTCGTCGCCGGATACGACAAAGCCGCGCTGGTCACGCCGGGAAAGCTCAAGTCCACAGATGGCGTCTACGGCATCCGTTTCTCCCACAACACCGACGCAACCGTCACAGGACTGAGCATGACCAAGGAGTAAGGCTACGCACCTGGCAGGATCACGCTGATGGCGTAACTTCCGGAAGAGTAGGTCTTGTCGCGCGCGACGAGATCGAGCGTCTTCACGCCCGTCAGGAACCACGTTCGCGAGATCACGGCATTCAGCTTGTTGATGACGCCGTCAGGCACCGCGCCGCCGTTCTTGCGCAGTTCCACGCTGACTGCGCCTGCAGGCGGAATCGGATTCAGGACGGTCACGGTCAGGACGATCGTCTCCTCGCGGCCGGAATAGATTCGGGTCCTGATTTCTTTCAGCGCAGGGGAAAGACTCCAGGGAACTTCGTCCTCGACGTGTGTCGCCGTCGCCATGTCGCTCTCCTCGGACGATTCCGCACCACCGCCATCCGCTTAAGCTGGGTACGCTCACTTATATACCCGCGATTGTCCCACTGCGATGTTTTTCTCTTCCATAAACTCGCCCGATGCGGATACCTGCACTGATCGCCGCCGGACGCGAACGGGATGTGCAAGAATCGGCCGGGAGCAACCGACGTGCGTTTACTGGCCACCATTCTGGCGTTGAGCGTCTGCGGTTCCGCCGCCGCACAATCTCCCGACGATTATCTCGAGCGCGCGAAGGCGCTTCATCGGGCGGTCCCGATGATCGACACGCACAACGATCTCCCTGAAATGATCCGCGAACGGGCCCACAACGATCTCGCGTTGATGGATCCGAATCAGCCGCTGGACAACATCGACACCGATCTTCCGCGGATGAGGGAAGGGTACGTCGGCGGCCAGTTCTGGTCGGCCTACGTGCCGGCGTCGTTCGTCGACAAAGGCGGCGCCACGTACGCGCTCGAACAGATCGACGTCATCCGCCGCATGGTGGCCCGGTCTCCGTCGCTTGGATGGGCAACCACGGCAGCCGACATCGTTCGGGTCCACCGCGAGGGCAAGATCGCCTCGCTCATCGGGATCGAGGGCGGCTACGCGATCGAGAACTCGCTCGCCAATCTCCGCATGTTCTATATGCTGGGCGTCCGCTACATGACGCTGACCCACGGCGGCAACACCGCTTGGGCGGACGCCGCCACCGACGCGCCGAAGCATGGCGGCCTGACGGCATTCGGCAAAGAAGTCGTCCGGGAAATGAACCGCGTCGGCATGATGGTCGATCTGTCTCACGTTTCCGACGACACCAGCGTGCGGCGATCAGCGTGTCCGAAGCGCCAGTGATCTTCAGCCACTCCTCGGCGCGGGCGCTTGCGGACCATCCGCGGAACGTGCCGGACGACATTCTCGCGCTGACCGCGAAGAACGGCGGGATCGTGATGGTCAATATCTTTCCTGGTTTCGTCAACCAGCGCGCTGCCAAGCAGGCCGCCGGTTTCCTCGACAAAGAACGCGAGTACGCCGCCCGGTATCCCGACGACCCGAAACGCGCGTCGACCGAATACCTCAAATGGCTCGAGCAGTCGATGACGGAAATGGAACCGGGAACGCTCGCCGAGGTCGCCGATCACATCGACCACATCGTCAAGGTGGCGGGAATCGATCACGTTGGCTACGGCGCGGACTTCGGATCGCTGACCAATCACCCGAAGGGGCTGGAGGATGTTTCCCGTTACCCCTATCTCACGGCGGAGCTCCTCCGGCGCGGCTACACCGACGAGCAGGTCAAGAAGATCATCGGCGGCAATTTTCTGCGCGTGATGCGGCGAGTGGAGCAGGTCTCGGCGCAGCTCAAAAAGCAGCGGCCGCCGAGCGCAGCGCGGATCGAAGACCTTGATCGATAGCGATTGCCAACCAATGGAGTGCCTGTGATGCGCTGGATCATCCTGGTCGCGTGTGCCGCTCTGTCATCGGTCGGATGTTCGGGAACAGCGTCCCAGAAAGAAACGAAGACACCGGCTGCGGCGCAAAACCCGAAGCTGGGCATTCGTCCGGCGGGCGACGAAACGATCAAGCCGGACGTCAGCAAAGTGTCCGACGATCTGAAGAAGGTGTACAGCTACATCGACGAGCACATCGACGAGCACGTCGAGAACCTCCAGAAGTGGGTCCGCCAGCCGAGCATCTCGAACAGCGGCGAAGGCATCCCCGAATCCGCCGAAATGGTGAAAGGATTCTTCGAACAACTCGGCTGCCAGCAGGCGCAGGTGTTTGACGTCGGCATCACCGAGTGGGGCGCGCCAGGCAACCCGGTCGTGTACGCGAAATGCGACTACGGTGCACCGCGGACGATCGCCATCTACTGGCAGTACGACACCATGCCGATCACGCAGCCCGACGCGTGGACGTCACCGCCGTTCGAGGCTCGCCTGGTCGAACAACCGCCATATAAGAAGGTCCTGATCGGCCGCGGCGCCACCAACTCGAAGGGCCCGGAGATGGCCTACTGGAACGCGTTGATGTCGATCAAGGCCGTGACCGGCACCCTGCCGGTGAACCTGATCTTCGTCGCCGAGGGCGACGAAGAGCGTATGGACCTCGGCCTCCGCAAGTTCGTCAAGGACCATCCGGACTTCTTCAAGAACGTCGATGCCATGATCGGCGAGGGCGGCGATCAGGCGCCGAGCGGCGGCGCAGGCATCGGCGGCGGATCCGAAGGCTGCGTCTACTTCGAGCTGACCACGAGCGGCAAGTCATGGGGCCGCGGCCCCGTGCAGTCCGATATCCACGGCTCGAACAAACGCGCCGTCGACAGTCCCGCGTGGCGTCACATGAAGATGCTCGCCTCACTCGTGTCGGACGATGGCAACACCCCGCTGGTGAAGGGATTCACCGACGGCATCGAACCGCTCTCGCCGCCGGAGATCGCCCGGCTCAAGAAAGAAGCCGAAAAGACCAACATGAAAATCGCGGCGGAGAACATCGGCGTCGCGCGATTCATTTCCGACGATCCGTTCACGATGCTGAAGATGAACCAGTACGGCATCTCGTTCAATCTCGACGGCATCTGGGGCGGCAACATGTATGCGGGCGGCGCGGGCGCGATTCTGCCGAACAAGATCACGTCGAAGCACAACATCCGCTATGTGCCGAAGATGAACGGGCTGGAGATCGTCAAGCGCATCCGCGAACAGCTCGATCGCAACGGCTACAAGGATGTCGAGCTGAAGATCGTCGGAGACGTGCCATGGTCGAAGATGTCGTATGACACCAACATCGGCCGTGCGATGAACACGACGTACGAGATCTTCGGGATCCCGCACGATCAGCCGGCCGACTATTCGTCCATCCTCGGCGGCTACTGGCCCGCGTATCTGTTTTCGAACCAGGAAGTCGGCACGCGCGTGGCACCGGTCTCGATGCCGATCGGCATCGGCGGGGCCGGCCGCGGCGGCAACGCGCACGCGGCGAACGAGTACTACGTGATCGAAGGCGCCGGAAAGGTCTACGGCATGGCGGGCGCGGAGAAAGCCGCAGCCACGATCATCGTCAAATTTGCGGAAGACAAGGGTCCGGCCGCCAAGGCGACAGAAAAGGCCACGCGCTAGCCATCGCGCCGCTGTCGATCAACTCGCGAAGCGGTCACACCCCAAACTGACGCAGGTGATGGTCGAGATGTTTGTACATGAGGATCGCCCACTCATTGGCCGTCATCTTCCCGAAGAAGCTGTGCGGGTTGGCCGTACAGCCTGTTGCCCCTCCCTTCACGAACTTATCGATCAATCCGGATAGCCGCTCGCGTTCTCTGTCCAGGTCTCGTTCGTCCGACACGACGAGGCTCTTGGCGGTCGGCGAATTCTTCCGGAGCGGATCGTCATTCCGAAACACCAGCGGTTTCACCAGGCGCCCCATCAGACGGATGGGAAACGGTCCCTTCTCGGGGACGACTTCTCCCACGGCCCACTGCATGCTCACCGAGCAATGAGCCAGCATTTGAGCGGTCGTCATCTTTCCCCAATGCCTCTCACTCTGCGGATTCAGCTTTCTCAGGCGCGTCTGTACCTGGTCTGCGACTGCGACGTCGAACAGATTCTTCATATTCATGGACCTTTTGCTGGAAAGCTCTGAACCTACACGACTGGTGCGCTGCCGGAGGAGCCGTCAGCGAACGCTGCGGACGCGCCGACCCATCGAAAGCCCTTGTTGTGATCGACGCCCATCATCTTGCCGCGGCCCATGCGGAGGAGCGCGATGACCGGTCGCAGCGCGTCGGTCCAGACGTACATGATCCGGATCTCGACCTGCGTCCACCCGTGCGGAGTATCGATCACCGGCGTAAACGCGATGCGTTCCTGCAGGATGTAGTCGTGGCGCGACGCCGCAGGTACCGCCGCGAGATCCGCATCGGTCGGACCGAAGATGATGCCGCCGCCGGCAAACGAGAACAGCGGCTTCAACACGAAGTTCTCGCGATCGTCGGGCACGGCGTCGAGCTCGTCGAGGAACCATGTACGCGGCACCGCGGGATGCGTAAGAAACGGAATCGAGAACTTACTGACGCGGAAGAACCACGCCGGATGTCCCGCCCATTCGACGTCGAGATCGTCGCGGTAATCGAACGTCAGAGCGATCTTCTTCCGCTCGAGCTCGTCGGGAATGACGCGGTTGTAGACGCGGCGGATGCGCGTCCGCCGGCCGTCGCGCCTGTAGAAGAGCGCGCGTCCCTCGCGCTCGACGTCGGCCGTGTCCACGGCGCGGACGCCCCAGTTGGCTTCCGTCACACGGAAGTCTGGCAGCGTTTTTTGATGAAGCGGGTCGATCTCCATGAGCACGACCTCCGCCGGATCGTGCGCGCCGACGATCGCGTCACGCAGCCGCGCCCGATAGGTTGCGCGATCGTGACCGCCGAGAAACGGATCGAGATCGGCGCGTAGATCGAACGCCTCGCGATACACCTCGGCGAACAGCGGTTGCAATCCGTACAGCGACGCGAACGCCTGCAACTCGACGAGCTTCGGGTGGATGCCTCCGTCGGCGTCCCTCACGAGACCGAAATCCACCTGAACGAATGTCGGGTTCTCGTCCTGGTTGGGGCCGCGGAATGCCGGCGGCACCGCGGCGTCTGCGGCCGCGCGCGCGTCAGGACGATCGAGGATTTGAGAGACGAGCTCGATGCCGGCGTCCGACAGCTCGCCCAACAACGCGCGCGAAAAAAAACACGGCGTCTCCGACAGCGGGAACTGCGGTTGAACGCCGGCGCGCACACCGATCGCGCTCAGCAGATCGGCGTAGCGCGCTTCCGTCCACGAGCGGTTGAACGCGCGGCGGAGCTCTGGAATCATGCGGCGACGAGGAAGCGTCCGTCCTTCATGATCGGCTGCTCGTCCACGAAGATGTCGAGGTGCGTGCCGACCACATCGATGTGTGTGGACGAATACCACCCCGCGCCGGTGTGCGCACCGTACGGATTGCCGAACGCGATATGACTGCCCGGAAATTTCTCGTCCTGGAGGATATTGCCGATCAGGTGCGACAGCTCGATATTGGTGCCGATCGCGAACTCGCCGACCAGATCCGAGTTCTCGTCGGTGTGCGTGTACGCCCAGAACGCGTCCTGAAGCTTTTTGTTGTCGCTGCGTGCCTCGACGAGCCGATTGTTCTTCATCACCAGCGTCAGCGGCGCGTCCGTGAGCAGGCCGAACTCGGCGCACAGATAATCGCCGACGACGCCGTCGATCACGAACGTGCCGTTGACGTTCCCTGGTGTCGTGAAGATCTCGCCGCCGGGCAGGTTGCCCCACTTGTCCGGGCTGATGAGCCCGCTCGTCTTGAGCCAGCGATAGTTCGGATTCAGCGTCGCGACGAAATCGGTCCCGGCCGGTGACGTGACGCGCACTTCCTTTGCCACCGTCACCATCGACATCACCTTCGCGCTCAGCCGATCCACCTTCCGGTAGTCGGCGCGCATCCCCTCCCGCATGATCTGCCGGTTGATGTTGACCATGTGGCCGTGGCGCATGCGCCGGCGATTGACGATGTCCGTCATCTGCATGCGCGAGCGCAGCTCGTTGGGCTGCACCACCGCTGCAAAGACGCTCACCTGGCTGCGCTCCATCTCGTCGGCAATCACAGACGGCAGCTCCACGAGTGGCCGTGGCGCGAGTTCCTCGAGGATGAACGCGCGATACGGCGCGCCGACTTCCTCGATCTCCTGCACCAGGCTCGCGGCAATCTCTTCGCACGCTCGGTCGGCGATCAGCGTCACGCGCTCGCTCGGCTGCACATCCAGGCACACCCTGATCGCGTTGCGCGCCCCCGGCGTCAGCTCTCTGTCAAATGTGGTCGTCAGTCCCAACGTCCGTCCTTTGTTCACCAGCTACAAGCCAGCCTGGGTCTCCTCCACCATATATTGAACGACGTCCCGCATGTCGCCGGTCTTCTTGAACATCGCCAGCTGGCGGTCGGCGCCGGTGCCGCGCTCGAGGATGGTGCCGATGTACTCGATTTCCTCTCGCGATCCGAGCTCGTCCACGACGTCGTCGACGAAGTTCAGATATTCGTCGATGAGATCGCGCGTCGGCACTTCCTTCTCGAGGCCGAAGTCAATCAGCTGGCCGTCGATGCCGTATCGCGATGCACGCCATTTGTTCTCCATGATGAGCGATCGGCTGTAGAGCCGGTAGCCCTGATTCCGCGCGTGCAGTTTGTACAGCTTCGCGATCGTCGCCTGAATGAGCGCCGCGATTGCGAGCGTTTCGTCGACGCGCATCGGCAGATCGCAGATGCGGATCTCCAGCGTCGAGAAGAACGGATGCGGCCGGACGTCCCACCAGATCTTCTTCGGGTTGTCGATGCACTTCGTCCGAATGAGCAGGCTGGTGAAGTTCTCGTAGTCGGACCAGCTCGTGAACGTGTCGGGGATGTTCGTGCGCGGGAACTTGTCGAAGACCTTGCACCGATACGACTTGAGGCCGGTGTCCATCCCGAGCCAGAACGGCGAGTTGGCCGACAGCGCGAGCAGGTGCGGGAGGAAGTACCGCACCTGGTTCATCAAGTGAATCGTCGTCTCGCGATCTTCGAGGCCGATGTGTACGTGCAGTCCGAAGATCAGATTCGAGCGCGCGACGAGTTGCAGATCCTCGACGACCTGAAGATACCGCTCGTCTGGATAGATGTCCTGAGCGCGCCAGTCCGCGAACGGATGCGTCGCGCCGGCCGCGAGCAGCAGCCCGTTTTCGCTCGCCAGCTTCACCATCGATCGTCGGAGGTTGACGATATCGGCGCGCGCCTCCTTGATCGAGCGGCACACACCCGTGCCCACCTCGACGACCGACTGGTGCATTTCCGCTTTCACGCGTTCGTCGAGCTGCCGCTTGCCTTTCGCGATGATCTCCGCGTTGATGTGCGACCGCAGATCGAACGTTTCGGGGTCGATCGTCTGGTATTCCTCTTCGATGCCGATCGTGAATGATGGCGTCACGGCGGCCTATCCTTTCAACAGCGCGTCCCACCGAAGCGTGGCCGTCGGCGCCGGTCCGGTCGCCCGCTTCACCGCCAGGTCGGCGACGCTGTTGACGATCCACTCGAAATTGGCGACGCCCACCGAGTGCACGTCGGCGTCGGGTGCAGGATTCATGAAGTCGATCGCGTACGGGACGCCGTCCTCGACGGCGAATTCGACGGTGTTGAGGTCGTAACCGAGCGCCTGACACAGTGTCCGCGCGTCCCGCTCGACACGCGCGAGCAGCGCCGGATCGTACTGCGGCGGATGCTTCACGTAGCGTTCGTGGAACGGCAGGCGCGGATCGTAGGGCATGATGTGCACCTTCTCCTGCCCGACGACGTAGCAGCGGAAGTACTCGTTGAAGTCGACGCCTCGCTGCAGCGTCATGCACAGATCGCGCGTCGTGTCGTACGCCTTGAAGAACTCTTCCGGATTGTTCACCTTGTGGACGTCCCGCCAGCCGCCGCCGTCGAACGGTTTGAGGAACGCGGGAAAACCGATGTACTCGAACACGCCATCCCAGTCGAGCGGGAACTGCAGATTCCGCATCGACTGATCGGTCGTGCCGGTCGGATGTTGTTTGTGCGGAAGGAGAACCGTTGGCGGAATCGCCACGCCCAGCCGCGTGGCCAGCGCATAGTTGAAGAACTTGTCGTCAGCGCTCCACCAGAAGGGGTTGTTGATGATCTTCGCGCCATTCAACGCCGCGATCTTCAGCCACGCTCGGTAAAACGGGATGTCGTGCGAGATGCGATCGACGATGACGGAGTAGCGGCTGGGATCGGTCATGCGGACGGCACCGAGATGAACGAATTCCGCCGTCACGTCCGGCACCTTCATGGCCTTGATGCGCTCGACGAGCGCGCCAGGAAAAGTATTCTCCATGCCGAACAGAACGCCGATCGTCTTCATATGCAGCCTCCAGGCTTCGAGGTCTGAGCGGCCCTTAACGAGTTCATGGGCATCCTATGGGACGTACGCCGCGGCCATAGGCCGCCAGCATGGCCAGTCATGCTCCGAGTCGTGCCAGACGTGGAGGCTGTGAGGAATGCCTTTGCTCGACAACAGCGCCGAGAATCCTTCGTTCGCGGATCGGCAGATGTCGCGGTCGCCGGTCGCAAGCACGAACTTGTTGCGACGGTACTGATCCAGGTAGATCGCATCGTTCAAGTTTGGCAAGAACGACGGCGGATTCAGGAAGTACGCATCGTTGTCGAAGTAGCCGTCGAGAAACTGGCCGATGTCGAACGCGCCGCCCATCGCGACGCACGACGTGAAGCGGTGCGGATGACGCAGCGCCAATGCCATCGCGTGATACGCGCCGAAACTGCAGCCCGTCACTCCGATCTGCTCAGCCCACGTTCGATTGCGTACGAACGGCACGACGTCGTTGAGGATGTAGTCTTCGTACTGCAGGTGGCGGCGGATTCGGTCGTGCGGGTGCGCGTGCTTGTCGTACCAGCTCTCGCTGTCCACCGACGACAGGCAGAACAGTCGCAGCGCACCGTGTTCGAGTTTGTCGGCCACCGCTCCGATCATGCCGCGATCTTCGTACTCGAAGAACGCGCCCATCGACGACGGAAAAACGAGCATCGGGGGCCCGTCGTGGCCGAACACGAGCAATTCCATGTCCCTTTGCAGCGTGTTCGAAAACCAGCGGTGATACTCGCGCGTCATGGAATCCGCCTCGCCGACAGTCGGAAATGCCTGCATCCTATACTGAGAGTTGCCAACTTCGAGGATGAATCCGCTGGTTGCCGCCCCTGCCCTTCACCGTCACAACGCGTTTCATTCCACATTCCTCCCCGACGATCGGGACGTGTGGGTCTGGCTGCCACCAGGCTACGAGACCGAAGCGGCGCGTCGTTATCCAGTTCTATACCTGCAGGACGGGCAGAACCTCTTCGATCCGGAAACGGCGTTCCAGCGCGGCCAGCACTGGCGCGCCGGCGAAACGGCCGCGACGCTGATCGACGAACGTCGCCTCAGTCCGCTCATCATCGTCGGCATCGCGAATACCGGAGAGCGCCGCGTTCATGAGTACACCCCGACCGCGGACGCGCGTCTTGGCGGCGGACTGGCTGACGCCTACGGCCAGCTTCTTGTTCAAGAGCTGAAACCATTCATCGATCGCAAGTATCGAACGATGCCGGACCGTTCGAAAACCGGCATCGGCGGATCGTCGCTTGGCGGACTTGTGTCGCTGTATCTCGCGCTGACGCGATCCGACGTGTTCGGACGTGCGGCCGTGATGTCACCGTCCGTGTGGTGGGATCGTCGCGTGATCCTCCGACACGTCGATGCATCGCGACCAACGCTTCGTCCTCGGTTGTGGGTGGACATGGGCACCGCGGAAGGCCGCCGCGGATTGCAGGACGCGCGCCGGCTGAAAGCCGCGCTCGTGCACGCGGGTTGGACGCCCGACGACGATCTGCACTACGGCGAATACAAAGGGGCGACGCACAGCGAAGCCGCGTGGGCGGCACGATTCGGCGACGTCCTCGAGTGGCTGTGGGCGAAACCCGGTACAGTTCTTACGTCTGAATGTTAGGCTGGGGCGTCTTGGACGACACCGATTTCCCAACGAGACCGTCGGGCAGCGGAACGCCCGACACGCCGCATTCGCCGGATCGCTGGGGTCCCTTTGAGCAGCTGCAGCGTGTCGGCCGCGGTTCGTTCGGAGAGGTATATCGCGCCTTCGATCCGACGCTTCAACGTCACGTGGCGCTGAAGATTCTGCGGCCGCGCCGGCTCACTCGTGACGAAGAAGCCAGCGCGCTGTTCCGGGAAGCGCGCGCCATCGCGCGCGTGCGGCACCCGAATGTCGTCCCGATCTACGGCGTCGATCGCCACGACGGACGCCTCGGGTTCTGGAGCGATTTCGTCAAGGGCCAGACGCTGGCGGAGCTCGTCACCACGCAGGGCGCGATGGGTCCGCGCGAGGCAGCGCTCGTCGGCATCGACATCTGCCGTGCGGCCGGCGCGGTGCACGCCGCCGGTCTTCTCCACCGTGACATCAAACCCGGTAACGTGATGCGCGAGGAGGGCGGCCAGATCCTCCTGATGGATTTCGGCCTCACGCACGCATACGGAACTGACGAAGACGTCGGCGGCACGCCCGCCTACATGGCGCCCGAGCTGATTCGTGGACAGCTGGCGACGATCGCGAGCGATGTCTACGCCATCGGCGTCACGCTGTTCTTTCTGCTGACCAAGCAGTACCCGGTGGAGGGCGCAGACTTCGGCGCGCTTCGCGCGGCCCACGCGTCCGGCTCGCGTCGCACGCTGCTCGATGTTCGTCCTGATCTGCCCGCACCGCTCGCGCGCGTCGTCGAATCGGCGATCAGCGCGGCGCCCGAGCAGCGCTTCGCCAGCACGGGCCGGATGATTGCTGCGCTGTCGGAGGCGGTCGGCCTTGGAACGCCGACCTCGCCCGCGCCTTCGGCCGCGAAGCCGCGCCGCCTGCGGCCCTGGATGATCGCGCCCGTCGTCATTGCCGGCGCGCTGCTTGCGGCCGCGGCCGAGCGGTGGGCCGTTCCGCCGCGTGTTGACACGCGCGCAGCCGCCGGTGAGCAGGCGAGCTATCGTCGCGCGCACGATTTGCTGGCGCACTACTACCGGCCGCAGGCACTCGAAACGGCGATTCCGCTGCTCGAAACGATCGTCCGCGACGACCCGCAGTTCGCGCCCGCATTCGCGGACCTCGGACGCGCCAACTTCCTGCAGTTCGCTCAACAGCGCGAAACGAAATATCTCGACCCCGCGAGGAATGCGTCGCTGCGCGCGCTCGCCATCGCGCCGGATCTCGCATCCGCGCACGTCACGCTGGGATTTCTGTACGCATTCACCGATCAGAACGATCTGGCCACCCAGGAACTCGAAACGGCTCTTCGGCTCGACAAGTTGAATGCGCCCGCGTACGGGGCGCTCGCGGAGCTGCAAACCCGCCAGGGACGCGGCGATCTGGTCGAGGCCACGCTGCAGAAGGGTGTGAGCCTCGCTCCGGACGACTGGCTTCTGAACATGCAGCTCGGCGCACATTACCTGGACCGCGGCAAGTGGTCCCAGGCCGGCGATTTGTTCCGTCACACCGTCGAGCTCGTGCCCGACAATCCTCGTGCGCACAACAACCTCGGTCTCGCCTATCGTGGCCAGGGAAAACTGGATGACGCCGCGTCGGAGTTTCAAAAGGCCATCGATCTCGAGCCGACGTTCATTCACTACAGGAACCTGGGCATGGTGCTCGCGGACGCCGGCCGGTATTCGGAGGCCAAAGCGGCGCTCACCAAATCGATCGAGATGCGTCCGAATCAGTATCGTGCGTGGGGCCTCCTCGCGTCGGTCTATGCGGCGAACGGCGCCGATGCCACCACGATCAGAGACACGTACCTCAAAGCGATTGCGCTCGCGACCGACCTGCTGAAGGAAACGCCGAAGGACGAGTATCTCCTGGCCGACGTCGGCGGCTACTACGCGGCGCTCGGAAGCGAGAAGCAGAGCCTGCCGCTGCTCGCGCAGGCGGCAGCGCTCGCGCAGGACAATCCTGAAGTCCTCTACCAGGTCGCCGTCGGCTACGAGGTGCTGCACCATCGCGACGAAGCGCTGCGCTGGCTTGCGAAAGGCAGATCGAGTGGCTATCCTTCCGAAACCATCGCGCGCAATCCGCTGCTCGCTGCGCTGCGCGCAGATCCGCGGTACGCGTCAACCGTGGACGCCAGACGCTGATCGATACTCAGGAGAGATTCGATGCCGAACCCCAACGTGGATCGCGCGCCCGGACCCAAAAAGAAGAAGGCAAAGAAGAAGGCCTCGAAGAAGTCGTGAGCCGCGCGGCCCGGACGCGCGTCTACAACTGCACCGAGTCCCACAACCAGCGCGAAGACTGGTCGCTGCAGAAGGCGAAGGCCCTGGGCCTCAGCGCCAGACACAAGAAGATCCCGCCATCGAAGGACCTTCGAGAGCGCTGGTGGAACATCGGAAACCAGGGATCCACCGGATCCTGCGTCGGCTGGGCGTTCGCCGATTCGGTGCTGCGCTACCACTTCGTCAAATCGGGAAAGCTGCGCAAGCACGAGCACATCTCTGTCCGCTATATCTGGATGGCCGCTAAGGAGATGGATCATCTCTGCGCGTATCCGACGACATTTCTCGATGACGCCGGCACGAGCGCGAAATCGGCACTGAGGGTCGTCACGAAGATCGGCGCGTTGAAAACGTCAGTCCTGCCGTTCGAAGGCGGGTTGGTCAAGCTGAAGGAACAGCATTTCCTGAAGGTCGCGGGGCGCCTGAAGGTGAAGGCGTACTTCAATCTGTGCGGCACTCAGGCTGGAAAGCTCGATCGATTCAAGGAGTGGCTCGCCTATCACGGGCCGATCCTGACTCGCCTGAAAGTGGATTCGAACTGGAACAACATCAAGGCCGACGGCCAGCTTCGCACGTACGACCAGAAGAAGGCCAATGGCGGCCACGCCGTTGCGATCGTCGGCTATACGCCTACGCATTTCATCATCCGGAACAGCTGGGGCGTCGAGTGGGGTCACAAAGGCTTCGCGTACGCGAGCTACGAGTACGCGACGGATGCCTTCCACGAGGCGTACGGGATCGTGGTCTAGTCCGCGTGAACGGATTCGCGGTGGAACGATCGGCTCGATGGAGATGACGATGGCAACAACAAAGAATCTGCTGAGAAGGTTCGTGCTCGCGGCAGCGCTGCTCTCCGCATCGACGGCAGCGTCGGCGCAGACGGCGGCAGTCCCGTCGGGCGCCCGCCCTGACGATGCAGCAACGCCTGATGCCATCATCGCAGCCGTCTACGCATCGATTTCGGGTCCAGCGGGTCAGCCGCGCGACTGGGCCCGCTTCCGCTCGCTGCTGATTCCCGGCGCGCGACTGATTCCTTCGATGCGACGAACGCCAGGCGCAACGACGCCCGTTGTGTGGAGCGCGGAGGAATACATCAGCGCGGCTGGCGCTGCGCTGGAAAAGCAGGGTTTCTTCGAACGCGAGCTCCATCGCACGACGGAAGCCTTCGGTGCTGTGCTGGACGCCTTCAGCACGTACGACTCGAAACGCACGCCGGACGGACAGCCCTTCGCACGCGGAATCAACAGCTTTCAGTTGTATAACGACGGCACGCGATGGTGGATCGTGACGATCTTCTGGGACGCTGAGACGGCCGACAAACCGATCCCTTCGAAATATCTGCCGCGATAGAAGCGGCTGTCCCGACGTCGGTGCGGTAACATGCGCGGCATGCACCGCCGCCATTTCGTCGGAATGGGCGCCGCCGCCGCGGCCGCCGCCGCGCTCGATCGCGTCCAACTTTTCGCGCACGCCATGAAAGAAACGCCGGGCGCAACCGTCGAGACAACGGCCGGCAAGATCCGCGGACTGCAAGTCGATCGAGTGCAGGCATTCAAAGGCGTGCCGTATGGCACGTCGACCGCTGGCGCGCGGCGCTTTCTTCCACCGCTGCCTGCCCCGCCGTGGACCGGCGTCCGCGACACGTTCACGCTCGGTCCGCGCTCGCCGCAGGGAAGCGCCACCTATGTCGTTGAATGGCAGCCGCTCACCGGCCATGAGTCGCCGAGCGAAGACTGTCTACAGCTGAACGTCTGGACGCCGAGCACCGCGTCAGGTGGAACGCGACCGGTGATGGTGTGGTTGCACGGCGGAGGATACACAGGCGGCTCGCCGGGAGCCGTTCCGTACGACGGCGCCAACCTCGCGCGCCGTCACGACGTAGTCGTCGTCAGCATCACGCATCGCGTCAACGCATTTGGTTTTCTCTATCTGAAAGATCTCGGCGGCTCGCACTACGCGGACGCCAGCAACGCAGGCATGAAGGACATCGTCGCCGGACTGGAATGGGTGCGCGACAACATCGCGCGCTTCGGTGGTAATCCGCGCAACGTGACGATCTTCGGCCAGTCTGGCGGCGCCGGAAAGGTCAGCACGCTGCTCGGGATGCCGGCGGCGCAGGGACTGTTCCATCGCGCCGCGGCGCAGAGCGGATCGGCGGTGACGAGTATGCCGGCGGCGGCGGCGACGCGAAATGCCGAAGCCTATCTCGCACGCCTCGGCGTGAAGCCGACGGAGCTGGACAAGATGACAACGCTGCCATTGGCGCAGTTGATCGATGCGGTCCAGCCTGCCAGTGGCGGCTTCGCGGCTGCGCCTGTCGTGGACGGCGACTCGCTTCCGCATGATGTGTTCAACCCGGAGGCGACGGCGCTCTCGTCGAAGATTCCGCTGCTGATCGGATCCACCGAGACCGAGTTGACGTGGAGCGTCAACGCTGACTACACGCCGCCCGCCGATATCGCGGCACTGCGCGCACGCGTGCAGAAATCGCTGCGCACCGACGCTGCTCACGCCGGATCGATTGTCGACGCCGCTCGAGCCGGGCGCCCGCGCGCCAGCCTGCTCGATCTCGCTTTGATCATCGAAACCGATGCGTCCGGCTTCCGCACAGGCGTCGACGTGCAGGCGGAGAGAAAAGCCGCTCGCGGCGACGCGCCGGTCTATATGTACCGCTTCGACTGGTACTCGCCGGCAGGCGGCGGACGTCTTCGTGCGATGCACTGCATGGACATCCCGTTCGTCTTCGACACGATCGACGAGAGCGAGTCAATGGTCGGCTCGGGTGCCGACCGCCGCGGCCTTGCCGATCGGATGAGCGGCGCCTGGGCGGCGTTCGCCCGCACCGGCGATCCAAGTCATGCGCTGCTGCCAAAATGGGAACCGTTCGCTGCCGCATCGCGACAGACGATGATGTTCGGTCACGAGTGCCGCGTGCTGTCCGATCCGTATCACGACGAACGGGTCGCCGTCGGGCAGGCGCTGCGAGATCGCTCCGCAGGCTGATTCGATTCTGACGACTTAAAAGGACGTTCGCTACTCGAGTTCGGGGCGCGTCGCCGGCGGAATCGCGGGTCCATTCGATGCCGGCCTGTATCGCTCGACGCTGATCGTGGCGCCGACGTCGATCGTCAGCTCATCTTCGCCCAACTCGATCGGTCCCGCGTAGGATTTCCGCACCAACGGCAGGATGTTCGCGTTTGGCGCGTAGTGCGACAGCACAGCCAGCTTCGGCTTGACTCTCTCGAACACTGCACCGACCTCTTCCGCGTCCGTGTGATGCGCTGCGATGATTTGGCGTTGTCGCCGCGTCACGTTCGTGCCGGGGATCAGTTCGTCCTGAGGGCCGTTCAGCACCGGATCGTGCTTCCAGGTGCCGATTTCGTGGATCAGCACGTCCGCGCCCTGCGCGAACTTAATCAGGTTTTCAGAGGGCCGCGTATCGCCGGATAACACGACCGAACGCCCGTCGAAGTCCAGGCGGTAGCCGAACGCCGGCGCGACCGGCCCGTGATCGACCAGAAACGCCGTCACTTTCACGCCGTTCGACTCGTAGACCACGCCTTCACGGATGTCGTGGGCAATCGCGCGGATGCCTTCAGCAGAAAATTTCTCGTCCACATCGCGCCGTATGTGGATGTCGAACGCGAATGCCTGCTCCAGATGCTCCATCATCGACTTTGTCCCCTTCGGGCCCCACACCTCGAACGGCAGCTTCCGGCCGGTCGATGCCCACGGAAACAGATATAGCTCGGGAATGCCCACGACGTGGTCTGAATGGAGGTGTGTGATGAACACCTTTCTGACGTCCGCCACAGGAATCCCGAGACGGCTCAGTCCTGCAGGCGATCCGCGTCCGCCGTCGAACAACAGCTTTTCGGGGCCGGCTTCCACCAGCGTGCTGATCCCCAGCCGCTGTGCGTTGATGACAGGGCCTCCCAGCGTGCCAAGCAATCGCACGCGAAGCGTGCTGGTTTCGCGCGTGGTTGATGGCAGCTGCGCGCGAACCGTCGCCGCGCCCGCAACTGCGGTAAGCAAGGCGACGCCGAGTAAAAGAAATTTCATGTCGCCTCGAGGACGCTTCGCGAGGATCGCTTCAACGAACTCGTCGGAGATCTACTTCCGACACGATGAATCCGAACGCGGGCCAGCCGCCCGACTGGACCGATCGCTCGAACGACGCGCGCGCCTGGGTCTTGTCGCCGCGTACGAGGTACCAATTCCCGAGGCCGTACGCCAGCGTGGCGACCTGCACGTCGTCGGTATCCGCCGGTGTGAGCACGGCGTCCGGACCAATCTCGCCGCGATAGAGCTGGAGTCGTCGCGTGTACGCGTTGGTGACGGGCTTCGAGTCCGGCCGCCGATCGAGCATCGCTTTCGCATCCGCACCGCGTCCGGCTCGACTCAGAGACATCCACAACCAATCCGTTGAACCTGCGAGTTCGCCGGCGTCCGGCGCGATTGGCTGCGCCTTCGCGAACGATGCGGCCGCTGCGCCAAAGTCGCCGCGCACGTATTGAACGACACCGAGGTGGTACCAGATGCCGTAGATCGTGCTGTCGATGGTGCTGCCGCGCGTGAGATCGGCGAACGCGCGATCGAATTCGCGCACCGAGAGATATCGATGGCCGCGCCATCGGAGGAGCAGTGCGTTGTCCGGCTCGATCTCGAGACCTCGCGTGAACGTCGCGATGGCTTCGCGAAACTGCCGCGCGCCGGACTGCGCGACGCCGAGGTCGATGATGCGCGCGATGTTCTTCGGGTCGGCCTCGAGCGCGGATCGCGCGGTCTTGATCGCGTCCGTATCGGGCTGCGAGCGATACTCCACGCCCGCCGGTGACCGGTATTCCACCGGTTGCGTGCCGGTCTGGCCGGCAACGAGCGAAGGCCCGAAGCCGATCGCCGACGCGATCGTGGACGTCAGTACGACACAGTGAATGGCTCTAAACGTCATAGGCCGCGATTCTATCGGACTAGACGGCCGTGCAGGGCGTCAGCGCATGCCATTTGTGGCGGCGAGCAGCACGATGTGCTTCGCGGCCCGAATCATCGCGGGAACGTCGGCGAATTCGCCCGCCTCGGCACGAGCACCGCCCCGTTCGCCGCCGATCCCGATGGCCGGCGTTCCGCCCGCGATCGCCACGTTCATGTTCGAGGATCCGGTGTCGTTCAACGCGGGCGTCAGCCCAAGATGTCGGGCAATGGCTTCGCTCGTGGTCACGAGCGGCGATTGTCGCGCGCCGGGAATCTGGCCGCCGGGCGTCATCTGCACCGGTTCGAGCGCGAAGGCGATCGTGGTTTCCTTCGTGACGGCTGCGAGTACCTTGCGAACGTCGGTCTCAATCGCTTCCACCTTGGCAGGATCCAGCGAGCGGACATCGAGTGAGAACCAGCCGCTGTCCGGCTTGTGATTGAAGACCGCGCCGCTTTGCAGCATCGCCACGTTGATGACGGTGCGTTCGTCGGGCCGCTGCGGCAACTGCAGAATGCGATCGACCGCGCGCCCGATTCCCTGGTTGACGTTGGGCACGCCTCCGTTCAACGAGTGACCGGCGGGGCCGCTCGCGACTGCCTTCCACCAATGGATCGTCAGCGCACCGTAGCTGATGCTGTGACCGTCGCCGAGCACGTCGACGAACGCGACCGCGCGCGCTTTGTAGTCCTCGTAGAGCCGCTTCATCCCGACCATGCCGGTCTCTTCCTGCGCGACGGCGGCGAAGATCAGATCGTGTTCCGGCGTGATGCCCGCAGCAACGAGCGCGCGCGCAGCCGCGAGCATCGCGGCGGTCGTCGAGGACGTATTCGTGCCGGGACCGACGACGCGTGCACCGTCGACGTGAGGTGGGCGACCAGCTGCTTTTTGAAACTCGGCGACAGGACCGAGATCGTCCAGGGTGGACACGAACACGATTGCGCGCCCGGACCGCCCTGGGATCACGCCAACCGCGTTCGGCGCTGTATCGATCGTGACGCGCTGCAGCCCGATTTCCCGCATCGCTGCGGCCACGGCGTCGGCGCGCTGCTTCTCATGTCCGGAAGGCGAAACGATCGCCGCGAGCTTCGCGAGCAATTCCGCCGTCCACGCGGTGTGAGACTCGACGTCTGCGATAGCGCTCACGACGTGCGGATCCGCGAGTGCCGTCTGCAGCGGGCGCGGCTGTGCAAGCGCCGGCAGCGCGGTCAGCACGGCGCACGTCAGGGCAAGATAAGAAACGGTTCGCATCGGATCAGGCAAAACGCTTCGCGTGCCCGAGAAACTGCCGAATCTCGCCGCGCGTGTTGAACAGCGCCGGCGAGATCCGAATCATCTTCCCTTCTTCACGGAAGCTCACCTGGACGCGGGATCCGTCGAGCACTTCGCGCGCACGCGCGTGATTCTTGTCGAGCCGGATGCTGACGATCGACGAGTTGTTTCCTGTCGGTGTGAACAGACGAAATCCCATCGTCGCCAGCCCCTCGCGAAGATCGTGCGCCAGCGCGACCGTGTGGCGTTCAATCCTGTCGACGCCGACGTGGTCGAGATAGGTCAACGCCGCGCCCAGCTGATAAATCTCGCCAAACGGCAGCGTCGCGTACTCGAACTTTCTCGCCGTGCGGAAGATCTCGTAGCGATGATCGTCCAGTTCCTTCTCGACGTGCAGGGCACCGTAGCGATCCAGACGAATTTTCTCGAGGAGCTCGCGGCGAACGAAGAACGGCGCGACGCCGAATCCTCCGAGCAGCCATTTGTAAGTACCGCTCGTCATGCAGTCGACGCCGGACGCTTTCACGTCGACCGGAAACATGCCGAGCGCCTGCACCGCGTCGGTATAGAACAGCGCGCCATGCGCATGCGCGAGATCTGCGAGCGGACGCATCTCGTGCCTGAAGCCGTTCTGGTGCGAGACCCACGCGACCGACACCAGGCGCGTCCGATCGTCCACGGCGCGCGCAAAGTCGTCCCGCGTGACGCGGCCGTCGCGATGTTTCACGATTCTCAACGTGATGCCGCGCGTCTTCTCCAGCTGCCGGTAGAGGACGAACGTCGTCTCGTAGTGCAGCTCGTCGATGACGATGTTGTCGCCCGGCTTCAGATCGAGTGCCGCAGAGACGATGTTCTCACCTTCGCTCGTGGCGAAGAGGAATCCGATCTCGTCGGCTTCCGCGCCGATGAGCCGCGCAAACTGTCGACGAACTTCGTCGGTTTTCGCCTGCATCTCTCCGAGGGGGATCGGCTTCGACGCCTTGCGTTCCGCAAACAGGCGAGCCGCCTCAGCCACCGGCACCGGGACCGGTGCGATGTACGCCGAGTTCAGGTAGAGCCCGTCGCGCACGACGGGAAAATCGCGGCGCACGCCGAGCGGATCGTCGAGCACGTTTTGATCCTGTGCCACAGCGTCAGACCCGGCTCCAACGATCGTCGCCAGACCAGCCGCGGCTCCGATGAATTCTCGTCGATTGAACGCCACGTGCACCTCGCAGGAAGGGAATCCGCCGCGCGTACGCGAGTATACGCGCGCCGAGGAGCACTTCGTCCGGGTCAGGGATGCGCGACGGTTACGGTCACGGTCGACGTCGTCGTCAGGCTGCCGGGGTCGGAGACCTGCACGCAGTAGTTGCCAGGATTTTCCGTCGCCGAGAGCTGGGGATTCGCGCCGGCAGTCGCTCCTCCGGTCGAGGTCGCGATCGTGCAGGTCCCGTTGCTCGACGGCCCCATGCCGAGGGCGAGCGGGCCGGTCGCCGCCGGCGACACCGCCGTCAGCGTCACAGCGACGTTGCCGGCAGTTGCCACGGGAAACGTGAAGATGAGCGAGCCGCTCGGTGCGAGGCTGCCGCTGAAGGTATCGGTCGAGGTGTTGTTCGACGGGCTCGACGGGCTGCCGAACAAGTCGCTGAGCGGATTGCTGCAGGCCGCCGACGTGATCACCACCGACGCCGGAATCAGGAGCGACAGGACGAACCGGGCAACTTTCATACGTGCTCTTATCGGCTCCAGCCCGCAGGCCGATTAGCGCTTCGGCACCGGCCGGAATAATTCCTCGAGAAATCGCAACGTCGCGAACCGACGTGGCCACGCAGGCCGTCCGTGTCCGACTACACTGTGAAGGAGTGGCAGCACGATGAGGAGCCTGTCTTGACGGATCCGGAAAACGATTTTGCCGCGCTGTTCGCGGCTTCGACCCAGGCGAAGCAGTACGAAAAGGGTCAGCCCATTGAAGGAACGATCGTCGGGTTTGGCCACGACGTCGCGTTCGTGGACGTCGGCGGCAAGGGCGAAGCGGTCGTCGATCTCGCCGAGCTGAAAAACGACGACGGCGCGTTGGAAGTGGCGATCGGCGACAGGATTCATGCGGTTGTCGTGTCGACGTCCGGCGGCTTGACGCTCTCACAGAGGCTCGCGAGAGGAGCGGCGAACAATCGGCAGCTCGAGGAGGCGTTCCACGCCCGCCTTCCGGTTGAGGGCAAGGTCGAGCGCGAAATCAAGGGCGGGTACGAAGTGCGCATCGGACGTCAGCGCGCGTTCTGTCCGATCTCCCAAATCGACAACGCACGGACGACGGATCCCGCGGTGCACGTCGGACAGGTCTACGCGTTCAGGATTGTCGAATACCGTGAAGGCGGCAGAAACATCGTCGTGTCGCGGCGGGCTCTCATCGCGGAAGAACAGCAGGCGCGCGCGGAAGAGATCCGCGGATCGATCGTCCCGGGTGCCGTGCTGAAGGGCCGTGTCGTTTCAGTGCGCGATTTCGGCGCGTTCGTCGATCTCGGCGGCGGTATTCAGGGACTGCTCCACGTCTCGGACATGGCGTGGTCGCGCGTCGCGGACGCGGCGCAGACGGTCGCGGCCGGAGACGACATCACGGTGAAAGTCCTGCGGGTCGACGAAGCCACGCAGAAGATCTCGCTCGGCATCAAGCAGCTCAGCGAGGATCCGTGGTCGATGGCCGCCGACACGTTTGCACCAGGACAGGTGCACACGGGCCGCGTCACGCGTGTCGCCGACTTCGGCGCGTTCGTGGAACTCGCTCCCGGAATCGAAGGACTGGCGCATGCGTCAACGTTCCCACCGACAGGAACCGCACGCGGATGGACGAAGTCAGTACCCGTCGGCTTGACCGCACCGTTCGAGATCCTGACGGTGGACGCGCCTGCACGGCGGATTGGCATCGCGCTGGTTCCCGAAGGATCAGCGCGTCGCGGCGAAGCGTCATCGGCCTCCGGCGAGATCGCTCCGGGCGCCCGCGTCAACGGCAAAGTCGAGCGCATCGAAAAGTTCGGCGTGTTCGTTTTTCTTGCGCCGGGCCGGACGGGACTGATGCCCATGAGCGAAACAGGCATCGCCAGGGAAGGCGACGTCGCGAAAGCGTTCCCGATCGGCTCGGATGTCGAGGTCGTGGTGCTCGAGGTCGATCCAACCGGTCGCCGCATTCGAGTCAGCCGCAAGGCGGTGCTCGACGCGCAGGACGCCGACGAATTGCGCGAATATCACGCGCGCGTCGAGTCCGCACCGCCCGAAGGCTTCGGGTCGCTTGCCGACAAGCTGCGGCACGCCTTCGAAACGAAGAAGCGTTAAGACAACACGCCAGCTAGCGGACGACCGGGTACTTGATCCCGAGCTGATCGAGATACGATTTGTACCGCGACGGGTCGTAGTAATACTTCTTCATCTCCGGCCGGTACTTCGCCATCGTCTCCGTGTTCAGCCAGATCGCCGGCTTGTCCTCCGGACGGATCAGGGGCGTGTATTTCACCGTCTTCGTCTGGACGTTTCTGAAGTAATCCCACGCCTGGTCCACCAGCTCGGGGTGCGTGAGAAGATCGATGACCGTCATCGCGATGACCTTGGATCCGTACGCGATGCCCTTGTGGGCGATGGGCGTCGCCATCGAGATGGCGTTCGCCCAGTTGTGCCCCGGTCCCGCCTGGATGTTCGCCGGGTAGCGGAGCGTCACGGTTGGGACATTCCACGAAATGTCCCCGATGTCGTCCGACCCTCCGCCTCGTTTCGTGTCGTCGGGGATGACCTCCTGGCCGCGCAACGGCGTGACCTTCGTTGGCAAGCCGATCTCCGGGACCTTCATCTCTTTCTGCAGCGCCTTCGCGAGCTTCATTTCGTCGTCGGTCCACTGAGGCACGCCGACCGCCTCGATGTTCGCCTGCATCGTCTGGGCAATGGTTTTGTTGAAGTGTCCCGGCCACGCGGAGCCGAGTACCCTGGACGACACGGTCGTGTCGGTCATCATCGTCGCGGCCTGCGCCATCCTGTTGCCGATGTCCCAGAGCTCCTTGATGTGCGGGTAGTCGGTCTCGCGGAAGTAGTACCAGACCGACGCCGACGGCGGGACGACGTTCGGCTGGTCGCCGCCGTTGGGAATGACGTTGTGTGAGCGCTGCTGAATGCGGAGATGCTCGCGGCGGAAATTCCAGCCGACGTCCATCAGTTCGACGGCGTCGAGCGCCGAGTGCCCGCGCCATGGCGCCGCGGCGGCGTGCGCGCTCTCGCCCTTGAAGTCGTACTCCACCGAGACGAGACCGTTCTGCGTGCTGTCGCCCCACGTCACGCTCATGTCGGCCGACACGTGCGCGAACAGAACGACGTCCACGTCTTTGAACGCGCCGGCACGGACGTAGTACGCCTTCGAGCCCAGCAGCTCTTCGGCGACGCCGGGCCACAGCTTGAGCGTCCCCTTCAGGTGCTGCTGCTCCATGATCTTCTTCGCCGCGAGCGCGGCGGTGATCTGCAGCGGCATGCCCGAGTTGTGGCCCTCGCCGTGGCCGGGCGCACCTTCGATGATCGGATCGTGGTAGCCGACGCCCGGTTTCTGCGACGCCTGCGGGATGTCGTCGATGTCAGAGCCAAGCGCGATGACCGGCTTTCCCGATCCCCACGTCGCCATGAATGCGGTCGGAATCCCCGCGATCCCTTCCTCGACCGTGAAACCGTTCTTGCGCAGGATGCCGGTCAGGTACTTCGACGTTTCGAATTCCTGGAACCCCAGCTCGGCGAAGCTGAAGACGGTGTCGTTCATTTTCTGAACGTCTTCGCGCATGCCGTCGACTTCCTGCGCGACATCTTTCTTGTACTGGTCGAACGTCGGATTCGGCGGCAGCTTCAGCGCGGGCGTTTCAGGGATACCCGCACCGCGTTGCGCATGAACGGAGTTCAGCGAGAAAAGAAGTGTCGAACAGATGATTGCAAGAGTTCTGGATGATCGTGTCATCGTCATCTCCGACTGAAAGAATCCTCGAACATTACCCGATGCTGATGTTGGCGTAGCCCCGTTCCTGCGCGCGGGTGACCGCGACGACCCCGGCGGGAACGAAATGACCAGCGATGATCGTGTTGGCCATGAACTCTTTCAGGACGACATCGGCGGCCGCGTTCGTGTCCCTGGCGGCACGACCGGAGTAAGCGCGCGTCGTCCGATTGCAGATCGCGAGCTGTATCCCCTGCGCCGCGAGCGTCGTCAGGCGCTTGGCGTACGGGTTAGCAGTGGGCGTTCCCTGCGAGTTTGGCTCCGTCCAGGCCATCTGGGCCGACATCGACTTGCCGTATTTGGTCCACAGCGTGTCGTTGAACGCGAATGGAGTCGTCCGATGACGCACGCAGATGATGACGGCCAGCTCGGTGGCCGGAATGTCGTACTCGGTCTTGTTCGTCTCGACGATGTTGCCGGCGAACTGGAGTGCGTCAGGAAAATGCTCGGGGTTCCAGGTGTCGAGGATGACGCGATGCTTGGCGGTGTTGCTGTCGAGCCAGTCGTCTTTCTCGTGCCGGGCAGCTTGCCACGAACGCATGCTGGCTATCGGCGTCTGCAGGAACGAGAGCGCGGGGACACTGAGGAACGAACGTCGCAGCATGGCGATCAGCCTCCGTTGTCGCCATACCTTACACGAAGACCTCGTCGCTGACAGGACGCGTGAGAAGGCTGACGCCGAAGAACAGCGCGGCGCTGACGAGCACACCGGCTTCAGCGGGATCGAGTCCAATGAAATATGGATGAGCGACGATGCTCCACGCAAGGCACGTCGTCAATCCGCCCAGCATCGACGCGAGTGCTCCCGGAGCGGTGCCGCGGGACCAATTCAGGCCGAACACGACCGGCACGAACAGGAAGCTGACCATGAGCCTGGCCGCGTAGATGACGATGAAGTTCACGAGGGCGAGATGCTGGAACGCGAGCATCACTGGAATGGCGCTGAAGAGCACGACGGCGATTCGTCCAGCCCGTACCCTGGCCCGATCGTCTGCGTTCGGAGCAAGCAGTCGACCGTACAAGTCGTGCGAAACCGCCGATGCGGCCGTCAACAGGATTGCGCCGCCGGTCCGTGTGAACGTCACGACGGCGGCGAGGAGCACGAGCAGGCCGACGCCGAATGGCAATACGCTCGTGCCGAGCATCGGCGTCCCGAGATCGGGATCGGGCAGGTGCGGCACGATGACGCGCATCGACAACCCGAACACCAGCACTCCGACGCCGATGACTGATTGGAACAGGAAGGACCATCCGATCGCCAGCTGCGTCGCGCGCTGGCTCTGCATCGAATAGATCGCGGAGATCTCGTAGGGCGCGGCGGCCAGCCCGAGTCCGACAGCACCTGAGATCGACAACAGCTGACGCCAGCCGAACCAGTTTGCCGTCAGTCGCGGGTCGATCGCGTTGAGCGATACGCCAATCGCATGTAGTCCGCCGAGCTGCCGCCACAGGAACGGCGCCGCCGCGAAGTATCCGGTGAGCAGAAGCGCCGCCTTCAGCACGCCGACGTACGCGTTGCTGTACATCCCACCCAGCATCGTGTAGGCCGTGGTGATCGCGGCGACCAGAATCACGGCTTTCGAGTACGCGAGGCCGCTCACCAACGTGAACAGAAGGCCTCCGGCTTGATACTGGGCCGACAGCATGATCGTGTACGCGACGAGAACAAAGAGCGCGGCGACCGCGCGCGCGGCGCGGCTGTCGTAACGGGCGGCGAAAAAATCGGGAAGCGTGAAACCTGGATAACCGCGAATTTTCGGCGCGACGAAGAACGCGCACACCATCCAGCCGATCCAGGTGAGGGGCCAGCTCCATGCGTAACTGAAACCGGAATAGTAATGGAACCCGACGATCCCGATCGTCGCGCCGGCGCTGACCTGATTCGCCATCAACGTCGCGCCGCCGACGATCGGGCCAAGCGATCGGCCCGCGACGAGGAAGCCTTCTTCGTGCGAGGCACGGCGATAGCTCCACGCGCCGATGCCAACGACGACGCTCATGTACGCCGCGATGGCTGCCCAGAAGGCGATCAGCTGCGCGCCGGCCATGAACGTTCAACCCAGGCGAGATACGCCGCCGCCCACACGACCATCGTGAGTGCGAAGACCGCGAACCGCCACTCCAGACCGCCGGCGCTTCCGGTCGCGGCGGATCGGCATGACGCGGTAGGAATCGGAGCGCTCACGCGAATCGCCGAAGGTATGGCCAGCAAGGTCGCGTTCCAGGAATCGTCGGGCGTGTGAGCCACGAACCGCGGCATGACGACTCGTGCCGCGCCTGGTGTGCCCGTCCATCGGAAGGTGATGCTGACGCGCGCGCCCCGTCCGCCCGGTTCGGACTCGAGCGGTCCGGACGGCATCACGACAGGCAGCACCGTGTCGCTCCCGTGCGCCGCGACCTCGTAGTGGACGCGCCACGACCGTGCGGCCGACGCACCTTGATAACGAAGGAACGTCCATGGCTCGCGCGCGCCGACATTCGGCGCGTCGGCCGAACGATCGTCAGCCGTCGCCGAAATCGAACCGACGTCGCTGCATGCAGTGCCGAGGAACTCGAAGACCGGATCTCTGACGGATGCGGTGAGCGCGTACTCTTCGTCAATCGTCGCGCGTCCGTCGCCTGCGAGAGTGACGCGGACGTCAACGGCGTGCGCGGGGAAAGCCGCTTCGTCGGCCGCGCTGTCTCGACATTGACAAAGAACGCCTCCCGCAGCGATCAACGCCAGGGCGAGGCCGCGGAACACTCAGTCGTACCAGGCGGCGGTCGCGCCGTTGCCCATCATGAAGCCGTAATCGCCGGGATTGATCCTCGTCGTGTAGTTGCGGGTCAGCACGACGACGTTGCGTTCGAACGGCGCGACCATTGTCTCCAGCGTCTCGAGCGTGTGAGGGCTGACGATCTCAGCAAGCACGGCGCCGCCGTCGATCCAGTCCGCCGGTTTCAGTGTTCGCGCCGGCACGCACAGGCCGCCGTGGCGCGGACGCATCACTTTGATCTCGTGGAGCAGCAACTGCTTCGGCCGTTTCTCGACCGTCCCTGGCAGCGCACCCGCGTGGCGCAGCATGTTGAGCACGCCGCGGACGCCGTTCTGTACGTGCTCCTGTTGATCGTGGTAACCACCGCCGATCTCGACGACGGTGATCGGGATGTTCCGCGCCATCGCCGCGGCCGCCGTGGTCGCCGGATACATCGACGCCGGCGTATAGAGGAGCGCTGACAGGAACGCCCGCGAGAACGCTTCGTCGTTCAGCACGTAACAGTAGTCGACCCACGGGAACGTGCCGCCAGCGTGGATGTCGATCAGGCAGTCGAGCTCGTTGATGAATCCGGTCGTGATCGCGTGAGCCTGCTGTTCGCTCAACCATCCATCCGGCGCGCCAGGGAACAACCGGTTCATGTCGAGCATGTCGATCGGCGTGTTGCGGGTGACCGCTTCCATCGCGAGCGGGTTCGCAACCGGCATCATCCACAATGATCCCGCGAGCTCCTTCGGATCGAGCGTGCGCCACAGCTCGCGAACGATCAGCAACCCGTCGAGCTCGTCGCCGTGGATCATGGCCGAGATACCGATCCGCGGACCGGGACGCGAACCGGTGATCGTCAGTACTGGAATCGATAACACGTACCCGCTGGCGAGCGTGCTCACGGGGATGGCGAACCGGCTTCGTCCCGGAATGTGCGAACGATCTGCGCTGTTGGGCATGCGATTCGGCTCGATGGAGCCGTGATCCTACAGCACAAAACCGAGCGCGAGCGATGGGTTTCGGACGACGAGTCAGGCGTCGGTGTTCCCAGCGTGATTCGGTATGCCTACAACGGCATCGTGTAGCAGACGGCCGTCCCCTCGAGCACCACCGTTCCGTCGCCGCGGACAACGCGCGTGATCAGCTCGGTGATGGGCTTGTCGTGGCGCACTTTGACCACTTCCACCTGGCCGACGATCGTGTCGCCCGGCCGTGCCGGCGCCTTGAAGTCCCAATTGACGTGCAGGAAGACGGTGCCGGGACCGGGGAGATCCTCGGCAACGACGGCGTTCAGGATCGCGCTCGTGATGCCGCCCTGCACGACGATGGCGCCGAAGCGCGTGCGAGCGGCGCGCTCGGCGTCGTAGTGCAGCGGATTCCGATCGCCGCTGATTGCGGTAAAGAGCTCGATGTCCTGAGCGCCAATCACGCGCGAGCGTTCAGCGCGCTGTCCGACTTCGGGCGCACCGTTCGGCCACACCTCGTCTGCGTTCGCCATCGCTCACCTATTTGTTCCGCTCACAGAACGCATCGTAGGCACCCGGCGCGTTCGTGTTCCACCACTCGACATACGCATGTGCGACGATTTCGAGATTCTTCCACTCGATCGGGTTGCGGTAGTGCGTCCGGACGTGCGGCGCCACGTCGCGGATGCGCATCCAGCACAAGAGCAGCTCACGGCCCGTCTGAAAGAACAGCTCCTGGCTCAACACACCGGTGGCGATGAGCGACGCCACCAGTTCCCAGTACGACGTCACCATCCGGTACGAGGCGTTCTGCTCGCTGCCGGGCGGACACAGCTTCATCAGTTCTTCGAAACTCTTCGCACGAAATGACGCGGCAAACCACTGGCGCGCCTCGCGCAGGCGCGGTTCGCGTCGCATCTCGTAGAGCTGCAGCAGCAGCTTCGCGTCTTCGTGTGTCGGCGGCGGTAGATGGCGGGTGTTCATACAGCTCCTGGCTGCAAGCGTATCGCATCGGCCGCGTCGCGAGAACACCGGCGACGCACGGCGGCGTCTAGATGGCGGTGTCGAGACGGCGCGACAGGTCGTGGTTCTTGATCGGCAGGTCGCGCACGCGGATGCCCGTCGCGGCAAAGATGGCGTTGGCCACCGCGGCCGCAACCGGCGGGACGCACGGTTCGCCCAGGCCGCCCGGCTTCGCGTCCGTTCGGATGAACTCGACGTGAATCTGCGGCGCGTCTGCGAGCCGGATCATCTGGTGGTCGCGGAAATTCCGCTGAACGACGCGACCCTGCTCGATGGTGATCTCGCCAACGAGCGCGGCCGACAGGCCGAATACGATGCCGCCTTCTGCTTGCGCGGCTGCACTGTCGGGATTGACGACGTCGCCGCAATCCACCGCCGCATGGATCGAACGCACACGCAGTTTGCCGTCTGTCGAGACCGCGACGTGGGCGACTTCGGCCACGATGGCGCCGAAGCACTCGGTGAGCGCGATCCCGCGGCCTTCGTGTTCCGGAAGCGGAGTCGTCCAGCCCGCCATCAATGCTGCCTTGTCGAGCACCGCCCGGAAACGCGGCTGGTCGGCGAGCAAGTCCCGGCGGAAGGTGTACGGATCCTTCTTCGCCGCGTGTGCCAATTCGTCGACGAACGACTCCTTGAAGAAACCGTGCTGCGAGTTGAGCACCGAACGCCATGGACCGGTCCGGACTGGATGCGCAGCGTCGGCGCTCCTGGCGTTCTTGTCGGCGATGGCGTAAGGCATGAACGTCGATTCGCCGTCGCCGCCGCCGGCGTACTTCGAGCACACGGCCAGCGGCGCGCCGTTGCGATCAAGTGCGCCGGCAAACCGCGCCATCGCGGCCGGACGATAGTAGTCGTGCTGGATGTCGTTCTCCCGGGTCCAGATCATCTTGACCGGCGTCGGCGACATCCCTTTCGCAATGCGCGCGCTCATGTCGATGTAGTCGAGATTGCCGGGCAGCCGTCGTCCGAATCCGCCGCCGAGCAGCAGGTTCGTGAACTGCACGCGATCGGCCGACAGGCCGAGCGCCTTCGCCGCAATCCGTCGGCCGGTCAGCGGATCCTGAACGCCCGTCCAGACCTCTGCGCGATCACCTTCGACCTTCGCCGTGCAACACATCGGTTCCATCGTCGCGTGCGCGAGAAACGGGACGCGGTAGTCAGCTTTCACGACCGTTACTGCCGCCGTCGGCATGTCGGGCGCCGCGGCCAGCGACTTGTCGAAGGCCTCGAAGATCGACGCGCTGGTCACGGCATCATGACCGGCTGTATCGAACTCGGGCTTCAATGCGGCGAGCCCCATTCGCGCGTGCCAGTAGCTATCGGCGACGACGGCGACCGCTTCGTCAAGTCGAACGACGCGCTTGACTCCGGGCATCGACTCTGCGGCGCTGGTATCGACCGCCTTCAGCTTGCCACCGTAAACTGGCGCGATCTCGACCGCCGCGTGCAGCATGCCGGGAACCTTGAAATCGATCGCGTAGATCGCGCGGCCGTCCACCTTCAGCGGGATGTCGAATCGCGGACGGGCAGTCCGGCGGATCGTGTAGCGGTCGGGCGTCTTTACGTCAGGGTGCACCGGCGGCGGAAACGTGGCGGCCGCTGCCGCAAGCTCGCCGAAGCTCTGGCTTCGTCCCGACTTCTCGTGGACGACGCGCGAGCTCTTCGTCGTCAGCTCCGACTCCTCCACGCCGAACCGCTGTGCCGCCGCCGCGACGAGCAGCTGTCGCGCGGCCGCGCCTGCGAGCGTCATGCCGTAGACGCCGGTTCCGCGGACCGCGCTCGATCCCCCCGTGACCTGAAGAGCGAACCACCGCGCCAGTCGATAGGTGCCGTAGTCGAACCCCCGCACGATCGGTCGCGGAATCGATCCGAGGCCAAACGCGCGAACCAGATATTCGTTCGCGTACGCGTCGAGCGCAGGCGCTTCCTTGACGTGGACGAGTGACCAGTCCGCGTCCATCTCCTCGGCTGCCATCATGGCAAGCGCCGTCTGCGATCCCTGCCCCATCTCGCAATGCGGCACGAGCACGGTGACGAGATTGTCAGGCGTGACCGTGATCCAGGTATTCAGCTCGCCGGCGGCCACCGCATCTTCCGACACCACGCCCAGCCGGTTCGGTGCGAGCGCGATGCCGGCAACGCCCAGTACGAAGCCGCCGCCGACGATGCTGCCGGCGCCGATGAACGCGCGTCGGGTCCATTTGCCCATCGTGTGCTCGCTACTCGCCGCTCAGGGCGTGGATGGCGCGTCGTACGCGAACGAAGGTACCGCAGCGACAGATGTTCGTGATGCCGGCGTCGATCTCATCGTCGGTCGGATGCGGCCTTTGTGCGAGCAGTCCGCAGACCGCCATAATCATCCCCGACTGGCAGTAGCCGCACTGCGGGACCTGGAGATCGATCCAGGCCTGCTGCACGCGATGGAGTGTTCCATCTTTGGCGAGGCCCTCGATCGTCGTAATCGCGGTACCTTCGGCGGAAGAGACCGGAAACATACACGATCGCTCCGCGCGGCCGTCGACCAGCACGGTGCAGGCGCCGCACTCCGCGATGCCGCAGCCGAACTTCGTGCCGGTGAGGCCAAGAGTGTCGCGGATGGCCCACAGCAGCGGCGAATCCGGATCGACATCGACGGCATGCGACTGCCCATTGATCGTCAGCGTGATAGGCATCTGAATGGCTACGGTTCCGGTTTTGCGGTGGAGTCTAGCAGGTTCACGCCTGGTGAGCCTGCGATATCATCGCGCTCGCGCCGACTTGTTTTCCGGGGAGGTCGTCATGCGTCGCTTTGTGCTCCTGCTCGTACTCGCGTTGTTTCCCTGCACGCCGCTCTCGGCCCAAAGCGTCACGATCGACGCGCTCATGGCGTCGCCGTTCCCAACCGAACTGATCGCCGCACCCACCGGCGCCCGCTTCGCCTGGGTGCAATCGGTCGAGGGTGTCCGCAACATCTGGATCGCGCAGGCGCCGGATTTCAAGGGCCGCAAAATCACGTCATACACCGCGGACGATGGACAGGATTTAACGGAACTGGCCTTCACCGGCGACGGCAAGTTCGTGGTCTTCACACGCGGCGAAGGACCGAACCGTCAAGGCGAATCGCCGAATCCCGCGGAGATGCCGGATGGGGCGGAGCAGGCGGTGTGGGCCGTTTCCGTCGAGACGGCAGCCGCTCCGAAGCGACTTGGACCGGGCCGCCTCCCGTCGCCAGCGCCGAACAGCGAGAGGGTCGCGTGGGTGACGCGCGGACAGATCTGGTCGATCGATCTGGCGGGCCAGGACTCGAAAGCTGCGCAACTGTTCACCGCTCGCGGCGTCGCACAACAGATTGCCTGGGCGCCGGACGGAGCGTCGCTTGCCTTCGTCAGCAACCGCGGCACACATAGTTTCGTCGGCGTGTTTGTTCTCGCAGGACGCGAGCTTCACTACGTCGATCCGTCGCTCGATCGGGACAGCCAGATCGCGTGGTCGCCCGACGGAACGCACGTGGCGTTCGTCCGTCAGTTCGCGTCGGCACGGCCCGCGATGTTTTCACCGCATCGCGATGCCGACGAACCGTGGGCGATTCGCGTCGCCGACATCAAGAGCGGTTCTGCGCGACAGATCTTCAAGGCCGAGAAAGGCGCCGGCAGTGTGTTCCAGCCCGTCGTCGCAGAGAACCAACTGCTGTGGGGCGCCGGCGATCGCATCGTCTTTCCATGGGAGAAGGACGGCTGGCTGCACCTGTACTCGGTTCCGGTGAGCGGCGGCACACCACAGCTTCTGACGCCCGGCGCGTTCGAGGTCGAGTATGCGGCGCTTTCACCAGATCGCACGCGCGTCGTCTACAACTCGAATCAGAATGACATCGATCGTCGTCACCTCTGGTCGGTGTCGGTAAGTGCAGGCAGCGCACCGCTTGCACTGACGAACGGCAGCGGCATCGAATGGCAGCCCGCCGTGTCCACGACAGGCAACACCACCGCGTTCCTGCGCGCGGACGCGCGCGTTCCGCCGCACGTCGCCGTTCATCTCGGCGCACAGAACGTCCGCGACATCACCGAAACGCTGCCGACGTCATCGTTTCCGGCGGCGGAGCTCGTCGAGCCGCAGCCGGTGATCATCACTGCCGCCGACGGTCTGGCCGTTCACGGCCAGCTGTTCCTGCCGAAGGATCTCAAGAGCGGTGAGAAGCGACCCGCGATGATCTTCTTCCACGGCGGTTCACGACGGCAGATGCTCCTCGGCTGGCACTACATGTATTACTACCGGAACGCCTACGCGATGAACGAGTGGCTCGCAAGCCAGGGCTACGTCGTGCTGTCGGTGAATTACCGCAGCGGAATCGGATACGGGATGGAGTTTCGCGAGGCGCTCAACTATGGAGCGACGGGCGGGAGCGAGTTTCGTGACGTCATGGGCGCCGGACTGTACTTGAAGGGCCGTCCCGACGTGGATCCTTCGCGCATCGGCCTCTGGGGCGGTTCCTACGGCGGATACCTCACCGCAATGGGCCTCTCGCGCGCGTCGGATCTGTTCGCGGCCGGCGTGGACATGCACGGCGTCCACGACTGGAACGAAGGCATCCGCACGTTCATCCCCGACTACAACCGACTCGACGACCCGGAGTTCGCGCGAACGGCGTTCGACGCATCGCCGCTCGCAAGCGTCGACACGTGGCGATCGCCCGTGCTTCTCGTACACGGAGACGACGACCGCAACGTCTCGTTCATCCAGTCGATCAATCTCGTGGCCGCGCTGCGCAAGCGCCACGTGGAGGTCGAACAGCTCGTCCTGCCTGACGAAGTTCACGACTTCCTGCGAAACAGCAGCTGGGTGCGCGCGTACAAGACGTCTGCCGACTTCCTCCAGCGCCGGCTGAAAGATCGCAAGGGCAGCGGAACCCAATAAGCGAGGAGATCGAGTGTGAAGCCGCCGCGAATGATGTTCACACGTTCTGGAGGAGTCATGCGTCGCTGGCTGTTCGTCGTCCTGTTCGCCGCTCTCGTTGCTCCCACCGCGAAGACCGGCGCGCCGCTGGACGGCATCGACGAGTACATCTCGAAGGCCGTGAAGGATTGGCGCGAGCCGGGTTTCGCGGTCGCGATCGTCAAGGACGGACACGTCGCCTTCGCGCACGGATACGGTGTCCGCGAGCTCGGAAAGCCGGCGGCTGTCGATACGCACACGCTGTTTGCGATCGGCTCGACAACCAAAGCGATGACCGCAGCGCTTACCGCGATGCTCGTCGACGAGAAGAAGCTCGACTGGGATGCGCCGGTCGTCCGCTATCTTCCGTGGTTTCAGTTGAAGGATCCGGCGGTCACGCGGGAGCTCACGGTTCGCGACCTGCTGACCCATCGCGCCGGCCTCGGGAACGCGGACTACCTCTGGTACGGCCAGTCGAATTCCACGGACGAAATCCTGCGGCGCGTACGCCTCATCGAACCGAGTTATCCGGTTCGATCGAGCTTCATCTACCAGAACATCATGTACGCGGCGGCGGGCGCCGTCATCGAATCGGCCTCGGGTAAGCCATGGGCCGAGATGATCCGGACGAGAATTTTCGAGCCGCTCGGCATGTCGGAAACCCTCCCGACCGCCGCGACCTTGGCCAGCCACGACAACGTCGCGTCGCCGCACGCCATCGTCGCCGATCAGGTACGCGTGATCGAAAACGCGAGCGTGGATCCGGTCGCCGCGGCCGGTGCGGTGTGGTCGAACGTCAACGACATGGCGAAGTGGATGCAGTTTCTCCTCGACGGCGGCCGCGTCGGCGGCGTCAATGGGAAGCGCCTCATCTCCGAGCAGTCGTTCGTCGAGCTCTTCACGCCGCAGACCATCGCGCCATTCGACATGTATCCGACGACGAGGATCGTACGGCCGCATTGGATGACGTACGGCCTTGGCTGGTTCCAGCAGGACTATCGCGGTCAGGCCGTGGACTTCCACACGGGCAGCATCGACGGGATGGTCGCGATTCACGGTCTGATTCGCGATCAGCGACTCGGCGTCTACTCGCTCGGCAACCTCGATCATGCAGAGGTCCGGCACGCGATTATGTACGCCGTCTTCGACCGGTACGCGGGACGGGTCGATCGTGACTGGAGCGCAGAGTTCCTGAAGCTGTACGGAGATCTGCACAAAGAGGCTGATGCCGAACGCGCGAAGAAGGATGCGGCACGCGTCGCGGGCACGAGTCCGTCACTGCCGGCGCCGCGTTTCGCCGGCAAGTACACCGATCCGCTCCACGGAGACGTCGTCGTGACCGACGAAGGCGGCAAGCTGCGACTGCGATACGGATCGGCGTTCGACGGAACACTGGAGCACTGGCACTACAACACGTTCCGTGCGACCTGGAAGGCGCCGTGGCGGGATCCCGCGCTCGTCACCTTCGTGCTCGACGAGGACGGACATCCGAGCGCGCTCGAGATGATGGACGCGCGCTTCAGCCGTCAGTAGTTCCGCGCCGGGACGCTATGGTTTGTCCGCGGGTCGAACGGTCGGGTACTTGATGCCGAGCTGTTCCAGATAGTTTTTGTACTTGCTCGGGTCGTAGTAATACTTCCGCATCTCCGGCCGGTACTTCGCCATCGTCGCGGCGTTCAACCAGATCGCCGGCTTGTCCTCTGGACGGATGAACGGCACGTACTTCGTCGTCTTCGTCTGGACGTTGTTGAAGTAATCCCACGCCTGCGTCACGAGCTCGGGCCTCGTGAGGAAATCGAGGACGGTCAGCGCGACGACTTTCGATCCGTACTGAATGCCCTTGTGCGCGATCGGCGTCGCCATCGAGATCGCGTTCGCCCAGTTGTGACCAGGCCCTGCCTGGATGTTCGCCGGATAGTTCAGCGTCACGGTCGGCACGTTCCACGAGATGTCGCCGATGTCGTCGGAGCCGCCGCCGCGACGTTCATCATCTGGAATTTCTGATCGGCCCTTCAGCTCGCCAATCTTCGTCGTGAGTCCGATCTCCGGCACCTTGAGCTCGTGCTGGAGCGCTTTGGCGAGCGTCTGGTCCGCGTCCGTCCACGTGGGCAGGCCGACGGCAAGGATGTTTGCGTGCATCGTTTCCGCAATCGTCTTGTTGAAGTGGCCCGACCAGGCGGAGCCGAGCAGCCGCGACGATACTTCCGTGTCGGTCATCAGCGTGGCTGCCTGGGCCATCTTGTCGCCGAGTTCCCACAGCGCCTTGGTACGCGGATAGTCGGTCTCCCGGAAGTAGTACCAGACCGCGGCGTTCGGCGGGACGACGTTCGGCTGATCGCCGCCGTTGGTGATGACGTCGTGGGAGCGCTGCTGCAGGCGAAGATGCTCGCGGCGGAAGTTCCAGCCGACGTCCATCAGCTCCACGGCGTCGAGGGCCGAGCGTCCTCGCCACGGAGCCGCTGCTGCGTGCGCGCTCTCGCCCTTGAAGTTGTACTCGACCGAGACGAGCGCGTTCGAAAGGCTCTCGCCCCACGTCACCTGCATACTGGAGCCGACGTGCGCGAAGATCGAAATGTCGACGTCCTTGAACGCTCCGGCGCGGACGTAGTACGCCTTTGCGCCGTCGAGCTCCTCCGCGACGCCGGGCCAGATTCGGAGCGTGCCTTGGAGGTGCTGCTGCTCCATGATTTTCTTCACCGCGAGCGCGGCGGCAATCTGCAGCGGCACGCCGGAATTGTGGCCCTCACCATGCCCGGGAGCGCCTTCGATGATCGGATCGTGATACGCGACGCCCGGCTTCTGCGAAGCTTGCGGGATGTCGTCGATATCCGAGCCCAGCGCGATGACAGGCTTTCCGGAGCCCCAACTGGCCATCCATGCGGTGGGAATGCCCGCGAGATTCTCCTGAATCGTGAAGCCATTCTGGCGGAGAACGCCGGTCAGATACTTCGACGTCTCGAATTCCTGGAAGCCCAGCTCCGCGAAGCTGAAGACCTGGTCGTTCATGCGCTGGATCATCTCGCCAAGGCCGTCGACTTCGAGTCCAACGTCCCGCTTGAACTGATCCAGTCGCGGATTCGCCGGGCCACCCGGTGCGGGCGTCGCCTGCTGCGCCGATGGCGTTACGGTCACGAACAGCGCGGATGCCATGATCAAAATGTGAAGGAAACGCATGCAGTGCTCCAGTGGCGTCCATCGTATATCCACGGCGTTGTTTCCTGCTACGAATCCGAGCGGAGGTTTCAATCCGATCCGACGCGTCGTTTCCGATGGCAGACAATCACGGTCTGAGCGATGGCATAGAATGACGGCGGCGGCTCGCGATCGATCGACTCAATTATGTTCATCGGTCACTACGGCGTCTCATTCGCAGCGAAGCGCTACGCGCCCGAGACATCGCTCGGTGTGTGGTTCTTCGCCGTCCAGCTTCTGGACGTGCTGTTCGCGATTTTCGTCCTGATGGGCGTCGAGAAGCTGCGCATCGTTCCTGGTTTCACCGCCTACAACCCGTACGACCTTTACTACATGCCGTACACCCATGGCCTGGCAGGGTCGCTCTGCTGGGCGGTGGCCGCGGGGCTTGTGGCGTACGTGTCCGGCGCACGTCGCGCGTCGTGGCTGATCGGCGCGGCCGTCTTTTCGCACTTCGTGCTCGATCTGCCGATGCACACGCCGGACATGCCCGTTCTCGGCAACGATTCGATGAAGCTCGGGCTCGGACTCTGGCGGCACCGCAACCTGTCTCTCCTGGCGGAGCTCGCTGTGCTCGGCGTGGGCTGGTGGATCTGGCGCGGGTCGTCCACGATTGTCGGCTATCGTCGTACGCTCGCGAACGTGTTCATCGTCCTGCTGGTGCTCATCACGCTGGCGACGCCATTCCTGCCGGCGCCTCGCGACGGCAACGACTTCGCGCTTCAGGCGCTCGCCGGGTACTTCATTCTGGCCGCGATTGCCGGTTGGCTCGATCGTCCATCAAAGGCTGCGTCGTGATCAGCACTCGATGGAGCCTGACGATCTGGATGGTGCTGACGGTGTGGATGGCGATCGCGACGGCGCAGCGCTCGAACGCAAAGCCGACGCTCATCGGGCTCGCGCCGAAAGAAGTGGAAGCACACATCGGTCCGCCCGACACGAAAGACGATCTCGCCGACTCCGATGAAGCGTTCTGGACCTACAAGACCGCGCGCGGCCTGCTCGCGATTCACTTCCAGAACCAGGCCGTGATCAGTTTCTCGCCCGGCGATTTTCCGCTCGAAACGATCTGGAAATAGCAGCCGACGTTACTTCGAGATCTTCTCGGCGCCATTCATGTACGGACGGAGCGCCGGCGGGATGGTCACGCTGCCGTCCTTCTCCTGATAGTTTTCGAGGATCGCGATCAGCGTGCGCCCGACGGCCAGTCCCGATCCGTTCAAGGTGTGAACGACCTCCGCCTTGCCGGATCCCGATCCGCCGGCCCGGAACTTGATGTTCGCGCGCCGCGCCTGAAATCCCTCGGTATTGCTGCACGAAGAGATCTCGCCGTAGCCTTTGCGGCTTGGAAGCCAGACTTCCAGGTCGTAGGTCTTCGCGGACGCAAAGCCCATGTCGCCCGTACACAGCGCCATCCGCCGGTACGGCAGACCGAGACGCTCGAGGACTGTCTCTGCGTTCGCCGTCAGCTTTTCGAGCTCGTCGTACGACGTATCGGGCGTCGTGAACTTCACGAGCTCCACCTTGTCGAACTGATGCTGACGGTACAGGCCGCGCACGTCTTTTCCGTACGATCCGGCTTCGCTTCGAAAGCACGGAGTGTAGGCGACGTAGTTCAGCGGCAGCTGTCGGCCGTCGAGAATTTCGTCGCGATGCAGGCCAGTCAGCGGGACCTCGCCGGTCGGCACGAGATAGAAGTCCCAGTCGCCGGCCAGCTTGAAAAGATCGCTCTCGAATTTTGGAAGGTGGCCCGTGCTCGTGAGCGTTGCCTTGTTCGCCATGAACGGCGGTTCGACTTCGCGATAACCGTGCTCACCGGTGTGCAGGTCGAGCATGAAATTGATCAGGGCTCGTGACAGGCGGGCCCCCTGCCCGCTCAGGATGCTGAAACGCGCGCCGGCGATCTTGGTCGCGCGCTCGAAGTCGAGGATGCCGAGAGCGGCGCCCAAATCCCAATGCGGCTGCGGCTCGAAATCGAATTCGCGCGGCGTGCCGTGGCGACGAATCTCCACGTTGTCGTCCGCCGATTTTCCGATTGGCACTGTCGAATGCGGAAGGTTGGGCAGCGTCAGCAACGCCGCATTTCGTTGGTACTCAACCGAGTCGAGCTGAACCATCCCCTGTTTGATTTGCACCGTGCGCTGACGCGCGGCTTCCTGAAGATGCGTGGTGTCCTGACCTTGCCGCTTCGCCCGGGCAATCTCGTCTGCGGACGCGTTCTGCTGCCGTTTCAGTCCTTCGATTTCAGGAATCAGCCGGCGGCGCGCTGTTTCCAGCGTCGCGATCTCTTCGAGGGCGCGATCGGGATCGAGGCCGCGGTTGCGCAGGCCTTCGCGCACCTTCTCTATGTGATCGCGAACGAATGCTGCGTCGAGCATGGCGCCTTATTGTACGTTACGATCTTCGAATGCCGACTGTCCGCAAAGCGGTCTTCCCCGCCGCAGGTCTTGGCACGCGGTTTCTGCCTGCGACCAAAGCGCAACCAAAAGAAATGCTCCCGCTCGTCGACAAGCCGATCATTCAGTACGGCGTCGAGGAGGCCGTCGCGTCGGGCGCGGGCAACATCATCATCGTGACCGGCCGCGGCAAGAACGCCATCGAAGATCACTTCGACGTGTCAGTGGAGCTCGAATCGTTCCTCGAGGCGCGCGGAAAGCGCGAACAGCTCGCGGAGATTCGCGGCATCTCGAGCATGATCAACCTCTCTTACGTCAGGCAGGGCGAGCCGCTCGGCCTCGGCCACGCCGTTCTCGTCACTCGAGAACTGGTCGGCGACGAACCGTTCGCGGTCATCCTTGCAGACGATGTGATCGACGCGAATCCGCCGGCGACGCGCCAGCTCGTGGATGCGTTTGAACGACTCCAGGGTCCTGTGCTCGCGGTCGAACGCGTGCCCCGCGATCAGATTTCGAACTACGGTGTGATTGCCATCGAACCGAACGCATCACTCGGCGAAGGCGTCTACCAGGTAAGAGATCTCGTGGAGAAACCGCCACGCGAGGAAGCGCCGTCAGATCTCGCGATCATCGGTCGCTACGTGCTGACGCCGGATCTGTTTCCGTGTCTCGCGGCGACGAAGAGCGATCGCACCGGAGAAATTCAGCTGACCAACGGCTTGCGGGAGCTGCTGAAATCGCGGCCGATCTACGCGTGTGAAGTGAAAGGCGTCCGCCACGACACGGGAAACAAGCTCGGATTCCTGAAAGCCGTCGTCTATTTCGCGCTCAGGCGCCCGGACCTCGCCGGCCACTTCTCGGAATACCTGGCGACGCTGGATCTGCCGTCAACGGCGGGCAAGCGGTAGCGCCGCCCGCTCTCCGCTTCATGTCTAGGTTTTCGGCGTCGTCGACGTCTCGGTTTTTGTCGTCTTGCTGTCAGTCTTGGACGACGTCGAGTCCGTCTTGCTGTCGCTTGTCGAGTCGGATTTGGATTCGCTCTTCGTCTCCGCTCTCTCGGTCTTACCGCTCGGGCTGGAGTCCTTCTTCGCGTAGTCGGTGATGTACCAGCCGCTGCCCTTGAACTGAATCGCCGGCGACGACATCAGCTTCCGGACCCGGCTCCCGCATTTCGGACACGTCTCGATCGGCGGGTCAGAGAACTTCTGAATCTTTTCGAACCGATGTCCGCATTTCTCGCATTCGTATTCGTAAAGAGGCATCGCTTCGTCAACCTTACTCGAGCGCGTCGCCGCTGTCGGCCTCGCCAAGCATCAGCTGCCGATGCAGCCAGAACGGCGCCGTCCCGTTGCCGAGCAACGTGTCGTGGAAAGAGCGCAGAGAAAATGACTTTCCCTGCTGCTGTTTGGCATCCTGCCGCAGCTTGAGCAGCATCAGCTTTCCGACGCTGTACACCAGATACATGGGATCGAACGTCCCGCGCTCCGCCTCGCGGCGCGCGCTCACTTCTTCCATGAAGGCCTCTTCGCGGAAGAAACGCACGCCTTGCTCGACCGACATGTCCTCGGCGTGGAGCCGGATGCACACGACGAATCGAGCCAGACGGATCAAGGCTTCGGCAAGCTGCCCGAGCTGGATGACGTGCTCGCGCCGGCCGAATCCTGCTTCGACCATCATCTGCTCGCAGTAGTGCGCCCAGCCTTCCACGAACGACGCCGGCGAAAACATGATCGACTTGCGTGCTTTCGACTCGACGCGACGCAGATGCTGATAGTGCAGGAAGTGTCCCGGCAGCACCTCGTGAATCGAGATGGACCACAACGTCGGATAGTTGTAGTCGCGCAGGTGCTCTTCCTGTCGATCGGCCGGCCACGCAGTATCGACGTCCGTGAGGTAGTAGTAGGCGCGCGACGGCTTGGCCTCGAACGGCCCCGGCGTCCACATGCTCGCGAAGGACCACCGGTAGAAGTCGGGCGTCGGCGCGACGGTGATTTCCTCGCTGTGCGGAATCGTGACGATCGACTGCCGTTCGAGGAATGTCGCCAGTTCTTCGAGCTGCTCCTGGCCTACCTTGACGAGCTGACCAGGCCCGGGGTGCTCGGCTTTCATCTTCGCCCACGTCTCGAGCGGGTCACCGCCGTTCAGTCGCCCGGCGAGCGACTTGAACGCTTCCTGCGTCCTGCCAAGCTCGCGCATCGCGATCGACAACAGCCGGTCGACCGGAAGCGTGACGCCTTCTTCGAGGCGCAGTTTCTGCTCGAACTTGTCCCGGCCCAGTCGGAAACTCGCGCGGGCCTTCGGTCCCATCGCTTCGAGTTCCTGGATGTACTCGCCGACGGCGTGCGACGCTTCCGTCTGGGCGTCGGCGAGGTCGCCGAGCACGTGCATGTCGTCGAGATCCGCAAACGCGCGCGGCAGTTCTTCGTCGATGAACTTCAGCGCGCCCTTCATCGTTTCGACGCCGACCTTGACGAAGATGCCCGGCGGTTCCTTGATGTTGTCGCGCGCCGCCTGAATCAGCCGCGGCGTCTGCCGCAGCTTGGACAGCACGCGGCGTGCGCGCTCCGGCGCGGGCGCGTGCGAAAAGAGCGTCTGCCCCGCGAGGCTCGTCGCAATCAGGTCGGAGTAGAACTGCGGATTCCGCTCCCAGGTGCGCACGACCTCGAGGTCGAACATCCGCGCCTGGAGATTGGCGGTCAGCATCCGGTGCTCGAGGCGCTCGACTGGCGTCAACGCGTCCTGACGGATCTCGTCCAGGCGACGAAGGTAGCCCGCGAGCGCATGCGCTTCGCTGTCGATCGCGTGCCGACTCAGATCCTCGAGGAGGTCGTCGTGCGCATGCACCCCGTCCAACGTTGCGTATGTAGGGTGCGTCTCGTGTAGATATCCGAGCAGGTCGTCGACGAAATGGGGAAGGGGCTCAGAAGCAATCATCGTTCAATTGACACGGCCAGCGACAACGGACACGCCATCATTCACGCACTCGACGGCCGAGCTGACCTCGGCTACCGATCCGCCAATGGTACAATAAATTAAGCTGCCCGATGCCCGGTACGCTCTTCGTGGTCGCCACGCCGATCGGCAACCTCGAGGACATCACCGTGCGGGCGCTCCGGGTCTTGCGCGAGGCCACGATCATCGCGGCCGAGGACACACGGCGGACCGCCCACTTGCTCGCGCGCCACGGCATTTCGACGCCGACGACGAGCCTCCACGAGCACAACGAAGGAAAAAAGAGCGCCAGCATCCTGGCGAAACTGCGCGACGGCGCGAGCGTCGCTCTCGTCTCGGACGCCGGCACGCCAACCGTATCGGATCCCGGGTTCCAGCTAATCCGCGAAACCATCGCCGCCGGCATCAAGGTCGAACCGATACCTGGGCCGAGCGCTATCCTCACCGCGCTTGCGGCGTCCGGACTGCCTGCCGAACCGTTCACTTTCGTAGGTTTTCCACCAACTAGGTTAGAAGCCAGAAAAAGCTGGCTGCGTGACCTGGGGGAGAGGGGCGGCACGGTCGTGCTCTTCGAGGCGCCGCATAGAATTCGCAAGACCCTGGAGGAACTCGGCGCGGTGTTTGGCGATCGTGAAGCTGTCGTCGGCCGTGAGCTGACGAAGATTCATGAGGAATTTGTCAGAGGACCTATTTCGGCGCTCGCCGCGCGATTTGAGAACCCTCGGGGTGAGTTCACCATCGTCATTAATATTGGTCATAAAACAGAAATAGAGGCTGTTAGCCCTCCCCAAGGTCGGCGAGAAGCGCTTGCTGCGGTCGCGAAAAGTTACGGGCTTACCGCCAACGAGCTGTACGCGGCGATCGAAGCAGCCAAAGGTTCTGGCAAAAGCCAAACTTGACCGCCGTTCGCGGCTTCTGCTATTTTTGCGGCCGCTCCGGGGCGCTGTTCGTGTTCTTCGCGCCTCCCCCGCGCAGACGTCCATGGCGAAGCAGCGGCGGCCTCCATCTCGACCGGTCAAGTCTCAGCAGCAGGATGAACCGACGCCTGCCCAGCTGGTCAAACCTGTACCCGTGCGAATACCCGACACACCGCAGCGCCGCTCAACCTATTTCGAGGCGGTTGCGCTCTATGAAAAAGGCCTCGAGGCTCTCCAGCGCCACGATTACCGCGGTGCAGTGGACGCGCTTGAATCAGTCCTTCGGCAGTACCCCGAAGAAAAGGAACTCCACGAGCGGGTCCGCTTGTACTTGAACATCTGCGCGAGGCAAGCCACTCATCGGGAGACGGCGCCGCAAACCGTGGACGAGCGGTTATACGCTGCCACTCTGTCCATCAACGGCGGCCAGTACGACCAGGCCATTGCACACCTGCGCCTCGTCCGGGACGAAGATCCCGACAACGATCACGCGCTCTACATGCTTGCCGTCGCGCACGCCCAACGGGACGAACATGCCGAGGCGATCGCGCATTTGGAGCGGGCAATTGCCCTGAATCCAGAAAATCGGGCGCTCGCCAAAACCGATCCCGACCTCGAGCCGCTTCGCGACGATGAGACGTTTCGGGCGACGCTTGAAGCTCCGCTGTCGGAGCCAAGGCCGATCGACCCCAGACGCCGTCCCTTCCGAACCCGAACCGGACGATAATTATTGAAGTGAGCTTCCCGAGGCAAGGTTCATGCTTCGGTTCAGCCGCGTGCCGTAAGCATGGACGTCCACGTCGCCATTCTCGCTGCGGGAAAAGGCACACGCATGAAGTCGACCTGGCCGAAGGTCCTTCATCGCGCGGCCGGCATCCCACTGATTGAACATGTTTTAGCGGCGGCCGACGCCATCGGACCCGTGTCAACGACGATCGTCGTCGGTCACATGAGCGAGGTCGTCGAGCGGCGCCTGGCTCACCGGCCGGCGACACGGTTTGTGGTCCAGGAGCCACAGCTCGGGACCGGCCACGCGCTCCTTCAGACCGAAGGCGCGCTTGCCGGCGCGCAGGGAACTTTGCTGCTGCTTTCGGGTGACGTGCCGCTGCTGAAAGTTTCGACTTTGAAATGCCTGATCGAGCGGCACGAGGCGAGTGGGGCGGCCGCCACCGTCGTCACTGCGGACGTCGCAGATCCAGCTGGCTATGGCCGGATTGTCCGCGACCTCGCGACAGGCCGCGTCGTACGCATCGTGGAGGACCGAGACGCGACGAGTAGCGAACGCGCGATTCAGGAGATCAATTCGGGCATCTATGCTTTTGCGCTCGCTGGCCTCTTCGAAGCCGTTCGGCGCATCGGGCACGGGAACGCACAGCACGAGTACTACCTGCCGGACCTGGTCGCGATTTTTCGCGGCGAGGGACGCAACGTCGAGTCGTTCAAGGTCGGCGACGCCAACGAAATCCGCGGCGTCAACAGCCGAGAAGAGCTCGCGACGGTGACACGCATCATGAGAAATGACAAGAACGCAGCGCTGATGGCGGCGGGCGTCACGCTCGAAGACCCGGCGACCGCCTACATCGATCGCGACGTGACGATCGGCGCCGACACTGTGATTCATCCGTGTGTCACGCTCGAAGGAACCACCACAATCGGCGCCGGCTGCGAAATCCACAGCGGCGTTCGCATCGTCAACTCACAGATCGGCGATCGAGCCATCGTCTTCAACCACTGCGTGCTCGTCGAGGCCCGCGTGAGCAACGACGCTCGTATAGGCCCGTTCGCGCATCTGCGAAAGGACGCCGACGTCCGAGCCGGCGCGAAAGTCGGCAACTTCGTCGAGTTGAAGAACACCGTTCTCGGTCCCGGCTCGAAGTCGATGCATCTGACTTACCTCGGCGACGCGCGAATCGGCGAAAAAGTCAACGTGGGTGCCGGGACGATTACCTGCAACTACGACGGCGAAAAGAAACGGCAGACGCACATTGAGGACGGCGCGTTCATCGGGAGCGATACGCAACTCATCGCGCCCGTCACGGTCGGACGGAATGCGTACGTCGGTAGTGGAACGACGATTCGAGAAGACGTGCCGCCCGACGCGCTCGCGGTGAGCGCCGGTAAGCAGCGAAACATCGAGCATTGGGTCACCGAACGGCGGAAAAAGCTTCAGAAGACAGAGGGCTGACAGCCATGTGCGGCATCATCGGATACATCGGACCCAAGGACGTCGTTCCCGTCCTCATCGACGGCTTGCGGCGTCTCGAATATCGCGGCTACGATTCTGCGGGCGTCGCGGTCGTGAAGAACGGCTGCGTCGATCTCAGGCGCAGCGCGGGCAAACTCTCCAATCTGGAAACCGTCATCGGTAGCGCGCCGCTCGTCGGCGACTACGGCGTCGGGCACACGCGCTGGGCCACGCACGGACGCCCGACCGAAGAGAACGCGCACCCTCATCGAGACTGCACGGGGAAGATCGTCGTGGTCCACAACGGGATCATCGAGAACTACCTCGATCTCAAGATGGAGCTGCAGCGCCAGGGACACAAGTTCGTCACCGAAACCGATACCGAAATCGTTGCGCATCTCGTCGAGCGCGAGATGAAAGACGATGGTCTCGAAAACGCGGTGCGGCGCGCGCTCATGTTGATGCGCGGACTCTTCGCACTGGTCCTCATCTCGGCGGACGATCCGGAAAAAATCGTCACGGTGCGCAACGGGCCGCCGATCGTGGTTGGCCTCGGCGACGGCGAGTTCTTCGTCGCCTCCGACATTCCTGCCATTCTGAGCCACACACGAGACGTCGTGTTCCTCGGCGACGAGGAAATGGCCGTCATCACGAAAAACGGCGTGGCCTTCACCGACTTCTTCGGGCGTCCCGTATCGAAGGCGACACAGCGCGTGCTGTGGGACCCGATCATGGCGGAGAAGGCCGGCTACAAGCACTTCATGCTGAAGGAAATCTTCGAGCAGCCGACGGCCGCTCGCGAGACGATTCTCGGCCGCGTGTCGCAGGACAGCGGCAAGGTCTTCCTCGAGGAGATGAAGATCAGCGAGGCGACGCTGGCTGCGGTGGATCGTGTCACGATCCTCGCGTGCGGCACGTCATGGCATGCCGGCCTCGTCGGCAAGTTCATGATCGAGCAGCTCGCGCGCGTGCACGTCGACGTCGATTACGGTTCGGAATACCGGTATCGGCAGCCGATCGTGTCGAAGAACACGCTGGCGGTGGTCATCACGCAGTCCGGGGAAACGGCGGACACTCTCGCGGCGCTTCGCGAGGCCAAACGGGCAGGCGCGAGCAGCATCGCCATCTGCAACGTGGTTGGTAGCATGGCGACCCGCGAAACGGACGGCACGATTCACACGCACGCGGGCCCCGAAATCGGCGTCGCATCAACGAAAGCGTTCACGTCGCAGCTCGTCGCCCTGTATCTGCTCGCCTTGCGGCTCGGCCAGGTCCGCGGTGTCCTGACACCAGAAGCCTCGAAGCCGCACGTCGATGCCCTCCTGCAGCTGCCTTTATTGCTCGAACAGGCGCTGAAGTCCGCGGCGGAGATCGAGGAAATTGCCGCGCGATTCCAGAATCGGACCGATTTTCTGTATCTGGGCCGCGGGATCAACTACCCAATTGCGCTCGAAGGCGCGCTCAAATTGAAGGAAATTTCGTACATTCACGCCGAAGGCTATCCGGCTGGCGAGATGAAGCACGGCCCGATCGCGCTCATCGACGAGCAGATGCCGGTTGTTGCGATTGCGCCGCACGACCATGTGTTCGAAAAGATGATCGGCAACATGCAGGAGGTCAAGGCGCGCGGCGGATCGGTGATCGCCATCACCACTCGAGGCGACGACAAGCTCCGGGCAATCCTGAACCAGAAGGACGATTTCATCGTGCAGCTGCCAGCTGCGTCAGAGTTGTTGACACCGATTGTCACCGTCCTGCCGCTTCAGCTGCTCGCGTACGACATCGCCGTTCGGCGCGGCTGCGACGTCGACCAGCCGAGAAATCTCGCGAAGAGCGTCACGGTAGAATAGAACTGCGTAGGGTCGAGAGCCGACGACCGGGGGCGAAGGCGCCTCGACCTGCGCGCTCGGCCTTATGCAGTTCCTGGACACTCTCAATCCCGAACAGCGCGAAGCTGTCCTCCATATCCGCGGACCGCTCCTGATCCTCGCAGGCGCCGGATCCGGAAAGACGCGCGTCATCACGAGCCGCATCGCCTATCTCGTTGGCGATGGTCACGCCGAGCCGCACGAGGTGCTCGCGGTCACCTTCACCAACAAGGCCGCCGAAGAAATGCGTTCGCGCGTCGAATCGCTGCTGGGCACCGACTGCGGACGCATCTGGGTCTCGACTTTTCATTCCCTGTGCGCACGCCTCCTTCGCCGCGAAGCGCCGGCGATCGGTCTCACAAGAGACTTCGTCATCTACGATTCGTCCGATCAGCTGACGGTCGTCAAGCAGGCGCTCAAGGAACTGCACATCGACGACAGTTTCGTCCAGCCGCGCGCGGCGTTGTCACGCATCAGCCACGCCAAGAACCGGATGGAAACTCCTGCGGCCATGTCAGCTGCGGCCGGCTACAACCGCCGCGAAGAAGAGATTGCCAAGATTTATCGGTTCTATGTCGATGCGCTCGCAAAATCGAGCGCGCTCGACTTCGATGACTTGCTGCTGAAGACGGTCGACCTCGTCGAACAGTCGGAGCGCGTGCGCTCGAAGTACGCCGAGCAGTTCCGGTTCGTCATGGTGGACGAATACCAGGACACGAACCGTCCACAATATCTGCTCATTCGACGGCTCGCCGAAGTCCACCGCAATCTCTGCGTGGTCGGCGACCCGGATCAATCGATATACAAGTGGCGCGGCGCCGATCTCCGGAACATCCTCGATTTCGAGGAAGACTTCGGCGACGCGGCGATCGTCAAGCTCGAACGAAACTATCGGTCGACGCAGATCATCTTGGACGCGGCGTCAGCCGTCATCCGGCAGAACCGAAATCGAAAGGACAAACATCTCTGGACCGACCGTCGCGGCGGCGAGCGGATTACGTACTTCAGAGGCGGCGACGAGCTCGAGGAAGCTGATTTCATCACACGGGCCGCGCGTGGCGCCCTCGCCGACGATGTCGAGGCGACGGTCGCAGTGTTGTATCGGACCAACGCGCAGTCGCGCACGATTGAAGACGCGCTGATGCGCGAAGGCGTCGCCTACAAGGTCATCGGTGGCGTCAGGTTCTACGAACGGCGTGAAATCAAGGACACACTGGCGTACATGCGTCTCGTCATCAACCCGCACGACGATGTGAGCCTCCGGCGAGTCATCAACGTTCCTGCCCGCGGCATTGGCAAGGGTGTCATGGAAGCGATCGAGAACGTGGATCTCGCCTCGACCGCACACGATGATTCGCTGCCGCTGCTGGCCGCTGGACTGGCGCCAGCTGTTGGCGCGAACTCTCTTTGGGCGCGCATCGTCCACGGCCTGGATGCGAGGGCGTTCACTGGCCGCGCCGCGTCAGCAATCACCGCATTTCGCGATCTCATCGTGTCGCTCACGGACGTCGCGCGCGCCGATCCGGTGTCGATTGCGATCGGAAAAATGCTGGATCGAAGCGGATACCTGCAGGATCTGCGCGACGATCGAACGGAAGACTCTGAGAGCCGGATCGAGAACCTCGCAGAGCTGGTCTCCGCGGCTCGGGAATACGAGAGCCGTGAGTCGGAACCATCGCTCGGTGGTTACGTCGATCGCTTGTCACTGCTCTCCGATGCGGACGAGGAATCGGGCAAGGGCGACGCCCGCGTCTGGCTGATGACGCTGCACAGTGCCAAGGGCCTCGAGTTTCCGGTCGTTGTGCTCGCCGGTCTGGAAGAAGGCTTGTTCCCGCACTCGCGGTCGAGTGACGACGAAGAGGAGCTGGAGGAAGAGCGGAGGCTCTGTTATGTCGGCATGACGCGGGCTCGCACGAAGCTTGTCATGACGGGTGCGGCCAGGCGCCGCGTATTCGGAGAGTACCAGTCGAGTCAGCCGTCGCGTTTCATCGACGAAGTGCCGCAGGAGCTGATCGAGCGCATCGCTCCGTCGTTCACGTCATCCGGCGATCGCTCGTACCAGAGCAATTTCTACGAATTCAGGACGAACCCGTATGGCCGCGGACGCCGCGCCCGCGAAACGGAGTCGGTCTACTCTTACGAGGATGAGGATCAATCGACGGGCATGAGCCTCAGGCCAGGCATGCGCGTTCGACATCCGCAGTTTGGCGTCGGCAGCGTCGTGAGCGTCGAGCGGCTCGATGACGACACGAAGCTCGTCGTGCGCTTCGCGGCAGTCGGTCAGAAGACACTGCGCGCACGCTACGCCCGCCTCGAGCCGGCGTAAGACGCCGGCGTTCCTCGACGCTCAGGAAGTCTTCAACGCTGGCGCTGAAGCGGTGTCCTTCAATGCAGTGATGATCCACCGCCCCGTGATCTCTTTGTCCCCCTTCAAGATGGCGCGCTGCATCGTCAGCACCAGCGTCTTCGTAGCGGTCTGACCGCTGGGCAGCCTCACAGGCGCTGAGACGGTGACGTCCTTGCCGACCATTTCGCCGTCGTACTTCGTGACGTCGATGGCAGTGCGCCCGCCTCCATTGATGCTCAGGTCGACGAGTTGCGTTTCGCTGCGCAACCGGCGACGCGCTTCCGATGCTTTGGTCGAGACCCGCGCGCTCTCTTCGCGGAGCTTCGTCCACGCGGCCTGAACTTCGGCGTCCTTTGGCGCAACCTTCACATGGTCGCGCTCCGCACGCAGCACACGCTGGATGGCGTCGAGATTCGCGGTTTGATAATCGTCCTTGCGGCTCGAGAACGCGGCGTCTTCGGCCTTCGCGTCGTCCTGCAGCTTGGCGAGTGACTTGAGCGGCAGCGGGTTGCGCTGTTCGGGACCGACGCTCTGGATGGAAAAGGACGTGACGGTCCCCTGCGTTCCTGGATCGAAGATGACCGTTGCGATGTTGTCGAGCGACGTGTTGTCGCGCAGCCGCGAGGCGTTGAAGAACTGGCCGACGAGAGTTTGTTCGGTCGCGCCCGAGCAACCGAGAACGAACACCAGCGAGAGGAAGCTAACCACCGGAACGCGTAGGTTCGGCCGGCCCATGATGAACCCTCCTCCCGTCAGACTGACGGGCACCGTGTGTTAGTCGTGTGTCTCTGGCGGCGTGTGGTTATTGGGCTCTTCGTCCTCTTTTTCGACAAGTCGAGCGATGGAGACGACCTTATCTTCGCCTTCGATGTTGATGAGCGTGACGCCCTGTGTGGCGCGTCCGATGGCGCGCACGTCGTTGGTCGCCATGCGGAGAATCATCCCCTGTTGGGTGATGAGCAGCAGCTCGTCGCCTTCCTGCACGTACGACACGCCGACGACCAGTCCATTCTTTGTCGTCGTCGCGATGTTGATGATGCCGACGCCGCCGCGTGACTGGACGCGGTACTCGTCGATCTCCGTTCGCTTGCCGAATCCGCGCTCGGTGACGGTGAGGAGCGTGCCACCAGGCTTGACGACTTCCATCGAAACGACGAAATCGTCTCCGCGCAGCGAAATGCCACGGACGCCGTAGGCTGCTCGGCCCATTGGCCGGACGTCCGTCTCCGGGAATCGGATGGCCATGCCGTACCGGCTCGCGATGAAGACTTCGCCGCTGCCATCGGTAATCTGCGCCGCGATGACCGCATCGGCTTCTTCGACGCCCATCGCGATGATGCCGCCCGCGCGCGGATTGCTGAACGCCGACAGCGCCGTCTTCTTCACGACGCCGAGCCGGCTGCCCATGACGACGAACTTGTCGTCCTCGAATTCCTTGACGGCGAGCATCGCGGCGATTTTCTCGCCCTCCTCCATCGCGACGAGATTCGCGATCGACTTGCCTTTGCCTCCTGGTCCGACATCCGGAATTTCATGGACCTTCAGCCAGTACGCGCGGCCGCGGTCCGAGAAAATCATGATGTAGGCGTGCGTCGACGCGACGAACAAGTGGCTGACGAAGTCTTCGTCGCGGGTTCGCATGCCGATGCGGCCTTTACCGCCGCGGCGCTGACTTCGATACGTCGTGATCGCGGTCCGCTTGATGTACCCGGTGTTGCTGACCGAGATCGCCATGTCCTCTTCGGCGATCAGGTCCTCGACGGTCAGGTCGCCGGATTCGTCGATGATCTGCGTCTTGCGGTCGTCACCGTACTTCTCACGAACTTCCTTCAGCTCGTCGACGATGATCTGCATCAGCAGCCGGTCGCTGGCGAGGATGGCTCGGAGGCGCTCGATCGTCTTCAGGAGCTCGGCGAGCTCGTCCAGAATCTTCTGCCGCTCGAGCCCTGTGAGGCGCTGGAGCTGCATGTCCAGGATGGCCTGTGCCTGAATCTGCGTCAGCCCGAAGCTGGCAATGAGGCCTTCGCGCGCTTCCGGCGGCGTCTTCGACCCGCGAATCAGCTTGATCACCTCGTCCAGGTGATCGAGCGCGATCTTCAATCCTTCGAGGATGTGGTAGCGCGCCTCGGCTTTGCGAAGCTCGAACTCGGTCCGGCGCCTGACGACGTCGCGCCTGAATTCGACGAAACTTTCGACGAGCTCGAGGATATTCAGGACGCGCGGCCGTCCGCCGACGATCGCCAGCATGATGATGCCGAACGATGACTGCAGCGGCGTGTGCTTGTAGAGATTGTTGAGAACGACCTCCGGCACCTCGCCACGCTTCAACTCGATGACGATCCGCATCCCTTCGCGGTCCGATTCGTCGCGAAGATCGGAAATGCCCTCGACGACCTTGTCGCGCACGAGATCCGCGATCCGCTCGATCAACTTCGCTTTGTTGACCTGATATGGAATCTCCGAGATGACAATCGAAATGCGATCGCCTTTCTTGTTCGTCTCGGTGGATGATTTCGCGCGGAGAAGAATGGATCCGCGACCCGTTCCGTACGCCTGGAGCACGCCGGTGCGACCGACGATGTAACCGCCGGTCGGAAAATCGGGTCCGGGTATGAGCTTAATCAGCTGCTTGAGTTTTTCGCTGCTGGTGAGAGGCGCCTCGCCAGCATCGCTCTCCTCGCGCGCCGACGCGCCTCGAAGGTACGTCTGCTCGACGAGCCAGATGCAGCCATCAACGACTTCGCGGAGGTTGTGCGGTGGAACGTTGGTCGCCATGCCCACGGCGATGCCCGCCGACCCGTTGACGAGAAGATTGGGGAACGGGGCGGGCAGGACCGTCGGCTCTTCGGTGGTTTCGTCGTAGTTCGGCGCGAAATCAACGGTCTCTTTGTCGAGATCCGTCATCATCTCGTCGCCGAGCGACTGAAGCCGCGCCTCGGTGTACCGCATTGCCGCAGGCACGTCACCGTCGACCGACCCGAAATTGCCCTGACCGTCGACGAGCGGGTAGCGCATGTTGAAGTCCTGCGCAAGCCGCACGAGCGTGTCGTAGATGGAGGCGTCGCCGTGGGGGTGGAAGTTGCCCATCACCTCGCCGACGATCTTCGCGCACTTCCGATAGCCCCGCGTCGACGACAGGCCCATCGTCTTCATGCCGTAGAGCACGCGGCGATGCGCCGGTTTCAGTCCATCGCGTACGTCGGGCAGCGCTCGTCCGATGATTACGCTCATGGCGTAATCCATGTACGAGCGCTTCATCTCGTCTTCGATATTGACGGGCAGTTGCTGCGGAACTAGATCGGCCATTTACCTAAATCGGATGTGGTGAGTTCGTGAACAAGCGCGCGCTTCAGACATCCAGGTTCTTGACGTCCAGCGCGTTGTCCTCGATGAACTTGCGTCGCGGCTCGACCTGGTCGCCCATCAGCGTCGTGAACATCAGGTCCGCTTCCGTGTGATCTTCAGCTCTCACCTGAAGCAGCGTCCGGATTTGCGGATCCATCGTCGTCGCCCACAGCTGGTCGGGGTTCATCTCGCCGAGACCCTTGTAGCGGTTCACGGCGATGCCCTTCTTGCCGGCGTTCAGGAAGTACTCGAGCAGCTCGTCCCGCGACCGCAGACGAACGTCGGGGACCGCACTTGCCTGTCGCGGCGTCGCGTCGCCTTCTCCGTCGGTTGGTTCGGCGACACCGGACACAACAATTTCGCCTTCGAATGACGGCAGGTCGCGATGGTTGGCCAGCAGCGTGCGGTACTCGCCGGCCGTGATGAAATCGTGGCCGATTCGATCGGAGCGCGGATAGCCGCTGGACCGATCGTCGACGTACAGCAGGTACCGGTTGTGCTCCTCGTCGCGGTGAACCGTCACGGTTCGTGTCGGCGTCGTCAGAACCGTCGCGAGATGTTCGAGGCGGTCCTTGTCCGCGAAGAACTCTCGATCGGCGCCGGCGTCGAGCAGCGCTTCGATGATTTCGCGCGAATGACCGCGGCGTTCGACCGTCTGCAGCAGTTTCTGATGGGTCATCATCTTCTGCAGCAGCTTCTCGAGAGGGGGCCCGCTGATTTCACGTCCAGACGCCAGCTTGACCACGCGACCTTCAACCGACCGGCGAATAAGGAATGCTTCGAGATCTCGTTCGTCCTTGATGTAGGTCTCGGACTTGCCGCGCTTGGCGCGAAAGAGCGGCGGTTGCGCGATGTAAACGTAACCCTGCTCGATGATCTTCGGCAGCTGACGATAGAAGAACGTCAGCAGCAGCGTGCGGATGTGCGACCCGTCCACGTCCGCGTCCGTCATGATGATGATGCGGTGATAGCGGAGCTTCTCGATGTCGAAATCCTCGGCGCCGATGCCGCAGCCGAGCGCGGCGATCATCGTCTTGATTTCGTCGCTGCCCAGCATCTTGTCGAAGCGGGCTTTCTCGACGTTGAGAATCTTGCCCTTGAGCGGCAGGATCGCTTGAAAGCGACGATCGCGTCCCTGCTTCGCCGATCCTCCGGCCGACTCGCCCTCGACGATGTAGAGCTCGCTGAGCGCGGGATCGCGCTCCTGACAATCGGCCAGCTTGCCCGGCAACGAGCTTCCATCGAGCGCGCCCTTGCGGCGCACGAGATCGCGGGCCTTTCGCGCGGCTTCTCGGGCTCGAGCCGCATCGGCGGCCTTACCGATGATCCGCTTGGCGACGCCCGGGTTTTCTTCGAGGAACGCGCCCAGGCGGTCGTTGACGACGGCCTCGACGATGCCCTTGACCTCGGTGTTGCCCAGCTTCGTCTTCGTCTGACCTTCGAACTGAGGGTGCGGAATCTTGACGCTGATGACGGCGGTCAGGCCTTCGCGAATGTCGTCGCCGGTAATGCTTTCCTTGAGATCTTTAGTGAGGTTGTTCTTGCTCGCGTAGTAGTTCAGCGTCCGTGTGAGCGCCGAGCGGAACCCGGACAGATGAGTGCCGCCCTCGTGCGTGTTGATGTTGTTCGCAAACGAATACTCGGCTTCCGCATAGCCATCGTTCCACTGCAGTGCGATTTCGACGTCGATGCCGTCGCGGTCGCCGCGCATGTAGATCGGCTTCTCGTTGACAGCTGTCTTGTTCTTGTTGAGATGCTGAACGAACGAAACAATCCCGCCTTCGTAGTGAAACTTGTGCGACTTGCCGTCCCGTTCGTCGTCCAGGGTGATGACAACGCCGCCGTTGAGGAACGCGAGCTCTCTCAAGCGCTGCGCGAGCGTGTCGAAGCTGAACGTGGTCGTCTCGAAAATCTGCGAGTCGGGTTTGAAGGTGACCTTCGTTCCGCGGCGCTTCGTCGTTCCGGTGACCTCCAACTCGCCGTTCGGAGTTCCCCGCTCGTACGACTGCTGGTACGCCTGGCCGCTGCGCCAGATTTCCAGGTCGAGCGACTCGGACAGGGCGTTGACGACGGAGACACCTACGCCGTGCAGACCGCCGGAAACCTTGTATGCGCTGTTCTCAAATTTCCCGCCCGCATGGAGCACCGTGAGGACGACCTCAGCCGCCGACTTGCCACTCTCGTGGCGATCGACTGGAATGCCGCGGCCGTTGTCCACAACAGTGACAGAGCCGTCGATGTGAAGGCTGACGTTGACCTCGTTGCAGAATCCGGCGAGTGCCTCGTCGATGGAATTGTCGACGACCTCGTAGACGAGGTGGTGAAGGCCGGACGGACCGGTTGACCCGATGTACATCGCAGGCCGCTTGCGGACCGCCTCGAGTCCTTCAAGAACTTTGATCTTGTCGGCGCTGTATTCGGCGACGTCGGCCGCTGAACCATGGCCGTTGTTGCCCGCTGGCGTATTCGTCGCGACCGGTTCGTTGTCGGGGAGCTTGGATGGGTCGGTATGTTCCATGTTTACACGGGTCGTCGGCGAACTTGGGCCGCATTACGCCGGCCCAATCGACGGCCACCCTTGTCAGACGCGCATCGGCATGATGACGTAGGTGTAGTCGTAGCCTTCGGCGCCGACCGGCTTCATGACGGCCTGGCTCACCTCGTCCTTCACATCGAGTGACACGACGTCGTTCGTCACCGCGGACAGAAAATCGAGCACATACTGCGCGTTGAAGCAGATCTGCATCGCCCCGCCCGCGTAGTCCACCGGGATCGTTTCCTTCGCTTCGCCGAGGTCCGGACTGCTCGACGTGATGTCGACCTTTCCTTTCTCGACCTGAAATTTCACCGCACGCGAGCGTTCGTTGGACAGCAGCGCGACGCGCTTCACGGCGCTCGTCAGCCGGTCGCGCTCGAATTCGATGTGCTTGTCGTTCCCCTTGGGAATCACGCGCTCGTAGGCCGGAAACTGTCCGTCGATCATCCGCGAGATCAAGAGCCGTCCGCCCACGTCGAAGAACAGGTGATTCTCGCCGCGCTCGTAACGAATGTCCTCGTCGCCTTCGGTCAGCAGCCTGGCGAGCTCTCCGAGCGTCTTCTTGGGAAGGATCGCTTTGATCTCGCCGTCGTCTTTCGCGTCTTTCTTTGTTGACGAAGCAGCATTGCCATCGCGAGGCGTGGTGACGAGCGCGAGTCGGTGACCATCGGTCGCGACCAGGCTCATGCCGTCAGCGCGCAGGACGAACAGCGCGCCGTTCAGGAAGTAACGCGTGTCCTCGCCCGTGATTGCAAACTGCGTCTTCGCGACCATTTCTCGAACCGACGCGCGCGACAGCGTTGCTGTCGGCGTGCTGCCGGCATCAGGCAACGTCGGAAAATCTTCGCGAGGCAGCGTCTGCATTCGTGAATCGAAGCGATCGGCGGCAACCTTCACCCCGCCTTTGTCTTCGGCAATGCGGATGTCTGTCTCCGGAAGCGACTTGACGATCTCGTAGAACTTCTTGGCGGGAAGTGTCAGCGAACCGCCTTTGGCCACCGATGCTGAGCATTTACTGCGAAGACCCACCTCGAGGTCCGTCGCCAAAAAGCTCACCTGATCCCCTCGAGCTTCCATCAGAACATTTGCGAGGATGGGAATAGTGTTTTTGCGCTCGACAATCCCCTGGAAAAGTTGCAGTTCTCGCAGAAGGTCGTTCTTACGGACGACAAGTTCCATGGCTGTTCTGACCTCGAAGAGCGGGGGTTCTGGCCCGCGATCCCCTGAAGGAGAGGAGTGATTCGAGAATGTGAAATTATATAAGATTAGAAGGCGTGTTGAAAAGTCTCATCGTCCAGTAAGTCGCTGTTAGTCAGCAACTTAAGTTGTTGAAAAAACGTGCTCTGAAAACGGGACTTTCGATCGTCTTTCGAGCAGGTCTGACTCATCCATATAGCTTCCACAACGGCCCCGGCTCGAGCCTGTGGAAAAGCCCAGCCTCACCTGAAACCCTCCAGAAAATTCGCGATCTGGCTGTTGAAATCCGCGTCCTTTTTCCGCAGATCCTCGACTTTGCGAATCGAGTGAATCACCGTCGAGTGGTGTTTGCCACCGAAACTTCGGCCGATCTCCGGAAGCGACGCGTGTGTCAGCGACTTACACAAGTACATCGCAATCTGACGTGGCATCGCGACTGACTTGGCGTTGTTCCGCGATTTCAAGTCGACGAGTTTCAAGTTGTAGTAGTCGGCGATGAATTTCTGGATGACCTCGATCGTGATCGCTTTCTCCTCGTGATCGAGGATGTTCTTGAGTACTTCCTGCGCGAGCGACAGCGACATCTCCTGTCCCGTCAGCGACGCGTACGCGATCAGTCGGATCAACGATCCTTCGAGTTCCCGGATGTTCGACTTGATCTTGCCGGCGATGTACATCGCGACGTTGTCCGGCAGGGGGACCGCTTCGGTTTCGGCTTTTTTCTTGAGAATCGCGACCTTGGTTTCGAAGTCCGGGGACTGAATGTCTGCGATCAGTCCCCACTCGAATCGGGAGCGCAGTCGCTCTTCGAGCGCTGGAATCTCGTGCGGCGGACAGTCGCTGCTCAGCACGATCTGCTTCTGCGAATCGTAGAGCGCGTTGAAGGTGTGAAAGAACTCGGTCTGGGTGCCCTCTTTACCAGCGAGAAACTGGATGTCGTCCACGAGAAGGACGTCGACCGAGCGATATCGCTCGCGAAAATCGAGGACGCGATCGTAGCGGACCGCGTTGATCATCTCGTTCATGAATCGCTCGGACGAGATGTAAGTCAGCTTCAGGTTGGAGTCGTGGCGGAGCACGTACTGCCCGACCGCGTGCATCAAATGCGTCTTGCCGAGTCCCACCCCGCCATAGATGAACAGCGGGTTGTACGAGCGCGACGGCGCCTCGGCCACCGCGCGACACGCTGCATGCGCGAACTGGTTCGACGATCCGACGATGAAGGTGTCGAATGTGTAGCGCGGATTGAGTCCAGCGGGTCCAGGTCCTGCCGGTTGCGCCTCACCAGTCTCGAGCGCAGTTGCTTCATCAGCATCCAATTGAATCGGCATCGTCGCATCCACGCCGGAATCGGCGACGAACGTGACGAGAAGATTCGGACGCTTCACTTCGGTCATCGCTTCGCTGATGACGCCCGAATAATGCTTCGTCAGCCAATCCTTGAAGAGCGCGTTCGGCACGCGCACGGTGACCGTCGAGCGGTCTTCGGCGACGAAAGTCGTCGGACGAAACCAGGTGTAATAGCTGTGCCGGTTTACCTTTGTCTCAATCCGGGCAAGGATCTGATCCCACAAATTCATGGGCTGATGTGCGCGACCTTTTCTTAACTTTCGCCCGAATTTCCACAGTTTTTTCCACAGGTGTGGAAAACTCTGGGGAGAGACCAAACGAACATGGGGTGATCCAGGCTGGGTTCAGCCTGACTGACGGGCTTTCCGTTGCCTTCCTTTGACGTCGAAACCGTGAACTTTAGCACAGACCCCGTCGTTATTGACACGATTCGAAGGCCTTGGCTAACATTGTCGGTTCCTTTTACATCGAAGGGACTCAATGAAGGGCAAGCGTACTTTTCAGCCGAATCGCCGGCATCGAAGGAAGGCTCACGGCTTCCTCGTCCGGATGAGCACGAAGAATGGCCGCCTCGTACTGAAGAGGCGCCGTGCCAAGGGACGGAAGCGTCTTACCGTTAGCAGCGAATAACAGTCGAGGTTCGCTTGGCTCGTGAACGGCCTGACGGGATCGCAGAAACGGCCGAGCGGTCAGTGAACCTGCGACCTGCAGAACGGATTCGCCGCCGATCGGAATTTCAGAACGTCTACGAGCGAGGCGCTCGGATCCACGGACGTCACAGCACGGTCTTCCTGCTCAGAAATGGCAGCACGATCGGGCGTCTTGGGATTGCGGCGACCCGCAAACTAGGTGGCGCGGTTCAGAGGAATCGAGCTAAGCGACTGATTCGAGAGGTTTTCCGCCGAAACAAGATTGCGCCTGGTATCGATATTGTCGTCGTGCCGAAGCGCAGTTTGTTAGAAGCCACCCTGACCGTCCTTGAAGCCGAGTACCGAACCATCATCGAGCGCGAACTGGGGCGTGAAACTCGCGCTTCTCGCCCTTCGCGGCTATAAGCTGACGATCTGGCCGTTTACACGCGGTTCCTGCCGCTATTTGCCAGGCTGTTCTGACTATGCCGCGGAGGCCATCGCCCGGCACGGTCTGCTCCGTGGCGGCTGGCTGGCCGCTCGGCGTCTTGCGCGTTGCCATCCCTTCGGAAGCTCCGGACACGATCCGGTTCCCCTCTAAGCCTCAATGGAACGACGCGTCCTCTTCGCAATTCTCCTGTCGTTTGTCGTGCTGTACGGCTACCAGGCGCTCGTCGTGAAGCCGAAGCCGGAGGCCGGGGCCAACCCCGCCGCGTCTTCTGAGACGACGGGGTCCGCTGCGGCTTCGGCTCCGGCGGCGACATCGACTCCGACGCCGGCCTCAACTCCCGCGCCGGTTCCGACGGCGCCCCCAACGTCGACGCCGCTGGTAGCCGACTCAGCCGAAAAGGACATCCGCGTTGAGACGGACAACGTCATCGCCGTCTTCACCAATCGAGGTGGCCGCCTCAAGAGCTGGAGGCTCAAGCACTACTTCGATCAGCAAAAAGAGCCGCAGGAACTGATTGACATCATTCCGAATCAGCCGCTCCCGTTTTCGTTGCGCACGCCTGACGAAACGGTCAACGCCGTCGTCAACAACGCGCTCTTCACGTCCACGCCGCCGACCACGGGTGGTTCCGCGACCGATCTCAAGTTCGAGTATCGCGACAGCTCGGGACTCTCCGTCGTCAAGTCGTTTCACGTGGAAACCCAGTCGTACGTGTTGACGTTCCAGGCGACGGTTTCCCGCGACGGCCAGCCTCTGCCGGCCGCCGTCATGTGGGGACCGGCGGTTGGTGACGCGGCGACGGGAAACAGCTACGCGCAGAAACCGCAAGGCCTGATCGACAACACCAGCAAGGTCCAGCGTCTGACGTCGAAGGACCTTGCCAAGCAGTCAAGCTACGACGGCGACTTTCGATACGTCGGCGTTGACGACAACTACTTCATGACCGTCGCGCTGCGTCCCGGTCCGGCGAAGATCGTCTATCACCCGGTAACTATTCCGGGGCCTGGTCCGAAGGATCCGGCACGCGAGCTCCTCGCCTATTCGGTGGAACCGACGCGCACCGAAGCCATCAAGTATTTCATCGGTCCGAAGGACTTCGACGTTCTCGCACGCATCGGCCCCGACATGACGCGCGCGATCAACTTCGGCATGTTCTCCATCATCGTCGTGCCGTTGCTGCGGTCGCTGAAGTGGGTCAACACCTACGTGGGGAACTATGGCTGGTCGATCGTCGTGCTCACGATCATCATCCAGGTCATCCTGTTTCCGCTCCAGCACAAGAGCATCGTTTCGATGCGCAAGATGCAGGAGATCCAGCCGCAGATGAAGGCCATCCAGGACCGGTACGCGAAGTACAAAGCGACCGATCCGGAGAAGCAAAACATGAACAAGGAGTTGATGGCGCTCTACAAGGAGCGCGGCGTCAACCCTGCAAGCGGGTGCGTCCCGATCATGTTGACGATGCCGCTCCTGTTGGCGATGTGGGCCATGCTGCAGACGTCGATCGAGCTGCGCGGCGCGCCATTCCTGTGGCTGTCGGACTTGACGGTGCGCGACCCCTACTACGTCGCCCCTGTGCTCATGGGCCTTACGCAATTCTGGCAGCAGAAAATCACACCTGCTGCTGGCGCTGACCCTGCCCAGCAGAAGATGATGATGCTCATGCCGGCAATCATGACGGTGATGTTCATCACGCTGCCGGCGGGCGCGCTGGTTTATTACACGGTGAGCAATCTGCTGCGCATCGGCCAGCAGTACGTGACGAACTCGATCATCGGACCACCAAACATCAAAGCGGTTCGTCCGGCGGCGGAGCGGCGGGTGAAGCGTGTCGGCGGCGGGAAGACCGACGCCGCCAACGGCAAGAGCTAGCGACTATGACAAACGAAGCGACACAGCCAATCGTCGATTTCCTCGACCGCGTGATGGCCGCGTTCGGCGTCAAGGCGACGGTCGTGGTGGAAGAGACCGTCGATGGTCCTCGTCTGAACCTCGCCGGTGAAGAAGCGGAAATCCTCGTGCGTCATCGCGGCGAACCGCTGAAGGCGCTTCAGCACGTGGTCGACATGTCCTTTGGCCGCGCAATCGGCGACGAGAAGCGCGTTTTTGTCGACGCACTCGAGTACCGCAAGGGCAAGGACATCGAACTCCGCAAAATGGCCGTCTTTCTCGCTCAGAAAGCGAAAGACACCGGCCTCGATCAACAGCTCGGGCCCCTCAATCCGTACGAGCGTCGGATCGTCCACATGGCAGTCGCCGAAATCCCCGGAGCGACGACAGAGAGTGTCGGCGACGCGTTCTCGAAGACGGTTCTCATCTCCCAGAGGAAGTAAATTCGCCCGGTCGGTAACATGAGCTTTTCGCCGACCGACACGATTGTGGCCATCGCGACGCCGCCCGGCCGTGGCGGAATCGGTGTAGTCCGCGTCAGCGGGCCCGCCGCGCCATCGATAGCGCACAGCCTCATCGATCTCGACATACAGCTCGAGCCGAGGCGTGCGACGTTCACCCGCACGGCCGATCTGGTTGGCATCCGTGACGAGATCATCGTCACGATGTTTCCTGCACCTCACAGCTACACCGGTGACGACGTCGTCGAGTTGAGCGCACATGGAAGTCCCGTTGTGTTGCGTGCGATTGTGGCGTCCGCGATTTCGCGCGGCGCGCGACTCGCCGAACCGGGCGAGTTCACGCTGCGCGCCTTTCTCAACGGACGGATCGATCTGATGCAGGCCGAGGCAGTCCGCGATTTGATCGATGCCGTGACGCCGCTGCAAGCGCGCGCGGCATTTGATCAACTCGAAGGTACGCTCACGCGAACGATCGCGGAGCTGGATGCCACGCTCTTCGATCTCATCGCGAAGCTCGAGGCGTCGATCGATTTCCCCGACGAGGGCTACCACTTCATCGAATCGCAGAGTCTGGGCCGCGAGCTCGACGCGCTGCTGAATCGGACGTCGCAATTACTGGCGGACGCACAGCGAGGCAGGATCGTGCGCGAGGGATTACAGGTCGCGATCATCGGTGCGCCGAACGTCGGAAAATCCAGCCTGTTCAACGCTCTCGTTGGAGCTGATCGCGCCATCGTTACCGACACGCCCGGCACAACGCGCGACCTTGTGACGGAGAGCGTGGACATCGGCGGTGTGCGCGTGACGTTCATCGACACCGCGGGGATTCGCAGCACCGCTGACGGCGTCGAAGCGGAAGGTATTGCGCGATCGAGGCAAGTGCAGAGCGTTGCGGATCTTGTGCTCGTCGTCGTCGACAATGATGAGCCCGAGCCGATGAGTCTGCCGCACCTGCTCGTTCAGAGCAAAATCGATCTCGATCGTCCTCATCGAGGCGTCCGCGTCTCCGCGCGGACCGGCGAAGGCGTCGATAACTTGCGCTCGGCGATTCTCTCCGCGCTCGACGTGGCGCCGACGCGAGATCGACCTGAAATCACGAACATCAGGCACGCGACGCTACTCTCGCGCGCTCATGACGCGCTGACGCGCGCGCGTTCGGCCGTCGGTTTCGAGGGCGAGCCGTTGTCCGAAGAATTCGTGCTGATCGATCTGCAGATCGCGCGCGATTTTCTTGAAGAGATCACAGGCCGCCGGACGTCGGACGAATTGCTCGGCCACGTATTCTCACGCTTCTGCGTTGGAAAGTAGACGTGGCTGAATACTTCGATGTCGTCGTCGTGGGAGCCGGTCATGCCGGATGTGAGGCGGCGCATGCTGCTGCGCGTCTCGGCGTCCGAGTGGGCTTGTGCACCCTGACTCTCGAGACTGTGGCGCACATGCCGTGCAACCCAGCGATCGGCGGCACGGCTAAGGGGCATCTCGTTCGCGAGATCGATGCGCTCGGTGGATTGATGGGCCGCGCGACCGATGAGACCGGCATTCAATTCAAGCTGCTCAATCGCAGCCGAGGTCCGGCCGTGTGGTCGCCGAGAGCGCAAGCCGACAAGCGTATCTACGGCAATTGGGTGCGCGCCGCGCTCAGCGCGCTCCCGAATCTCGAGTGGATTCTCGCGCGCGCCGGACGCGTTCTCGTCGAGAACGGCCGTGTCAGAGGACTCGCGTTCGAAGATGGCAGTGAGGTCCGGTGTCGGACGCTCGTGATCACGACGGGCACATTCCTCAACGGGTTGATTCACATCGGCGAGGAACAGAGACCCGCGGGGCGAGTCGGCGAGCCGCCATCGATTGAGCTGGCGTCGTCGCTGAAATCATTCGGCTTCGAATGGGGTCGACTCAAGACCGGCACTCCCCCGCGACTGGATCGCGATAGCATCGACTTCGAGAAGCAGGTTCGTGAAGGACGATTTCAGCGCGAGGAGGGCGACGCGAATCCTGTCCCGTTTTCCTTCCGGTCGCGCGCGCTCGCGCGTCCGCAGATTGCCTGCCACCTGATTCACACGAACGACCGTGTGCGCGATCTCGTGCGCGCCAACGTTCACCGATCGCCGCTCTTCAACGGACAAATTCAGGGCATCGGCCCGCGCTACTGTCCGTCGCTCGAGGACAAGATCATCCGGTTCCCTGACAAGGAGAGGCACCAGATCTTTCTCGAGCCCGAGGGCGTCGATGCGCGCGAGATCTATGTCAACGGCTTCTCGATGTCGCTTCCACGCGACATCCAGGAGCAACTCGTTCATGCGTTACCCGGTCTCGAGGACGCCGTGTTGCTGCGCCCCGGGTACGCTGTCGAGTACGACTTCATTCAGCCGACGGAACTCACACGCTCGCTCGAAGCGAAGCGAGTTGCGGGACTCTATCTCGCCGGACAGATCAACGGGACATCCGGATATGAGGAAGCGGCAGCGCAAGGGCTCGTGGCTGGCGTGAACGCCGCGCAAGCCGTGCTGAAGCGTGACGGATTAGTGCTCGGCAGACACGAGTCATACATCGGCATCCTGGTCGACGATCTGATCACCAAGGGTTGCCTCGAGCCGTATCGAATGTTCACGTCGCGCGCGGAGCATCGCTTGCTGCTTCGAATCGACAATGCGGACCTGCGTCTGACGCCGCGTGGTCGCGACGCCGGTCTCGTGGACGATCAGCGGTGGGATGAATTCGACAGGCGTCGCAGTCGTCACGCTCGAAACCTTTCGGCGATCAACGGCGTTCGCGTCTCGGATGGTTCTGGACACAAAGTTCAAGCCAGTCAATTACTTAGACAGCAAACCACGAGGCTTGACGACCTGATTCTGCGCGCCAACGCGTCTGGTCAGGATCTTGGAATCGAGATCGATGCGGATCGACCGGCCATCGACCTTGCGAGTCTCGAAACCGATGTCAAATACGAGGGCTATATCCGTCGTCAGGAGAGCGAAGTCGAGCGCGCGAGAAAGGCGGAGCGACGACGTATCCCTGCGGAATTTCCGTTCGAGTCTGTGCCTGGACTGTCCCGCGAAATCGTCCAGCGGCTGCGTCAAGTCAGACCCGATACCATCGGCCAAGCGCTTCGTATTCCTGGCGTCACTCCGGCCGCCGTCGCCGTTCTCGCCGCGTACGTTCCTCGGTTCGGCGCTGGCAACAACCCATCCCCTTCATCTGCTACTTGACGATACCAATTGCTGAGTTCCCAGGAGTTTACGCAACGGCTTCGAAACAGAGTTGAGAGCTCGCGGATTCCAGCACCGCAGCCGGCGGTGCTGGCCAACTTTGAGACTTACTACCGACTCTTGCTGAAGTGGAATGCCACGATCAACTTAACCGCGCTACAACTCGATGATGCTCCGAGCGGGACACTCGACCGGCTTTTCGTCGAATCGATGGCTGCCTCGCGGTGGGTTTCACCAGGTATCTCGAGATGGATCGACCTGGGATCGGGTGCTGGCTCGCCAGCTTTACCAATGCAAATCGTCCTGGCGAGGTCTCCCGTGGGGAACCCACATCTCACGATGGTGGAATCTAGAGGGCGAAAAGCCGCTTTTCTGCGCGAGGCGGTCCGAGTGCTTGATCTGCGCGATACAAAGGTAGAGAACGCTCGCGTCGAGGCGGTCGCAGCCAAGCTCCAGGCTCAGGCCGACCTTGTGACGGTCCGCGCTGTTCGGATCGATGCACCGCTCCTCTCTTCAGCACAACAACTGCTGCGCCCCAGCGGCTTGTTGATGATTTTTCACTCGGCAGCCCATGTTGCGCTGCCGGGCTGGCAGCTGGAGCAATCAATTCAGCTACTTTCGGATCAGCCCGCGCGATTAGCGATTCTGCGGCTGGATGTTTCACGTGAAACATCACCAAGACGATGACTGCTGATTGGCGGCCATCTCGGCAAAAGTGACCGGTTGACCCGAGCGGGCGTGTTTCGTATCCTAGACCGCCTCCATTCACCACGAAACCTCTCAAATTCTGTTATTTGCCATAAATGGCGCGCACGCTGGCGGTTGCCAATCAAAAGGGAGGAGTCGGCAAGACGACGACGACCATTAACGTGGCGGCCGCACTGGCCCTCGCGAAGCGACGCGTGCTGCTCGTCGACGTCGATCCGCAGGGAAATCTGACCAGCGGTCTCGGCCAGAAAAACAAGGCTGGCTCGGCGGGTTCCGTTTATGAGGCGCTGACGAGTCCGGCTCCAACGACCGATGCGCGCCCCTTCATGATTCCCGCCGGCATCGATGGACTCTCATTGATTCCCGCGGATCGCAATCTGACCGGCGCGGAAATCGAGATGGTCGCGCTTCCCTCTCGGGAGGAACGGCTTCGTCTCCTGCTCAAGTCAATTCAAAACGATTTCGACCACATCTTCATCGACTGTCCGCCGTCGCTCGGACTGCTCACGCTCAATGCGCTCGTCGCCGCCGACGCCGTACTGATTCCTCTGCACTGCGAGTACTTCGCACTCGAAGGACTGGCCGACCTCGTGAGCACGATGAGGCGTGTGCGCGCCGCGTTGAATCCTCGGCTCGACATCGACGGTGTACTACTCACGATGTTCGACGATCGCACCAATCTTGGCCAGCAGGTCGCCGCTGACGTGCGCGACTTCTTCAAAGAAAAAGTTTTCCGCACGGTGATCCCGCGGAACGTCAGGTTGGGAGAAGCACCCAGTCATGGCGTGCCGGCCATTCTCTATGACGTGAGATCGCGAGGCGCCGAAGCGTATCTCGCGCTCGCCAAGGAAATGTTGGAACGGAATGAACCGGCAGCCTGAAGAAGGATCTATGCAACCAGTGAAGCGTCCCGCCCTGGGCAAGGGCCTCAGCGCACTGATTCCTGACGTCGTGACCGACCTCCCATCCTCGGCGGAAACCGAAGTGGAGATCGATCGCCTGGTGCCGAGCGACTTCCAGCCGCGTGTCATGGTGGACGATGCCCGGCTTCAGGAACTGGCGCGCTCAATCAAGTCGAACGGCGTCATTCAGCCGATCGTCGTGCAGCGCCGCGGCGAACGATTCCAGATTATCGCCGGCGAGCGGCGGTGGCGTGCTGCACGACTTGCCGGTCTGCCGCGTGTTCCGATCGTTATCAAACAAGTGGCGTCTGGACAGGAGCAGTCGCTGCTCGAGATGGCGCTCGTCGAGAACATTCAGCGGGAAGATCTGAATCCGATCGATGAAGCGCTCGCGTACCGCCGCCTCGCCGATGAATTTCAAATGACACAGGACGCCATCGCGACCGCCGTCGGAAAGGACCGGGCGACGGTCGCCAACGTGCTGCGCCTGCTCAGGCTTCCCGACGAGGTCCGGACGGAGGTTGCCGGCGGCCGGCTTTCGATGGGCCACGCTCGGGCGCTGCTTGCACTGACCGAAGAAAACGAGCAGCGGCGACTTGCGCGCGATGTGATTGCCAAAGGACTCTCGGTTCGCGACGTCGAAAGCCTGGTCCGTCGAATCGTCGAGAGCGCCGCACCACAGAGTGAAGTCCCTGCGCCGAAACCGGTCGATGTGCACACGCGCGCGGCCGAAGATCGACTGAAGTTGATGTTTGGCACGCGCGTTCGCATCGTGCGCCGCGGTACGCGAGGGCGCATCGAGATCGACTTCAATTCCGAGGACGAATTGATCCGCATCTTCGAACAGATGACGGAACGGTAGTTCAGCCGCGTAGTTCTGGAAGGAGCGATGTGACCAAGCGTTTGACGCAAATGGTCGCCTGCGCCGGTTGAGCGAGCAAACTCGCCGCAGGCGAGCTCGCTCAGGTGCTGAGTGACATTCCCGCGTACACAGATGACCGGGTGCTGATGGACTTCAGGACCGCGGACGATGCGGGTGTGTACCTCTGGGAGGGCTCTGCTCTGGTCCAAACAGTGGACTTCTTCACGCCCATCGTGGACGATCCGTACACCTACGGCCAAATCGCCGCAGCGAACTCGTTGAGCGACGTATATGCGATGGGCGGCCGTCCATTGACCGCTCTAGCGATTTCCGCGTTCCCGTCGCAGGGACTCGAGCACGATGCCATTCGATCGATCTTTCGAGGCGGCTTCGACAAGCTGCGCGAAGCCGGTGTCGCACTGCTCGGCGGGCACACGGTTCAGGATCCGGAAATCAAATTCGGTTACGCGATTACCGGGAGTGTCGACCCGAAGCGGATATTTCGAAAAGCGGGCGCCGAACCCGGCGACGCGCTGATCCTCACCAAACCCCTCGGCACCGGCATCGTCGGAACGGCAATCAAGTTCGATCGCGCGCCGCGCCAGTTGATGGATCAGGCCGTGCGATCGATGACGACGCTCAATCAGGCCGCCGCCGCGACGCTCCAGACGTTACCGGCGGGCGCCGTACATGCCTGCACCGACGTCACTGGGTTCGGGCTCGCCGGTCACGCGACGGAAATCGCACGCGCCAGCCGCGTGACCATCGAGCTCGAGGCAGATCGGCTGCCGGTTTTCGACGGCGTACTCGAGGCGGCGAGTCAAAATCGGTCCGGCGGCTTGCAGGCAAACCAGGAATATTTTGGGGCGGGCGTCCGGTTTCCGGCGTCGAGGTCGGGCAAAAGGCTGGACATCGACAGCGTCCGCTACCTTATATATGACCCTCAGACATCCGGAGGCCTGCTAATTGCGGTAAGCCAGCCGTTTCTGACCAGTTTAGAGGAGGCGTATCGGGCCGCCGGGACGCCGTTCTGGCGCGTTGGTCGTGTCGTCAAAGCCGTTCCCGACGTCCACCTCGATGTGGTATAAATTTGTGGCGCTTGTGAAATGATTCTCAAGCTCCGGGCCGGCTCCCTTTTCCTTTCCAGGCAACGATGACCAGCAAGACCGCGGCAAGCCGCTACGCGCGCGCCCTGTTCGACGTCGCCCTGCGCGAAGGCGCTGATCTGTCTCGCGTCGAGCAGGAACTCGATGGCTTCCGGCGTCTCTTCGACGAACAACCGACGCTGAAGAAGGTGATGCTCAATCCCGCGGTGCCGGTGCCGCGCAAGCGAGCGGCGGTCGTCGAGTTGACGAAGCTCGCCCAGACCTCGTCGATCGTGGCGAAGCTGCTGGCGTTGCTTGCGGAACGCGACCGGCTCGTCCTCTTGCCCGATCTCCTCGCCGCTTATCGCGAGCGGCTGCTCAACCATCAGAAAGTCGTGCGGGCCGAGGTCACGACCGCAACGGATCTTCCAATCAGCACGGCTGCCGATCTCCAGCAGCTGTTCGCGCGACTGACCGGACGAACGGTCAACCTCGAGACGCGCGTGGATCCGGCGATTATCGGCGGACTGGTCGCAAAGGTCGGAAGCACCGTCTACGACGCGAGCGTGGTGACGCAGCTCCAGAAGATGCGGAACCGTCTCGCCGAAAACGTGTAACCGGGCGGCGTTTCCCGGAGTGAACAATGGACATTAAAGCCGAAGAGATATCCAAGATCATCCGCGACCAAATCGGGAGCTACGCGGTCGACGTCGACGTCGCCGAAGTGGGCAGCATCATCTCGATTGGTGACGGCATCGCGCGCGTGCATGGCGTGGAAAACGCGATGGCCGGTGAGATGCTCGAGTTCCCGCACGGCGTCTTCGGCATTGCGCTCAACCTGGAAGAAGAGAGCGTCGGCGCGGTGCTCCTCGGCGAGTTCCGTGAAATCAAAGAAGGCGATGCCGTCAAGCGGACCGGCCGCATCATCTCGGTTCCGGTGGGCGACGAACTGCTCGGCCGCGTCGTCAACGCGCTCGGGCAGCCGCTCGATGGGAAGGGCCCGATTGCGTCGAAACAGTTCGCGCCGATCGAACGACTCGCGCCCGGCGTCGTCGACCGGCAGTCCGTCAAGGAACCGATGCAGACCGGTCTCAAGGCGATCGACGCGATGGTGCCGATCGGCCGAGGCCAACGCGAGCTGATCATCGGCGATCGCCAGACCGGCAAGACCGCCGTTGCGATCGACGCGATCATCAATCAGCGCGACACCGGCGTCATCTGCATCTACAACGCGATCGGCCAGAAACAGTCGACCGTCGCGCAGGTGGTGCGCACGCTCGAGGAAGCGGACGCGATGCGGTACACGATTGTCGTGGCTGCCACGGCGTCCGACCCGGCTCCGCTGCTCTACATTTCGCCGTACTCCGCCTGCACGTTCGGTGAGTATTTCCGCGACAGCGGACGTCATGCGCTGGTCGTGTACGACGACCTGTCGAAGCATGCGCAGGCATACCGCGAGATCTCGCTGCTCCTCCGCCGTCCGCCGGGCCGCGAAGCGTATCCAGGCGACGTGTTCTATCTCCACTCGCGACTGCTGGAGCGCGCGGCCAAGTTGAACAAGGATCTCGGCGCCGGCTCGCTGACCGCGTTGCCGATCATCGAAACTCAGGCGGGCGACCTCTCCGCGTACATCCCGACGAACGTTATTTCCATTACCGACGGGCAGATCTTCCTCGAGTCGGACCTGTTCCATCAGGGCGTCCGGCCCGCAATCAACGTCGGCAACTCCGTGTCGCGCGTCGGCGGTTCGGCGCAGATCAAGGCAATGCGTCAGGTCGCAGGGACGCTTCGGCTCGATCTCGCGCAGTTCCGCGAGTTGGCGGCGTTCGCGCAGTTCGGCAGCGACCTCGACAAATCGACGCAGGCACAGCTCAACCGCGGCGCCCGTCTCGTCGAGATCCTCAAGCAGCCGCAATACGAACCGTTGCCGGTCGAGCGTCAGGTGGCAATCATCTTCGCCGGCACCAACGGCTATCTCGACGACATTCCGGTTTCGCAGGTCAGAGCGTTCGAAACGGAGCTGTTCAAGCACATCGAAACCCGGCACCCACAGCTCTTTGGATCGATTGCCGAGAAAAAGCAGTTGGACGATCAGCTCAAAGCCGCGCTCAAGACAGCCGTCGAGGAATTCGCGCGCGACTTCGCGGCGCGGAAGGCCGCGGTCGCATAAAGGTCACATCACGTGCCTTCTTTGATCGATCTCCGGCGTCGGATCCGCGCGGTGAAGAACACCCAGCAGATCACGAAGGCGATGAAGATGGTCGCCGCGTCCAAGCTGCGCCGCGCTCAGGAGCGGATCGTGAGCGCGCGGCCCTACGCCACGCAGATGCAGCGCGTCCTCGCGAGCGTGGCGTCGCGCGTCGATTCGTCGGCGCACCCGCTTCTGACGCACCGGGAGCGGACGCCGGAGTCCAGGACACTCGTCATCGTCGTCACCGGTGACAAAGGCCTTTGTGGCAGCTTCAACACCAACGTCATCAAGGCCGCCGGCGCGTTCATCCTTGAAGACGGGCAGCAGTGCGAGCTCGGTCTCGTCGGTCGCAAAGGACGCGACTTCTTCGTCCGCCGGGGATTCGACGTCGCCTTCGAGCGCGTGGGCATCTTTCAAAAGCTCCGATTCGAAGACGCAAAGAGCATTGCGCAGACTGCTGTCGAACAGTTTCTGTCGGGCGACGTCGATCGCGTGGTGCTCGTCTACAACGAGTTCCGCTCGGTCATTTCTCAGCGAATCGTGATCGATCAGCTGCTGCCCATTCGGCGCGAAGAGGTGCCCGCGCTCTCCGCAACGAGTCAGCCAGCGGCAGCGCAAGCGGACGGTTACGAGTCGGCCGAATACCTCTACACGCCGTCGGCTTCGGCGATTTTCGAGAAGCTGCTGCCGCGCTATGTTGAAGTGCAGGTGTACCGTTCGTTGCTCGAGTCGAACGCGGCATTTTTCGCGGCGCAGATGACCGCGATGGACACGGCGACGAAGAATTCCGCGGAGATGATCGGCAATCTCACGCTGTACATGAACAAGGTCCGGCAGGCGGCGATCACAAGAGAAATCATCGAAGTTGTGTCGGGCGCCGAGGCGCTGTAGACGAAATCACGAGAAATCAACATGGCCACTGCAACCGCAACGCACGTCGGCAAGATCGTCCAGATCATCGGTCCCGTCGTCGACATCGAATTCGAGGCCGGACATCTTCCCGATATCTACAACGCGATTCGGATCACCACGGACGCCAACGAAGAAATCGTGGCCGAGGTCGAGCAACATCTCGGCGAGAATCGTGTACGCGCGGTGGCGATGAAGCCGACGGACGGCCTCCGGCGAGGAATGGACGCGGTGGATCTCGGCGCGCCGATTTCGGTCCCGGTGGGTCCTGAAACGCTCGGCCGCGTCCTGAACGTGCTCGGCGAACCAGTGGACTTTCCGGACCGTCCCGTTGCGTCGAAGGAGCGCTGGCCGATTCATCGTTCCGCGCCGACGCTCGAGAACCAATCGACCGACCTGAAGATGTTCGAAACGGGCATCAAGGTCATCGACCTGCTCGAGCCGTACCTCCAGGGCGGAAAGATCGGCCTGTTCGGCGGCGCCGGCGTCGGCAAGACCGTCGTCATCATGGAACTGATTCACAACATCGCCTTGAAGCACGGCGGTGTGTCGGTGTTCGGCGGTGTCGGAGAACGGACGCGCGAAGGCAACGACCTCTGGATTGAGTTCCAGGAGTCCGGCGTCATCGACATGAAAGACATGTCGAAGTCACGCGCGGCGCTCGTCTACGGACAGATGACGGAACCGCCGGGCGCGCGTCTGCGCGTCGGCCTGTCGGCCTTGACGGTGGCGGAGTACTTCCGCGACGCCGAAGGCAAGGACGTCCTGCTCTTCATCGACAATATCTTCCGCTTCACGCAGGCAGGGTCGGAGGTTTCGGCGCTTCTCGGCCGCATGCCGTCCGCCGTCGGTTATCAGCCGACGCTTCTCACGGAGATGGGCGAGCTGCAGGAGCGAATCACCTCGACCAAGAAAGGCTCGATCACGTCGGTCCAGGCCATCTACGTTCCGGCGGACGACTACACCGATCCTGCGCCGGCCACCACCTTCGCGCATCTCGACGCCACGACGAACCTGTCGCGAGCGATTTCGGAATTGGGCATCTATCCCGCAGTTGATCCGCTGGCATCGACATCGCGAATTCTCGATCCGCGAATCATCGGCAACGAGCACTACACGGTGGCTCGTCAGGTGAAGCAGATTCTTCAGAGATACAAGGATCTGCAGGACATCATCGCCATTCTCGGGATCGACGAACTGTCTGAAGACGATCGGCTGACCGTGGCCCGCGCGCGGAAGATTCAGAAGTTCCTGTCGCAGCCCTTCTTCGTGGCGCAGCAGTTCACGGGTCTCGAAGGCAAGTACGTCGCGATTGCCGATACGATTCGCGGCTTCAAGGAAATCGTCGAAGGCAAGCACGACGAAATTCCTGAGCAGGCTTTCTACATGGCCGGCACCATCGACGAGGTCGTGGCGAAGTCGAAGGCCCGGACGGCCTGAGGCACGGAATGGCACTGCCCACCAGGCTGCAGCTGCAAATCGTTTCGGCAGATCGATCGCTCGTGAACGAGTCGGTCGACGAAGTCGAGATCCCTGGCGCGGACGGCTACTTCGGCGTCCTCCCCGGACATACCCCGCTCCTGGGTGTGCTCGGCACCGGCGAGTTGTGGTACCGGCAGGGAACCGAGAAGCACTTCCTGGCGATTGCGTTCGGCTTCGTCGAAGTGCAGCCCGATCGCGTCGCGATCCTCGCCGACATCGCCGAGCGCGCCGAAGAGATTGATGTTCCTCGCGCCGAGGCGGCAAAGAAGCGCGCAGAGGAACGGATTCATCGGCTGCACGCAGACATCGACGCCGAGCGGGCGCGCATCGCGCTGATGAAGGCGCTGATCCGCCTGCAGGTGGCGAGTCGCGCTAGAATCCGTTCGTAATTGTTCTCCAACCTCGCCAACCTGGTGCGCTATCGCGGGCTGATCTCGAGCCTGGTCGCGCGCGAGCTGAAGGCTCGCTACCGCGGATCGGTGTTCGGATTCCTGTGGTCGTTCATCAACCCGCTCCTTCTGCTGCTGATTTACTCGTTCGTCTTCACGAAGGTGATCCCGAATACGACCGAAGGGGCGCAGCCGTTCGCGCTGTTCATGTTTTGCGGCATCCTGCCGTGGAACTGGTTCGCCACCTCGCTGTCCGACGCGGCCGGCTCCCTCATCGCTGGCGGCAACCTGATTCGAAAGGTGCTGTTTCCGGCAGAAGTGCTTCCGATCGTCAGCGTGCTGGCGAACATGGTTCATTTCTTTCTCGGGCTGCCGATTCTCATCGCCTTCCTGCTGTACGCGCAGCACTATCCGGGCCTCTGGGATCTCATCTGGTTTCCGGTCGCCGTGTTCATCCAGCTGATTTTCTCGACAGCGCTGGCGCTGCTCCTTGCGGCACTGACCGTGCACTTTCGCGATATTCGTGACATCCTCGCGAATGTGCTGACGTTGTGGTTCTTCGCAACGCCGATCATCTATCCGTGGTTTCAACCGAGCGTGCGGGACTTCAAGCCGTACTTCAACTTGAACCCGTTCACGCATCTTGCGATCGCATACCAGGAGATTCTTTTCTTCGGCCAAATCGGTCATTGGCGTTGGCTGCTAGCGCTCGGTGCGGCGTCCGTCGTTCTCTTCCTGGGGTGCTATTGGGTGTTCGATCGCCTGCGTGATTCGTTTGCGGAAGCCGTATGACGACCGCCATCGAGCTGCTGAAGGTCTCGAAGGTCTATCGCCGATATGGCGGACGGCAGTTCGCGACCTTGAAGAGCGCGTTCCTGCAGCGCAGCGTGCTTCGTGATCTCCGACCGAGCGAAACTTTTCCCGCGCTCACGGATGTATCGTTCAGCGTGCCCCGCGGCTCGACGTACGGGGTCATCGGTCGAAACGGCTCGGGCAAAAGCACTGCGCTGAAGCTCGTGGCAGGCATTACCAAACCCAGCAGCGGAACGGTCCATGTAGACGGTCGGATCAGCGCGCTCATCGAGCTCGGCGCCGGATTTCATCCCGAGATTTCAGGACGCGAGAACGTCTACATCAACGGCATCATGCTGGGACTGTCCAAGCGGCAGATTCAGGATCGCTTTGACGATATCGTGGACTTTGCCGAACTGCGCGAGTTCATCGATGCGCCGGTAAAAACGTATTCCTCCGGCATGTATATGCGGCTCGGATTTGCGGTGGCCATTCACGTCGACCCGGACATTCTTCTCGTCGATGAGGTCCTCGCCGTCGGCGATGAAGGCTTCACGCACAAGTGCCTCGACAAGTTCGCCGAATTCCGTCGTAGAGGCAAAACCATCCTGCTCGTGACGCACTCGCTCAACCTGGTCGAGCGCTTTTGTGACGAGGCGTTCTGGCTGGATGGCGGCAAGGGGATGGCCCACGGCGACCCGAAGCGCGTCGTCGGCGCATATCTGACCGCCGTCGAGGAATCGGAGGAACAACTTCTCGCGCAGACGACGGCGAAGGCCGTTGAGGAGGCGAGCTCGAACGATCCCTCACATCGCCATGGCGACGTCACGCCGGCGGACGCGAATCAGGGCGACGGGACGAAGCCAATTGATCCCACGTCCACGAACATGTTCCAAGCCACCGAAGGGCGATGGGGCGCGCGAGAGATCGAAATCACCGACGTGTCGTTGCTTGCAGCGGACAAAACAACGTCGCATGTCTTTCACAGCGGCGACGCGATGACGATCGTCGTGAAAGTACACGCGAAGCAGCCGACGGACGATTTCGTCTTCGGGATCGGTCTGTTCAACGCGGAAGGCGTTTGCTGCTACGGCACGAACACGTACCTCGAAGAAATCGTTCCTGAGCGTCTGTCGGGCGATGCGGAGGCCACATTCGCGATCGACCACCTCGATCTCGTTGAGGGCACGTACAAGATCGACGTCGCCATTCACAAGCGCGACGGCTATCCTTACGACTACCATCGTCTGCTTTACACGTTTCGCGTCAAATCACGCGTCCACGATGTAGGCATCTACCGGCCCGGTCACACATGGACGTTCTCGCCGAACATACGTGTCAAGAACGCCGTTGACATTCGCTGATGCGGTTGCTCTTGTCGCGCGCCTGCGCGGCGACGGCAAGGCGATCGTCTTTACGAACGGTGTGTTCGATCTCCTCCACCCAGGTCATGTCCGATATCTGGAGCAGGCGAGGACTCTCGGCGATTGCCTGATCGTCGGCATCAATTCAGATCGCTCGGTTCTGGAGAACAAAGGTCCCGGTCGACCGATCACGCCAGAGTCCGAACGCGCTGAACTGCTCCGTGCTTTGAGATGTGTCGATGAAGTTGTCGTGTTCGACGATGCGACTCCTTATCGATTGATTGCGGCGCTTCAGCCCGACGTCCTCGTAAAGGGCGACGACTGGGCCGAAGATGCCATCGTTGGTCGCGACGTTGTCGAAGCGCGAGGAGGCAAGGTCATCAGGGTCCCCGTTGAACAGGGATACTCGACAACGGCGATCGTCGAAAGGGTTCGCCGGCCCGTCGAGTAAACTGAGAGGTTGTGGCGACGTCCACCTCTCTGAACCTTCGCGCCCTCCTCAAGGCGGCGATTGCACGAAGCGGCGTTGACACGCCGGCGAAGGACGTCTCGGGACTGTCCGATTCGGCGAAAGCGCTTTTCGTTGCCGCCGCTGCTCAAGCGCTGGGCCAGGGCGTCGTGCTGTACGTCGTACCGGCCGACGCCGACATCGAGACGTCCGTTGCGGACGTTGAGTTCTTCCTGTCCGCATTGGAAGGTCTGTCGCACGCCGCCACGGATCGAGCCGTCCTTCCCTATCCGTCACAAGAAGTCGACCCCTACCGCGGTCTGGCGCCGCACGTCGGCGTCACGTCGACCCGTGCGCGGGCGCTGCACGCGATCGCCCGCGGCACTGCGCAGGTGGTCGTCGCCTCTGCCGCCGCTCTTCTTCCCAAGGTCTCGAGTCCGCAGAAGGTGTTGGCCGCTGCGATCGATCTCAAGCCGGGCCACGAGATTGCGCCGATGGATCTGGCGGAACTGCTCGTCGATGCCGGATTCAGTCGAGAAGATCCGGCGGACCAGCACGGCGAATTCGCGGTCCGCGGCGGAATCGTCGACATTTTTCCCGCCGGCTCGCCAAGTCCCGTTCGCCTCGAATTCATCGGCGACACCATCGAGACGCTGCGCACGTACGACCCCGGGACACAGCGGTCAATTGCACCGATCGATCAGGTGACGGTCGTGCCGCTGAGAGAAGTGCTCCAGGAAGATCGTTCGGCGACGCTCTTTGATTTTCTCGCGCGGGCCCGCGAGGCGCGCGTTGTCGTCTCAGAGCGCGATGAGGTCGATGCGCAGCTGAGCAAGGTACTCGAGCAAGTTCAGAGGAGTTACGAGGCGCTGTCAGGAACCGCGATTCCTGTCGCGTCCGAGGACGGCCAAGCGCCGTTGGTGTCAGCTCAGGAATGGGAGGAGTTGAGCGCAGAAGACGACCCCGAGATGCAGAGCGAGCGTGCCGAGTTGAAGTTGCGCCGCGGCGAATTTGGCTCTCACCATCGATCGAGGACGGCGCAGCGCGAGCCGACCGACGGTGTCGCCGCGCCACCACCGTCCGCGCTGTTTGTTGACGCCGACACCGCGGCTTCTCGTTTGAATCAGGGCACCACCTTGTCTCATCTCGGGATCGACGACGATGAGCAGTCGTCGCAAATCCGTCGAGTGCGCTGCCAGCCGGCGGTCGAAATGCGCGGCAGAATCGGCGACTGGGCCGCGGAAATCAAGGCAGCGCGAGACGAAGGCGACACGGTCCTGTTCGTCGCCGCCACGTCGGGGCGAGCCGAGCGAACGATCGAGGTCCTCAAGGAATACGAGGTGTTCGCGGCTCCGGTCGAGCGGGCTGAGGACTCTCAGTACGCGGCGGTGCTCGTCACGGTCGGTGTCTTATCCCGCGGATTTCGTCTGCCGGACGCGCGGCTTCGCATCTACGCGGAAAGCGACGTCTTCGACGAAGAGCGCCGGGCGCAGGAGCGTCGCCGATCCGCGACGAAGGCGTTCCTGTCCGATCTGCGCGACCTGAAGGTCGGCGATTTGATCGTCCATGTGGACCACGGTATTGGCGTTTTCGTCGGCCTGAAGCAAATCGGCGTCGGCGAAGCCACACAGGAGTTTCTCGAGCTGCGCTATGCGGGTGACGACAAACTGTTCGTCCCCGTCGAGCGCCTGGACCTTGTCCAGAAATATACCGGCGCGTCGCGGCCGCCGATCGACAAGCTGGGCGGCACTTCCTGGGAGCGGGCGAAGACGCGCGTCAAGAAAGCGATGCGCGACATGGCCGAAGAGCTCCTCAAGCTCTATGCCGCGCGCAAGGCTGTTCCCGGTCATGCGTTTTCTCCGGATTCGCATTGGCAACAGGAATTCGAGGATGCGTTCGAGTTCGAGCTGACCGCGGACCAGAAGACCGCGATTACTGACATCAAGCGTGACATGGAGTCGCCGACGCCGATGGATCGGCTGTTGTGCGGCGACGTCGGTTACGGCAAGACCGAAGTCGCGATGCGCGCCGCGTTCAAGGCGGTGATGGATGGAAAGCAGGTCGCGTTTCTCGCACCGACAACAGTTCTCGCGTTCCAGCACCAGAAAACCTTGCGGGAGCGCTTCGCAGGATTTCCGGTGCGCATCGACATGGTCAGCCGCTTCCGCTCGAAGGCAGAGCAGAAAGCGTCGATCGGGGAGCTGACCGCCGGTCGGCTCGACATCATTGTCGGGACGCACCGGCTGCTTTCGAAGGACGTCCAGTTCAGGGATCTCGGCCTGCTCGTGGTGGACGAGGAACAGCGATTCGGCGTTGCGCACAAGGAGAAGATCAAACAGCTCCGCAAGAAGGTCGACGTGCTGACGATGAGCGCGACACCGATTCCGCGGACGCTGAACATGTCCCTCGTGGGGATTCGGGACATGTCGATTATCGAAACGCCTCCGAAAGATCGCCTGTCCATCCAGACAAACGTCGTGAAGTTCGATCAAGCCGTGATCGGGCGTGCGATTCGAAACGAACTGGCCCGTGGCGGCCAGGTGTACTTCGTTCACAACCGTGTCGAATCGATCTTTTCGATCGGCAATCTCGTCCAGCGGCTCGTGCCCGAAGCCAAAGTCGTCGTGGGACACGGACAGATGCACGAGGAGCAACTCGAACGCGCAATGCTCGACTTCGTCGCGCGGAAACACGATGTGCTGCTCGCCACGACGATCGTCGAGAACGGTCTCGACATTCCGAATGCGAACACCATCATCATCAATCGCGCGGATCGTTACGGGTTGTCGCAGCTGTACCAGCTGCGCGGACGCGTCGGCCGCTCAGATCGTCCGGCTTACGCATATCTCCTGATCCCACCCGAAGACACGTTGTCGCCCGTCGCAAAAAAGCGGCTCGCGGCGATCAAGGAGTTCAGCGACCTTGGCAGCGGCTTCCGCGTGGCGGCCCTTGATCTCGAGATCCGCGGCGCTGGAAATCTGCTTGGAGGAGAACAGAGCGGGCAGATCGACGCGATCGGGTTCGAGATGTACATGAAGCTGCTCGAGCAGACCGTTCGGGAACTGAAGGGCGAAGAAGTCGAAGACGACGTGCGCGCAACGGTCAACTTGAAGGTCGATCTTCGAATCGACAGCGGGTACGTCCCGGACATGAACCAGCGTCTCATGCTCTATCGCAAGATTGCCGCGGCACGTGCGGACGAGGAGATCGATCGAGTGCTGGAGGAGGCCGCGGACCGGTACGGTTCGCTGCCCCCGTCGGTGCTGAACCTCGCCGACTACGGCCGGATTCGCATCATGGCCGATGGGCTCGGTATCGAGGCGATCGACCGCGAAGGGCTCATCGTCGTCCTAAAGTTCAGACCGCAGGCGAAGGTCGATCCCGTCCGGCTGGTTGCGCTGGTGCGGCAGCGCGCCGAGCTGACGCTCGTCCCTCCCAGCGGTCTCAAGCTGAGTCTCGACAAACCGGAGGCCGCGGTTCAGCGGCCTCCGGAGCGCCGGGACCGCATCCCTAAACGCCGAAGCGCGCATGCGCCCTCCTGGTGGGTGGCCCGCGCGCGGGAAACCGAAGTGAAGCCGGGTTTTACCAAGGCTGAGATGACCCGGCCGAAAGCCGAGGATCCGCGTGCGCCCGGGGGCGTGTTTGAACGGGTCGGCGGTCTGTTGAGCGACCTTCTGGATCAGGGGTAAAATTTGATTTTTGAACAAGTTATGAACAAGAAACTCCTCGTGGCAGCGGCAGCGCTGCTGGCCGGCACCGTCGTGGCCCGCGCTGAAATCGTCGAACAGATCCTGGTGAAGGTGAATGGCGACATCTTCACGAAGACCGAGCTCGAACAGCGCCAAATCCAGGTGCTCCGTCAACGCGGCCAGCAAATGGACTTGAAGGCCGACGCCAACAATCAGCAGCTCAGAAAAGCGCTCGATGAAATCACGCCAGCCATCATCGTCGACGTCGTCAACGAAATGGTGGTGGTCCAGCGTGGCAAGGAGCTCGGGTACACGCTGAGCAACGAGCAGTTCAACAGCGTCGTCGAGAACATCAAGAAAGAAAACAAAATCGAGACCGAAGAACAATTCCAGGCGGCGCTGAAGGCCGAGAACATGACGATGGCCGACCTGCGGCGGAATCTCGAGCGATCGATGATTCGGCAGCGCGTCGAGCAGAACGAAGTCATCGGCAAGATCGGCGTTAACGACGCGGACGCACGCGCCTACTACGACACGCATCTCAGCGAGTTCACTACGCCTCCGACCGTCACGCTCCGTGAGATCCTCGTGGCGATCCCCGGCGACAGTCGCGGTGTGAACGCTGCCGCGGCAGATGACGCGAAAGCCAAAGCGGAGGACATTCGGCAGCGAGTGACCAGCGGGAAAGAGACCTTCGAACGGCTCGCATCACAGCTGTCTGACTCGCCATCGAAAGCGAACTCCGGACTCATTGGCCCGTTGAGCGTTCAGGACGTATCTGCCGATCTGCGAAAGATCGTCGATACGCTGAAGCCGGGAGAGGTCAGTGCGCCGATCCGCAACGCGCGCGGCTATCAGCTGCTCAAGCTCGAAACGAAGACCGACGCGCAGACGATGCCGTTTGAGCAGGCGCGTGACCAGATCAGCGAGCGCGTGTTCACCGACAAGCGAAAGGCCGAGTACCTGAAGTACCTCGACAAGCTGCGCAGTCAGGCCATCATCGAATGGAAGAATGAAGACATCAAGAAGGCATTCGAGCAGGGCTTGAAGCAGCAGGCGGGCGCACTGGCGCAATGACGGATTCGGCGCCGGAGGCCAGGCCGCGCGATGTCAGCGACGGCGATCCCGACTCGCGGTGGTTTGCCATCTGGACGCGATCGCGGCACGAGCAGGTCGTTCGCGAACAGCTAGAGCGCAAACAGATCGATGCGTTCCTGCCGACCATCACCCGCTGGAGCCGTTGGAAAGATCGGAAGAAGAAAATCGACTGGCCGCTTTTTCCCGGCTACTGTTTCGCGCGATTCAATCCCGTCGATACGCTGCCGATTTTGAAGTGCACGGGCGTCGTGAGCATCGTGTCGTTCGAAGGCAAACCTGCGCCCATACCCGACTTCGAGCTCGACAGCATCCGCGTCCTGATCGGCAGCGACCTTCAGTACGATCCGTGTCCGATGATTTCCGAGGGCGCCATGGTCGAAGTCGTCCACGGCCCGCTTCGCGGCATCATCGGCCGTCTGCTGCGCAAGGACGCTCAGCGCGCGCGGCTGGTTTTATCGGTCGACCTCATTGGCCAGGCGGTCAGCGTGGAAGTCGACGCGGCCGACGTCAAGCCGTACTAGCGTCCCCTCTCGACTGCTTTCACGGCCGTTGCCTGCAATCGCGTCCGGATCGCGATGACGAATAGGAACGCGCCGGCGATCGCCCCCGTCGTGTCGGCAATCCAGTCGTGGATGTCGGACGAGCGCATGGGCGTGAACGCCTGGTGCCACTCGTCGCTCGCTCCGTAGATACTGGTCAGGACGATCGCGGCGAGGACGGTGGCTACCAGCGTTAAACCCTCGCCTCGCAGGGCCCGACAAAAGAGGATGGCGAGCAACGCGTACCCGCCGGTATGCAGCAACTTGTCCCAGACGGCGCGGGTCAATACGGGCGCGGGGTCGGACTGCGACGACGAGTAGAAAATCAGCAACATGTAGGCAACCGGCGGTGCCCATAGAAGGAAACGGCGCATCGCGTTAGGATAGCAATCGTCCATGAAGATTGGCTCGGTCCAACTCCCCTCGCCGCTCGCGGTGGCCCCGATGGCGGGCATGACGGATTCTGCCTTTCGCCGGCTGGTGAAGCGTAACGGCGGGTGCGGTTTGGTCGTGACCGAAATGGTCAGCTCCGAGGGGCTCGTCCGTGGTATCGATCGGACGCTCGAATACTCCGAGTACACCGAGGAGGAACGCCCGGTTTCCATTCAGATCTTTGGCGGCGATCCTTCGAAGATGGCCGCGGCCGCGCAGATCGTCGAGAGCATGGGCGCCGACATCGTCGACGTCAACATGGGATGCCCCGTCCCCAAAATCGCCAAGCACAATGCCGGGTGCAGCCTGATGCGCGAACCGAAGCACGCGGCCACCGTGATTGGCGCGATGGCCAAGGCCGTCAAGATTCCGGTCACGGTGAAGATGCGGGCGGGGTGGAACGATTCGCAGCGAAATGCGCCCGAGCTGGCTCGGATGGTCGAAGACGCTGGTGCCGCCGCGGTCTCCGTGCACGGTCGGACTGCTGAACAGAGCTACTCGGGGCTCGCCGATTGGGATATCGTCGAGCGCATCGCGTCGCTTCTCGCCATCCCCGTTTTCGGCAGCGGTGACTGCGTGGAGCCGGACCATGTCGTTACCCGGATTCGGCAGGGCGTCGAGGGCGTCCTGGTTGGGCGGGGTGTTCTCCGCAATCCGTGGATCCTCTCGCAAGCGCAGGACCTCCTCGAGGGTCGAACGCCCAAATCCGTAACACTGGAAGACCGCGGGCGGTTCCTCCTGGCGTACATTGAGCTGCTGATGAACGAGCGAATCGACGACGCTCGCGCGCTGAGCCATGATCGCTGGGTGGTCAACAAGATCCGGGCGCTGGGCACCTACTTCACGAAGGGCATCGACGGCGGCTCACATCTGCGCACATCCATTAATTCGGCCGGTTCGCTCGCCGAGCTCCGAGATACCATCGAAGCATTCTTCGTCAAACCATCTGAGCTGGCCGTCGAAGCGTAATCGCCGCATGTTTTTGGGCAAAACACAGAGATACCTACTGGCATTTGCCCAATTAGCATTGATCTCCTGCGGTTCGCGGCCCGAAAGCGGAACGAATCAGATTACGCCGCAATACGACGATAAGACGGGAAAGCTGCGGCTGCTCACGTACGACTCGAACGGCAATGGAAAGGTCGATACGTGGAGCTACATGGATGGCGCTCGCGTCGTCCGGATTGAAATCGATCAAGACGAGGATGGCCGCATCGATCGGTGGGAGTACTACGACGAACACCAGAAGCTCGCGAAAGTTGGCTTCTCGCGTTTGAACGACGGCAAGCAGGACGCGTGGTCGTACCCGGCCGCGGACGGCTCGATCGATCGCATTGAGATCTCGACTCGTCGCGACGGAAAGATCTCGCGAACCGAACACTACAAGAATGGAACGATGACGAAGGCCGAGGAAGATACCGACGGCGACGGACAAACGGATCGGTGGGAAACGTATGAGGGCGGACGATTGTCGGTCCTTGCCCTCGACACCGTGCATCGCGGCACCCCGGACCGACGTTTGATCTACGGAGCCGACGGCTCGGCTCGCCTGGAAGTCGACCGGAACGGCGCGGGTGTGTTCGTTGCGGAGCGACCCAAGGAGTGAACGAGCTGCGCTTACGAAGCCTTCAACCTTTGACACGGTTGTTGCTGCTGCTGACGGCGTTGTTCCTCGCCATGACCTCGACAGCTTCCGCCCAGATCATCGCGCCCGACACATCGACCGCCCGATTTCATCTCGGTCCCGTTCTGATCAAGCCGGTCCTCGACTTGAGCAACCTCGGTGTCGACACGAACGTGTTCAACGAACCCGACGGCCTTGCGAAGGACGATGTGACCTTCACGTTGACGCCGAAGGCTGACATCTGGATGAAGGCGGGGCCTGTCTGGTTGACGGGCAACGTGCGCGAGGATCTGATCTGGTATCAGACGTACTCGAGTGAGCGCGCAGCCAATCTGACGACGGGCGCTGGATTGATCGTTCCGTTGAATCGACTGAGCTTCAGCGTCGGCACCAGCTTCATCAACGCGAAAGATCGACCTGGATACGAGATCGACGCTCGTGTACCGCGGCACGAGGTGCAGGTCAATGGCGCCGTGGAATTTCAGGCGTTCTCGCGGACGTTCTTCGGTGCAAAGGGAAGCCGCGATAAAGTGAACTACGACGACACCGCGACGTTTCTCGGCGTCGCGCTGGCCGTGCAGTTGGACCATGTCACGACGACAGGTACGGCCACCGCTCGGTACGCGCTCACGCCGCTGACGTCGATCAGTATCGACGCTGGCGTCACTCAAGATCGGTTCGATCTCTCTCCGCTCCGCGACGCGGATTCGACCATCGCAGGCGTACAGGTCTCATTTGATCCGTCGGCGCTCATCAAAGGAACGGCGCGGATTGGCTACCGCAATTTCGATCCCGTGGTTGCCGGACTGCCAGCGTATCGGGGCAGCACCGCGAATGTGGACCTCTCGTATGTTTTGCTTGGGACGACAAAGTTCGGAGTACAGGTCACTCGAGACGTTCAGTTTTCCTACGACATCGCACAGCCGTATTACTTGCAGACGGGCGTCGCGGCGTCGATCGCCCAACAAGTCTACGGTCCGGTCGACGTCGTGGGCGGCTTCGGCTTCTATACACTCGCCTATCGCGAGCGTGAGGGTTTCGATGTTCAGTTCGCCGACCGAACGGATCACAATCGGACGGTGAATGGAGGAATCGGGTATCACATCGGACCCGATCTGAGACTCGGCGTCCGAATAGAGAAGCAGTGGCGCACGTCGGAAGACCCGACGCGAGAGTTCAACGGACTCCGATACGGTCTCGCGGTTACCTACGGCACATAGCTGGTTGTCGATGCGCTTGAGAATCGCGTTCGATTTGGACGGCGTTCTGGCGGATATGACCGCCGCGCTCGGCATGCACGCGGACGCGCTTTTTGAGCAAGGCACGTCGCGCTCGCCGGTTGCCGACTCGGACGGTTCCGAGGCTGAGCAGAACGACGAGGAAGCGGCCCTCAGGCCGGCAACGCTCGCACTGACGTCCAGTCAGAGGCGTCGATTGTGGAACCACGTCCGCGGCATCCAAAACTTCTGGGAAACGTTGTCGGAGCTCGAGACTGGTTGTGTCGCGAGACTGGCCGCTGTAGCGACGGATCACCACTGGGAAGTGATCTTCCTCACGAGACGGCCCGAGTCGGCCGGCAGTACGGCGCAGGTTCAGACGCAGCGGTGGTTGCAGTCCAAGGGATTTCCATTCCCAAGCGTATTCGTCCTTCAGGGTTCCCGCGGGCGTGTTGCGTCGGCGCTAGCGCTCGATGTCGTGGTGGACGACCAACTCGACAACTGTCTCGATGTCGTCGCGGACTCGAAAGCGAAGCCGATTCTCGTCTGGCGCGACTCAACCCACCCGATTCCACAGAACGCACAACGATTGGGAATCACCGTCGTGCCTTCGGTCGCAGAATGTCTGGAGCTCTTGCTGAAGGAGAATCCGCCGCCCAGGCGGTCAAGCGTATTCGCGCGCGCGATGGACGCGCTCGGTCGACGCGGCAACTCGTAGCAAGCGAGCTTAAGACAGCTGCTCGAGCAGCTCGATGCCTCCGACTTCGTAGTCGTAAACGGACGCAAGCTTCAGGCATTCGTAGAAACGTCTGCCGAGATCGTCGTGTGCGGGATGCGTAAGGTACGCACGTAAGCCGTCTAGGTTGTCGAAGTCTATGATGGCGGCATAGTCACCGGATTCGTCGTTCGCCGATTCGTATCCAGCACCGTGTCTGATGCGTCGGCCGATGCGAACGGCGCGCACCGATGGAATCTGTTCGAGCGCCCGTCTGAGCGCGGCGATCATCGCGGTCCGATCGTGCGCCGAAAGATCCGATCGTGGCGTCATGAGCACGACGTGGGAAATCATCACTGCCACCAGCCCCGAATCCAGTAATAGGCCCAGCCGAGCACTTCATGGGCGTTGATCGACGCGACCGCCAGACCTTCTTCGCTCGGGAGAAGCAATCGGTTCAGCGCGACGTCTTCGGGAAATTCCCGCGCCACAGCCGGCAGGGGTCTGATTCCGGCCGCTCGAAATGCGCCGAGAGCTCTCCGCATGTGCGATTCCGAGGTCACCAGTATCACCTGTTCCGTGTGGTCGTCGGCCAACATCGACGCGACGACCAGCGCTTCGTCGCGCGTCGTTCTGGACGTCGTTTCGATCTGGATGCGATCTCGAGGAACCCCCAGCGTCACGAGCGCATCGCGCATCGTCTCTCCGGTTGGCGTGGAGCGGCGCTCTGGATGCGGACTGCCGCCCGATGAGATGACGGTCGCGCCTTCAGCGTATTTGTACACACGCGAAGCTTCGAGGACGCGCGCAGCTGCCGTCCGATCCACGAGCGCAAAAACTCGCTTGTCCCAACTCTCGACGTTGACGCTTCCACTTCCGAGCACGACGATCGCGGTCCGACGGCCAGGTTCAATCTGCGAAGGGTCTAGTGGTTTCGGGACACCACCCAGCGTACGGACGAAGAACATCTCGCAGCCATAAACAGAGCACACCGCGTACACAATCACGATCGGAAACAGCGCCCTCTTGGCCCGACTCGAGCGAAACAGCGTGCTCCAAATGGTCAGCACCAGAACGATCAGAATGAAGCCGCCCGCAGACAGCACGAACCAGATGAAGTCCGAGCCCGGAGTCATGTCGGCGTGATTCTAGGTGCGGTCCGGCGGCTTGGGCGTCTTGACGATTGGTTCGGATGTGCGTGGTTGCTCCGGCTGCGAACCTGTCGCTTCTTTGAAGGCTGGAGCAGCGGGCTTTCTTGCCGTCTGCGGAGGACGTCGACGGTCGTTTTGTCGCCAGTCGTGACGCTTCTTCGAATGCTTGAATTGGTTTTGAGGTCTCTTGGCCCCGTGTGCGTGTCGATCGCCGAGAGGTTTTGGGCGCGCGCCCGTCTTGGGCCAGCGGTCGCGGCTTCTGGACTGCTCGATCGCCTCGCGCTTTTGGTGATCGGGCTTCTTGCGTTTGTCGAATCTTGCTCGCGGGTCTTTGTGATCGCCGCCTGGACGCCAGTCTCTCCCCCGGCGCTCACCAGCATGGCGATCTGCCGACTTCGGAAATGACGTCTTCCGCTGCTTTCGCCGCGCGAAGTCGTCGTGCTCGTGCTCCTGCGACGCCCACAACCGGCCTCGCGCGAACCACATCATGACGACGTTGGCGTTCTTGCGCTTGAGTTGATTGAGCGTCGGCAGCAAATCCTGCGGATCGCGCGCACGAAACGCTGTCGGCGCATTGTCGATGAGGATCGTCCAGTAGGCGAAACGCGGAGGCATCCGGGTATTGTAGGTGCGCGCCGCTAGGCGCCCGCAGAGGTTTTCTCGAAGCGCTTCAGTTTCTCGACGAGCGTCGTTCGCTTCAGGTTCAGCAGGCGGGCCGCAGCTCCCTTGTTGCCGCCGGTTCGTTCGAGCGATCGCTCAATCAATTCCCGTTCAATCTTGGCGACGTACTCGTCCAGATTCAGGCCTTCCTCGGGCAGCGTGAGAGGCGCCGCCATCACGAGGACTTCCGCTTGTTGGATTTCAGACGAGAGATCGTCCACGTCGATCTGGCCGCGGCCGGCCGTAAACGCGACCGCGCGCTCGATCGCGTTCTCGAGCTGACGGACGTTGCCAGGCCAGTGATACGCCATCAACCGCCGCATCGCATCCTGCGCGACCGTTGGAGGTTTCCCTCCGCGAGGCGACGCTTCCCTGCCGAGTTTGTCGAGAAAATGCTGAACGAGCAGCGGAACGTCGTCCGAACGCTCGCGCAGCGGCGGAACGTGCACCGGGATCACATTCAGGCGGTAGAACAGATCCTCGCGAAACTCGCCCTGCGCAACCATCTTGAAGAGATCGCTGTTCGTAGCAGCAATCACGCGGACGTCGACCTTGATGGAATGCGAGTCACCGACCCGTTCGAATTCCCGCTCCTGGAGCACGCGCAGCAACTTCATCTGCAGCGCCATGCTCATGGTGCCGACTTCGTCGAGGAACAGTGTTCCCTTGTGAGCCTGTTCGAGACGTCCCTGGCGATTGCCGACAGCTCCCGTGAACGCGCCGCGAACGTGCCCGAAGATTTCGGCTTCGAGCAACGTTTCAGGAATCGCGCTGCAGTTCAGCGCGACGAAGCGGTGCATGCGCCGAGCGCTGTTGTGATGAATCGCCTTGGCAATCACTTCCTTGCCGGTCCCCGTTTCACCGGTCACGAGAACCGTGCTGTTGGTGGCCGCGACGGTTTCGAGCAGCTGAAACAGCTTCTGCATCGCCCGGCTCTTGCCGACGATACCTTCGAAGCGATAGCGCTCTTCGAGCTGGGCCCGGAGGTAGGCGTTTTCGGACTTCAGACGACGCTGTTCGAGCGCCGAATCCAGAACGTGTAGGAGTTCGTCGATCTGAAAGGGCTTGCTGACGAAGTCGAAGGCGCCACTCTTGATGGCGCCAACCGCGTCCTTCGTTGTGCCGTAACCGGTCACCACAATCGCGACGATGTCGGGATAACGCCCGACTGCGGCCTGAACCAGCGAAGAACCATCCATGCCGGGGAGCCGAAGGTCGGTGATGATGACGTCGAACGCGAAATCAGCCAGCCGGGCGATCGCGGCTTCGCCCGAGTCGCACTGTTCCACTTTGAAACCGCGATCGGTGAGCTGCTCGGCGATTGCCTGACGAAGCGGAGCCTCGTCCTCGACCAGGAGCAAATGTTTTTGGCTATCAGCCATTTACCAAAGCGCCAAGATATTGACACGCTCACCGTCGACCTGTCCACACAATCACGGCAGAGCTTAGCGTGTGGATGGTCTCAAGGTGCCGAGCTACCATCTTGACCGTGCGCGAAGCCGTCGCCGTCGCATCCCATTCATTTCCAAAAAACGACACGCTGCGTCGGGAGCTCCTCGCTCGCTATCCGACGTCGGTGTTCAACGAGTCGAGAGCCCCGCTCGCTGGGGAATCGCTCGTTCGTTTCCTGAAGGGCCACGACAAGGCGATCACGGGGCTCGAGCGACTCGACGACGATGTGTTTGCCGCGGTCCCCGAGTTAAGAATCGTCAGTAAGTACGGCGTCGGGCTGGACACCATCGACCGCGAGGCGGCAAAGCGCCGTGGCATCTCGATCCGCTGGACGCCAGGCGTCAACAAGCAGGCCGTTGCGGAGCTGACCATCGCGTTCATGATCTCGCTCGCGCGTAATCTGATGCCGCTTTCCGGCGAGATTCGCGATCAAATCTGGACCCACGGTGGTGGACGTCAGCTCTCATCGTCTACCGTCGGCATCATCGGATGCGGACACGTCGGTCGGACAGTCGCACGTCTATGCGGCGCATTCGGGGCGGGGGTTCTTGCGCACGACATCCTCGACTATGGGGAGTTCTATCGCTCGAACGGCATTACGCCTGTGGATCTTCGAGCCCTGCTTCGCGACTCGGACTTCGTTACGCTCCATGTGCCACTGGACGCGTCCACGAGAGGATTGATCGGCGCCGGTGAGCTCGCGCTGATGAAGCCGACGGCCTTCCTGATCAACACCGCTCGCGGGGCAATCGTCGACGAGGCGGCTTTGAAAGAAGCCTTGCTTGCGCGAAAATTAGGCGGCGCAGCATTCGACGTGTTCACTATCGAGCCGCCGGTCGATACAGAATTGTTGCGGCTGCCCAATTTCGTCGGGACGCCGCACGTCGGCGGCAGCACGAACGAAGCGGTACTGGCGATGGGCCGTGCGGCTATCGAAGGACTCGACAATCCGGCGTTCGAAATCGCCTGAATTCCAGCCGTTTCAGGCGTACCTAAACCCCGGTCCTGCTACCACCGATAAGCCTCTGCGGAGGCAGTCCGTGGAACGAAAAACGATCTCGATCATGAAGGCCTGTGAGTTGGTGGGTGTGAGCCGCCGGACCATCTACAATTGGCTCTCGAGCGGCAAGATCGAATACGTCCGCACCGCGGGGGGATCGGTTCGCATTTTTGTCGACACCCTGTGGCGCGATCCGAACAACGCGGAGCGCCCGGCGGTCCAGACGATGTGGCAGGCCGAAGGCCGGAACCAGGCCTGATGCACGGAGCGGTGACCGTCGAAGAACTCCTCGCGAGGAGGCCGATGGACGAATCACCGGAGCTGCGTCTCCTCTTTCATCGGCTGAACAATCAGCTGGGAATCGTCCTCGCCCACGCAGAGCTGCTCGAAGCCAAGGCGCCCGACGAAATGAACCGCGCGCGCGCCGCGCAGGTCGTGTCGGGCGTGCTCGATGCCATGGGTACTATCAAAGAGCTCCGCCGCATCACATCCAGCGCGCAAGACCCTCAGTAAGATCTTCAACCAAAATTGTAAGTAGCCAGTCAAAATACTGGCATTTAGGAGCGGCAAATCGTCAAACACTTGACGGTTTGCACGCTCTTGCCCGTCCGCTCCCTCCGCAAGTTACAAGACGAATCACAACTGCAAAATCAGACTAATCAATCGCTTACTGGCGTTACAAGTGCGCCAGTGGTGAAGAGCGGAACACAGACTCGGCCGTTGGTACCTCCATTGCGATATCGGGCAGCTGTCTGCACACAAGGCGTCGGACGGAACTTAAACGCTCGATTACGACAGGGAGAGAACGCATGCGCGCCCAGCCCGTTGCCGCTCACCAGAATCGACGTATCGTGAACGGCCTGCCGTTCGTCGAGGCACTTGCGAGGCGTATGGCCTCGTCGATGCCGAACTCGATCGACATCGGTGATTTGGTCCAGGACGGGGTGCTGGGGCTCATCGATGCGGCGCACCGCTTCGACGAAGACCGGGGGATCAAGTTCGAGACGTTCGCCGAACGGCGAGTCCGCGGCGCGATGATTGACGCGCTGCGGCGCGACGCGTGGCCGCGCGGCGTGCGCCGGCAGCGGCGCGAACTCGACGCGGCCCGCGAGGCGCTGCGCCGTGAGCTTGGCCACGAGCCGTCGATGGCCGATCTTGCCGCGCGCGTCGGCTCCGATGAAAAGCGACTGAGCCGCACGATCGTTCGCATCAATACGATTGAAGCAACCTCGCCTCTTGCGACCGGCGAGCACATGGACGAAAGCTCTCTGCCGACGGCGCTTGTTCCTTCCGAACCGGATTCTCCGGACACCGCCTACGAAAAGACCGAAACGCGCGATCGCGTGCGCGCCGCTATTCAGTCGCTGCCGTGGCGCGAGCGGAAAGTCATCGGTCTTTACTACTACGGCGAAGTCACGATGAAGCAGATTGGCGCCGAGATTGGCGTCAACGAGTCGCGTGTTTCTCAGCTTCACGCGCGCGCCATTCGCCGCCTGCGGGACGCGCTGGGCGACATGAATCCGCAGAAGGTTGCGGAGATGCGGCGGCAGCTGATTGCGTTTGCGGTGAAGCCTCAGATGGCGAAGGCGGACATCGCTCCGACCGTCGGACAGTCGCCGGCCGTCGTGCTGCCCTACAAGAAGTCCGCGAAGAAGGTGCAGACGAAGACCGTGTTTCGGAACGCGGCGGAGAAGCCCGCGCGGGTACGCCAGGCCGTCGCTGCCGCGCGATAGTCGCGAACGCGAATTGCGGGCGCGTCTGACGGCGCGCCCGCGCGAATCGTCACGCGAGGCTCTCGCGTACGGTTCGTAGAAGATCGGCGAGCCTGAACGGCTTGCCCAACCATCGGCATCCGCTCTCGGCGAGAAACCGTTCGGCGTCCGTGCCGGCCACATCGCCGGTCACGAACACGACTCGACTCATCAGGCTCGGCACGGAAGCCGACAGGGCAGCGTAGAACGCCTGGCCATCAAGCCTTGGCATCTTCAAGTCACAGATCACAACATCGAAACGCTGCGCCTGCACTTTGTTCAACGCTTCCTCGCCATCGCTGGCGTGATCGACGAGATAGCCTGCGTCTTTGAGCGCATCGACGACGGCATGCGCGAGTGGCGCTTCGTCTTCCACCACGAGAATCGAGGCTCCAGCGACCGCGTCGGCTGACGGCGCCATCGCGAGTCGCGACAGGGGAGGCGCAGAGATCTTTCCGCTGACCGGCAACTCCACATAGAACGACGCGCCGGCGTTCGGCTGCGTTTCGAGTCGAATGGCACCGCCGTGCTCCTGGACGATCGCATACGCCACCGTCAATCCCAATCCGGTGCCCTTGCCGACTTCCTTCGTCGTAAAGAACGGATCAAAAATCTTGGGCTGGACCTCGTCGGGAATTCCGGGCCCATCATCATTGATCTCGAGAATCACCGATTCGCGCGTGGCGTCATGCCACGTCCGAACCACAAGCGTCCCGCGCCCGTTTGCGGCAAGCATCGCCTGCTCAGCGTTGATGACGAGGTTCAGCAAGACCTGCTGAATCTGATGACCGTCAGCGAACACCTGCGGCAGTCCCGCTGCAAGCGCGTCGAGGACCACGACGTTCGACACGCGTTGCTCGTAGGCGCGCAGCGCGAGCGTTTCGCGGACGACCTGGTTGACATCGACCATCGCACGCGTCGTCTGGCGCTTTCGCGCGAACGTCAGCAGGTTGCGGACGATGCGCGCGGCGCGATCCGATTCAGACAGGATAGTTTCAAGTCCGGTTCGCACGTGATCGTCGAGCCTCGCGCGCTGCGTCAGGCGCTCGGCCCAGCTCAAGATCGTCGCAAGCGGATTGTTCAGCTCGTGGGCGACGCCGGAAATCGTTTGTCCAAGCGCCGCCATCTTCTCAGCCTGAAGCAGCTGGTGATACAAATCTCGCGTCTCATCATCGAGCTTCTTGCGCTCGCTGACGTCGCGTACCAGCGCTTCGATGCGACAGATGCCGTCTGCGGCTTCAGGATTTTCAAGATCGGCGCGAGCGGTCAATTCAACCCACACCGGATTTCCGTCGGCACGCCGGAGCCGCAGCAGGTAGTCGTTCACGCTTCCGTCATTGGCCAGGCGGTCGAGCAGAGCGCTGCGCGCCTGCGGATCAACGAAGCGATCGTGGTCGAACGGACGGACGGCGATTTCGTCCGCTTCGCTCGGGTACCCGAAGATCAGCTTGAGATGTGGGTTTGCCGCGATCGTCGTGGACGTCTCAGGACCGACCGTGCCGATGTAGACGCCTTCGTGGACGGCTTCGAAGAGTCGTGCGAAAGCAGACGCCCTGCGGTCGATCACGAGGGAGGATTATAGAGTCTCGCTCGCGAGTTGTCCGATGCCGCGAGCGCGTTCACGCCCGCGGCCTATCCGAGGACTGCTGAGAGTTAATTGCTTTTCGGCGCAGCGGGTGTCGGCGTGTGTCCGCCGTTGAATCCGGCCCATTTCTTCTCGACAGCGGCGCGAATGTCCCGGACGCTTGCGCCCGACGTGTACATCTGCCGAGCCTCGGTCGCAACGTCGATGCAGACGGTGCACTCAAGCCCATGCGGCTCCCACGAGGTCACGTCGCCCTTCTCGTCGCGCGCCGCGACGAAACAGTCTTCGTTTCCGCGATGGCCTCCGCGCTCACATCCGCAGAAGCAAGGCACGTAGCTCAGAATCTCCGGATGCTCGGCGGCAAACAGATACGCCGCGCGCACGACGTCGGGCGGACGGGGTGGCGCGTAGGCCTGTGTCGGGAGCGGCGGCAGATTAGCCTGCTTGTGCGGCCCGACCTTCGCCCATCGTGGTTCTTCGGTTTGAGAAGCCGCCACCGCTCCGTGATCCGCATGATCCGCCGCGGCCGCGGCTGGAGCGGTGTCGCGTCCGGAGGTCATGTACGCGGCGATTCCAATCACCGCAACGACCGCAACGATTGCCAGCATCGTGAACGACGATGACTTTGGCGGTACGTTGCCCTCGGACCCGCTCGACGACTCGCGTGATGCCTTTGCCGAAGATTTGCGTCCCATGACCACCGATCTTATCCCGATCCGGCGTCCCGAGGTTGTCGAACCGTCGCGTAAGATCTGCTGATGACCTCGAAGCGGCGAGCCTATTTTGCGTGGGTCGTCGTGTGCGTAGTCTGGGGAACCACCTACCTGGCCATCCGCATCGCCTTGGAATCCATCCCACCCCTCCTGATGGCGGCGATGCGATGGATAGCCGCGGGCTCGATTCTCCTCGCAGCGCTGAAGATACGGGGAGAGCAGTTGCCTGGGCGCCGCGCGTGGCCGGCCCTCGCGATTCTCGGCATTCTTTTGCTGGGGCTGGGAAACGGCGCGGTGGTGTGGGCCGAACAGACCGTCGCGAGTGGTTTGACCGCCGTCCTCGTTGCGACCGTTCCTTTCTGGATGGTCGGCATCGAAGCGATTGTCGAGCGACGGGCCCGGCGAAACGACCAGGTGCCTGCCCAGAGCACAAGCTCAGGCGACGGATCGAGTCGTCTCGTTTGTCACATGATCGGCTTGATGATCGGCTTCGCTGGAATCGTCATGCTCGTGTGGCCTGAGCTTCGAACGGACGAGAACCGACATGGGTTTCTGGTCGGCTTCGTCTCAACACAAATCGCGTGCGTCGGGTGGGCCGTCGGTTCTTCGTATGCGCGTCACCGCGGCAGGAACGAAGCGGAGAGCGAGAACGTTCTGGCCACCGCTGCCTACGAGATGCTGTTTGGTGGACTGGCGTTGCTTCTCGTCAGCGCGTTTCTTCGCGAACCTGCGCGCCTCGCGTTCACGCTCCGAACGTCCCTTGCGCTTGGACATCTGATTATCTTTGGCGCCATCGCGGGATTCACTGCGTACGCGTATGCGCTCAAGCATCTCTCGGTCGCCACAGTGTCGCTTTACGCGTACATCAATCCTGTCATCGCCGTCGTTCTGGGCGCCCTTGTCTTGGGCGAACCCTTCGGCGTACGAATGGCGGTTGCGGCCGCAGTCGTTTTCACGGGAGTCGCACTCGTGCGGGACTGAGTCTCACGAACAGAAACCTTTTGTCCCGAAACCTGTAGAAGCGCTCGGCCATAAGTGGAATCGCGCAGCATCCTCTTCGGGATTTGCTGCAAATCCTTCGAGAAATCGGCTGGAATGCGTGTTGCTATCGGACGCGACGGAGGCCACGCCCGGGCGATTCGAAGAGCTTGAGTCCTTGCGTTGTCGTGCATCGGGGCATTCCCGACCGCGACGCGCGAGATCAACAAGACAGCTTATCGTGTCGCGTCGTCGGAAACGCGCCTTGACGCCATGGCGACGCATTAGCGAAGCGAAGTTTTGCTGAGAGCTGATGCGTCGCCAGAGCGCCCGTCCAACCGTCCTTCTTTAAGTCACCTCTGATTTCTCCGCAATCCGCAATCCGCAATCCGCAATCCGCAATCCGCAATCCGCAATCCGCAATGGTGTGCTTTCACACATCGATGACGAAAATGTCACGGCTGGCCCGCCGTGTGCGTAGCAAACCGAAAGCTTCGCGAGCACGGACGCTGATTTGTTGGAGAGTCCCGTCTCGTCAAGCAAGGTAAGTCCCTTAGTCATCAGCACGTTGTCAGGACAACGGATTGTCAGCGCGCGGCCACACGTTTCATCGAGGGCGGCGGATGGGTTGCGACCATTGGATCAGCGAAGCATAGAAAAGTCTCCCGACTTCGGAACAAGAATGAGTTCGTCCGACGCAAAGAACGCCTGGTTGATCTCGGACCGCAGCGCTGAACCGAGCTCGCATTTCGTCCTTGTGGTCGATACGCGGCCCGCGTCTCTTCGCCGTACGGCCGATATGCTGCGACGAGCCGGCTATTCAGTCGTAGAAGCTGCGTCGTTCGACGAGGGCAAACGCATCTTGAGTGCAAAGCGGCCGTGGCTGGTCATCAGTGGACTTCGGCTGGCGGCGTTCAATGGACTGCACCTCGTTCACCTCGGTCGCCTGACTCAACCTGATCTCAATGCCGTGATCATTTCATCCGGCGCCGACAGCGTTCTTCAAGCCGAAGCCGAGCGCGTTGGTGCGTCCCTTCTGATGGAGCCGGTCCCTCCTCACGCGCTGTTGTCGCTCATCGAGAACATGTGGCGCGAATCCAGTGCACATGTCCTCGTCGCGACGGACCGGCGGCAGGCGGAGCGTCGACGTTTGCACATGCTCAACTTCGCTCCCGAACGACGGCTGCACGAACGGCGGCTTGGGTCTCCCGACGGAGACGAGATGGGACGAACGCTCGCGTAACTTTCGAGAAAGATTCGCATCGCGCGAAGACATCGGTCATCGATGTGGAGACTTTTCGACTGCCGATGCGAGTCAGAAGTCCACCATTAGGACGACTTTCTTCGGTCCTTTTCAGCATTTAGCAAAACTTCCCCGTTTCTGCCTGGATCACATCGTCGTTCGAGCGAGTTCATAACCAGCCTGATATCAATCACATAGGACCTGGCATCTCCCAGCGGTTTTCTTGGTGGTGGCCTTGCACAGTCCGGCGTCGCTCGAATCGCGCCGATCGGATTGCGATCCTGGAATGAGCAGTGCCGCCACACGGCGGCCGCCAGAGAAGGCCTGACGATGCTGACTACGACGAAACACGCCGACCTGCAGACGATGAAGTTCACAGGCGGAATTCAGCTAATTGGCACCAGCAAGGTGCTGGGCGAGCTGAGAACCGAAATCGAGCACGTGGGTCGCTCTGGCGCCAAGGTGCTCATCACTGGCGAAAGCGGTGTCGGCAAAGAAGTTGTTGCCCGCGCGATTGCAGCGGCCAGCCCACGCCCCGGTTCGTCGTTCATCCCGGTCAACTGCGCCGGCATTCCCGAGACGCTTCTGGAATCCGAGCTGTTCGGACACGTGAAGGGCAGCTTCACCGGAGCGTATCGCGACAAACCAGGCAAGCTCGAAATGGCGACCAACGGGACGATCTTCCTCGACGAAATCGGGGAGATGACGCTCCGGATGCAGGGGCTTCTGCTGCGGTTTCTCGAGACCGGTGAGATTCAGAAGGTCGGTGCCGAGCGCGTCGCGATGGCGCCGAACGTTCGTGTCATTGCCGCGACGAACCGCGACCTGCGTGAGCTCGTGGCGCAGGGTCAGTTTCGCGAAGACCTGTTCTACCGAATCAACGTCATTCATCTCGTCGTGCCGCCGCTGCGCGAGCGCAGAGAAGACATACCGGCGCTTATCGATCATTTCCTCGGCAATTTCCTCGGCCATGGTTCGCGCTATCCCAACGGCAATGGCAACGGCAACGGGAATGGAGACGCCAACGGCCACGCGCACGTGGTTCGCGGCATCTCGACGGACGCGATCTCGATGCTGTGCAGCTACACCTGGCCGGGCAACGTCAGGCAGCTCGAGAACGTCCTCGAGCGTCTCGTCGTAACCGGTCGTCGCGAAACGATCGAGATCGACGATCTGCCATTCGAGATTCGTACTCCGCTTCAGACGGCCGGCCGTCCGCGACGCGAGCGCCGTCGCACCGTGGCTGACGATCTTTTCAAGAAGCTGGTCGAGGAGCGCGAGTCGTTCTGGACGGCGGTGTATCCGTTGTACATGAATCGGGAAATCACGCGCGGCAACGTTCGGGATCTGATTCACAAGGGTCTCGAGGAGGCGCGCGGCAACTACAAGATCGTTCTGAAGCTCTTCAACATGGAAGCGCGAGAGTACAAGCGCTTCCTGAACTTCCTGCGCAAGCACGACTGTCAGCTGCCTTTCAAGGAATACCGGTAACGACGGCCGGGAAATAGGGGATAGCACCAATGCGGAAACGAACGTGGACCTTGGCGAGCGCCATTGGTCTGGCTTCCGTCGGATTGTTGTTGCCGGCGCCGCTCGTGGCGCAGGCGCCGGCCGCGCATGCGCCCGCCGCAAGCGCAAGCACCGCGGCTGTGCCAGCGGACTACGTCATCGGACCCGACGATGCGCTGTCGGTAGTTTTCTGGCGCGACAAAGATATGTCGGCGGAGGTGACCGTTCGCCCGGACGGCAAGATCTCGCTACCGCTCTTGAATGAGGTGCAGGCGGCCGGCTTCACGCCCGAGCAGCTACGCACGAAGATCGTCGAAGCGGCCAGCAAGTACGTCGAGGAGCCGAACGCGACCGTCGTCGTGAAGGAGATCAAGAGCCGGAAGGTGTTCATCACGGGGAACGTCGCGAAGCCGGCGTCGTATCCGCTCGTGGGCGAAATGAACGTCCTGCAGCTGATCGCGCAGTCCGGCGGGCTGCTCGAGTACGCCGACTCCAAGAACATCGTCGTGATGCGGACCGAAGGTGGAAAGCAGCAGTACTTCAAGGTCAATTACAACGACGTGATCAAGCAGAAGAACGTCGCCCAGAACATCACGTTGAAGCCGGGCGACACGGTCGTAGTCCCATAGACGCCAATGGCTTTTCGTTTTCGCCTGGGCGCTGCGTCGCTGCTCGTCGGCTTGCTAGTCGCCGACACGCAGTTGGCGCTTGCTCAAATGGCGCCGGTCCCGCAGCCGACATCCCAGACCAGGGGAGTTTTCGGCGGCGCCACCGGCCGTAATGAGCAATCGAGTTCGGTCGTCGTATCGGCAGCTGAGGCCTACGACAGCAACGTGCTTGGCGAACAAGGTCCGACGCAGTCTCTCCTGCAGGAAAGTGGCTTTTACACAGAGCTGAATGCCGGACTTACGCTGCGCGCAGGCAAGCAGAAGCTTCAGTTCTCAACTGCCGCCGGAACAGACTTTCGGTACTATGCCCCGGCCGGCGAAGTTTTCGGTATTGGTCACTACGGCAATGCTGGTCTGACCTACCACTCTTCGACCTCCACGACCATCGCCGTAGACGGGGGGGTGGCGTACGCGCCCTCATATCTCTACCGTCTGTTCAATACTCTGGCCCCTCCGACACTCGGCGAAGCGAATATCGGGGGAGCTTATGCCGTCCTCGACAATCCGTCCTTCAGATACGACGCGCGCGCCTCAGTGGCAAAGAAAATTAGCTCGCGGAATACACTGACATTTCGAACTGGTGGGTCGTATACCGATTTTCTGCATAACGACATTCTGTACGGCGGTCTTCCTCAGAGAGATCTGGCGACCTTTGAAGCGGCCGCACAATTCAGCCGCATCATCAACCGCGACCTCAGCCTGAACGCAGGCTACACGTATCGTCGCGCCGAGTACTACTCGGGCGTGTTTCCGACGGAACACAATGTTTCCTTCGGCGGTGACTACACGCGGCTCCTTTCGAAGACGCGGCGCTCTCATTTGAAGTTCAACGTATCGACCGCGATGCTCGACGCGGCGGCCCCGGGCGATCCGCTGGGGATCCTTCGCCAGCAGCAACAGTTTGCGGCGGACGTTTCGTTCAGCCGTCAATTTGCCCGGACATGGCAGGCGCAAGGCGGATATAACCGAAGTTTCGGCTTTATTGAGGGCCTCACGACGCCAATCTTCAGCGATGGCGTGAACGTGGCGACGTCCGGCTTGCTAAGTCGCCGGGTAGATCTGTCGGCGAGTGCTGCATATTCAGTCGGTACGCCGGTCGTGTTCGCGCAGAATCGAGGATTCACGACGTATACCGCCGATGTGCGGACCCGGATGGCGCTGAACGAGACCTACGCTTTGTACCTCGAGTACCTCTACTACTACTACGATTTCAGCCGGACGCTCGTGCCGATTGGCTTTCCACCACAGATGGCCAGAAGCAGCGTCCGGGCTGGCATCACGTTGTGGTTTCCCCTGCCGCGGAGCTGATTGTGCTGCCTGGTCGATCCTATACTCCGGAAGTAATCGTCGGCATTCTCTGGCGGCGCGCCGGATTGATTCTCTCGCTCTTTGCGGTGGGTTTGATCGCCGCGGTTGGCCTGGCGAAATATCTGCCGAATCAATACCGGTCCGAGACGGTCATCATGCTCGTCCCGCAGCGGATTCCGGACAGCTACGTCAAGACAACCGTGACGGACAAAATCGAGGATAGGCTCGCCAGCCTGCAGGAGCAAATCCTGAGTCGGTCTCGCCTCGAGCGCATCATTCTGGATCTGAATCTGTACGACTCGTTGCGGCGGACACTGCCCATGGAAGATGTGGTGCAGCGTATGCGCGGGTACATCAAGGTCAAGACGGAAGGAAAGGAATCGTTTCGGGTGACGTTCGAGAGCGGCGATGCAAAGACCGCTCAGAAAACCACAGAACGGTTGGCGTCCCTGTTCATCGAGGAGAATCTTCGCGACCGTGAGAACGTCGCCGAGGACACCAATCAATTTCTCGACTCGCAGCTCGAAGATGCCAAACGGCGTCTTTTGGAGCATGAACAGAAACTCGAGGACTACAAGCGCCGGTTCAGCGGCGAGCTGCCCTCTCAGGCACAGACCAACCTTCAGGCCGTTCAAAACGCTCAGACGCAGCTTCAGTCGCTCGCCGAGTCTGCCGATCGCGCGCGTGAAAGGCGGCTTCTGCTTGAGCGTCAGATTATCGATCTGCAGGCTCCAGATCCGCTGACTGTCGTGCCGGCGCCGTCGGCGGCGTCAACGGATATGCCCACGGGTGAGACACTCGACCAGCAGTTGCAGAACGCCAAGGCGCGGCTCCAGCTTCTTCTGGCGCGCGACAAGCCGGACCATCCGGACGTCCGTGCGATGCAGCGGACGATCCGCGATCTGGAAGCGAAAGTTGCGCTCGAAGGTCCGAAGACGCCTGATGCGCCGCGTGAGCGCCCTCTCACTGCCGCAGAACGATTGAGGCAACAGCGTCTCGGCGAGCTGAAAGCGCAAATCGACGAGATTGATCGGCAGCTGGGCCAGAAGCAGGAACAGGATCACAAGCTGCGCGCCGTGATTGCCGACTATCAGTCGAAGCTCGAAGCCGTGCCAAAACGCGAGTCCGATCTCGTCGAGCTCACGCGCGACTATACGACCTTGCAGGCAAGCTACCAGAGCCTCCTCGCAAAGCGGGAGGAATCGAAGATCGCAGCGAATCTGGAGCGCCGCAATATCGGCGAACAATTCAAGGTCCTCGATCCGGCGCGTGTTCCCGAAAGACCGTTCAGCCCGAACCGTCTCGCCATCGACCTGGGCGGCGCCTTTGTCGGGTTGGCGTTTGGCTTCCTCGTCACGGCTTTCCTGGAGTATCGGGACTCGAGTTTCAAGACGGAGGACGAAGTGATGCGGCTATGCCAGCTCCCGGTGTTGGCGACGGTGCCGCTCATGGTGACTGCGGATGAAGCGCGCGTGCATTGGCGCTGGCGAGTAGCTGTAGGTTTTACGACATTCGCGATTCTCGCGGCCGCGGCCGCCGCGGTCGCGCTGTGGAGGCCGCAGCTTTAGCTGCGACGGCCAATGTACCAGCGATTCTACGGTCTCACGGAACTTCCGTTCGAGCTCACGCCGAATCCGAAGTACCTCTTTCTCACCCCCCAGCACCAGGAGGCGTTGAGCAATCTGCAGTACGGCCTGGCTTCGTCGAAGGGAATTACGGCTCTTATCGGCGAAGCCGGAACCGGCAAGACGACCTTGCTCCATGCGGCTGCCCAGTCCGAGCGGTGCCGCGACGTCGTATGCGTGTATCTGAACAATCCGACGCTCACGCGCGCGGAGTTCGTAGAGATGCTGTCGCAGCGATTTCAGCTGGGCCCTCGGGCCGGGGAGTCAAAGGCGGCACTTCTCGAAGAACTCGAGCGGGTCCTGCTACAGCGCCGCAGCCAGGGCCAGATCACAGCGCTGGTGATCGACGAGGCGCAGAGCCTGAGCGTCGAGTTGCTCGAAGAGATTCGATTGCTGGCGAATGTCGAGACGTCGACGGAAAAGCTGCTTCCGCTGGTGTTGTCCGGTCAGCCCGAACTACGAGATCGACTGAACGTGAGCGACCTGCGGCAGCTGAAGCAGCGGATCACGCTGCGCTGTGAAATTGCGCCTTTCACGCTTCAGGAGACGGCCGCGTATATCGCAACCCGCATCAGGATTTCGGGAGGCGATGCGGCGCGTCTGTTCACGCGCGACGCGGTGACATTGATCCACGAGCGATCGCGCGGGATTCCTCGAACGGTGAGCGTCCTGTGTGACAACGCGCTGGTTACAGGCTTCGCCATGGGGCGCCGGCCGGTCGATCAGGAGATCGTGGCGGAGGTCGCACACGATTTCGACTTTGGGGCGCCGCCTCCGGTCAGCGAACCAGTTGCTTTGCTGACCGCGGAGCAGCCAGAGGCCGGCGAGACCGCGACTGACGGAGAGTCCGGCGCGAACGTGGCGGGGCCAGCGCCAGAAGCTGAGCAGGAATCGCAAAACGAAACGTTGAGTGCTGGCGCAACGCGGCGCCGATTTTCACTCTTCCGCGGACGTTAAAACGAGCGAAGGCAGCACATAAATGAGTCGAGTTGACGAGGCAATGAGGCGCGCCGCTGGTGTGCGAGATGGACTTGATAGTCCTAGAGTGGAATCCCGCGCAGTCGTCGACGCGTCGATTCTGGAGCGCTACGTTCCGGAGAGGGCGACGAAACCGGTTGAACAGCGCCAGCCGAAGCTGACGCCTATTGCCGCAGTCCCTCCGCGTGTTGAGAGAGCTCCACGAGGAATTTCAGCGCCCGCAGCCCAGGAAGGCAAGTTGGTCATCAGCGCCACTGTGCCGCACCACGTGGTCGAGCAGTACCGCAGGCTGGCCGCGATCCTGAACGATCTCCAGTCTCAACGCGGCGTCAGGACCCTCATGGTTTCGAGTGCCGCACCGCGCGAAGGCAAGACCCTGACGATTACAAACCTCGCGTTGACCTTGAGCGAGTCGTATCAGCAGCGCGTGTTGCTCATCGATGCCGACCTTCGGCGGCCGTCTCTCCACGAAGTGCTCGGAATCGTCAACGGGCCGGGCCTTTCAGATGTCGTCCGGTCCGGCGCTCTCGAGTTTCCGTCCGTCGAGCTGACGCAACATCTGAGCGTGTTGACTGCAGGACGCACGGACTCGACGCTCTTGGCGCAGCTCACGTCCGAGTCGATGAAGCGCGCGCTGGCTCACGCGGCTACTCAATTCGATTGGGTGCTGATGGACACGCCGCCCGTTGGACTGCTTCCGGACGCACAACTCGTGGAACGTCTGTGTGAAGCAGCCATCTTCGTCATCGGCGCCGGCGTTGCGCCTTACGAGTTCGTTCAACGGAGCATCGCCTCCCTCGGTCCAGAGCGAATCATCGGAACCGTGTTGAACCGCTGTGATGTACCGCCGGTTTCCGGCCACGACTACTACAGCCACTACCATCGGACGCCATAGACCGCTCCATCGCCTAGGTCTTCCACAGTCAGTCAAACATCCCGCAGCAGCGTCATAAAAGTCATCTACCTAGATGACATTGCGAGGGGCGATTCTCCCTGGTAAAAGTCGCGTACAAGCTAAAGCGCTAAGCATCCAGAACTTATTGTTCGAGGCGGGATCGAAATTGTGCGGGACGGATCCTTGCTCTCTCAGGTGCGGACCAAAGTGCGAAGCGTCAAATATTCGTCGTTCTCGGTTGCGATCGTCTGCGCCGTTGCGCTGCTGAATGCCTGTCGGACCGATCCGGCAGTCGGTGCTCGCAAGCATCGAGAGGCTGGAGACAGACAGGCAGCGGCGGGCAAGTACGCTGAAGCCGTCATCGAATACAAGAGCGCGCTGCTTTATGACGCTCGTGCCGGCGAGGTGCGCGCCAAGCTCGCCGACGCGTATATGAAGACCGGCGACGTGGGCAACGCGGCTGGTGAATATATCCGCGCCGCCGATCTGCTGCCGGACGACGTTTCGCTGCAGCTCCAGGCAGGAAGCCTACTTCTGCTCGGTGGTCGTTTCGACGATGCGAAGGCTCGCGCTGAAAAAATCCTGAACAAGAATCCCAAGAATGTCGATGCGCAGTTGCTCTCGGCGAACGCCCAGGCAGGAATGCGAAACGTCGACGGGGCGGTTGCTCAAATCGAAGAAGCGATTCGAATCGACCCGGAGCGCAGCGGAACGTATTCCAACCTTGGCGCCCTCGAGCTAGGCCGCGGCAGGCGCGATGCGGCGGAGCGCGCGTTCCTGAAGGCGGTCGAACTGAGACCGAATGCCGTCGAGCCTCATCTCGCGCTCGCAAACTTCTACTGGCTGACCGAGCGACGGGACGCCGCGGAGCGATCGCTGAAACGCGCTCTTGAAATCGATCCGCGTAATGCGCTCGCGAACCGCGTGCTCGCCAACTTCTACATCGCCACCAACCGCCGCGACCAAGCGGAGCGCCCGCTGAAAACGGTCTACGAGGTGACCAAGACCTCTGCGGCAGCGTTTGCTCTGGCGGAGTTCTATATCGCGACGAGCAATGACGCGGCGGCCACTTCGATTCTTCAGCAGTTGACTTCCGATCCGCGGGCTGCTGTTACGGCGAACGTGCGCCTCGCCACCCTCGAACACAAGGCGGGACGGCGAGAGGAGAGCTACAAGAAACTGGACGCCGTGCTCGCGAGTGACAAGGGGAACCTGCAAGCATTGCTTGTGAAGAGCACACTGCTCCTCAGCGACGGCAAAGCGAACGACGCGCTCGCGGGCGCGAAGTTCGCAACGGAGCGTCACCCCGATTCGGCGCCGGCATTTTTCACACTCGGACGGATTGAAGCGGCGCTTCGACAGCCGGACCAGGCGATCGCGGCGTTTCAGGAGGTTATTCGGCTCAATCCGCGGGCGACCGAAGCCAAGATCGCTCTCGGCCAGTTGCACCTGGCGCAGGGGCGACCCGACGCGACCGTGGGTCTCGCCACCGAAGCGCTCGCCAGCGAACCTCAAAACGGCAACGCCGAGCTGCTTTACATTCGCGGACTCCTGGCGCAGGGCGAGATCAATCGTGCGGAAAACGAACTCAAGAAGCTTGTGGCGCGGTTTCCCGAATCCGCGCCGGTCCGCACTCAGATGGGAATGCTGCTTGGCCGCAAGGGTGAGCGCCAGGCGGCACGTGCCGAGTTCGACCGTGCGCTGAAGATCGACCCAAATTCTCTCGAAGCCACCACTGGTCTCGTGGCGTTGGATCTTGCAGCGCGCGATTTTTCCAGCGCTCGGAATCGCGTTGACGCGCGGCTTGCGAGCAGCACTCCGAACGCGCCTTTGTTGACGTTGGCTGCGCGAACCTACGCCGCTGGCGGAGACACCGCAGCAGCGGAGAGTTTTCTTCGGCGTGCGCTCGATGTCGACAGCAGCTACTTGAGCGCGTACGGCGCGCTCGGCCAGCTCTACATCCAGCAGAGAAAGCTGTCCCAGGCGCGTGCGGAGTTCGAGGCGCTCGCGGCGCGGTCGTCGAAACCCGTTGCAGCGCTGACGATGGCCGGTGTCATCTTGCAGGCGGAGGGCGACGACGAAGGTGCCCGGCAACGATTCGAGCGAGCGCTCCAATTCGATCCTGAAGCTGCGGTTGCTGCGAACAACCTCGCGTGGATGTACGCCGAAAAGGGAGGCAACCTGGATGTTGCTCTGCATCTGGCACAGACCGCTCAGAAGCGCCTGCCAGATGTTCCCGAGGTGAATGACACGCTGGGATTTATTTACGTCAAGAAGAATCTGGCGCCTCTGGCGATTTCGAGCTTGAAGGTCAGCGCAGAGAAGGATCCGTCGAACGCGCTTTACCACTATCACCTCGGTCTGGCGTACGCCAGCGCCGGCGACAAGACGCACGCGAAGCAATCGCTGACGCGCGCCTTAGCGCTGAAGCCGGATTTCGATGGTGCGCAGGACGCAAAGGACAAGCTGAGCTCGCTCGACCTCCAGTAGCGCGCCTGCTTCAAGCCGCGGGCGATTCCCGAATGTAGGTGAGAGGGCGAAGCTCTGTACTCCTCCATGGATACTGCTCAACGACGTCTGACGGACACCAATGCGACTGTTATTCGTCTGGTCGTCTCGATTGCTGTCCTCAGCTGGTGCTACGCGTCCGTGATCGCGGAGTTGGTCCGTGAGTGGTCCAACGATGCCCTCTACTCATACGGTTTCGCTGTTCCTCTGATCAGCGGCTACATCGTTTGGACTCGCTGGCCGACGCTCAAAACCGAAGTCGCCCGTCCAGATTATTTGGCGGGCAGCGTTGCTCTCGTGCTCGCGGCGCTGATGTTTGTCGCGGGCGACGTCGGGAGTTCAGTTCGGCTTCAGCAACTGTCGCTGATCCTCATGGTCACGGCAGGGGTTCTGCTTTTGTTCGGCCGTCAAGTGTTCAGGCACATCTGGTTTGCCATCGCGTATTTGCTGTTGATGGTGCCCGTGTGGACCGAGCTCATTAGCCGTCTTCAGGTGCCGAGCCAAATTATTTCCGGGCGGATCGCCGTTGTTGTCTTTCACGCGATTGGAATTCCGGCCCTTCAGGAGAGCACGCTGATCTATCTGCCCAAAGTCACCCTCGAAGTGCTTCGAGAGTGCAGCGGAGTCAATCAGCTCGTCGCGATATTTGCGGTCACGGTTCCTGCCGCGTACCTGTGGCTTGATGGCAGTGCGCGTCGCATCACGTTTGTCGGGGCGGCGCTGATGGTTGGCTATCTGAGCAACGGTTTTCGGATTGCGCTCATTGGTGTCCTGGCTCAAAACGGCCTGCCGACGTCGGATCCGACCGTTCACTTGTTCGAAGGGCTCATTGTCGCTGCCGTCGGCTATGGCTTGGTCGGCGTGCTGTTTTCATGGCTTGCCAAGCCAGGATGGTCGAACCGTACGGAAGAAACCGTCGTGGTCACAGCTTATGGTCTGTCGCTGGGCCCGCGTCGACCGGCGATTGATGCTGTGTGCCTTGCGATCGTCATCATCGCGGGTTCAACGAGCCTCATATTTTCGCGCACTGACGTGAACCTGAAGGCGCAGCTGGCGACGCTTCCACCTCGGATCGATGAGTGGTCCCTCGAACCAACCCAAACCCCCACAAGTCGTGTGAACGACGTCGATGACGAAGCGCAAGTCACCTACCGCCGCACGTCGGGTGAACGCGTGACGCTCTACATCGGTTACCAGCGGCACCAACAGGCCGGCAAGGGACTGACGAACGCGCAGCCGACGCTTGAACACGGCGCGGTGCCGTCGGTTCTGAACGTGACAGAGCTTGGCTCCCTGACCGAACTGAATCAGATCGAACAACGGTCGGAAAGTATGACCCGACACGTCCTGTACTGGTTCGATTTGGATGGTCGCCTTGCGACGAGCCGGTACAAGGCGAAAACCTACGTCTTCTGGAATGCTGTGACACGCCGCCGAACGAACGGCGCGGTCGTCGCAGTCGCCTGGCAGTGTCGGGCCTCCGAGTCGGACGTCACCAGACAGCGAGCGCTCGAATTCATTCGAGCACTGATGCCCATCCTCCCTCGTTACCTGCCATCGTCTGCCGCTTGATAACAGATGTCTATGCGCAGGCTGACTTTTAATCGCGGTTCAAGCGACTGTGGGCTACGACGCGTGTATCAGCCGCGTAAGTTCGCCGGCAGCACGGTCGTAACAGACTCATTTTCAATAGGTTAGCAATCGAATGTCCGTTCGAGTCAGATGGCGTCCGATGGCGATCCATTTGCAGCCCTCAGGAGTCGGCAACAAGGCACAGGAGAGGCGTTCATCTGCCGGACTTCGGCGGCGGCGCCAGGCCGATTTCAAAACATGTCCGATTCAGCATCGACGGCTTCCAATCGAACACGAACCGATCGAATGGTCGGCCGTCCGGACGACTCGTCGCCTTGCTGTTCCTACGCCTACCTTGCCGATGGTCCTGCCGGGAGTGCGTACGGCGAGGAAACGTTTCGGTACTTGCTCGGCATCGAGCGAAAGCGCTCAGAGCGATCGAGCCGTCCGTTCTTTCTTCTTCTCGTCGATCTGAAACGCGACGATGGGAGCGCCGCACTAATGGAAGGAGAGGTGGCCGGCAACGTGTTCGCAGGACTGTCCCAGGCACTTCGAGAAACGGACTTCATCGGGTGGTATCGCGAAGGCCGGGTCGCCGGGGCGGTTCTTGCGCAGCACGCCGACTCACCTGATGTGCGCGTCGCCCTGGCGGTGAGTCAACGAGTCAAGGACCAGATTTGCGCGCACGTTCCAGCGCTCGCCGAACGTGTGCAGACTCGTATCTTTCAACTTCCGAGAACGACTCGAGAGTAATCGTGGCCATCGACCAACTCACCATCTCGTCATCAGTCACCCGCGCGCATAGAGCGAGGCCTTCTCGCGTGGAAGGCTTGAAGTCTCCGCGCACGTCTCGCCCTGAGCCTGTGCACGGACACGAAGCGGTTGCCAGAGTGCAGAGCGACGTCCGCATACGTCCACACGTCGTCAGCGAGTTCTTGTTCACCAGCGTTCTGGTTCGGGAGATGCGGCGCGCTGAGCGTTCGAATTTGCCGGCGGCCGTTGTCGTCGTGACGATGAAGCGCACCATCGATGAGCCGCTTGTCTGGCGTCCTGTCATTGATGCGCTGAATGCGTCAAAGCGCGAGACAGATGTGATCGGCTGGCTGAAGAAGGGAGTGGCGATCGGTGTCGTGCTGCCGGAGCTCCGATCGTCGGGCGCGGATATCGTGCGCGCGTTCGAGCTGCGTCTTCGCCGCGAGCTGGGCAAGAGGTTCCGGCCGGAAGTGCTCGACGCCTTGTCGATTCGATTTCATCTCAGTCCGCGGACGTCCCGAGAACAGTCCTCGGATCTGCCGATCGATCCTCTGCCGATGAACCTTCGCCCGCGACCGGAGCACGTGGCCGCCTATGACGCCGCGAAGCGCGTGCTCGATATCGCCGGCAGCCTCGCGCTGCTCATTGCGTTAGCGCCGGTGTTCCTGGTCATTGCGGCGCTCGTCAAACTGACGTCGCGGGGACCGGTCTTCTTCCGCCAGCCGCGCATCGGCCAGCATGGCAAGGCGTTCACGATGTTGAAGTTCAGGACCATGCGCGTAAATGCCGACCACGCCGCGCATCAGAAATTCGTCACGGAGTTCATCAACGCAAACGCGAAGGGCCATGGCGATCAGTCTCCAACGGACGCGCCATTCAAAATTCAAAATGATCCGCGCGTAACGTCGATCGGCCGCATCCTTCGTAAGACGAGTCTCGACGAGCTGCCGCAGTTCTGGAACGTCCTGATCGGTGAGATGTCGCTCGTCGGTCCGCGTCCGCCGATTGCGTACGAAGTCGAGCAGTACAAGTTCTGGCACAGCCGTCGCCTGTTCGAAGCGAAACCGGGTGTGACCGGTCTCTGGCAGGTGAAGGGTCGCAGCCGCACAACATTCGACGAAATGGTGCGCCTCGATCTTCAGTACGCGCGAACCAGTTCGCTTTTGACCGATCTGAAAATTCTGTTCGCGACGCCGGCAGCAGTATTCACCGGCAAGGGGGCATGTTGACCAAAGGCGGTTCGACGGTGAGTGAGTTTCTCGCGATTGCTCCGGATGTGAAGCTTGGCAAAGACGTCAGGCTGTCTCAGTTCATCAACCTCTACGGATGCGCGATTGGCGACGAGACCAAGATAGGCGCCTTCGTCGAGATTCAGAAAAACGCGTCGGTGGGGAAACGCTGCAAGATTTCGAGTCACACGTTCGTGTGTGAGGGCGTGACGATCGAGGACAACGTGTTCATCGGCCACGGTGTGACGTTCATCAACGATTCGTTCCCGCGTGCGACGACCGAAGCGGGCGAGCTGCAGACGCAGGCCGACTGGAAGGTCGAGCCGACACTCGTCAAGAAAGGCGCCTCGATCGGCTCCGGCGCCACCGTTCTCGCAAACGTCGTCATCGGTGAGCGCGCCATCGTTGGCGCTGGCAGCATGGTGACCCGAGACGTTCCGCCCGGCGCTATCGTCGCCGGCAATCCCGCACGGGTTCTGCGATCGATCGACGAAAAGCCTGGGAGTCCCGAATGAGCAGCGACAGCACGCCGGTCCTGGAACCGGCGGTTCAGGAACGACACGTCAGCGGCGCTTCAGCGAGCGCGGCTCTCAATACGAGGCGGTCTGCATCCGACACCGTTCGCGTCGGTGTTATCGGCTACGGCTACTGGGGCCCGAACATCGTCCGCAACTTTCATGCGCTGGATAACTGCGACGTCGTCGCGGTCTGCGACAAGAGCGCGGCAGCGTTGAAGCGTGCTCAGCGGGCGTATCCGCACACCCGCACGACGAGCGATTTCAACGAGATCCTGACGTCTCCGGAAATCGACGCCGTCGCAGTAATCACGCCCGTCTGGACGCACTTCGATCTGGCCAAGGCGGCGCTCGAGAACGGCAAGCATGTGTTCGTCGAGAAGCCGTTTACGTCAACGTCTGCGCAAGCAGAGGAGCTGATCGAGCTCGCGGATCGCAAGAGCCTGAAGATCATGGTCGACCACACGTTCCTGTTCAGTGGGGCCGTGCGGAAGATCCGTGAGATTGTCGACGCTGGCAAGCTCGGCCCGCTCTACTACTTCGACTCGACGCGCGTGAATCTCGGCCTGTTCCAGCACGACGTCAGCGTCGTGTGGGACCTCGCGCCCCACGACCTCTCGGTCATGGACTACATCATCACCGAGAAGGCCGAAGCAGTGGTGGCTACGGGCGCGAACCACTTGAATGGCCACGCCGACATGGCATTCGTCACGATTTATTTCCCGAGGAACATCGTCGCGCACATCAATGTGAACTGGCTGTCGCCGGTGAAAGTCCGGACGACGCTGATTGGCGGCAAGGACAAGATGCTCGTGTGGAACGATCTCGAAGCGGACGAGAAGATCAAGATCTACGACAAAGGCGTCGAGATGACGAGCAAGGAGAATCCGCAGGGCGTCTACGACTTGCTCGTCAGCTATCGAACCGGAGATGTCTGGGCGCCGAAGGTGGAGCAGACGGAAGCGCTGAAAGTTGAGCTCGGATATTTCATCGACTGCATCCAGAAGGACCAGGTCGCACACAACGACGGAGTCGCCGGGCTGCGGGTCGTCCGGTTGCTCGAGGCTGCTGACCAATCGTTGAAAGAAAGGGGTCGGCTCATTTCGATCTGAGCCGGACCCGGCCCCGGGCGTGCCGGCACTGTTTCACTGAGGAGTTACGTCGTCAGCATCCCTGCGTTCGCCGACGTTTCCCGAAACGCGCGACCGCACTTGATCGATCATCTCTGCACCATGATTCCGGAGTTCCAAGCACATTATAAGTGCCCCGCCAGGTTCGCAGATTTCGGTGTGTCTGATCTGCGCCCCGACGCCGGATACTTCATGTTTTCGGACGCCGTCTGTTATGGGAGGACGACTCGACACCCGGCGCAACAGCAGGCACGCGGTGACCTCCCGGACACAATGGTCGACGTTGAACGGGACCAGCAAGGGCTGCTGCGGCTGCCTTTTAACCTGTCGGAAGTCACCGCCAATCTTCGTCACGAGCGATATGCGCAGGTGTCGTCGCGTAGGCAACTCGCAGAATCGTCTTCGTTGCGAAAGCTCTATTACTTCATGCGACCGATGCTGCCGGTGCCGGTTAGGCGGCACCTTCAAAAAGCTCGACTCAGCGGCTGGGAGGATATTCCGTTTCCCCGATGGCCCGTCGACTTCTCGGTCGAGTCGTTGATGGAAGGCGTCATGCGGCTCGCCGTAGAGCAGGCTGGCGCTGAAGTTCCCTTCATCTGGTTCTGGCCGGACGGTGCCCCTTGCTGCGTGATGATGACGCACGACGTGGAAAGCGAGGCTGGCCGAAATTTCTGTGGTCGTCTCATGGACATGAATGATGCTCACGGCATCAAAAGCTCGTTCCAAGTGGTGCCGGAAGAGCGGTATGACGTTTCAGGTGCCTTTCTAGAACGGATCCGCGCTAGGGGCTTCGAGGTCAACGTTCACGATCTGAATCATGATGGTCACCTGTTCGAGGATAGAGCTCAGTTTCTCAAGCGCGCTCAGCGGATCAATCAATACATCCAATTGTTTGAGAGCCGTGGATTCCGCGCTGGAGCGATGTACCGCCGTCAGGAATGGTTCGATGCCTTCGATTTTTCGTACGACATGTCGGTCCCGAACGTTGCCCACCTCGAACCTCAACGTGGCGGCTGTTGCACGGTGATGCCGTTCTTTATCGGGAAGATTCTCGAGCTGCCCTTGACGATGGTTCAGGACTATTCGCTGTTCCACATACTCGGCGAGTACTCGATCGATCGTTGGAAGGCGCAGCTCGACTTGATTCGGAGCAGAAACGGATTGATTAGCTTCATCGCCCATCCCGACTACCTGATTGAATCTCGGGCGCGTGGCGTCTACCTCGACCTGCTTGCGCATCTTCAACGGCTGCGCGATGGGGCGAGTGCTTGGTTTGCGCTGCCTGGCGAGGTGGACCGGTGGTGGCGCAATCGCGCAGAGATGTCGCTTGTCGACACGGGGCATACATGGACGGTAGAGGGTCCAGACAGTGAGCGCGCCCACGTCGCGTACGCCAAACTTGAGCGCGACCGCTTGGTGTACAGATTGGCAGCGGCGCCCCGTTTCACGGGCGTTCATGGTGTTTCGACGACGATTGCTAACTGAGGAGTTTCGATGACGAACGAACCGATTCCGTTTCTTGATCTCGTGACACCCCATCGCGAGCTCGAAGCTGAGCTCGTTGAGGTTTTTCGGCAAGCCTTGCAGACCGCCTCGTTCATCGGGGGGCCAGAGATTCAAGGCTTCGAAAAGGAATTCGCAGCGCACGCCGGCACGCAGGAGGCGGTCGCCGTTGGGAGCGGAACTGACGCTGTCCGATTCGCGTTGATGGCTGCTGGGGTCGGTGCGGGAGACTCCGTTGTCACGGTCGCGAACACGTTCATCGCGACAGTCGAAGGTATCAGCCAGGCTGGCGCTTCCACCGAGTTCGTCGACGTGGATGAAGAGACGTACAACCTGAGTGCGTCGCGCCTCGCCGAATACCTGGCAAGTTGTGAGATCGACCGAGCAACTGGCCGGCCCATCGGCCGTCGGTCGGGTAAGCCGATCCGTGCCGTCGTTCCGGTTCATCTCTACGGGCAGATGGCGGACATGGACGCGATCGAGGAGCTGGCCGACCGCTATGGATTAATCGTCGTCGAAGACGCATGTCAGGCACACGGTGGCGAATTCGCATCTTCTGCGGGACGGCGGCGTGCAGGATCGATGGGGAAGGCTGCAGCGTTCAGTTTCTACCCTGGAAAGAACCTCGGCGCGTGCGGCGAAGCGGGAGCGGTTACAACGAACGATCCTGAGCTGGCGCGCGTCGTGCGTGTGCTGCGCGATCACGGCCAGATCCAGAAGTATTACCACGACCTCGAAGGCTACAACGGACGCATGGACGCTATTCAGGCCGCCATCCTCCGGTTCAAGCTGCGGCGGCTGGATGGTTGGAACACGCAGCGCCGGGCGGCCGCAGCGCGCTATACCGAGCTGCTGTCGGGCATTCCGTGCGTTGCTACGCCGAAAGAGCTCACCGCGAGCAAGGGCGTCTACCACTTGTATGTAATTCGCACATCGGATCGTGACGGGCTCGCGCAGCACTTGAAGGCGAACGGCATTTCCACTGGTCTCCATTACCCTGTCCCGCTTCACATGCAGAATTGTTATAGGAGCTGGGGCTACCTGCCGGGGAGTCTGCCGGTCACAGAGCGCGTGAGCCGCGAGATCCTGTCGCTTCCGATGTTCCCCGGCCTGACGGCCGAGCAGCAGCGTCGTGTTGTTTCATCGATCGAGGAATTCGCAACGCAGCCGATCATCAGGTAACGAACGATGACTGAGCATCCGTACGAAAGCGTCCGATGGCCGTTGATGAACACGGATCGCTACGCCGCGTTTGAACAAGCGACGGGCGGAAAACTTGTCAAGGCGGGTGACATGTGGTGGAGACAAGTCCGCCCGCTGTTTTACCGGCCGCTTTTGCCGTTTAAGAAGCACGACTTGAAGGAGACCATGCGTGGTGTCCACCGCATCGGCGCGTTCCAGCATGGCGTTCTGGACGGCCAGTCATCGAACTCCTACCTCAACCCGATCGTTTTCGACGAGTTGGGCACCTACGACATGAAGAACCTGCGCAAGAACGTACGCAGTCAGGTAAAGAAGGCGCTGCAAAGCGACATCTCGGTACGGCGCATTATCGATGAGGGTGAACTGGCCGAGAAAGGCCATTCCGTGTATCTGTCATTCCTCGAGCGGACCAAGTATTCGTTCGATTCAAACCGGCGCCAGAAGGAAGGATTCGCCCGATGGGTGCACACGATCTTGCAGTTTCCCGAAGCGGTCGTTCTCGGAAGCTTTGCGGGCGAGGAGATGCTCTCGTTCGAGATCAGCTGTCTCGTTGAGGGCGCGGTCATCCTGAAGACGATCGTCAACTCGGACAGGGCATTGAAGCTGTACGTGCCGGATTTGCTGCTGCATCACACGCGCATCAGCGCGCGGCAGCAATCCGAAATCGAATTGATCTACGACAGCATGCTTACTCACTCTGCGGGCATCAACGAGTTCAAGATCCTCCGCGGCGGCAAAGTGGTCGCGCTTCCCGCGTTTCTGCATCTGAACGCCGCGACGGTCTGGCTGATCAAACGATCCAGCAAGAGCGCTTACGACAAGTTGCGTGGCTTCGGGCACGACGAGCTCGTCGCGAGCGGTCTCGCGGCGGCTCATTGAGGCGTAAGGACCGCCCAGTTTCCTTGAAACCCGTGGCCATCTACTCACTGGATCCCATCGTCGACCCGCGCTGGTCGGAGTTCGTCGACCGTCACGCGAGCGCATCGATCGTCCACACACCCGAGTGGCTATGCGCGCTCAAGAGGACCTATGGCTACCGACCGGTGGTGTACACGACATCCGCGCCGGGCTCGACGCTCACCAATGGCGCAGTGCTGTGTCGTGTCAGTAGCTGGTTGACGGGGCGCCGCTGGGTCTCGCTGCCGTTCACGGACCACTGTGAACTTCTGGTCGATTCGCGCGAGCGTGAGGCCGAGATTCTTGAAGCTCTACACCAGGCCGGCAGTCGCGAGCGTCTGAGGTACATCGAGCTGCGCGCGCTCGGACTCCAACAGCCTGAGAACTCCGACTGGAAAGTAGAAGCAACATACTGCCTCCACGTGCTCGATCTGCAGCCGTCGCTCGACGACATCTTTCGCGCGACGCACAAGACCGCGGTTCAGCAGGCCATCCGAAGAGCGGAACGGGAGCAGCTCGAGTACTCGGACGGACGATCGGAAGCGCTGTTGGATGAATTCTACCGACTACTGTTGCTGACGCGTCGACGGCACAACCTGCCGCCGCAGCCAATCCAATGGTTTCGCAATCTAATTGTTAGTGTCGGCGATCGTTTGAAGATTCGGGTGGCCTCGAAGGATGGCAAGACTGTTGCGAGCATCCTGACGTTCCAGTGGGGCGACACGATCCACTACAAGTACGGCTGTTCCGATGCGCAATTCCACAACCTCGGAGGCATCGCGATGCTGTTGTGGAAGACGATTCAGGAAGGGAAGGCGTCCGGTGCACGCGGACTCGACTTCGGCCGTTCGGACTTGGACAACCCGGGATTGATCACGTTCAAAGATCGCTGGGGCGCGAAACAGTCGGTGCTGTCCTACGTCCGCCACTCGCGTCAGCCGGCGAAACACGCCGGCGCCGGCCGTGGCGCGCGTCTGGCCCAGCAGGTGTTCGCCCGGATGCCTGACGAGATGCTCGTAGCGGCCGGCCGTCTCCTGTATCGGCACATCGCATAGCTTCTGTCTGATTTGCCGTGTCGAACCAAACCAGCGGCAACACGCAGCCTCACGACCAGTTGAGGGTTTGTATGGTCGCGTATGCGCTGTATCTGAACGATGCGCGTATCAAGGCATATGTGCGCAGTCTCGAAAAAGTAGGTGCCGCGGTGGACGTTCTTGTTGTCCGGGAGCCGGGCAAACCCCGCACGCAACTCTCCGGCAGCACGCGTATCGTCTATCTGACGAAGCAGTACCGCGGCGACAGCGCCGCGATGTACGTTTTGTCGTACTTCAAGTTCTTCTTCGCGAGCTTTCTGACTCTTAGTTGTCTAGCGCTACGTCGACGCTATACGGCCGTGCATGTGCACAACATGCCGAATCTGCTCATCTTCACCTCGGTCCTGCCGCGGCTGCTCGGCGCGAGATTGATCCTCGACGTCCACGATTTGATGCCCGCGAACTACATGGCTAAATTCCACGTCGATGACCGCCATTGGCTCGTTCGCCTGCTGGTACTCGAGCAACGGGTTTCTGCCATGATGGCGAACTACGTCTTCTGCGCCGATCATTCGCAGGGAGAGTTCATCGAAAGGATCTGCGGGGTGCCGCGGCGAAAGCTGTTCGTGCTGCTGAATCTTCCAAACGAAGATACGTTCAAACCGATCAAGAAGGCCCGTCGAAACGATGTGTTCGAGCTCGTCTATCACGGCACCATCGCGCATCGGCTTGGAATCGACATCCTGCTGCGCGCCTTGGCTCACCTGCCGGATGATCTGCCGGTTCGCCTATCGATCTATGGAAACGGCGATTTTCTCGATCAGGCGAGGCGGCTCGCCGAGGAGCTCCGCCTCGGCGACCGCGTGTACTTCAGCGCGTCGTTCTTTCCAGTCGAAGCTATTCCGGAAATGGTCGGCAGCATGGACCTTGGCGTCGTCGGCAATCGGCGGACCCTCGCGTGCGACAAGTTCATGCTTCCGGTAAAGCTGCTCGAGTATGTGTACCTGGGCGTGCCCGTTGTCGCACCGAGGCTTGAGATCATCAGGCGATATTTTGACGAAGAGATGATCAAGTTTTACGAGCCAGAAGATTCGATGGACCTCGCGCGATGTATCGTGGAGTTGTACGAGAGCCCTCGCGAAAGAGATCTCATGGCTCGAAATGCGTCTAGGTTCTACGATGCGTACAACTGGCACGCCCAGGCCGCCGCATATCTTCGACTCCTATCGGAACAGAGGGCGTGATGAGGACACGTGGAACGTAGATGCCTCCTCAACTAGCGCTGTTGTTCGTCACCGTTGGCGTCCTCTCGATCCTGGCGCTCGACATTCGCAGCGAGCCGCGCGTTTCTGGTGCGATTTGGATCCCGTTGATCTGGATTCTCTTGCTCGCATCGCGACCGCTGAGCCGGTGGCTAAACCCGGCCGATTCAACTCTCGGAGAGGGTGTCGAGGACGGCAGTCCGATCGACCGCAACATGCTGTCGCTGCTCATGGTGATGGCGGCGGTCGTTCTCGCCAGCCGGAAGATACAGTGGGTCGAATGGTGCCGCCGCAATGTGTGGCTGGTCGTGTTGCTGGCGTATTGCGGTCTGAGTGTGCTCTGGTCGGACTTTCCCGCAATTGCATTGAAGCGATGGACCCGCGCCATCGGCGCGATCATGATGATCCTCGTCGTACTATCGGAGAAGGATCCGGTGGCGGGGATTGCGACCCTCGTGCGGCGGTGCTCATACGTTCTCGTGCCCGTCTCTATCCTGCTCATCAAGTACTACCGGACAAGTGGCGTCGCGTACGACGGCTGGACCGGAGCGGAGATGCTTGTCGGGGCTGCGACGGACAAGAATGGGCTCGGTCGCTTGTGTCTCGTCACTGGCCTCTTCGCCATATGGGAGATCATTACTGGCAAGCACAACCAGCACATCCATCACGACTGGATGAACAAAGTGGTCCGCCTCGCTATCCTCAGTGCCACGTTGTGGCTGTTGATGATGGCGGACAGCGCGACTTCTCTCGTCAGCACCATCATCGGATCGTCAGTGATCATTGCGCTCGGTTTGCCGATTATCAGGAGGAACGCGAGGCATCTCGGGATCGTGGTCCTCTCCGTGGTGGGGGTCGCCACGGCTCTGACGATGTCCTTTGGTCTTCTCGAACACACTGCCGGCGGATTGGGTCGCAATATGACGTTTACGGACCGGACGTTCGTGTGGCAAGACCTGCTCGCCATGCAAACGCCGCCCCTGTTAGGGGTGGGCTACGATTCCTTCTGGCTGGGAGATCGGCTGGACAAATTCGTGACAACGCGCAAGGTGACGTCGGCGCATGACGGCTACCTTGAGGTGTACATCGAGCTGGGCTTCATTGGGCTGGCGCTGTTCGCAGCGCTGCTCTTCAGCACTTTTTGGCGCGCAAAGAAGTCGCTCCTGTCGTCTTTCGACTACGGAAGGCTCCGCGTCGCAATACTGACAGTGTTTCTCCTGTACAACGTTACCGAGTCCGGGTACAAAGCGACCACTTTCATCTTCTTTGTCCTGCTTCTCGTCGCGATCGAAGTGCCCGGACTTGGCGCGCCCGTGCCTGTTTCGGTTGCGCCCCCGTGGTCGACCCACGGGCACACACCCATCGTTCGCTCGCGACGGCTGGCGAACATAAGGCCGGCTCCGGTGGTGCAGGCAACGGCGTCGCCAAAAGCGGCCCTCCACCGATTCCGATCTTTTGCGAGCCGAAATTCTTTGCGCCACCGAAACCAAGAAGGCGCAATTGAGGTGTCATGAACCGTTCTGCGAACGACAGCATCATCCAACCGAACGAGCAGATTCTAATCACCGGATCGAACGGGTTCATCGGGACGAGGCTCGTCCAAGCACTTATCGAACATGGATTCCGCAACCTGAGATGCCTTGTGCGGTCCAGAAACAACCGCACGGAAGGCCTCTTCGAGCTCGTCCGACGCCATCCGGATGTGAGGCTCGACGTCGTCGAAGGCAACCTGATTTCCAGAGCCGATGCGGCACGCGTCGCTGCGGGGGCCGTTGTCGTGTATCACCTAGCGGCTGGAATGGAGAAATCGTTTCCGGGATCGTTTTTGAACACAGTGGTCACGACGAGAAATCTGCTCGACGAAGTCTGCGGGAGCGGCGTGTTGAAGCGGTTCGTCAACGTAAGTTCTCTTGCTGTGTATACGAATCGTCGGTTGAGGCGCCATGCGATGCTGGACGAAGCGTGCGAACTCGAGTCACATCTGGTCGAGCGTGACGAACCGTACGTGTACGCGAAGCTGAAACAGGACGAGCTCGTTCTCGCTTACGGCGGGAAGCGAGGTCTTCCGTTCGTCATTCTCCGGCCCGGAGCCGTGTACGGCCCAGGCAAACCTGATCTGACCAGCCGTGTCGGCATCGGCACCTTCGGCATCTATCTTCATCTCGGCGGCCGCAACCAGATCCCGTTCACGCACGTGATAAATTGCGCCGATGCGATCGCACTCGCCGGATTTCGGTGTGGCATCGACGGACAGACGTTCAACGTCATTGATGACGATCTTCCAACGAGCAGTCAGTTCTGGTCAGGATACCGGCGACACGTGGGCCGCAAGGCGTATCTGCCTGTTCCGTATCCAGTGTTCTACGCGTTCTGCGCGCTCTGGGAGAAGTACGCACGATGGTCGGAAGGGCAAATCCCGGCGGCGTTCAACCGCGCCAGGTGCTCGGCGTACTGGAAAGGCAACCGATACTCGAATCAAAAGCTGAAGGAGTTGCTCCAGTGGCAGCCGACGATCAGCTACCAGGAAGGAGTGCGGGGCTACTACGAGTATCTCCGCGCGCAGGTAAGCTGATGCTGAAGGTCGCTATCGTCGGGTGCGGCAAGATTGCCGATGATCACGCGCAGCAGATTCGCCGCGTGCGGCTCGGCAACTTGGTCGCGTTCTGCGATGCCGAGCCTCTGATGGCGCAACAAATGCGCGACCGCTTCGGCGGCGATGCGTACAATTCCGTCGCCGAGCTGCTCGCGAGGGCGAGGCCGGACGTGGTGCACATCACGACGCCGCCGCAAAGCCATTTCCCGCTTGCGATGGAGTGTCTCGAAGCCAATTGTCACGTGTTCGTCGAAAAGCCTTTCACGATGAATGTCGGTGAAGCTGAGCGTCTGCTTGGAGCCGCCGCCTCGCGTCACCTCAAGGTCAGCGTCGATCACAATCTGCAGTTCACCGAGCCGGCGTTGCGCCTACGTGCGCTCGTCGCCGACGGGTTCCTAGGCGGTCCGCCGGTGCATCTTGAGAGCTACTACTGCTACGATCTCAGCGATCCGGGTTATGCGCGATCGTTCCTGAGCGACTCGGCACACTGGGTTCGCCGGTTGCCGGGTGGTCTGCTCCAGAACATCATCAGCCACGGCATTGCGCGGATTGCCGAGCACGTGAAGTCAGAAGATCCTGGCGTAACGGCACTCGGGCGAACGAGTCCGATGCTGCGTTCACTTGGAGAGCAGCGGCTGCGCGACGAGCTGCGGGTCCTGGTTCACGACGATACGACGACGGCGTACTTCACGTTCTCATCGCAGATGCGCCCGCAGGTATCCGAGCTGCGGATATTCGGACACCGAAATGCACTGCTCCTCGACGATAACCATCATCTTCTGGTCAAGCTTCATGGCGACAAGTACAAAAGCTACCTCGACATGGTGGTGCCGCCGCTGAATGTGTCCAGAGGATTTTTTGCAAACGCGGCGCGCAACGTCCGAAGCCTTGTGACGGGCCGACTGCATATGAGCGAAGGGATGAAGGAGCTGATCGAGCGCTTCTATCGCTCAATCGTGGATGATGGACCGGTGCCCATCCCGTATCGTGAAATCGTACTGACATCCCGGATTATGGACTCGGTGTTCGCGCAGTTGGGCACGGTGCGAGAAGTGCCCCAGGACCGAGCCGCCACAGCTGCCGCGTCCGCAGGGTGAGGGCAACATGAATGCTCGAGTGGGTCTCCCGCAGTACATTTTGATTACGCCTGCACGAAATGAACAGGCGAACATCGAACGCACGATCCAGTGTGTGGTCAACCAAACCATGCGGCCTCTGCGCTGGGTGATCGTCAATGACGGTTCGACCGACGAGACCGGCCCGATTGTCCGTCGCTATACAGAGCGGCATGACTGGATCATCCCAGTCGATATGCCCATGCACCGCGATCGCAGCTTCGCCGCGAAAGCGCATTCCTTCAAGGCGGGATACGACCGCATAAAAGGCCTCGATTTCGAGATCGTCGGCAACCTGGACGCGGATCTCTCATTCGAGGACGACTATTTCGAATTCCTGATGATGAAGTTTGCCGGCGATCCGAAGCTCGGGGTGGCGGGAACGATCTTTCGCGAAGACAACTTTAGTTCGGAGGCCAACAGCTTCGAGGGGCAGCAGCACGTTGCTGGCGGAGCCCAAATGTTCCGGCGAGGCTGCTTCGATGAAATCGGTGGCTACGTACCGAACAAGGCCGGCGGTGTTGATTGGATTGCGGTGACGACTGCGCGCATGAAGGGCTGGAAGACGCGCTCGTATCGCGAAAAGGCTTTCTTTCATCACAGAAGCCTGGGCACTGCCGAGCGAGGTCCGCTGGCGTCCGCGTTTTCGTACGGCGAAAAGGACTACTACCTGGGCAATGCGCCCGCCTGGCAGATCTTCCGCATCGTGTATCGTTTGACCAATCGTCCTTATGTCGTCGGGGGCGCCGCGTTGGCGCTGGGGTATGCCTCCGCGGCGATCCGTCGCATCAACAGGCCCGTGAACGCTGAGTTGATGAAGTTTCATCGAGCCGAGCAAATGGTTAAGCTCCGGGCCATCCTGAAATCGGCGGTCCGTTTGAAACGCATGGACAGCTATCAGGGTGCGGAGAACTAGAACCGGATCGTCGATGCTGAACGCCGCGCTGATTCGCGAAATTGAGTCAGCCGTCGCTTCGTTTGAGCAGTGGCTCGATGCGTACGGCGAGACGTCATGGGATCACCAGAGCTACTACGCGGGCCCGGTGGGCCGCAAAGCCAAGGGATTGTACTACCGCCATCGCTTACTCGGAACACTCGCCGTCGCTCCCATGGTCGCGAGCGAAGCTTTCCTGCCATCGGCGCGCTGTCTATTCTGGAAGAAACAGCGGCTGCCCATCGCGGACGCGCACTACGCGAGCGCGTTCGCATTCCTGGCAAAGAAGGACGGCCGAGAGTACCACTACGGCCGCGCTGTGCATTTCCTTCGAGTGCTGATTGAGACGCGAAGTCCCCGGTTCGCGCGCTTCGGGTGGGGATATCCGTTCGACTGGGTGACGGCGGATGGTACTCTCGCGTCTGACACGCCCCTGATCACGACAGTTCCGTACGCGTATGAGGCCTTCGCACAGGTGTACCGGCTGGACGGCGATCGCCAATGGCTCGAGATCATGAAGTCGATTGCCGAGCACGTCGCGGCTGACTACCAGGAATATCCCACCTCTTCCGATGCGGCGAGCTGTTCCTACACACCGCCGCCAGCCGATCAGGAAAACGTCGTCAACGCGAGCGCCTATCGCGCTTGTCTTCTAACAAAAGCGGCATACGACCTCGGAGAACCTCGCTACAAAGACGCGGCTTGCCGGAATCTAAATTTCGTGCTTGCGGCCCAGAGTGCTGACGGGTCATGGCGTTACGCGACCGACGAGCGGCGAAGCTTCATTGATCACTTTCACACGTGCTTCGTGATGAAGGCGCTCGCAAAGATCGAAGCCGTGACCGGCGATACGCGGTGTGCGATGGCGATTGAGCGCGGGGTCGACTATTACACGCGCGACTTGTTTGATGCGGACGGCTTGCCGAAGCCTTTCTCGCAGAAGCCGCGTTTTACCGTCTACCGCCGTGAGTTGTACGACTACGCGGAATGCGTAAACCTAGGCGTCCTTCTTCGCGGCCGCTTTGCGGCAATGGACGCCGCGCTGAACACCGTTGTGATCGACCTCCTGAATCGCTGGAGAAAAAGCGACGGCTCGTTCCGCGCACGCGAGCTGTTGTTCGGCTGGGACAACGTCCCGATGCATCGCTGGGCGCAATCGCAGATATTTCGGAGCCTGTCCTTCCTGCTATCCGAACTCGCCGGTGCGAGCTGAATTTCGGCCGAGAAAAGGCGCATATGTGTGGAATCTGCGGTCAGTTTAACTTCGGCACAGGGGCTCCGGTCCTTCGACCATCGCTCGAGCGTATGACGACGAGCCTGACCCATCGCGGTCCAGACGATGAGGGATATCACATCGACGGCGCAGTGGGCCTTGGGTTCCGCCGGTTATCGATCATCGATCTGTCCGGCGGACACCAGCCAATGTCCGACGCCGATCGATCGGTGTGGGTCATCTTCAACGGCGAGATCTACAACTTCCAGGAGCTTCGGGCCGAGCTTGAAGCGCACGGCCACACGTTCCGCACTCGTTCTGATACGGAAGTCATCATCCACGGCTACAAACAGTGGGGCGACGAGGTCTTGAATCGCCTGAACGGCATGTTCGGTCTGGCGCTCTGGGACGCGCAGAACCGGCGGTTCATCGTCGCCCGCGATCCGTTCGGCATCAAGCTCGTCTACTACCGTGTCACCGCGGGCCGGTTGTATTTCGGATCGGAGATGCGCGCGGTGCTCGCGGCCGACGCGGAGCGGCGTGACGTCGATCCGGCGGCGTTGAATCTGTTCCTTCGCTACCGGTTCACACCATCGCCATACACGATTCTGAATGATGTTCGCAAGCTCGCGCCCGGCGAAATGCTGGTCGTCGAGAAGGGCGAATGCCATGTGCGCCGATGGTACCGTTATCGGCCGGAGCCGTTCGTCCCAGAGAAAACCGACGCCGAGGCTTGCGAAGAACTCAGCGCGCTGTACAAGCGTGCTCTCAAACGACATCTGATTAGCGATGTTCCAGTCGGCCTGCTCCTCAGTGGCGGTGTCGACTCCGGCATGCTGCTCTCGATGATGAATATCAACGGTCAGTCATGGCCGACGTTTACGGTCGGATACGGCTCGAGCTTTGCGGACGACGAGCTCGCACTCGCGGCAGACACCGCACGCCGTTTCGGATCGGTGCACGCCGAAGTGCGCATTGACCGGAAGACGTTCGAGTGCACGCTGCCTCGCATCGTGTCGTGTCTCGAGGAGCCGATCGCATCCTCGTCGATCGTACCGATGTATTTCGTCTGCGAACGCGCGCGACGCGACGTCAAGGTCGCGCTCACCGGTCAGGGGCCGGACGAGTTGCTGGGCGGATACGTCCGCCATCTCGGTGTGCGATATGGTGGGTACTGGGGCAAGCTGCCGAGGTGGCTACGAGCCCCGATGTCGACGGGCATCAGCGCCTTACCTCGCAATGAGACATTGAAGCGCGGCATTTATGCACTCGACGTTCCGGATCGGATGCGCCGGTATCAGCGCGTGCTCTCCCTGCTGCCGGGTGAAGTAATCGACGGCCTGTTTCACCCCGATCTTGTTAGTCCGTCGACCGGAGATGCGATCGTCGAGGGATGGGCCGACCTCGCACCCTTCATGGATCAGACCGACGAGCTCGGAGGACTGCAATACCTTGAGCTCCGTTCGACGCTCGCCGACGAGCTATTGATGTACAGCGACAAGCTGTCGATGGCCCACAGCCTCGAACTTCGAGTGCCGTTCCTCGATAAGGAGATCGTCGAATTCGTCGAGCGGTTGCCGGCGCGCCTCAAGGTCCGCAACGGCAAGGGCAAGTGGCTCCATCGTCAGGTCGCCGCGGATCTTCTGCCGCAGGCAATTCTGAAGCGCAAGAAGCAGGGATTTGCGGTAAACGTCGTCGACGATTGGTTCGGCACCGCTGTGGCCGGCCACATGGAGGACATGCTGCTCGATCGGGAGTCTCGAATGTACGCATATCTCCAGCATTCGGCCGTTGCCAGACTATTAGACCAGCACCGTTCGAAGCAGAACGACAATCACAAAGTGCTCTTCAGTCTGGTCCTGCTGGAGCAGTGGCTACGGCAGTACGCCGCTGCCTTTCCTTCACAGCTCGCATGCGCCGGCCACGCATGAACATTTCCCAGCTTCAGCAGCCAGGAATGCACAGGGTCGGTGCAGTCGAACAGTTTCCAGCCGCCTCGTTGCCAGTAAGACGCCCCACGATTGCTCTTCTGACGGCTGGTCGTGATCGCCCATACGCGTATGGAATGACGTCGGCGCTCGCCAGCAGAGTACGAGCGCTCGATGTCATCTGCGGGGACGATCTGAACGTCAGAGAATTTCGCGAAAAGCAAAGGATCCGCCTGTTCGTGCTTCGTCGCGACACTCTAGTTGGCACCAGCGCGGCCTCCCGAGCATTCAACATCGCGGCATATTACTGGCGATTGATTAGCTATGCTTGGCGGGCGCGTCCACGCATCTTTCACATTCTCTGGAACAACAAGTTCGATATCATCGATCGCGTGCTTCTTACTCTGTACTATCGCGCGCTGCGCAAGCGGATTGTGTTGACTGCGCACAACGTCAACGCGGGTACCAGAGACGGCAAGGACACCTGGCTCAATCGGGCCACTCTGAAGTTCCAGTACCGACTAGCCGACCACATCTTCGTGCATACGGGCAAGATGAAGGCGGAGCTCAGCGCGGCATTCGGAGTCAACGAGGCCTGCGTCACGGTCGTTCCGTTCGGCATCAACAATTCGCTTCCGCATACAAATCTCACCGGCGCGGAAGCGCGGCGGCGCCTCGGAATTGGTGCCCGCGAGAAGACGATCCTCTTCTTCGGCAATATCGCACCGTACAAAGGACTCGAATACCTCATCGAAGCGTTCGGGCAGCTCCGGGCTACGTCGGCAGAGTATCGCCTGATCGTCGCCGGACAGCCCAAGAAGGGATTCCAGACCTATTGGAGTTCGATCCAACGGATGGTCGGCGATGCGCCCGATAAGCGCGGCATTGTGATGAAAATCGAGTTCGTGCCCGATGAGGAAACGGAGGTCTATTTCAAAGCAGCCGACGTCCTCGTTCTGCCCTACGTGCACATCTTCCAAAGCGGCGTTCTCTTTCTGGCGTACAGTTTTGGGCTGCCAGTATTGACGGCGGATGTCGGATCCATGAAGGAAGATGTGATCGAAGGTGAAACGGGATTCGTCTTCGCTCCGCAGAACTCCGACGATCTGGCGAAAAGGCTGCGTGAGTATTTCAACAGCCCGCTGTACAAAGATCTCGACGTGCGGCGACGCTGGATCAGCGACTTCGCCAACCGGCAATACTCGTGGGACGCGCTAGCCGACGCTACATGTCTTGTCTATGACGTCCTCGCGTCGACTTGCAGTTTCGAAGGGGGCGAAGAAGCTGTGTGAAGCCCCTAGTTTCGATCCTGATTCCCGCGTACAACGCGGAGCGTTGGATCACCCAGACAGTCAGTTCGGCGCTTGACCAGTCCTGGGATCGCAAGGAGGTCATTGTTGTCGACGACGGGTCGCGTGACGCGACGTTTCAAACGGCGAAGCGGCTGGAATCCACGCTTGTAAAAGTAGTGCGTCAAGAGAATGGCGGTGCCTGCGCGGCCCGGAACAAAGCAATGGAACTAGCGCAGGGCGACTACATACAGTTTCTCGATGCAGACGATCTGCTGGCTCCGGCGAAGATAGCCCTACAGCTAAACCGGCACGCGAAGGCAGGGGTCGATCCGGGCGTCCTGCTAACCTCTTCGTGGGGCCGCTTCTTTTTTCATCCCGAGCTGGCTGCCTTTCAGCCTGACGCGTTGTGGACCGATCTCGATCCGGTTGACTGGCTGATCACGAAGTTCGAACAGGGTGTGTGGATGAATCCGTCTGCGTGGCTCGTGAGCAGGCATCTCACCGAGCAGGCCGGCCCTTGGGACCCGAGCCTCTCGTTCTCAGGCGACGACGACGGCGAATATATGTGTCGGCTGGTTGCGAAATCCTCGCGCGTCGAATTCTCGCGCGAGGCGCAGGCCTTCTACCGCGTCGGCAACACCGGCGGCCTCAGTTGGCGAAAATCGGACAAGGCGCTCGAGACGTTTCTTATGGCGACTCGCCTTTGCCTGCAGCACCTGCGATCCCTTGAGGACAGCGACCGCACACGCGCGGCGTGTCTCGCACTTCTGCAGATGCGCCTTCGGTACTTTCACCCGATGAAGCCTGAGCTGGTCGAAACCGTCAACTCATTGGCAGCCACATTCGGGGGCTCGGTGACGCCGCCTCAACCAACAACGATCTTCCGCCTCGCTAGCTGCGTCGTCGGTTTCGAGACCGCGATGAAGCTCAAGGCGACCGTTTGGACCGCCGAAATGATTTGGAAGAAGAATCTGGAGCGAGCTGTCTATGCGCTGAGCGGTCGGTTCTCTTGATCCCCGATAGTGCGTCGGATCACTCGTAGAAGCCAGAAAACACCAGATCGTTTGCGCAACTCGAAGGCCGGAGACGTGTACCTTCGCCCTCCGATTCGCCGCTACGGCGTGATTCTTACATTGGTTGGCGCGGTCGGTACTGGTGCTGAACCGCCTGTCCACGGATGTGGATACGGCACCGGCGTGTAACCTGGTTTCGCTCCCTGGTTCAACATGTAGTCCCGGCCACTCTGAATGAACGACGGCGCGGAGTTGTTGATCGCCGAGTTGCCGCTATTATTCCATACATACATGCGGTCCGAGCTGTTGTTCTGGCCGCGCCCAAGCTGCTCCGCGCACGGATACCCTTCGGGGCAGGATTGGTTTGCGGCGACGTTCCCGTATCCAGGGACGTTGGACGTCTCGCTGCTCCCGCAACCGCTCTCGGCCTGGGCCCGATAGTCCTCGAACCAGTATCCGTAGGACGTACTTCCACTCGCCGTGTTGTTGTAGATGACGCCGGTCCCGCCTCTGATGTGATACACGGCGAAGAGCGTGTTACCAGTTACACCGATCCAGCTATTGTTGCTGATCTCGTACTCCCGCGTGCCATGGGTCGCGCAGAACCCATGCGCGTCGATGTTCATCCCGTGGATCTCGTTATGCCGGGCCACAAAGATTCCGCCGCGTTGGGCGTACACGGCGTGAGCGTTGTGTGCACCACACGCATCAGGGTTGTAGAAGTAATTGTCCTCGACGAACACGGTGTGATCAGAGGCGCCGATTTGCGAAGGCCAGCCCCAAGCGGTATTTCCAGCCCCTTCTGGGTATACCGAGGCGTGCATGCAACCCGAGCCGCCGCCTTTTACGAACTGGTTGTGGTCGACTACGCCACTGACGTCGTTCACTGTGTAAATGCCGTTCCCTCCGTCATAGCTTATGAAGTCGGAGTAAAGCTCGAATCGGTTGTGATCAATTCGCCAACCGTGGCCACCCTGAATTCGCATTAGACCGTAGCCTTCGTCCGTTCCGAAGTTCGCGGTCGATGTGAACGTAAAGCCTGTCACTCGAAACGACTTCGTATTGCTCGAAGTCGCTTCGATTCCTCCCGCCGCATTAATGGAAATCTTGGTCGCTCCGATTCCGGCGCCTTGCAAGGTGATATTGTGATTCACGATGTCGACGTTCGACCAGGACCACGATCCTGCCGGACAGACGATAACGTCACCGTCAGCCGAAGAGTTGATTGCGTTTTGAACAGTTGACTGCGAGCAGTCCTGCAAATTCGTCGTTTTAGCTGAAGCACCTCGAGCCATCAGGAGGGCGGAAGCCAAACCGAGTAATGCCGGAATTCGACGAGATTCAAATCGCGTGAACATCGAAAAGTTGACACCCATGTCCCTCAACGTCCTCTTAAGAACTGCCTATGGGGTAATTCGCAAATTAGAGGGCGCCTGAGGGGAAGTTGGAATGACGCCGCCAGTGACCAACGGATGTGGATACGTGTAGGGTGTGTACCCAGGCTTCTGCGTAAGATAAAAGTCCCGATTTACTTGCACGTTGGAGCTTCCACTCGCAACCGACATCAATGAGTCGTTGTTCCAGACATAGGCCGGATCTAGAACTTGGTTCTTCCCCCTGCCAACTTGATATAGCGCCGGATAACCAGAGTCTTCTTCAAGAAGTTCGACCGTACCGGCACCGCCGTTGGACGATCCGGACTTGTGATTGTTAAAAATGACACCGCTCCCGGCCCGGACGCGTACGTAGTTGTCCTGGTTCCCGTTAGGGACGATGTTGAAAGTGTTCTCGTAGATTTCCCACCAACGTGCGCCAATCATTCCGGCTGTCCCATGCTGGTCAACATGAGCCATGGTTAGATTGTTGTACCGGAACACCGTTCGTGCGCCGTAGTAGCTCTGCACGGCGGCTCCGCCGAAGAAATAGGCCGGGTTGCCCGACGTTTGATTGATGAAGGTGTTGTCTTCGATGTAAACAGCGTCGCCACTGCCAGGGACGACATCGTTGCTCCAACCCGCTGTCGAAGTCGATCCGTACCCCTCGTTATGAATGATTTCGTTGTTCCCCGACCATGTGAATGTGTTGTGATCGATGACGCCGTAGATTGGATCCGCAATCTTAAGATGCGTCCCCATATTCATGCCGGTGAAACTACAGTTATCAACGCGAAATTTCGCGCTCGTCTCAGTTCCGTGACCCAACGTGATGAAGTACCCTCCTGACGATTGAGAGTCGGTGAAGGAAAATCCGGTAATTCTCGTTGAAACTGCCGCGTTGACGGAAACAGAAATCAGCGCGGTACCATCACCGACGCTTCCCCTCGTCACCCTCGCCCCGTTGCCGTTGAGCGTGATTCCTTTACTGCCTGGAATACTGATCGCGCTGTTCCAAGTAACAGCGCAAGCCGCCGGGAGTGAAATCACGTCTCCAGTAGCCGCGTTGTTTACGGCTGTTTGAACGTCTGTACTGGAGCAACTGGCGGCTTGTTTACCGGCAGCGTTCGCGTTTATCGCTGAAAGAATGACCCACATTCCCACGACGCTGATAAGTCCGCTTCTAGTCATTGGCGTTCGATCCTGGATTTGCCCGCACCGTGATCGCATTTTCCCAGCAGCCCATCGCGAAATATTACTCAAGAGAGTAAATACTGCCCTCGCCGCGAGGTGGGCCGAGTTCACGTTCGTGTGACTTAAATCGCCTAAAGAGTGTGGCTTGGCCCCAAACAGAACTACGATGGGGTCTAATCAGCCGTGGCCGCCTACGCAAAACATGTTCCTGATGGCCGCTGCTGAGAAGTTATTGTTTTATCAGTAGTTAAGTCTCTACCCAATAGCTGCTGAATCTTCCCCGGTCGGGCAGTTGGACGTTTTTCGTCTAACAAGTTTCGGCTCCGTGATCAGAACAGCATTCACCTCAGTTGTTCGGACTCCCTCCGAAATGGTTGAGAAAAGCAAGCAATTCCAACATTCGGGGGACGGTGACATCAGCTGGAACCGACGCCTAACTCATGAAATTCGTCCCGCTCGAATCCAGTCACCGAAGGTGGGATCGGGGTCGCGGACCTGCTACGGAAGCACAGGTGCGCGCGAAACACGTTCGTCAAGTGGCTCAGCAAGTATAGGGCGCGATGTCGCCGACGTGAATTGACTGCGTGAATCGCGCGAATGCGATTGCAACCGTGATCGATGAAGGCAATCGGACGGGAATGGGGATGGCGATGGGCGTGTCGCTGCCGTTGCGTCGCGCGTGTCTACGTGAACTCGTCGCTGAACGTGGGGGTCCCGCCAGCCGTCCGCCTGGAATAGTCCGAAGTTGCCGCCGAGCCCTTCTCGACGGTACGCGGACGCACGGCGTCGCGATCCACCACATTTAGTCCGGGAAGCCTGATCAGAACGTGTACACCGAGGGTTTCAATTGCATCTGTCGGTCGCGTGTGCAACAGCGAGCCCTCACCGACAACCTCAGCCGGTGCCGCCGCTCAACTTTTTCGCCGAGGCACTATCGGCCGGCCAGTTGCCCTTGAGCTGTCCGTTCGACGGAGAAGCTTACGGAAATGACCAGAGTTCGAAGACTAAAGTCCGCGCGATCGAGAGCTTCACGCATGCTCAAATAGCATGCGTTTCGTTTAAATGGCCCGGATGTTGGTGACTTCGCGCTGAGGAAAACGGTACGCGTCGTGCGACGAAAGCGCGGCGAATGTTGTTACGGCAGGCTACGGCAATTTGCGTTGGAGAATCGTAGAATGAAGCTCAATATTGCGCTGATTTGTGCGGCGGCTGCCATGGCGACGCCGCGTTCGGCGATCGCTGCGCCAATCGTATACACCTTCGACGGTTCAATAACGTTGCTAAATGTCCTGAGCAGCGATCCAGCATCCAGGGATATCGATGTTTGGTTGCCAGGCCTGCATGAAGGTGCGGCTTTCAGCGGCACTTTCATGTTCGATCCCGTAGACCAATCAGCTGACCTTCAAGTGAGAGTTTCCACTTATTCCTTCGAGGCGCAGGCATTTTCCACCTCTGTAGTTCATGATTCTCAATTCGTGATAGGCGATCACCAAATGACAGGTGATTTTGTTGATTTTTGGAGTTCCGCTCCCGGACTGACAGCGCCGACACCAACCCTCTTTTTGCCCGACGACATTCATTTGAGCTTCTGGGACACAACGGGATCATCCCTTTCAGGGGCCGTGCTCGGCGGCACCAGTCTTGACCACTTTCCATTCGAACTTCTGACATTTGATGGCAATGGTTACTTGCCACGATCGTCGGCCACAATAGATTGGCAAGGAAATATCATTTCTTTTCGTCAGGTCCCTGAGCCTACTACTCTTGCACTACTTTGCTCAGCGGCAATTGGCCTTGGCTGGCCCATCAGACGTCGAAGCGCTCGCTCAGCTCGCTTGAATTGAATGAGGCCGTGGAGCAGAAAGTCTGACCAACCCACAAATCAGTACGCGGCCAATTTGAAAAACGAGCGATCAATGATTTGCGAACCAGCCGGCGAGCCCAACCAAGGAAACGCAGCCCGATGACCCGTAAAGGTCGCACGAACGAAGGATCATCCACGCCATGCACCAGACGGAGGTGGCGAGAAGGTCGTTGCAAGCCTGTCGAATCAATTTCGACAACGCAGAAACATGTCAGTATTGGGACAATGAAGTCACACACACTGCCGAGCGACAACGCCGCCCCGATCATTCTGGTCCTGAGAATCGCGTCCGTCATTTGTCCCGCCGTAACCTTTTCCCGGTCAGTGAACAGTCGAGGGTAGACTGCTCCGCATCAGGACCGGTCATGCGGAAGTCGAGGTTTAGCAAATCTCAGATCGTCGACATCCTGAAGGAAGCGGAGGGCGGCGTCGCGGTGGCTGCCTGCTGCGAACACACGGAATTGCCCGGAACACGTTTTCAAGTAGCGCAGCAAGTACCGCGGGGCGCCGGTGTCGGATGTGAAAGGCGGCGTACTCCCAGCCTCCGGTGCCGGCGAGCCGGCGGGATGCCGCGGTGATCGCGGCGCTGACGGACGCCGTGACGCGCTATCCGCGCTGAGGCTTCTGGAAGCTCTTCGATCGCCTGAGCGTCGAACGCCGGCCGTGGCATCACCGGTGCGTCCTTCGCGTGTATCGGGTCCTGCGGCTGAATCTGCCTCGACGCGACGGGTGCCGCGTCGGATTCGGCAGCCGCTCAACGGTGCCGCCGGTCTAAATCAAACCTGGCGCTCGATTTCATGACCGAGACGCTCTACGAGGGGCGACGCATTCGATCGCTGACGATGATCGATGAAGGGAATCGGGAGGGACTGGAGATTGCGATCGGGAAGTCACTGCCGAGTCGTCGGGTCGTGCGCGTGCTGAACGAACTCGTCGCCGTGCATGGCCGACCGCACCTGGTCGCCACGCACTACATTCAGGCCGGGAAGCCCGATCAGAACGCGTACATCGAGCGCGTTAATCGCAGCTATCGGACCGAGGTCCTCAACGCGCATCTCTTCGAATCGATCCGGGAGCTGAAGGCGATCACCAGGCGCCTAATCGACAACAGCGAGCGGGTTCACGACAGCCTCGGCCGGGTGCCGCCGCTCACGTTTCTGCCGAGGCCCTCATCGGTGGTGCCGTCTTCCATCGGACTGTCCGCTTGACGGGAAGCGCACGCTCGCCGATCTGTCGCTTCGCAGACGGCTTTATAGCTCTCGGCAGCACATCCTTGAAGCCATGTTCTCGAGCGCGAGAATTTAACGACCCAATTGCCTAAGAACTGCAGCTTCGACCATCGCGGTCGAAATGAGGTCCATGCAATTCGGAACGAAATCACACGCGGTCTTATAGCAGCTCAGACACGTCATGTCAGGAATGACCTTTTCGCCGAGGCCGTACAGGTCGATTTCCGCGGCGCTTGTTGGGCCGAACACGACGACCGTGCGTCTTTTTTGCGCCAAGGCAAGATGCATCGCCAGGGTATCGCCAGTCACCACCACGTCCGAATGCCCGAGCAGAGCGGCAAAGTGACGGACCGGATTCTCGCAGCCAGGATCCAGAAGACGAACGCTGGAGGCCGCCTTGAGTCGCTCGTTTCGCTCCCGTTCGCCAGGCCCACCCAATAGCAGAAATTGCAGATTTCCGTGCTGTCTGAGACGGCCGATTAGCTCCACGTAACCGTCTTCCCTCCATTGCTTCAGCGGCCATCTGCCGCCGGCGCCGGTATTCAAGCCGATCGTGCGGCGACTCGGATCGAAACCAATCGAGTCGAGATGACACCGCGCCCTTCGAACCTCGTCCTCGCTCAACTCAAAAACATACCGGTGGTCAGCTCCAGAGAGCCCCAGGATTTCGGCCATCCGATTCTGATACGTCTCGACATTCCGGCGCTTGATGTCGTCGAAAATCCCGGTCTCGAGCCATCGTCTGGCCGCTTCGTTCGTTGGCTGCACATAGCCGCGCTCGTCAAGCGCATAGCCATCTTTGCGCGCCGATCTGGCTGCTGTTGCCAAAGCGGCACTCGTCTTCGATGCGTCCAGATTGATCACGCGATCGAATACACGAGTCTGCAGCTGGACCAGCGTCTCCGGCCCGAGCTCAAGAATCTCCGCGACGAAAGGGTTTCGCTGCAAGAGCGGGACAGACTCTTTGCGGGTGATCCACGTGATCGCCGCATGCGGATGAACCTTCGCCAGAGGAGGGAGGAGCGCCGTCGAACGCAGTACGTCACCCATTGCATCCAGCTTGACGATTAGTATGCGTTCCTCGATCTTGTCGTACTGCTCGCATGTGCAAAGCACGCCAGTCCGCTTGTGCCAGACACAAGGGCGATCGCCAAGGAAGTACCGGCAATCCCACGCTATTTCGCGTGGCTCAGAAGTCCAAACAATCCTGCCCATGATCTCTTTAGCGAACGGCGGAAACAGACTCGAGGATAGCAACGCTTGGCCGCAAAGCTTCGATGACTCGTGACGTCGAGAGCCCTGGTATGCGTCCGACAAGATGCAATCGTCCACCCAAGCGTCTGACGGTTTCGCTCTCGATGCAGTCCTCGCCGTACTCGGCTCCGTTCACATGGACTTCAGGAGCGACCTCTTCGATAAACGCGACCGGATCGACTTCATCGAAGATGTGCACATAGTCCACCATTCGAAGCGCGAGCAGCATCTCGGCGCGTTGGCGATCGGGGACGACCGGCCGGTCGGGGCCTTTGTAGGACCGGACGGACGCGTCGCTGTTGAGACCGACGATGAGCACGTCACCTTGCTGGCGAGCTTCGTTCAAGATATGGAGATGCCCACTGTGGAGAATATCGAAGCTTCCATTCAGCGTGACGATGCGCTTCCCCTTTGCGCGGAGTGTCGCGGCCAGCGGGGATAGGGCATGACGCGGAACAAGTCGTAGAGCATCGGTATCCCGAAGAATCTCCTCCGCTGTTACTGTCGCCGTTCCAAACTTACCGACCGCTACGCTCGCCGCCTTATTCGCAATCGCAACTGCGCTCGAATGATCGGCCCCCGACGCACGAGCCAGTGCGAAAGCGGCGACGACGGTATCGCCAGCTCCACTAACGTCGAACACCTCGCGAGCCAGTGTCGGCACCGCGAAGTGTTCGCCGCCGTCACGACTGCAAAACAGCATTCCGTGCGGTCCAAGCGTGAGGACGATATGGCTGTCGAGCTTCGAAGACAATGCGCGAGCCACTTCGAGCGCTTCTTCAGGCGTGTGCTCGCTGTCCGGCAAACCCAGCAGGGCACGCGACTCCTTCCAATTTGGTGTCAGGTAGTCGCAGCCCTCGTAGCATGGGCGGTTCTGCGGGCGCGGATCCACAATCACTTCGCGGCCGGCATTGTGTGCTCGGGCGATGATCGCGGGCGCGAGCGAACGCGAAACAAATCCCTTCGCGTAATCCGAGACGACGACGATGTCGCAGTCAGGAAGAGACGCATCGAAAAGATCGAGGATTTCGGCTTCAGTGGCGGTTTGAAGAACCGGGATGTCCTCGTAATCCAGGCGGACGATCTGCTGATGCTGTCCAACGACTCGCATCTTTCGCAGCGTCGACGCTCCATGGTTGACCGAGAGTAGGTCCACTCCGGCGTCCACCGCACAGCGCTTCAGAATCCGACCGCCCTCGTCGTCGCCAACAAGCGCGAGAAGCGTCGCTCGGCCCCCGAGCGAAACGATATTCGCAGCGGTATTGGCCGCGCCGCCCAGGACGCGTTTTGACTTGCTGACCTTGAGGATCGGCACCGGGGCTTCGGGTGAGATCCGGCTGCAGTCACCCAACAGGTACTCGTCGAGGATCGCGTCGCCAACTACCAACACGCGGCGCTGGCCAAACGAGGCTACGTAGGTCGTCAATGGGTCGGTCAACTCATTCAGGATCATCGAATTCTGCCGATAAATCGAATGTTGGTGCGAACGCTGCTGCTCGAAGACCTTGGCCAGCGACTTCAATAAGGCAAACGCTGCTCCGCACCCGGGAGCCAGCCCTGATACCGTGACGAAGAGACAAGCTGCTGATTAATAAGCACTTATTCAATGGGATCGAGTAGAGACGTCTTCGGGGCTGCTGCCGAAAATCCTTCGGTAGACTGACTTTGGTCACGCTTGGCGCAGGACAGCTGTCGGGATACCAGGTGTCCTGTTTTGGAGATTGCACGATGGCCACGAATTCCATTTCTTTGCTTCGCAAGATTTTCGATGACAGCATCAATGCGCATCAGAGATTTACGGACCTCAACCTCGATTTGGTCGTGCAAGCCGCTGAGGCAGTTGCACACGCGGTTCAGACAGAACGGAAGGTCGTAGCCTTCGGCAACGGCGGAAGCGCGACCGATGCGGAGCATCTTGTGGCCGAACTGGTTGGGAGATTCGAGGAGGAGCGTTATTCGCTGGCCGGTATCGCCCTGACCGCAAATTCGGCGGTCGTAACCGCCATCGGCAACGACTACGGTTACGAGCGAGTTTTTGCTAGGCAAATCGAGGGCCTCGGCAACGCCGGCGACATTGCATTTGGCATCTCGACGAGTGGCCAGTCGCCGAATGTCCGAGTCGCGCTCGAGGCCGCTAAGGCTCGAGGGATGATAACGATTGCCTTGACCGGACGGGATGGCGGAAGCATTGGCCGTCTCGTAGACATTCATCTGAACGTCGCGGAATCGTCAACGCCCCGTATCCAAGAAGTGCATCGAACCGTTCTTCATGCGATGTGCACCTTGATCGACGAGAGCGTGAGGAATTCCCTCTGATTTTTCAGAAAGGCATCAGTAATCGCGACTAAAGTTCGCGCCTTCATCGGCATTTGTCTCGATGAACTCGCCCTTAGCGACCATTCCGAGCAGCGGACCGCTATCTAACGTGCTGTTCTAAAGGGGTTTCATCTGTTTCATCGTTCGCGGCCACCGCTTTGCAACCTCGACGATCTCCGAATCTTCGGATCGAAGCAAAGATGGATTCATGAGCTCGAAGGACGTTTCGCAACGCCCGCTGAACCTACGCGCCGGCGACTGGGTTGAAGTTCGGTGCGCTCGAGAGATTCTCGCCACGCTCGACACGGAATCAGCCCTCGATGGCCTTCCGTTCATGCCGGAGATGCTCCGCTATTGTGGGAAGCGGTTTCGTGTCTACAAATCGGCGCACAAGACGTGCGACACGATTGAGCAGTATGTCATCCGGCGCATGTCCAACGCGGTGCACCTGGAAGGTCTTCGATGCGATGGTTCTGCGCACGGAGGTTGTCAGGCCGGTTGCCTGCTGTTCTGGAAAGATGCTTGGCTCAAACGGGTACCGACGGGTCCGCCCGCTCCCGATGACAGTAAGCAAAACCCCGACGAGGCAGTCTGCGCAGAGGAGGCCTTGCGGTCAGGAACGCGCATGCCATCGGTCGGTGGAACCGAGGCGGCAGAACGGTACCGATGCCAAGCGACGGAACTCGTTCGGGCGACATCAGAGGTTCGAAGACGCGATCGATTCGATCCGCGATTCTATTTCAAGGATCTGACGAGCGGAAACGTTGGCGTCGGGCAATTCATCCGGTACGGCGCGCTGGCGGTCTTCAACTCACTGATGGCGACGTTTCGGGGTTATCGCTATCCGCGCTTGTGCGGCATCGCTGGCAGCCAGACGCCCAGCTGTCACTTGAATCTACAGCCTGGTGAGTTGGTTCAAGTTCGATCAAAAGACGAGATCATGGCGACGTTGAATCCGCGGCTGCGCAATCGCGGCCTACTGTTCGACGTCGAGATGGTTCCGTACTGCGAGAACGGTGATTATCGCGTGTTGACTCGCGTCGAAAGGATCATCAACGAAAAAACTGGCCAGATGATGAAGCTTCCGAATCCTTGTTTGATTCTCGACGGTGTTACTTGCAGTGGGAACCGCAGCGCCCACCGGATGTTTTGTCCGCGTAACGTCTATCCGTACTGGCACGAGGTCTGGCTGCGACGGCCAGACGACGAGTCGGCACAGGAGTCCGCGTAGTGTCGGACGCGGTTGCGGTGATAACTGGGTCCGCCGAACCAAAAACCACCGCGAGGCTCGACACAGAGACCCACGATCTCCGAGGCCGGACCGTGCGCGGTGCGCTGGTCGCGGGGATGGCCCAAGGAACCGCATTCGTGCTGCGGACGGGGTCGATGATCGCGATGGCCCGTCTGCTGTTCCCTCGCGACTTTGGCCTTTTCGGGATGGTGACCGCCTTCACGGGCGTGCTTGCGCTCTTCCGAGATTTCGGTCTCTCTATGGCCTCGGTGACGAACATAACCGTCACCGAAGCACAGCTCTCAACATTGTTTTGGGTCAACCTCGCCGCGGGTGTGACGTTGACGGGAGTGTGTGCGCTGAGCGCACCGGGCCTTGCATTCTTTTATCACGAGCCCCGGCTCGTCCTCATCACGCTCGCCCTGAGCACTGGGTTTCTGTTCAGCGGCGCGTCGGTTCAACATCGAGCGTTGTTGCAGAGGGCGATGCGATTCGGATCGATTGCGATCGCGGACACTGCTGGTTTGATGGTCGGTATCGCCGCGGCGATCACGATGGCGACTTTGGGTTTCGGCTATTGGGCGTTGGTCGTGCTCTCCGTGATGCCCGCTGCGGTTTCGGCAGTTTGCGTGTGGGCCTTTACGGGTTGGATTCCAGGTCGGCCCGTACGACAATCAGGCGTTCGATCGATGCTTTGGTACGGCGGCACTGTTACGCTGAACAACTTCGTGGTGTACGTCGCGTACAACGCGGACAACGTCCTCGTGGGTCGATTCTGGGGTGCAGAAGCATTGGGCATCTATGGACGCGCGTTCCAATTAATCAGTATTCCTACGGAAAACCTGAACTCCACCATTTCACAGGTCGCGTTTCCGGCTCTCGCCAGATTACGCAACGAACCTGCGAAATTGAATCGCTATTTTCTGCGCGGCTACAGTCTGTTCTTCGCGCTCGTTGTTCCACTGACTGCTAGTTGCGCGTTGTTCGCCGAGGATATCGTTCAGGTGTTTCTGGGTCCTCACTGGCGCGACGTAGTGCCGATTTTTAGACTGCTCGCACCAACCATGCTGGTGTTCGCGGTCATCAATCCATTTGGTTGGTTGATGATGGCCACGGGATACACAGCCCGTAGTCTCAGAATCGCGCTCATGATTTGTCCAGTCGTCATCTTGGCCTGTTTTTTCGGGCTGAAGGGCGGGCCGCAAGGCGTTGCCGCGGGATTCTCCGCTGCGATGTTGCTTCTCGCCATACCTGTGGTCGTATGGGCCAAATACGGAACCGCAATGACCGCGCGCGATGTCGTGTCAAGCACGTGGCCGCCTCTTGTCGCAGTCGCTTTTGCGACAGCGATTACGTTCGTTGTGTCGCGATTCCTCACGGCTTTTAATCTAGCGCTACTGCATCTGAGCGTCGAGAGCGCGATATTCTTTGGTTCTTACGCAGCGGTCTTGCTCTTTGGGTTGAGACGGTATCCTGCCTACCTCATGCTCCTCAGGGAGATTCGCCCGGTAACCAACGCCGGCTGATAACGCACAGTGCTCAAAGATTCAGCCCCGCTGGTGAGCGTCGTCACGCCCGTTTACAACGGTGAGAGTTATCTGCGTCAGTGCGTCGAGAGCGTCTTAGCCCAGACCTACGGTAATTGGGACTATACGATAGTCAACAACTGCAGCACCGATGCGACGCTTGAAATTGCTCGCGAATATGCGGCAAGAGATGCGCGTATTCACGTGCATAACAACGACACATTCGTTCGTGTCATCCAGAACTACAACATCGCGGTCAGACAGGCTTCGCCATCGAGTGAGTACTGCAAAGTGGTTGCGGCGGACGACTGGTTATTCCCAGAATGCCTTCAACGAATGGTTGCCCTCGGCGAGGAGTGCAGGAATGTCGGAATCATCGGTGCGTACCAGCTCTGTGGCACGAGGGTGGAGTGGCAGGGTCTTGAGATATCCGAAAAGGTCGTTAGCGGGCGTGATGCGGGTCGAAGAGAGCTCCTTGGCGGTCCATATGTGATCGGAACGCCAACGACAGTAATGTTTCGTTCATCGCTGATTCGATCGCGCCCGTCGTTTTTTAACGAGTCGAACTTTCACGCCGACACTGAGGCATGCGTTGAGTCGTTCGAACGATGCGACTTCGGGTTCATCCATCAGGTCTTGACGTACGGACGTGTGGCGAAGGATTCCTTGACGTCCTTCTCCCAGCGGTACAACACGTACAGCGTCAACAACCTTCATATGCTGAAGCATCACGGCGCGAAGTATCTCACCGAGACCGAACTCAGACGACGATTGCAAAATGTCCGTGCCAACTATCTCGAATATCTTGGCAAGCAGGTTTGGAAACAGAGGGAACCCGAGTTCTGGGCGTACCACCGGTCCAAGATGGCTGAGTTGGGCTATCCGTTGACCCGGATGACACTCGTCGGTGCGGCCGCGAGGGTCGGGCTTGATTTGCTGCTCAATCCAAAACGCAGTCTTCAAAAAGCCTTTCAAACAGATCATCCATCTTTTCGCTGAACGAAGTCTTCTTTACGTAAACCTCTCTGACTGAGACCCTCTAAGAGCCCAATAAACAAAGGCGTTTCCCTCTCCACCTGCGAGCAAGGGGTGGCACGACATTGGCGGATCGGTGACGGGTGCTAGTCACTAACGACTCTTCGGGTCTTATTGAACATTTAGGAAACGCTCCGCGGCCCGTCGACCGCCTTCGGCCTTACGCGGCGCTCCGATCCAGCAAGGACTTACCGATGCGATTCGTTCGAGTTGCAGGAATCAAGCGTGCGGCATGTCTGAGCGCTTTGATCGTGATTATTGCGATCGCGGCCGCCTTGCGGCCGAGTGTCGCAGTGCTCGAGGCGCAGACGACGATTGCCTACGTACAGAGCAATTCGGCTGTGCCACAGAGTTCTCAAACCTCGGTGTCCGTGACGTTCTCGGCCGCACAGACGGCAGGCAATCTCGATGTCGTCGTCGTCGGCTGGAACGATGCGGTGTCGCAAGTGCAGTCGGTCGTCGATTCGCAGGGTAACGTCTACGCCCTCGCCGTCGGACCCACAGTCCGCGCGGGATTTGGCTCGCAGTCGATCTACTACGCGAAGAACATCAAACCAGCCGCCGCCGGCGGCAATATCGTCACGATCACCTTCGATCAGCCAGCCGCCTTCGCCGACGTTCGAATCGCCGAATATCGTGGCCTCGACCCGGCGAACCCGGTAGACGTGACCGCAGCCGCGCAGGGAAGCTCGACGGCGGCCAACAGTGGAAGCGTCACGACGACCACCGCGAACGATCTACTGGTCGGCGCAAATCTCGTCTCGTCCCTGACCGGCGCGGCCGGCAGTTCCTACACGGCGCGCGTCATCACGGTACCTGACGGCGATATCCTCGAAGATCGGATCGTAACCGCCACCGGCAGCTACAGCGCGACGGCAACGCTGGCGCCGAGCGGCCAGTGGATCATGCAGTTGGTCGCGTTTCGCGCGGCCCCGACCGGGCCGCCCGACACGCAGGCCCCGACGGCGCCGACTACTCTGGCTGCCACCGCTACCTCTGGAACACAGATCAATTTGGGCTGGACCGCCTCGACCGACAACGTCGGCGTCACGAGCTATTTGATCGAACGATGCCAGGGAGCGGCCTGCGCCACGTTCGCGCAAGTGGGCACGGCGAGCGGCGTCGCCTTCAGCAACACCGGCCTGACGAACGGAACCAGCTACAGCTATCGCGTCCGCGCGTCAGACGCCGCTGGCAATCTGAGCCCGTACTCGAACACGGCGACCGCTTCGACACCCGATACGCAAGCGCCATCCGCGCCAGCCGCTCTCGCCGTAACCGCGAGCTCGACGACGCAGATCAATCTTGCGTGGACGGCGTCGACCGACAACGTCGGCGTGACCAGTTATCTCATCGAGCGCTGTCAGGGCGTGGGATGCAGCACGTTCGCGCAGGTTGGTACCTCCAGCAGCGCCTCTTTCGGCAACACCGGCCTGACCGCCTCGACGAGCTACAGCTATCGCGTGCGCGCGACCGACGCCGCCGGCAACTTGAGCGGCTACTCGAACGTCGCGACCGCGAGCACACCGGCAGCGCCCGACACTCAGGCGCCGGCAGCGCCGTCCACTCTCAACGCAGCCGCCACGTCGGCGAGCCAAATCAATCTGACGTGGACCGCTTCGACCGACAACGTCGGCGTGACGAGCTACCTGATCGAACGTTGTCAGGGCACCGGCTGTTCTTCGTGGGCGCAGATCGGAACGGCGACCACGCCCCTGTTTGCGAGCACCGGACTGCTGGCGTCGACGAGCTACAGCTTTCGGGTGCGAGCGACCGACGCCGCGGGGAATCTCAGCGATTACTCGAACGTCGCAACGACGTCGACTCAGGCGGCTGATACTCAGGCGCCTACCGCCCCGTCGAACCTTTCTGCCTCCGCCTCGGTGAGCACGCAGGTCGCCCTGACGTGGACGGCGTCGACCGACAACGTTGCCGTCACCAGCTATCTGATCGAACGCTGCCAGGGAGCGGCCTGCTCGACGTTCGCCCAGATTGCGACGATATCTGCCGTTTCATTCAACGATACCGCGGTTTCCGCCTCGACCAGCTACTCGTATCGTGTCCGCGCGACCGACGCCGCCGGGAATCTCGGCTCCTACTCCAACGTCGCGTCGGTCACGACGCCGACCGCTGCCACTGCCGCGTTCGTGCAGTCCAACTCCGCAACTCCGCAAACATCGCAGGCGACCGTCGTCGTGCCGTTCACCGGAGTGCAATCCGCGGGCGACCTGAATGTCGTTGTCGTCGGATGGAACAGTTCGGTTGGGACCGTTCAGTCGGTCACTGACAGCCGCGGTAATTCGTACGCCCTCGCGGTCGGTCCCACAGTGTCGTCCGGATTTGCTACGCAGAGCATCTACTATGCGGCCAACATCGCCGCGGCGTCGGCCGGCGCGAACAGCGTGACGGTGACGTTTGCCGCTGCAGTGCCGTTCGCCGATATTCGAATCGCGGAATACAGCGGAATTTCTCCGATCAATCCGGTCGATGTGGTTGCTGCCAACCAGGGCAGCGGGGCGTCGAGCGACAGCGGATCGGTGACGATCAGCGGCGCACCGTCGCTCCTCGTCGGCGCGAATATGGTGTCGTCGACAACGACCGCGGCCGGGACGTCGTTCACCAAGCGCATCATCACGACACCAGATGCCGATATCCTCGAAGACCGTATTGTCACGACCGTTGGAAGCTACAACGCGACGGCGACCCTCGCTTCAGGCACCTGGATCATGCAGATGGTCGCCTTCAAGGTTGGACAGGCGCTGCCCGATTCGCAGCCCCCAACAGCGCCGGCAAGCCTGACGGCGACACCCGTATCGGGAACACAAATCAATCTGGCGTGGGCTGCGTCAACTGACAACGTCGGTGTCACGGCTTATCGTGTCGAGCGCTGCCAGGGTGCGGGCTGCAGTTCGTTTGTGGAGATCACCGCCCTGAGCGGAACCGGCACGTCATATTCCGACACGGCAGTGGTCGCCAACACTTCCTACAGTTACCGCGTACGTGCCACCGATGCTGCCGGAAATCTCGGGGGCTACTCGAATACAGCGAGCGCGACGACACCTGCGCCGGATACCACGCCGCCTTCGGCTCCCGGCACGTTGACGGCGACAGCCTTCACCGGAACACAGATCAACGTCCAATGGGGCGCGGCGACCGACGACGTGGGCGTCGCAGGATACCGCCTCGAGCGCTGCCAGGGAGTTGGCTGCTCCGCGTTCAACAAACTCGGCACGACCATTACTGGCACGAGCTTCAGCGACACGGCGCTGAGTCCGAATACCAGCTACAGCTACATCGTGCGGGCGCAGGACGCTGCCGGTAACCTCGGGCCGTACTCGAACGTCGGCAGTGCGACAACACTGGCAACCAACCCGCAGCTGGTGGCCGCGTTTTCCTTCGATGAAGGTACCGGTACGACAGTCAACGATCTTTCGGGAAGCGGAAATAACGGGACCGTTGCAAACGGCAGCTGGTCGGCAGCTGGCAAATTTGGAAAGGCGTTGAGCTTCAACGGCGTTAACACGCTACTCACCATTCCTGATTCGCCGTCATTACGTTTGACTACGGGTATGACGCTCGAAGCATGGGTCAACCCGTCGTCGACCTTGGCCGGCTGGCGAGACGTTGTATACAAGGGGAATGATAACTACTACCTTGAGGGCTCGACGTCGAACGGCACTCCTGGCATCGGTGTCACGATCGGGACGGCGACGGAAGCGATTGCGGCGAGCGCGTTGCCGGTGAATACCTGGACGTTCCTGGCAGCGACTTACGATGGCACGACATTGCGCTTCTACGTCAATGGCACGCAGGCGGCGAGCCAGACAAAATCAGGCTCCATTCTGACATCCGGCAACCCGCTTCAGATCGGCGGCGACAGCATCTACGGTCAATTCTTTTCGGGGATGATTGATGAAGTGCGCGTCTACAGTGTCGCTCTTTCAGCGGGTCAGATTCTCTCCGACATGGCCACGGCCGTCGGACAGTCTTCGGCGGCTCTCAGCCTGAGCTCGGCAAGCCTGAACCTCGGAAACGTTACCGTCGGTACCGTCAGCGCACCACAATCCGTCACCATCACGAACGGCGGCAGCCTGCCATTGAACATCGGAAGCGTCACCATAACTGGCGTAGACGCGTCCAACTTTGGGCAGACGAATAACTGTGTCGGAACGGTCCCACCGCAAGGCACATGCTCCATTTCGGTCACCTTCACTCCGAGCTCGGGCGGCGTCAGTACCGCAACGCTGGCGATCACCGACAATGCGCCCGGCAATCCGCATTCAGTGTCGCTGACCGGAAACGGCACGGGTTTCACCATTTCGCCCACGGCGACCGTATTGACGCCTTCCAGGACCCAGCAATTTACAGTGAGCGGTGCAGGGACCAGCTCTGTCGTCTGGTCGGTCGACGGCGTCGCCGGCGGCGACGCCACGCTCGGCATGATCACCACCAACGGGCTTTACACGCCGCCGAGCACGTCGGGCGTGCACAACGTCACTGTCGCCACCAGCGACGGCACCAAGTCGGCGACCGCAACGGCGTACGTCTCGACAAATCCCGGTATGTTCACGCATCACAATGACAACCAGCGGACGGGTCAGAACCTGGGAGAAACCGTCCTTACTCTGTCGAACGTGAGCACCTCAACCTTCGGTAAGCTTGGCACCTTCACGACCGACGGCATTTCTCACGCTTCGCCGCTCTACGTGGCCAACGTGAACATCCCGTCCGTCGGGAGCCGCAACGTCGTCTATGTTTCGACAGAACACGACAGCGTCTACGCCTTCGACGCGGATGCGTTGACGGGTAACCCGCTCTGGCACGTCAGCTTCATCAATCCGTCAGCAGGCATCACGACGGTGCCGAATGGAGATACCGGCGAATGCTGCGACATTCAGCCGGAGATCGGCATCACCGGCACGCCCGTCATCGATCCCTCAACGAGCACGTTGTATGTGGTCGCCAAGACGAAGGAGGGATCCAACGTCTATCGCCAGCGCCTCCACGCGCTCGACCTCGCGACCGGCGCCGAAAAATTCGGCGGACCGGTTCTGATCCAGGCGACCGTCGCCGGAGGCGGCGTCGGATCCACCAACGGTCAGCTTCCGTTCGACTCGCTGAGAGAGAATCAGCGGACGGCGCTGCTGCTCCGCAACGGCGTCGTGTACTTCGGGTTCGGCAGTCACGGCGACAACGAGCCCTATCACGGGTGGCTGATGGGCTACAACGCCACAACCCTTCAGCAGGTGCTCGTATTCACGAGCACGCCGAACGGCGAGGGCGGCGGCATCTGGCAGAGCGGCGGCGGTCTGGCGATTGATTCGGCAGGCAACTTCTTCTTCGCGACTGGCGACGGGACGTTCAGCGTCAACAGCGGCGGCGTCGACTACGGCGACAGCTTCGTCAAATTCAATCCGTCGTCAGGCGTCGTCGACTACTTCACGCCGCATGACGAGAGCAATCTGAACGTCAACAATCTCGATCTCGATGCCGGCGGCATGATCCTGCTTCCCGATCAAACCGGCGCTCACCCGCACATCCTGGTCAGCGCGGGGAAGAACGGCTCGGTCTACGTCGTCGACCGCGACAACATGACGCACTTCCATACCAGCGACCAGAACGTCCAGACGCTGGTGAACGCCTTCCCCTTCGGAACCCCGCTGCCGGGCAACTACAGTTCGCCGGTGTACTTCAATGGCGCCGTGTACTTTGGCCCGGTGTCGGACGTGGTTCAGGCTTTCAAGGTGACGAACGGACTGCTGTCGACGTCGCCGAGCTCGACGACGCCTCAGGCGTTCCCGTATCCCGGCGGGGCGCTGTCCATCTCGGCCAACGGGACGAGCAACGGGATCCTCTGGGCGGTTCAGAAGAACGGGAGCGCGTCCGGCACGCTGCACGCGTATGACGCGAGCAACCTGGCGTTCGAGATCTATAACAGCGACCAGGCCGGAACGCGCGACACGCTGGACGTCGCGGCGAAGTTCAGCATCCCGCTCGTGATCAACGGCAAAGTCTTCGTGGCCACCGAGAGCAAGCTTGTGGTTTTCGGACTCTTGCCGTAACCGGGCGGCCCCGCGGACCCGAGTTCTGCGGGAAGGTTTGCGGACGTCAAAGCGAGTGCTTGCACTCGCTGCGGTGTTCGCGCTTGCGCGAGGCTCCATCCCAGGGGCCTCGCCGGCATTTCCGCTGAAGGTAAGCGCTGACCGACGCTACCTCACCGATCAACACGGGACTCCGTTTCCGATTCTCGGACGAACTGCCTGGTTCGTTCTGTCCCTGCCGGCGGCCGACTATCGAACCTTCATCGATGACACGGTTGCCCGCGGCTTCAATTCGATCGAGTTTCACGTAATCGATCACGATCCGCGCGGTTACCGTCCGCCGCTGAATGGCCGCGGCGACGTTCCGTTCCTCGAGACAGTGTCCGGACGTAAGTGGGATGGGACATCGTCCGACGATGCACCCGACTTCACGACGCCAAACGAAGCGTACTGGTCATTTGTCGACGAGTTCCTGTCTTACTGCGAGTCGCGCGGCGTTGCGGTGCTCATGTTTCCTGCTTATGTCGGTGCGAAGGGTGGGAATCAGGGCTGGATGCAGGAGATCACGCACAACGGACCCGATCGAATGCGCGCGTATGGAAAGTGGCTTGCGACCCGCTACCGACATCAGGCGAACATCATCTGGATGATGGGCGGGGATATGGGGACTAGCCGCACTCCATTCGATGGTGAGCAGACGGCCGCGGAGGCCGCGCTACTTACGGGCATCACGAGTGTGGTTGATCCACGCTCGACTCTTATAAGTGCCGAATGGAGCACTGAGTCGATTGCTACAGATCAGCTTACATTCGGTACCTTCATGACGATGAACGGCGCTTACTCGTGGACGGGCGATGTCAGCGGTCAGGGTCGTCGTGCATACGCTTACGGGGAAATGCCCTCGTTTCTCCTCGAGGAGCCCTACGATGAGGAAGGACGCGACGGAAATCGCGTGAACAGCAGCGCGAGCCAGCCGGTGCGACGATTCGTGTGGTGGGGGTGGCTGTCGACGATAGGCGGATACGTTGCAGGAAATGGATATGTCTGGCCCTTCAATCCGCCGGTTTGGCGTTTCCACCTCGATACACAAGGTTCTCGCGATCTGGCTCGCCTGAATCGGTTTATCCGTTCCATTCCCTGGTGGACGCTTGTCCCGTCGGGGTTGAACGGCATGCGAACCCTGGTCGTCGGGAACGGATCGACGCCGGGTACTCCCGACTATATCGCCGCGGCCGCGTCACGGGACGGCGTGCTTCTCGTCGCCTACGTTCCTCCGATGCATCCGAATTCTTTTTCGATCGACATGCGTGCGATGGCGAGAACGGTGAGAGCGCGCTGGTTCGATCCGACCGCCGGTATCTATCTGACAATCTCCTCCGACCTTCCCAACACCGGCATTCGAATGTTCGTCCCGCCGGGTACCAATTCCGCGGGTTCCACCGATTGGCTTCTGGTGTTGGACAATCGGGCGCGATGAACCCATCCCGGCCTTCGCGATCGCGTCACTGAGTTTTTGGCGCGTTCCTCGGTTCCTGATCCAAAAATTCTCTCAGCGCTATTGCGTAAGCAGCCAACCACTGGTACGCTTTCGCGCGGTTTACCGCACTTCGTGTAGTCTCGGACACGTTCGCTTTGCTGAAATGCAAAGGCTTCTCTCTACGATGACCCGATGAGTCGTCGACCGCTATCGAGTTCATTCTCACGAATTGGGTTCGTTCTTCTATCGCTTGCGACTGGTCGAAATCTCGCAGCGCAACCCGCAATCTCTTTCATCCAGGTCAATTCTGCGGTGCCGCAAAGCGCGCAAGCGACAGTGAGCGCGAGCTATTCGGCCGCGCAGACCGCCGGTGATCTGAATGTCGTCGTCATCGGTTGGAATGACACCAGCGCGCATGTTCAGTCCGTGGTGGATTCGAACGCGAATGTTTATGCGCTCGCGGTGGGGCCAACCGTACGGGCCGGTTTTGCGACGCAATCCATTTACTACGCGAAGAACATTCAGGCGGCAGCCGCCGGCGCCAACGTCGTCACGATAACTTTCGATCGAGCGGCACAACATCCCGACCTGCGGATTGTCGAATACAAAGGGCTCGATACTGTCAGTCCCCTTGATGTCGTCGCTGCCGCGAGCGGCAACTCGAATTCTTCGAGCAGCGGTAGTGGACGGACCACCAACGCCAACGATCTAATTGTCGGCGCGAATATGGTCGCGACCAGAACTACCGCGGCCGGCAGCGGTTTCGTCACGCGCATCATCACCAGTCCGGACGGTGACATTCTCGAAGACCGCGTTGTCACCGCCGCTGGCAACTACAGCGCGACGGCGACGATCTCTAAAGGCGCCTGGGTCATGCAGTTGGTGGCATTTCGAGCGGCCTCCGGCGCGCCTCCGGACACACAGGCTCCCTCGGCACCCGCCGGACTCGCGGCGTCGGTGGCTTCGAGCAGCGAAGTCGATTTGACGTGGACGCCTTCGACAGACAATGTCGGCGTCGCCAACTATCTGATCGAGCGCTGTCAGGGGAGTGGCTGCACGTCATTCGCGCAGATTGGGACCACGACGACTGCGTCATTCAGCAACACCGGACTAGCTGCATCGACGACATATCTCTATCGTGTCAGGGCCACCGATGCCGCTGGGAATCTAAGTGGCTACTCGAATATTGCATCTGGAACAACTCAGGCGGGGGTCGACACCATACCTCCCAGCGCACCGTCCAATCTCGCGGCGAACGTTGCGTCCAGCGCGCAAATCAACTTGAGTTGGGCCCCTGCCACAGACAACGTTGCCGTCACCAACTATCTGGTCGAGTCGTGCAGCGGCGCGAACTGTTCCAGCTTTGCCCTGGTCGGCGGGACGGCTGGGACGACCTTTAGTGCAGCGTCTCTGAACCCGTCGACAAGCTACAGTTTTCGCGTGCGGGCGGCTGACGCTGCCGGCAATATCGGTCCTTATTCGAACACGGCCGTCGCGACGACTCAGGCTGTTCCTGACACTGACCCGCCGACTGCGCCGAGCACTCTTACGGCGACCGCAAGTTCGGCGACTCAAATCAATCTTGTCTGGAGTGCCGGCACCGACAACGTCGCTATCACAAACTATCTAATCGAGGAGTGCGTCGGCCAGTCCTGCACAGCGTTCGCGCAGGTCGCGGCCACGAGCGCAACGACGCTGTCGAGAACGGGCCTTGCCTCGTCGACCACCTACAGCTATCGCGTTCGAGCTGCGGACGCCGCTGGAAATCTCAGCGTCTATTCGCCGATTGCCACCGCGATGACTTTCGCATCGGCGACGATCGCGTTCGTTCAGACAAACAATGCCGTTCCGCAGTCGTCTCCGACGTCCGTCTCCGTCGCTTACACAGCGGCACAATCGGCCGGCAATCTGAACGTGGTCGTGATTGGCTGGAATGCAGCGACTGGAACGGTGCAGTCAGTCACCGACACGGTAGGTAACAGCTACGCACTCGCGGTCGGGCCAACTGTTCGGTCGGGATTCGGCACGCAGAGCATCTACTACGCCGCGAATATCCGTGGGGCCGCCGCCAACGGTAACACCGTCAAGGTCACGTTCAATGCTGCGACGTCTCATCCGGACATTCGTATTGCCGAATACAGGGGGATCTCGCTCAGCAATCCGGTGGACGTCGTCGCCGCCGCCACCGGCAACAGCGCAACGGCCAGCAGCGGCGCTGCGACAACGACCAGCGCGAACGACCTCATCGTCGGTGCCAATCTGGTTTCTTCGTTCACGACGGGTGCAGGCACTTCGTTCACGAGCCGCGTGATCACGAGTCCGGACGGTGACATCCTGGAAGATCGCATCGTGACCGCGATCGGCAGCTACAGTGCGACAGCGCCACAGTCGTCCGGCACTTGGATCATGCAGATGGTCGCCTTCAAGGGTGGATTTTCCGGCCTCGATACGCTGGCTCCCACGGCACCTGGAAGTCTGACTGCAGCTCCTGTTTCAGCAGGCGAGATCGATCTCGCCTGGAATGCATCGACGGATAACGTCGGAGTCGTCAACTACCTGATCGAGCGCTGTGCCGACGCCGGGTGTTCCAGCGCTGCCCAGATCGGCACGAGTGGAACGACATCGTACAGCGACACGACCGTTGCGCCCGCTACCGCTTACACCTACCGGGTTCGGGCGACGGACGCCGCCGGCAATCTAAGCTCTTACTCGAACACCGCAACGGCCACGACGCCGGACACCGACACGCAGCCGCCCTCGGCACCGGGAACCTTGACGGCCACCGCGTTCAGCGGCACGCGTGTGGACTTGTCGTGGGGACCAGCTACCGACAACGTCGGCGTGACCGGATATCGAGTGGAGCAGTGCTCTGGCGTCGGTTGCACCAGCTTCGTCAAGCTGGCGACCGTGACTGGCACGACGTACAGCGACACTGGTTTGACCCCGAACACCTCGTACAGCTACGTCGTCCGCGCGCAGGATGCCGCTGCTCTCCTCGGTCCTTACTCGAATGCCGCGACAGTGGCGACGCTGTCCACTGTGCCGGAACTGGTCGCGGCATATGCATTCGAAGAGGGTTCGGGAACCACGGTGACCGACCTTTCGGGCACGCATAACTCCGGAACGCTTCAAGGGGGAGCCGTTTGGACAGCGGCCGGCAAGTTCGGCAAAGCGCTTCAATTCAACGGCACGAACGCGGTCGTGACCATTCCCGATTCGGCGTCGCTGCATCTGACAACAGCGATGACGCTGGAGGCCTGGGTCAATCCGTCGTCGGTGGTCGGAGCCTGGAAGGACGTTGTCTACAAGGGTAACGATAACTACTTCCTCGAATCCTCAACGTCGAGCACGCTACCCGCCGCTGGTGCGACGATTGGCGGCAACAACTTGAACGCTTTCGCGAGCACGAGTCTGCCGACGAATATGTGGACTCATCTGGCCGAGACGTACGATGGAGCAACCCTCCGTCTGTACATCAACGGCTCACAAGCGTCGAGCGTGACGGCGAGCGGAGCAATCGCCACGTCGACGAATCCGCTGCAGATCGGAGGCGACAGTATCTTCGGGCAGTTCTTCGCCGGTCTCATCGACGAGGTGAGGATCTACAACGTGGCCTTGACGCCGACGCAGATACAGGCGGACATGGCCACGCCGCTTGGCGGTTCGTTCCCGACCGTCACACTGAATCCCGCGTCCGTGGCGTTCGGCAATCAGCAGACGGGCACAACGAGCTCGCCTCAGACGATCGCGTTGACCAACACGGGCGCGGCATCGCTCGCATTCAGTGGCTTCTCCATCACGGGCACGAACGCCGCCGATTTCGTTGAGACGACGACCTGCGCCTCGAACCTTGCGCCAGGATCGAGCTGTTCGATCTCCATCACCTTCTCCCCGGGCGCAGCGGGACCGCGTTCCGCGACCCTGGTTATTGCCGACAACGCACCGGCCGCACCGCAACAGGTGCCGCTCACTGGAACGGGTTCAGGGTTCACAATCAGTCCACGTACTGCGACGTTGACGGCGACGCTTTCGCAGCAATTTCAGGCGTCGAGCGGAGGCGAGGTCGTCTGGGCGGTCGATGGCGTCGATGGCGGCACCGCTGCTTCCGGGTTGATAACTGCCTCTGGCGTGTACACACCAGGAACCAGTGTCGGTCAGCATGTCGTGACCGTGCGCACGACGGATGGCACGCAGACGTCGAACGCATTGGTGTACGTCACGAATCATCCCGGCGTCTTTACACACCACAATGACAACGCCAGGACCGGCCAGAACACCAATGAGATCGTTCTGACACCGTCGAACATTTCGTCATCTTCTTTTGGCAAGTTGACTTCGTACTCGCTGGACGGCAACTCGCATGCTTCCCCGCTGTATGTCGCCGGCGTGTCGATTCCCGGACGCGGTATCAGGAACATCGTTTACGTCGCGACGGAACACAACAGCGTTTACGCATTCGATGCCGATGGCCTTAGCACGACGCCGTACTGGCAGACGAGTTTCATCGACGCTGCTGCCGGCGTCACGACGGTCCCATCGACCGATACCGGCGAATGCTGCGACATTGCTCCGGAAATCGGTACCACCGGGACGCCTGTTGTCGATCCATCGACGGGAACGCTGTACGTGGTGGCGAAGACGAAGGAAGTGTCGGGGGGCACGACGAACTACCGTCAGCGTCTCCACGCGCTCGACGTCGCCACTGGCGCAGAGAAGTTCGGCGGTCCGATTCAGATTCAGGCGAGTGTCCAGGGTTCGGGCGTGGGCGGCCAGGGCGGCTCAGTGCCCTTCGACCCGCTTCATGAAAATCAGCGCCCCGCGTTGCTGTTGAGCAACGGTGTCGTCTATATCGGCTTCGGTAGCCATGGCGACATACAGCCGTACCACGGCTGGCTCCTGGGTTACAACGCGACCACGCTGCAGCAGGTGTTCGTTCACAATTCGTCGCCAGACGCAGACAGCGCCGGGATGTGGCAGGCCAACGGTGGCCCTGCCGCCGACGCAGCCGGCAACATCTATTTCGTGACCGGCAACGGCCTATTCGACGTGAACACGGGCGGTCGAGACTACGGCGACAGCTTCGTAAAGGTAAATCCTTCGGGGTCGGTGGTCGATTACTTTACGCCGCACAATCAAGCAAACATCAGCGCGAATAACTTCGATCTGGGCGCGGCCGGGCCGCTGCTCCTACCCGACCAGCCCGGGGCACATCCTCATCTTCTGGTCAGCGCCGGCAAGGACAACACGGTCTATATGCTTGATCGGGATTCGATGGGGCACTACAACGCGAACAACGACAATCAGATCGTGCAGTCTCTGGTGAACGTATTCCCCTTCGGCCGCCCCGAGCCGGGGAATTACAGTGCACCGGTCTATTTCAACGGTTCCGTGTATTTTGGTCCGGTTGCAGACACGGTCCAGGCGTTCAAGTTAACCAACGGCCTGCTGTCGACCACTCCAACGTCCGCGAGTTCCGTGGCATATCCATATCCCGGTGCGACGCTATCCGTATCGGCGAACGGAACCGCTAACGGCATCGTTTGGGCCATTCAGCGCAACGGCGACTGCGGAACGCAGGCAACGTGCGGCACAGCGCAGCCAGGCGTGCTGCGTGCCTACGATGCGTCGAATCTCGGCATCCAACTGTACTCGAGCGATCAGGCTGGTTCACGCGACGCGCTCGATTATGCGGCGAAGTTCAGCGTGCCTCTGGTCGTGAATGGGAAGGTGTTTGTGACCACGATCGGTCGCCTGACCATCTACGGGTTGTTGCCATAGTTGTGGTCACACTGCTGTAGGCACTCTCGCGAGCTCAGTAATTGCAGCCCTCTTCTGCGACATCGCAAACGACCGCATAAATTTTCTCGCGGCTGCCCTGCTGAACGAGTGCGAACCGATCTGGATATTTGTCGAGTAGCCGTGCGAACGAGCGGTCCTCTCCGGGTCGCCAATACGTTTCGGCCCCGCGGTCGAGCACGACGATGAAGTCCACTCCGTGTCGGGCGATTCCACCCATCAGCATCTCGGCGTCGAGGGTCGGAGGAAACCAGACGACTTTCAGACGCGAGTAGTGGTAAACGACATCCAGCTGCCGCGCCATGATCACCGCATTCCGAGGAGCGTGCTCGCGAAGCCACGACGCCGCGACCATTTGCGGATAGCCAGACTCGTGCGCCACTTCAAAGCTCTCATTCTCGCGCGCGACGGCGATACATCGCGTCGTTCCCAGGAAGATGAGTACGAGACAAGCAACTACCAACGCTGGTTGGGACCGGCCTGATCGAAGGAGCTTGCTGAAAAATCCCCCATCGAGCCAGATCACGCCAGACGTCAGAAGAGTGACCAGCGTCCACACAGTCGTTGCCAAGAAAGCCTGGGGATGCGGTGTCGACGCCGCGTTTAACGCCGAGACCGCAGCGAGAAGACCGCTCACGATTGGCACGACGACGGCAGCCGGCCGCCGTTCTTCAACGATCCATTTCACGCAAATCGCGCATCCACGCCAGATGTACATGCATATCAGCGGCGCGATCGGTAGAACGAACCGGAATTCGAAGTCCCATGGCCAAATAACAAATATTGCCTGATAGATGAGGATGTACCACTCGCTCAACGTCCCGCCACTTGAAGTAATCGACGCTCCCAGACCGATCAACGCCAAGACAATAGTGCCGACGGTCCACGGCAGAAACCAACGCTGTTCGAACGTTCCCTTTCGGGTGACCAAGTAGTCGATGGCCGAGGTGTAGTCGGCTAGATTCCGGCCCACGAGCTCCGGAACGTCGCGCACGCTCATCGGCCCAAGGTCAGGTTCATTGCCGCTCTTCACCGCCAGTTGCGCCAGGTACGGCTTGGGATAGCCACCGATCGGCCATTCGATCGTTTCGCGGGGCTTTGACCATGCCGACCATGCGATCTGCGTGCATACGCCAAAGAGAATCGGCACCGCGAACTTCTTCAGCCGATTTCGCGCGAGCGAGGTGCTGGACGCCAGCGATACGGCGATCCACGCTACCAGTCCACCGAGCAGCGCGACGCCGGATGACCGCATGAGCATCGAAGCGACGAGCAAGAACGCGGAGATCGCGCCCCACTTGAAGATCGATCGCCGCTCTGTCGCGACATCGAGCTTTGTCGCCGACAACAGCAGCGCCATGCTGAGGCAAAAGTACGGCATGTCTGAGAAGACGATTGTCGAGGCGAATCGAAACCAGACAGGTGAGGACGCGATTACAAGACAGATGGCTGCCGCCGCGGACCTGCTTTGCTGTCTTTTCAAGAGAATGTAGGTCAGCACAAGGCCGAGTGTGGCGAACACCACCATGGTTCGGACCAGGACCGCATGGCTGTCGCCCAGAACGGCAATCAGCCCTGCCAGCAATGCTGGAAATCCAGGCGGCAGCATTGTCTCCGGCCTGAAATCGAACCCGTAGCTGCGGTGGTTCAGGAGCGAACGCGCGAGTTCAAGATATGTGGTGTCGCCGCTGTAGAAGTCTGCGCCTTGCTGAGCGTAAAGCATCTGCATGGCGCCGACCGTCGTCAAGAGACCACAGACGGTCCAGTCGGCGAACGTCCACGAGTTACGATCAGCTCTGTGACCAACAGACGCTGGTGTCATTGCTAGAGCGACACTGCGCGGTTGGGCGCCGAGGTGTGTGCATCGTCACGGAATCGTCTGGAGGTCTCTTGGTTCGACAATCGCTCGCTTTTGCCGAGCGACGGGACCGCAGCGTACCGAAGAATGCACCAGACAGCTTGAATCGCGTCGCGCCATCCGATCTTCTTGCCCTCCTCGTACGTCCGGCCGTGATACGAGATCGGCACCTCGTACACTCGCGCGTGCATTCTCGCGACTTTCGCGGTCACTTCAGGTTCGAATCCGAATCGATTTTGTTTGAGGTCGATAGCCTGAATGACTTCGCGGCGAAAGACCTTGTAGCAGGTCTCCATGTCGGTGAGATTCAGGTTGCTGAACACATTGGAGAGGAGTGTCAGCAGCCTGTTTGCGACGTAGTGCCAGAAGAACAGGACACGATGTGGACCGCCGAGAAAGCGCGAACCGAAGACGACGTCGGCACGTCCCGAGACGATCGGTTCAATGAGCGCATGGTAATCACTGGGGTCGTACTCAAGGTCAGCATCCTGGACGATCACGATGTCGCCCGTCGCCTCGGCGAAACCACGCCGAAGTGCCGCGCCTTTTCCCATGTTGCGCGGCTGAAACACGACCCTGACGTTATCGACGCGCAGCGCTCCAGAGTTCTCTGCAGCGGCTTGAACGGCAAGGCCTCGCGTCGTCGCATCGTGAAGGGCTTCGAGGAACGTCCGCGTTCCGTCCGTCGACGCGTCGTCGATGACGATGATTTCTTTATCGATTTCGACTGACTGAACCTTGGCGAGGACCTGCGCGATGTAACGACGTTCGTTGAAGACAGGAATAACGATTGAAACCTTCATCAGGCCCTCTGTTGGTTCGCCTTGAAGAAAGCAAGGCGGCCACCACCAGAGATCTCGTCATAAGGGCGTCGCAAATATTTCCCGGGCAATGACTTACAGCGCCGGACCGAGAGTGGATCATAAGGAGAAAAAAAAGAAGTCGCGTGTAGTGACTTGGACGCAGCGGAGGAAGTCGGCCGGCGAGCGGTTAAATGGTTACCAGAAGAGAGTCAAATCGCTGTCCATCATTCCCCACGATTGGGAGCACCACTCAGGAGAACGGGTGGCGAACGACGTCCAGGGCGAGCTTTTCCAGTTCGACGAGTCCGATCCGTAGCCCCCGGCGCGATTGCCACCAACGGTCAGGATCGAAGGCTGAGAGTTGCGCGCTACGCACGCGTACGACTATCGGTCGGCCTTGTACCGCACGTCGCATGGCTCTCGTGAGGCGCCGCGAATGATCTCGACTGGTGACGAGCACGATTGATCGAACACGATTGTGGTCCGCCCAATCAGGCAGAATCCGTGCTTCGTCCTCAGATCCGTTGACGGTTACGGGTATCTCCTCGACATCATGAACACCGAGCGCACCGAAAAGCCGAACAACGTTCGATGCTTCGTCTTCGTTCGGAAGTCCTCGTCGCTGGAATTCCAAATCAGCAGCATCAAGCGGATCGGCGAAGAAGGCAACCCGCTTGGAGATGCCTCTCTGAACCAAGTCGGACGCCTCGAGGATGCCGGCGCCGTTGGCGTCGACAGTGAGGACGATAACGTCGGAAGGCGCGAGAGCGTCTTCAGCCACCAGCGCGTTGCCAATTGATCGCAACGCGCTCGCTCTGACGGAAGGCACGGCGACGGCGCTTGCGATGACGCCCACCAGGATGGCAGCCCATCGCAAGCCGTGTATTACGCGGGCACGCGCTCGAGTTCGTTCAGCCAAGCCTCATTCCGGAAGTGCAGATACTGTTCTGCGCGCAGCTGGTCGCCGAGCCTGTCCTTCGGCAACTCGACATCATCATAGGTGAGCACTGCATCTTTGGCGATTGAGCGTCTTACGACACAACCTTCGACGAGGCCCTCCGGCAGGTAACGACCACTGCTCATCTCCTCGACGTTTACGGCTTCTCCATACGTCATGTAGCAGCCATAGTCATCGAGCACTTCACCAGCTTTTAAATCCCGTTTCGCGATGGCGCACACCTCGACGACAGGGCCGCCGAGCGGCTTCGCCACCGAATCGCGAAAGAGTACCGTTCGCGCGATGGCGTTGGGCACCTCGAAGTGGACGAGATGGTAGGGAATGAAGAACGAATAGAGTGGCCCTTCTCCCATCTTGTAGAGATTCAAATAGTGCTGCTGCTTCGGATCGGTGTGCTCAGCCAGACAGTAGACCTTCGTCAGAGGGGTGCCGACGACGTAGTCGATGATTCCTCCGAGCTTGCGAAGTGCGTCGATGTCGTACAGCTTTCCGATCGTCATCACATCGTCGCGGTACTCTTTGCCGCGCGACATGCCACGGGATTGAACGACGAAGCCAGTCGCGTTCGCCACGATCGCTTGCTCGAAGCTGATCTTCGAGCCGTCGGCGAAGCTCGTCACCATGGCCGGATTCTGCCCCCACTTGTCGGCGAAGCCTTTTTGCGTCGTCGGATTGCGGTAAGGGTCCTGAAGACCCTTGATGTTGCCCATTACGCGCGGAATGAGCCCAAGCCCTTTTACCCAGCGATACAGATTCATCTGCACGCCTGGCTCGTCACCTTCGCAGGCGGACAGAATTACGCCGTATTTCTTCGCGTAGACCTGGAGGATCGGACCGATCGTCGCGTCGATCTCAGCGTTGAGCAGGACGACATCTTTGCCGTGCTTGAACGCTTCGAGGATGATGCGTGCGCCGAACTCCACCGAGCCTGTGGTTTCAACCAGGACGTCGACATGAGGTGAGCGCGCGAGGAGCATCGCGTCCTCGGTGACGACTGGTTGATCGCGTTCAATCGCAGCGTCAAGCACCGATTGTGAATCGGCAACCACCGGATTGAGGTTTTCGCTGACGTACTTGTATGCGGCGATCGCGCGCTCGATGTGGCGATTGTAAATTCCAACCACCCGCATTCCGGGAATACTGTTCACAATCTGATTCGAGAGGCCCTTCGCCATAAATCCAGCGCCAACCATTCCGACCCGGATTGGTCGCCCCTCGCCCTCTCGTGCTTGCAGTGCGTTGTCAACGATAATCATGTGTCAGTTCTCAAGCGCTTGTGCGCATGCGGTTTTTAAGTTCGCCTTCGATTTGATCGAGAGATTTCCACTCGCGGTCCTTTTCCGACATCACGCCGACCGGCAGCGGCCATGTCAGACCGAGTTTCGGATCGTCGTATAACAGGCCACCTTCAGAGCCGGGTGTATAAAACTCCCCGACGTGGTACGTCGTCTCGGTATTGTCTTCCAGCGCTTGATAGCCGTGCGCGAAGCGCTCCGGGATATAAATGCCGCGGTGGTTGTCTGCGCTCAATTCGACGGCGACATGCTGAAGATAGGTCGGCGACTCCGGCCTCAAGTCGACGATGATGTCGAGAACTGCACCGCGACTGGCGCGTACGAGCTTCGTTTCGGCGGCTGGCGGATATTGAAAGTGCATGCCCCGAAGGGTGCCCTTGCGTTTGTTGAAACCGATGTTCGCCTGCGCGATGATCGGCTTCAGTCCATGCGCTTCGAATTCGTGCTGACAGAACGCGCGCGCAAAGAAGCCGCGGTCGTCTTCCCGCCGTTCCAAATCGATGATGAAGGCACCACGTAGCTTGGTTTCAGTGAAAATCATTTCGGCGATTTACCTCGGAGTGAGACCAGGACGGTATTCAGCAAGCCGACGGCCAGTTACCCTCGAAGGCGAATGAATAACGAAATACGTGAAGATTGCCTAAAGACATCGCGTTTGACTCGGTTGATTGGTTTCTTCGTTCAAATCGTGCCTAGAAGCGAAACGTCGATTCCACGTTGGATGGAACTTTAGTCTGGGTAATAGCGGACATTAATCGCTCGCGAGAGCGTGCCGAACCTCGAATCCGCCTTCAATCCCGCATTTAGGCGTCGTTTCCGGCCACTCGTCTGTGGCCGACTCCTTGCTCGAACCAGCCCCGGTGTCGGCCACACCGGCCGGACGCTGACTCCTCGTTTTCTGGACAGGACCACATGAAGGTATTGGTTACCGGGCACCACGGTTATATCGGGTCGGTCATGATCGACATCCTGGCACGCGCCGGTCACGAGATCGTCGGCCTCGACACCTATCTCTATGAGGGCTGCGACTTCGGGTCCGACCTTCGCAACGTGCCGGCAATCCGGAAAGACATCCGCGACGTCAAAGCGGCAGACCTGCGAGGTTTTGACGCGGTCGTTCACCTGGCGGCGCTTTCAAACGATCCGCTCGGCTGCCTCGACGAATCCTGCACATACGACATCAATCATCTCGGCAGCGTGTCGCTCGCGCGCGAAGCGAAGGCTGCCGGCGTTTCGCGCTATCTCTTTGCCTCCTCCTGCAGTTTGTACGGCGCGGCCGGCGACAAGATGCTCGACGAGACGGCGCAGTTCAATCCGATCACCGCGTACGGCGCCTCCAAGGTGTTTGTCGAGCGCGACGTGGCGCCGATGGCCGACGACTCGTTCAGTCCGACATTCCTCCGCAACGCCACGGCCTACGGTGCATCGCCACGTCTGCGAGCTGATATCGTCGTCAACAACCTGGTCGGCGTTGCCTACACGACGGGCAAGGTACTGATTCAGAGCGACGGTACACCCTGGCGTCCGCTGGTCCACATCCGCGACATCTCGCGCGCGTTTCTCGCCGTGCTCGAGGCTCCGCGAGAAGCGATCCACAACCAGGCCTTCAACGTCGGCAGCAGCGAAGAGAACTATCAGATCCGCGACGTCGCGTCGATCGTTCAGGACGTGGTCAAAGGCTGCACCGTCGAATACATGGAAGGCGGCGGCCCCGACCCGCGCTGCTACCGCGTCAACTGCGACAAGCTGTCGAAGCATATTCCCGGCTTCAAGACGGAGTGGACGGTTCGTCGTGGCGCGGAGGAAATGTATCAAGCGGCGGTCGAGAGCCATCTGACCGCCGAGCAGTTCACCGGATACGTCCGCCTGAAGAACATCGAGGCGCGGCTGAAGGATGGTCGCCTCGATTCGAGCCTGCGGTGGCGGACCTCACCGGTAGCGGTCTAAATCCGACAGAGGTCACGAGGGTGCATCGATGAAGGTGGTGTTGTTTTGCGGCGGGCTCGGCATGCGGATTCGGGAAGCGGGCGAGAACGTCCCGAAGCCGATGGTGACCATCGGCTACCGACCGATCCTGTGGCATGTGATGAAGTACTACGCGCACCACGGACACAAGGACTTCATCCTGTGTCTCGGTTATCGCGGGGACGTCATCAAGAACTACTTCCTGAACTATAGCGAGACGCTCTCAAACGACTTCGTGTTGTCGGAAGGTGGTAAGAAGCTCGAACTGATGAAGAGCGATATCCACGACTGGAAGATTACGTTCGTCGAGACCGGTGCTTCTTCAAACATCGGCCAGCGGTTGAAGGCGGTCGAGCACCTCGTAAGAAACGAGCCGATGTTTCTCGCAAATTACAGCGACGGTCTATCAGACCTGGATCTGCCGGCACATATCGATCACTGTCGCAGTCTGGACGCTGTCGCGAGTTTCGTCAGCATCAAACCGAATCTCAGTTACCACGTCGTTTCGACAGGCGGCGACGGCTGCGTGACCTCAATCGACGAGCTGCGCAAATCCCCGATACGAATCAACGGCGGTTTCTTTGCGCTGAAGAATGAGATTTTCGACTACCTGCACGAAGGCGAGGAACTTGTCGTTGAGCCGTTCCAGCGGTTAGTGCAGGAACGAAAGCTGGCGGCGTTCGAATACGACGGTTTCTGGATGTCCATGGACACGTTCAAAGATCGTCAGCAGCTCGAAGAGATCTACAGCCGCGGGAACGCGCCTTGGGAAATCTGGAAGACTCAGGCTAACTCGATGGCGCTGGCCGGCGCTCCGGCCTGAGCCCGCGCGTCATTTTCGCCGAAGCTTCCTAGATCGCGATCAGCGGCCCACGCTGTCGGCTCTCGAAACTGCCAACCGCGCGGTCGGATCGGTCGTAGACTTATCCACGATGGAGAACCTCCAGTTCGGTAATCGGAAAGGTTCCGTTCGAATTCTGTGCCTGGGCGCGCACTCGGACGACATTGAGATCGGGTGTGGTGGCTTGCTTCTGCAAATGCTGCGGACGCGTCGGGCGGTGGAGATCGACTGGGTTGTTTTTTCGGCGGTCGGCGCGCGCGAGCAAGAGGCTCGCAAGAGCGCGGCGTTGTTTCTACGTGGCGCGCGCCGTCACCGCCTCTTGATCTCAAGATTTCGCGACGGTTTCTTCCCGCAGCAGTTCGGTGCGATCAAGGAAGTGTTCGAGGAGCTGAAGAAGAGCGGCAGTCCCGATCTCGTGCTGACGCACTACCGAAACGATCGCCACCAGGATCATCGCGTATTGTCAGATCTCGTCTGGAATACCTTCCGTGATCATTTCGTGCTCGAGTACGAAGTGCCAAAGTACGACGGCGACTTGGGGTCGCCGAATGCCTTCGTTGCTCTCGATCGCAGATCCTGCGAAACAAAGATTCGCTATCTACAGCGGGTATTTGGAACTCAGCGCTCGAAACATTGGTTCGACGCAGAAACCTTTCGCGGTCTGATGCGACTGCGAGGCATGGAATGCCGCGCGCCGCATGGCTACGCGGAAGGCTTCTACTGTCGAAAAGCTGCGATCAGATTCGAATGAGTACGCAACCCCACGCAGGTCGCGGCCGCGCCATTCTCATCGTCCTCGGGGTCCTCGCCTTTCTGGCGACCATTTCGGCCTGGTCTGGTGTTCCCTTGAAAGAGCTCCTGCGGTGGCGCTGACCGCCACGGACGTCGATCGAACAGCCATCGGTGCTGAGATTTACGAGCGCATACGGCGGATGTATCCGATCTGTCGAAGCATCACAGGAAACGGAGTTCGCGACACCCTTGCGCTGATCAGCGCCGATATCGATCTCAAAATCTCGGAAGTGCCGACCGGGACCAAGGTCCTCGACTGGACGGTTCCGAAGGAATGGAATATTCGGGACGCCTATATTCGAAACAGCAAGGGTGAGCGCGTTGTCGACTTCCGCAGGTCTAATCTGCATGTTTTGAATTACAGCGCGCCGGTCGACCGGCGGATGTCTCTGGGGGAGTTGCAGCCGCACCTGTTTTCACTGCCGAAGTTTCCAGACTGGATTCCGTACAAGACGTCCTACTACCGAGAGACTTGGGGCTTTTGCCTCAGCCATCGCGACCTCGAACGACTCACGGAACAGGAGTACGAAGTTTTCATCGACTCCACGCTTGCGGACGGTCACTTGACCTTCGGCGAGTGCGTGATTCGAGGCTCCAGTCAAGACGAGGTGCTTTTCTCCTGCCACGTCTGTCATCCATCGCTCTGTAACGACAATCTGTCGGGTATATCGATCGCGACGACGTTGGCACGCCTGATCGCGCAAGAGAAGCGGCGCTACACGTATCGTTTCTTGTTTGCCCCCGGAACCATCGGTGCGATCGTATGGCTGGCCCTAAACGAACAGCGCGCCCAGCGAATCAAGCATGGCCTCGTGCTTGCCTGCCTTGGCGACCGCGGCGGGATGTCGTACAAGAAGAGCAGGAAAGGGATTGCCGACATCGATCGAGCCGTTGCGATCGTTCTACGCGACGATGCCGATCAATTTGAAATCAGTGAGTTCTCACCCTATGGCTACGATGAACGGCAATACTGCTCGCCCGGATTCGATTTGCCGGTTGGCAGGCTGTCTCGCACGCCGCATGGGTGCTTCCCTGAGTACCACACGTCAGCCGATAATCTCGAATTTGTCGACGCCGACTCGCTCGCCGACTCCTTGATGAAATGTCTGGCGGTCGTCGAAGTGCTCGAAGGCGATGGCCGGTACGTCAACAAGTTGCCGAAAGGTGAGCCGCAGCTGGGTCGTCGCGGTTTGTACTCCGACATGGGTGGCTACGCGGACGCGAGAGAGCGCGAAGAAGCGCTCCTGTGGGTGCTGAACATGTCCGATGGGAACAACAGCCTCCTCGACATTGCAGAGCGATCGCGCTTGAGATTTACTGCCATCCGCGGCGCGGCAACTTCTCTGGCCGCGCATGACCTGATCGATCAAGCACTGTGACGTCCCTTCGATCCGGTTCGGCGCTTCGGGGCGCCGTTGCCCTCGTTACTGGAGCCACCGGCGCAATCGGACAGGCGATCGTGGCTCGGTTGCTGGATCAGGGCGTCATCGTGCACGCCCTCGCGCGAAACACTTCTCCTATCGGCGATCTGCGCAAGTCGTCCCGCTGGCCTGCGGATCGCTTGCTTGATCACGCAGTGGATCTCGCGATCGACGAGGAAGTCGAGCGCTTTTGCACCGAGTTCAATTCTCGAGCACGACAGCTCGATGTGCTGGTCCACTCTGCCGGCGCAATTCAGATCGCTGCCTTCGAAAAGGCCTCACTTGAAGATTTCGATCGTCAGCACCGCATCAATGTCCGTGCGCCGTTCCGCCTGACACAGGCGCTGCTGCCGCTTCTCGTCGCAGCCCAGGGTCAGGTTGTTTTCGTCAACTCGAGCGCCGGTATCAGAGCGTCGAAAAACGGCGCGCAGTATGGTGCGACGAAGCACGCGCTTCGCGCCCTGGCGGACAGCCTCAGAGACGAGGTCAACGAGAGAGGCGTGCGAGTGACGAGCGTATTTCTGGGCCGGACGGCCAGTGGTATGCAGTCGCTGGTACACCGCGCGGAAGGACGGTCATACGATCCTGCCAAACTGCTCCAACCGGCGGACATCGCATCGGTGGTCGTGAACGCACTAGAGTTGCCGCGAACGGCCGAAGTCACCGACCTCTGGATCCGGCCCTTCATCAAGTCGTACTGAGCTGCCGACGCAGCCCAAAGGTGCGCTGGACTGCCTAGTCGATCACAGCGACTGAGGGAATCGGCACGACGAACTTTGCGCCCCAGGCTCGCGCATCGCCCATCTGTTCGACGATTTCGTCCTTGAAATTCCAGGGCAGTATCAGGATGTAGTCCGGCTTCGTCGTGCGGATCTGATCGGGCGGAAAGATCGGAATGTGAGTTCCGGGCGTGTAACGCCCGTGTTTGTAGGGATTCTTGTCGACGGTATAGTCGAGAAAATCCGTGCGGATGCCGCAGTAGTTGAGCAGCGTGTTACCTTTTCCCGGCGCGCCATAACCGGCAATCGATTTCCCATGCCGCTTGGCTTCAATCAGGAAGTCGAGAAGCTTCCATTTCGTTTCGATCACGTGTTGATTGAATCGTCCGTAGGTGTCGAGACGATCCAGGCCTTCTGCCTGTTCGCGGCGGCGTAGTTCCTGGACTCGACAGCTGATCGGCTTTGTCGAATCTGCCTTGTGCCGGCCGAAAATTCTCAGCGAGCCACCATGAGTAGGAATCTCTTCGACGTCGAACAGTACGATTCCGTGCGCGGCAAAAATCTTCTCGACGGTCGTGAATGAAAAATACGAGAAGTGCTCGTGATAGATGGTGTCGAACTGATTCTCGTCCATCAACCGCAACAGGTGCGGGAATTCCATGGTGATGACGCCCTGCGGTTTCAGCACCAGGCGCATGCCTTCAACAAAATCATTCAGGTCTGGCACCTGCGCCAGCACATTGTTTCCGAGCAGAAGATCGGCTTGGCTGCCCTCGCTAGACAACTGCTTGGCCAGCGAAGTTCCAAAAAAGTCGACGCGTGTCTGGATGCCCTTTTCGATTGCGACCTTTGCGACGTTGGCAGCTGGCTCAATACCGAGGCAAGGAACTCCGGCCTCAACGAAATTGCGCAGGAGATAGCCATCGTTGCTGGCGAGCTCCACGACGAAGCTCTTGCTGCCCAATGCGAGGCGGTCGGTCATCGCGCGACAGTACTTGCGCGCATGCTCAAGCCAGCTCGCTGAGTACGACGAGAAATACGCATACTCACCGAAGATATCCGCAGGCTTTACGTACTCTTGAAGTTGAACCAGGAAGCACTGACCACACACGAGCGCGTGGAGTGGATAGAACGGTTCCGAGGTGTTGACCTGATCTGCCGCTACGAAGCTCTCACAGAGCGGCGACATACCAAGGTCAACGAAGGTTGCGTGAAGGGCTTCACCACAAAAGCGGCAGACCGAATTTCCGTTGTGCGAGTTACTCACCTGAGGACCTTTCAGTGAGATAAAAAGCGCCGGGAATTCGATGCTAGCACGCAGATGAAGAGTTAGGTTTCCACGAGTTCAGCAAATGTTCGTAAGTTAAACGCAAAAAAATAGAGTGGTAACAACGCGGCAGCACTTACGGTTTCATTAGCGACGGCTTGGAGAAATTGCGCTGATGAACCTGGCGATTGCTCCTCGACGATGAAGTTGACGGACGGCGGTTGGATCGTACGGATCACTTGAACAGCGACTGAAGCGTGATCGTGAATTGTCGTGCGCCAAAAAGAAAAGGCCCGGATGAGTCCGGGCCTTGAAGTTTCGATACTCCGACCTCGGTCTAGCGCCTACGTCGTCGCCTCAATGCCGCGATACCCGCGCCGATGCCGGTGACAATAAGTGCTCCGGTTGCCGGTTCCGGCGCCGTGACGACCGCTGCCGATGCTGCAGTTGCGAGCGAGGGCACCGCGAATAACCCGAGTAGCAGAATCATGAATGTCGTTTTCATATCCTGTTCCTCAGGCGAGAACGTTGCGACGCCGCCGGCGTGCTCCGAATAACGCTGAAGCTCCAAGGCCGAGGAGTGAGAGCGTCGCCGGTTCAGGCGTGCCGGTCTTCGCAATGAATTCCTGCGGCGGCCAGGTCGGGCACGACCCGCTGGTGCACGTAGTTCCCGTAGGGTTGTAGAAAACGAAGTCCGACAGGAGCGAGCTGTCAGTGCGGTGCGCGTAAGCGTCGTTCAGCAGCAGCTGCGCGTTGGACGTCAACGACACCGCGTTGTCAAAAACCTTCCAGATGGCAAACTGAAGATCTGCGGCCAGCGAAAGATTGTTGTGATCCGCGGCGTCGAAGAGTTGGGTCGCAAGATAGGCGACCATGTTGTAGCCGTCGGCACTGGACGATCCGCCGTACGCCGTCGCTCCACCAAACTTCGCGTCGTCGATGTGGTCGGGCGTGATCACGTCGGCGGTCCACCCCTCGTACAAGTACGTCTCGGAGGCGTAGTCGTCGCAAATGACCTGGAATGAAGTGCCGTCGATGTTTGCTGTGTACGGGCCGATGAAGACCCCTCCCGAGACATTGCTGCCAGCACTGGTGAGCGTGAGGTTGGCCGCTCTTGCTTGAGACGCCGTCAGGCACAGCGCGCTCACTGCCAGCGCAGATACGACTAAGAGCTTCCTCAATAGACCCTCCGAACTAGAGTTGTTAACCACGGCGTTGCGCACCGTCGGTAAGCTGGACAGCAAGAGAGGTGCCCTGTCATGCACCGGCAAGTCGAGTCGATTAAGTATTTGTAAATCAGCATCTTACGAGCTACGATCGAATTTCATGTGACAGAAAGGTCGCCGGCTCGGCAGGCTTTTGGCTCGTGTTCCCGGCAAGCCTCCTTAGAAGTCTCACAGAATGAATAGCCGGCCACAACACTGCGTTGACAAGGGATTTACCTAAGCGATACCTAAAGGCACGCTCCAGGTAGAATTGCGGCCCCTTCCGACAACAAGCTCCGTCACTATCTCGTTGATTTGAAAGCGCTAATTGAATTCCATCGAGAAGGACTCCCGTTTGCTTTACGACGGCAATGCCGGCTGGATTTATATCCAGCCCGCGTTGATGGTGAATCGGAGACCTCGATGTATAAACGGCTGCTAGTAATTGGTTTTGCGGCACTTGCGCTGACGGTCGCATCGTCTGCGCAGGCAACCACGTTCACGCTCAACTCATTCGACGTCTCTCTCAAGACGACGGATCCTGGACTTGTCCTCTGGGAGAAAGACTTGCTCCCGGAGCCGACGTCATTCGATTTGACGACGGTCGGACAGTCCACATCGTTGATGCCGCTCTTCAGGATTGGCACCGACGAAACAGCGCTCAATTTGGACGACGTCGTCCCTGCGCCTATCGCTGTGAACTTCTCGTTCACGCAGCCGACTCCGGCGTTTGGTGGCTCGAGCGGCGGCCTAACAGGCGCGGCGTGGCTTGGCACCAGCTTCGGCTACGTAGCCTGGGACAATCCGCTCCTCCTCTCGTTCGGAACATCCGGGTTGCTGTCGGTCACGCTGACGAATGAAACGTTCGGTCTGCCTGGCTGGGCGGACGTCGACGTGAAGTTCTCTCTCGTGCGGGCCGACGTCGGCACGCCGGAGCCGGCATCGTTGCTCCTGATCGGGACCGCTCTGGCCGGCATGGGATTCCGGAAATTCCGCCGCGCCGTAGCAGCGTAGCAGCGTCATTCTGAATTCGCAGCAGCGGCAAGTTCCGCTGCTGCGAACCTCTCCAGTTTTTCAAGTCTCCATCCTTCCGCGCGACTCTCGACCAAAACTAACCGCGTAAATTCGCCCGCTTGATGTGTCGCTTCGTACTGAAGCGGCGAGCGAACATGCGTGTGAGCCCGATCGCCTTCGGATGACGCGTCTCACTACGTCGTGTCGCTTCGCGTTCGCCGGCGTCGTGTGAGCGCGGCATTCATAAACGCGCTGCGTCGACCGTAGATCGAACGCGACCGCGACAGATCGATCAGCTCAGCTGTACGCACCGTTCTTTTGCCGAAAATCTCCAGCTGAGTAGGACAAATCGATCGTCGAAATCGCCCGAAATCCATAGGCCGGCTGACTAACGAGGCGAGCTCAACTGTCTTAAAAGTGCACGAAATTCACACTTTGACCTCATAAAATGGTACACTGACTGACTCATTGGACCTTTATGGTCAAATAACTGTTGACCGAAGGGATCCAAAAGGCATATAAACCTCAACTAGAGATTCGACAGCGCCTCAACTGCCATGGACACACCCCATAGTCTGGTTGGTTCCAGCTCCGTCATGCGTGAGATCGAGGATGAGATCATCTGCGCCTCCCGATCGAGCGCGAAGATTCTCATCACCGGCGAGAGCGGCGTCGGCAAGGAAGTGGTCGCGCGCATGGTGCATCAGCGCAGCGAACGCTCGCGCAGCCCGCTCGTGACGATCAATTGCGCCGGCGTTCCCGACACGCTCCTCGAATCCGAGCTGTTCGGCCACATGCGCGGCGCGTTCACCGACGCGTACCGCGACAAACGAGGCTGGCTCGATCAGGCGCACGGCGGCACGATCTTCATGGACGAAGTGGGCGAGATGAGCCTGCGCATGCAGGCGCTGTTGCTGCGCTTCCTGGAGAGCGGAGAAATTCAGCGCGTCGGCTCCGATCGCATCAACTCCAAAGTGGACGTCCGCGTGATCGCCGCGACGAATCGCGATCTCATGTCGCGCATCGCCGACAAGAGCTTCCGCGAAGATCTGTACTACCGGCTGAACGTGATTCACCTCGCCATCCCGCCGCTGCGCGAACGACGTGAAGACATCGAACCGCTGTTCACGCACTTCTGCCGCCTGTACAGCCAGCGGCATCGCGTCGATCAGCCAGTCGTGACGAGTGAGACGGTTGAACGTCTCCTCGGCTATCGATGGCCCGGGAATGTCCGTGAGCTGAAAAACGTCGCTGAGCGCGTTGTGGTGCGCTCGCGTTCGGGCGTGATCACGCCGGCCGATCTGCCGCGCGAGATTTCAAGCGTGCCGGTTCAATCGGCTGCACCCGAGATCGTCACTCGACGAAGGACGGCAGACGTGCTGCTGGAACGGATGCTGGTGGGCGGCGAATCGTTCTGGGCGGTGGTCTACGAACCGTTCATGTCGCGCGACCTGACGCGAGACGATCTCCGCGCCATCATCACGAGCGGTCTCGAGCAGACGCGCGGCAACTACAAAGCCCTCGTCCACAGCTTCAACCTCGAGCCGTCGGACTACAAGCGGTTCCTGAACTTCCTCAGGAAGTATCAGTGCCACATGCCGTTTCAGCGCTTCCGCTCGGCCCGTGTGCGTCTCAACGACGACGCGCCACGCGAGGAACTGGGCCGCTCCGTCATCGGCGCATAAAAACGGCTTCGCTCACCGTGCTGACGGCTTCGCCGTCACACGGCCGGCTTCGCCCACGTGCTCTCGGCTGCGCCGAGGGTGCTCCTCGCCTTCGCTGAGGGTGCTACCGGCGTCGCCGAGGGTGCTACTTCCTCACCGACGGCGCTTCCGAGTACACACCCTCACCGTGAATGACTCCGTCCCGTCGGAGGTACGTGCAGTCGCCTCAGACGACCCGGCGACCGCTGACCAGCCGCACGAGGAACAGCACGATCGCGATAACTAGCAGAACGTAGATGAAGTTGCCCATCGTATAGCCGCTCACGATGCCGAGCAGCCAGAGCACGATGAGAATGATCGCGATGGTTTCGAGCATGCGAAGCCTCCTTATCCCGGGCGTCGGTTTGCAACTCGAGTGCCGGTCGATTGAATAGATGAGCCGGTGCGCTACTCGGTCGCGCCAGGCGCCGGCCCGAGCGCGAAGGTCATCGATCCGCTCGCGATCGGCTTTCCATCCACGCGCACGACACCCTTCAGCAAACCCATGCGGCTGCGCAGTCGCACGACGTTTGCCTCGATGACGAGCACGTCCCCCGGGTAGACCGGACGACGATAGCGCACGCGCTTGATGCCCATGAAGTACGGAAGACGCTGACGATTCTCCGGCTTCGCGAGAATCAGGATCGCACCCACCTGCGCCACCGCCTCGGTCAGAATCGTCGGCGGCATCACGGGCCTCCCGCCTTCTCCCGAGTAGGACAGATAACGTTCGTTGAGCGTCACGTTCTTGATCCCGACGATGCGCTTGTCCTCCTCGAGCTCGATCACGCGATCGACCAGCAGAAACGGATACCGGTGGGGAAGGATGCGTTCGATCGCGGCGTAGTCGAGCGGCAGCGTCAGGTCCATGGGAAGAAGCAATTATACTAACGACGGCCGTTAACAGCCGGCCCTCAACGTGTCGAACAATCTGTCAGATACCGTCCATCTCTCAGCGTCGAGCACGAACGAGCAGCTCACGACGCTCTTCGCGCTGGGCAGAGAGATCGCGTCCGTCCTCGACCTCGACGAGCTGCTCCACAAGATTCCCCAGCTCATCGCGCGGTTCACGAAGTTCCAGGCATTCGCCGTGTACCTGCTGGATCCGAAGCGCAATGAGCTGACGATCGCCTACTCCGTCGGCTACCCGGAAGAAGTCTCCCGCGGCTTGCACCTGAAAGTCGGCCGCGGTCTGGTGGGCGCCGCTGTCGAAGACGGCCACCCGATTCTGGTCAACGACGTCCACACCGATCCGCGGTACGTCGAAGCCGTTCCCGGTTCGAAGTCGGAGCTCGTTGTTCCGCTCAAGCGCAAAGGCAAAGTTATCGGCGCGCTCAATCTTCTGAGCGACACCACCGGCCAGTTCACCGACGTCGACGAAGCGATGCTCCGTCAGTTCGGCGCGCACGTCGCGATTGCCATCGAGAACGCACTGCTCGTCGAGCACGATCGCGAGTACACGAGCACGCTCGAGACCCTCGCCGAAATCGCGCGCGAGTTTGCTGCGATTCTCAACCTCGACGAGCTCCTGACACGAATTGCGAACCTCACGCGCCGCGTCATCGACTATCGCACGTTCGGCATCCTCTTGATCAACGACGACACGAACGAGCTCGAGATGAAAGTCGCCGTGCGATACGGCGACAAGATCACCGTGCCGCGCGTCAAGCTCGGGAACGGCATCGTCGGCTATGCCGCGCTTCACAAGCAGACGGTCCTGGTGCCGGATGTCGCAGCCGATCCCCGCTATATCAAGATCGTGGACGACGCAAAATCGGAGCTGGTGATTCCACTGCTCTTGAAGGATCGTTGCATCGGCGTCTTCGATCTCGAGAGCCCCGAGCTCGACGCGTTCAACAAGAGTCACGTGGAAATCCTGCAGCTGCTCGCGAGCCAGGCGGCGGTCGCCATCGAGAACGCGCGGCTCTACGAGACGATCCGCGCGAACGAAGATCGCCTCGAGAAAGAAATCCGCTTCGCACAGCGCGTGCAGGCCGCGCTCCTGCCGGCCGAACTGCCGAAGCGGATCAAAGGCGTCGACGTCGCCGCACGATTCGCTCCGGCTCGCGAACTCGGCGGCGATCTCTACGACTTCCTCACCCCCGACACGAACAGCCTCGTCGTCGCCGTCGGCGACGTGTCGGGCAAGGGAGTGCCGGCGGCGTTGTACAGCGCGTTCGCGGGCGAGCTGGTTCGATCCCGCACGTTCCGTCGCCGGTACGCTCCCGAACGATTCAGTCCGGCCGGTGTTCTCGCGTCGACCAACACCATCCTGCATGAGCGGCAGCTCGAGGAGTACTACTGCACGCTGTGCTACGCGGTATTCGACTTCAAGCGCCGATCGCTCACCATGGCCAACTCGGGGCTGCCGTATCCGATCCGCTGCAACGGCGATTCGGTCAGTCAAATCGAGCTGCCCGGAGTCCCCCTCGGATCGTTTGCCGGCTCGTCGTACGAGGAGCTGACTTTCGAGCTCGCGCAGGGCGACGTCTACGTCTTCTGCTCCGACGGCGTATGGGAAGCGCAGGATGGACTCGGCCGCGAGTTCGGTTCTGAGCGCCTGCTGCATGTCGTGAAGCAGGCGGGCGGGAAATCGGCGCGTGACATCGTGGACGCGATTTTCTCAGCTGTCTGGTCGTTTCGCGGCGATACGCCGCCGAACGACGACATGACGGCGGTCGCGATTCGGATCACATCGTAAAGACCCGCAAAGTGCTCGCTATCTTTCAGAATGTGCGTACGGCGCTGCTGATTGTGCTGACCGTGCTTTTGATCGCCCCTGCGGCGTGGGGCCAACCGTCGGCGGAGTTGAAAACGAAGTTCGAGCATCGTCTGCAGGACCTCTCGTCCGGCGTCGATGGTGTGGTTGGCTACGAAATCCTCGATTTGGTTTCAGGCGACCGCTTCACGCACCTCGAGCGCGAGATTTTCCCGACGGCGTCCACCATCAAACTCGCAATCACCTACGAGCTGTTCAAGCAGGTCGAAGAGAAGCGAATCGCGCTCGACGAAACGATCGTCCTCGATCGGACGAAGGCCGTCGGCGGCACGGGTGTCCTCGTTCACATGGGAACGCCGACGCTGTCGATCCGCGACTACGCGACGCTAATGGCGACGCTCAGCGACAACACGGCGACGAACGTTCTCATCGATCGCCTTGGAATGAGCGCGATCACATCGCGAATGGCGTCGCTCGGCCTCGCCTCGACGAAGCTTCGGCGCCACATGATGGATACGGACGCGGCTCGACGCGGAGACGAGAACGTATCGTCGCCGGACGACCTGGTGCGGCTGCTGTGCGCGATGTACGCCGATGCTCCGATCAAGGAGCCGTCAAAATTCCGGATGCCTGCCGCTGTCGAACTGCTCAAGCTGCCGAAAGAGAGTCGTCTGCGCCGGGGGCTTCCCGCCGGAACACCCGTCGCCGACAAACCGGGCGAGCTCGATGGCGTCCGGGTGGACGCGGGCATCGTTTTCGCGAAGAACAGACCGTACGCGTTCGCCGTGATGACGACGTTCCTGAAGGACGAGGTCGTCGGCGAGAGGACGATCGAGGAAATGTCGCGCGCGGCGTACGACTACTTCAACCGATTGGGCGCCGCAGGTCCGCTCGGGCGGCGAATTCCTTAGGACGACAACTCACGGCGTGCTTGCGGCTTCGCCGAGGGTGCTCGCGGCTTCGCTGAGGGTGCTGGCACAGACGGACGCGACCGAGGCTACTTCGAGTCCGCGGACTTCATGCGCCTGTTCAATCTCTCGAAGGCCGTCCAGAAAGTGACCACGAACCTGATGCTGAGCAAAATAAATCAGGCGAGATCGCAGAAGCCGCGGACCGCGAACAAGACAGCGCGCTAACAACCTGCCGGAGCACGCCAGACTTGCGCCAGCGCGTTCAGCACTCTGTGGGCACGGTCAGCGAAGCCGCGAGCACGGTCGGCGAAAGCTGTGTGGCACGGTCGGCGAAGCCGCGAGCACCCTCAGCGTAAAGTCGTAAGTGCCGTCCGCGAAGCCGTGTCTTTGCGAGGTCACCGTCACGTCCCCGCTTCAGGACGCCGTCAGACACGATGCTCGATTTCCCCAATGAATCCGGACCTCTCCAGCGGGCACAGAGTTTGATGATGTGACTGCTGGGTCGTGTCGAATCAACGGGGTGCGTAACATCAGGCAGGCGCTGGCATCGCCGCACTCCGCGCTTCATTCACCGGTTCGGCGCGGCCCAGCTTTGTCTGGAGCCCGAATGTCCCTCCGGCCGTCGAACCTTCCTTTTATTGTTGCCGCTCTCGCCATCGCCGGACTCGCGGCGGCGTGCGCCCAATCGCTGCGGCGTCCGAACGTCGCCGATCTTCAGCGGCATCCAGGACGGTATCAGGATCAGACGGTCAGCGTGAGCGGCGTCGTGACGACGTCATGGGGCGTGCCTCTCGTCCCGTTCCGCATGTACCGCGTTGACGATGGAACGGGAGAGTTGACGGTGATCTCGCAGAATTCGAGGACGCCGGCGGCGGCGAGCGCGTACGCGTGAAGGGCCGCGTCGAGGATGTTGCGGTCGTCGGCGGTCAGCCGCTCGGACTCCACCTGCGCGAAGAAGATCTCTACGTCAGGCACTGATACAGACGTCCACGAGGTCGCGGCACCCTCAGCGAAGCCGCGAGCACGGTCGGCGAAGCCGTAGAGCACCCTCAGCGAAGCCGCCAGCACTGTCGACGAAGCCGCGAGCACCCTCGGGGAACCCGCCAGCACCTAGTACATCCCCAGATATCTCTCGGTCTCCCATGGCGAGACGTGCTTGATGTAATCGAGCCACTCTTCGCGCTTCGCGGCGACAAAGTGCTCGAACAGATGCTCGCCCAGCGTGTCTCTGACGAGGTCGTCCTTCTCCAGTTCGTCGAGCGCTTCGCTCAGATTCCCCGGCAGCTCGTCGATCCGGAGATGACGCCGTTCGCGGTGGCTCATCTTGTAGATGTTCTTGTTGATCGGCGGACCCGGATCGAGTTTCTGATTGATGCCTTCGAGGCCTGCCCTCAGCATGACCGCCAGCGCGAGGTACGGATTGCACGACGGATCGGGCATGCGCAGCTCGATGCGCGTTCCCATGCCGCGAGTCGCCGGCACGCGCACGAGCGGGCTGCGGTTCTTCTCTGACCACGAGATGGCGGTCGGCGCTTCGTAACCTGGCACCAGTCGCTTGTACGAATTCACCAATGGATTGGTGATCGCGCAGAAGCCCTTCGCGTGACGCAGGATTCCGCCGATGTAGTTGAGGCATGTTTCGCTCAACTGCCATTGGGCTTTGGGATCGAAGAAGATGTTCGTGCCGCCGGTGAAGAGCGACATGTGCGTGTGCATGCCGGAGCCGTTGATGCCGTAAATCGGCTTCGGCATGAACGTCGCGTGCAGACCGTTGCGGATCGCCACGTTCTTCACGATGAATCGAAACGTGCTGATGCTGTCCGCTGTCGTCAGCACATCGTCGTAGCGGAAATCGATCTCGTGCTGTCCGGGCGCGACTTCGTGGTGCGCCGCTTCGACGTGAAAGCCCATTGCTTCGAGAGCCAGTACGATCTCGCGCCGCACGTCTTCGCCCTGATCAACTGGACTGAGGTCGAAGTAGCTCGCAGCGTCGTGCGTTTCGGTTGTGGCGACGCCGTCCTTCGTCTGGAACAGGAAGAACTCGGCCTCGGGCCCGGCGTTCATCGAATAGCCCTTGGCCGCGGCGAGCGCGATGACTTTCTTCAGGCACGCGCGCGGGTCGCCGACGAACGGCTGTCCGTCGGGCGTGTAGATGTCGCAGATCATGCGCGCGACTTTTTCGCCCGTCGTGCCCGCCCACGGAAAAATTCTGAACGTCGCGAGGTCCGGCCGCAGGTACATGTCCGATTCCTCGATGCGGACGAAGCCTTCGATCGAGGAGCCGTCGAACATGATCTTGCCGTCCAGCGCGTCCTCGAACTGACGGTCTGGAATCTCGACGTTCTTGATCGTGCCGAGGATGTCGGTGAACTGCAGGCGCATGAACTTCACCTTCTCGCGCTCGGTCCGCTCGAGAATCTGCGCCTTGGTTTCGCGTGACAGCGGTTGCTTGGCCATGTCGAGCCTGATTTTAGGCTAATGCGGTGGGCTGGGAGTCTTGCCGGGCGACGGTCGGGAGTGCGACTAGGCTTGCGCCGCTGTCCTGACCTCTGGATGCGCCTCGGCCTCTTCCGGTTCGACGGCGAGCACACCCGCGAGGTGCGACGCGACGATCGCCGCAACGGCATGAATGGCTTCCGAGGCCTCGCCGCCGCTCTTGATTTCAGCCGACAGCGCGCCGATGCATCCGCGCGTTCCGAGGATGGGCGCGACGATGGCGCCGGAAGGACCGCCGGGGTGAGACGGAACGATCTGGAGCGACTCGGTGCGATACGCGGCGGCGGCAGCGTTGTCCGCCGAACGCGGCAGCGACGTCATCCGTGCGAGGACTTGCGGTGTGTAGCCGTACGACAGGACCGGACGGAGATCGTTCGAGGTTTGCTCGCTGTCCGCCATCCAGACGACCATGCCGCCGGCATCCATCAGGTCGGCAGCACGCGACAGCAATCGTTCGAGCTGTTCCCGTTCACGCACGCGTGCGAAGTCGGTCGCGAGCTCCGCGGTCGCCTTGAGCACGATCGCGTTTCGCGCCGGTGCGGTGGAGTGCACCGCAACTGACGGTGCGGGCGGCGCGGGTCGCGCCGGCAGCTGCGCTGCCGGAACGGTGCGCGCATGCGACACGACGCCTTCTTCGTCGCTTGCTGCGGGCGCGTTGAGATTCAGATTCGTGACCGCGGTTCCAGCTGGCTTGTCGACGACGACTTCGACGCGACGCGCTCCCATCAAGGCGAGGACGATTGCGACGAACCCCGAAATCAGCCCAGCGGCGCCGATCGCTGCGAGCTGGCGCTTGCGCAGCTCCGCTTCGTCCGTGTCGAACGCCTGATGCTCGGCCAGTCGCGCGCGCTCCACCTGTCGTCCAGCGACAGCCGCCAGCTGATCGCCTTCCGTGTAGATCACATCGCCCGCCATCAGCTGTTGACCCGAGCGGAGGTAATCGCGTGCGCGCTTATCGACGTCGGCGAACTCGTTGACGGCCGACGTCGCTTCATCGACAGCGGTCCGGGCGGGCGCGCTCATCATCGACTGACGCAGCGCCGTCAGCGACGCCATCACGGTATCTTTCGTCGTCGCGACCTTCGGCATCCAGAAGGCGACGCCCTGTCCGGTTGCGACGTACGCGTGCTGCGCGAGCTGAAGGTCCGCGAGCGCGTCGGCTGTCTCACGCGCATGCAGGTCTACCTGCCGAAGTGCAGTTGATGCCGTACGGACGCGCTCCTGGGTTGTGAAGATGAAAAATCCCGCGGCGGCAAGGGCTATCCAGGTCGTGGCAACGAGTGCGGCTCGGGTGGCCCCTGATCGCATGGACTCCTACCGGCGACGGTCGACCTGGCAGCTGTTCGGCCACGGTCGAGGTTGCGCGTAACTACCGGGTATCAAAACGGTAAGAGAGTACCACAAATAGTGGCTGCAGGAGCCTTTATGGCCATATGTCGGTGTCGGTTTTTTCACGAACCGGTGTATTCCTAAAGGCCCATGAGAATCCTGAAGTTCGGCGGCTCGTCCGTCTCGACGCCAGCTGCCATCCGAAAAGTCCAGCAGATCGCCCTCGACGCCCGCCGGCAAGGGCCGATCGTCGTGGTGGTCTCAGCATTTGGCGGCGTCACGAATGAGTTGATTGAATGTGCGCGTCTGGCGGAGCGCGGCGACACGGCGCTGACGTCCAGGTTTGCCGCGCTCGCTCGCCGACACCGTTCCGCGATACGACAACTCGTCGGCTCGAACGCAGGAATCGCAAAACGCCGCGTGGACTCCTTGCTCGCCGAACTGCGCGAAGCGCTTCACGGCATCGAACTGCTGCGCCACTGTCCGCCGCGCGCCCTCGACGTTGTCGCCGGATTCGGTGAGCGTCTGTCTGCGGTCATCATCGCCGCGAGCCTCAATCGGAGATACCGGTCAGAGTTCGTGGACGCTCGTGAACTGATCGTCACCGACGATCAATTCACGCACGCGAACGTGTTGTTCCGCAAAACCAATCGGCAGACGCGCGCGAACATCAATCGCTTGCTGCGCCGACAATCCGGACGCGTCATCCCGATCGTCACCGGATTCATCGCGGCGACAGAAGACGGACGCTCCACGACGCTCGGACGGAACGGTTCGGATTACAGCGCCGCTATCATCGGCGCGGCGCTCGGCGCATCGATGATCGAGATCTGGACGGATGTAGACGGAGTCCTAAGCGCAGACCCGCGCATCGTTCCGTCCGCGTTCGTTCTGCCGCACCTGACCTATGAAGAAGCGATGGAGCTGTCGTATTTCGGCGCGAAGGTGCTGCACTCCGCGACGATTGCTCCAGCCGTCGCTCGGCGCATTCCGATCCTGATCAAGAACACGTTCAACCCCGATGCGCCGGGCACGCTGATCTCCGCCCGCCGTGTGGACGATGAGCGGCTCGCGAAGGGCATCACGTCCGTTGACGAGCTGACGCTCGTTACTGTCCGCGGGCCGGGGATGGTTGGTGTGCCGGGCGTCGCAGAGCGCCTCTTTCGTGCGCTTGCAGTATGCCGAATCAGCGTCATCCTGATTTCGCAGGCCTCCTCAGAGCACACCATCTGCTTCGCAATTCGCGGCAACGATACGGCGCCGGCGCTGGACGCGATTCGTCAGGAATTCGCGCTCGAGATGCACCGGCGGCTGATGCTCGTCGAGTCGAAAACGGAGCAGGCGATCGTTGCGGTCGTCGGGGAAGGGATGAAAGGCCGTCCAGGCGTCTCGGGCAAGCTGTTCGACGCGCTCGGCCGCCAGAGCATCAACATCAGCGCGATCGCGCAGGGAGCGTCGGAGCGGAACATCTCGTGCGTCATCGACGCGCCCCAGCAGGCGCGCGCGCTCGACGCCATCCACCAGGCCTTCTTCGAAAATCGGACGCGGCTCGCGCTGGCGATCGTTGGCGTCGGCAATGTCGGCAGCGCAGTGATCCGTCAATTGCACCAGCAGCGCGACTACCTGCTGTCCCGCGGCTTCGACATCAAGGTCGTCGCACTCGCCAACAGTCGTCGGTACGTGTTCGAGCCGGACGGCATCAACCTGCAGCGATGGAAAGACGCGCTGGACGATGCGACGAGCCGGATGAACGCGAAGGTGCTGGCGCAGCGGATGGGAGCACTGGAGCCGACCAATGTCGCGCTCGTCGACTGCACGGCCGAGCACTCGATCGTGGACGCCTATCCCGACTTCGTCGACGCCAACCTCCACATCGTTACACCGAACAAGATTGCGAACGCGCTGCCGTGGGCACGCTACTCCGCGTTGATGACGAGGATGGAACGGCGTCGCAAACACTTTCTCTTCGAGGCGAACGTTGGCGCGGGACTGCCCATCGTGTCGACGTTGCGCGATCTCGTCGCGAGCGGCGACGAGATTCACCGCATCGAAGGCGTCCTGTCAGGCACGCTCAGTTACCTCTTCAATCACTTCGACGGCAGCACGCCGTTCAGCAGCCTGGTCGCGGATGCGCATCGACTCGGTCTGACGGAGCCCGATCCCCGCGAGGATCTCTCGGGCCAGGACGTCGCTCGCAAGCTCCTCATCCTTGGTCGTATGATGGGCCGACGAATGGAGCTCGGCGACGTTCGGGTCGACAGCCTCGTCCCTCGGGCCCTTCGGCACGGCGCCTACACCGGTCGCTGGCTCCGGGCGTTCGCCGGGCACGACGACGACATGGCCGCACGCCTGCGGCGTGCGCACTCGCGCGGAAAAGTGCTTCGCTACACCGGCACTATCGACGCGCGGGGCGCGAGCGCCTCTCTCGTGGAACTGCCGAGCGACCATTCCGTGGCCCTGGCCAGAGGCACCGACAACGTGATCGCGTTCTACACGAACCGTTATTCGAGGACGCCGCTCGTGGTCCAGGGTCCGGGCGCCGGTGCGGACGTGACCGCGACGGGCGTGTTCTCGGATATCCTGAAGCTTTTGCACTATCTCCCTCGGTGAGGACTCTCTGACATGCCGCCATCTGAAGCGTCGCCTGTCCCGGTAAATCGGTGGGTGCAGCTCGTCGCGGGCATCATCTGCATGGTGATGATCGCGAACCTGCAGTACGGCTGGACGTACTTCGTCGATCCGATGAACGCGAAGTACCACTGGGGCCGAACGAGCATCCAGTTTGCCTTCTCGATCTTCGTAGCCACCGAGACGTGGCTGGTGCCCGTCGAAGGATGGTTCGTCGATCGCTTCGGGCCGCGCCTCGTCGTGATGTTCGGCGGCGTCGTCGTCGCGATCGCGTGGTCGCTCAACGCATTTGCCAGCTCACTCGGAATGCTCTACTTCGCCGAGATGCTGGCGGGCATCGGTGCCGGCGCCGTTTACGGCACGTGCGTCGGGAATGCCTTGAAATGGTTTGCCGATCGCCGCGGCTTCGCGGCGGGGTTGACGGCGGCCGGCTTCGGCGCGGGCGCGGCCGCGACCGTCGTGCCGATCGTCAACACCATCAAGAACTACGGTTACGACCACGCGTTCCTCTGGTTCGGCCTCGTCCAGGGAATCGTCGTCGTCATCCTGTCGCAATTCCTGAAAGCGCCGCGGCCGGGCGAGGCACCGCTGGCGGCGCGGAAGGTCCGCCAGGGCACGCGCGACTACCGTCCCGGTGAGATGTTGCGGACGCCGCTGTTCTGGATTCTCTACGTGATGTTCACGACGGTGGCCGCGAGCGGCCTGGTCGTGACTGCGCAGGTGGCGCCGATCGCGCGCGACTACAAGATCGCGAACCTGCCGGTCACCTTCCTGTTCATTCCGTCCACCGTCATCGTGATGGCCGGCATCGTCGACAACATCCTGAACGGCCTAGCGCGGCCGACATTCGGGTGGGTGTCGGATCACATCGGCCGCGAGAACACGATGGCAATCGTGTTCACGTGCGGCGCCGCCGCGTACTGGGCCCTCGGGACCGTTGGTGCGTCACCGTGGGGTTTCATCATGTCAGCCGGCCTTGTCTATTTCACGTGGGGCGAAATCTACAGCCTGTTTCCGGCGCTCTGCACTGACGTCTATGGTCCGAAGTTCACGACGACCAACGCTGGCTTGCTCTATACAGCGAAAGGCACCGCGTCGTTTTTCGTTCCCGTCGCCGGGTGGCTGGCGCAGTCGACCGGCAGCTGGCACGCCGTGTTCATCGTCGCGGCAATTGCGAACATCGCGGTCGGTGCGACCGCGCTGTTGGTGGTGAAGCCGCTGCGTGAGGCGACGATTCGCGGGACCGCGCCGGCCATGCGGGTGGCGCCCGCCAAATAGCGGCGCATGCCGCGAGAAGTGCGACTGTTGATGGGCGCCTGGAAAAACGCGTCGAGTTGAGGGGCCTCACACCCATCGAGAAGGCTTTGCGCTGCGATTAGGGATGCGGCACCAGCGTGAACGCCAGTGTTGCATCCTTGCAGAACGTGTAGGCAGGGAATCCGTCATCTGAAAGCCATCCGCGAGCAGTGCCCGTCAGGTGCCCCATGACGTCCGCTGTTCCACCCGTAATCTCTGTCTTGTAAAAGACACCCAGATGTTGTTCACCAGGCCAACCCAAACCGTCGCCGTGGAGCGTACCTGAAAGCGTTCCTGCCATTCTCTCGAGGTTCAGCGCAACGGTGACCGTCCCGTTAGAGATGATCGTGTAGCGCAAGTTGTTGCCGTTTACAAACAAGCCGTCGTCGAACATCACGTCCCGGAGCGGCGGCGGTGGGACCAGAAATCCGTGGCTATCGCAGTCGGCGAGCGAAAGAGGATGAAGTGTGAGCAGGTAGCGGAAGACGCCGTCGTCCGGATTGAGAAGCCTAAAGCTCTGAGAGGTCGAGTAGTTGCTTACAACACCGGTGGTGGAGTCAGTCGCGCGCGCCCGCCAATAGAAGCTGGCACCGGATATGAGGTCGGTAGTCAGCGTAAATGAGGTTTGTCCCTGTCCTTCGGGCACGACACCGGTAGCGATCACCGACCCAAACCCGGCGTCGCTGGCGACGTCGAATCGATAACTGAGAGGCGCCGATGGAGCGGGCCCGGTTCTGACCGCGTTCGTCACAGTGAACGTGGGTCGCTTGTGAACGAGCGAGCCGGCGAGGGGCTGCACCGGCACGGGTGGCTGAATCGCGAGCGGTGGCCCGATGGTGAACTTGAACGTGGGCGACACTGTTCCGGTGCTGTCATCGGCGTGGCTTCGCACTCGCCAGTAGTAGTCCTTGGACGACAACGGGTCCAGCGTCAGCGTTGTCTGCCCATTTGCAGCTTGCGTCACATCCTTCGAAACGACGACCGTGGAGAATGCATTGTCGGTCGCCAACTGGAAGGTGTTTGTGATCTGGTCTTGCCCGGATGTCACTGCGTTGGCGGCTCGCAGAGTCACCGGCTGTGCGTAGAATGAAACCTGTGCACCATCGCTCGGCGACGAGGGGCGGGCGCCCGCCAGGGACGCGCTCGGCTTTGAAGGCGAACTACAACCCGCGATTCCGATGACGACCCCGGCGAAGACGATCACCTCTACCGTGAACGGAACGTTGCAGAACGGAAAATGTTGCGCGAATGCCACACGCAGTCGGACGATTCTGCGGTGCAATAGCCACATGTTCGCCTCCAAAGGCTGCATCTCCGGGCTCAGAAGCGACTCTTGTACCAAAGACAGAGCTGGGCGATGCCGATGGAAGGGTGTCAGCCGATCGGCGCGCCTTCGGGAATTGCCGCGCCGTCATGCCGCGGCTCTGACGCGCCGAAGTGGACGCCCGATTCGTTGCACATGACCGCCTGACCGCTTCCGAATGTCCCGGTCCTCGGCGGCATGACAGCGATCTCGTGGCCGAGCGCCGCGAGCTCATTTCGTACCGACTCCGGCACGTGCGCTTCGACGTTCACGTCCGCGCCGTCGAACGTCGCCTTCGTGAAGCGTCCTGCTTCGAGCGCTTCCTGGATATCCATGCCGTAGTCGACGATGTTCGCCACGAACTGCGCGTGAGCCTGCGCCTGGTTCCAGCCGCCCATGATGCCGAACCCGATGCGCACGCCGTCTTTCTGCATGAAGCCGGGAATGATCGTGTGGAGCGGTCGCTTGCGCGGCTCGAGCGCGTTCGGATGGCCGTCTTCCAACGTGAAGAGCGAACCGCGATTGTGGAGCGCAAAGCCGGAGTTCGCCGGAACGAGTCCGGATCCAAAGCCGTGATAGATGCTCTGAATCAGCGAGACGATGTTGCCGTCGCGATCAATCGCCGACAGATAGATCGTGTCGCCGCCGCTGCGGTTGGTGACGCCGTCCAGGACCGATGGTTCGACGCGGGCAGCCGCGCGGTCGGTGCGAATCGAGCGAGCGAGATCCTTCGCGCGTCCTTTGTCCAGCATCGCCTCGAGCGGCATCTCGCTGAACCGCGGATCGCCGACGTAGCGGAGCATATCGGCGTACGCGAGCTTCTTCGCCTCGATCATGACGTGCAGCGAACGCGCGCTGTGAAAGCCGTACTCGGCGACAGCAAACGGCTCCATCAGGTTGAGCATCATCAACGCGGCGATGCCTTGCGTGTTCGGCGGCAGCTCATGAACGCGCCAACCTCTGTACGTCGTGGAGATCGGTTCAACCCATTCCGGCTCGAATTCCTTGAGATCCGCGTGCGTCATCGTGCCGTCGTGCGTCGCCATCAGCGCGACGATCGAATCGGCGGTCGGTCCCTCGTAGAAGCCGCGTCGTCCGTCGTGCGCGATGCGCCTCAACGATTCGCTCAGGTCCCGATTGCGGAACACTTCTCCGGCGCGCGGCGTTCGTCCCTGCGGCAGGTACGTGCGAGCGGTGTGTGGACTGGCGGACAGCGTCTCGACGTAAGCGCTCCAGCGCGTCGCGATGATGTCTGAAACCGGAAATCCGTGTTCCGCGTAGAAAATCGCCGGCGCCAGGACATCGGCCAGTGGTAGACGACCGAATCGTTGATGCAGCGCGCTCCACCCGGCAACCGCGCCGGGCACCGTAATCGAATGGATGCCGTGCATCGGCATCTCGGTGATGCCTTTTGCGGCGAGCATGCTTCGCGACAATCCAGCCGGCGCCCAGCCGCCGGCGTTCAACCCATGGATGCCGCCGCTCGATTCGGAGACGATGGCGAACAAATCGCCGCCGATGCCGTTCATCTCCGGCTCGACGACGCCCGTGACTGCGTTGGCGGCGATGGCCGCGTCGACCGCGTGACCGCCGCGCTCGAGGATTTGCGCACCGGCCTGCGCGGCCAGCGGCTGGCTTGCTGCGACAATCCCGCGCAGCGTCGCAATTCTCGAGCGTCCGGCTATCACGTGAGGCATCAGGAATACTACACTCTAGCGAGCGACGACATGCCAGGCCGACACTTCCTCCAGATTCCCGGACCGACCAACGTCCCCGACCGGATCCTGCGCGCGATCTCGAGGCAGACGATCGATCACCGCGGGCCGGAATTCTCGCGCATGGCGCGCGAGGCGCTCGACGGTCTCAAGCGCGTCTTCCAGACCACCAGCGCGGTCGTCGTCTACCCATCGTCTGGAACGGGCGCGTGGGAGGCGGCGCTGGTGAACACGCTGTCGCCAGGCGATCGGCTGATGATGGTGGAGACCGGCCACTTCGCAACGCTCTGGCGGAAGGTCGCCGAACGGATGGGTCTCGAAGTGGATTTCGTCCCCGGCGACTGGAAACATGCTGCCGATCCGGCTGTGATCGCGGCGCGATTGTCCGCGGATCGTTCGCACAGCATCAAGGCCGTCGCTGTCGTCCACAACGAAACGTCGACCGGCGTGACGAGCCGGATCGCCGCGATTCGCAGCGCGATCGATGCCGCGCAGCATCCGGCGCTGCTGATGGTCGACACCGTTTCATCGCTCGGATCGATGGACTATCGGCACGACGAGTGGGGCGTCGACGTCACCGTCGGCGGATCGCAGAAAGGGCTGATGCTGCCGCCCGGCCTCGGCTTCAACGCGATCAGCGCGAAAGCGATCGAGGCATCACAATCAGCGAAATTTCCGCGGTCCTATTGGGACTGGACGCCTATGCTCGCCGACGATCCGTCCGCGTTCTTTCCGTACACGCCGTCGACGAATCTGCTGTTCGGCCTTCGCGAAGCGACGCAGATGCTGTTCGAAGAAGGGCTGGCCAACGCATTTGCGCGCCACTGCCGTCTGGCAGAAGCCGCGCGTCGCGCGGTTCGCGCGTGGGGACTCGAGCTGTGGCCCGCGAAGCCGGAGGAATACAGCCAGACGCTGACGGCGGTCGCGATGCCCGACGGCCACGATGCCGATCGACTGCGGAAGATCATCCTCGAGCGCTTCGACATGTCGCTCGGCGCCGGCCTGGGCAGACTCAAAGGCAAGGTGTTCCGGATCGGCCATCTCGGCGATTTCAACGACCTGATGCTCGCGGGCACGCTGAGCGGCGTCGAGATGGGACTGGCATCGGCCGGCGTTCCCTTCAGGCCCGGTGGAGTGACGGCGGCCCTTGAACATCTGTCAACGACCCGCCACTGAGCTGGCGGAGCTGCTGCGGCGAAAATCGCTCTCCGCGCGCGAAGTCGTGGCCGCACACCTCGCGCGAATCGACGCCGTCAATTCCAAGGTGAACGCGATTGTGACGCTCGTTGCCGAACAGGCGATGGCGGAGGCACAGCTCGCGGACGAACGCCTGGCGCACGGCGAAATCGTCGGCCCACTTCATGGACTCCCGATCGCGCACAAAGATCTCCAGGAGACCGCCGGCATCCGGACCACGTTCGGCTCGCCAATTTTTCGCGACTACATACCCGCGGTGGACTCACCGACGGTTCAGCGCCTCAAGCGCGCGGGCGCGATCACCGTGGGCAAGACGAACACGCCCGAGTTCGGTGCCGGATCGCAGACGTTCAACCCGGTCTTCGGCGCGACGCTGAATCCGTACGACACGACGAAGACCTGCGGTGGAAGCAGCGGCGGCGCGGCCGTCGCGCTTGCGTGCGGCATGCTGCCGATTGCAGACGGCACCGACATGGGCGGCTCGCTCCGCAATCCCGCCGCATTTTGCGGCGTCGTCGGCATCCGCCCGACCAGCGCGCCGCTGGCTGGGCGCGACGACTCGGCCGACGAAATGTTGAGCATCGACGGACCCATGGCGCGAACCGCTGCGGACGTCGCGCTGCTTCTTGGCGCGATGACGAGCGCGGACGTGCCGTCGATGGACCACGACCACAGCGGCGTGCGGGTTGCGTGGCCGGAGCATTTCGGCGGCATGCCGTTCGAGCCGCGCGTGCGCGACGCGGTCAACTCGCAACGCGCGCACTTCGAAGCCATCGGCTGCATCGTGGCCGACGCGGACCCCGATCTGGCCGATGCGGACGATATCTTCAAGACGCTTCGTGCGCGGGCGTTCGTGACGAAGTACGCCGCACTCGTGCGCGACCATCGCGCGTTGATCAAGGACGCGATTCTCGGCGAGGTCGATCGAGGGCAGCGTTTGACCGGCGATCAAATTGACGCTTCACTGCGGTCCCGCGCCGCGCTCCGACATCGGATCGCCGACTTCATGCGCGATCACGAGTTCATCGTGCTGCCGACGACGCAGGTCGCGCCGTTCGACGTCAACGAACCGTTCGTGCGGGAGATCGACGGCGTGGCGATGGACTCGTACATCGACTGGATGAAGTCCTGCTACTACATTTCGGTCCTCGGCCATCCGGCCGCGTCCGTGCCGTGCGGGACGACCAGCGACGGCCTTCCGATTGGCTTGCAGATCGTCGGACGGCGCGGCGCCGATTGGGACGTCCTTCGTCTCGCGCACGCGTTCGAAGCGGCCCGCGGTCCGTTTGCGCCGCCGGCGCTCTAGTCGCGCAAGAACTCCTTGCCGCTTGACGCGGAGCTGCAGCCGGGATTCTCGCATCGCCGCGCCAGTTCGACCGTCCGAACAAGACGCGGCGCAGGCCGGCGACAGAGCGAGCCGGCCCAAATGGCGGCGAGCTGCGTTCCGCGGACGATAAGCCGGAGGCGCGTTTTCCGGCCTGCGGAATCGGGATTCGCCCCGAACGACGCACGCAATTCGCGGCATCGCACCGTCGAACAGGCACGCCGAACGCGAGTGTCCCGCGTGCCGCGGACGGTTCGCCAGCGACGTGGTCCGCGATATGCGCGCGTTGTAGCCCGCTACGCCACCGCGCCGGCGGCGCGCAGGCCGGCGATCGCATCCGTCGTGTATCCGGCTTCCGCCAGAATCTCGTTCGTGTGCTCGCCCAGGAGCGGCGCCCGCCGCTGAACGTCCGTCGGCGTCGCGCTCATCTTGATCGGCGAACCCAACGCGCGGATCCGTCCGAGCGACGGATGGTTCACTTCAACCGCCATGTTCCTGGCGACGACCTGCGGATCCGAAAACACTTCCGAGTAGTCGTTGATCGGGCCGCACGGGATTTCGTGCGCCTCGAACAGCGCGAGCCAGTGCTGCCGCGGCTTCTGAATGGTGATCGACTCGATCTGTTTTGCCAGCTCGGCTCGGTGGCTCACGCGGCTCGCGTTTGTCGCGAACGTCGGATCGGACAGCCACTCCCGGCGATCGAGGACCTCGGCGATCCGCTTGAAGATGCGCTCGTTCGCACCGCCGAGCGTGATGTAGCCGTCGGCGCAGCGGATCGCTTGATACGGCGCGTTCATCCGGTGCGCCGAGCCAAGCGCGTCGGGCACGCCGGCGCCCGAAAAGAACTGCGTCGCTTCCCACACGGACAACGCGATGCCGGCGTCCACGAGCGCGGTGTCGATGTGCTGACCGAGCCCGGTTCGATGCCGCGCCTGCAGCGCCGCCAGAATGCCGACCACCGCGAACAGCCCGGCGCCGAGATCGGTCAGGGGCACTCCCGCTTTCACCGGCGGACCGCCGGGCTCGCCGGTCACCGACATGATGCCCGACACGCCCTGCGCAATGAGATCGAAGCCGCCGCGGTGCCTATACGGCCCGGTCTGCCCGTAGCCGGAAATCGACGCGTAAATCAGGGCCGGCCGCCGCATCCTCAGCGCCTCATACCCAAAGCCGAGCCCGCTCAGCACGCCGGGCCGATAGTTCTCGACTAGGATGTCAGACGCGTCGACGAGCCGCATCAGCACGTCGCGGCCTTCGGTCGTCTTGAGATCGATGACGATGCTGCGCTTGCCGCGGTTGACGGCGTTGAAGGCAGGCGTGTCGGTGCCGACGGCGCCCGGCATCTGCCGCGTCGAGTCGCCGCGCGGCGGCTCCACTTTGACAACGTTGGCGCCAAGATCCGCCAGCAGCATCGTGCTGAACGGACCGGCCATCACCTGCGTCAGATCGAGGACGCGTAGATCCGAGAGGCTTGTGTGAGCGGACATGCGATGACCACGATGTTCGAAACGGACGGACCGCTGGCGATTCTAACGTTTAACCGCCCCGAAGCGCGCAACGCGATGACGTGGGAGATGTACGACGCGCTTGTCGCCGCGTGCGAGCAGGTCGACGCGGACCCGTCGCTTCGTGCGCTGATCCTGCGCGGCGCCGGCGGCAAAGCGTTCGTGTCGGGTACCGACATCGCGCAGTTCCGCGCGTTCCGGACCAGGCAGGACGGCCTCGACTACGAAGCGCGCCTCGACGCGACGCTCGACCGGCTGGAGCGATTGACGAAGCCGGCGATCGCCCAGATCGAAGGCGTGACTGCCGGCGGCGGATGTGCCATTGCCGTGTGCTGCGATCTTCGCATCGCGACCCCGGAATCCACGTTCGGCGTGCCGGTCGCTCGAACGCTCGGCAACTGCCTGTCCGGCGCGACGTATGCGCGCATTGCCGACCTCGTCGGTACAGCGAACGTGAAAGACATGATGTTCACCGGACGGATGATGAGCGCGGCCGATGCGAACGCGATCGGTCTCGTCACGCGAATCGTACCGTCAACTGAAATCGGTGCGACGGTGCGGGCGCTTGCGCTGGAGATCGCCTCCAACGCGCCGCTGACAATCCGCGCGACGAAGGAGATGCTGCGCCGGATCGCGGCACAACGCAGGCTGGCCGCCGGCGCCGACCGCGACCTCATCGAGCTTTGCTACACGAGCGAGGATTTCAAGGAAGGTGTGCGCGCGTTTCTCGAAAAGCGGCGGCCGGTCTGGAACGGCCGTTGATCGATCAATCAATTGTCAATCAAATCCGCAATCCTCAATCCGCAATCGCCAATCAATCCGCAATCCGCAATCCTCAATCCGCAATGCTGAAGGGTTTCTCCGGCCTCATCATGGGCGCCAGGATGGCGCCGGTCAGCAGGAGCGCGAGCGACCCGACGAACGGCAAATGCCAGTTGCCGGTCACGTCGGCGATGTAGCCGAACACGGTCGGCGAAAGGATCGCCGCCGCCGCGGAGCCGGTGTTCATCAAGCCGCTGGCCGTGCCCGAATACTCAGGCGCGATGTCCATCGGGATCGCCCACATCGGGCCGATGACCATCTCCACGAAGAAGAAGCCGGCCGCGAGGCTGAGTGTGATCGCCATCAGGTCGCGCGTCATGAACATCGGCAGCAGACAGACGAACGCCCCCAGAAATCCCACGATGACGACGTTGCGGCGGGCCTTGCGGCGATCGCCGGTCCGCTCGAGGATGCGGTCGCTGATCGAGCCGCCGAGCAGGTCGCCGGCAACGCCGGCAAAAAACACGGCTGACGAGTAGAGGGCGGACTTGCGTATGTCCAGCGAGTACTCGACGAGGAAGAACGAGGGCAGCCAGTTCAAGTACAGCCACAGCGTCCAGCCGTAGCAGAAATAGACGATGGTGACCGGCGCCATGCGCCGCGTCAGCCTCGCCCAAGGAACGTGCGGCCGGGTCCTGGTCGAACGCAATCCACGATTGGGGAGCGTCGCCAGTTCTTCCGCGGTGATGCCGCGATGATCGGCGGGCACATCGCGGAAGTACAGCCCCCACACGACGACCCACACCAGGCTGCAGCAGCCGAGCACGACGAACGATCCGCGCCACGTCAGGCGAATGATCAGCCACGCCACGATCGGCGGCGTAATCGCGTTGCCGAAACGCGCGAACGCGTGCGTGATTCCCTGGGCGAAGCCGCGCTGTTCCGGAGGCGTCCAGCTCTGCATCGCGCGCGTCGCCACAGGAAACGTCGCTCCTTCTCCGACGCCGAGCATCAGCCGAATCAGAAACAGCGTCGCCAGGCCGCCAGCCAGGCCGGTGAAGATCGTCGCCACCGCCCAGATCAATCCGCACACCGACAACGTGAGGCGCGGACCGAACCGATCGCCAATCCAGCCGCCGAACACCTGAAAGAGCAGGTACGGATAGCCGAACGCGGAGAAGACGAATCCGAGCTGCGTGTTCGACAGCCCGAGCTCCTTCTTGATGTCGTTGCCGGCGGTGGCAACGTTGACCCTGTCTACGTACGTGATCATGTACATCAGGCACAGGAGTCCAAGAACGATGGTCGTGGTCCGGCGGATTCGCATGTGGATGGGTGCTATAGCCTATCGCAGCAGCGAGCGCAGAAGCGTGGCCGGATGAACCGCCGCGACGCCGGTGAAGTGCGCCACCTGCTGACGGCACGAGATGCCGGGCGCCACGAGCACGTCGCCTTCGCTCATTGCTCGCGCGGCCGGAAGGAGGCGCCGCTCCGCGATTTGCTGCGACACCTCGTAGTGTTCCTTCGCGTAGCCGAACGATCCGGCCATCCCGCAGCAGCCGGCGTCCAGATCGGTGACCGTCGCGGACGGAATCCGCGACAGCAGCGCGCGCGCAGGGGCCAGCAAGCCCATCGCCTTCTGGTGGCAGTGGCCGTGCAGCCACACGCGCGCCGGTCCGCTCTTCAACCCCATCGTCGCATCGCTCGTCGTGCATCGTCGTTCGACGAGCTCCTCGAAAGACAGCGACGCCCGCGCGACGACGAGCGCCCGCTGCTGCGCATCGCCGCGCAGCAGCGCGGGCGCATCTTCGCGGATCGACGACAGGCAGCTCGGTTCGAGGAAGACGATCGGCTGGCCGGACGCTGCGGCGTCGTGCAATGCGTCGGCGTTCGCGGCAGCCAGCGACCGCGCCTCGTCGAGAAGGCCTTGAGAAATCAACGGCCGGCCGCAGCACACGTGAGGAATGACCCGCGCGTGGACGCCGACGGCGTCGAGCACGCGCAACGCGTCCATACCAATCTCAGGATGATTGTGATTGGTGAACGTATCGCAGAAAAGCACCGCGGGCTGGCCATGCGCCTCGGCTGACTGGCGGGCCGCGTTCGACTCGCGGCGGGTGCCGTCCAACCGAGATCGCAGCGTTCGTCGACTCCAGGCCGGCAGCGTTCGACGTTTGTCGATCGAGAACAACTGCTCGGCGGCCCATCGTGCAGGACCGCTGCGGGCGACGACGTTCGATAGCGGCGCGAAGCGGCTGCCCCATTTCGACAGCATGTCGATTCGGCCGATCGCGCGCGCTCGTCGTGAGAGACCGTGCCGCTTCCAGTAGCCCGCGAGAAACTCGCTCTTGAAGCGCGCCACGTCGACGCCGACCGGACATTCGGCCTTGCACGCCCGGCACTCCAGGCAGAGATCGAGTACCTCGCGGATGTCTTCGTCCCCGAGTCGCGCGTCCCCGAGCCGGCCGCTCATCGCGAGCCGCAGGGTGTTCGCGCGGCCGCGCGTCGAGTGCTTTTCCTCGCGCGTCGCCATGTAGGACGGACACATCGTGCCGTCGAGCGTTTTCCGGCACACGCCGAGGCCGCTGCACATCTCGACCGCGCGTCCGAGTCCTTCATAGTCGGAGTAGTCGAAGTACGTCTCCGGATTCGGCGTCTCGTAGCCAGGTCCGAACCGCAGGTTGTCGGTGAATCGCGGCGTATCGACGATTCGGCCTGGATTGAACAGGCCGTCCGGATCGAATGCTCGCTTGATCGAGCGAAAGGCGTCGTACAGCTGAGGGCCGAACATCTTCCGCGTAAATGCGCCGCGGACGAGGCCGTCGCCGTGTTCGCCGGACAACGCGCCGCCGAACTCGAGGACGAGATCCGAAACGGCGTTGGCAATCGATTCGAAACGCTGGAGGCCCGCGGCCGTCTTGAGGTTGACGACCGGCCGGACGTGAAGGCAGCCGACCGACGCGTGCGCGTACACGCCTGCGCTGGTTCCGTGCGCCGCGATGATCTGCAGAAAGCGCTCGATGTAGTCGCGGAGGCGTTCCGGCGCGACGGCTGTGTCCTCGACGAACGAGATCGACTTGTCGTCGCCCTTCATCGCCATCGACAAACCGAGCGCGGCCTCGCGGAAGCTCCACACGCGCGCCTGGTCCGCGGCCGCGCTCAATCGGCGCCAGCGGCATCGTTGTCCCGAAGTCTGAAGTTCGCGCTCGAGAGCGTCGAGTCGAGGCGTCAGGTCGTCGGGACTGTCGCCGTAGAGTTCGACGCAGAGCAGCGCGCCAGGATCGCCGACAAGGATGTTCCGTCGGACCGCGTCGAGCGCAGGATTCTCCCGCGCGTGATCGAGGATGAAGCGGTCCATCACCTCGATCGCGGACGGGTGATGGCGGAGGATGCCGGGCGTGGCTGCGAGCGCGTCGAGAAGCTCTTCGAACTCGATCGTCATGACCGCTTTGGCGGCAGGCAGCGGAACGAGTTTCACCTTCGCGGACGCGACGAGCGCCAGCGTGCCCTCCGAACCGACGACAATCCTGGAGAGATTGAAAGGCGCACCGTCGTTGACGAAGTCGTCCAGGTTGTAGCCGCCCACGCGCCGGAGGACCTTGGGAAACCGCCGCGCGACCTCGTCGCGATTCTCGGCGGCGATCGTCCTGACCGCCCCGTAGCACGCACCCTCCAGGCTGTCCGCCGTACACACAGCATCCAGCTCGCGACGATCGAGCGGGCGCAGGTGCGCAATCGATCCATCGGACAGCACGACGTCGAGCTCGAGGACGTGATCGATGGTCTTGCCGTACATCACCGACCGCGCACCGCTCGAGTTGTTCGCGATCATGCCGCCGATGGTGGCGCGGCTGGAGGTCGAGATGTCGGGAGCGAAGCGGAGACCGTGTGGCCGAAGATTCGCGTTGAGGTGATCGAGCACGACGCCGGGTTCCACGCGCGCCCATCGCTCTTCGACATTCACCACGAGGATCCGGTTCAAGTGCTTCGAGGTGTCGACGACGATGCCGGCGCCGATGGCCTGGCCGGCTTGCGACGTGCCACCGCCGCGCATGGTGATGGCGGTTCGATGGCGCCGTGCGATCGCAACGATCCGGACAAGGTCGTCGATGGATCGCGGAAGAACGACGCCGGCAGGAACGATCTGGTAGACGCTGGCGTCGGTGGAGTAGAGCGCGCGCGAGACGGTATCGAACCTGACGTCGCCGTCCAGCGTGCGAGTCAGCTCCGACTGAAGGGCCTGCTCATCCAAGCGGCTCTAAGATATCAGGTCGAAGGTCAGCTCTTGGGCTTGAGGATGACGTACGCCGGCAGGCCGACGGCGTCGAACCGCTGCATGACGGATTTCGCAGGCTGCGCGTCGGGATCTTCAGCCTGGTACTTGATCTTGACGTAGCCGTCGAGCGCCTTGTGCACGTCCTCGCTCGCCAGCGTCGTCTTGTCCATCGTGAGGCAGTTCTTGCACCAGGTGGCCCACATGTCGATGAGGACCGGCTTGTTCTCGCGCTTCGCGGCGTCGAGTCCTTCCGCGAGCGACGCATGCCATCCGGCCTTGACCTGTTCTTCGACGCTCGACGCGACGAGCGCGGGATCGACCCAGCGGTTCGCGAAGATCGAGTACGACTCGTAGCCGTAGTACGCCGCCGTAGCGAGGATGAAGACTCCGAACGCCTGCTTGACGCGCACCATCCACATGCCGGGACGCGGCAGTGCCGCGAGACCCGCGCCCGCAATGGGCCACGGGATGGCCATGCCGACGCCGAGGAAGAACGGGAGCGCCAGCGCGACCTTGGTGCCCGTCGCGTAGAGATTGCTCGAGAACAGCACGACCTGAATCACGACCGGGGCGACGCATGCACCGGCGAGCAGCGCAGCGACCGCGCCCATGCTGAACGCCAGCACCACGCCGCCGCGGTTGTCCGCGCCGTCGAAGTTGCTCGAGTACTTCGAGAAGTCGATCAGCAACACGTCGAACATCGCGAGGCCCAGGACGACGAAGAGCGCCGCGATGCCGAGATTGAACCAGGGCGACGAGTTGATCGTGCCGAACGTCCCCGCCGTGAGGATGACGACGACGCCGAGGACGCCGTAGACGACGGCCATTGCGACGCCGTAGGCGGAGCCGAGAAGAAATCCACGCGCGCGTGACGAGGCCTGCGTGCCCGCACCGATGATGGCGAGGTTGATCGGAATCATCGGGAGCACGCACGGCGTCAGGTTCAGCGCGAGCCCGCCAATCAGCACGAGCAGCAGGATGGCCAGCGGTCCGCGTCCTTCGAACATTCCTTGCTGCTTCACGCCCTGTTCCGCGTTCCTGATGAACGTCAGGAAGTCGGACGTGCCCTGATAGCCGCCCGTCGTGCCCAGCACCGCAAAGCCATCGAGCTTGCCGATGCCGTCGGCGCCGCCGGATGCAGCGGCCTCACTCGACCGACCAGCCCCACCTGGCCCACCCGACCCACCTGCCCCACCCGACCCACCAGCCCCACCCGACCCACCAGACCCAGCGGCCACTTTCTCGCCGGTGCCGAACTTGATCGAATCGAGGAGTTTCGTTTCCTCGGTTTTCACGCCCGCGGCGGCCGCTGGCGCGAGCGTCCACTCGAAGCGCGCGGTCGCGGGCGCGTAACACAGATTCGCGTCGCACGCCTGATAGCGCAGGCGGCCTGGAACCTTGAGCTCGCCTGACGGCCGATTGGCTGACAGCTTCAATTGGACGCCGATGAGGAACTCGCGTTCGAAGACGGCGAGCGGCTGATCCTGTCCGACCTGTTTCAGATCCGTGGCGGGCGGCCAGACAATTTCTTCGACCGTGACGCCATCCGGCGCGTCGACGTTCAACTCGGTCGGGATGAGGTTCGGATCCCGCGGCTTGTTGGACTGCGTGTGCAGCCCTTCGGGCACGGACACTTTCAGCCCGACGCGCGCGGTTGTCGCGGATGGCGCCAGCGGCTCCGCGAGCGGCTGCACGTCGGCGCGCGGCCGCTGAACCTGCGCCGACAGCGGCGCGACGAGCGCCAGTCCGACCGCCAGCGCGATCAGCGGTTTCATCGACACATCATTTCACTTCGCGCAGCGCGATGGAACCGGGCGGCATCGGAAGGGCGACGAGATCCACGTCGCCTTTCACGGGCGGAAGATCCTGGTACATGAAATCCCACTTCCAGCGTTCCGACGGATTCGATGCCTGCAGCCAGTGTTTCGCCGACACCGGCGCCGCGAATGCCAGCGTCGTCAGACCGTCGAGCTCCTTGACGCCTGAGAATCGAGCGGCGATGTCCGCGCGAACGGCCGCCGCGGTCGGATAGTCGAGCTTCACGCCGAGTGCGTTGGCCAGCCCGACGAGAATTTCCCAGTCCTCCACGGCGTCGCCAGGCGCGGGAATCGCGCGCGACGTTCCCTGGAGCCGGCCTTTCTCGTTCGTATAGGACGCTTCCTTCTCGACGTACGATGCGCCCGCGAGGACGAAGTCCGCGGCGCGGGCCAGCTCGGTCATGAGGACGCCCTGCACGATCAACAGGGGCAGTTTGCCGCTTGTGCGTGCGTCCACAATCCACGAGACGTCGCCGAGCGAACCTTCAGGGCCCGGATCGAACACGTACAGCGCCGTCACGCGGCCGCCTTCGACGGCCGCGCGAAGTCCCGACAGGTCGGTCTGCGGCGCATCTGCGCTGATCGCGCCGGGCACGAATCCGAAGATGCGTGCGCCGTTGACGTTTGGCGCATCTACCGCAGGGACGGTGAACTTCGTGTTCGGCGGCTGATGCTTCACGCGGGCGGTCCACGCGATGTCCACCGCTCGCGCAGGATCGCCGATCAATTCTTCGTTGAGGCGCCGGAACAGGAACAGCTCTTCGTGCGACGCGTGCGCTGAGATGAGGAAACGAACGCCGTCAGCGTTCGCTTTTCCCGCTGCGGCGAGTGCGTCCGCGGTTTTGGCGAGCGCATCGTGCCACGTGATCGGCGTCAGCGCGCCGCGCGCCGGCGGCGCAGCGCCGGCCGCACGCGCGAGCGGCTTGTGCAAGCGGTCGTCGCCCTCGATCCAGTGGTACTCGAAACGGCCGATGTCGCACATCCAGTAGCCGTTCACGTCGGGGTTGAAGCGCGGGGTGAATCGAATGAGACGCGATCCCTTCGCCCACTCCGGCTTGGCCTTGATCCACGCGGTGATGTTGCAGCCCTTGGCGCACTGCGTGCAGATGGTGTCGGCCGCTTTCGGGTTGTCCCACGGCCGCGCCTTGAAGCGGTAATCGCGCGTCGTGATCGCGCCGACAGGGCACACGTCCATCAAGTTGCCCGACAGGAGCGAGTGGACGCCCTCTTCCTGAAACGTCGCGATCTCGCTGCCGTAGCCGCGATCGATGATGTTGATCTGCGCGTCGCCGTCCACTTCCCGCATGAACCGGACGCACCGCGTGCACATGATGCAGCGGTTGCGATTCAGCATCAGCGTCGGGCCGAAGTCGACGTCGGCCTTGACGCCGTCGCCGTCGAACTCGCGCCGCGGAAATTCCATGCGGCTCGCGCTGGGCCCGAACTGATACGAGAAATCCTGGAGTGGACACTCGCCGCCCTTGTCGCACACCGGACAGTCGAGCGGGTGGTTGACGAGCAGGAACTCGAACACGCCGGCGCGGGCTTCGACGACGTCCGGCGTTCGCGTGTGCACGATCATGCCTTCAGCACACGGCGTGGAGCACGACGTCTGCAGCTTCGGCATCTTCTCGATCTTGACGATGCAGACGCGGCAGGAGCCGTCGATGCCGATGCCGGGGTGATAACAATAATAAGGAACGGAGATGCCGTTTTCGATGGAGGCCTGCAGGACGGTCTTGCCTTTTTCGACGGTGACCTGCTGGCCGTCTATCGTCAACGTGACGGTATCCATAACTTTTCAAGCATAACCTACAGAGGCCTGGCACAGAGAAGGTGCACCGGTGCATGGGTACACGGGTGCTCAGGTACGGTGCACCGCTATCGCAGAATCTCGGCGAGTGTGCCGCTGTCCTTGTCGACGTCGATGCCGCGGAGTGTGCCGGTCAGCGGGATGCGGGCGTCGGCCTGGCGGTCGGTCACGGGGATCGTGACGTCCACCGGCTTGCGGTCCGCGTACTGGAGCGAGAGGACGAGCGGCAGGTCGAAAATCTCGTCGCCGACCTGTTCGACGTGGACCACCGCTTCGCTGCCGTCCACGACGTAGCTCAGCTTCAGCCGCGGAAGCGTTGCACCATAAATCCAGCGCTCGAAGAACCGTTCGAGCTGGCGGCCGGACGACGCTTCCATCGCCGCGCGGAAATCTTCGGTGCCGGCTTTCTTGAACCGGTTCGTCCGATAGAAGCGCCGCAAGCCGTCGAAGAACGCCTCGTCGCCGACGAGCCCTCGCAGCATCTGCAGGACGGCCGCGCCCTTGTTGTACACGAGCGCACGGAACACGCGTCCTTCGTTGCGAATGTGTCCGAGCCTGTACCCGAGGTAAATCGGTCCCTGCTCGGACTGCTCCATGCCCCAGCGGCGGAACTGACGCATCACGCTGTTGAACGTGTCGTCGCCGCGCAGGTGCTGCGCGTACAGCGCCGCGAAATACTGCGCGAAGCCTTCGCTGAGCCACTGCTCGTGATAGTTGCGCCAGCCAACGGCCTGTCCCCACCACTGGTGCGCGATTTCATGCGCGATGAAGAACTCAGGGAACCCGTTGAACGCTGCCGGATCGTTCCGCCAGACAAGCTGCGTCGTCGGCAGCGGCGCGTTGAGCTCCGCGAAGTACGCCGGACTGTGGCCGCCGGGCAGGTCGCTTTCGACGAGCGCGACGGTGAAGCTTGGATACGGACTGTCGCCGAGGATCGATTGATAGAACGTCGCGATGTCCGCCGCTTTCACGGCGAGGTCGCGGCCCTTCGACACCTGGCGCGGGTTCGCTTCGATGGACAGATTCAAGCTGTGGTACGAGGTTCCCTTCAGCTCAACGCCGTCGCCGGCAGGCGCGTCCGGGAAACCGATGGTCGCCGTCTCCGCGCGTGAGAAGCGGCTGACGACGAACGCGAGATAACGCAGCGGCTGCTTCGCAATAAAGGCATACAGCTTCCGCGGCGCGTTCGCATCTCTCGGTTCCTTGCTCGTGACGGCCACCGGAAATCCTGCTTCGAGCTGGCCGCTCGCGACCGCGTCGAGCCCCAGCGGCACACTCAGGCGGATGCGCGCCGTCGCGTAGTCGGTGACGACCGACTGCGGATACCAGAGGCTCCGGCTGCTGTAGAGAAAGCTCGGTTCGGGCGTGAGGAGCGGCGTATCTTCCGTCGTCGCAGGACGCTGCTGATCGAGCGCAATCGTTTCCCGCTCCGCCGCCTGCGGCTCTAGGCGGCCGGCGTACGTCACGATCAGCGTCAGCGTCGTCCCCTGCACCAGCGTCGCGGGCAGGTTGACGACGATCGTGTTCTGGTTCTTGATGCGGACCGCGAACAGGCGGCCGAGCTCGTTGCTGACGATCGACTGCACGACGAGCGGCTCGGCGAGCCTGAGCGTCACCGTGCTCATCGACGGCGCGCGCACCTTCATGAAGATTCGCGTGCGACCTTCAATCCACTGCCGATCGGGCGTGGACGACACGTCGATGTCGTAGTCGAGGACGTCGTAGTCCACCAGGTCGTCTTCGTTGTAGAAGCGTCCGTGCGCGGCGAGCTTCGCCTTCGACGGATACAGCGCGATGTTGCGGTGCTTCTTGCGGTCGAAGACGGTGATGTCCTCGGCTTCGGTTCCCGAACGCGCGTAGGTGAGCGTGTCGTAGCGGCGCGTGTGCATCTCGGCGAGGAAGTCAGTCGGTGCGGGCAGCAGCGACCACGCGTCCCGGCTCAAGTCACCGAGATCGACGACGAACGATTTGACCGATTCTTCGCGGAACAGATCCTGGGCGCGCTTGAAGTCGCGCGCATCGACCGGCTTCGGGTGGAGATTCTGAAGTCCGACCAGCGACTCGAAGTCGAGCGGGTTCAGTCGGACGAACAGCGTGTCGAAGGTGGTGTCGAGCGTCTCGCTTCCGCAGAAAATCTTCACCTGGCCTTTCTCGGTCTGCGGATCGGGATGAAAGCTGATGGTGCCCTTTCCCATCAGCACCAGCCCGGTGACGCCGAAGTCCACGTCCGAGACGAACACCGATCCCTCGTTGAGGACGACGTCGAGATCCTCGACGGAGATCTTGAGGTTCTGCGCGGAGAACTGCTTCGCCGGGTTGAGCGCGAGACGGTACAGGTTTTCGAGCGACGATAGCCGCTCTTCGTCGATGACTCGCCACTCGTCGTCCGAGCCGGCGTCGCCGACCCGCTTGACGTCGAGGCGCCACGTTGCGACGCGGGCGCGGTCGCCGAATTCCTCGAAGGCGTCCACGATCAGCCGAAAGCCGTCGCCGGGCAGTGCGCCCCGGAGCGGCGCACGGTCGCGCTCCTGGATGACGGCGCGCGTCCCGCGCGTGCCGAGCTCGTTGGCCGCAAAATCGCCGGCGCGTGCGCGATCGGCTGAGTCGCCGAGGACGGATTCGAATGCCCGTGCGTCGCCGGCCTGCGTGATCTGCTCAAGCCGGCGGAGCAGGACCTGGACGCCATCGGCGGGCGTCGGCTGCGCGGACTCCGACGTGGCGGCGCCCAGCGAGAGGACGACCACGGCGGCGAACGCCGCTCGACGGAGGCTGCACGTGAAGCGCGACACTTCTCGAATCTTTATTCTAGAGGTCCGACAAAACGTCAGCCGCGCGGAACGCCGCTTTGTTGCGCGCGGCCGCGCGCGATCCAAATTCTTGCGACAACTACTTAGACACCAGCCGGGGCTGGCGTGGCGCAGCGTCGCAGCAGCAGTAAGGTCAGGTCGTCGGCGAACTTCGTGTCGCCGGTGTAGCGCTCGACAGCGCGGACGATCGCGGGGCCGATCGATGAGATCGTCTGGCCGCGGGTCGCCCGCAGCGCAGCCTCGAGGCCGGCCTCGTCGAACGGCCGGCCGCTGGGATTCTCGGCTTCCGTGATGCCGTCGCTGTAGATCGCCAGGAGATCGTCCGGTTCGATGTGGGTGTGGCCCGCCGTGTACGTGGAGTGCTGGAACATTCCCAGCGCGATGCCGCCATCGCTCAGCCGATCGCAATGGTTGTCGGAGCGCAGCAGCAGCGGCGCGGTGTGCCCGGCATTGACGAAGGTGAAACCACCGGTCGTTGGGTCGTAGACGCCGTAGAACAACGTGATGAAGCGAGTCCCCGGCGCGTGCCGGCTGACCTGCACGTTCAGGCGGCTGACGAGATCCGCCGGTTCGAGCCGTTCGTCCACCAGCGTCCGCAGCATGGCGAGCAGCAGCGCCATGAGCAGCGCCGCGGGGCTGCCCTTGCCGGCGACGTCGCCAAGCGCAATCACCACACGCCCATCGTCGAGCGGGAGGACGTCGTAGAAATCACCACCGACGGTGTTCGCTGGTCGGGTGAGCCCGACCGTTTCCATGCCCGGCGCGGTCACGAGGCCGGCGGGCAGCATCGCCTGCTGAATCTCGCGCGCGATTTCGAGGTCGTTCTTGAGCGACAGCCGGTCGGCGACCTCGAGCAGGACGAGCAGGTTCATCAGCAGGAACGCGAAGAGGAGCGAATACGTGCCCTGCCGGAAGAGCGGGCCCGGCACGCCCATGTCGACACCGAACGGCAGCGTCGCGACGCGGATGATGCCGATGCCGCGGAACAGGTTGAGCAGGCCGATGAAGGCGAGCACCAGCGAGATGGCGTAGAGCATGCGCCGCGCGGGCGACAGCTTCATGGTGAACGCCATGAACATCGCGCGCCCCTGCGCCACGAGCCGCTTGTGCCACGGCAGATCCTTCAGCTTGTCCGCGTCGAGCCCGCGCGTGAAGAACTTGTAGGCGTCGCGGGCGTCGCGCGTGAACAGCCGCTGGAAGTCGTCGGCGGTCAGATCCTTCGTGTACGTGGTAACGAAGTCCTGCACCTTCCGCTTCATCGGTTCGACGCTCATTGCATGACGGCCTACTGGATAATCCGGAGGTCCCGTCCGACCCGCGCGAAGACGTCCAGCGCGCGCTGCAGTTCCTCTCGCGTGTGCGTGGCGGTGACGATGGTCCGCACGCGCGCCTTGTCGCGCGCGACGGTCGGAAACGCGAGGCCCTGCGCGAACACGCCGCCGGCGAACAGCTGATCCGACAGCTTCATCGCGAGCGCACCGTCGCCGACGATGACCGGCGTGATGGGGCTTTCGCTCGTGCCGGTATTGAATCCGAGCGCGTTCAGGCCCGCCTTGAAGAACCGCGTGTTCTCCCAGAGCCGCTCGATGATCTGCGGCTCCTGCTCGAGGACGTCGATCGCGGCGATGCACGCGGCGGCGACGGCCGGCGGATGCGAGGTCGAGAAGAGAAACGGGCGAGCGCGGTGGTACAGGAACTCGATGAGCGAACGGCTGCCGGCGACGTAGCCGCCGAGCACGCCGATGGCCTTCGAGAGCGTGCCGACCTGGATGTCGACGCGTCCGTGCATCTTGAAGTGATCGACCGTGCCGCGTCCGTTCGCGCCGAAGACGCCGCTCGCGTGCGCATCGTCCACCATCATGATCGCGCCGTACTCTTCGGCGAGCGCGCAGAGCTCGGGAAGCGCGCCGAGGTCGCCGTCCATGCTGAAGACGCCGTCGGTGATGAGCAGTCGGCGCGGTCCGGCCGGCAGGCTGCGCAGCACCTCGCGTGCAGCGCCGGCGTCCTTGTGCGGGAAGACCTTGATGGTCGCGCGGCTCAGGCGGCAGCCGTCGATGATGCTCGCGTGATTCAGCTCGTCGGAGACCACGTAGTCTTCCTTGGATAAGACGGCGGCAACGGTGCCGGCGTTCGCGGCGAAACCGCTCTGGAAGACCACGACCGACTCGGTTTTCTTGAAGGTGGCGAGGCGCCGCTCGAGCTCCATGTGGACGTCCATGGTGCCTGCGATGGTGCGGACCGACCCCGATCCGACGCCGAGCGTCCGCGTCGCCTGAAGCGCTGCTTCGCGCAGCTTCGGGTGCGTCGTCAGGCCGAGGTAGTTGTTCGACGAGAGGTTGATGACCTCCCGGTGGTCGAACGTCGTTTCCGCGCGCTGTTCACCTTCGAGAATCCGCAGCGATCGAAAGAGGCCCTGCTGTTTGAGCGTGTCGAGCTCGGCTGACAGATATGAAAGCGGGTCGTGTCTCATGATGCCATCCGGCGTCCGGCGAGGACGCCTCGAAACCCTCAGTATATGGCGAGGCTGCGATCGGATGCGGCCACTTGTGCGCAGCGCGATAAGGCCAGTTCACTCAATCCGGCGGGTGACATCGGGCAGCTGAAATACGCGGTCGTTCTGAAGCACGGTGATTTCACGGGCGCCGTTCGCGCGGAGCCAGTCGCTCGCCCGCGCGCCGAGGTCAGCGGCGTAGCAGGACTCGTGCACGACGACGTGGGTCGCGCCGCTTCGCCGCAGAACCGTCCACGCCGTCTCAGGGCGAGTCGCGAAATCCTGCAGCGTCATGTCGAGCAGCGCGTAATCCTTCGGCTGGCCGCCCGAATAGCCATTGACGATCGGCCGCCAGTGGCGTCTCGAATAAAACATGTAGCGCAGATCGAACGCCGGCTCGCCGAGCGGCAGTTCGAGGATGACGCTGGCAGGCGGCAGCGATCGGATGAAGTCGTACACGGGCGGCGCCTCGACCTGAAGCAGTGGCAGCGGCGCCAGCCCCGGACGTTTGTAGTCCGCGCCGTTCTGATTGATCGGAATTGGCGCGCCGAAGCCTTCCGCCGCGACGAGACACGTGCACACGACCGCGGCGGCGATCGCAGGATCGATGCGTGTACGATCGCGTCGTTTCTTACGCCACGTTTCGACGATCGCAGTGAGCCCGCACGCCGCGAGCACGGACAGGCCGAGCGTGACGATCATTCCGTAACGCGCCGGCACGCGGAGTCCGTCGAATCCAGGCACCAATCGATAGAAGAAATCGTACGGAGCAACGTCGAGCACGACCCGGCCGCCGGCGACGACCCGCGGTCCGAATGACATTGCGACGGCAAAGAGCGTGATCAACGTGAAGCCGCCCGCGGGTGAGCACAGCCACGTCCGTGCGCGCTGGCGAATGTCCGGAAACATCGCAATGGTCAAGACCGCGCTCGCGAGCAGAACGACCAGCGCGCGAGGCAGGCTGGTGATTCTTGCGCCGGGCGTGCGCAGCTGCCAGCCAGTCAACAACACGAGCGCGACGATGGCCGAGGCGATGGTTGGAATGAGCCGGATGAGCGTCCTGGCGGAAGGGACGCGAAGAAACCCCGTCGCTCCGGCCACGCATCCTGCGGCAGCCAGCAGCACGACAACCAGTCCCGGGAACAACGATCCTTCAGCCCTAGGCCAGACCTGCAACAGCGGACCCCACAACCGCAGATTCGGGTCCGCGGTGAAGTACGCGAACACGTCGGCGGAGAAGCCCCGTGTTTCGGACATCGATCGGGAATCGAACCCCAGGCTTCTCAGCTCGACGTACGGCAGCAGGAACGGGACTGTTACCGCGCCCACGATGACGCACGTGACTGCGATTGGGATGACCACGCGCAGATCGCGCCACAGTCGCCTCGTCGTCAGCTCCCAGGCAAGATAGCCGGCGGCAACCGGCGCGAAGTACAGCAGGTAGTAGCCGCACGACAGGTTCTGCATGATCCAGGCGGCCGCGGCACCGGCGAGCGCGTAGATCGATCCTGTCCGGAAGTAGCGCCGCCACGCGAAGAGGACGAACGGCATCCATCCGGACGACAACACCTGGATGTGCGGCACGGTGCCCACGCGAAACGGCGCGAACGCGTACGCGACGCCGGCAATCCAGGCGCTCGACGCGCTCCCTGTCAGCTCGCGCGCGAGCAGGAACACACCGAGTCCGGAAAGGACGTACGTCGAGAGGAAGACCAGGTTGTAGCAGAGGATCGGATTGTCGGTGGCCCAATAGATCGGCGCGATGGTCGCTGCCTGCGCGGCCAGATGCTCCGAATACGCCAGCGTAAGCGGGTGCGGCGCGAAGATGTTCGCGTTCCACCACCCGCGGCCGGCGTGCGTCGCGTCCCACGCCATGATCCACGCGTTCAGCAGCGGGTCGCCGTAGTCGTTGGGGATGTCGCGCGCGAGGCCGAGCGCCAGCGGCCACGTGAAGACGATCGACAGCAGGACGTAACCGGCCGCGGCGGCGGCGGTCTGCCAGCCGTTGCGCGCGAGCTTCGACGAACGCACGCGCGCAGAATCGGGGTCGTTCAGCCGGAGCACGATCGGCGGCTACGCCGTGTCCTTCTCGAAGTGGGGTTCCCGTCGCGCGACGTGCGCGGCGACGTCCTCGATGATGACGGACACGATGGCGGCGGTCGGAATTGCCAGGATCGCGCCGATCAAACCCCACAACTCGCCGCCGACGAGCAGCGCAATCATCACCGCCACCGGGCTGACCCCGACGCGCCGCTCCATGATTTTCGGCACGAGGATATTCGATTCGAGCTGGTGCAGGATGAGGAAGTAGATGCCAACCGTCAGCGCGAGCTGTGGCGATACGCTCAACGCGATGGCAACGGCGGTCACGCCGCCGATGATCGGACCGACGATCGGGATTGTCTCGCCGACGGCTGCGACGAGCGCGACGACATAGAAGTACGGAACGCCGAGAAACGCGAGCCCGATCGCCGCAAAAGCCCCCATGACGCCCGCGAGCAGCGCCTGTGCCCGCAGCCACGCGCTCACCTTGATGACGGCTTCGCGTGCCGCGACGACAACGTCCGCGCGATGGCGCCTCGGGACGAAGCGCGTCAGGTACTCGAACATCTCGCTCGTCTCGAGCAGGAAGTAGAAGCTCAGAATCAGGATGGTGATGAGCCCGAACACGCCGCCGACGACGCTCGACAAGGCGCCGAGGACGGTGCCGACGGCTGCCGTCGATCCGCTGGGTGCGCTCTGGACCGCTTCCGCGAGCGTGATGCGCCGCGGCATCAGCCGATATCGGATCATCGCGCGCTGGAACGCGTCGAACTCGTCGGGCATCTTCGTCCAGAGCTGCGTCGCCTGCGTAATGAGCGGCGGGACGACGAGGAGGCCGAGGAGCACGATGACCGAGACGACCGCGAGATAGATGGCGAGGATCGCGAACCAGCGCGGCAGCCGCCATCGACTTTTACTGGACCGCTGCTCGATGAACCGCACGAGCGGCGAGATCCCCATCGCAATGAGCGCGCTGATGTAGACGAGCAGGATCGCGTTTCGCGCCGACCAGAGGACCGCGAGGAGCAGCAGGACACCCGCGACCGCGAAGACGGTCTGGAGCATGCGGCGGGTGTAGACGCGGTCGGAGATCAAAGGCGACTCCGGTATCAGGACGTCCACGACGATTGTGGCGATCGTCGGGGTTGGCGGCTGGATGCGATCGTCGCGTCTTCGTGGCGAATTCGATACTACACCGGCAAAGTTGATTCAGGCGCGCAGATAATCCGCCGTGAACGCCGCCATCAGGTCGTAGATCTCGCTGAGCTCGTCGAGCGGCGCGAGGAACACGATGCGCAGGAACCCCTGATCAGCTGGCAGCCCGAAGCCCGAGCCGTAGACGCTCAGCACGCCTGTCGCGTGCAGCAGCGCTTTCACGTAGTCCTCGTCGGTGTGCCCGGGCCGCAGCGCGACGCGCGGCATTGCGTAGAACGCGGCGGTCGGCGCGACGCACGACACGCCCGGCATTGCGCACAAGCGCGAGATGGTCAGGTCCGCGCGCGCCTTGAGCGCTTTGCGGAAGCTGACCTGGTGCGACTTGTCGCCGTTGAGCGCGGCCGCGACGGCGTACTCCATCGGCACCGTGCTGCAGAGGCGACCGTCCGCCAGCTTCCTGACCGCCCTCGCCACATCGTCCAGGCGCGGTGAGCGGCCGATGGCCATCCAGCCGGTCCGCCAGCCTGGCGCGAGGTACGCCTTCGAAAGACTCGAATACGAAATGATGGGCGCGTCGGGATCGAGGCGGCCGAGCGGTTCGACCGGTCCGTCGAATCCGAGATCGCCGTACACCTCGTCCGCCATGATCAGCAGCCCGTGCCGATCCGCGAAATCGAGCAGCGCGCGACGGACTTCACGCGGGTAGACCGCGCCGGTCGGATTGTTGGGATCGATGATGACGAGCGCGCGCGTGGACGGGGTCACCAGGCTCTCGAGATGTTCCAGGTCGGGCATCCACTGGTTTGCCGGATCCAGCCGATAGAACTTCGTCGTTGCCTCGAGCTTCGCGAGGACGGCGGTGTACAGCGGGTACGTCGGCATCGGGACGAGGACCTCGTCCCCGGCATTGATGGTGGCGTTCAGCGTGAGCTCGATGCCTTCGGACGTCCCGGCGGTGATGAAAACCCGGTCGGGCCCGATCGGAAATCCGTTCCTCGTGTATTCGGCGGCGACAGCCTCGCGGGCGGTGGCGATGCCCGCTGATGGGCCATATGTATTACAGCCGTCGTGCATCGCACGTTCGACCGCCGCGATGATGTGCGGCGGAGTGTGGAAGCCGAACGCCACCGGGTCCCCGATGTTCAAATACCGCACGCGGCGCCCGGCTGCCTCAACCTTTTGGGCCTCCCCGACGATATTCCTGATTGCGTAGGTGAAGCGGTGAGCACGCGCCGCCGTCGGAATGGCACTATGGATCTTGGTGGTGGTCACGCGCGGAATTCTAACCCGACCTGGAATGTGTAATTTCTACGCAGCCCGCTCAGGCTTGGCTTCGACGCTTCGAGTAATTTCTACGCGATTTGGCTGGGCATTTCCGTTGGCCCACGAGATCACGAAACTGCTAAAGGGGTCTCTGTGTTGAACTTATCGATTTGGCAAAGCGATTGGAGTATAGGGTCGTCGATGACGCGCGTTGGGCTCGTCAGTGGAGTCGCGTCCCTTCTCGTCGTGGCAGCAATCGGCGGCGTCGGGGCTCAGGGGCAACAGGAGCCGCAGGCTCCCACGGCAACGTTCCGGTCGAGTGTCGATCTCGTTCGGGTTACCGCGGTGGTCCGCGATCACAAAGGACGATTCGTGCAGGACTTGACGGTTCGCGATTTCGAAGTGGTGGATGCCGGCCAGAACCGGCCCATCACCGAATTCCGTCACGACCTCGGGGCCGTCAGTGTCGCCCTGCTGTTCGACGTCAGCGGGAGCATGGAAGGACAGCTCGGGAGCGCGCGCGAAGCCGCGAAGCACGTTCTCAGCTGGCTCGATCCGACCAGCGACGAAGCCGCCATCTACACATTCGATACGCGGCTCGAAGAGATGGCGCCGTTCACGGTGGGACTCAAGGCGCTCCCGCAGGCGATGGGGCACATGGTGCCATTCGGCGCGACGTCACTGCACGACGCGATTGCGGAAACGGCACGGCGGGTTCAGTCGCGCGAGGGCCGTCGGCGGGCCGTCATCGTCTTCACCGACGGCAACGACAATGCAAGCAAGCTGAAGCCGGCGCAGGTTTCAGCGATCGCCAGCGAGATCGACGTGCCGGTCTACTTGTTCGGCATCGTGTCGTCGATCGACAACCCGACCTCCGACATGGCCACGAATTCCGTGGCGCAGTCGGCTCTGGGCGGCGCGCTGGCGGACCTGGCTGCATGGACGGGCGGGCACGCGTTCGTCGCGAGCACGCCGGCCCAGCGGAGCGCCGCAGCGCGGCAGATCATCGACGAGCTTCGGCATCAGTACCTCATCGCCTTCGAGACCAGCGGCAACCCGGGTTGGCATTCGCTCGTCGTGCGAACGAGGCAGAAGGATCTCACGGTCAGAGCACGTAGTGGCTACATTGCGGGGCAATCACGCCCGTCGCTTTAGGAGGATCGTCATGTTACGGAAATTCTTCGTGGCCGTTCCGATGGTTGTTCTCGCAATTGGCGGATCGACCGCGTGCGCGACCAAGAAGTTCGTGCGCACGAGCGTCGGTGAAGTCAACGACAAGGTCGATTCGATGGGCCGCTCCCTCGAGGAGACGCAGGAGCGCACCCGGAAGAACGAGGGCCGCATCAGCGAAGTGGATCAGAAGGCCCAGGCAGCGGCGCAGTCCGCCCAGCAGGCCAACGACGCCGCGGCGTCAGCCAACCGCGCTGCCGGCGACGCGCGCACCGAGGCCAATGGCAAGTTCGACGCGATCGATCGCGCGAACAAGCGCCTCGTCTACGAAGTTGTGCTGAGCGAGGACTCTGGCAACTTCAAGTTCGGCAAGAACGCGCTGCCGGATGAAGCCAAGGCGAAGATCGACCAGATGGTCGCCCAGCTGAAGCAGGATCCGAAGAACGTCTTCATCGAGATCGAAGGCCACACGGACAACGTCGGCGACAAGCTCTATAACCAGAAGCTCGGTCTCGAGCGCGCCGAAGCCGTGCAGCACTATCTGTACGAGCAGTACCAGATTCCGCTGCACAAGATGAACGTCATCAGCTACGGCGAAGAGAAGCCGATCGCGCCGAACAACACGAAGGACGGACGCGCGCAGAACCGCCGCGTCGTGATCAAGGTCCTCTCGTAACGGTCTGCCCCGCAATCCGGGAACGGCCACTCGGCACCGTTGAAACGAGCAGTCGGCGGACGGAGCCACCCGCCCGCCGACTCCTTACCGACGACGGATGCTGAGTGGTCGAGACCGGATCCAGAAAGATCCGACCGAAGGAAGTAGTTCCTGCCTCGAAGTCTTTAATTCACCACTTACCAACTTACCAACTTACCAACTCACCAATTTACCAACTCACCAATTTACCAACTCACCAATTGGTGATTGTCACCCATGGCAGATGACGTCGTGCGCGTGGCAGACGGCGTCGAAGGTGTCGGCGGATTCGGTGACCGATTCGTGCTGGTAGCTGCAGATCGTGAGGAAGGGGAGCGATCGTGTGGTCTCGTTCCACGCGCGTTCCATTTCCAGCGCGCGCTTCACATCGCCGCGGCGGCAGAGCAGCCCCGACAAATCGCCGACGACCGTCAGCGGGAGCGTGCCGTTGCCGACCGTCCGGCGGCTCGCGTCGAGAGCGTGAATCATCTGCGCGACGCGCTCCGGATTGAGACGGCCATGGCGCCAGATCTCGTCGATCGACTCCTGCGCGTCCCATTCTGAATAGCGCTGCGCGGCCGTGGCTTGGACGAGATCGTGGCCTTCGTTGGTCAGGAATGTTGACAGCGCCGATCGCAGCGCGGGCGTCGCGACCACGCAAACCGGTTCGCCGCGACGCAGCGCTCCGTCTATCAGTCGGCCGAGGTCGTCCTCGGACGGATCGTCGCCGTGGCGCAGACGAATCGCGTGCGCCGGCGGCCGTTTGAACATCGGAAACGATGACGGTGTCGGCGCAAACATCCGACCTGCCAACGCGTGCTTGACGGCCGGGATCAGATCCGCGTCGATGCGCATCTTCGTCACGTAGCCTGCCGCGCCCGCGGCAATCGCTGCGGCGACGTACTCCTGGCCGGTGTGCATGCTGAGGAAGACGACGGGTGTGCGCGACCCGCCGTTGCGCATCTCGGTTGCGGCACGCAGACCGTCCATGACGGGCATCGTCACGTCGAGCACGACAACATCGGGCTTCAGCGATCGCGCGGCGCGCAGTGCTCCTTCGCCGTTTCCGGCGGACGCCACAATCTCGAAGCTGCGGCTCAAGAGCGCGGAGATCGATGCGAGCAGTTCCGGGTGATCGTCGGCCACCACGATCCGTGGCCGTGCGGCATCAGGCACCGTGCGTTCTGCGGATCCGGTCGCCAAGGGAATGCATTCTACTCGACCGGCCCGCATGAGTTACGCTGTGCATACTATGGCGATACGAACCGAGCTCTCTCTTCGACTGCCGAACAGCCCGGGCGCGCTGGCTGGTGTGTGCCGGCTTCTCTCCGATGAGCGCGTCAATGTTCTCGCGATGGCTCTGGAATCCGGCGGTCAGCTTCGACTGGTGGTCGACAATCACGTCCACGGCGCCGCGACGCTCCGCGATCATCATCATCAAGTGACCGAACGTGACGTCATAGTCACTTCGATTCCTAATGCCCCGGGCGCCCTGGCCCCCGCACTCAAGCTGATCAGTGACGCACGCATCAACGTCGAGTATGCCTACGGCGGAGCTGGCGAGAGCGGCAACACGGCCTCCGTCGTCGTCGGCGTCGAGGACGCGCTCAGCGCCTCAGCCGCGACGGGGCTATAAGGCCATAAGAAGAATTCATGAACCTGTACGTCAAGCCGATGGACTCGACGGTCGTCGACGTGGAGTCGGACGGCCGCGTGCGACTTCGCGACGAGGACTGGTCGGTGCCGTCGCTCCAGGAACGGCGCGCGATCATTTACGCCGCGCGCGAGGAGATCGAAGCGCTCATCGAGCTGGTCGACATCCTCGAGCGCGACGCGTCGCCGCGGCCGGCGTAGTGGACGTCCGCCGCTGGCGCATCGCGGCGGCCGTCGCCGGCGTGACCGTCCTGGCCGCTGCGCTGCGATTCTCCGGACTCCGCTTCGGCCTGCCGCCGACGATGGGCAGGCCCGACGAGGAAGCGATTACGACGATCGCGGCCGGCATCGTGCTGCGAGGCCCGAACCCGAAGTTCTTCGACTATCCCACGCTCTTCATCTACATCGTCGCGTTCGTCGAGAAGCTGTGGCCTGGCGGGCGGGCCGTTCTCGACGACACGCTGCCGACGATGATCAGTCGATCCATTGCAGCGGCGCTCGGCACGTTGTCAGTGCCGCTCGTGTTGTTGATCGCGCGGCGTCTGTTCTCCGTCCGCGCGGCGCTCGTGTCATCAGCGCTCCTCGCGGTGGCATTCCTGCACGTGCGCGATTCGCATTTCGGCGTCACCGATATCCCGATGACGTTCATGGTGCTGCTCGCGCTGTGGCTTGTCGTCTCGCGACCGCTCGACTCGCGACACTGGTGGAACGTCGTGCTTGCCGCCGTCGCCTGCGGCCTCGCGACGTCCACCAAGTACAACGCCGCACCCGTCGTCGCGCCGCTGCTGATCGGCGTGTTCAGAGCCAATGGCCGGCGCTGGCCGATGTATCTCATCGCGATCGGCGCGGTTGCCGCCGGATTTTTCATCGGCACGCCGTACGCCCTGATCACGCGCGGAAAGTTCATCGCGGACGTCCTGGGCCTGCAGTCGCACCTCGCGTCGGGTCACGCGACGGACGAAGGCCTCGGGTGGATGCGTCATCTGACGTTTTCGCTGAACTACGGCCTCGGCCTGCCGTTCCTCGTTGCCGCGCTCGCCGGCGCGTTGTGGATGATCGTTCGCGATCGCTGGCCCGCCGCTGTCGCGTTGTCCTTTCCGCTGCTCTACTATCTCGCCATGGGATCCGGACGCACGGTGTTCATGCGCCACGCGACGCCGGTCGTGCCGTTCGCGGCAGTCACCGCCGGATACGCGATAGATCGAGTTGTGTCGTGGCTGCCGCGGCCGGCTGCCGGCGCAGCCTGGCAATCCGTTGCCGCAGCAATACTCGTGGTACTGGTGGGCGCCGACAGCCTGCAGCGATCGGTGGCGCTGGACCGGCTCCTTCAGCAGACCGACAGTCGGACGCTGGCGTCGGCCTTCGTCAAGGCCCGCTACCCGCGTGGTGCGTCCGTCTATCAGAACGGAGCGGTGTACGGTCAGGTGCCGCTCGTGCCGGAAGGCATCTACCCGAGCGTGCCGCTCGAGCGCGCACCGCTTCTGGTCATCGTGCAGCGCTCGCGCCTCGTCGCGTACAGCGGCGAGCCGTCCGACCTGCGCGCGACGCTCGACGAGAGATATCACCTGCTCGATCGGATCGAGGTCGAGTCGAACGACGGACGATCGGAACCGATCTTCGACCAGCAGGACGCGTTCTTCGTCCCGGTCACCGGCTTCGACCGTATGATTCGGCCCGGCCCGTCCATCGAGATTTACGAGAGGCGTCCGGAGTCGTGAGCTCGCTTCGCTATGTGCTGGCGACGCTGGCGATCTACACGGTGTTGACGGCGGTCATGACCTACCCGCAGGTCCTGCACCTCAACGACACCGTGCACGACGATGGGGATCCACTGCTGAATGCGTGGGCGATCGCGTGGGTCGCCCATCAGCTGCCAATCGCGCCCGCGCGGCTGTTCGACGGGAACGTCTTTTATCCCGAGCGGCACACGCTGGCGTTTTCAGAGACGCTGCTCGTGCCCGCGACGATCGTGGCGCCGCTGCGGTGGCTCGGCGTCGGTCCGCTGCTCGTCTACAACATCGTGTTTCTGTCGGGCTTCATCGTGTCCGGCGCCGGCGTGGCGCTGCTCGTGCGAAGCCTGACCGGCAGCGGCGCGGCGGGAGTCATCGGCGGCATCGTGTTCGCGTTCCTGCCGTACCGCATCGACCACTATCCGCATCTGCAGCTGCAGCAGACGCAGTGTCTGCCGTTTGCGTTCTGGGCGTTTCATCGCCTGCTGCGGACGAACAGGCTGAAGGACGGCCTGCTCTTCGGCGCGTTCACCGCAGGCCAGGTCCTCTCGTGCATGTACTACGGGCTGTTTCTGGTGCCGTACATGGCGGTCGTGTGCGGCGCGATGCTCGTCGCCGAGCGGCGGATGCCGCGCGAGCGATTGACGGCGCTCGTGGCGGCCGTAGCGATCGCGATCGTGGCCGTCGTGCCTGTTGGCCGTGCGTATCTCGGCGCGCGGAAGATCGTCGGCGAGCGCACGGCCGAGGAAGTCGCGAACGGCAGCGCGATGCCGCGGAACTACATCGGGCCGCCGGAAGCGAACCTGTTGTTCGGAGAGCTGCTCAAGCCGTTCGCGGACGGCGAGCGGCGACTGTTTCCCGGATTCGTGGCGATGGCGCTCGCGGTCGTCGCGCTGTTGCCGCGAAAGCGAACCGCTGGCGCCGGCAACGCGTCAGTGCTTCGCGCGGATCCGCGCTGGTCCTACGCGCTGGGCCTGCTGCTGGCGTTCGATCTCTCGCTCGGATTCAACGGGATTTCCTACCGCGTGCTGTACGAGTACGCGCTGCCGTTTCGCGGTTTGAGGATTCCGGCCAGGATGGGCGTGATGGTCGGCTTTTCGCTCGCCGTGCTCGCCGGATACGGCGCGCAGCGCATCATCGAACGCCGTCACCGTATCGTGTGGGTGATTGCCGCGCTCATGCTGCTCGAGTACGCGTCGAAGCCGCTGGATCTTCGGCAGATTCCGACCGAACCGCCGGAGAGCTACGCGGACCTCGTGCGCGATCGCGGCGACAGTCCGACCACCGCCATCTTCGAATTCCCGGCGTCGCCGTTCGACGATCCGACGTACATGTACTTTTCGACGTTCCACTGGCAGAACCTGGTCAACGGCTACAGTGGATTCTTTCCGCCGTCGTACAACCGCGTGCTGAACGCGATGCGCGGCTTCCCGGACCAGGCGTCGATCGACGCCATCAAGGCACACGGCGCTCGCTATCTGCTCGTCCACGGCGAGCGGCTGTTCGGCGGACGGTACCAGCAGCTGATTCCACAGATCGAACAGCGGCGCGACATGATCTTGATCTCGAGGCGTCCAGCGGTGGGACCGGACGGCCACAAGGAGATCAGTCTCTATCGGATCTCTTACACGGAGGCGCCTTAGGGCGCCTCGGCACCTTCGCGCAGGCGCCTTTGGCGCCTCGGCACGTTCGCGCAGGCGCCTCTGGCGCCTCGGCACGTTCGCGCAGGCGCCTCTGGCGCCTCGACACATTGCAGAATGGCAGGATTGCAGGTTTGCAGAACGGATCCTTCCTTCCAATCCCTTCCTGCAATCCTGCAATCCTGCAATTCCGCATTGCAGGATTACGCTGTCCCGCTGCCGTGCTTCAGCAGGTCCTCGATCGCGTCGCTGAAGGTGTCGATCTCCTGAAGCGTGGTGTAGATGTTCGGCGTGATGCGCAGGCCCTGATATTCGGCATGTTTGATCGCGGCGGTGATGATTCGGTACTTCGACCACAGCGTCTCGTACGCTTTCGACGCGTCAACGCCCTCGAGGCTGATGTTGGCCAGGCCCCATGACTGATTGGGCAGGCGACTCGTCAGGATTTTGACCCGCGGCAGTTTCTCGAGGCGCGTGGCCCAACGGTCCGTCAGGTAGCGCATCCGCGCCGCGCGGCGCTCGACGCCAATCCCCTGATGGAACGCGAGCGCTTCGGCAATCGCGTTGTGGTTGGCGGCCGGATGCGTGCCGACCTCTTCGAATTTCCGGATGTCTTTCGACTTCGACGCGGTCGCCGGCGTCAGCGGCCAGAGCTTCTCGATGTTCTCGCGGCGCACGTAGAGGAACCCCGTGCCGACCGGCGCGAGCAGCCACTTGTGCAGCGAGGTGCCGTAGTAGTCGCACTCGAGATCGCGAACCGCGAACGGGAAGTGCGCAAACGCGTGCGCACCGTCCACGATGGTCTGGATGCCGCGGCTGCGCGCCATGCGCGCGATGTCGCGGACGGGGAAGAGCTGGCCGGTCAGGTTCGTGATGTGGCAGATGTGAATCACCTTCGTCCGCGGCGTCGTTGCCTGCTCGATGCGCTTCGTCAGCTCGCTCAGATCCGTCGTCGGAACGGGGAAGGAGATCTTGGTGACCTTGATCTTGTCGCGGCGGACGCGCTGATCCCAGGTGTCGAGCATGCGCCCGTAGTCCTGATTCGTCGTCACGACTTCGTCGCCGGGCTGGAGATCGATGCCGAGCTGTGCGATCTGCAGTCCTTCGCTCGCGTTGCGCGTGATCGCGAGCTCGTCAGCATCGCACCCGACTTCGCCCGCGAGCTTGCGGCGGACGGACTCGATGTTCGGCTCGAGCAGGTTCCACATGTAGTAAACGGGAGCCTGATTCGAGATGTCGAGATATCGCTTGAGCGCCTCGTGAACGACGCGCGGGCTCGGGCAGGTGTAGCCGTTATTCAGGTTGATGATCGTGCGGTCGAGCGTGAACGCCTGCTGGATCTCGCGCCAGTAGTTTTCGTCGGACGCGACGTCGGCGGCCGTTCGATCGGCGACTCCCGCCGTGGCGGAGACGACGCGATCGAGCCAGTTCGTTTTCAGCGCGACGACACCGAGAGCGCCGGTCGGTACGATCTGCCTGAGAAAGTCACGCCGATGCGGCATACATCCTCCTCGCGGTTCACTCCCAGCGTTGCGGCGCTCTTGAACCCTCAGCCCTGAGCCCTTGCTGATCCCTACCCCTGAGCCCGCCGCCCTCCAAGGGACATCATCCGCGTATTATTCCCCGCCCGACCGTCAGCTGCAGAGAATTCTCAGGCGGGAAGTCGGTGATCGCCGCGTTACCCGTTATCTATTTACCCAGTTACCAATTTACCCAGTTACCAATTTCCCAACTTACCAACTTCGCGGTTCGTGCTTCAACTCACCAATTTTCTCAACTGTTTTCGCCACTCATCTTCGCGATCACCGTGCCGACCGCCGCGTAATCGAGATCGCCGCCGCCCGTCGCGACGAGCGCGTTCACGAGTTGCGTGACGATGGCGGTTGCGGGCATCGCGACGGCGTTGGCGCTCGCGGCCTCGTTCGCCAGGCGCAGGTCCTTCTGATAGAGCCTGGTACGGAAACCAGGCTTGTAGTTGCCGGTCAGCATCCGCTCGCCGTGGACTTCGAGCACACGGCTTGCGGCGAAGCCGCCGAGGAGCGCGGTGCGCACGCGCGAGGCGTCGACGCCGGCTTTCCGCGCCAGCGCGAGCGCTTCGCTCACGCCGGCGAGCGCGCCGCCAATTGCAATCTGGTTGCAGACCTTGCACACCTGTCCCGCGCCTGACTTTCCGATGTGGACAATGCGCTCCTTGTTCCCCATCGCCTCGAAAATCGGCCGCGCCCGCTCGAATGCGTCCGCGGCGCCGCCGACCATGATCGACAGCGTCCCGTTGATCGCGCCGATCTCGCCGCCGCTCACCGGCGCATCGAGCATCGATCCGCCTCGCTGTGCGACGAGCGTCGCGAGCCGCTCGGTCGCCATCGGCGAGATGCTGCTCATGTCGATGACCAGCGCGCCGCGCTGAAGTCCCGCGAGGACGCCGTCATCTGCCGTGAGCACGCGCTCGACGTCGGCCGTGTCGGGCAGCATCGTGATGACGATGGTCGTCTGCCGCGCGACGTCGGCGGCCGACGCGGCCGCTTTGGCGCCGGCCGCGACGACCTCGTCCACCGGCGGGCGGCTCCGGCTGTGCACGACCAGCGGCAAGCCTGCTTTGATGAGGTTCTTCGCCATCGGTTTTCCCATGACACCAAGCCCGACGAATCCAATCGTTTCAGCCATCGATGCATGCCTCGTCGCGAAAGGAGAATCGGCCGCTGCCGTCGGCCGCTATAATCTTCACATATGACGCGCACACGCGTCGCTCGGGCGAAGCTCGACACCAGCAAGCGCTTCATCGTCCCCATCCGTCCTTCCGGCCATCGCTCTCGCGCTGCTCTGTCGTGGAACTCACTGATCGCGTCGCTCTGATCACCGGCGCCAAGCGCATCGGCCTCATCGTCGCGCGCGAGCTTGCGGCGCGGGGCGTTGATATCGCGCTCGGGTACGCGAGGTCGAAGAAGGAAGCGGAGGAGGGCGCCGAGATGGTGCGCGCCGCGGGTCGTCGCGCGACGATCCTTCAGGCGGACCTCACCGACCCGCTGGCCTGCGCGACGCTCGTCGAGCACGCAGTTTCCGAGCTCGGACGGCTCGACATCCTCGTCAACATGGCGTCCGTGTATCGGCAGCGATCGTTCGCGGAGCTGACCGTCGACGACTGGAATGCGTCGCTCAACGTCGATCTGCGCGCATCTTTTCTCTGCGCGCACGCGGCCGCTCCTCACATGCGCGCGCGGGGCGGCGGACGCATCGTGAATTTCGGCGACTGGCTGCCGCGAAGCGGTCGCCCGCGCTATCCAGGCTTCCTGCCGTATTACGTCGCAAAAGCGGGCGCGATCGCGTTGACCGAGGCGTTGGCGCTGGAGCTGGCCGCGGACAACATTCTGGTGAACTGCATCGCGCCGGGACCAATCCTCGCGCCGCCCGACACGACCGACGCCGAGTCATCCGCGGTCGAGAAAGCGACGCCGCTGGGGCGATGGGGAGGCGAGTTGGAGATCGCGAAAGCGGTGGTCGCGTTCGTGGAGAGCGACTTCATCACCGGCGAGACCGTTCGCGTGGACGGCGGCCGTCACCTGAAATAGCAGGCCGCGGAACGCGCGTCGATGCCGTCGGCGCGTCGTCAGCGCGCGAGCGCGCGGCTGAACAGCTGCTCCATCGACTGGAGCGCTCCCGATAGTTCCTTGCGATCCCTCGCGAAGCAGAATCGAACGTAGCCTTCACCGTGGGCGCCGAAATCCACGCCCGGCACGGATCCAATCCGCCCGTTCTTGATCAGGTACTCCGTCATCCGCCACGAGATCGATGCGGTGGACGGCGCGCCGTCCTTCCAGCCGGGATCGATTTTCAGGAACGCGTAGAAGGCGCCGGCCGGCGGTTTGCCCGTGAGGATCTGTCCACCGAGCCGATTGATGCCGTCGTAGAAGAGATCGCGGCGTGCTTTCAGCTCGATCCGGAACGCCTCGATCGATTCACGAGGACCCTCGAGCGCGCCGATGCCGCCGAACTGCACGACCGACGCGATGTTGCTGGCCGTGTAGAAGAGCACCTTCTTGGCGCGATCGCGGATGGCCGGGTCGTGAATGGCGACATAGCCGAGACGCAGGCCGGTCATCGCATACGACTTGCTGAACGTGTAGAGCGGGATCGTGCGCTCGTACATGCCAGGCAGCGACGCGATGCTGACGTGCTCGCCGTCGAACACGACGTCCTCGTACGCTTCGTCCGACAGGACCCAGAGATTGTGATCCTGCGCGATGGCAGCGATGCGCGCGATGTCGTCGCGCGTGAGGACGCCGCCCGTCGGATTCTGCGGAGAGTTGAGGTAGATCGCTCGTGTCCGCGGGCCGATCTTGCTTTCGAGCTCGTCGAGGTCGTACCGCCAGTTCTTCGATTCGTGCAGTCTGCACGGAACCGGAATCGCTTTCGCGGCGAGAATGTTGCCGGTGGCCGGCGGCCACAGCGGATCCGGGATGACGACTTCGTCGCCGGGCTCGAAGAGCGCGCGGCACACGATGTACACGCCGTGAATGCCGCCGTTGGTCACGAGCACATGCTCGGGATCGTCGACGGGAATGCCATTCCGGTCGCGAAGCTTGGCGGCGATGAGCTCGCGGAGGCGCGGCACACCGGTCGTCTGCAGGTAGTGCGTCTTGTTTTCGTGGATGGCGCGAATCATCGCTGACTTGACCGAGTCGGGCGAATCAAAGCTGACGTCGCCCTGGTCGAGCCGGTACGGATCCGTGATCGAATACATCAGATCGCGGATGCGGATGATTCCGGAGAAGGGAACGGCGTCGAGATACGCAGCCATACGGCTAGCGTAGCACTAACGCCGAAACGCGAAGTAGTCCGCAACCTCCTTCGAAACCAGTCCAATTGCGTCCTCGAGCATTTCGCCCGACCCGAAATGGTTGCCGGTGTAAACGCTCAACACGATCGTGCGGCCCTCCGCTTCCAGCACGCCGACATCGTCTCCGACGTACGGCAGAAAATCGCCGGTCTTGTGCGGGATGCGGTAGCCGGTGACGTAGCGCGGGATGCGTGTGCGATACAGCTGGCCGCGCATGATCTGCAGCATCAGGTCCGACGAAGTTTTGTCGACCAGCGTGCCGCGTTCCATCATCTCGAGCAGCCGTCCCATCTCGCGCGCGGTCGTCAGGCCGAACGGATACTTGCCGTCGCGGTAGAACTGTTCGGTCGACGCAGCGGAGCGCAGAGCCGGAAACCACTTCGACGGGATGTTCATCGCGCGTGTGTTCTTCAGGCCCATCGCGTCCATCCGGTGATTGACCGCGTCAGGCCCGCCGACCATGCGATAGAGCACTTCGGTGGCGGTGTTGTCGGACACGATGATCATCATCGTGACCAGATCCTTTACGGTCATCACGGCGCCCGGGTCGAGCCGCTGAATCGTCCCCGTGCCGGGCTGCGAGTCGGCCTGCGCGAACGTGTACTTGTCCGTCAGCTTGAACTTGCCTGCCTTCACCTGCTCGAGCACTTCGATCATCAACGGAATCTTGATCGTGCTCATCGTCTCCATCTGACGGTCGGCGTTGACGGCCACTTCCTCGCCCGTCTCGAGCGACTTCACATAGATCCCCCACGTGGCGTTGACGCTTCGCGTCACCGTCTCGATGGCTGCCTGAAGCCGCTGCAGCGGCGTCTGCGCCGGCGGTTGAGCGGAGACGACGGCGATAGCGGCGAAAGCGACGCATGTCGTCGCGAGGCACGCAGCGAGGGGAAACGATCCTGCACGACGGGTCATACGGAAACCTCCACGCGCTGCAGGATGTCGTTGAGAACATGCTGCGCACGCGCAACGGGCAGGTTGCTGATGTAGAAGTGCCTGGCGCCGGCCTGCTGCAGCGCGCGGATCGTCCGCGCGCAGACGTCTTCAGGCGTCGCGCCGTCCGCGAATTCGCGCGACAGCTCCTCGATGGGGACCGGCAGGAAATCGTTCAGCACGCGCAGGGTCTTCACGTTGGCGCTTCGATAGAAGAACACGCCGAAAACGCCGGGAATGGTCACCCGCCGGCGTGCCTTCGATTCGAGAAACCTCGCCACGGGTTCGATGCGGTGATGGCTGACGATCTGCGTGAGGTAGAACTCGGCCTCGAAGTCGCCATTCGCCAGGTACTCGACCTGCCGCTCGGGATCGCTGTACGGATTCGCCCATCCGCCGAGCGTCAGGTGCCCGTCAACCTCGCGGATCCGCTTTCGCAGCTGCCACGCGTGCTCGACGACTCGTGGCGGGCCGACCGACTTGTCGCCGCCGAGGACCACGAGCGCGGGAAACCCGCTCTGGTGCGCGCGATCCGCGTAGGACAGGCAGTACTCAAGCGTGTGCTTGGACGTCAAAAACGGGACGATCCGGTCGCGAGGCACGTCGCGACCGAGGTTCGTAACGAGGTGCCGGAGATTGTCCTCCTCGTGCGCGCCGACGGCACTGTCGGTGAGAAACACGAACGTGCCCTGACGCGTCAGCCTCTGGACGGCATGGTACGTGTCGATCCACGCGTCCATGCCTTCATGCGTCGCGAGCTCGGCGCGCGGTGGCCGCAGCTCCGCCGCGATGACGGATCGTCCCGAGCCGAGCGCGGTCAGCAGGTCCACAGCGTTAGTAATATTACTCTTCGTGACTCCGACCGACCTCAGAGCCGCGCTCGCGCGTTTTCCGTCCGTGCCATTCATCGAGGCGCCGACTCCCGTGGAACCGATGACGCGACTGTCATCGGCCTTCGCCGCGCCATCGACGCTGCTCGTCAAGCGAGACGATGCAATCCCGTTCGGGTTTGGCGGAAACAAGGTTCGCAAGCTGGCGCTCGTCGCTGCGCGAGCCCGCGACCAGGGTGCCGACACGCTCATCACGGCCGGCGGCGTCCAGTCCAATCACGCGCGTGCAACCGCGTCGGCCGCGGCGAAGCTCGGCATGCGCGCGATTCTGGTCGCGAACGGCGCACCGCAGGATTCGCCGACGGCCAACGCGAGGCTTGATCGGCTTCTCGGCGCCCAGGTCGTGCACGTCGCCACCCGCGAGGAGCGTCAGCCGAAGATGGACGAAATCGCGGCGCGCTGCCGCGACGACGGCCATCGTCCGTTCGTCATCCCAATCGGCGCGTCCACGCCGCTCGGCGCGCTCGCGTTCGCTCTGGCGATCGCGGAGCTCGTGGACCAGATCCCGCCGCCAGACTTCATCATTCACTCGACGTCGTCGGGCGGCACGCAGGCCGGGCTCGTCGCTGGCTGTCGTCTTCTCGAGCTGCCGACGCGGATCATTGGCATCAGCGCGGACGCGTCGTCCTCGTCGCTCACAAACGATATCCAGGCGATTCTCGACGGCGTGGCAGACATGCTGCCGCAGCATCGCGTCCTTCTCGGGAGCGGGACCGCCATCGATGTCGACGATGGATTCGTTGGCGCGGGATATGGAATACCGACGGAGTCGTCGCAGGAGGCGCTCGAGCTGACAGCGAGGACCGAAGCGTTGTTTCTCGATCCGACCTACACCGCGAAGGCGATGGCCGGCCTCATGGCGAGAGTCAGGCAGGGAGAGTTACGCAGCGGCCAGACCATCCTCTTCTGGCACACCGGCGGCCAGGTCGGCCTTTTCGCATAATCCCTAATCCCTCATCCCTCATCACTAAGCCCTTCGTATTGTCAGTACTTCCAGCTCTTGACGTCCGCGCCCGCCGGCGCCGTCTTCACCATCCAGCGCGCCATCGCCGGCATGTAACGCTGGTGAACCGTGCGGCTGCCGACGTTGTTCGGGTGTTCGGTGTCGCCCGTGAAGCAGTGCTCGCGGCGCTCGCCGTAGACGATGTCCACGTCGGCAGGCGGATTCGCCTTCTTGAAGAATTCCTCGGTCTGGTAGACGGCGTTATTGAGGTAGCCGTTGTCCATCGTGCCACTGGTGATGTGAATCTTCCCGCGCAGCTTCGGTCCGAGCGTGGACCAGTCGCGCTCCATGATGTAACGGAGATCGTAATGGTCGCGCCAGTAGCGCGCGACTTCTGGATCGATGGCGCCCGTCAGCTTGTCATAGAGCGGCTTGTAGTAGCCGTCGCTGTCGACGGGTGAGAAAACGGCCGCCCAACCGTCCTGCTGTCCTGCCGATCGTCCGTGCGTGCCGAGCACGAGCTCCACGAGGTTGCGATCCTCGAACGTCGAGAACAGATGACCGCGGTAGTCGCGGTAGCCGGGCTTCGGCGTTTTCTTCCACGGGCTGTCTTCGTAGAAGTACGCGTTGTGTTCGTCGTAGATGTTGACCGACCGGTACGAGCGGAAGTCGATCGGATCGGGACAGAGCGCCCACGCGCCGTTGTACTGATCCGGGTAGAAGACCTGGACGCCGAATGCTTCCCATCCGCCGGTGGAACCGCCGATGAGCGCGCGCGCCCACGGCTGGCCGATGCCGCGAAACTGCCGCTCGATGTACGGCACCAGGTCGTACGTGATGGCGTCGCCGTACGGACCGTTGTTGGCGGAGTTGACCGCGTACGAATCGTCGAAATACGGCGTCGGGTGCTGGACGAGGACGTGGATCATCCGCGGAAAATCGGGTCCGTTCCAATCCTGGTAGAAGCGATAGGCGGCGGCTTGCGCGTCGCGCTCGCTTTCCGTGGCGTTCGGATCCGGAGCTGTTTCACGCCAGGTGTCGTTCGCCATGCTCGCCGGAAAATGTCCGTGGTGGATGACGATCGGATAGCGTGCGTTCGGGTGCGTGTCCCATCCGGCCGGCAGGAGCACGATCGCACCGAGCGCCACCGGTCGTCCCCAGAATGTCGTCAGGCGCTCGTTCGGCAGCCGGATGTACTTCACCTGCGCGGTGTCGGGCCTGCGGCGCAATCGGCGGAATCTGCTGATCCATCGAGATCGCGATCTCGCCGCCGCGCGCCGGATCGAGGTGCAGCTTGACCGGCTTGCTGTACAAGTTGCCGGGCTTCGATTCCCAGTGCTGGCCTTCCCCCTGGTCCATCGGCAGCTTCACGACGTGGCCGTCGCTGCGGTGGAAGGTTTCGTAGCGGTTGACGAGCGCCTGCACCCAGTAGTCGCCCGCGGGGATGTCCTTGAGGCTGCGAACGGGCCAACCGAACGCCGTGTCGTCCACGATGACCGGCCGGCCCGGTGCGAGCGCGTCGACGTCCACGCCGAAGATGGGCCGCGTGCTGTTTGCGCGGTACTGATCGCTCTGCTTCCGCGGCTCCGACTTGTCGTCGTCGGAAATGATCAGGAGGACGCGTCCGTCGATCGGCTGACTGGCGAGCGCGGACGGGAACGAAATTGCGAACCGCAGTTCGCCTTTCTGCGCGTGTGTCGTCCAGCCTGCCGCGGATGCGATGGCGATATCGACGCTCCTTGATACTTCAGCCGCGTGAAGGATATGCCTTCAGGAATTCACGAAGGCTCTCTATATGTCCGGCGATCGAATTGAGTGCGGCACGGCGGCGAAGGACGGCTTTATCCGTTCGGTTCTCCACATTTTGGGCGAGCCATGCCGTCGCTGCCTGAATGTCGTCCAGCCGCTTCATCGCGAGGTGCACGCCAGGTTCGGTCTGGACGAGCATCTTGACCGTCGTCTGTTCCGGCTCGTCGCTTTCGGCCGGTTTCGCGATCTGCTGCCGCACCGCGTCGGACGTGAGCCCGCGTTCGTTGAGGAGGCGGGCGGCTTTCGAGTCGCGTTCCCCACACAGCGCCACGAGCAGATGCTGGTTGCCGATCGAATCGTGGCCGAGCTGATCGGCCTCCTGGACGGCGCCGTTGAGCACTCGCTTGACCTCAGGGCTGAACGGCAGCTCGATGCTCGTGCTGACAGGGGCGGCGGCTGCTTGCGGGTGGATCATCCGCAGCAGGCTCTCGTAAGAAAGCCCTGCGCCCTCGAGAATCTTTCCCGCAATTCCTCGTCGGTCGTGCGCGATCCCGAGCAGCAGGTGCTCGGATTCGATGGCATGGCTGCCAGTTTGGCTCGCTTCGTAGCGCGCGAAGAAGAGCGTGCGACGTGCTCTTTCGGTGTAGCGCTCGAACATCTGCGGACCTTCAGGCGGACTTCCGGAACACCATGAACGTTCCGACATCAGGCCGCGGATAGGTCGGCTCAATCCGCCGCGGCCTCGTCGTCAGCAGCGTGAAGCCGGGGAAGAGCCGCTGGTACTGCTCCAGCGTCCGGCCGATCGTGCACGTGCCTGTCGGATCGTCGATGTCGCCCGCTCGGTGACCGCTGTCGGTTTCTTCGCAGATGACGAGATGACCGCCGGGCTTGAGGATCCGCGCAATTTCCGACGCGGTGCCCGCGGCGACGCTGTCGGTCAGATGCTGAAGCACGGTGAAGGTCAGCACGCCGTCGAACGACGCGTTCGCGGCCGGCAGATGATCGAGAGCGTCCACCTGCTTGAAGCGAATGGCCGGCAGCAGGCTCGCGGCTTCGGACACGAAGTGCCCCTCGCGTTCGAAACCGACGACCTCGTCGAAGAACTCGGTGAGCACCACCGTCATGCGTCCGAAGCCGGCGCCGACCTCGCAGGCCGACGGTAGCGTCCGATCTCCCACAGCGCCCTTCAACAGATCGCGAAGATCGCGATGCTCGAGATACGTCCGCGCCGCAAACGCTGCGTCGCGTACGTCGACGACGTGCTCCTGACGCCAGACCATGCGGGAGGGCGAGGACGTCACCGTTGTTTTCGCCTGGCGCGGGAAGGTGTCCGACGGACGTTCTTTTTCTTCATCAGCCGCTCGGTCTTCGATGGCTTCGCAATGGTGGCGCTGACGGCGGCCTGCCACGCGAGCGTCATCGCTTCGCCGACCGTTTCCTGGTCCGCCTTGCGAAGCACGACCATCGTGCAGCCCTGTCGGCCCCACGCGCCGGCGGCCGGTTCGAACGTGTCGGGCGCCGCGCGAATCGCGTCGCGCTGCTGATCCGGCGAGAGCTTGACCATGCCGCGCGTGCCTTCGTGATCGAGCGTCGCGAAGATCTTGCCGTTGACGCGGAAGTCGGGATGGCCCATGTGTGCCGCTTCGATCGCGCCGTCCATCCCGAGCGCGATGCGACGGAAATCGTTGGCGTTCATCGGGCAGCCGTGGTCCTGATCACGGAGTACTGAGCGAATAGTCGAACTCGTACGAGTGCGTGCCGTCGGCGGCGATGATGATGTTCAGCGATCCCGACAGGCCCGTCAGCTGATCGGTCCCCGAATCGGGAACGACGGTGACGGTCAGCTTCTGCGAGCCGCGGTCCATGATGCCGGTGTGGTGCAGCACGAACGTGCCGCGCCTGCCGGCCAGCGTACCGGCAAAACGCTCGACCGCCACGTAGGCGCCGGAGTTCTTCACGCTGGTCATGCCCGTGAGCATCTCGCCCTTCGCGGTGCCGTCGAGGTCGCCGTGATACACCTTGTCGAGCGACATCCGTCCGAGCGTCGTCGCTTCGGTCGTGTCGTAAGCGGGCAGCGGAGCGACCTTGACGTCGAATGTCCCCTTCGCGCGGGTCATGACCACCTTTCGAACCGGATCGCTCGCGGGCTGCTGAATGCCCGCTCGCGCAGAAGCACCGAACGCCATCGCGAACACCAGGCCGACCGCGGCAGTTTTCAGCATGGTTGTTGCTCGGTTCCGGCGGCGCACGGGACATAGCATAGCGTGGCTCACGAAGCGCGAAAACTGGAACTGTGTCAGACGCGGGGATCTAGCCGCCATGAAAACACGAACGCACGAAATTTGATCGCTCGCCACGAAGACGCGAAGAACACGAAGCAAAGATAGTCGAAGATGCGACGACGCCCGAGTGTTCGAGCGCGTCGACGCGACTCAGCGCCGCTTCTTGAGAATCTCGTCGATCAGGAACAGATCCGTGAGCAGGGCCCGGACGTGGATGTTGGCGTTGAGGTTGTCGACGATCTGCGATCCGATGGAGGGCTGTGCGAGCACCATCCGGATCGCCGCCTGCGCGTCGCGCGCATCGCGATCGATCACGCCGATGAAATCCTGGAAAGGTTCTGCGTCGATGCGGAGTCCGGCGACGTAGCTCGTAAAGAACGCGCCGAGGCCGGCGAGCGCACGATCGAACTTTGCGAGGTAGTCGCGGATCTGACCCGACCCTGAATCGCCGGGCAAACCCTGGGCCGCGTACGCGAGGAAGAACTCGTACGCTTCTTCGAGGGCGTCGGCGCGGGCAGCGAGTTCGTCGCTGCCCGGCGCGCCCGTTGATGGTTGTTGTCCTGCCGGCGAATCGCTCACGCCTGGCCGGCCGGTTTGATCGTCGTCGACGTGCCGCCGCCGACTCGCCAACGCGAGGGCTCGTGGTGCTCGAGATACTGACGGCGCGTAATCCAGCCGACGATCATCGCCTTCGTGATCCACCACTTCTCCGGGCGAACCGCAAAGTAGACGTGCGCGATGACGAGGCCGACGAGGCCGACGCCGGCGAGGCCGTGGGCGACGTACGTGAAGCCCCACGCCGAGTCGCCCATGATGTACGGATTGCGCAGCAGGAACGGCGTCCGCACGCGCTTCAGCATCAGGATGCCGGTCATCATGACCGCAAGGCCGGTGACGACGATCGCCAGGTGGTAGAGGCGATTGCCGAGCGGATACTTGCCGGGTTTCGGTCCGGACACTTCGTGGCCGAAGTCGCGCAGGATTTCGGCCTTGAACTCGGGAATGTCCTTCGGTCCGACCCAGATCGACCAGAAGTCGAGGAAGAACGTCGCATGAATGATGTGGAACAGGATGGACGCCGTCAGGAGGAGCCCGGCCATCCAGTGCCACTGCACCCAGGCGAACTTCACGCCGACCACCGGCAGAAACGCGGTGAACAGCAGCACGAACATCGACGCTGCCATCACCCAGTGGAACAGGCGTGCCGCAAGCCCGTGCCGCTCGATCTTCGCCGGCAGCGCCTTGTTCGCGGCTTCGAGCCGATCGGTTTCGGCTTCAGACCGCTTGTGGTGCGCCGACAGCAGCATGTAAGTCGCGTGCGCGAGGAAAAAGAGAATTCCCGCGAACAGCGACGCCCAGAACAGGTTCCATGAGACGTGCGTGAGAATCGTCTCGCCCCACGGACTCCGTCCGTACCTTAAGAGGTCCATGCACCGCCCTCCGAGCCGCGGATGGCTCGCTTCACCAGGTTACGCATCAACGGCACCTTGTAGCCGTTGTGTCGCAGCGTCTGCGCGCCCTGCACCGCCATCTGACCGGCAGCATTCGCGGTGTCTTCGTTGCGCGGTTTGCCGACCAGGTACGCTTCGACGTTCTTCAACCGCCTCGGCGTCGCCGCGACGGCGTTCACGACCAGCCGCGCTTCCCCGATATTGCTGCCATTCGGTTTGAATGCGGCGGCGACGTTGACGAGCGGGAAGTCCCACACCTGCCGATCGCGCACCTTCTCGAAATAGAACTGCGCGTTCGCCATCGTCGCCGGGATGCGGATGGCGACGAGCAGCTCATTCGGCTGAAGGACATTCATGCGCGTGATGTCGATGCCGGGGCCGATCCAGTAGTCCTCGGCGTTGACGACGCGCTCGCCGCGCGCGCTGCGGATGACCATCTGCGCGTCGAGCGCCAGGAGCGCCGGCGCCGTGTCGGACGGATTCACGGCGACGCAGCGGTCCGCGTCGAAGATGGCGTGCTCGCGGTTGATCGCGGTCGGCGTGTCGGCGTAGCAGATGTTGCCGCCCGCGCGGTAGCACGACCAGCCGCCGCGGTAGTACCAGCAGCGCGTGTCCTGCGACACGTTGCCGCCGATGGTGCCCTGGTTGCGGATCTGCGGCGAGGCGACGAGTTCGGCGGCCTGCATCAGCAGGCTGAACTTGTCGCGCACGACCGGGTGTTTGACGACCTCGGTCAGCGGCGTCGCGGCGGCAATCTCGAGCCCGCCGTTCGCTTCCTTCACGCCGCGCAGTTCCTTGATCTGGCCGAGATCGACGACCGCCTTGGGACGCTTGAGGCGATCCTTCAGCCAGTCCATGCTGTCGAGACCACCGGCGAGCACGAGCGCATCGCTGCCATGCTGGTCGAGCAGGCGTACCGCATCGTCAATCGTCGTCGGCTGGTAGAGCTCGAAGACCGGGATTACGTCGCGTATCACAGCCATATCAGCGCCTCTTCTCATTGCGGATTGAGGATTGAGGATTGCGGATTGATTGCGGATTCATCGCGGATTCGCTGCGATGCATCGGAATCATCCCGCACGCCCAATCGCCAACTCGCATTTTTTCGGCAACCTCTTTCAATCCGCAATCCTCAATCCGCAATCCACGATCAATCCGCAATCCGCACTCCTCAATCCGCAATACACGTTTTCAGATATGAGCGGTGAGTGCTTCGTGCGTCCGCTTCCCGCCGTTCTCGAGCGCGTTCAGCAGGATATCCGGCGACACGGGCGACCGGCGGAACGCTTCGTCGCCAAGAGCATCGGCGATCGCGTTCATGACCGCGCCGTACGCCGCACCGACCGGCGGCTCTCCGACGCCGCGGGCGCCGACCGGCGTCTCGGGATCCGCGATGTCCACGGCGTCGCCGGTGAACTTCTGCGGCATGTCGAGAATCGTCGGCGGCTTGTTCTGGTAGAAGCGGCGCGCGAGCGCAGCGCCGTAGTGCTGATCGTACGCCCAGCGCTGCGTCTTCGCGTGGCCGATGCCGAGCATCGATCCGCCGAAGAGCTGACCCTTCAGGCTGCGCGGATTCATCACCGTGCCGACGTCGCCGATAGCGGCGTACTCGAGGATCTCGAAGTGCCCGGTCTCGGTGTCGACTTCCACTTCCGCGAAGCCGACGACGTAGGACTGCGACTGGCCGTCGCGCGGATAGCTGTCTTTCGCCGCGGCAATCAGGCCCTGGCCGGCGAGCGCTTTCACGGATGTCTTCGTGAACGCGTTGATCTCTTCCGGCACTTCGTGGCCGTCGTACTTTCCACCGAGCTCGATTGCCTTCTGAGCCGCCTGCGCGAACGTCATGCTGCCGCCCGGGCCGGACACCTTGCCGCCCGCGACCTTGTACGCCTCCGGATTGCCGCCGTGCGTCTTCGCGGCGATCTCCTGCAGCTTCTTGATTCCGTCGGTCGCCACCGCGTGCGCCGCGCGCGTCATCGCGTGCGTCGTCTGGCTGCCGGCGGAGATGCACGTCCACGGCAGGTTCTTGCCGGTGTTGCCGAAGACGACGTCGCACTGCTCCCACGGAATGTTGAGCATGTCGGCGACGACGCGATGGACGTCGAAGACCGAGTGGGTGCCGAGGTTGCCGATGCCGGATTGAATCTGCACGCGGCCGTCCGGCTTGATGATGAAGAGGCCGTCGAAGCCGAGCGAGCCGCCGGAGTACGGGCTGACCGCGACGCCGATGCCGCGCGCCTTGTTCCCCTTCTTGCGGCCGTCTCCGAGCGACGCCTTCTTCGCTTCCCACTGGAACGCGTCGCGGCCCTTGTCGAGCGCTTCCTTGACGAACGCGCTGGTGACGTAGGCCTGCTTGCCGTTCGGCAACGCCGGGCCGAACGGTGCGTGTCCGGCCGGCGCGTTGACCTTGCGGACCTCGACCTGATCGAGCCCGAGCTTCCGGGCGGCCTTGGTGATGATCGGCTCCATGATGCCGATTCCCTGCATGCCGCCGGGCGCGCGCTGCGAGGTCTTCGGCGGCGTGTTGGTCAGCACCGTCAGACCGCGCCACCGCATCGTTTCTGGCTGATACGCGAGCGAGACGGTCGTGCCTGCGGAACGGCTGTCGCCCTGCGCATCGTACGGACCGTTGTCGCAGATCGTGTACATGTCGATCGCAGCAATGCGGCCGTCCTTGTGGAAGCCGACCTTCACGCGCGCGAGGATGCCGGGACGCGCGCGGCCGATGAAGTGCTCGTCCTCGCGCGTGATCCGCATCATCACCGGCGCGTTCGCTTTCTTCGAGAGCAGCGCCGGAATGCACATCGAGATGGCGCCCGGAATCTTGCTGCCGAAGCCGCCGCCCGTGTACTCGCTGATCATCACGACCTGGCTGGCCGGGATGCCGACCCACCGCGCCACCGACGCGACCGTTTGCACGGTGCTCTGCGTCGAGCCGTGGAGATACAGCTTGCCGTTCTGCCAGTACGCCATCGCGCTGCGGGTTTCGAGCGGCTGATGGCCGGTCGACTGCGTCATGAACGTCTCGTCGAGGACGAGATCCGCTTTCTTCATCGCGTCGTCGACGTTGCCGAACGTCCATTCGTCCGTCGCCTTGCCGAGCGGCATCTGGCCTTCGGGCGCGTTGGCGAAATCTTCGTCAGTCCACTTCCAGACGCCGATTTGAGGAGGCGGCGGGCCGGCCGCGCCGCCGCGTCCGCGTCCACGGCCGGCATCGGCGGCCTGACCTCTCGCGGCGCCTTCCGGTCCGCGTGCGCCCGGTGCGGCAGCGCCAGCGGCTGCGCCCGCTGCGGGCTGGCCGGGTGCCTGCGTGCCTGCGCCGCGCGCTTCGTTCGAGGGACCGCGCGCGCCTGGCGCGGCGGGCGGCGTCGTCGGACGCCACCAGACGTTGCCCTGCAGCCGCGCGTTCGCGCCGCCCGGCCGCAGACTCTCGATCGGATCGACGACGAACGGCAGCGGCTCGTACTCGATCTCGATCGCTTCAATCGCTTCGGCCGCGGTCTTCTCGTCGACCGCCGCGACGGCGAGAATCGGCTCGCCCTGATAGAGCGGCTCCATCGTCAGTCCGCGCTCGCCTTGAGCGGTCGCCTGGACGCCTTCGCCGAGAGTGCCGCCGGCGGCGGGCTTCGGCAGATCGTCGTCGGTGATGATCGCCTTGACGCCGGGTATGGCGAGCGCTTTCGCCGTGTTCAGCTTCGTCACTTTCGCGTGTGGATACGGGCTGACCAGCAGCTTGGCGAACAACATCCCTTCGACGCGATAGTCCTCTGCGTAGCGGGCCTTCCCGGTCACCTTCGCGACGATGTCGGGCGTCGTGTAGTTGGTGCCGAAGATTTTCTTTTCGAATGGCTTCGTGTCGGCCATGGGGCTATGCGCTCCTCATGTGTTCCGCGCCGCGCATCAGCGCGGTGAGAATCTTGTCGTAGTCCTGGCAGCGGCACAGATTGCCGGACACGCCGTGCGCCAGCTCCTGACGCGTCGGATTCGGATTCGTCTTCAGGTAACCGGTCGTGGCCATCACGAAGCCGGGCATGCAGAACGCACACTGGAAGCCCTGTTCGTCGACGACGCCCTGCTGCACCGGCGAGAGCTTGCCGGTCACCGGATCGGCGAGGCCTTCGATCGTGACGATCTTCTTGCCGCGCACGGTGTGCGCGAGCACCGAGCATGAATAGTGCGGCACGTCGTCGATGAGCACGGTGCACGCGCCGCACTCTGCGCGATCGCAACCGAGCTTCGTGCCTGTAAGGCCGAGCTTGTAGCGAAGCGTCATCGCCAGGGTGTCCTGCGGCATGACGTCGATTCGCCGATCCTGTCCGTTCACGTTCAGCGTGATCAGGCGTTCAACAGCGCCTGCGGCGCTCGCACGCTGACCGCTGACCGTGGCGGTGCGGAATAAGTACGCGGAACCTGACGCGACGGCGCCCGCGGCGATCACGCCTTTGATGAACGTGCGTCGCGAGGCGGACTGCGGAACGTCTTCCGAAAGCTTCTTGTCGTCCATTGCTGGATCACCTCGTCGGGCCGGAGGTCCGACCGTAGGGAGTGGGCGTAGTCGGCTAAACGATAGCGCCGGAGGCCATCGACATTCAACGATCTTTCGCGCGCGGCGGACGGCGCGAACTCGATGAATTGTCACCGTTTGTCCGAACAACTTCCGCTGTTTGTTCGCCTGATGACCGGATCGCCCAGCCCCAGACTAGCTCCTCCTTATATAAGGAGGCGTTTCAGGGGCTTGCAGAGAACGATCGCGGGCGTGGCTGCGGCGATCCGGGAATAGCAGGGTCCGGAAGGATACGATGAAGGCGTGGCAGACGACGCGGTCCCGACGGTCTCGACGGTTTCCCAACGCACCTATCTTCTCGAACGCGTGGACGATGCGGCGGTGGTGCAGGTCTATGCGGATGGCTTCGACGATTTGAGCCTGCGCGAGAAGGTGCTTACGTGGCATCTCTATCAGGCCGCCATCGCCGGGCGAGATATTTTTTACGATCAGCGCTACGCCCACAGTCTCGAGATGCGCGACGTCCTCGAAGCCATCGTGACGACGCCCGGCGCGCGCGAGCGGATCGATCGTTCAACCTACGACGACATCCTTCGTTACACGAAGCTGTTCTGGATCAACACCGGGCCGCACAACAACCTGACGGCGCGGAAGTTCGTCCCGTCGTGCACGCCCGAGGCGTTTGCGACAGCCGTTCACCAGGCCGAGCGCGCCGGCGCCCGCTTCCCGCGGCACATGGGCGAGTTGCTCGACGACATGATCGATCGACTCGAGCCACTGTTCTTCGACCCCGACTTCGAGCCGAGCGTGACGACGAAGACGCCGCCGAACGGCGGCGACATCCTGGCCGCCAGCGCCAACAATCTGTACAGCGGCGTGACCATGCGCGACCTCGACGGCTTCGAGGAACGCTACGCGTTGAACTCGCGTCTCGTGAAGACGGCCGCGGGCCTCGTCGAAGAGGTGTACCGCGTCGGCGGACGCTACGATGCTGCCATCGGCGCCATCGTGGGCCATCTCGCCGACGCGATTCCGTTTGCGCCGCCGTCGACCGCACGGGCGCTGCGCGCGCTCATCGACTTCTACACGAGCGGTGCGACAGCCGATCGCGAAGCGTACGACATCGCATGGGTCGAGGACCGCGATGCCGCGGTCGACACCATCAACGGCTTCGTCGAAGTGTACCTGGACGCACGGAGCATGAAAGGCGCGTGGGAGGCGCTCGTCTTCTACGTGAACCGCGAGAAGACGACGCAGATTCAGGCGATCGCGGCCAACGCGCAGTGGTTCGAAGATCGGATGCCGTGGGATCCACGTTATCGCAAGGCCGGCGTGCGGGGCGTCACGGCCAACGCCATCGACATCGTGATCGAAGTCGGCGACTCGGGCCCGGTGACGCCGATCGGAATCAACCTGCCGAACGACCAGCAGGTCCGCGAGGACCACGGCAGCAAATCCGTGTCGCTCAGCAACATCACCGAGGCGTACGAACAGTCCACGCTGCCTGAATTCCGACGCGAGTTCTGCTGGACCGACGCCGAGTTCGAACGCGCGATGCGCTGGAGCGCGTGCGCCGGAGAGCTGACCACGAACATGCACGAGGTCATCGGCCACGGGTCCGGCACGGTGGCGGCGCGATTGAACGGCAATCCGCAGGCGGCGCTGAAGGAGCAGTTTTCAGCGGTCGAAGAGTCGCGTGCGGACCTCGTTGCGCTGTACTTCCTGCCCGACCGCAAGATCGTCGAGCTTGACCTCGTCGCCGCCGAGGATCACGCCGACATCGTTCGCGCCGAATACGAGGCGTACGCGCGGAACGCCCTCGTCCAGCTACGGCGCGTGCGGCACGGGACGATCATCGAAGAAGACCACATGCGCAATCGCCAGATGATCGTGCGTTGGCTGATGGCGAACACCGCCGCGATTGCCACACGGCGCCGCCACGGCAAGACGTTCTACGTCGTCGAGAGCGTGGACGAATTCCGCGCGGGCGTCGGCAGGCTGCTGGCGGAAGTGCAGCGGATCAAAGGCGAGGGCGACTACGATGCTGCTCGAGCGCTGTTCGACACCTACGGCGTCCATTTCGATCCGGCGCTTCGCGACGAAGTCGTGGCGCGCGTCGAGCGGTTGAGGCTGCCGTCCTACACCGCCTTCGTCATGCCAAGGCTCGATCTGGTTCATGGGCCGGACGGCAGCGTGACGAACGTCGTCATCTCGTATCCGAAGGATCTTGCCGCGCAGATGCTCGAGTACTCCGCGGCGACGCGGCTTCTGCGGAAAGCGGACACGTAAATGCACGAACGCAGGAATGCAGGAATGCAAGAACGCAGGAATGCAGGAATGCAAAAACGTGGAAAGAGTTGCGCGGACGAGCGAGCGTCGGCGCGTGTCTCAGCGCGCTTTTGCCTTTTTGCATTCGTGCATTTCTGCATTTTTGCATTGCTGGTTACTCCGCCTGCATCAGGGCAAACGACGCGCGCGGCGGTGCTGCAGGCGGAAGATCGGCGCGCGCCGAACGCTCACGACCTCGCGGTGCTGCGGGCGGGTGCGCACAGTGCCGATCCCGACACGGCGAGAATCGGCGTCCGCGCGCTCGGCCGGCTCGAGCGGCCCTCGCTCGTCCCGGACATCTCGCCGCTCCTTCGGCATTCACAAGCCGAGGTCCGCGCGGAGGCCGCCAACGCCATCGGCCAGGCGGCGCAGGGATGGAAGCGCGAGCGTCCCTCGTCTGCGTCCGTCGAAGCCGCGTTCAGCGCGCTCGTCACGCGGCTGAAGGTCGAAGCCGACTGGGACGTCCGCTCGGCGATTGCCGAGACCATCGGACGACTGCCGTATCCGGAATCGAGTGACGTTGACCGAGCGGAGCAGGCGCTCGTCGAGTTCGAGCAGCGCGCCGAATCCGTCAGCGATCGCCTCGGCGTGGCTCAGGGCTTCGAGGCGCTCATTCGCATCAATCGAAAGACGCACGAGCCCGGTGAAGCAGCGCTCGGCATCCTGCGTCGTCTCGCCACGCCCGGCGGCGGTGAATCAGCTTCGGGCACGCGGGTCCGGCGGTTGTCGCTCGAGGCGCTCGTGTCGGCCAATGCGGTCGGCGACGACCTCGCTGTGAAGGCCGCGCACGATACCGACGCGCAGGTTCGGCGCATCGCGATTCGCGCGGTGCCGTTCGACGCGCTGACGGCGGCGGTCCACGACACATCGTTCCTCGTCCGCATCGAAGCGCTGCGACAGATGAAGGCCAGGAACGCGAGCGACATGTGCGTCGCCGCCGTCGAAGCTTCTCGCGACGCCGACACGATCGTGGCGCTCGTCGCGATCGATCAGTTGTCCAGTTGCGGATCGACGGATGAAGCGCTGGTCGTGCTCGATCGCTACGTGTCCGAGCTGGCCGGGGCCGAGGCGCCTCGTGCGTGGCATCGGCCGGCACATGCCATCGTGGCGCTCGCCGGCGCGCAACCCGATCGCGCGCGTGCGGCGCTTCCCGGCTTTCTTGCCGCGCGCGTGTGGCAGCTGCGCCTCTATGCGGCGCGGGCCGCATCGGCGCTGAAAGATCGCGAATCGCTGGAGAAGCTGGCTGCCGACGACAACGACAACGTGCGCGAAGCATCGGTTGAGGCATTGAGTGCGTTGGCAGGGCACGACGCCGACGCGATCTATGTCGCGCAGCTGACGCGGCCGGGCAATCAGATCGTCCGTGCCGCCGCGGCGGCGCTGGCCGATTCGCCAAACCGCGAGTCTGTGGTGCCGGCGCTTCGCGCGGCGCTTGCCCGGCTCGTCGCGGACAATCAGGACAACTCTCACGACGCGCGGACCGCACTGGCGAGAACGCTCAGCGGCCTCGGCGAAAAAGCGTCGGACAAAATCAAGGGTTCGTCGTCGGACGCAGCATCCGATCTGCCCGCCGACGAGCTCCGGCGACTTGCGTCTCCGCGCGCGCGGATCACCATTCGCGACGTCGGCGTCTTCGAGCTGGCGCTGATCACGTCGCAGGCGCCCGCGACCGTCCTGCGCTTCGCGCACCTCGCTGAGTCGGGCTACTACAACGGGCTCACCTTCCATCGCGTCGTCCCCGACTTCGTGATTCAGGGCGGCAGTCCCGGCGCGAACGAGTACATCGGCGAGCCGCGCTTCATGCGCGACGAGGTCGGGCTCTGGCCGCACGTACGCGGCGCCGTCGGCATTTCGACCCGCGGGCGCGACACCGGCGACGCGCAGTTCTTCGTCGACCTGGTCGACAACCCGCGCCTCGATCACGAGTACACGGTGTTTGCGCAGGTGCTGAACGGAATCGACGTCGTGGATCGGGTGCTCGAAGGAGATGTCATCGAGAGAATTGAAATTGTTCCGGGTTCTTAGTGCGGGGTGCAGGGTGCGGTTCGGGTTCAGAGTTCAGAGTCGCTCAGGGTTCTGTGTGCCGGGTTCGTGTCTTCGTGGCCGATTGTGTTGATTGCTTCGTGATCTTCGCGCCGTCATGTTCTCCACGCGCCTCCCGTCTGATCTCGCCGCGAATCGCCTCGCGGACGCCGTTGCCCGGCGTCGGCGCGACGGGAACGCCTTCATCGACCTGACGGGATCGAACCCGACGCGCGCACGCTTCGACTACCCGCAGGAGCTGCTGGCTCCGCTGGCGGATGCGCGGGGGCTCGTCTACGATCCGCATCCCTTCGGCATCGAATCGGCCCGTCGCGCGGTTGCGCTGGACTATCAGCGGCAGGGAGTCGATGTGCCGATCGAACGGATCGTGTTGACGGCGAGCACGAGCGAGGCGTATTCGTTGCTGTTCAAGCTTCTGTGCGACGCGGGCGACGCGGTGCTCGTCCCGCGGCCGAGCTACCCGTTGTTCGAGCATCTGACACAGATGGATTTGGTTGCGACGCGGCCGTATGCGCTCGAGTATCACGGACGGTGGTCGATCGACGTCGAAAGCCTCGAGGCCGCGATCACACTGCGGACGCGGGCGGTCCTGATCGTGAGCCCCAACAACCCGACCGGTTCGTTCGTCACCACGCCAGAACTGGATCGGCTCGCGGCGATTTGCGCGCGCAGGCAGCTGGCGCTGATCGCGGACGAGGTCTTCGTGGATTTCGCGCTCGAGGACGAGGCGGATCGCAGGGCCGGCCGGCCGCTCCTGCGGGAAGACGTACTGTCGTTCAGCCTGGGTGGATTCTCGAAGTCGATTGGCCTGCCGCAGGTCAAGCTGGGATGGATCGCGATTGGCGGTCCGGCTGCAGCGGTGCGCGATGCGCTCGATCGGCTCGAAATTGTCTGCGACACGTATCTCTCGGTGTCCACGCCCGTGCAGATCGCCGCGGACGAGTTAGCACGCCGCGGCAGCGCAGTCCGTTCGCAGATTCTCCAACGAATCCGATCGAACTATCAGTGCATCCAAGAAGATGTGCTGCGCGTGCCCTCATGTTCGGTCCTGCGGTCCGACGGCGGCTGGTCAGCCGTGATGCAGGTGCCCACCTACGAAAGCGAAGAGGAGCTGAGCCTCCGGCTGCTCGAACGCTACGATGTTCTGATACACCCCGGATACTTCTTTGACTTTTCGCGCGAGTCGTTTCTCGTCGCCAGCCTGCTGACGCCCGAGGACGAATTTCACGAGGGCGTCGCGCGGATCCTGCGGCATTTTGCTTGCACGGCTCGACCGTCATGAGCGATCGCCGCGCCGGCGTTATTCTGCCGTTGTTCTCGTGTCCCTCGTCGCGCAGCTGGGGCCTCGGTGAAATCACAGACGTCGCGCCGATGTGCGCGTGGCTGCGTGCCGCCGGACTTTCGGCGTGGCAGCTGCTGCCGATCAACGAGATGGCGCCGGGGCAGCAGTCGCCGTACTCGGCAATCAGCGCGATGGCGATCGACCCGATGTTCATCCACGTGCCGTCGGTTCCGGATTTCTCGGCGCTCGGCGGCGAACACGCGCTGGCGCCCGAGGATCGCGCCGCGCTCGACTTCATCCGCCGCGCGAAGCACGTGGACTACGCGACGATCCGTCCGCTGAAGCGCAAGGCGCTCAGGCGATCGTTCGAATCCTTTCTCGCGCACGAATGGAGCACCCACACCGAACGCGCCGCAGCGCTGAGCGACTTCGTGAACACGCAGGCGTGGTGGATTGAAGACTACAGCCTGTTTCGAGCCATCCACGCCCGCGAAGAAGAGCGGCCGTGGAGCAAGTGGCCGGAAGGACTCGCGCAGCGCGAGCCGGCCGCGATCGACGCGGCGCGGCGCGAGCTCGTGCAGGAGGTCCTCTTCTATCAGTACCTCCAGTGGATTGCGGCGGAGCAGTGGCGCGCGGCGCGGACGCAGGCCGCCGGCGTGCTCCTGTTCGGCGATCTTCCGTTCATGGTGGACGGCGACAGCGCGGACGTCTGGTCGCGGCAGGAGCAATTTCACCTCGACGTGACCGTCGGCGCGCCGCCGGACGCCTTCAGCGCCGACGGCCAGGACTGGGGGATGCCGCTCTATCGCTGGGACGTCCTGGCGCGCGAGGATTTTCAGTGGCTGCGCGAGCGCGCACGGCGCTGCGCCGATCTGTTCGACGGCTTCCGCATCGATCATCTCGTCGGCTTTTACCGCACCTACGCGCGTCCTTGCGACGGCAGCCGTCCCTACTTCACGCCCGGCGAGGAGCGCGAGCAGCTGGCGCTCGGCGAACAGGTGCTGAGCGTGTTTCGCGAACCGGGCGCCCGCATCATCGCCGAAGATCTCGGGACCGTCCCCGATTTCGTGCGCGAATCGCTCGCGCGCCGTGGCGTGCCCGGACTGAAAGTGCTCCGCTGGGAACGGCACTGGCACGTCGACGGCCAGCCGTTCAGGAGCCCGTCGGAATACCCGCGTCAGTCGGTCGCCGTGTCAGGAACGCACGACACCGAGACGCAGAAAACGTGGTGGGAGAAGGCGAGCGACGAGGACCGCCGCAAGGTGAGCGCGGCGATTCACGGCGATCTCGACGATGTGCCGTACGACCGCGTCGAGCAGATGCTCATCGAAGCGCTGTTCGCCGCGTGCTCCGATCTGGTGCTTTTCCCGATTCAGGACGTCTTCGGCTGGTCCGATCGCATCAACGATCCGGCGCTCGTCGCCGACAGCAACTGGGTGTTCCGCCTGCCGTGGCCCGTCGATCGGTTCGACGAGGCCGCCGACGCGCGCAAGACACAGCAGCGGCTGAGCATGTGGTCGCGCGCGCACGGACGCTGCGGCGTCAAATAATCCGCAATCCGCAATCCGCAACCCGCAATCCTCAATTGGATCGTCCTTTCCCCGTAGCCTTCGGCAGCGCCTTCCGCGGCAGCTTCTCGTCGCGGTTCGCGGCGCCGTACGCGAACGACGCGACGATGACCGCATTGCGCATCATGTCCTGGGCCTGAATCCGCTCGTACGTGTCCATGTTGGAGTGATGCGTGCGCGCGTTGTACTCCACTTCGTCCTGGATGAACTGGAAGCCGGGAAGCCCGACGGCGTCGTACGACAGGTGATCCGTTCCGCCGGTGTTGCGGATCGTCAGCGTGTCCATGCCCATGTTGTTGAACGGCTTCATCCACGCGTCGAAGATCGGCGCGACCGCTTCGTTCCCCTGCAGGTAGACGCCGCGGATGACGCCCGTGCCGTTGTCCACGTTGAAATAGCCCGCGAACTTCGCGTGGTCCGGCTTCAGCTGCATCGTCTCGGGATCGCCGAAGTGCGCCTTGATGTACTCCTTCGAACCGAGAAGCCCTTCCTCCTCACCGCCCCAGAGTCCGATGCGGACGGTACGCCGCAGCTTGACGCCGCTGGCCTTGAGGATGCGCATCGCTTCCATCATCACCGCCGAGCCCGCGGCGTTGTCGGTTGCACCCGTCGCCGTGTGCCACGAGTCGAAGTGCGCGCCGATCATCACGAGCTCGTCCGCTTTGTCCGACCCGGGCAGCTCGCCGACGACGTTGAAGGCGTTGAGGTCCTGGTCGTAGAACTTGTTGTCGATGTCCATCATCAGCGTGACGGGAACATTCTTTTCGAGCGTGCGCCAGATGCGGCCGTAGTGCTCGACGGTGAGCGTCACCTGCGTCGGCTGCGCCGGACCTTTCGGATCGCGGGACACGCCTGGGGGCGCCTGCACGAAGACGGTGCCGCCGTCGCCGCGGCTGAAGTCGAGAACGCCAGCGACGCCTTCGTCAATCCAGAACTGCGCGCGTCGGCGGTTGAATTCCTGGTTCTGGTTGAAGTTGCCGCGGCCGCGGCCAGCGCCCGGCTGCTTCGCGAGCTCCGCGAGCTCGCTCTCGGTGTAACGGTGTCCCTGCGGGTCGAAGTGCGCAGGCACGTCGCGCATCTCGGTCGCGAGGACGAACTTGCCGCGCAGCTTCCCGCGAAACTTGTCGAAGTCCTTGTCGTTCTCGACAACCGCGATCGTCGCTTCGGCGGTGACCGGTCCGTTCGTGCCAGGCGTCCACGCCTTCGGATACGCGATGAGCGGATACGCGCGCGGCGACACGGCCATCGCGATCATCTTCTGGTTCTGCCAGCCGCGTCCGAACGGCCACGTCTCTTCGTGCACGTTCACGAGGCCCCAGTCTTTCATCGTCTTCTGAGCCCAGTCGCCGGCTTCCTTGATGTTCGGCGAGCCGGTCAGGCGCGGACCGTAGACGTCGGTGAGATAGCTCTCGATCTCCATCACCTTCGAGCGCTGCAGGCCTTCGTCTTTGATTCGGTACACCGCGTCGAGATCGAGGTGATCGTCGGCCACGCGCTGCGCGGCGATAGGCAGCACGACCAGCGCCGCCAGCGCGGCCGTGATCGCGAATGTGTGCGGAGCTTTCATGAATCCGTCCTCCGCGCAGACTGTATCAGATAGGATGTAGCGTTCCCAACGTGCGGAGACTCGTCGCTTCTTCGATCGTGTGCAGCGTCATCGCGCTGACCGCCTGTACTGCGCATCCCGATGATCAGCGCGCCGTGCCGCAGTCCGTGCTCGGGCGCGCGGCGCACGACATCGTCCTCGAGTCGGAGCGGATCGTGACGTCGGCACGCGTCGTCGCCGGCGCCACGCTCGCGTCGATCCTTCAGGCGCAGCACATGGCCGCGGCGGACGTCGCGCGGCTCGTCGCTCGCGTCGCGTCGGTCTTCGACCCGCGGAAGGTTCGCGTGAACCAGCCGTACCGGCTGGAGACGTCGCAGAACGGCGAGTTCCGGCGATTCGAGTACGAGATCGACGGCGACAAATTCCTGCGCGTCAGCAAGTCGGAAGGCGACGAGTTGAGCGCGGACGTGCTGCCGATTCCGAAGACGCGGACGGAGGAGCACATCGTCGGCGAGATCGCGAAGGGCTCATCGCTCATCTCGACGATCGACGCGGCGGGTGAGACGATCGACCTCACGCTGGCGATCGCCGACATCCTCGGCGGCGAAATCGACTTCAGCACCGAAGTGCAGCCGGGCGATCGCTTCGACGTCGACGTCCAGAAGCAGTTTCGCGACGATCACGTGTTCTCCGGCTACGGACCGGTCGAATCGGTGGAGTTCGTGAATGCGGGTCGGCGCGTGCGTGCCGTGCGGTTCACGCCCGCCGGCGGTTCGCCGGGATATTTCGACGAGCGTGGCGTCTCGATGAAGCGGTTTTTCCTCGCGTCGCCGCTCAAGTTCCAGCCGGTCGTGACCTCGGGGTTCTCCACGAACCGGTTCCATCCGATCCTTCGCGAATACCGCGCCCATCTCGGCGTGGACTATCGGGCGCCCGCCGGCGCGCCGGTCGTCGCGGTGGCGGACGGCCTCGTCGTGTCCGCCGGCATGGCCGGTGCCTCGGGCCGGCTCGTCCATTTGCGTCACGCCAACGGCTTTGAATCTGAGTACCTCCACCTCGCCACCGTCGACGTTCGGGCCGGGCAGCACGTCCGTCAGGGCGAGCTGGTGGGACGCGTCGGCTCGAGCGGCCTCGCGACAGGACCGCACCTCGACTATCGCCTGAAGAAAAACGGCGCGTTCATCAACCCGGTCACCGCCCATCGGGCGATGCCGCCTGCGGATCCGGTCCCGGCGGACGAGATGGAGGCGTTTCGCGAGGTGCTCGAGCACGCGTTCCCGGATCCGAAGGCGTCCTCTCGCGGCTCCAGCGCGCGCTGATACACCCTTTACGGTTCAGCCGCGGCTGAATCCAGCCCTGTTCTTCCCTCGTTGTCGTTTGGCCCGCGATTCGCACGCGTCATCGCGTGTCCCAGTCACTATCGCTCGCTGAGTTGCAGCGCCAGGGCGTCAACATCCGACCTGATGAAGCCGTTGCGATTGTCCAACTCCTGATTCATCCGGCCACTGACAGAGCCGCAACCCGCGTGCATCCGCCATTTGGACCGCCAACCCTTGCCAGCGTCGTCGTCGACGGCAGCGGACGCGTCGCGTGTGTCACCTGCGACGCCAGGCTCGCGTCGTCCGAGGCGGCGATTTTTCTTCAAAGTCTTCTCGGTTCTGACGGACAAGTACCTGGAGCACTTCGCTACACGCTTGCACGCGCCCTGCTCGAAGTCGATGCGCCGCCGTTCGACGATGTGGACGAGTTCTCGCGGGCGCTGGCGCGGCACGAGCGGCGCGGACGGCGGGAGGTCGTGCGCGAGCTGTGCGTGCGCGGACGCATGGATCTCGTCAAACAGCGTGCGTCGGTCGTCCAGCTGCCAGCTCGTCCTGGCGTACGAACGATGACACCAGTTTCGCTGTCACGCGCGACGGTCAACATGCACGTCCCGGATTCCAGCGCTCATTCGTTCGGCGCGCCGCCGCAGCCGTCCAGCCGCTCTTCTGCGGTTGCGCTGGCGGCCGGCTTCGCGATCGGCATCATGTTGATCGGCACCGGACAGATTCTTCACGACGGAGACGTGAAGGAGCCGCTTCCCGTTGCGCAATCGACGGCGCAATGGTCGCGCCCCGTCCAACCCGTCGCGATGACGATGCCCGCCGCGACTGGCAGCAATCGCGCGGTTGTCGAAACGAGCGCGGTGAAACCGCACGTGGCGCGCTCGACCGCGCCAAAGACTCGGCTGGTCCGCAACGACACGCAATCGCCGGTTGCCCCTGCGGCGCCACGCCCGCACCAGAGACGGGGATTCTTCGGCTGGCTCCATTCGAAGATCGCCATCCGCGTCGATCCTCTTTAATGCGGTTTGCCTGACGGCGGACGGCGCCTGCTTTTTGCCCGCTCCGGGACGGTCCGCGCGCCCGGCGGACTGCGCCTCGCCGTGCGTGACATAATTCGGACGCTATGGCGAAGCTCTACCCCTTCCGGGCACTGCGCCCGCGGCCGGAATCAGCGTCCAATATCGCAGCCGTTCCCTATGACGTCGTCAACGCGGATGAAGCGCGCGCCCTGGCGAATGGAAATCCCCTCAGCTTCCTGCGCGTGTCGCGCGCCGAGCTGGAACTGCCGGCCGGAACCGATCCGTACGCCGACGCCGTGTACGAACGCGCGGCCGTCAACTTTCGGAAGCTGCGCGACGGCTCGATGGTCGTCGAAGACGAGCCGTCGGTGTACTTCTACCGGTTGACGATGGGCGGCCATACGCAGACGGGGCTGGCGGGTTGTTTTTCGATCGACGACTACGATCGCGACGTCATCAAGAAGCACGAGCGCACGCGGCCGGACAAGGAAGACGACCGCACGCGGCACATGAAGGAGCTTGGCGCGCAGACCGGACCGGTGTTCCTGACGTATCGCGCAGTGCAGGATGTTGACGCGATCGCGTCGCGCGTCACGGCAGGCGCGCCGCTTTTCGACTTCACCGCCGCTGACGGCGTCCGCCACGCGATCTGGCGCGTCACGGGCGCCGACCGCGATGCGCTGGTTGACGCGTTCGCGCGAATTCCGGCGCTGTACATCGCTGACGGACATCATCGCGCCGCGAGCGCGGCCCGCGCGCGATCGGCTGGCCGCGACCCCGGCTTTCTCGCGGTCGCGTTTCCGTCCAATCAGGTCCAGATCCTGCCCTACAACCGCATCGTCAAGGATCTCGGCGGGCTCTCGGCTGACGCGTTCCTCGCAGCGGTCAAGCGATCGTTCGAAGTTGCGCCTGGCCCTGCGTCGCCGTCCGCCCACGGCGAGATCTCGATGTTCCTGGACGGCCGATGGTACTCGCTGAAGCCGACAGAAAAAGCGCCGGCAGGAAATGTGATCGCTGGACTGGACGTCAGCGTGCTGCAGGATCGTCTGCTGGCGCCGATCCTGAAGATTGCCGATGTCCGCACCGACAAGCGGATTGACTTCGTGGGCGGCGCGCGCGGTACGGCGGAGCTCGAGTCGCTGGTGCGATCGGGAAAAGCCGCGGTGGCGTTCTCGCTGTTTCCGGTGAGCGTCGCCGACTTGATGGCGGTGTCCGACGCCGGCGCGATCATGCCGCCGAAATCGACCTGGTTCGAGCCGAAGCTGCGCGACGGCCTGCTCATCCACGTTTTGTGAGAACCGATCGCGCACGCGGAGGACGGACGACATGAAAGTGCTCATCGCCGACAAATTCGAACAGAGCGGCATCGACGGCCTGAAGGCGGCCGGCTGCGAGGTGGTGTATCAGCCCGACGTGCAGGGCGACGCGCTGGCCGCGGCGATCCGTGACTCGAGTCCCGACGTGCTCGTCGTTCGATCGACGGCCGTGACCGGTCCGATGCTCGAAGCCGGCGCGCTGGCGCTCGTCGTTCGCGCCGGCGCCGGATACAACACGATCGATGTCGCGACGGCGTCCAGGCGCGGCATCTACGTGTCCAACTGCCCGGGCAAGAACGCCATCGCCGTCGCCGAGCTGGCGTTCGCATTGATTCTCTCGCTCGATCGACGCGTTCCGGACAACGTCGCCGAGCTGCGTGCGGGCACGTGGAACAAGAAGGAGTATTCGAAGGCTCGCGGTTTGTTCGGACGCACGCTCGGCCTGCTCGGCTACGGCAACATCGGACAGGAGACCGCGCGACGCGCGATCGCGTTCGGCATGCCGGTCGTCGTCTGGAGCCGGCGCTTCGCGCAGGGAAAGTCCGAAGACACCGGCCTGCCGATCGAGGTCGTGAAGACGCCGCAGGAAGTGGCGGAGCGCTGCGACATTCTGAGCATCCACCTCGCGCTGAACGGCGACACGAAGGGCCTGGTCAACGCCTCGATTCTCGACAAGCTGAAGACCGGCTCTTACGTCATCAACACGGCTCGCGCGGAAGTGATGGACTACGCGGCGCTCGAGCAGGCCGTCCGCGCGAAGTCCTTGCGCGTGGGTCTCGACGTCTTTCCCGCGGAGCCGACAACCGCCACCGGGGCGTTCGCCGACGCGATCGTCAAGGCGCCGAACGTCTACGGCACGCATCACATCGGCGCGTCGACCGATCAGGCGCAGGAGGCGATTGCGGCCGAGACCGTCCGCATCATCACCACCTACAAGGACACCGGCAAAGTACCGAACGTCGTCAACCTCGCGCGCAAGACGCCGGCGACGCACATGCTCGTCGTGCGGCACCGCGACCGGCCGGGCGTGCTCGCGCACGTGTTCGACCGGCTGCGCAGCGGAAACATCAACGTGCAGGAGACCGAGAACATCATCTTCGACGGCGCGCAGGCCGCCGTCGCGCGGATCAACCTCGACGGCGCGCCGCCGAAGCCGCTGCTCCAGCAGATTCAGGACGGCAACACCGACATCCTCGATCTGCACGTCGTCGCCATTTGAAGAGAGATTCCAGAGAGCTCCCATGACTACCGTTCATCGCGTCCACAACTTCTCCGCAGGTCCGGCCGTCCTCCCGCTATCGGTGCTCGAAGAGATCCAGCGCGATCTCGTCGCGCTGCCGAACGTCGGCATGTCCATCCTGGAGATCAGCCATCGCTCCACCGCGTTCGAGGCGATCCTGTCGAAGGCCGAGGCCGACATCCGCGCGCTCGCGAACATTCCTGCGAACTACAAGGTCCTGTTCCTCCAGGGCGGCGCGAGCCTGCAGTTCTCGATGGTGCCGATGAACCTTCTCGCGGCCGGCGGTACCGCCGACTACATCGACAGCGGATCGTGGGCGGAAAAAGCGATCAAGGAAGCGAAGAAGGTCGGCACGGTCAACGTCGCGGCGACGACGAAGAGCGAGAACTACTCGCGGATTCCGCGTCAGGACGAGTTGACGCTGACGCCCGACGCAGCGTACGTCCACATGACCTCGAACAACACCATCGAGGGGACCGAATTCAAGGCGCTCCCCGACGTCGGCTCCGTGCCGCTCGTCAGCGACACGTCGTCGGACATGTTCAGCCGGCCGATTGACGTCGCGCGGCACGCGCTCATCTATGCCGGCGCGCAGAAGAACATGGGACCGGCCGGCGTGACGGTCGTGATCGTGCGCGACGATCTCCTGTCGCGATCAGCGAAGACGCTGCCGACGATGCTGAATTACTCGGTCCATGCGGAAAACGGATCGATGTACAACACGCCGCCGGCGTTTGCCGTCTACACGCTCGGCCTCGTGATGCGCTGGCTGACGACACAGGGCGGACTTGCAGGCATCGAGAAGGTCAACGAGCGCAAGGCGGCGAAGCTGTACGGAGAGATCGATCGAACCGGTTTCTTCCGCGGCACCGCGCACAAGGACTCGCGATCGCTGATGAACGTCACCTTCCGGCTCGCGTCCGAGGATCTCGAGAAGCAATTCATCAAGGAATCGGCGGCCGCCGGGCTCGACGGGTTGAAGGGCCATCGATCGGTGGGCGGCATGCGCGCGTCGATCTACAACGCGTTCCCGGAAGACGGCGTGGACGCGCTCGTCAGCTTCATGCGCGAGTTCGAACGCAAGCGCGGATAGCGCGCGTTCGCCTGCGTCGCGGGTTCGCGACTCTGAAAGCGAATGAATGTTCGCGTCTGCTGAGTGATTCGCCGAGCCCGGACTGCACACGGTTTCGCTGATTCGCTGAGTCAATCCGGCGTCAGTCGTGTGCTACCATTGAATGTTTCCCAGCAGTTTGCGGAGGTGTGTTGGTGCTAGTGTCTTTCGTCCTTGCGCTCGTTTTGTCTGCGATTGTCACTCAGGTGGCGGTCTTCTCGACGACTATCTATCTGCATCGGACGGCGACGCACAAAGCGCTGACGATGCATCCGGCCGTCGAGTGGATGTTCAAGTTCGCGCTCTGGATGACGACCGGGATCCTGACGAAGGAATGGGTGGCCGTTCATCGCAAGCATCACGCCTTCACCGACGAAGAAGGCGATCCGCACAGCCCCGCGCTCGAAGGCTTCTGGAAAGTGCAGCTCGGAAACGTCTTCTACTACATCCGCGAGGTCAAGAAGACCGACGTGGTCGCGCGCTACGCACGCGACCTCAAGGACGGCTGGTGGGACCGCAACGTGTTCAAGCGCGGCCTGCTCGGACTCGGCATCGGCACCGTGGCTCTGTGCTTCGTCCTTGGACTGTGGTGGGGACTTCTCGCCGCCGCGCTGCACGCGATCATGTACGTGTTCGTGCTGTCGTCATCGATCAACGGGCTTTGCCATCACGTCGGCTACCGGAATTTCGACAACACCGCCACCAACATCCGTTTCATCGCGCTCCTGACGGGCGGTGAAGGTCTTCACAACAACCATCACGGCTATCCGCGCAGCCCGAAGTTCAGCTTCCGCGCGAGCGAGTTCGATCCGGCGTGGCCCGTGATCAAGCTGCTCATCGCGCTCCGCCTGGCGCGGCCGTACAAGACCATCGAAGAAGTCGCGGCGTAGTCCTCCTACCAGCAGATGCCGCGGTAGTCGGCACGCACGTCGGCGCGCGGGATCGGCAGCCGGACCAGGTCGAAGACCGTCTGCTCCGGCCGGCACCGCACGATCGCATCCGCGAATTCCGCGGACTTGTTCCCCACGACGATCACGTCGGATTCCTTCACCACGTCGTCCACGTTCTCGCAGAGGAGCGACGAGAGGTGCGGAATCTGCTCGTCGATATAGCGCTTGTTCGCGCCGACGAGTCTAGCCAGCGAGACGTTGCGGTCGAAGATCCGCAGCTGCATCCCCTTGCCGAGCAGCGCTTCAGCGAGCACGACCATCGGGCTCTCGCGGAGATCGTCCGTGCCCGCCTTGAAGCTGAAGCCGAGCAGGCCGATTCGCTTGCGTCCGAGCGCGAGGATCTCGTTCAGTGCGTTCTGCACCTGCAGCGAGTTGCTGGGGAGAATCGAGTGGATGACCGGCAGTTCGACGTCCACTTCCTTGGCGCGGTACTGCAGCGCGCGCAGATCCTTCGGAAGGCACGATCCGCCGAACGCGAATCCCGGCGTCAGATAGGTTCTCGATAGATTGAGCTTCTCGTCGCGGCAGAACACGTCCATCACGTCGTGGCTGTCGATTGACAGCGCCTTGCACAGGTTGCCGATTTCGTTCGCGAAGCAGACCTTCAGCGCGTGCCACGCGTTGCCGGTGTACTTGATCATCTCGGCGACGCGGATGCTCGTGCTCACGAGCTCGGCCTGAACGCCGCCATACAACCCGATCGTGCCGGCCGCGTCGGCGGCGTGGTTGTGTCCGACCAGCGTGAACGGCGGCTTTCGAAAGTCGTTGAGCGCGGTTCCTTCGCGCAGGAATTCCGGGTTGACCGCGACGCCGAACGTCTCGCCGTACTTGCCGCCCGACTCCCGCTCGAGCGTCGGGATGACGGTGTCATGAGTCGTGCCCGGCAGCACCGTGCTGCGGACGACGACCACGTGGTAGCGCGAGGCGTTGCGCAGTGCGGCGCCGACCTGCTCGCAGACGCGTGTCAGATACGAAAGGTCGAGGCTGCCGTTGCGCCGGCTCGGCGTGCCGACGCACAGGAGCGACACGTCGCTCGATTCCACCGCTTCGTTCACCGACGTGGTCGCGCGCAGCGAGCCGTCGGCGACCGTCTGCTTCAGCAAGTCGTCGAGGCCCGGCTCGACGATCGGACTCCGGCCGGCGTTGACGGCGGCGACCTTCTCGTCATTGACGTCCACGCCGACGACCGAGTGGCCGTCGGCCGCGAAGCTCGCGGCCGTGACCGTGCCGACGTATCCCAGACCCAGAACAGCAACTTTCATGGCTCTCCTCAGCGCGGTCGCTTCACGCAGCGCTCTTCGTCGTCGTCGTTGTCGAGCGGGCGACGCGGACGAGCGCGTCCTCCAGCCGTCCGGCCACCGCGGCCCAGTCGTATTTCGCGAGCACGAGCGCACGCGCCGCTTCACCGAGGAGGCGGCGCCTGTCCGAATTGCGGAGCAGTTGAACGACCGCGTCCGCGAACGCCGGCGCAGCATCGGCAATCAGCAGGTGCTCGTCTGGTGTGACGTCGAGGCCTTCGGCCCCGACCGTCGTGGAGACGACAGCCTTGCCGGCAGCCATCGCCTCGAAAATCTTGAGTCGTGTGCCGCCGCCGATACGCAGCGGCACGACGAACACGGCGGCGTCGTGCAGGTACTGCCGGACGTCGTCCACACGGCCGGTGACGCGGACGCCGTGCATCTGCGCGAGCCGCTGGACCGCCGGCGTCGGTGCGCGGCCGACAATCGAGAGCACAGCGTCGGGCACCGCCGACTGAATCCGCCGCAGCACATCCGCGCAGAAGAACTGCATCGCGTCCTCGTTCGGGAGCCAGTCCATCGATCCGGTGAAGACGATGGAGTGGTCGCTGCTCGCGGACGTTGCGGACGACGGCGTGAAGAATCCGGTATCGACTCCGGTCGGAATGACGTCAATCGGCCCTCGCGCCGCGCCCGGATAGAGACGCCCGAACGTCTCGCGGTCGGCGTCGGAGACCGCGAGCGCGCCGTCGAATCGCGCGAGCGCCTGCCGTTCGAACGCGAGCATGCGGCGGTACTGCTGACGGTAGAGCGCTCCGGACAACTGGCCCGCACGCGTCTCCGCGTGACGCCGCCAGATTTCGGACTCGACGTTGTGCGTGAAGAGGACGCCCGGGCACGGCAGCGCCGCCGGCAGATTGACCACGGGCGGCAGGAAGTCGCAGACGACGAGGTCGAAGGCGTGCGTCTCGAGCAGTTCGCGGAGTCGAGCGGCGTAGTCGGCGGAACGATATTTTCCGACGGCGTACGGCAGCGGATCGATCACGTGGCGCGCCGCGTCCGCGTAGAAACGCCACGATCCTTTCGGCGGATCCTCCCGCGGGACCGTGATCACCTCGGCGGCGACCTCGCGCATCGCCGCACATGCGGCCGACGTCTGATCGCGTTCGGCGAAGGCCAGGTAGGTGATCGCATGCCGTTCCGCCAGGTGGCGAAGCAGATGCCACGTGCGCAGGCGCCCGCCCTTGTCGAGCGGAACGAGGAGATCAGATTTGAGCCAGAGAATCTGCATCGTGTGTCGACGAGTGTTGGGTGCGCGTCCGCGGCCGCGCCCGATCGGTTGACGGCGCGACTCGCGCCGTGCGCCGCGGAGGCGGAAGCGTCTGGACGCCTTGTCCATCGATGAACGTGCGGAACCAGAGTTCGAGATTGAGCAGACTCCAGATCCGATCGCCGCCGCGCGTCCGGCCGGCGGCGTGGGCGTCGAGGAGGCGCTCGACGGCGGCGGAATCCACGATCCCGCGGTCGCGCGCGCGCCGGTCGAGCAGGACGTCGCGCGCGACGCTGTTCCACGCGCGCCGCGTCCAGTCGGAGAACGGCACCGGGAATCCCATCTTCGGCCGCTCGAGGATCTCCTTCGGCAGGACGCCTTTCATTGCCTGACGCAGAATCCGCTTCGTCGTCCAGCCCGAGAGCTTCCATTCGTCGGGCAAGCGCGCGGCGAACTCGACCAGCTTGTGATCGAGGAACGGCACGCGGCTCTCGATCGACGCCGCCATGCTCATCTGGTCCTGCTTCATCAGCAGTTCGACGAGGTACGTCTTGATGTCCGAGTACAGCAGCCGGCTGAGGAACGTGCCGTTGGCGTTCCTGAAGTGCGCGGCCGCGGGACCGTAGACCGCGTTCAGCGTCGCGCGCGCGCGCAGCCCGGGCTCGAGCAGCTGATGCTGATCCGCAAGCCGCACCGAGGCGAAGTTGTCGAAGAACATCGCCTCGGGCGATGCGGGCATCGCCAGAAACGAGCGGCTCGCCGGTCGCCGCAGCGCCTGCGGCGCGTACGGAATCGAGCGAGCGATGGCGGTGCGCAGCGCGGACGGGACCATCCGTTCGTAGACCGTCCCGGCCCACCAGTTCCACGTGGTCCGCGGATACTTTCCGTAACCGGCCAGCAGCTCGTCGCTGCCTTCACCGGTCAACACGACGGTGACGCGTTCGCGGGCGAGCTTCGAGACGTAGTACAGCGGCACGCTTGACGGATGGGCGATGGGCTCGTCTTCGTGCCAGACGAGCTGCGGCAGCGCGTCGAAGAACTCGTCCGCGCCGATGACGACCTCGTGTCCTTCCGCGCCGACGGCGCGCGCGACCGACCGCGCGTACTCCAGCTCGCTGAACGCTCGGTCTTCGAACGCGACGGAAAAGGTCTGGAGCGGCCGATCCAGCTGCCGCGCCATGATCGCGGCGATCGCGCTGCTGTCGATGCCGCCCGACAGGAACATGCCTAGCGGCACGTCGCTCATGAGGCGGATGCGAACCGATTCCTCGAGCAGTTCGCGGAATTGTGCGACGGCGCCGCGCTTGTCTGGCGCGTGGTCGCGCGCATCGATCGAATCCGACGAAGGCACGTCCCAGTAGCAGCGGTCGCGCACATGGCCCGCGTCGAAGACCGCCTGATGACCGGGCAGAAGCTTCCACACGTTGCGGAACATCGTGCTGGCGTCGGCAATCGATCGCGTCGCCAGCACTTCCGGAATCGCCGCGGTGTTCGGCTCTGCCACGACGAGGCCGCTCGCGAACAAGGCTTTGATCTCGGACGCAAAGAGAATCGAGTTGCCGTGCCGCGTCCAGTAGAGCGGCTTCACCCCCAGCCGATCGCGCGTCAGCAGAAGGCGCTGCCGCGGCGCGTCCCAGATTGCGAACGCGAACATACCGCGCAGGCGCAGCACACAGTCGTCGCCCCATTGTTCATAGGCATGGACGATCGTCTCGGTGTCGGAATTCGTCCGATAACGATGTCCCGCCGCCTCGAGCTCGCGGCGAACGTCGCGGTGGTTGTAGATCTCGCCGTTGTACGTGATCCAGATGGACTCGTCCTCGTTGGTCAGCGGCTGCTGCCCTGTGCGCAGATCGACGATGCTGAGACGGCGGTGCGCGAGAACGGCATGACGATCGCCGAACAGACCCGATTCGTCAGGGCCGCGATGCGTCATCGTGTCGCGCATGGCGATGGCGCGCTTCAGCGCGTCGGGAGCGAGTTCATCGGCCGAGACGATTCCAGCGATTCCGCACATGGTCAGGAAGCCAGTCGTGTGACGGCGGGCGGCTCGCCGAAATGGCGGCGTTCCAGCTCGTCGAGATAGAGGGACTCGAACGCGGATGTCATCCGCTCAAACGAGAAGTTGTCCGTGATGTGTTGCCGCGCGGCGGCACCGAGGCGCGCGCGAAGCGGAGCATCGGCCAGCATCCGCATCAGCCGATCCGCAAGGCTCGCCGGATCGGCGGCGGGCACCAGCAGCCCCGTCCTGCCGTCGTCGACGATCTCCGGAATGCCGCCGACGCGGGTGGCGACCACCGGTAGTCCGGCCGCCATCGCCTCGAGCACCGCGTTCGGGAACGCTTCCGTCCTCGACGCGAGGACGAAGACATCCGCGGACCCCATTCGCCGGCCGACGTCTTCGCAGTGGCCCTCGAAAAGAATCGCGTCCCGTACCCCGCGCGCTTCGGCGAGCGCTTCGAGCCGCGGCTTCTCGGAACCGCCGCCCACGAACTCGAACGTCACGTCCGGAAACTGGCGCAGGACGATCGCGGCGGCCTCGATGACGACGTCGTGACCTTTTTCCGGTCGGAGATTCGCGACGGTCAAAACGCGACGGCCGCCGCTTCCCGTGGCAGGCGCCGGGAACCGCGACATGTCGACGCCGTTCGCGATCACGCTGACTTTCGAGGACGAGATCCCTTCGCGCTGCACCCGCGCCGCCGCCGCGCGCGAGTTGGCGACGATGCGATGGCTGCACGCGTAGGCAGCGCGCTGCAGCGCAATCTGCGCCATCGTCCTGCCGGGGTTGATGTCGCGCCGGCTCGCGATGCGGACCGGGACGTCGGCGGCCGCTGCCGCCGGGAGCGCGAAGATGTTGGCGTAGAGATCTGCGGTCTGCAGAACACGGATGTCGTGGTGCCGGCACCAGCTCGCGAACTGCCGCGCCTGTCGCCACGCCGCGGTGTCAAGGAAGCTCGGGATCGAGAACTCCACGAGCGACGCCGCCCGTTCGGCCGCGCGTTCGAGCCACGCGCCCCGTGCGCGGAAGCAGGCGACATGCACCTGCCAGCGCGTCCTGTCGAGACGGCGCACCAACTCGATCATCTGTCGCTCGGTGCCTCCAGGGTCGAAGCTCGTCAAGAAGATCGCGACAGACACCGGTCGTGCTGAAGACACGCCGTGCTCAGAGCAAGCGCGATGCCCGCGGCGCCGAACCTGAACCAGTTCTCGGAACGAGTGACTTCGTGGAAACGAATTGGCAGGAAGTGGAAATTGTTTTCCGCGCGCCGCGGCTCTAGGCCGCGCAATCGACGTATTGGCGCTGCCAGCGTTCGAAGACGACCAGCTGCCACAGCCGCAGCGCGTGGTCGCGTTTCCCGCTCATGTGTTCTCGAACAAGACGCTCGACAAACGCGCGCTGAAAATATCCGCGCCCGACGGCGCGCGGCGACAGCAGCGTGTCTGCAAAGACTTCGTGAAGCGCGCCGTCCTGGAACCAGAGACCGATCGGCACCCCGAAGCCCTGCTTCGGCCGATCGATGAGGTGCTTCGGCATGAGCGTCGCCGCAACTTCCTTGAGCACGTGCTTGCGACGTCCGTTCTTGATTTTCAGCGAGGCGGGCAGCGTGGACGCGAACGCGATGACTTCGTTGTCGAGGAGCGGCACGCGCGACTCGATCGAGTGCGCCATGCTCATGCGATCCACTTTCGTCAGCACGTCCTCCGGAAGGTACGTCATCGCGTCGAAGCGCATCATCTGGCTCGGCCACGGGAGATGACGGCCGTCTTCGAACGCGCTCGCGATCCTGACCTCCGGATCCGGCGCCGAAATACGACGACGAACATCGTCCGTGAGGAGCGACGACTTCTCGTCTGCGGCAAAAAACCTGATGGCGTCGATGTACCGATTCTCGGGATCGCGTCCGACGTGGCGGAGAAAGTTCTTGCCGCGCGCGCCGTGCGGCAGGCACGCAGCGACCGACGCCGCCAGGCCGCGCGCCGGAACGCCCAGCCGGTCGAAGGCCGCCACGCGCGACGGCGGAATGTACCGGTCGTATCCGCCGAACAACTCGTCGCCGCCGTCGCCAGACAACACCACCGTGACGTGCTTGCGCGCGAGCTCCGACACGTACCACGTCGGGATGGCAGACGAGTCGGCGAACGGCTCGTCGAAATGCGAGATCAGCGAGTCGAGGATGTCAACGGCGTTCGGCCGCACCACGAACTCGTGATGATCCGTACCGAAGTGACGTGCGACCTGCCGGGCCGGCTCCAGCTCGTCGAACGCCGGCTCGTCGAATCCAATCGAGAACGTCTTGACCGGCGTCGGCGAGGCTTCCGCCATCAGGCCGACGACAACGCTCGAGTCGATGCCGCCGGAGAGAAACGCGCCGAGCGGCACGTCGCTGACGAGGTGTGAACGGACGGCATCCGCCAGGACACCGCGCAGCGCGGAGATCGCTTGCGTTTCGTCGCCGGCGAACGTTTCCGCGGGAGCCAGCTGCCAGTACGTGGCGACGTCGATTTTGCCGTCGCACCATTTCAGCAGATGGCCCGGCGGCAGCTTCCTCACAGCTGCGAAGATCGACCCGTCGCGCGGCGTGTACAGGAACGACAAATAATGATCGAGCGCGTCGAGGTCGAGCGCCCGCGACACGTCCGGAGCGCAGAGCAGCGATTTGATCTCCGATCCGAAGTACAGCCGTCCATCGACGTCCGCGTAGTACAGCGGCTTGATGCCGATGCGATCCCGCGCAAGCAGCAGCGCCCTGACGCGCAAGTCCCAGATCGCCAGCGCAAACATGCCCCGCAGCCGGCCGATCGCGTGGTCGCCCCATTCTTCGTAGGCGTGAACGATGACTTCGGTGTCGGTGGACGTCGAGAAGCGATGGCCTGCCGATTCCAGCTCGCGCCGAAGCTCGCGGAAGTTGTACAGCTCGCCGTTGAAGACGACCCAGACGGTCCGATCCTCGTTCGGGATCGGCTGGTGGCCGGTCGCCAGATCGATGATGCTCAGTCGCCTCATTCCCAGCGCAACGCCATCGTCGACGAGCACACCTTCGTCGTCGGGTCCGCGGTGCCGGATGACGTCGCACATGCGATGGACGAGTGCGAGCGACTCCTCCCGCGAGAAAACGGTCCGGGCGTCAGTCGTGTCGACGAAACCTGCGATGCCGCACATGGTTCAGCTAAGACACCTTCTCGAGCGATCCAGAATCCGTGCCCGGACGGCCGAAGAACTGCGCGCACGCGGTCCGGAGCGCGACGCCGAACCGGTGGCCGCCGGTTCCACGCATGAACGACCCGTCCACGAGTCCGACGGCGCTCACGTGTGGTCCTTCGCTGCGCCAGAAACAGAAGCGGGCGTCCGTTTCTATCCCGTTCGACTGCACAGCGGCCGGATTCTGTCCCTGCAGTTGTCCGACGACGACGCGATCGATCGAGTGGCGGCGGGCAATCTCGAGTTCAAACGGCGCGGCGGATGCCGCTGACGGATTCGGCGAAAGGACTCGCTCGACGGCGGACACCGCGTTCCGCGCGTCGAGGTTGATGACCATGGCCATCCACATCGGGATCTCGCCACTGGCGCGCGCGCGCAGCGTCGAGCCAGGCTCGATCTTTCCGTACTCGCGCGAGCAGAAGCCGAGGCCGGTTGACGGATCCGCGACGAGATGCTCGACCTCACCGCCCGCAAACCAGAAATCAACGGCTTCTCCGGCGACGGACACACGTGCACACGGTCCGTCGACCGCCACCTTCCATCGCGGATCGATATGCCAGTGCGTCGCGGCGTCCGCGATCGCCGGTCCGTCAATCCGATCGAACACGACGATGAGGTCGTCGTGGAGGAAGAGCACGTGACGACGGTGTTCGAAGGGGTGGTAGCCGTCGTGGCTCGCTTCGAAATAGTCGAAGTCCGGCGATGTCCGCCACGCGTGCAGTACGGTCGTCGGTGCGCTCGTCCAGTGAAACGGACCGTCGGGCATTGACTGACTGCGGCCGTTCAGCTGCGCCGTGTTGTGGTACGCGGTCGATCGAAACCGGTCGCGCGCGTCGGCGTCGGTGGTGTAGCAGCCCGTTCCGGGATCGATGAGCAGCGGCGTACCGCGCAGCGCGACCGTCATCGAGAGCGCATCGGCGTGCGCGTGCCCTCCGTTCAGATATCCGCGCGGGCCGGCGTGAACGAGCGCGTGGACGCCGCCGCGCGAGCGCGAGACGAAGTAGCCCATGTCGGGCAGCGACGCGGACGTCCTCTCTCGTGCCGGCGCGGCAGCCGGCGCCCCTGGTGACACTGATGCCAGCGACGGATGCGCGAGCACCCAGCAGGCTTCCTCCGGCGCGTCCGCGATCGACTGATGTCCGAGCAGTACGTCCGCAATTGCCAGGCTGTCTCTCACATCGTCCGTCGCACGGCCGCAGATCGGGAGCGTCGACCCGCCGTCGTCGTCACCGAAGTGCGGAAAACGGCCTCGGTCGTCGGCGAGAACCGCCGCGGCGTCGGCCAATCGCCGGACGACGGCGGAAAGATCAGGTTCGATCGGATCGCTGGTGATGCGCGCCACGACGAGCGCCAGCAGATAGAAATCCAGCGTGTAGCGGTGATAGTGCGCGGATCGTTCCCGATGACCGCCGTCCGGTGCAATCTGCCGCTGCGCTTCCGCCACGAGCAGGCGGCCACCCAGTTCGCCGCGCCGAGCGTTGGCCGCAAGCGCCGGAAGCGCGCGGCCCGTGACGTAAAGCGCCAGCGCTTCTCCGAGGAGATGCGTGTTGGGGCTGAAGTAGTACGACAGGTTCTGTTCGACGTGATCCAGCTGACGATCCAGGCCGAGGAGCAGATCGATCGTCCACGGCGACTCGTCGCGCGACGAGGAATCCGCGAAGCCGTTCAGCGCCCACGTCCACGAAATCGACCGGAATCCCAGTTCCAGCATGCTCGACCAGTTCGCGCCGGTCAGCGGCGGATTCGCCGGCATCCAGCTTTTCAGTTCCTCGACGAATCGTTCACGGTATGACGCCTCGCCCGACAGCCAGTGCGCGCGAAGGAGCGTCATCCAGTGCTGGTGCCTGTTCAGCTCCCAGACGATCTTGTGATCGCCGAAGGCCGGATCGAGATACGCGATGGTTGACCAGAACCGCTTCGGCATCCGGCGTCCGTGCACCGGATCGAGGTGCCAGTCGACGAACGGCGCCGACGCCGAGGCAAAGCGCAGCCCGCGATAACCGAGCAGGTCGTACTCGCCCGCGAGGATTCGATCGGCGCGAACGACAGCATGACGTGTACTTTCGGGAAAGCGGCGTGTGATCGCGTCGCGGAGCGGCTCGCGGCTTCCCGGACCGATCACGAACCGTTGCGGCTGCTCGCAGAAGTAGCGGGAAAGCGCGACGTGGGCGTCCTGCCACGCGTGTCGCGCGAGCAGTCGGCGGACGTCTTCGAGCTCGGGAGCGTCTGTCAGCGCGGCCAGCAAATCTGCCCGACGCCAGCGGCTTTGCCGCGCGCTCGATCGCAGGTGGTGAACGGCCGTTCGCGCGCCGCTCCGAACGCGCCATTCGAGCTCGCGCCGGCTCATGCGCTGAAGCGCCGCGACGCGGCTGCGGATTCTCACGACTCGCCCGGGCCGGACGGCGGATTCGTCGCCACGTGCCCGGACGCGTCGCTCGCCGCTCCGAATGTGCGCCTGGTGCTCGCGGCCGCCACAACATCGCGATACAGACCCAGCCATTGCCCGCGTAACGTCGGCCACGTCAGCGCTTCGCAGGACGAGAGCGCGTTTCGCACGATTGACTGCCCGAGCGCCGGTTCGTCGATGAGCCGCAGCGCGTGCACCGCCAGCGCCTCGTCATCGTCTGCCGGCGCGAGCATCCCGTTGTGAAGGTGACGAACCATGTACGGGATTCCGCCGACGCCGGTCGTAACGACCGGCGTGCCTGTCGCAAACGCTTCGAGAACCGAGAGCGGCATGTTGTCGATGCTCGGACTCTGAAGGTAGATGTCGTGATCGGGACGAATCGCGTCGACGTTGTCCGGCCGGAGCCGGCCGGTGAAGACGACGTTCTTCAGGTTCAGATCGGCGGCGAGCGTTTTCAGCGCCCGCTCCTGGCTTCCGCCGCCGACGAGCGTCAGCGCAGCGTCCGGATGCCGGTCCTGGATGCGCCGGAACGCGCGAATGGTGCAGGCGACGTTGTAGAGCGCTTCGAAGTTCCGCGTGGACAGGATGCGGGGCGCGAACGTGCGCCGCTCACGGAACTGGAAGCGGCCCAAGTCCACGACGTTGCCGATGGCTGTCGAGGGGATGCCGAAGTCCTTGAAGACGTCCACGAGAAAACCCGACGGCACGACGTTGCGATCGACGCGCGCCAGCACGGCGCGCGCGACGGCGGATCGCCGCAGATGATCCGGCGCTTCGCCGCTGTGATAGTTCAGGATGACCGGGATGCCCATCGCCTTTGCCGCGGCGATGGCCGGCACGGGCGCCAGCAGGAACGACCAGTACGACGCGGAGAAGACATGAACCAGATCGGCGCCGCGCAGCTGCAGCAGCAGCTTCGACGTGTACATGCTCTCGGTGACGAGCGTGCGTGCGTACTTCACGTCCCTCGTCCAGCGCAGGTATTTCGGCGGCGCCGGGTTGATCGGCACGAGCCACGCGCGGACGTCGGCATCGTTCGTCCACCCGCGAAGCAAGTGATCGGCCTGGATGGCCTGGCCGCCCAGGATGCGCAGCGACGGCGCCACGATCGCGACACGAAGCGTGTGCATCACTGTCCCTTCGGCCTGAGCCGCACCGGACGCACCCGGCTGCCGTCGCCAGGGTCTCTCGGATTCCTGTTCGAATCGGCGATGCCGATGTTGGCGCCGAGATCGAACCCGTCGGTCGCGGCTTTCTTCCAGCTGCTGGCCGTCACCAGTCGATAGTCACCCGACGTGTAGGCGACGAACTGATTGCGGAAATCGGCCGACGAGGGAAACTTGTTGCCTGCGGGATAGCGGCTCTGCACGCCGTCGGCGAAGACGTTGTTCGTGATGCGCGATCCGGGAAAGAACGCGGAGATCGTGTCGTTGCCGAAGGCGTGATCGCGTCCGATGATGCCGAACGAGTTGTGGCGCGCGAGATTGTTCGTGTAGGTGAATTCCAGGATCGGCGGGCCCTCGACCTGCAGAATGCCGCCCGCGTGCTCCTGGATGATCGTGTTGTGATCGATCGTGATCTGCCGCGGACCGCCGACGATCTGAAACGCGTAGCCGTTCCCGCCCCAGTTCGCGTTGTCGATGTCTGCGAACAGGTTGTTGCGAATCGTGAGGTTCTGCGTCTGCTGGCTGGGGAAGTTGTCGTCGAAGCCGAGGACCGACACGCCGGCTGCGCTGTGCTGGACGATGTTGTCCTCGAAGACGACCTGCTCGACCTGGCACCATGGACAGTGGCCGTTCTGGTTGCGGACGGTGAACAGCACCGCGAATCCCGATTGACCAGCCAGCCAGTTGTACTGAAGGACGTTGTTCTCGATCTGCACGCGCCGCGCGTTCTTCAGCTCGAGGATGTTCTTGACCGACCAGCGCTGGGTGCGCCACGCGACCGGCTTCGACAGCAAATTGTTCGAGATGGTGATGTCGCTCGGCACCAGTCCCTGAATCGCCGGATCGGATCCGCCGAACAGCAGGTTTTCGGTCGAGCCTTCGAGGTAGTTGTTGGAAATCGTGAACGGCCCCGGACCGTTCCATCCCGCGATGGCCTGCGAATCGATGCCGACGCGCTTGCAATCCGAGATGTAGGAGCCTTCCACCGTCGTGGCCGCGCTATTCAGCGCCACGCACCGCTTCATGCCCGTCGTCGGATCGCCGTGGATGTAACAGCGATCCACGACGAGATCGTGCGGCACCTGCGAGAGCGAGTTCTGCGCGGCGGAACCGTCGCCGAGCGCGAGCAGGTCGCCGTCGCTGCTGCCCTGCATCTCGAGCAGCACGAGCCGCCAGTGGTGCGCGCCCGGGGCCGTCTGGATCACGGGCGCCGTGTTCGGCGATTGCAGTTTCGGGAGCTGGCTCGAATACGCCGGCGCCATTCGCTGCCCGGCCGGGACCGGATCGCCCCCGGCCGGCCGGATGGTGATGAAGTCGGTTCCATCTTTTGCCGGAAGGGTGAAGTTGCCGACGTACACCGCGCCGGGCGCCAGCGTGATCGTGTCGCCGGGACGCGCGTTCACCAGCGCGGCGTGGAGATCGCCGCCCGGCCCGACGTTGATCGTCGCCGGCGACGCAGGCTGCGCCGAAAAAAGCGCGAGCGAGGATGCGATCGAGAGAAGTGAGATGCGCATCATGACGTCATACCCGTAGTGCGGATTTGGTGCGATACGCCCATCGCAGCATGGCCGGCAGCCATCGGCTGGCCTGGGCAATCACGCGGCTTTCGAAGTTGCGGCGGATGCCGGACAAGGTATCGAACTCCTGCGCGGCCTGCTGATATTGGCGACTGAGGAGGCTTCGCTTGGCGCGCTCGAGCACCTGGCGCTCGCGCAGCCGCGCCAGCTGCCGATCGATGGCGGCGATTTCGACGTGCGACACACCCGCCTGCCTCGTGCGCTTCAGGACCTGCACGATGGCGTCGAGCATCGCCAACTCGTCGGAGGACGCGCTCTCGGGCCGCCGCCGATAGCGGCCGAGCGGCTGCGGGTTCTCCACGAAGTGGAATCCACGCTGCGCCGCGCGAATCCAGAACTCGTAGTCCTCGCTGCGCAGGAGGTTTTGGTCGAATCCGCCGACTGTTTCGAACACCTTCCGGCGGAACACCGACATGATGCACACCGCGTCCTCGCGCTGGATCATGTCGAGGACCGCGATCGACGGAAAGCCGGCGACGACGGGATGCAGCGGCTCGCCGTCGCGCCGACCGCCGAGGTTGAATGCGTTGCTCGTCACTACGTCGGTCGCGGGCATCCGCTTGAAGACATCCATCTGAGCCGCGAGAAAGTCCGGCAGCCACACGTCGTCGCTGTCGAGCAGCGCGAAAAACACACCGCGTCCCTCGCGCATCCCGGCGTTCCGAGCCGCAGCAACTCCTACATGGTCTGTCTCGACCACATGCACGCGTGTATCGTTCGCAGCATGACGACGCGCAATCTCCCTCGTCGCGTCGGTCGAGCCGTCGTCGATGATGAGGAGTTCCCAGTCGACGAAACCCTGCGCGATGACAGACTCGACGGATTCGTTCAGGTAGCGTGCCGCGTTGAAAGCTGGGGTGATGACAGTAACTGTCGGGCTCGTGGCGCCTCCTCGATGCCGTCGGGCTGGTGCACTGCTCAACATCAAAAGCACAGAGTGTGCCCTCGAGCCGCCTGCACCCTCCGCTACTTAAGCTCGACAAGGAAGACGTCCTGCCGATGCGTATTCACGCGCGGGTCTGCGCCGAGCGTCTTCTCCCAGTTCGACGTGAAGATCGCCCAGCGCCCGTTCGGCGACACGTTCGGCCGCGGTTCGTACCAGAACTCAGGCGTAGTGGGACTCGCATCGCTCGACACGTCGCTGCGGTGATGCGCGAACCGCCATACCGCCGCACCGGTTCCTGCGGGCTGATCGGTCTCGATCGCGATGATCTCGTCGTCCCACGCGCGCCATGGCGCGGTGTTGTTGCCGTACCGGAAGGTGGCGGAGACGATCGGCGTCGACGTGGACGCGCTCGCGTTCGCCCACGACGCGTGATCGCTCAGGAAGACTTCCTGGGGCGTCAGCACCGGCTGAATCAGGTTCCACGCGACGAGTGGCGTTGCGAGCGTGCGCATCAACCACTGGCCGGCGTCCCAGGGCGGCGTCACGCAGCAGTCGTGATTGATCGCGACGCCGAATCCCGCGACGCCGTGTCCGCCGGGATGCGTATTCGGACTGCCATCCGCGCCGCCTGTCGTCAGCGCGGTGAATACGTCGGTCGCCGTATCCCAGACGTACGCGGGCGATGCGAAGCGCGGCGACGCGGAGTCGGCCGCCGCAGGATAGAGGAACACGTACCGGCCGCTTCGGTCGATCGTGACGGCGTGCAGGTGGAAGTTCAGCGCCGTCGTCGTCGCGGCGCCGTTGAGCGTCGACGCGACGGTGTCGAGCAGTTTGCGGGCGTTCAAGTTGGCAACGGGGAACCACAAAAGATAACGATGTTGATCCTGGCTCGCACCGCCAAAGAACACCGTCATGTCTTCCGTCGGCGTTCCGCCGGTCATGACGCCGCCCACGTAGCCCGCGAGGCCCGGGACCAGCGAATCGAGTGCCACGATCGGCGCGTAGGTTCCGCTCGCGAAGTCGTACTTCGACACCGTGCGCGGATTGCCGGTGTTCATCGCGCCGTAGATCGCGTTCGGATCCGCGGAGCTGAATTGCGGTTCGATGTAGAAATTCAGCGTGAGGCCGTCCGTGCCCGGCGCGGCAACGCGCGTCGCCGTCATCGAGGCGGCGTCGAAGTCGTACGGGAGGATCGTTCCGTCCGTGCTCCCGACGTAGAAGCGGGTCGACGTCGCGTTCCACGCGATTTGCGGACTGGCCGACGGCGTTCGATACGACAGGTTGGGCGAGGCCGTGCGAGTATGCGCGTCGGTCACGCGCAGCAGCCGCGACCCGAACGTGGGATCGCTGAAGTGCGAACCTGCCGCTCCGACGGCGGGCACCGCGGGCTTCGGCCGCGGCGTGCGATCGGTCACCGCCGCGTACGTCGTGGGCGCCGTCGTCGTCGCCCTCGTCGAGAAGGTGAGCGCGGCGATGTTGAAATTGCCGCCGTCGAACATCAGCCGCATCACCTGTGGTCCCGCGGTCAGCGGCACCGTGACGTTCACCGTCGTCCATGTCTGCCACGCGCCGGTGTTCGGGATCGTGATCGTCGGCGTACTCGTCGTACCGAAAACGATTCGCATCCGGCCGGTCGAGAAGAGCGACGCGACCTGCAGCTGCACGTCGTACGATCCGGTTGCCCCCACGAAAACCGAGTAGCCGAGCCACTCGCCGTCCGCAATCCAGCCGACGTTGAAGCCGCCCAGACTCGAGGTCTGGATGTCCACGTCCGTCGTGCGATAGCGCCCGCCATAGTTGCCGGGCGAGTTGTCGTGATACGCGACGCCTTCACCTCCGTCGTCGAAATTCTCGGCGTGAATCGTCCCGGGGATTGTCGCGGGCTGCCCCGTGAACGGCGTGGATGTGGCGGCCCTGGTGACGTGAGCGGCCGTCGTCACGGACGTGGCGACGATCCAGATGACCAGCGTGTGCTTCTTCATTGCGCGCCTCCGTACAACTCCGGCGCCGCGTCCTTCGTCGCGCCTACTCGATAGACGCGATAGTCGCCGCTGGCGAAGACGAGCGCGCAGCACCGCGGATCCAGCTTCGACAACGCCAGAAACCGATCCTGTTCGCTCGGCCGGTAATACTGATTCGCCGGAGTCTGTCCGACGACGAGAAGTGCCACGTCATGCTGTTGAATGGCGTTCGCCACGATGGCGGCATCCGGCACGACCGGAAACGGCACGATTCGTCGGCCCGTCAGTCGATGGAGCAGCGCGGTCTGCTGCGCCATGACGACGTCGTGTTCGGGTTGCGCCAGCAGCCATCCGGCGACGCTCATCGTCTTTGCGTTGTCGGATGGCGTTGGCGACGGGTGAATGTTGGCTGACGCAATCCGCGTCTGGCCGACGAGTCCGGCAGTTGCTGCCGCAGCGAACAAAACGACGGCGAGCGTCGCCACCGCGAGCGGTGCCGGCCGCCAAACGAGACGTCCCGGCCAGTTGACGAAGCACGCCGCCGCGGCGACGGCGAGGATGACGTAACAGCTGGCGAGCGCGAGCGACTCCTGCAGTCCCCTGTGAGTCGCCGAGACGAAGGACCACGTTGCCGCGACGCAGACGAGCGCTGCGACGGCGGCAACGGCAGTTGGACGGACGGCGTCCCGTTTCACCAGCGCGAACATCGTGCGCATGCCGCGCGCGCCGAACATGAACAGCAGCGGAAAGATGGGGGTGACGAACCGCGTGCCCTCGTCGAACGGCCAGAGCGCGTAGACGGCGGAGTACATGACCACGTACGCTGCCAGCAGCGTGGACGGTCGCGCGGTGACCCAATTGCCAGAGGGCGCCAGCGCCCGCACGCGCGGCAACCGCGTCCACGCAGCCGCAGCGGTGACGACGATGCCGGTTGCGATGAGCAGAAAGGGAATCAGGACGAGCGGCGAGAACCAGACAGGATCGATCCACGGCGCGCGTGTCAGGAGTTCCGTCGCGTGCGCTGTCTGCAGCGCGGCGCCGTCGCGGATTCGCCAGATCAGGTCGCCGGCAGTCGCGAGTCCGACGCCGGGCTGGCGAGGATCCTTCAACGCGAGCTGGCGCAGGTATGAGTTCATCGCGTCGCCGGGCCAGTCGACCACCGCGTGCATCGATGCCCAGCGAAGCCAGACCACTTCAGCAGCGCCGCCGGCGACGGTCGCCAAGGCGAGCGACTGCCGCGCTCGCCTCGTCAGCTGCGGCCAGTCCACGGCGAGCGCCACTGCCGCGGCGCCGACGAGCGCGACACCGACTGATCGCACGAGGACAGCCGCGACGACGAGCACAACCGGAATCCAGAGCGACGGTTTCGGCCGATGCATCGCCAGGAGCGCGAGCGAGCTGATGGCGAAGTAGGGCAGGTCTGACAGGACGTCCTGCGTGGTCGTCTGAAAGAACTGCGGCGCGAACGCGAGCCACAGGCACGCGGCCGTCGCGATCGTCCAGTGTTCTTCGCGGAGCAGCAGCAGGAAGCTCGCGAGCAGTCCCACGAAGCCAAAGATCGGCATCAGCCGGACGAACGAGTCGTATCCGCCGCCGATCGCCGGCGATGCCGTCGCGAGAATCAGTGGAAACCCGGGCGGATAGCGTGTGTGCGGCTCGAAGTCGAACACGTAGCCGCGATGCTGGGCGATGTTGTGCGCGAGAACCTGGTAGTAGCTGCTGTCGATGGCGTACCGTTCGAGCCGCCGGTACGCGCCGATCTCCCACACGCAGAGAAGAACGAGCGCGATCACCGTCAACCAGATGCCGGCGCGGCTGAGGTCGCGCCGGGAATCCGCGTGCCCGAGCCGATCCATCGATCTGGCGCTAGTGTGTCGTGTGGACTCGCGTCGCGCTACTGTTCGGATTCCGAGAGCGTGGCTAGCATATCGCGCACGGCGGCGTCGTTCGGCGCGATCGTGGCCGCGCGGTGTGCGTAGTCGCGTGCACGCGCGGTGTCGTGCGCGTCGATCGCCATACGTGCGCGCAGCAGCAGGCCCGACACGTTCGACGGGTCGCGGTCGAGCAGCTCGTCCACCATGGTCGACGCCTTGTCGTGGTCGCCGCGGTCGTAGAGGATCGATGCCGTACGCGCGCGAACGGCGCCCGTCGTGTCGCGTGTGCCGACTTCGGCGAGCACCTTCAGCGCGTCGTCCGGCCGGCTGCTCCAGACGTAGTAGTCGGCCAGCGACAACCAGTCCTCGACGTCGTTCGACTCCATCGCCGCTTTCTTCCAGTACGACTCGGCGTCTTCGCACCGGTCGGTCCCGACGAGATAACTCGCGTACGCGCGGTTCGCGTCCACATCGTCTGGATTTGCCGCGAGCGCGGCCTTGAGCTCTTTTTCGCCGTCAGCGGCGCGGCGCGAGTCGAAGAGGAGCTTGGCCAGGCTCACGCGCGGCGCGGGCGAGATTGGATCGAGCTGGACCGCGTGACGATACGAAGCCTCGGCCGCCTGCGAGTGGCCGCGTTGGCTCTGCACGTCGCCGAGCGCGTTGTACACGCGCGCGTCCGACGGCGAAACTGCGAGGACGGCCTCGAGGCGTTCCTCGGCGTCGGCGAACCGGCGGGTGCCCGCGAGCGCGCTCGCGAGAATCAGCTGCGCGTCGAGGTTGAAGCGATCCACCGCCAGCACGGCTCGCGCCGGCGCCATCGCGCGATCGAACTGGCCGGTGGCCAGCAGCTGCGAGGCGGCGCGGAGGCAGACCGCGGTGTCGTGCTGATCGAGCTGACAGGCTTCTTCGAACGCGGCTGCGGCGTTGGCGGGCTGCTCGAGCGCCAGATACGCTTCGCCCAGCTTGACCTGCACCTGCGCGGAGCGGCCGTCGAGCCGCGCGGCGTTCTCGTATTCGATGGCGGCCTCGGCGAATTTGCGGGCAGAGACGTAGCGATCGCCGCTCGCCATGAATCCGTCGAACGAGCCTCTCGAGCAGGCGATCGAGACGCCGAGAGCCAGTGACACGATGACGATCCGCATGTCGATTTACTCCGGCAGTTGCTTCGTCAGCGAGGGGTACGCGTCGCGGATGAACGCCGTGGCGGCGTTCGCCGCCTGTTCATCGTCGGTTGCGGGCACGGTGACCCGTACGAGCGCCCCGTCGCTCCGATGCAGGAGGAGCGAGTCCTGGACGAGCAGCAGCTTGTTCCGATAGTCGCTGGCCACGACGCGTCCATGGCTCTGGTACCAGTAGTACAGGAGCAGCGCTTCGCCGCCCTTGGTCGCAATGTTCCGGTTGACTTCGATCGATTGGGTCGGCGTGACCGCGATCTGCTCGCGGCCGCGTCCCATCCAGGTCCATCCGGTTCCCGGCAGACAGTTGAGCGGCGAGTGAATCGTGTGGCCGGAACGCTGCGTCGCGTAGTAGGCGACGAACAGCGTGATCGGCAGATCCGCACGAACGTAGGTGCGCATCAAGTACTGATCGGCCTGCAGCACCGACTCCGTGTCCTCGTCCAGGCGGGCATCGTCGACGACGGTCGCGCGCGGGACGTCGAGGTCCAGGAGGCGCGGCGCAGGAATCGCGAGCTCGGTCGACGCACCGACCCGAAGTGCACCGGCCGTCAGGAGCACGAACCCGCCTGCCACGAGGAGTCGCTGCCACGGCGTCACGTGATCCTCAGCTGGCCCGTCTCGCCGATCGCGGCCGCGAGGCCGCGATGCACCAGCCAGACGGTGACAAGCGACGCGACGAAAACGGCGAGGCCCATCAGCTCGTGCGTCGCGCCCGCCGCGGCTGACGATCCGAAGTACGTGACCGCGATGCCGGTCAGCGCGACGCGCGCGCCGTTCAGGACGATCGCGAGCGGCACCGACAGCGCGATGAGCAGCGCACGCTGCCATGTCCGCGATTCAGCGACGTATCCGATCAGCGCCGTCAGCATCAGCAGTGCGCCGATCGAGCGGATGCCGCTGCACGCTTCGTTCACGTCGAGCGTGCCGCCCGCGAGCCTGAGCAGATTGCCGTCGCGCAACACCGGAACGCTCGCGGCCCTGAGCAGCTGTTCGCCGAGCGCGGACGCGACGAGCTGCAGCGACACGGCGATGCGATCGAAGATCACGGCAGGCAGCGGAATCATGAAAAAGAGAAAGGCGAGCGGAAACGCGACGAGCCGCAGCTGTCGTGTGCCGAACGCGAACAGGATGCTTCCCGCCAGGACGCCGATGAAAGACATTCGCGTCAGGAACAGCTCGGCGCCGAGCGTGCCGGCGACGAAGACCGCGAGGCTGCCCGCAAGAAGAACGAGACCCGCGTTCGATGGTTCGATGGGTGTCGTCTGAAGGCGCTGGCGCTGACGCCAGATGAGGAAGCACGCAATGGGCGCGACCAGGAAGCCGTGCGAATACATCGCGTCGGTCCGCCAGTCGCGAGTAAGGGTGGCGAGCACCGGTCCGTATGTCAAACCGATCGCCGCCACCCAGACCACGACGCCGAGCATCGGCAAGCCCTGACTACTGGCGGCGCCGACGCGAGAAGAACATCCCGACGAGGCCAGTGCCGAGGAGCAGCATGCTGCCGGGTTCCGGCGTGGCCGAGACGCTGCCGCTGCCGCCGCCGCTGTCCTTCTTGTGGCCGCTGTGACCCGAATCCGATCCGCCACCGCCGTTGTAGTCGTGATGGTGGTGACCGTGATCGTTGTCGCCGTGATGGTCGTCACCGTGGTGATCGTTGTCGCCCTGGTTGTTGTCGTTGCCCGAACCAGAGTTGTTCACGTTACTGCCAGAGCCGCCGCCGTTCGAGCCGCCGTAGCTTGGCTGGGTTGGATGACTCGGCTGCGTTCCGCCGCCCGCGTTCCCGGATCCCGGCCGTGCTGACGAGCCGGATCCGTTGGCGGTACTGCCGCCGCCGTTGTGATTGCTGCTCGGCAGCGTGACGTGTGTGCCGGCGCCTCCGCCGAAGAAGATCGAACCGTAGCTGCTCCCTTGACCCCCGCCCCGGAACACGTCACGTCCACTCAGGAAGCGGAACCGATTGTCCTGAGGCACGCGACACGATAAACCCGAGAATGCCGCTACCCCACTCGAGTTGTTGTGTCGCTCGTCGGACGAGTTCCGATCGCCTTTTGCCGAGACTGACGTTGCCGTCAGCATCAGACCGGCGCAGATCACTGCTGCGCAAGCCGACCACGTTGAAGTCCTCACGATTCGTCTCCTTTAGCTCCCGGTTTGCCCAACTGTGGAACTCTCGTTCCGCCGTTCGGGCTCCCAGCAGCGGCCGCGGAAAGTGACGCAAGCTTCGGGCCCATTGACGGAACGGACGAGCGTCGATCTGAAGACAACGAAAGGTTTAGATTCTTCCAGCTCGTCAGCGCGCTAAGGCTCAGCTCTTCGGCGGCCTGCGATGCGCGTTTGACTGGAAACGCGCTCAGCACTTCGTCGAGCGCGTGCGGAAAATCACCGGCACGGTCGAGGCTGTCCGCCTCGACAACGATCGCTCCGCTCATCAGGTCGACGAACTCGCGGAGCTTGAAGTCGTATGGCATTACGACACAGGGTCGTCCAAAACCAGCAGCGAGCACCGCCGCGTGCAGCCGCATCGCGACCACCGCCTGAGCCGCGCGAATGCACTCGGCCGCATCGGCGACGTTTCGACTCCACGCCTCGATCCGGACGCGCGCCTTGTGCTGCATCCCATCCGCGATGCGGTGATGCAGGCGGTTGTCGTCGGCTTCCGCCTGTGCCTGGAACGGCAGGAAGACGATGTCGATGTTTCGACGCTCGAGGATGTCGTCAAAGGCTGCGGCGAGGTGGTGAATGCGACGCTCGTTCAGCTCGTACTGCCCGAAGGTATTCGCCGATTCTCGCAGCGCGACCACGAGGTAAGGACGAGCGGCGTCCTCAGCTGCGTCCGCGATTTCCATCGACGCCGGCAGCGTCAGCACGACGTCAGGCGCGAACGTGGTCCGGCTGTCTGCGCCGAACTCGCGGCACAGCGCGACCGATCGGTGATCGCGAACGACGATCTGGTTCACGCGCGGGAGGATCCAGCGCAGCAGGCGCTTGCCGTACGCGGTGTGCGGGCGGCCGATGCCGACGTTCACGAGACAGACCGGCTTGCTCATCGCGATCGCCGCGACGATTTTCTCCATGCTGAAGAAGAAATTGCGCCACCCCATGTCGTCGCGGATCAGGTCGCCGCCGCCGACGATCAGCACGTCGTGCGCTTTGATCGCGCGCAGCACATCGGCCGCGCCGCCGCGCAGCAGCGCCCGTCGCCACGCCCACTCGCCGAGGAGCGGCCAGTTGTGGACCGCGGGCAGTCCGTGCGTGTCTGACACTTCCTCGGGGCACTCCGACAGCACGGTGACCGACACGCCCTGCCGGGCCAGCCATCGGCGCAGGCACACCAACATCATCTCGTCGCCGAGATTGCGGTTGCCGTAGTAGCCCATCAACAGCGCTTTCATGCAGCGGCACCTTTTCTCGTGTCGCGGGACACCGCCAGTCGGGTGCGGACGATCTCCCGCGCGGACACGATCAGCCCGAGCAGGTAGTACAGCGTCCAGCTGTACGCGACCGATGCAAACAGCGCGCACGTGAACCAGCCGATGAGTCCCGCGGCGGTCGCAACCGCGTGGCCGTACAACACCTGCCGCTCGCGCGGGTCGAAGACCTCGCCCACCGGGTCCGGTGCCGATCGCCGCCGCGGCGGCGTGAGCCAGCGCTTCGTTCGCGCGGCCCCGGCGGCGCCGCAGACGATCAGGCCCAGAAAGGACATGAGTCCGAGGACGCCGGTTTCCGCGGCGACCTGCAGCACGACGTTGTGGGTCTCGCGCCAGCGCACCTGCCGCTCGGGCGGGTTGTAGTTCTTGAACTGACCGGCGCCGACGCCGGTGAACGGCCGCGCGAAGAAGGTGTTCAGCGCTTCCTCGATCAGGATCCGGCGCGCTTCGCGCGATCCGGTGAATTCCTGCTGATCCTGGCGCGCGTTGGTGATGCTCGCCATCCGATCCCAGAACGACGATGGCGCGAGCGGCAGGACGAGGACGAGCGCCACCACGGCGGCGATCCCGGCGCGGGGGCTGATCTTTCGCGCCAGGAACTGCAGCGAGGCGAACATGACGACGAGGCCGATCATTCCGCCGCGCGACTTCGAAAAGACGACCGCGGCCACCATCAGGAGAGCGATGAACGCGGCAAGCACGCGCCGCGTCGGTGCGTACCACTTCGACATGACGACGACGACCGCGACCGGCAGGAACGTCACCATGTTCAGCGCAAGGTCGTTTGGATTGCCGAAGATGCCGCTGACCGGGCCGGCGAGCCGATCGTCTTCCACGAGGTTGATGCCCCGCACGTAATTCAACACGCCTCTGACGGCCACATAGCCGATGCAGACGAGGATCAGCCACACGAAACGTTCGAGGCGCTCCGTCGTCGTCAGCGTGCTCACCATGAGGAGATAGATGATGAGCGCCTTGGCATACGCATCGGTGAAGACGCTGAGCGAGCCGCCCGGCCAGATCGAGAAGGGCACGGTCGCGAGAATGACGAGGCCGAAGGCGAAGAGCAGCACCGTCTCGCGCGTCATCGGCAGCGGCGAGAGGCCGCGCGACAGGCGGTCCCAGATCATCGGCACCCCCGCGGCGATGGCGGAGAGCTCTGCGAGGTGCAGCGGCGCGAGCGCTGGAATCTGATCCTGCGGACGGACGAGCAGCAGCGCGGTGAACACGAGCAGTCCCGTGTAGCCTCCATCGCTCATCGCAGCCTTGCGCGACCGCGCGTGCGTGTGGGCCTTGTCCCTCGTATCCCGTTGGCGTTCGGCTCTGGCGTCCGTCGACGCCGAGTCAGAAGCGGTGCTGCCGGACGAGAAGGCGAGGCGCTCGGAGCTCACGATTCGCGCCACACTTTCTTGCCGCGCACGAACGCGACGAGGCCGGCCACCACTTCCGCATTCATCAGGACGAACGCGAACGCCACGCGCGCAGCGCGTTCGACGATCGAGCGTTGATCGAACGGCTGGCTCATCGTCCGTTCCTCGACGATTCGAGTTTGAGCCGCGTCATCGATCCTTCGGCGACCGCCGTCCTCGCCAGGTCTTCCTGGCGGCGATCGTCGAACTCGAGCCACGCGCCGTACATCGCGAGCAGATAAAACGCACCTTGCGCCGCCAGCGCGACCGCGTAAAACGTCGATCGTCCTGCGAGAACCGCGCTCGTCAGCAGCAGGCCGACGAGCGCGTACGGAACGACGAGGCGCCCCACTTTGTGCGACACGTACTGCAGCCACAGGCGGTTGCTCCACGGCAGCAGCAGCCGCGGCTCGAGCAGAAGAATCTGATAGTTGCCCGCCAGCGTGCGGCGCTTGCGGCGCGCTTCGACTGCCGCGTTCGGCGCGAGCCGATCGAACGCCAGCGCGCGTGCGTTGAACACGACGCGGTGGCCGGCCAGCACGCATCGCATCGGCGCCAGCACATCGTCGAGCACCGTGCCCGCGGGCAGCGGCGTCCACAGCCGTCGCCGCATCGCATAGATGGCGCCCGTCGCGCCGATCACGGAGTCGACGTTGCTTTCGAGCTGGCGGATGCGCTTTTCGAGACGCCAGTAGAGACCAACCGCGGCGGCGATGGTGGACTGCACGATCTGCCGGCGATCGGCGCCGCTCCGGCGATCCGCGCGCGGCGGAGCAGGACCGTCGATCGTTCGGCGATCGCCCGCCGCCGAACGACGTCCGCCGGGTTCGCCCTCGAGCCGCAGCTCGCCGCTGACCGCGCCGACATGAGGATCGTCGAACGATCGCGCCAGCTCGCGGAGCGCATCGGCCGCGAACGTCTGGCGCGCGTCGGTGAAGACGATGATGTCGTGGTCCGCTTGCGCGACGCCGGCGTTGAGCGCCGCCGCTTTTCCGGACGGCGGCAGCGCGATGACGTCGATGCGTGAGCCGTACGACTTCAGCACCGCCTCGGTGTCGTCGTCGGACCCGTCGGACACGACGATGATCTGACGGAGCGCGGACGGATAGTCGAGCTGCAGCAGGTTCTCCACGCGTCTGGCAATCACCGCAGCTTCGTTGCGGGCTGCGACGACGATCGACACCGACGGCAGCGGTGGGGCCGGGCGCACGTGTCCTGAGCGACGGCGCACCAGTCGCGCGCGGACCGCCAGAAGCGCCGGATACCCCGCATACACGTACGCGATGAAGGCCGCGCACAGCCAGAAGAGCAAAACCGTCATGCAGGTTTGGCCCGTCCTCCGAGCCCTCGCCGCAACCGCTGCCACCGGCTTTCGGGCGGACCGCCGCCGTGTCCGATCAGGTCGAATGATTCGTCGCCGCCTGGTACGGCGTCGCGGCCCACTCCGGGCTGATTGAAGTCGTCCGCGTCCGCGGCCCGGGGCGGCCACGAGCCGCGCGGTTCGAGCGGCGGATCGTCCGCGAAATCGGCGGCGCCGGGATGTAGTTCCCGCAGCAGGCGGTACTCGTTCGCCAGCACCTGCCGCTGCGCGCGCAGCAATTGCTCGCGCGCCGACAGCAGCGCTTCGCGCGCGGCCAGGTCGCGTTCGGAGGACGTCGGCGGCCGAGGCGGTTCGGCCGCCAGCGGAATCGTCTTCGATGCCTGGCCGGACAGCACGCCGGTCGCTTCGAGTTCTTCGAGGACGATTGCTGTCAGCTCGGTGTCGATGTCCTTCTTCGATTCGCCGTAGCCGAACAGCAGAATCGCATCGGCGATCACGTTGATCCGCCGCGGGATGCCCCGGCTGTGCGACCAGATCGCATCCGTGACGTCGCGCGAAAACACGAGCGGCTCGCCGAGCGCGGCGCGACTGAGGCGGTGATTGATGTACGCCTCCGTCTCGCCGGCGTCGAGGGGTTCGAGGTGGTAGCTGACGGTGACGCGCTGACGCAGCTGTTCGAGCTCCGGGCGCTCGAGAAGATTTCGGAGCGACGGCTGTCCGACGAGCAATACCTGAATCAGCTTCGACTTCTCAGTCTCGAGGTTCGACAGCATCCGCAGCTCCTCGAGTGCGGATGCGCTCAGGTTCTGCGCCTCGTCGACCGCGAGAAGCGGCAGCCGGCCGGCGCTCCGCTGCTCGACGAGAAAGTGGCCGAGCTCGCGGATCAACTGCGGCTTGCTCCGGCCGCCCGACGGATCGAGGCCGAAGTCGAGCATGATCGCTTCGACGAGCTCGCGCGGATCGAGCATCGTGCTGACGAGCCTGGCCACCGAGGTGTTCGGATCGAGGCCGCCGACGACCGTCTGCAGCAGCGTCGTCTTGCCGCACCCGATTTCGCCGGTGAGGACGATGAATCCGCTCTGGCCTTCGATGCCGTAGCGGATGTAGCCGAGCGCCTCGCGATGCGCGCGGCTCAGGTACAGGTAGTCAGGATCTGGACTCAACGAAAACGGACGTTCGCGCAAACCGTAGAAACGTTCATACATGGCGCTTGTGTCTCCGACGCGGACGCGGAATGTCGCGCGACATCACGCGTCCTCAGATACCGTCGAAGCCGTCGTCGGCAGCGGCAGCGCGCCCCGCCAGTTCGCCAGCTTCGAGTAGAGCAGTTCACGTTCAGGTGTCGACGTTCCGAAGAAGAAGAACGTCACGGCGTAGAGGGCGACCGACGCGATGGCTTCGCTGCCAACCGCGGTGAGCGATTCGCGGACCCACGGCTTCATCAGCTCGACCCACGCAACCATCACGACGGCTGGCCACGCTGCCGGCCAGACCGACTCGATGAGCGCCTGACGCACCTTCACGCCCACGCGCCGGCAACCGGCTGGAAAGAGGATGAACATCGAGCCTGCGGTGACCGGAATCAGCGTGCCGAGCGCGACGCCGACGAGCGAAAACGCGTGAATCAGCGCGACGCTCAACGAGAGGTTCGCAATCGCGATCCCGACATTGGTGAAGGCGAGCAGCCGATGGTGCCCTGCGCCTTTCAGCAGCGTGCAGGCGGTCGCGTTGCCGACGCGGACGATCACGGTGACGGCCAGGATCTGGAGGACCACGACCGCGACGTTCAGATCGCGCAGACCGAACGCTTTTCCCAGCCACGCATGAAGGATCGGTCCGCCGAGCAGGATGAGCGTGCCGGCGAGAGGAATCACGGTCGCGAGCGACAAGCGTGTGCCGACGAGGAAAATCCGCCGCAGCCGCTCGTCGCGTGCGGCGGTGTCGTTGTGCACGACGTTCGGGAACAGGACATCGTTCAGCTGGTTGGTCAGGCGCTGCGTCGTTTCAGCGAGCCGCTGCCCGACGGAAAACAAGGCGACCGCGCCCGTGTCGAGCATCATGCCGATCACGACCGCGTCGACGGAGTAGTTGATCTTGTTCGCCCAGTCGATCGCCAGCATGTAGACGCTGAAGCTCGTCACTTCCTTCAGCCGCGCCTGGCGGAACGACGTGATGCGAATCTGCAGCTCGGGAAACACGCGGTAGGCATTCGCGCGGTAGACCCAGTACGTCAGCAACCGGACCGCCGTCGTCGCGACCACGAGCTCGATGAGGCCGTAACCCGCGAGCAGTACGACCACGTTGACGACGGCCGCAATCACGCTGCTGATCGCGCCGACGACGTTGTTGAGGTCGTAGCGCTGAAAGCCGTTGATGACGCCGCCGAAGACGCTGAAGGCCGTCCCGCCGGCGACGTTGGCGCTCACGACGAGCAGCACGACGCGGCCGATGCGAACCTGCTCGTCGCTCAGGTGGAACAGGCGTCCGAGGTACACGGCGATGACGATCGCGACGGCGTACGTCACGATGCCGACGACGCTGAACGCGCAGAACATGGTGCTGAGAATTTCGTTCAGCGCCGTGATGTCGCGCTTGGCCCGATAGTGCGCGACGAACCGCACCTGCGCGCCCGAGTAACCGAGATCGAGAACTGAGAAATACGCCGTGACCGACGTCGTCAGCATCCAGAGACCGTAGGCCTCCTTGCCGAGGTGCGCGACGTTGAACGGCAGGACGATCAGCCCCACCGCCATCTCGGCCAGGATCGCCAGGTAACGGGTGGAGACGTTGCGCGCGACGACGTAGGCTTCGCTCTCGTTCATTGCGCGCCCTTGGCCGAGAGGATGACCTTGACCGTGTCGAGCGCGATCGTCAGGTCGAACGAAATCGAGAGGTGCTTGATGTAGTACAGGTCGTACCGCAGCTTCTCCATCGCATCGTCCACCGACGATCCGTAGCGGTACTTCACCTGCGCCCAGCCGGTGACGCCTGGCTTGACGCTATGCCGCTCGACGTAGAAAGGAATGGCGGCCGCGAGCTGCTCGACGAAGTACGGACGCTCCGGCCGCGGGCCGACGAAGCTCATGTCGCCGCGCAGGACGTTCCAGAGCTGCGGCAGCTCGTCGAGGCGCGTCAAGCGGATGAAGCGACCGACGTGCGTGACGCGGGGGTCGTTGCCGTCCGCCCAGATCGGCGTCCCGTTCTCGGCGTCGACGCGCATCGAGCGGAACTTGTACAGGGTGAACACGCGTCCGCCTTCACCGACGCGTTCCTGCGAGTAAAGGATCGGTCCGTCGGAGTCGAGCCGGACCGCGATGGCCGTGAGGATCATGAGCGGCCACGCGAGCAGGAACCCTGTTCCGGCGACCGCGAGATCCAGCATGCGCTTGACGGTCCTGGTCGCGCGGGACGCGCGGAAGCCGTCCGAAAACACCAGCGAGCTGGGCTTGAGGCCGTCGATCAGAATCTTGCCTGTGAGACGCTCGTATGTCGTGGCGGCGTCCTCGACGCGCACGCCGGACAGCTTGGCGCGGAGCAGATCGTCGATTGGGAGATGTCCGCGGCGATCGGAGAGGCTGACGATGATCCGCTCGATGTGATACGTCAGCACGAGCCGTCCGATGTCGTGCGCGCCGCCGAGCACGTCGTTGGGGCCGTCGGCGTCCGGCTCGTCGCTTTCGTCCACGAACCCGACGATCCGGTACGCGAAGTCCTGCTGGCTGCCAATCTCCTGCGCGAGCATCCGCGCGGCGGCGCCGGTTCCGAGGATGAGGATGCGCTCTTCGAGTCGCGGATCGCGCGCGACGCGGTTGAACGTGAGCCGCCACGTCAGCATCGCGGTCACGAAGACGCCGAGAGCGGTGACGAACGTGCCGGCGTCGGGGCTGATCGACGGCAGTGTCGCGACGAGAGCGGCGAGGATGATCGTCGCCATGCCGCTCGCCTGGAGCAGCCGCACGACGAGTTCCCGGTTGGACTGAACAATCGTCAGGTCGTAGAGGTCGTTGTAGTAGAAGCAGAGCTGGCACACGACGGTCACGAGTGCGATTTTGAAAAACGTCAGATCGGTCGAGCCGTGCAGCTCGGTCGCGAGCCCGACGGAGCCGGACACGAGCATCACCTCGAACGCGAACACGGTGACGCTCCGTCCGGACACCTGTCGGTTGAACACCTGCATGCGCCTATACCCGATCGTTCAGGACGAAGCCGAGCAGCTTGCTCGGTTCGATAGCGGCAATCGCTTCGTGGATAGCCGGCTTCGACGTCGTGCCGGCCCGGACCACGAGCACGATGCGGTCGACGAGCGGCGCGAGGATGCCGATATCCGCAAGCGGCGCCGCTGCCGGCGCGTCGACGATGACGTGATCGAAGCGCGAGCGCAGCGCATGCAGCACGCGGCGCATGGCGGTCGTGCCGAGCAGCTCCGCCGGATGCGGCGGCGTCGGTCCGGCAGGCAGCACGCTGATGTCGTGTTCGGTGATGCTGACGAGCGCGTTTTCGAGCGGCGCGCGCATCAGCAGGACATCTGAAAGTCCCGGCCGATCGGAGAGCCCGAACAGTTGGTGCTGCCGCGGTGCGCGCAGATCGGCGTCGAGCACGCAGACGCGCCGCTGCCTGATCTGCGCCATCGCGAGCGCGAGGTTGGCGACGGTAAGGCTGCGGCCTTCGTTGCGTCCCGGGCTCGTGACCAGCAGGACCTGCGCCGCGGCGCCGCGGTCGCCGTGCAGGATGCGCGTCCTGAGCGCGCGGTACTGTTCGGCGACGGCGCCGGCCGGTATCCGGCCGACGACCATGTGCGCTTCGAGCGTCGTGGTCGCGACGACGACGGTGTCGGGCGGCTCGACGAGGACGTCGGTATCGAGCTGCGGCGGCAGGCGATCGACGAGCACGCCGTGCCCCATGTGGTCGTCGACGGGTTTTGTTCGCCGCAGCGCGCCCTCGCGTTCGGCCTTGTCGAGCACGTGTTGAATTCGGCTCATGTCCTCCTCACGCCTGGATGTGCGTAATCTCGCCGAGTACCGGCAGGTCGAACTCGCTCTTCAGCGCCCTCACGTCGTGCACGGATCGATCGAGGTACTCGCGTCCGAACGCGAGCACGCCGCCGAGGCACGTCCCGGCCGCGATCGACATCACGAGCAGCCGCCACAGCACCGGCTTGGTCGGCGTCAGCGGAAACGACGCCGGATAGATGACCGCGAACTGCTCGCCGCTGCGGTTCCGCTCCACGCTCTCCGCGATGGTCGCCGTGCGCAGCTTCGTGGAGAGCTCCTGGTACTGCTGCTTCTCGAGGTCGTAGTCGCGCTGCACGGTGGCGAGCTGCTGCTCGACCATCGGCGCGGCTTCGACGCGCGCCTGATACAGCTGAATCTGGTGCTGCATATCGGTGCCCGCGCGCTGCAGCTCCGCGATTCGGAGCCGGGCCGTATCGCGGTCCGACGTCAGCTGACGGAACACCGGATCGGACGTCTTCGCCGCACGCTCGCTCTCGGGCTTCTGGCGTTCGGCCTCGAGATCCTGCTGCGCGTTGGCGAGCTCCTCCTGCAGGCGGATGACCTCGGGATGCTTCGCCGTATACATCGCCCGCGCGGCGCCGAGCTCCTGCTGAAGGGTGGCAATGCGCGACTCCGGACTCTGCGTCCCGTCGCGCTGCCGCGACGGCGCGATGTCTGCGATGTCCTGGTTGTAGGTTTCGATCTGTCGCTCGATGACGGTCAGGCGATCCTGCTCGCCGCGCAGCGTGGTCGCGTTGGCTTCGACCTGCTGCCGCAGTCCCGCGAGCATCTGCAGGTTCGCCTGCGTCTGCTCCGGCAGCTGACCCATGTGCGCTTCCTTGGCCTGCCGCAGACGCGCTTCGAGATCGGCGAGCCGCGTCTGGCTCGCGCGAAGCTGCGTCGCGATGAAGGCCGACGTGTCCTCGGCGCGCTCGGTTCGGCTCCGCGAGTTCTCGTCGACGAAGACGGTTGCGAGCCGGGCCGCGATCCGCTGCGCCCGCGTCGGACTCTGGTCTGAATACGACACGACGAACGTGTCGAGGCGCTTCGAATCGCCGATGGTCGTCACCTGATCCGGCAGGCTGATGTCGATCGCCTTGCGAACATCCGCGATCTGCAGATCCTTCGGCTCGCCCGCGCTGGGCTTCTCCTCCTGCAGGACGCGATCGAGAATCTGCACGCTGAGCAGCTGCTGCGTAATCGCGCGCAGCCGATCGTCCACGCTGAGCGACGACGACTGCGAGACGAGATTGGGCGACACCATCGGCGCCGCGACGCCGAGCGTCGTGCTCGACTTGTATTCCTTCGGCAGGAATCGCGCGAGCGCGATGCCGACGACGACGGAGAGCGCGATGGGGCCGATGAGCCACCACTGCCGCCTCCGCAGCACGGACGTGTAATCGAGCGCATGAACAGGAACGTCGTCCATCAGTGAATCCTCACAGGTTTGCTGGTCAGCACCTGCACGCCGTAACGGTTGCGATTGACGATGCCGCCCGGCCGATCGACTTCCTGGTGCGCGCCGCCGTAGATCGCTTCGATGCGAAGCGACGGGTTCACCGTGTAGCCGAACGATCCTTCGAGCCAGAACGAACGCAGGGGAGGCACGCCAGGGGTCAGCGGCTCGTTGCGGCGCAGCGCCGTGCCGGCGCGTCCGTACAGTCGCCGCGAAAACGGGACGTAGAGGCTTGCGGTGAACTCTTCGTTCTGCGTCGTGCCGCCGAATCCGTACGACGGCACGAACGTCCGGCTGTAGCCGGCTTCGAAATCTGACTTCGGGGTTCGTCGGGTGATTCCGGCGCGGACCGCCGGGCCGGTGCGCGTCTGGTCAGCGAGCGACGTCGTGTCGAGGCGCGCGATGCCGATTTCTCCGAACGCCGTGATCACTTCCGTCAGGCGGCGTTCGATGCCGACGCCGCCGTTCTGCACGGTGAACAGCTCGTTGGTTTCGACCACGTTGGCGCGCTGCAGCCGATAGTCGGCGAGCACGGACGTGCGTTCCGACAGCTTGTAGCGGTATGACGTCGTCACGCCCTGGCCGTGGCCGCCGTGGAGCTCGGACGCGAAGGTCGGATCCTCCCCGAACGCGATGTACTGAAAGTCGTACGTGACGCTGAGCGTGGCGCGCTTGCTGAGCGCCGTCTCGATGCCCGCGTGCGCGTCGTCCAGCGTGGAACCGGTGCGCACGAACGGAACGCCGACGAGTTCGGCGAGCTCGGTCGTCGGCACCGCGGCGAACGTGTTCGACGCAAAAATCGAGACGCGCTTGTTGAGACGTCGCTTGGCGGTGACGGACGCGTGCTGGTCGTAGCTGTTCAGCGCGGTCAGGTCGCGGTAGAGGAGGAACGCGCCGCTGTAGTCGAGGGTGACCATCGACAGCCGCCCCGTGTAGGTGCCCTCAATCCGCGGGTTGACGACGTTGACGAGGTCGGCCTGCGGGTTCGAGCCCTGGCCCTCGACGAACACGTTGTCGTCCCACGCGCTCGACAGCGCCAGCGACGGAATCAGCAGCCAGCCGGTCGCCGTTGGCTGGGAGGGAGACGACGGCGGCGGCGACTGGAGGTTGGAGTTCTGGGCTCCCAGCGGGACAGTCGTCGCGAAGGCAGTGGCGAGGACCACCGCCGATCGCCAGCCAGTGCGGCTCGTCATGGTGGTCAGTCGGGCACGACGACGGTGTCGCCCGGCCGCAGATAGAAAGGCGCGCCGCCGCGAATGGCGTCTTTGTAGTTGAACGGAATCGTCTGCTGGCTGCCGTTCGACTGGCGCAGCACCCGGATGTTCTTTTCGTCCGCGAAGTCTTTCAGGCCGCCGGCGAGCGCCAGCGCCTGGAGAACGCTGACCTGTCCGCCCTGCAGCGTGATCGAGCCGGGACGATTCACTTCGCCCATGACGTAGGCGAGGCTCGCGGCGGCTTCGACCAGGATCACGGTGACCGTCGGCTTGGTGACGTACTCCTTCAGCGATTCCGTGATCCTGTCGCGCAGCGCGACGGGCGCTTCACCGGCCGCGTCGATGTCGCCGATGAGCGGCAGCGTGATTTTTCCGTCCGGCCTGACCTGCACCGACTGGGACAGCTGCTGATCCTTGTAGACCTCGATGCGCAGCTTGTCGCCGGGTGCGATTCGATACTGGTTCGGGTCAACGTTCGCCTTCGCGGTCGGCTCGTTGCGGACGGCGTTCGCGTTGGTCGCGTTGCCGTTCGCCTGCGGCGCCGGCGGCTGCTGACCGGCCGACGTCGTCCGCGCGAACGCCAGTGCGATCAGCACGGCGGCGATCGATGTGTATCTCATGGTCGTGTCCTCAATTGACGTGATCGGAGCCGGCGGCGCCGCTCCAGGTCACGATCGGTTGCACGCGCGCCTGTCGCGTCAACGACTGGGCTTCGACGGCGTGGGTCGGACAGCACGCGGCGCCGATCGCGATGCTGAGTGGCGCCGGGAACTTGTAGTTCTCGATGCGGGTGACCAGCCGATCGATCACCTGCCGCGAGTGCTTGAAGTCCGCGTCGAGCAGCGCGACGCTGAGCGCGCCCGCGTCCGCGCCGACCAGGTCCGCGTCCCGGACCTCCTTCGCAATCACCTGCCCCACTTCTCTCACCGTCCCCTCATCTGCCGTCACGCTCATCCCTTCCCACTCGCGCCGGGTTTCGACCACGACGAGAGTCAGATAGTTCTGCGAACGCATCGCCCGTTTGAGCTCGACTTCCAGCACGAACTCGAACGCCTCCGCCGTCAGCAGCTTCGTGCCATCTATGTAGAACGAGCCGCTCCGCATGACTTACGACGCCTTGTCCAGACCGTTCTCCTTGATCTTGTAGAGCAGCGCTTTGTAGCTGATGCCGAGGTTGTCGGCGGCCTGCTTGCGGTTCCATCGCGTGCGCTGCAGCATCCGCTCGATGATTTCGCGCTCGGCCTGACGGGCGGCCGTCCGCGCGATGTCCTTGAGCGAGCAGTTGCCGTTCTCGCCGGGCACGTCGGCCGCGACTTTCGGTTGCGAGATCGGATCGATCGTCCCGTCCACAGCGTGTCCGTTCGTCGGCGCTGACGACGAGCCGTGAGCCGTGCGGCGCTTCGCGATGGCCTGCACGATCTCCTTGCGGATCGGGAGTTCGCTGCCGAGGATGACGGTGCGCTTGATCAGGTTCTCCAGCTCGCGCACGTTCCCCGGCCAGTCGTAGTCCATGAAGAGCGCCATCGTTTCCCGCGAGATCTCCGCGCGCGGCTTGTTGTACTGAACCGAGTACTTCTTTCCGAAGTGATCGGCGAGGATCGGAATCTCGTCGCGGCGCTCGCGCAGCGGCGGAACGAAGATCGACATCACGTTCAGTCGGAAGAACAGGTCTTCGCGGAAATGCCCGTCGGCGACGAAGCGCTCGAGGTCACGGTTGGTCGCGGCGATGATGCGGACGTCGACGCGGACATCGTTCTTGCCGCCGAGGCGCGAGAACTCGCCGTCCTGCAGGACCTGAAGAAGCTTCGCCTGGAGCGGCGGGCTCATCTCGCTGATCTCGTCCAGGAACATCGTCCCGTGGTTGGCGAACTCGAAGCGGCCCGGCTTGCGCTGGACCGCGCCCGTGAAGGCGCCGCGCTCGAAGCCAAAGAGCTCGGACTCGAGGAGTTCCGTCGGCAGCGCCGCGCAATTGACCTTGACGAACGGACGGTCGCGTCGGCGTGAAGCCGCGTACAGGGCTCGTGAGACAAGCTCCTTGCCGGTGCCGCTCTCGCCACGGACGAGGACCGTGACGTCGGTGTCGGCGACGCGATTGATCAGCTCGCGCACCTCCGACATCCGTCCGCCATCGCCGAAGATGAGCGACGACTGGCCGTTCTCGGATTGCAGCTGCTGACGCAGCGACGCGACCTCACGCGTCAGCTCGTGCTGTTTCAGCGCATTGATGAGCGGCGCCTGCAGGTCGGACTTGTCGAACGGCTGGCTGATGAAGTCCGACGCGCCGAGCTTCATCGCCTGCACGATCGTGGTGGTGCGGCCCTGATTCGAGACGACGATGATCGGGACTTCGCGATCGATCTTTTTCAACGCGGCGAGAAGACCCAGCCCGTCCGATCCGTTGAACGCGACCGATCCCAGAATGACCGTCGCCGGTCGTTCCGATGCGTACCGTTCCACTGCGGCCTCTGCATCGTCGAACGCGACCGGCTGGCAGCCGCACTCAGCAATGAACGCCGACAGGAAGATTCGCATCGCCTCGTCGTGGTCGACGACCATGACTTCGGGCTGAGCTTTCTGCTGCGTGCGCACCTAGTGTTCCTCCGCTTGCTGCCCGTCACGCTGTTGAGTCACACGTGACCTTGCGCATTTGAGCAATGCAGGTGCCACCGTTCGCGGATGGAAACGGCTCAGCGGATGAAAACAACCTGTTTACAGAAGTCTCATGCTCACGTACGTGAAACGAGCGCACAAATGCGGAAACTTTTTCCATCAATGAGGAGGTGGAAGACACACCGCACGAGCGCGGCCTTGTGCCGTTCACCGATCCATGCGCGCGCGAGTGCGTGGCATGTTGATTGAAGTTGCAGGTGCGAACACCCGGCGCGTCGTTGTGCAGTGAAGCGCGTTACGTACGGTGGTGGCGTCGGCGAAAGTTTCTTGGTTCGCGGGCGGGAAACGGGATCATGCGGAAACGGTATCGGGTACTGGCGCTCGCTGCGGTGGTCATTGGACTTGCGGTTCCGCTCGGCTTTGCATTGGTGCCCGGCACCAGCGCATCGACTCCGGTCGACAGACGAGACGTCGGCATCGTTGCGACCGTCACCATTCCGCAGCCTCTTCTGCCGATGAGTTCGACGCCGTCAATTCCCCTTGTGCATCAGCTGCACGAATCGGTGAAGTTGATGCTCGTTGGTACTCTGCTCATCACCGCCGCGGCGATCGCGCGGCGGGCCTGACCTCTCGATCATTTCAGCGCGCACGCGTTCGATCGGCATCGACGGCCGTTTGAAGAATGTGTAAACACATCCTCCCGACGACGAACGGTTGTGAATGAATCAGTGAGCACGCGTGTATGCGCACGATGCGGCAGTACGTCGTGGTCTCATCCATTGATCGAACGCACCGACGCGATGCGCGCGCTGATCGAGGGACCTGTCAATGTTTCCGTCGATCAGCCTGTCAATGTTCCTGCGTCGGGCTCACGCGCTTCCGTCTTCGTCGGCGACGACGGCGGCGTTTGAACGTTGGTGCGCCGCCATCCGCGCGATCGTCGGGCGGAGCGGGAGAGCCAGGTTCGGGAGTGAGCGACGCCCAATGCTCGACGAGCGCGGGCGAACCGCCGTGGATGTCGAGCCAGGTCAACGCGTCGCGGAAGATCGGACGATGTGCGATGCCGCGCTGTGCGCGATGACTCGCTGACGCGTCGTGCAACCTTCGCTGGAGCAGAAGGATCTGGCGGAGACGCTCGACATCCTTACGCGCGATCGGGAGCGCGCCGAGCCGCGGCAGCGCAGTTGGATCCGTGCCCCAGCGCGGCATCTGCTTCATCGGATCGACGCCGGATGCATGAGGTTCGACCGGGAGCAGCAGCGACCCGAGCAGGATCGGATTCGTCAGCGTGTCGGGCATCGACTCGAAGCGGCGTCGATATTTGTCGAGCGCTGCCAGCGATCGCCACAAAGGATCGGTGGCTCCGCGCTGGAGCTCCGGCGACGTGGGCTCGAGGAGCCCGACATCGGCCAGCGATCGAAACGCCCGCTCCGACGAGCCGGCGCGCAGCATTTTGTAGTACTCCTCGAGCACGCGCGGCGGCGAGCTCTTCGCGATTTCGCGGCGATGGTGACGGATGGCGTTCAGGAGCGTCGGCTCGATCGCGAAGTCGAGTCGCGCAGCGAACGCGACGGCGCGGAGCATCCTGACGGGATCTTCCTGGAGCCGCACGTCCGGATCGCCAATCGACCTGACCAGCCGGGCCTGCAAATCGTCGAGGCCGTTGACGTAGTCGATGACCGAGAACGTCGCGATGTCGTAAAAGAGCGCGTTGATCGTGAAGTCGCGGCGGAATGCGTCCTCTTCGGGAGTGCCGAACGTGTTGTCGTGGTGAATGAGATGCTGGCCCTGGACCGTTGACGGATCGGGCGCGGGCACGCCGTCCTGGACGATTTCCTCGCCGGGCGACACCTGACGACGGAACGTCGCGACCTCGACGATCTTCGTGCCGAACTTCACGTGCGCGAGGCGGAAGCGGCGTCCGATGATCCAGCAGTTGCGGAACAGCTTCTTCACCTGATACGGATGGGCGGACGTCCCGATGTCGAAGTCCTTGGGCCGGCGGCCGAGCAGCAGGTCGCGCACGCTGCCGCCGACCAGGTACGCGATGTGGTCGGCCTGTCGCAGGCGATAGAGAACCTTCAGTGCGTCCGGGTCGATGTCGCGGCGCGAGATCACGTGTGATTCGCGCGGGACGACCCTCGGGTCGGGCATCGCCGGGCATTGTACCCCCGTGCTACGATCGGCCGGATTCATGGCTCGGCCGAAGACACTCGCCGCGATCGTGTCGCTGCTTGCCGCGCTTTCAATCGCTGCTGCCGACGATCCGCTCGCGAAGGCGCGTCAGCTGTACAACCAGCGTCAGTACGAGGCCGCGATTCAGGCGGCCGAGCAGGTGCGGCAGACGCCGGCGCTCGCCGACTCGGCGGATCTCATCGCCGCGCGGGCCTATCTGGAGCGTTTTCGCGGGACGGCCGCGAGCGACGATCTCATGAACGCGCGCGATCGCCTGCGCCGCGTCAACCCCGAGCGGTTCACCCCGCACGAGCGCACCGAATACGTCGTCGGTCTCGGCGAGACGCTGTACTTCGACAACGCGTACGGCGCGGCGGCGATCATTTTCGAATCGATTTTGCGAAGCGGCGATCTGCTGGCTGGTCCGGCGCGGGAACACGTGGTGGACTGGTGGGCGACCGCGCTCGACCACGATACGCGGCCGCGGCCCGAAATCGATCGTCAGCAGATCTATCAGCGGATGCGCGAGCGGCTCGAAGACGAGTTGGCGCAGCATCCTAGCAGCGGCGCGGCGGCGTACTGGCTGGCCGCGGCGGCGCGTGCGCAAGGCGACGTGCAGGCTGCGTGGGATGCCGCGATGGCCGGCTGGGTGCGTGCCGGCCTCGCGATCGATCACGGCGCCCAGCTCCGCGGCGATCTCGACCGCCTCATGACGAGCGCGATCGTCCCCGAGCGCGCGAAGGCCCTCGCTCAGCCGCCGGAAAACGTTCGCGGCGAGTGGGAGCGCTTCAAGGCCAGCTGGAGCAAATGAGGCGGCCGATCGCCAAATTGGAGAGTTGGTGACTCGGTAAGAGTTGGTAAGTTGGTAAGTTGGTGAGTTGGTAAGTTGGAACTTTCAATTCTGCAATCCTGCAATCCTTCAATTCTGCAATTCTGCAATTCTGCAAGGCTTCAATCCCGCGATTCCGCAACGCGCTGAGGCAGCCTCACTCCTTTGCCTCTTTCCAGTTCTCTCCGATCCCGACGTCGACCGTGAGCGGCACGTTCAGCGCGACCGCTGACTGCATCCGGTCGCGCACGATCGCGGCGTAGTCGTCCGCGCGGCCGCGCGGGACTTCGAACAGCAGCTCGTCGTGAACCGTCAGGATCATCCGAGCCTCGGGGTGCGAAATCAGCGCCTCGTGGACGTCGATCATCGCGCGCTTCAGGATGTCGGCGGCGGTGCCCTGGATGGGCAGGTTGACGGCGACACGTTCGGCCGCCATGCGCACCTGGCCGTTCCGGCTATTGAGCTCGGGGACGAGGCGCCGCCGGCCGAACAGCGTCTTCACGACACCGGTCGCGCGAGCCTCTTCGAGCGTGCGATCGATGAACGCCCGCACCTGCGGAAACCCGGCGAAGTACGCGTCGATGAATTCCTGTGCGGCCTGCTGGGTGACGCCGATGTCCTTCGACAGCGTGAACGCGCTCTTCCCGTAGAGCAGCGCGTAGTTGACCATCTTCGCGATGCTGCGAAGCTCGTGCGGGTCGCGTCCGCTGTCGGCCCCGAAAATCTTCAGCGCCGTGCGCTCGTGAAAGTCGGCGCCTTCGCGGAACGCGTCGACGAGTGCCGGTTCTTCGGCCATGTGCGCCAGCACGCGGAACTCGATCTGCGAGTAGTCCGCCGAGATGAGCACGTGGCCCGGCTCCGCGACGAACGCCGCCCGAATCTCTCGTCCCAGCGCCGTTTTGATCGGGATGTTCTGGAGGTTGGGATCGCTGCTGCTCAGGCGCCCTGTCGCCGCCACCGCCTGGTTGAAGCACGTGTGAACGCGACCGGTGTCGGGATTGATCAGCTGAGGGAGCGCGTCGATGTACGTCCCCTTCAGCTTCATGAGCGCGCGCCACTCGAGAATTTCGCGCGGCAGATCATGCGCGAGCGCGAGCTCCTCGAGCACGTCGACGGCCGTTGAAGGCGCGCGCGACGTGCCGGTCCGCTTCAGCACCGGCAGCTGCATCTTGTCGAAGAGCACTTCGGCGAGCTGCTTCGGCGAGTTGATGTTGAACTCGCCGTTGGCCAGCTCGTAAATGCGCGACGTGCGGCGGCCCAGCTCCTGTTCGAGGCGCTTCGACTGGCCGGCGAGCGCCTGGCCGTCGATCCGGACCCCGGCGCGCTCGACGTCGATCAGGACGGGAATCAGCGGCCGTTCGATCGTCCGGTAGACGTCGACGAGCTCCTCTTTCTCGAGCTGTCCCTGGAACATCGGCGCCAGCTGCGACACGATGTCGGCGCGCTCGCAGGCGAAGTCGACCGCCGCTTCGACGGGGACGTCGGCCAGCGACACGGCCTTCGCGCCCTTGCCGCAGATGTCTTCCTCGCTGATCGCCTTGTAGCTCACGAGCTCCAGCGCGAGGTCGTCGAGGCGGTGCTCCGATCGGGTGGCATCGATCAGATAGCTCGCCAGCATCGTGTCGAGGCCGAAGCCGCGCAGCTCGATGCCGGCGCGCCGGAGCACGATGGCGTCGAACTTCAGATCGTGGCCGTCTTTGACGATCGCCGGATCCTCGAGCACGTCCTTCAGCGCGTCGACGAGGGCGGAGAGGCCGACGCTCGGGACGGCGCCGAGCGCGCGGTGGTCCACCGGCACGTACGACGCGTGGTGCTCGCCGGTCCCGAACGCCATGCCGGCAATCGCCGCGCGCATCGCGGAGGACCGATCGGGCATGACGCGCATCGCAAAGCGTCCGGCCTTCCGCAGTTCGGCGGCGAGCGCCCGGAGCTCTTCGACGGTATTCACGACGCGGTAGGACGTCGGGATGGTGCTGGCCGTCGGCGCGTACTCGTGAGCGAACGCGCGAAATCCAAGCTCCGTGAAAATCTTGAACGAGCGCTCGCGCGAGCCGCCGCGGAAGCGCAGCGATTCCGGATCGAAATCCACGGGCACGTCGACGCGAATCCGCGCGAGCTCTCGGCTCTGTCGCGCCGACTCGGCGTGGCCGAGCAGTCCTTCGCGATACCGCTTGTGCTTGACCTCGCTCGCGTGCTCGAGGAGATTCTCGAGCGATCCGTACGCCGAGATCAGCTCCCGCGCCCCCTTGTCGCCGATGCCGGGGACGCCCTTGATGTTGTCGATCGTGTCGCCCATCAACGCGAGCACGTCCACCACGCGCTCGGGCAGCACGCCCATCTTTTCCTTGACGCCTTCGGCGTCGAACCATCGCCCGTCTTCGCGCGGGTCGTAGACGCTGATGCCGGGCCGCACGAGCTGAAAGAAGTCCTTGTCGATCGTGACGATCGCCACTTCGAATCCGCCGGCCGCCGCCTTCTCCGCCAGCGTCCCGATCACATCGTCTGCTTCGTAGCGTTCGGATGTGAGGATCGGCACGCCGAGCGCTTCGCACGCGGCGTGAACCATCGGAATCTGTTCGGCGAGCTCGTCGGGCATCGGCGCGCGGTTGGCTTTGTAGTCGGTGGCGAGATCGTCGCGGAATGTACGTCCAGGCAAATCGAAGGACGCGGCGATGAATTCCGGCTTGTGCTCGGTCAGCAGCTTGCGCAGCATCGTGACGAAGATGTAGACCGCGTTCGTCGGGCGTCCCTGCGCGTTTCTGAGGAAGCCGCCTTCGGCGGTGCGGACCGGCGCGTGGAACGCGCGGTACATCTGCGAGCTGCCGTCGATCAGATAGAGCACAAATTTTTACTATATCATTGGCGGTTATGCGGATTCGCGCGCTGGTCGCGTGTGCGATCGCTGCGATCGCGATGGCGTGCGGCGGTACGAGCCTGTTCCGGCAGTACGAGTACGAAGAGGACATGTTCCTGTCGCTCGATGGATCCGCGACCATCACCGTCAGCGCGTCGATCGATGCGCTGAACGCGCTGCGCGGAACGCACTTCGATCGATCGCGCGTCGATCGTGATGCCGTGCGCGCGTACTTCACCGCGCCAGGCGACAGCGTCCGCTCGGTGAGCACGTCGCGGCGGAGCGGCAGGCGGTTCGTCCACGTCCGCGTCGATGTAGCCGACGTGCGGAAGATGAGCGCGTCGCCGGCGTTCGCCTGGTCGAAGGTCCAGTTCGATCGGGAAGACGATGCCTACGTGTTCAAGCAGGCGGTCGGACCATCAGCGGATGCCGCCGGGACCGATCTGTCCGCGATCAGCGGAGAACTCGTTGCGTTCCGCCTGCACCTGCCCAGCAAGATCGAATTTCACAATACCGGCCGGCCGATCGGACGCGGCAACATCCTCACGTGGGAGCAGCCGCTCGGGGATCGCCTGCGCGGCGTCCCCCTGACCCTCGAAGCGCGCATGCAGACGCAGTCGATCCTCTACCGGACGCTGTGGCTGTTCGGGTCGACGATGATCGCGGTCGTCGCGTTGTTCGCCGCGATCCTGTGGTGGGTGGTGAGGGAGGGGCAGGTGGGGCAGGTAGGCCAAGTGGGTCAGGTAGGGCCGATGGGCAAGTAGGACGGATGGGCAGATCCACATCACCCATCCGTCCTACTCGCCTTGCCTCCTATCTGTCCGACCCGCCCTACCCGAGGCACCCGCCCCACCCCCCTACCCGCCCAACCCGCCCAACCCGCCCCACCCGCCCCACCCGCCCTACCCGACCCACCCGCCCTACCCGACCTTCAGAACCGCACTCCGAACGAAACGCGCAGCGTGCGCGGCGTGGTGTACGCGAAGCGGTTCAGCGCCGTGCCGAAGTTCGGGCCGAGCGCCCAGTTGACGCCCTGCACGGGTTGCGTGGTGAACGGATTGAACGACGCGTACTGCGACGGGTTCGTGATCGGCGTCAGCACGGTTTGATCGATGCGCGTCTGCGTGACCGAGCCGCCGTTCTGGAACACCGTGCCGCCACAGCCGCACAGCTGGAACTGATTGAAGACGTTCAGTACCTGGAGCTGACCGAACACCTCGGTCGTACCCAGATGACGCACGTGGTACACGTAGTTCGCGGCGAGATCGGTGCGGCGCTCGCCGTCGGTGCGGAAGGCGTCACGATCGGTGAAGTAGTACGTGGTGTTCGTGCCGTTCGGCGGATTGGAATAGCCGGGATTCGTGACGTACAGCGCCGGGTTGACGCCCGTCGCTGAGACGGCGCCGTACGGAACGCCGCTCGTGATCGTCTGCAGCGCGCTCAGCGTCAGTCCCTCGAGCTTCGGCACGCCGTAGTTGATCCACAGGCGCGCGCGATGCCGCTGATCGATCGACAGATCGCCGATCGGATAATTCCACGACGCCTGCTTGTACTCCGGGTAGCTGAACGCGGACGCGGTGATCGGACCGCTGTTGACGTTCTCTCCTTCAACGTTGCCCCAGGCGCGCGACAGCGTGTACGTGCCGCCGATGTCGGTGCGCGCTCCGAAGCGATACGTGGCTTGCGCGGTGACGCCCTGATACCTGCGCTCCAGGTCGTTCGAGTTCTGAACGAGTCCGAGGTCGACCGTGCGGCCGAGCGGATCGACGACCTTGCCGGTCGAGAGGTTCGTGACCTGCGCGTAGAAATCCTTGAAGTCACGGAAGACGTAATCGGCACGAACGGTCGCACGGCTTCCGAGCTGGCGGCTCGCGCCCGCGGCGTATTCGAGGTTGTTCGGCGAATCGAGCGAACCCTGAATCTGCGGCGAGACGCCCGGAATCGTGGGTTGGCCGTTCAGCGGGAGATTCGCGCCGCCGTTCGCGTTGTACCACGCAAACACCGTGGCGATGGCGTCAGGCGTCGACACGAGCGGGCCGCTCGCGTTCGCGTTGATGTTCGGTCCGCGATAAATGAAGCGGTACTGCTGTGGATTCCCCGCAGGCGACGACGAGTCGGCGATGCTGTTCGAGATCGCGCTGACGTACTTCGCGAAGCTGGTGGTCACCGACCACTTGCCGTCGCCGGACGGATCCCACACGAGGCCGACGCGCGGGCTGAAGGCGGCATCCTGCGCGACCAGCCGGCCGGCACTGTCGGCGCCGTGGTTGCGATCGTAGCGGAGACCCAGATTCGCGGTCAGGTGGCTGCCGATGCGCCAGTTGTCGTTGTAGAACAACGAGTGCGTCCGGAAGTTCGTCCCCTCGCTGCCGACGGGAATCGGGTTGTACTGGATGACCGTCGATCCGTCGTTCAGAAATACCGGCACGACGGTGTTGTCCGCCTGGATGATCGATGTCGTTCCCAGGATCCGGTAGTCGCTGCCCGACTGATGGTTGTTCGCGAAGCGCTTGTCGTTGAAGAGGTCGTAGCCGAACGTCATCGTGTGAGATCCGGTGCCGCTCGTCGAGAGGAAATAGGTGCCCTTGACGAAGAGATCGGTGTTGTCCCGCTTCTCCGGATCACAGACGCCGCAGAACGTCGGCGACCAGTACCGAGTGCCGCCGCGCTGCTGGTCGATGAGCAAGGTCCCGTTGATGATGTCCGTGTACGGCGAGCCCTCGTTGATGAAGCTGAACGACCGCGACGAGTACTGGCCCTCGACGTAGAACGCCGGCGTCAGCACGCCGTTGTAGTTGCCGGTCGCGAGCGTCTGCGGCTCGCTGCCGTTGTACAGGCTGCGCTGATCCATCGAGAGGCTCGTATTGAACGTCGCGTTGAGGAAGTCCTCCTTGATCTTCGAGTACGTGCCCTGGAACCGATGATTCGACGTCAGCGAATACGTGCCTTTCCCCTCGAATCGCTTCCCATCGTCCGTGAAGCTGTACGGCGACTTGGTGATGACGAGCTGACGTCCCAGCTCCTGATCCTGCAGCCGTCCCGCGGTGAAGAACCACAGGTGATCCTTCAGGACCGGACCGCCGAGCGTATATTCGTGCGCCGGCACGACCGAGTCGATGCGCGTCTCCTGGTGTGCCGGATCGGCGGCGATGCTCGTCACCTCGAACGGCGTCAGCGTGCGCCACATGTCGTTGTTCAGCGTCTCGCGAAACGATCCGCTGAACCGATTGCCGCCCGATTTCGTGATGACGTTGACGACGCCGCCGCCGAAGCGGCCGTACTCGGCAGAAATGCCGGCCGTGGCGATGTTCGTTTCCTGCACGGCGTCCTCGATGTACAGGTTGTACGGCTGGCCACGAAGGTTTTCCGTCACGCTCACGCCGTTCACCATGTACAGCGTCTCGAACGACATCGCGCCGGCGATGGAGTAGGCGCCGCTCGGACCGGTCGGATGGACGGCAGGTGCGAGCAGCAGGTACGAGTTGACGTCGCGGTTGGTCGGCAGGTTCGCGACGAGCTCCTGCTTGAAGTTCGTCGCCACCTGCGCCGTCTTCGTGAGCACGTCCGCGGTCTGTCCCGTGACGGTGACCGATTCGGTCAGCGTCGCGACGCCGAGCGTGACGTCGAGCGGCAGCACCTGCGTCGGCGCCAGCGTCACCGTCTTCTGCTGCGTCTGAAATCCGCTCAGCTCGAAGCTGATGGTGTAGGTTCCGGGCGGCAGCGCCGTGAAGATGTAGTCGCCGTTCCCGGACGTCGTGTTGGTGTGCGCGCCTTGCAACGCGGGTGATGTCGCGTTGACCGTGACGCCGGGCAACGCCAACCCCTGCGTGTCGACCACCCGCCCGGAAATAGTGCCAGTCGTCGACTGCGCATTCGCACCGCGCGCCGCGAGAAGAGCCGCGAACACGACCGCAAACCGCAGCCAGCTGTGAACACGTCGCATGCAGTGGCCTCCTTGAGCCCGCCGCTAAGGAGCCAAGCTCGTGCCACGGTCCGGCCGCCAGTCACACCGCGCAACGTACGGTGTGGAAAGGCGATGCACGATCGTTCGCGTCCGAACATTGGTTCAAACCGGAATGGATTCAAGAAGAGCGAGGTGCGCGATCCAATGGTTAGAATGATGAGGTGCGCAGTCTTGCAGTGTTGGCCGTCGCCGCGATGATGCTGACCCCGGCACACACCGCGCCCGCGCGCGTGCCGATCGTCGTCGAGTTGTTTACCTCGGAAGGCTGTTCGAGCTGTCCGCCCGCGGACAGCCTGCTGCAGTCGCTCGTCGCGACGCAGCCGCTCGAGGGTGCGCAGATCATCGCGCTCGGCGAGCACGTGGACTACTGGGATCAGCTCGGATGGAAAGATCGGTTCTCGTCCGCGGCGCTGACGAACCGGCAGCGCATGTACGGCGCGTCACTCAACGATGAAAGCGTCTACACGCCGCAGATGATCGTTGACGGCCGATCGGCCTTTGTCGGGAGCGATGCATCGGCCGCGAAGCGCGCCATCGAGCGCGCCGTTTCTCAGCCGCACGGCACGGTGGACGTCACGACCGAGGCGGGCGCGACGACGGTCGCGGTTTCGGCGGCCGTGTTCTTCGCAAAGGGCGCGGCCGATCGCGCGGATATGATCGTCGCCGTGACGGAAGATCATCTGCGGTCGAACGTGACGCGCGGTGAAAATCACGGACGAACGCTCGCGCACGCATCGGTCGTTCGCTATCTCGCGAAGGCAGGCGAGGCTGCGGCGGGCGACCGCGCCACGATTCACAAGGACGTTCCGATCGGTTCCGACTGGCAGCGCGATCAGCTGAAGGTCGTTGCCTTCGTGCAGGAGCGCCGCGGCCGCGCGATTCTCGCATCGGCGGAAACACCGGTCGTTCGACGGTGAACCTTCGCCCGTATTGGTGGGACACCGTTCCGCTTCCCGACGAGACGCCGCATGAAGCGCCTCTGCCCCCGCGCGTCGACGCGGTCGTCGTCGGCGCCGGCTACACGGGACTGTCGGCAGCGCGCCGCCTCGCCATGTGCGGCGCCTCGGTTCTCGTCGTCGAACGCGAAACCATCGGGTGGGGTGCCAGCTCACGCAACGGCGGACAGGTCCTGACCGGGCTCGCGATCGACTCCGTCTCGCTTCTGCGCGCGTACGGCCGCAGGCGTGCGCGCGCCTTGTTTCGCGCTGCCAGCGACGCGCTGAACGGTCTCGAGGAGCTGATTCAGGACGAGCGCATCGACTGCGGCTTCGAACGCACCGGGCACGTCCAGGCGGCGTGGAAGCGGTCGCACTTCGAATCGCTTCGCGAGGAACAGGCGGTGCTCGCGCGTGAATTCGATCACCACGTCCGCATCGTCGACCGCCAGGATCAGCAGCAGGAGATCGGCAGCGACCGCTTTCACGGCGTCCTCGTCGACGATCGCAGCGCCGCGCTCAATCCAGCGCAGTACGTGCGTGGCCTCGCCCGCGCTGCGCAGGCCCGCGGCGTTCGCATCGTCACCGGCGTGAGCGTCCTCGAGACCGCTCGTGACGGCGATGTCTGGCGCATCGGGACGACCGCCGGCGCCGTCACCGCCCGCGACGTGTTGTTCGCGACGAACGGATACACCGACGGCGCCTTTCCGGAGCTTCGCCGCCGCATCGTTCCCGTCGGCAGCTACATCGTCGCCACTGAGCCGCTCGACGCGGAGACCGCCGCGTCGCTCGTCCCGCGGCGGCGGATGGCATTTGACTCGAAATACTTCCTCTACTATTTTCGCGTGACCGGCGATCGACGGCTGCTCTTCGGCGGCCGCGCCGAGTTCCGGCGGCCCGACGCGCATTCGGTCGGCAGGGCCGCGTCAATCCTGCGGCGCGGGTTGAATATGGTGTTTCCTCGGCTGGCGGACGTGCGCATCGACTATGCGTGGGGAGGCAACGTCGCGTTCGCGCGCGATCGGATGCCGCACGCCGGTCAGCTCGCGCAGAAGTACTTCGCGGCCGGGTATGGCGGTCACGGCATCGCCATCGCGACCGCGCTCGGCGACGCGATCGCCCGACGGATGGCGGGCCAACTCGTCGACCACCCGATGTTCGACGATCCGATGCCCACGATTCCGCTCTATCACGGGCGCCCGTGGTTTCTTCCGTTTGTCGGCGCCTACTACGCGGCGAAGGACTGGCTGTCATGAATCTCGAATTGTCAGAGCAGGAGATGATGCGGCTGGGCGACGACGTCGTCCGGCGATGCGTGGAGCACATCCTGACGCTGCCGCAGCAGCCGAGTTGCGGCGACGTTGACGCAGCGGCATTGTGTCGTGCGATGCGCGAGCCGGCGCCGGAGTCGGGGACGCCGTTCGACCAGATGGCCGACGACTTGTTCCGTCAGTGGATTCCCCGATCATTCACGGCGCCGGGCCCCGGATATCTCGCCTACATTCCGGGCGGAGGGCTGTACACCGCGGCCCTCGCGGATTTCATCGCGAACGCCACGAACCGGTACACCGGCGTCTGGCAGGCGGCGCCGGCGCTCATTCAACTTGAAGCGAACGCGCTCGACTGGCTGCGCGAGTGGATGGATTTTCCGCAGGAGGGACGCGGCCTCTTCACGAGCGGCGGATCGATGGCGACGTTCAACGCGATTCTCTGCGCGCGCGAACGATACGTCGGTGCCGACGTGCGGAACGGCGTCCTCTACACGTCGGATCAGGCGCACCACTCGATCCTCAAGTCGGCGAAGATGGCCGGCATCATGCCGGATCGCGTGCGCGCCGTGCCGAGCGACGCCGCGTATCGGATGTCGGTTGCCGATCTTCGAGCGGCGATCGCAGCCGACCGCGGCCGCGGGCTGACGCCGTTCTGCGTCGTCTCGACGGCGGGCACGACCAATACGGGCGCAGTGGATCCACTCGATGCCATCGCCGATCTCTGCACCGCCGAGCGGCTCTGGCATCACGTGGACGGCGCGTACGGCGCCTTCTTCTACATGTGCCGCGAACTGCGTCCGCTGCTGCACGGCATTACCCGCGCCGACTCGCTGACCCTGGATCCGCACAAGGGGATGTTCCTGCCGTACGGAACCGGCGCGCTTCTCGTGCGCGACGGCGCCGCACTGCGCGCGGCACATGAAGCGACAGCGGACTACTTGCCGGCGATGCCGCACCCGGAAGACTTCTACGATCCCAGCCAGCACGGGCCTGAGCTGTCGCGCGGCTTTCCGGGCCTCCGTGTCTGGCTGTCGGTGAAGCTGTTTGGAACCGCAGCCTTCCGCGAGGCGATCGAAGAGAAGCGCGCCCTGACGGTCGACGCAGCGGCCCGTGTTGCGCGGCTGCCAGGCATCGTCATCGACGCGCCGCCGGAGCTGTCGCTGTTCGCGTTCCATCTGACGTGGCCGGGCGCTTCGCGGTCCGACGAAGACGCGGCGACGCGCGCGCTCATGGCCGCGGCGACGGCGCGCGGGCGCGTGATGATCACCGGTGCCGTCGCGAAAGATCGATACGTCGGCCGCGTCTGCATCCTCAGCTTCCGCACCCACCAGGCGGAGATCGACGCGCTCGTCGACGACCTCGCCGCTTCCATCCACGACATCGTCCCGGAGTCTCTTCATTCATGAACGTGCCGACGTCTCATCGCGCGCGGCTGCGCGCCATTGCGGTCCGGGCCATGCGCGAGCGCGGGCTCGATCCAGCGTTTCCTTCGGCGGCGCAGGCGCAGGTGGCCGCGATGTCGGCGCCGCCGACGACCACCGAGGAGCCCACGCGCGATCTTCGGCAGCGCCTCTGGTGCTCGATCGACAATGACGACTCGCGCGACCTCGATCAGCTGAGCGTCGCCGAACCGCTCGCCAACGGCGACGTGAAGGTGTTCGTCGCGATTGCCGACGTGGACGCGGCTGTGCGCAAGGGATCGCCGTGCGATCGGCACGCGGCGCTGAACACGACGTCGGTGTACACGCCGGGCACGGTGTTTCCGATGCTGCCCGAGAAGCTGTCCACGAACCTGACGTCGCTGAACGCGGACGAAGATCGATTGTCGATCGTCGTCGAGATGGTGGTCGCACCCGACGGAACGATTCGCTCGTCCGACGTCTACGGCGCGCAGGTACACAATCGGGCCAAGCTCGCCTACAACAGCGTGAGCGACTGGCTCGACGGGAAGGCGCCGCTGCCGGACGCCGCCGCGCGCGTGACCGACATGGACGAACAACTGCGCATCCAGGATCGGGTTGCGAAGGCGCTGAACAGCACGCGCCGCAGCCACGGCGCGCTCGAGTTCGAGACCGCCGAGGTGCGCGCCATCTTCGAGGGCGACACGCTGCACGACGTCGCCGCGGAACGGCCGAACCGCGCGAAGGCGATCATCGAAAACCTGATGGTCGCGGCGAATGGCGTCGTCGCTGTCTTCCTGGACGCCCACAACTTTCCGTCGCTGCGCCGCGTCGTCAAGTCGCCGGAGCGATGGGAACGGATCCGCGCCATCGCCGAACGGACCGGCGACGAACTGCCGCAGGGTCCGGACTCGAAAGCGCTGTCGGAGTTCCTCGCGAAACGGCGGCGTGCGGATCCCGAGCGATTCATCGACCTGTCCACCACCATCATCCGGCTCCTCGGATCAGGCGAATACGTCGTCGATCCGCCTGGCGCAGAACCGCCCGGCCACTTCGGTCTCGCGGTCCGCGATTATTCGCACTCGACCGCGCCGAATCGCCGCTTTCCGGATCTGGTGACGCAGCGGCTCCTGAAGGCCGCGCTCGCGAAGCATCCGTCACCGTACGGCCTCGGCGAGCTCGGACAGGTTGCCGAGCAGTGCACGACGCAGGAAGACAACGCGCAGAAGGTCGAACGCCTCGTGCGCAAGGCGGCGACGGCGCTGCTCGTCGAGTCGCGCGTCGGCGATCAGTTCGACGCCATCGTCACCGGCGCGTCGAACAAAGGGACGTTCGTCCGCGTCACGTCGCCTCCGATGGAAGGCATGCTCATCAGCGGCCGCGACAGCCTCGACGTCGGCGATCGCGTGCACGTTCGACTGGACGGCGTCGACGTGGAGCGTGGGTTCATCGACTTCGTGAGGCTTCGCTGACAGTGCGGCTTCGCTGACAGTGCGGCTTCGCTGACATTGCAGAATTGAAGGATTGCAGAATTGCAGGACTGCAGAATTGCAGAATTGCAGGATTGCAGCCGTCCGCTTTTTGCATTCGTGCATTCGTGCATTCGTGCATTTCGCGCTCTTAACGTCATACTTCCTGCAATCCTGCAATCCTTCCATCCTGCAATTTGCTGCGCAATTTGCTGTTCTTCCTCCCGTACGTGAAGTAGATGACGATGCCGATCGCCATCCAGATGATCAGCCGCTCCCATGTGGCCCAGGGAAGGCTCGCCATCAGCACGAGGCTGACGATTGCGGACGCGATGGGGAGCGCGGGGACGAACGGAACGGTGAACGGGCGTTCGAGGTCCGGGCGCGAGCGGCGCAGGAAGATGATCGCGATCGATACGATCACGAACGCCATCAGCGTCCCGATGCTCACGAGGCTGCCGAGCGTCGCGATTCCGGTGAATCCTGCCGCCAGCGAGACGACAACGCCGGTGACGAACGTCGTCACGTGCGGCGTCCGGTAGCGCGGGTGAATCGCGCGCGCCCATCCTGGCAGCAGGCCGTCATTCGCCATCGCGAAAAAGATGCGCGGCTGCGCAAGCATCATGACGAGCATTACCGAGCTCAGTCCGGCCAGCGTGCCCAGCACGACGAGCAGCCGCAGTCCGTGGAGCATCCCCGCCCACGCCGTGCCCGCCGCGCGCGCCGCACCGGCGTCGAGCGCCACGACCATCGGCGCGGGTTGGTTGAGCAGCGCCTTGTACGGCACGAGGCCGACCATCACCGTGCAGACGATGACGTACAGCACCGTGCAGAGCGCCAGCGATCCGAGGATGCCGCGCGGCATGTCGCGTTGCGGGTCGCGCGCCTCCTGCGCCGACGTCGACACCGCGTCGAAGCCGATGTACGCGAAGAAGACGACCGCCGCTCCCCGGAACACGCCGCTCCAGCCGTACGCGCCGAACGTGCCCTCGTTCGGTGGCACGAACGGATGCCAGTTCGCCGGATCGACGAACAGCGCGCCGCCCGCCGCAATCAGCAGCACGACCGCGACCTTGATCACGACGATGATCGAGTTGAGCGTGGCCGATTCCTGGATGCCGACGATGAGCACGACCGTGATCGCGAGCGCGATGAGGACCGCAGGCAGGTTGAAGACCGCGGTGACCGTGCCGCCGCCGGCGAGCGGAACGAGCGTTCCCGGCGCGGCGCTCAGTGCCGCAGGAAACTGGAGGCCGAACTCGGCCAGGAGCGCGCTCAGGTTGCCCGACCAGCCGACGGCGACCGTCGCGGCGCCGAGCGCGTACTCGAGGATCAGGTCCCAGCCGATGATCCACGCGATGAATTCCCCGAGCGTGGCGTACGCGTAGATGTACGCCGAGCCGGCGACGGGGACCGCCGACGCGAACTCGGCGTAGCAGAGTCCGGCCAGCCCGCTGGCGCAGCCGGCGATGATCATGGAGATGACGACGGCCGGGCCGGAATTGGCCGCGGCCACCTGGCCGGTCAGCACGAAGATCCCCGTGCCGATCACGGCGCCGACGCCGAGGAACAGCAGGTTCCAGGGCCCGAGCACGCGCTTCAGGGAGTGTTCGCCCGAGCCCAGCTGCTCGGCCTTGATCTGTTCGATCGACTTGGTCGCGAAAAGCGACATCGCGCGCCTCCGTTGGAGTTGTCGTGTGGCACCGCGGCAGCCGTCCACGCGCGCGATGCGGGCCCGTTAACAAGGCCATGGACGGCGGCCGCAAGTCTTGAAAAGCGGTGAACGACCGCGGAAGATTCTCTGAACTTGTTGTGAAGACCCGTTTCGGACCCTTCGTATTCGACCGTTCCGCGCAGCTCCTCGCCCGCGAAGGGCAGGAAGTGCCGCTGCCGCCGCGCGTCCTCGGCGTGCTGGACGTGCTGGCCGCCCGGCCCGGCGAAATCGTGACGAAGCAGGAAATCATCGAGACGGTCTGGAAGGACGCGTTCGTCTCGGACACGTCGCTGTCGGAGGCCATCAGCTTCCTGCGGCAGGCGCTCGGCGACGACCCGCAGCAGCCGAGCTACATCCAGACAGTCCATCGGCGCGGATACCGCTTCCTGCCGGCACCACAACCCGCAGTCGAGTCCCCGGTCGTCATTCCGCCCGTGGCTGCGAGGTCGGAGACGATGGCGGAATCGTGGACGTGGATCGTGCCGTGGGCGGTCGCCGTCATCCTCGCCGCGGTCGCGGTCAGCGCGCTCTGGCGTGTGATGCACCCGGACGCTCCGGTCGTGCTGCCGACCGCGCGCTTCGCGCTCGAATGGCCGGATGGCATGACGCTCGACACGTCGGCGCCCGCGCTCGCGTTGTCGGCCGACGGTTCGGTCATCGCGTTCACCGGCTGCCGCCAGGACGGATGCCGCATCTTCGTGCGCGGGCTCGACGACACCGAATCGCGTCCGGTTCCCGGCACGCTCGGCGCCACGGCGCCGTTTCTTTCGGCGGATGGCCACGTCGTCGGCTTCTTCGCGGACGGCAAGCTCAAAAAGACCGCGACGGGCGGCGATTCGCCGATCACAGTCACCGACGTCCGTCAGCCGCTCGGCGCTGTGTGGCTCGACGATGACATCGTGTTCTCGGCGTCTGCGTCGGGCGGAATGGGTGGACTCGTGCGGGTGGCGAAGGATGGCGGCGCACCGCGCATGGTCGGGCCGATCGACGCGCGCGGCGCCGAGCTCGCGCTCGCATGGCCAGACGTTCTGCCGGGCGGCGAGGTCGCGCTCGTCACCTCGATCGTTGCGCCCGGCGATCCTCCGATCACGCGCATCGTCGCGATCTCGATGGTGACCGCGGAGCGCACCGTGGTCGTCGAGCGGGCGTCGTTCGCACGGTTCGTGCCGCCCTCGATGATCGCGTTCGTGCGCGACGGGCGGCTGATGGCGGCGACGTTCGATCCGGTGCAGCTGAAGATCACCGGTCCAGCGGTTCCGGTGGACCAGCCGTTCGGCGACCGCGTCGCGCAGTTTGCCGTCTCGCGCGTCGGTTCGTTAATCGCGGCGGCATCCTCGTCGTCCGGCGGAGCGCTGCAGTGGTGGACGCAAGCCGGAGGACTCACGCCGGCGGCAGCCGCGATGCAGCCGCTGGGGTCCCCGTCGCTCTCGCCGGACGGCCGCACGATCGCCGGCGTCAAGGTGGACGACACGCGCGCAGACGTCTGGTCCGCGGACATCGAGCGCGGCGCGACGAGCCGGCTGACGTTCAACGGCGAACTGCGCGCGCCGGTCTGGAGTCCCGACGGCCGTTCGTTCGCGTTCGCGTCGCGCTCAGGCAGCGCGTTCAACGTGTTCGTCAAGCGCGTCGACGACACGACGCCGAAGCGGCTCACCGGCGCGCCTCGTCATCAGCTGCCCTCGTCGTTCTCGCCGGACGGCCGACAGATCGTCTACACCGAGTTCGATCCAGCGAGCGGAGAGGACATCTGGGTCGTCCCGGTGGCTGGCGGGTCGCCAAGGCCGCTGGTCCGCACGCCGTTCGACGAAGGGGCCGCGACGGTTTCGCCCGATGGCCGCTGGATGGCGTACGAGTCGAATGAATCCAACCGGTGGGAAATCTACGTCCGGCCGTTCGGCGCCGCGGGCAGCGCCGTTGCGATTTCCGCGGGCGGCGGTCGGCACCCGATGTGGTCCCGCGACGGACGCCGCGTCTACTACACCGGCCCCAGTGGCGTGATGTCGGTGGCCGTCGCGCCGTGCGCCGCGCTTCAGGAGGGCTGCGAGCTGTCGCCGTCGCGTCCCGTCGAGATAGTCGCCGGCCCGTGGACCCCGCGCGCCGAAACGCGGGACGGCCGCATCCTGATGGAGAGCGACCGCGGCAGAGCCGATGCCGTCGAGCGCATCATGGTCACGCTGCAATGGACCCGCGCGCTGCAGCGCATCGTCCCACCCGCGATTGTTGCGTCGCCGAAATAGCGCAGCAGGACAGAATTCCTAATCCCTGATTCCTAATTCTGCGTGTTTGTCCGTCTGGCTGCGTCGGGCGCAACAGCGCCGGTGTTGCCGTTCAGGTATTTGTCGAACCAGTAGACCTGCCAGTTCAAACTTTCCACCAGGTGCTTCGGCTCGCCGGTCCTGGTCAGGTTGTGGTTCTCGCGCGGGAAGAAAACGATCTCGCTGGTCACGCCGAAGTGGCGCAGCGCGCGGAACCACTGTTCGCCCTGCTCGATCGGGACGCGAAAATCGTTGTCGGAGTGCAGGATGAGCGTCGGCGTCTTCACGTTCTTCGCGTACTTGAGCGGCGATCGATCCCAGTAGAGCTCGAAGTTCTCGAAGATGTCGCCCTTGAAGTCCTCCGCGTGTCCGTACGCGCCGTCGCGCGTCCCATCGTCGCTCACGAAGTTCGAGATGCTGCGCAGCGTGACGGCCGCCTTGAACCGGTTCGTGTGGCTGACGATCCAGTTCGTCATGAAGCCGCCGTAGCTGCCGCCGGTCACACCGAGACGATCGCGATCGATCCACGGATACTTCGTGAGGGCGGCGTCGACGCCGTTCATGACGTCGATGTAGTCCTTCGCGCCCCAGTTTTCCTCGATGCCGCGCTCGAACTTCTCGCCGTAGCCGGTCGACCCGCGCGGATTCGAGAAGAAGACGGCCCAGCCATGGGCCGCGTACACCTGGAATTCGTGATACCAGTCGAATCCGAACTGACCCGCGGGTCCCCCGTGAATCGTCAGGATCATCGGATACTTGTGGCCCGCTTCCCAGCCGACCGGCTTCATGAAGAAGCCGTCGATGTCCCAGCCGTCCGCACCTTTGTAGGACAGCCGCTCGACCTGGACGAGATTCAGACGCGGCCACAGCGCCGCGTTGAGGTGCGTGAGCTGACGCGGATTGCTGCCGTCGAGATCCGCGACGTACAGATCGTCCATGTGCGTCGGATCGTTCATCGCGAACGCCAGCTTGCGCGCGTTCTCCGAGACGTCGAACAGGTGATAGGTCTTGTCGCCCGAGGTGACCGGCGCCGCGCGCCGCGCGTCGAGATCCACGCGGTACAGCTGCGCCGTTCCGTGATACCCCGTTTCGAAGTACATCGCCTTGCCGCCCTCGGCCCAGCGGAGAGCCGACGGAATCAGGTCCACCCCGTCCGCCGCGAGCCGCGATTTCGCGCCGCCGGCGGATGGAACGAGCCAGATCTTCGGGTGCGACTTTTCAGGAACCGCGCTGACGAACGCAATCGTCTGCCCATCGGGCGACCAGCGCGGCGAGTTCTCGGCCGTCTCATGATCCGAGACGCGCGCGGGCGATCCGCCCGCCGCATCGACGACCCAGATGTCGGTGTTTCGTCCTTCGTCGAACGCCTTGCCGCTGCGATCCGACACGAACGCGATCTTCCGTCCGTCAGGCGACCACTGCGGGTCGCTGTCGTTCCAGTCGTCGCCGGATGTCAGCGCCGTCGCGTGATCATCTGCGACCACGACGATCCAGAGGTGCGAGCGTTTGTCGTCGAACCATCCGGTGTCGTTGAACTTGTAATTCGAGTGCGTGTAGTGCCGGACGTCACTCGGCGACTTGCCATCGCGCGATTCGTCGCTCGGCCCGCTGCGGCTGACGACGACGAGCTTCGTGCCGTCGGGAGACCACTGGAAGCTCGACACACCGTTCGGCAGGTTCGTCAGCCTCCGCGGCTCGCCGCCGGTCAGCGGCAGCAGCCACACTTGCGTGCGCGCGGGGCCGTCGCCGTCGCCCTGCCGCGCGGAGAGGAACGCCAGCCCGCCGCCCTTCGGATTCCACCGCGGCGCGTTCGACGACTGGAGCGCGCTCGTCATCGCCACCGGCGCGCGCGATCCGTCCGCAGCCACGGTCCAGATCTGGCCGCGGCGCCGATTCTGCTTCTGATCAATCGTCGTCACGACGTACGCGATGGTCGCGCCGTCTGGTGAGAAGTGCGGATCGCCCAGCGCTTCGAACGCGAAGTAGTCTTCGGCAGTGACGCCGCGGGTTTGTGCGCTGGCGGCCGCGGCGATTGACGCCGCGACCAGCACCGCTGCGAATCGAACGAACCATTTCCTCTGCATGATGATCTGCCTTCGGAGCACGCTACGCACGCTTGCGTTTCTGCGCGGTCGCGGCGGTGGCGCGCGGCGCGGCGGCTGCCTTCTTCTTGCCAGCGCTGATCGTATCGAGGCTCTTGCGCAGCGCTTCCATGAGGTTGACGACCTTCGGCGGCGCCTCGACCTCGGGCGCGATGATTTCGCGGCCCTCGATCTTGGCGTCGATGATTTCGCGCAGGCCGACCTGGTATTCGTCCTTGTAGGACTCGAAATCCAGCTCGCCTTCGAAGGTCGCCATCACCTGCTGCGCCAGCCGGACTTCCTGCGCATTCACCTTCTCCGGCATGTCGGCGAGCTCGTCGATGGCCTCCATGCTGCGGATCTCGTTCGCGTGACGCAGCGTGTACATGATGAGGCCCTTCTCGCGCGGCTGTACCTTGATCAAGTACTCGCGGCCGTAGAGCGCCACCTTGCCGATGCCCGCTTTCCCCTTCATGCCTTCACGGATGACCGCGAACGCTTCGCGCGCGACGGGACCATCCGGCGCGAGGTAATATGGACGCTCGAGGTAAATCGGATCGATCTCCGTGTCCTCGGTGAACTTCTCGAGGTTGATGACGCGCGTCGATTCGACGCGCACCTTCTCGAGATCCTCGTCCTCCATGACGACGTAGCGGCCCTTTTCGAACTCGTAGCCCTTTACGATGTCGGTGTTCGCGACCTCGCGCTGGCAGTGAGGACACCATCGCTTCTGCTGGATGCGCGTCTGACATTCGGCATGCAGCTGGTTGAAGCTCAGCGTCGCGCCGGCGTCGGTCGCCGGAAAGACTTTGATCGGAATGTTGACGAGGCTGATCTTCAGATAACCCTTCCACGTCGGTCGTGCGGGCATAATCACCTCAAAAGACGATCAATCAATCAATTGCGGAATGCGGATTGCGGAATGCGGATTGATTGGGGATGCGGAATGTGGATTGTGGATTGAATTGCCGATTGGGAGATCCGATCGTCAATGAATCCGCAATCCGTATTCGGCGGCTGAAATCCGCAATCCGCATTCCGCAATCCTCAATACTCACTTCTTGATGGGTCCTAGCTTTTCGTCCACCTTGACCTGGAACTGCCGGAAGCGCCCGTAGGTCGCGAACCCGTCGACCACGGACCGGTCCCTCAGTCGATCGTAGCGCTCGCGCATCTCGAGGGGGACCAGCAAGTCCAGCACCGGGTCGGACTGATAGTTGACCGTGATCGTGCCACGGATCTGGTGGTTTTCGAGCACGAGTTCGCTCATGAGGACGCGACCCGTGTCCGGCTCGATCCAGAAGCGGCCGTGGGCCGGCAGATCGCGCAGGTTGGTCGTCCGGATCATCGTGTTGGCCGTGCGCTCGTGGTATTCGATCGCCCACACCTCGGTCCCGAGCCTAAAATGGCCGGGCGGCGCCGGCGATTCCTGCGTCATCTCGTGCGGCTCGCCGTCGCGGGCCCGCGTGAACTTGAACCGCGGCTGGTTCCTGGTTTCGAGGAAGAGCAGCGGCAGGAGCGGAGCGTTGATGGTCCTCGTCACCGATCCGATGTTGTATCTGGCGCTTTCCTGCAGGATCGCCGAGACCTGCTCGTGGACTGATTCGACCGGATCGATGAACAGCTTCATCAGCCGCTCCCGACGATCGCGCACGGCGCTGCCGTCCACTTCGTACACGTCGCGAAACGCCATCCAGTCCTCGGCGCCGACCGGCTTCACGAGCAGCAGGTCGGACCGCAGGCGCCGCTCCAGGTTCATCGACAGCGGATAGCCCTTCGGAAAGTGCACCTCCTGCACGTACTGCTCTTCGGCGACGATGCCCGACAGGCGTTGTTCGAAGAGCGCGACGTAGGCGGCAGTGCGCGCGAGCACGTCGCCAAGCGCCCGCTGATCCGACACGGATCCAGAGACCGTCGCCGCAATCAGAATGGCCACGATCATTTCTTGACCTTCTCGTCCACGTTGACGGAGTACCGGCGGAACTTCGCGTACACCGCGCGGCCTTCGACGACCGATCCGTTCTGGCTGCTGTACTTTTCGCGCATTTCGTGCGGCACCAGCATGCCGGCGAGCGCGGGCTCCGCGCCGTAGGTCACATCAATCTGTGCGTGGACCTTGTCGCCCTCGATGTAGAGCGTGCTGGCGAGGACTCGACCCGTCTCGCGCTCGACCGCGAAACGTCCCCGCGAGGGAATCGGCTGATCGTTCGTCGTGCGGACCAGCGTCTGCGTCCGCTCCTCGCGGAACTCGAGGTCGACGATCGCATTCCGCTTCTTGCCAAGTGAAAACCGGAACCACGGAAACTCGGCCGTCTCGAATACGCTCAGCGCGACGACGGGCAGGTTCATGTTCCGATTGATGCCGCCGATGTTGTAGCGCGCGCTCGCGGTCCTGATGTCCTCGATCTGCTGATGAGCCGTTGGCGACGGCGTCAGGAACAGCTTGGCCAGCCGCTCTTCGCGATCGCGCACCGGCTTGCCGTCGACTTCGAACACGTCCCGGAACTGCAGCCAGCGGTCGCCCGCGGGCGCGCGGACGAGCAGCATGTCCGATCGCAGCTCGCGGCGCTCCGGCGCGGTTTCGACGGCGAGGCCGCGCACGTCGGTTCGCGCCCGGCCGCGGACTTCCTGGCGATAGGTTTCCTCGGCGACGACGCCGACGAAGTCGTGCGTGTAGGCCGCGACGTAGTCGGTGACCTTGTCGAGCAGCTCGTCCAGTTCGGATGAGGCAGGGGCCTGTGCCGTCGGCAGGGCCGCGGCGACCGCGAGCGCGAGCAGCAGCTGATGGCGGACCATGCTCCGTCGCTGATCCTGCTCCGCCACGATCGTACGGTCAAGGGCGCCGGCCGGCCGCGTGAAACGCGCTAAGATGCGCCCGGAGGAGACGCCATGGCTGGACTGACCTCACGACGCGTCGCGGCGGCCGCGGGCCTGATTGTCCTCTGCGCCGCGGGCTCGATCGTCGGCGCCGAACGCTCGTCGTCGGTAATGGCGTCATCGGCGACGAAATTTCTCGCCAGCTTGAATCCCGAGCAGCGGCAGAAAGCGTCGTTCGCCGCCGATTCGGACGAGCGTCTTCGCTGGCACTTCATCCCGACCGAGACGTTTCCGCGCAAGGGCCTCACGATCGGCGAGATGAACGATGCGCAGCGCGCCGCCGCGCACGATCTGCTGAAGGCGGGACTGAGCCAGCGCGGTTACCTCACGGCAACGTCCATCATGGATCTCGAGACCGTCCTCGGCGCGCTCGAGGCGTCCGAGCGGGCGGCCGCACCGCAGCCGCCGCGCAACGCGCCGCTCGTGCGCGACCCCGGACGCTACTTCGTCTCAGTGTTCGGCACGCCGTCGACGAAAGCCACGTGGGGCTGGCGCGTCGAAGGCCATCACGTCTCGCTGCACTTCACGATCGTCAACGGCACGATGGTGGCCTCGTCGCCGACGTTCTTCGGATCGAATCCCGCCGAGGTCCGACAGGGGCCGAAGAAGGGTTTGCGGATTCTGGGCGCCGAAGAGGACGCCGCGCGGGCCCTGCTCGATTCGCTCGACGCCGATCAGAAACAGAAAGCGATTCTCGACAAGGTTGCACCGAACGACATGGTGACGATGGCGAACGTCGACATCAAGCCGCTCGATCCGATCGGTCTGCAGGTCGGTGCGCTGAAGCCGAACCAGCGCGAGCTGTTCATGAAGCTGCTCGACGTCTACACCGGCTACATGCCCACCGATATCGCGTCCGACCGTATGGACCGCGTCAAGAAGGCGGGCATCGAGAAGATCGGCTTCGCGTGGGCGGGCGAGACCGAACGTGGAAGGAAGCACTACTACCGCGTCCAGGGACCGACGTTCCTCATCGAGTACGACAACACGCAGAACGACGGCAACCACATTCATTCCGTCTGGCGGGACTTCAACGGCGACTTCGGCCGCGATCTGCTGCGCGAGCACTTGAGGGGGACGCCTCACTAGCGACCTGCAGGGGCGCAGAAATGCAGAAATGCAGAAATGCAAGAATGCAGGAATGCAGGAATGCAAAACGTGAGGTGGCCCGTTCAGGTGGCGTGGTGAAAGAGTGCGTACTTGGACGGGCCAAGTCGCCTGGATCCCTTACTACTCTGGTGGCACGCTTGATGAACCGGCGGTCGCATCAGTGGCGCGCGATCTCGACGATCGAATTTTCCGCTTTGTCTGTCGTATAGTGGATCTCTTCGAGATGCTTCACGCGCGCGGCGGGGCGGCCGGTGTGATTGGATACCAGCTACTGGGTTCAGGTACGTCCATCGGAGCGAACTACGAGGAGGCAGCTGCCGGCCAAAGCAAGGCGGACTTCATCGCCAAGCTCGCGACCTCACGGAAAGAGTGCCGTGAGACGCTTTTCTGGCTTCGCCTGATCGCTGCGGAAGCGCTTGCTCGACCCCGCACAGATTGCCGACGACATCTCCGAAGCGCGCCAGTTGACGGCGATCCTGCGCACAATCATCCAACGGGCGCGATCGAATCCATCACGCGGACAGTCGCCAGCTCCTTAGCTCGTCGTCGCGCTATTTCGCATTTGCGCATTCTTCGTTTTTGCATTCCTGCATTCCTGCATTCGTGCATTTTCTTCACCCAGCAATCGCCGCAGTAATCGCCGCTGCCACGTCCTGCGTCGTCGCGCTGCCGCCCAGATCCGGCGTCCTGACCTGCCCACCGGCGACGACGCGCTCGATGGCGCCGACGATCTTGTCGTGCAGATCGCGATGGCCGAGATGGCCGACCATCAGCGCCGCCGCCCAGATCGCGCCGATCGGATTCGCGATGCCCTTGCCGGCGATGTCCGGCGCGGAGCCGTGAATCGGCTCGAACATCGACGGGAACGTCCGCTCCGGGTTGATGTTCGCGCCCGGTGCGATGCCGAGGCTGCCCGAAATGGCGGAGCCGACGTCCGTGAGGATGTCGCCGAAGAGATTCGACGTCACCATGACGTCGAGCGTCTGCGGGTGCGTGATCATGCGCGCGGCCAGCGCGTCGACGTGGTACTTGCGATAGTCGACGTCGGGATAGTCGGCGCGCACCGCGTCCGCCACCTCGTCCCAGAGTGTCATCGCGTGCGTCAGCGCGTTCGACTTCGTCGCGCTCGCGAGAAGCCGCCGCGGCCGCGTCCGCGCGAGCTCGAACCCGAACCGCAGGATGCGTTCGATCCCCGCGCGCGTGAAGACGCCGACCTGCTGCGCAACCTCGCGCGGCGTGCCTCGATGAATCCGGCCGCCGACGCCTGAGTATTCGCCTTCGGAATTCTCGCGCACGCAGATCATGTCGATGTCGGCTGGTCCGCGGCCGCCGAGCGGGGAGGACAATCCGTTGAGCAGGCGCATCGGCCGCAGGTTGACGTACTGATCGAAGCGTTGGCGGATCGCGAGGATCATCGCCGCCGACACGCCATCCGGCACGCCAGGCGATCCGATCGCGCCGAGATAGATGGCGTCGTACTTCGCGAGCTGCTCGAACGCGTCCTCCGGCATCATGCGCCCGTGCGCCCGATAGAAGTCGCTGCCCCAGTCGAGTTCCGTGAACGACAGCGATATGCTCGTCCCGCGCACCGACGCCTGCAGCGCCGCAACCCCCGCCGGAACGACCTCACGCCCGATGCCGTCTCCGGCAATCACCGCAATCCGATAACCACCCATCGCATCCCCCGCTGATCAATTCACGATCGAAATCGACAATCAAATCCGCAATGGTCCAAGCCGCAATCAACCATTCGAACCAATCCGCAATCCTCAATCCGCAATCCTCAATTACATGGGTGGCACAAACCGGCCGTCAATCGCGGTCCATCCGGCATCCGCGTAGAGAATCGTCCCGGTCACGTAGCTCGCGGCGTCCGATGCGAGGAAAAGCGTCGGGCCGACCATCTCGTCGGCCCGCGCCCATCGGCCGAATGCGTTCTTGTTTGCGTACGCCTGATACCACTCTGCGTGCGCCTTGATCGGCGCGGTCAGCGGCGTTTCTACGACACCCGGGCCGATCGCGTTTACGCGCACGCCGTGGCTGCCGAACTCCGCAGCTGCCGTCCGCACCAACTGGACGATGCCGGCCTTCGTCATCGCGTAAACAGACTGACCGGGTTCGACGACCAGCGATCGGATCGAGGAGAAGATGACGATGCTGCCGCTGCGCTGCACGGTCATGATGCGGCCCGCAGCCTGCAGCACGTGGAACGTCCCCTTGAGGTTTACTTCGACGACGCGATCGAATTCCTCGGGCTGATAGGCGAGGATCGTCTTCCGCACGTTGATGCTTGGCGTGCAGACGACGATGTCGAGGCGCCCGCGATCGCGCACGATCGCGTCGAAGGCCGCTGCGACCGAGCGGCCGTCGCGGATGTCGAGCGCCGCCGCGCCCGCGCCCTCGATCGCCGCCGCGACGCGTGCGGCCGCGGTTTCGTTGGCGTCCAGCACGGTGACGCTCGCGCCCATCGCGGCCGCACCTTTGACGACCGCCTCGCCAATTCCGGATCCGCCGCCAATCACCGCGGCGACCTTGCCGCTCAGATCAAACAGCCGCCTGTCCACGAGACCTCCTGCTGCGCGATACGAAGATCGCGCTGAATCCTGCCATCGCCGCCAGCAACCCGACGAGCGCGGGCGTCATGCCGGCAATCCCGCGGCCTCCCGTCGTGACCTGCATCACGACGACCGCGGCAACGCCGCACCCGATCGACGCCAATGCCTCCGGCGTGGTCGCCCGTGAGAGATACAGGCCGGCGAGAATCGGCACGAAGAGGCTGACCGAAAGCAGCGTGTAGAAGATGGTCAGCGCGTCGACGACGCTGCCGAGCGCAATCGCCAGCGCCACCGCCAGCAGCGAGGCGACGACGCTCGTCGCGCGCGCGACGGTGAGAATCTCGGCGTCGCCGGCCTGCGGCCGGACGACGCGCTTGTAGAAATCCTGCGACAGCGACGTCGTCAACATGAAGAGGACGGCGTCGGACGCGCTGATCTCCGCCGAAAACACGGCGGCGAGGCCGATGGCGCCGACGGCGGGCGGCAGCAGGTGCATCAGGACCATCGGGAGCGCGTTGTTGATCGGCACGAGATCCGGAAATCGCGACCGCGCGGCGATGCCGAGCAGTACGGGAACGATCGCGTACAGCAGCAGGCCGAGCGCGTTCAGGCCGACGCCGACGCGGACCGCGTGGTCGTCGCGCGCGCCGAACACCTTCTGCAGCAGTCCCGGCGAGACGATGAACGACGGCGTCAGCAGCGCGACGTACATCAGGCCGGGCGGTCCCGGCTGCCAGAACGACCAGTACGCCGGATCGCGCGTCTCGACCTGTGTCAGTCCCTGCCATCCGCCGATCGCGCCGATCGCGAGCGGCAGCGCGATGGCGAAGCCGCCGAGCTTCACCGCGAGCTGGATGACGTTCACGCGCACTGACGTCGCCAGGCCGCCCGCGGCGAAATACACCATGATGACGACGCCGCCGATCGCGCATCCGGCCGCGGCGGGCACGTTCGCGACGGTATTCAGGATCGAACCGATCGCCACGAGCTGGCCCGCGAGGATGAAGATCGATCCAATCCAGAGCAGCGCGGCGATGACGCCGCGCACGGACGCGCCGTAGCGGAACTCCAGATAGTCGCCGACGGTGCGCAGGTCGTGCTCGGCGGCGATGCGCCGCATCTTCGGACCGATCCAGAGCGCGAGAATAGCGGAGCCGACCGCGGCCGATCCGACCCACCACCACGCGGACAGACCGCCGGAATAGCCGATCGCGGTCGCGCCGACGGTCGATCCGGCGCCGATGTTCGCCGCCAGCATCGTCGAGAAGATGAGGCCGGGGCCGAGGCTGCGGCCCGCGACGAAGAAGTCCTTCGTGCTGCCGACGCGGCGGGCCAGCACGAGGCCGATCGCCATCAGCGCGATCGAGTACCCGATCAGGATCGCGAGGTACAGAAGGCCGCCGCTACTTGAGATCGCGCAGCGCGGGCAGTCCGGGAATCCCCGTCGCCTGCGTCGCCGCGCGCACGATGGCGTCGGACATCGCTTCCGCGGCGAGCGCGCCGACGAGTGTGATATCGGCGCTGCCGCTCCAGCGTCCGGTCGCCAGCGCGAACACGGTGTCGCCGTCGCCGTTCGTGTGCGACGGCACGATCGCGCGCGCGAACCCATCGTCGGCCATCAGCGCCATGCGGTTGGCCTGATCTTTCGTGAGCTTCGCGTTGGTGGCGACGAGACCGATCGTCGTGTTCTCGCCCGCGCGCGGCTGTGCGGCCAGGGCACCGGACCGCAGGATCTTTCGCGCGTCCGCAAACGAGCCGTCGTCGTTTCTGACGCCGGCGACGATGCGGCCCGTTGACGGATCGACGATGTCGCCGACGGCGTTGACGGCGACGATCGCGCCGACCACGAGGCCGTTCGGCATGCGGATGACGGACGAGCCGACGCCGGACTTGATCGCGTGTCCCGGTCCGCCGAGTTTACCGATCGTCGCGCCTGCGCCGGCGCCGACGCTGCCTTCCTGCGCGGGATCCGACGTCGCAGCTTGCGCGGCGCGGTAGCCGCAGTCAGCGGTCGGGCGAATCTTCGGATTCCCCCCGACCGGCAAATCGAAGAGGATGGCTGCCGGAACGATCGGCACTTTCGCGATGCGGACGTCGTAGCCGATGTTGTGCTCGTCGAGCCACTTGACCGTTCCGGATGCCGCGTCGAGGCCGAACGCGCTGCCGCCGGCGAGAACGATCGCGTTCACCTTCTCGACCATGTTCAGCGGATCGAGCAGATCGGTTTCGCGCGTGCCCGGTGCGCCGCCGCGCTGCGAGACGCCGCCGACGGCGCCGTCGCCGTCGGCGAGAATCACGGTGCAGCCCGTCGGACGTTCGCTGAGCGTGTGATGGCCGACCTTGATGCCGTCCACGGCGGTGATCGTGTTGTTCGGTCCCGCCGCGTGCGTGAGCGCGGCGCCGACGATCGCCGCGCAGCCGCAGGCGAGGATGTGTCTTCGAGCCATCGCGTCTCCTTCGAACGCCTCACTTTACTTCGTTCCGCGCTTGTCATAGAACCCACTGTGTCTCGGGAGGCCTCATGACGCGTCGATTCCGGTTCTTACTCCTGATCGCGGGACTGCTCGGCTCTGCGGGTGCCGCCGCCGCTCAGGTGACAGGTTCGATTGCCGGCACGGTCCGCGATTCGAGCGGCGCCGTCCTGCCAGGCGCCACGGTCACTGTCCGCGGCCCTGCGCTTCAACGCGAAAGCGTGTCAGTGACGACTGGCTCAGAGGGGACCTACCGCATTCCGCTGGTGCCGCCGGGTCTGTACGAAGTGGCGGTCGAACTGTCGGGCTTCACGACACGGATCCGGCGCGACGTCGAAGTCGCCGTGAATCAGCAGACCACGCTCGATGTGGCGCTGTCGGTCGCCGGCCTGACGGAGGCGGTCACCGTCGCGAGCAGCCTGCCGATCGTGGACGTCTCGCAGTCCGACGTCGGTCAAACCGTGACGCAGCGGACCATCGATGCGCTGCCGCTGAACGGCCGGAACTTCACCGATCTCGTCGCGCTCGTTCCCGGCGCCAAGCCCGATCCGACGTTGACCACGACGACGAACGTCGAGATCTTCGGCGAGCGCGCGAGCGCGGTCTCGTATCTCGTGGACGGGGCCGAGAACAACGATCCGATCAACGGCGGCGCGCTGGTCCGCTACACGCAGGATTCGATCAAGGAGTTCGAGGTCATCACGAGCGGGTACTCTGCCGAGTTCGGGCGCGCGCAGGGCGGCGTCGCCAACATCGTGACGCGATCGGGCGCCAATCAGCTCGACGGCCGCGCGTTCTGGTTCGTCCGGAATGACGCGCTCGACGCGAACAACATCCCGCCGCCCGATCCGCTGCCGTCCGGCTACGTCGAGCCGCAGCCGCCGAAGCTCGAGCGGTACCAGTGGGGCGGCACGCTCGGCGGACCGATCGTCAAGGACAAGGCGTTCTTCTTCGGTTCGTTCGAGCAGCTGAACGAGACGCGCGGCGTCAACTTCGACCTGACGAAGATTCCGGCGTTCATCGTGAACGGCGTCGCGACGCCGTCGCACGTCGAGGATTTCGGCATCGCGCCGCAGAACGACGGCTTCACCGGCAACTTCAAGTTCGACGCGAACCTGAGCGCGAACAACCGGCTGACGGCGGCGGTCGATCGCAGCACGCTCACCAACGACGGCCTCATCAGCTCGCCGGTCGCCGGGACGATTGCGATGCCGAGCGCGGCCGCGACGCGGACGACGCCGGCGACGGCCGTCCTCGGGCGCGACACCGCAGTGCTCGGTCCGGCGACGTTCCTCGAATCGTGGGTGAACTACACGCGCGGCGAAACCGGCAACAACCTCGAGCAGACGCAGCGCTCCGAGCCGCTGCTGATGCTGCTGCGCAGCGGCTTCATCCAGACGGCGGCGCCGTTCGGCGGCCGCGTCGATCAGCTCGGGCAGCGAACGCAGGTCGCGCAGTCGCTCACGCACTCGATGCAGGGCTGGGGAGGCGACCATCAGCTCAAAGGCGGCTGGGACTTCAACCACATCACGATGTCGGGGACGCAGCAGATCACCAACGACGTCGAGTACTCGCCCGCTTATCTCGCGCCGAACCAGGCCGACGTGTTCAACACGAACTTCGGGCTGTACGGATTCCAATGGTCCGCGGCGAGGTTCTTCACGCTCTCGGCCAATCCGAACGGCAGCCTGGCGTCCGACGTGCACACGAACGACATCTCGCTGTTCCTCCAGGACACGTGGCAGGTGCGGCCGGACGTCACCGTCAACGCCGGCGTGCGTTACGACTACTCGAGCCTGTTCGGCGACTACAAGAAGGCGTTCGCGCCGCGTCTCGGCGTGTCGTGGGACGTCGGCGGCCGGCACACGACGATCGTCAAGGTGAACTACGGCCTGTTCTTCGACCGCAACCTGCTCGCGGCGGCCGCGACGGTGCCGGAGAAGGGCGGCGTCTTCACGAAGTCGGTGTTCGACGTCGCGATTCCGCGTCTCGGCGTGGACTACACGAACTCGCTGATCGACTACGTCATCACGTCGGGCTTCCCGACGGCGACCGGCGGATTCGGTCCGCCCGAGAATCCGCTCTACAAGCAGTTCGCGACAGACCTGCGGAACGATCCGCTGACGCTGTACAAACTGCTCGGCATTCCGGTCAGCGATGCCGCGCACGCGCCGGTCGTCACCGCGCAGAACGTGCAGTCGCTGTCGGGCAAGACGGCGGCGCAGGCGGTCGCGATCCTCGACGCGAAGTATCCCGGCACCGATTTCCGCTTCTTCAACGTCGACGGCGGCTCGATCGTCGGCAACGAGGTGCTGTCGTTCTTCCCGCGCGGGCCGCTCGAGGCGACGAGAATCGTCTCGCAGTACTCGGGAGATCTCGTCCCGTACACGAACGCGTTCAACGCCGGCGTGGATCAGGAGATCCCGTGGGGCATCACGGCGTCCGCGGCGTACATCCATCGCCGTTCGCGGGACCTGCTCACGCGGCGCATCACGAATCTCTACGACGTGCCGCCGGGCGATCCGAACTTCGGCAAGACGACCGACGGCGGTCCGCAGATCTCCGAGGTCACCTACGACGGCCTGATCAACTACGACGGCGTCATCCTGTCTGCGCGCAAGCGGTTCACCAATCGCTATCAGCTTGGCGTCTCGTACACGTACTCGCACGCGTACGACAACCTGCTCACGGGAACCGTCGGCTCGACGTTCTCGAACAACAACCATCCCGAGCTCGACTACGGTCCGTCGAACCAGTCAGCGCCGAACATCTTCGTCGCCAACGGCGTCGTTGCGCTGCCCGCCGACGTAACGGTCAGCGGCATCGTCTTCTGGCGTTCTGGCACGGCGTTCAACCCGCGCGGGATCATCGACAGCGACGGCGACGGACTGGTGGATCAGCGCGATCTCACACAACCGCGCAACGCGTTCCGCATCGACGCGTACGCCGATGTGGACGTGCGCGTCGAGAAGCGCATGTACTTCGGCCCGCACGGCGTCAGCGTGCTCGTCGAAGCGTTCAACCTGTTCAATCGTTCCAACGTGGCGAGCGTGTCGAACGTGTCCGGCCCGCAGTTCGGGACGCCGGTCGCGTATCTGCCCGGACGGGAAATCCAGTTCGGCGTCCGCTACCTTTTCGGGGGACACTAACGGATGGCCGTCGACCTGGATCGGATTGTCGCGGAGGTCGATTCCGCGAGGGACGAGATCGTCGAGTACACGCGAGGCCTGGTGCAGATCCCGACGGTGAATCCGCCGGGCGTCGAGTACGAAGCGTGCGCCACGTTCATCGGCGACGATTTGTCCCGCCGCGGCTACGACGTCGAGTACATCGTTGCGGAAGGCCGGCCTGAGCACACGAGGCTCTATCCGCGCATCAACGTGGTCGGATCGCGACGCGGATCGCACGGCGGACCGGTCGTTCACCTGAACGGTCATTTCGATGTCGTGCCTCCCGGTGCGGGCTGGACGGTCGATCCGTTCGCGGCGATTGTGCGCGACGGCCGCATCGTCGGCCGCGGTGTGTGTGACATGAAGGCCGGCATCGCGGCCGCGGTGTTCGCGATGGAGGCGATCTCGCGCGCCGGCATCGCGCTGCCGGGCGCCGTCGAGATCAGCGGCACGGTAGACGAAGAAAGCGGCGGCTTCGCCGGCGTCGCGCACCTCGCGAAGCTCGGACGGATCTCGACCACCCGGACCGACTTCGTGATCATTCCGGAGCCGCTGAACGTGGACCGCATCTGCGTCGGCCATCGCGGTGTGTACTGGTTCGAGTTGACCGTCACGGGACGCATCGCCCACGGCAGCATGCCGTTTCTCGGCGCGAGCGCCATCGACGGGATGTCCGACGTGCTCGCGACGATTCAGCGCGAGCTGAAGCCGCTGCTCGCGACCCGCGCAACCGCGATGCCCGTCGTGCCGCCCGGCGCGCGGCACGCGACGATCAACATCAATGGCGTGGACGGCGGTCAGCCCGTTGACGGAATCCAGACGCCATGCGTTGCGGATCGGTGCCGCGCGGTGTTCGATCGCCGATTTCTGATCGAGGAGCCGTTCGAGACCGTGCGCAGCGAAATCGAAACGCTCGTCGGACGAGCGATCGGCGGCCTGCCGGGCGTCGAGTTCACGCTGCGCGACTTGATGCGGGTCGATCCGGTCCGCACTCCGGATCGCTCACCGCTCGTGGGCGCGCTCGACGCCGCCATCAAGCGGATCATCGGGGCGCCCGCGCAGCTCGTCGCGAGTCCCGGAACGTACGACCACAAGCACGTCGCGCGCATCGCGGGCGTCGAGCAGTGCGTGGCGTACGGGCCGGGGGATCTCGAGTTGGCCCACCAGCCGGACGAATCGTGCCGCATCGACGACATCCTCGACGCGGCCAAGGTCATCGCGCTGGCGACGCTCGACCTGATGCAGGCCGGGAGATAGACTGACACCGTGAAACGCGCACCGTTCCTCGTCGTCGCGGCGCTCGCCGCGGCCTGTTCCACCGAATCGAAACCGCAGCCGTCCCTTCCGCCGCCGCCACCGCCGCAGCAGGTGCCGCTCGGCCGGCTGCCCGACATCGACACCGCCGCGATCCTGCAGCACACGCGGGTGCTCTCGTCGGACGAATACGAGGGGCGCGCGCCGGGAACGAAAGGCGAGGAGCTGACGGTCCGCTATCTCGAGGATCAATATAAGAAGGTCGGACTGAAGCCGGGCAACACCGACGGCACCTACGTCCAGAAAGTCCCCCTCGTCGGCATCACGCCCACACCCGCGCCGCTCGTCGTCAAGAAAGGATCCGAAACGCACACGCTCAAGTGGAAAGACGATGTGGTCGCGTGGACGAAGCACGTGGCGCCGAGCGCGAGCATCGAGAACTCGGAGCTCGTGTTCGTCGGCTACGGCGTCGTGGCGCCGGAGTTCGACTGGGATGATTACAAGGGCGTTGACGTCACGGGCAAGACGCTCGTCATGCTGATCAACGATCCCGCCGTGCCCGATCCGTCGAATCCGGAGCAGCTCGATCCGAAGGTGTTCGGCGGCAAGGCGATGACGTACTACGGACGCTGGACGTATAAGTACGAAATCGGCAAAGAGAAGGGCGCCGCGGGCGTGCTCATCGTGCACGAGACGGGTCCCGCCGGCTACGGCTTCAACGTCGTGCAGGGGAAGACGGGCGAGCAGTTCGACCTCGTGACGCCGGACAAGAACATGTCGCGCGCCGCCATCGAGGGCTGGATTACGCTCGACAAGGCACAAGAACTCTTCCACGCCGCCGGTCAGGATTTCGACGAGTTGAAGAAGCAGGCCGCGACGCGCGACTTCAAGCCCGTCCCGCTCGGGCTCACCGCGAGCATGACGATCAAGAACACGCTCCGGACGATCAATTCGCGCAACGTGATCGCGAAGCTCGAGGGCGCCGATCCCCGTGTCGCCGACGAGTACGTCGTCTACACCGCGCACTGGGATCACTTCGGCAAGAACGCGGACGGCATCTTTCACGGCGCCGAAGACGATGCGCTCGGGTGCGCGGCGCTCATCGAGGTCGCGCGCGCGTTCACGAAGCTGACGATTCCACCGAAACGATCGATTCTGTTCCTCGCCGTCACCGCCGAAGAGCAGGGGCTGCTCGGCTCCGAGTACTACTCGGTGACGCCGATCTACCCGCTGGCGAAGACGCTCGCCGACATCAACATGGACAGCTGGAACGTCCACGGGCGCACGAAGGACATGACGCTCGTCGGCTACGGCGCGTCCGATCTCGACGACTACGCCGCCTCGGCCGCCGCCGAGCAGGGGCGTGTCGTCCATGCGGATTCGGAGCCCGAAAAAGGCTTCTACTACCGATCCGATCACTTCAACTTCGCGAAGCAGGGCGTGCCCGCGCTCGATCCCGAGGCCGGCGTGGACTACATCGGCCAGCCCGCGGACTACGCGACGAAGACGCGAGAGGAGTGGAACAGCGTCCGCTATCACACGCCGAAGGACGTCATCCTTCCGAGCTGGAATATGGATGGCGTGCGTGAGGATTTGAAAGTGTTGTTCGCGGTTGGCTATCGCGTGGCCCAGGCCGACAAGTTTCCCGAGTGGAAGACGGGGAACGAGTTCAAGGCGAAGCGCGACGCCATGTTGAAAAAGTGAGGCACGATCGAGGCACGAATCAGGAAATCGTGGCAACGCTTTGATGCTCGGTCGCAATCACACAGTTCGAGAGGTTTGACATGACCACCCAGGCAGCTCCCAAGACGATGAGCGGCGAGGAGATGATCGCGCTGTCGAAGAAGCACACGCTCTTCGAATGGTCGGCGCAGTCGAAAGTCGATCCGATTCCCGTCGCGCGCGCGAAGGGGATTTACTTCTGGACGCCCGAAGGCAAGCGCTTCATCGACTTCAACAGCCAGCTGATGTGCGTCAACATCGGTCACGGCGACGAGCGCGTCCTGCGCGCGATTCGCGAGCAGAGCGAAGTGCTCGCCTACGCGAACCCGTTCATGGCGACCGAGGCGCGCGCCCGGCTCGGCGCGAAGCTCGCGGCGATTACGCCCGGCGACATCGACGTGTTCTTCTTCACCAACGGTGGCGCGGAGGCAAACGAGAACGCGATCAAGCTCGCGCGCCTGGCGACGGGCCGTCACAAGATTCTGGCGCGATACCGTTCGTATCACGGCGCGACCGCGGGCAGCATCACGCTGACCGGTGATCCGCGCCGTTGGGCGTCGGAGCCGGGACTACCCGGCGTCGTGCACGTGCTCGATCCGTATCACGGCATCACGCGCGGCTGGGACAGCGCCGAGGAATCGCTGGCGATGCTCGCGGAAGTCATCCAGCTCGAAGGGCCGCAGACGATTGCGGCGTTCATCCTCGAGTCGGTCACCGGCACCAACGGCGTTTTGATTCCGCCGGACGGCTACATGCAAGGCGTCCGCGAGCTGTGCGACAAGCACGGCATCCTGATGATCTGCGACGAGGTGATGGCCGGCTTCGGCCGCACCGGCGAGTGGTTCGCCATCGACCACTGGAAGGTCGTCCCCGACATCATGACGATGGCGAAGGGGCTGACCGCGGCGTATGTGCAGCTCGGCGCCGTCGGCATGCGGCGGCGCATTGCGGATCAGTTCAAGGACAAGGTATTCTCCGGCGGCCTCACCTACAACAGTCATCCCCTCGCGTGCGCGGCGGCGCTGGCCACGATCGGCGTGTACGAAGAGGACGGTCTCATCGACAACGCGAAGAAGATGGGCGGGCTGATGGCCGATTTGATGACCGACCTCACGCTGCGGCATCCGTCCGTCGGCGCGGCACGTTCCATCGGACTGTTCGGGCTCGTCGAGCTCGTGCGCGACCGCGCGAAGCGGACGCCGATGGCGCCGTTCAACGGCACCTCGGACGAGATGGCCGCGCTCGGACGCTTCTTCCGCGAAGAAGGACTCTACACGTTCGTCAGGTGGAACACGTTCTTCACGAATCCACCGCTCTGCATCACCGAAGCGGAGCTGCGCGAGGCGTTCGCCATCATCGACAAGGGACTCGACATCACGGATCGCGCGGTCGGCTGATCGACGCGGCTGCACGCTGAGGGAGGATGCGCATGTACGCGACGGTTCGAATGAGTCTGGCGGCGCTGCTCGCCGCGTGCATCGGCGCTGTCTTCGCGGCGGGTCCAGCCGTGGTGGCTCAAGGGACAGCGGGCGCGGCCGTCGAGCCGCTGCATTTCCATCACGTCCACCTGAACTCGACGAATCCGGCGGCCGCCGCGGCGTACTACCCGAAACCGTTCGCGCTGTCGGCGACGAAGACGACGTTCAACGGGTACGAGGCGGTGAAGACCGGCAACGTCTACCTGCTCTTCACGAAGGTGTCGACGCCGCCGCAGAACGAGCTGACCGGCCCGCAGACGTCGGTCTGGCACTTCGGGTGGAACACGCCGAACTCGCGCGAGTACGACGAGAAGTTCCGCAGGATGGGGCTGAAGATCGCGCAGATGTGGGACGCGGCCGACGGCAAGCTGGTGGACATGTCGAGCGACACGCTGCCGGGCCTGCCGACGCAGGAGCAGATTCTCGAGATGCGCGAGAAGGGCGTGCAGCCGACGCGCCAGGGCGGATTCGGGTACCTGCGCGGTCCTGACGGCGCGATGATCGAGAACGCGCAGGCCGGAACGGCCGAGCGGTTCAATCACGTACACATGTACCACGAGCATCCGCGCTGCGCGATGGAGTGGTACGCGACGCATCTCGGCGCGCGGATTCCGCAGGGCCGCGGCGGCGCCGTCGCTCCGCAGGACGCCAACGGTGATTGCCACACCAAGTGGTACTCGCCGCCGACATGGCCGTCGTTTGCGAAGACCGGTTTTGTCCGCGACCCGGCCGGCGGCGTGCTGCTCGATGACATCTCCATTTCGATTCGTCCGTGGCCGGGCGGCGGCCTCGTCAGCACGCGCGGGAAGCTGGTGGATCACTGGGCCGTGTCCACGGCCGATCTCGACGCGACCGTCGCGCGCCTGAAGCGCGAGAACGTGAAGTTCCTCGAAGAGATTCATCCGTGGGGCAGCGCGCGCGCGGCGATGATCGAGGGACCGGATCGGATCGCGATTGAGATCGTGGAAGCGAAGTAGGTCGGGTGGGCCAGGCAGGACTGGCAGGCCGGCTGCGGCGAGTGGGTCGGGTAAGACAGGTGAGTCGGGTCGGCCTCATCGGACGGATACGACGGATAGGACCGATGGGACGGTAGGAAAGTCCCGCGCTATGCGCGAGTCGGACTGTTAGGCCTGGCTGGCGAAATCCGTATGGAGTGGCCGACCTGAGTTCGTGACCGCGCGAGAAGACTCGGGGGAGCGAGCGAGGTCACGGACCTCGCGTGATCGGCCCACGCCGGTCCTCGCAGCGCGGTCCGGCCGCGGAATTCGGATTCCGCCAGGTAGGACTGGCAGGCCGATGAGTCGAGTAGGTCGGGTAAGGCAGGTGGGTCGGCCTCATCAGACGGATAGGGCCGGTGGGACGGACAGGAAAGCCCTGCGCGACGCGCGATTCGGACTGTCAGTCGTGGCTGGCGAAATCCGTATGGAGCGGCCGACCTGAGTTCGTGACCGCGCGAGAAGACTCGGGGGAGCGAGCGAGGTCACGGACCTCGCGGCGATCGGCCAACGCCGGTCCTCGCAGCGCGGTCCGGCCGCGGAATTCGGATTCCGCCAGGCAGGGCTGCCAGTCCGAATCGCGCGTCGCGCGGGACTGACAGGACAGATACGACGGATAAGAAAAACGATCGACCTGAGTTCGTAACCGGCGAGAAGACTCGAGGAGTGCATATGACACGAAGGCACGCGCTGACTGTCGCTGTCGTTTTGGGACTCCTGGCTACGCCGAAGGCCCAGGCGCCTGCTCAACCTCCTGATCGACCGAGCGGCGCGTGGCGTCCGACGATCGTCGCGCAGCACGGCATGGTCGCCGCCGGCCATCCGCTCGCGGCGGAAGCCGGCATGCGAATTCTCAAGGCGGGCGGCAATGCCATCGACGCCGCCATCGCGACGTGGGCAGTCCAGGGCGAAGTCGAGCCGGGCATGACGGGACTCGGCGCCGACATGTTCGTCCTCTACTACGAAGCGAAAACGGGCCAGGTGAAATTCATCAACGGCACCGGCTTCGCGCCGCACGCGGCGACGATCGACTTCTACAAATCCAAGGGCGGCATTCCTGATGAAGGGCCGCTGTCGATCTCCGTCCCCGGCGCCGTTGGCGGCGCGGCGTACGCCGTCCAGAAGTACGGCACGAAGCCGCTCAAGGACGTCCTCGCGCCGGCAATCGAAATCGCTGACGGCGGCTTCCCGATCACCGACGCGCTCGCGCGCGGACTCGAGAGCAGCCGTGCGAAGCTCGCGAAATTTCCGTCGAGCACGAAAATCTGGTTCAAGGACGGCAAGCCGCTCCGGATGGGCGACATCGTTCGCAACCCTGACCTCGCGCGGACGCTGCGGACGCTCGGCGAACATGGAGCCGACCCGTTCTATCGCGGCGACATCGCGAAGAACACCGCGTCGTTTCTCGCCGCGAACGGCGGCATCATCACCGAATCCGATCTGTCGTCGTATCAGCCGTACGAGGACGCGCCGGTCCACGTGAACTATCGCGGCGTCGACGTCTACGAGTGCCCGCCGAACTCGCAGGGCTTCGTGATGCTCGAGGCGCTGAACATCCTCGAGGGCTACAAGCTCCACGACATGGGCTTCAACAGCGCGCCGTACCTGCACGCGATTACCGAAGCGCTCAAGCTGTCGTTCGCCGATCGCAACGCCTACGTCGGCGATCCGAAGTTCGTGCCGGACATTCCGATGGCGAGCCTCCTCTCCAAGGAATACGCCTCGGTGCGACGCACCCAGATCAATCCCGACCGCGCCATCGTCGGCGAACCGGCGCCAGGCGACCCGCGCCGGATGAAGGCGACGACGGCCGCGCAGGCGTACGCGTCGCCGCAGCCGGTGCCGACGGTCGTGAAGCCGTTCGATCCAGACGAAATCCTGAACCTCACGACGTATCTCGCGGTGATCGACAAAGACCACAACATGGTGTCGGTGACGTCGAGCCTGTTGAGCGGATTCGGCAGCGGCCTCGTCGTCGAGAAGGGTGGCTTCTTCCTGAACGACCGGATGCGCTATTTCTACCTGGATCCGAAGGACGTCAACTCGCTGCAGCCGGGCAAGCGCACGCGTCAGACGATCAATCCGGCGATGGCGCTCAAGGACGGCAAGCCGTGGATCGCGTTCGGGACTCCCGGCTCAGATACGCAGCCGCAGACGCAGCTGCAGTTCTTTTTGAACGTCGCGGAGTTCGGCATGAACGTCCAGGACGCACTCGAGCAGCCTGCCGTGATCAGCAACAGCTTCCGCGATTCCTACCAGCCGCACGAGGTCAAAGGCCAGTTGCTCACGCCGGCGTTTCTCCCACAGCTTGTGCGCGACCAGCTCGCGGCAAAAGGCCATCGGCTCGACATCCGTGACGTGAAGGGCGTCGGTTCCGTGAAGGCGATCCTCATCGATCCACGCACCGGCGTGCTCATGGGCGGCGTCAGTCCCACGGGCGACAGCTACGTGATGGCATGGTGAACAGAATAAGGTATCGCACCGCCTCGGCCGGGGCCGTGATGCTCGTTCTCTTGGTTGGTGCATCGACGGCCGCAGAGCGCACGGCGTGGTTCGGCGTCGCGGTTCCGGCGGCCGCAAACGATCCGCGCAAGCCGATCATGAAGTACGACGATGTGTTCGGAGCGCTGCCGACGGCGTTCGTGCATCGGAACGGACGGCATGACGAGCTGCTCGACGGCGCGGCGCTCAAGGCCGATCAGAAGAAGATCGTCGGCTTCTCGCTCGAGAGCCTCGCGGCGGGCGACAAGGTGTGGGGACGCCGCGCCTCGACGCCGTCGTTCATGCACACCATCGAATGGACGGTCGAGCAGATGAAAGCGGCCGGCCTCGAGGACGCGAAGGTCGAGGCGTTCGCCGTGACGGGATCGATGTGGGTGCCGACGTCGTGGCGTGTGCAGCTCGTCGGCGACGCCGCGTTCGGCGCCGGCAGCGAGAACGTGACGCTGCAGTCGGCGTTTCCGCAGCCGGGCGGCGCGACGGCTGGCGGCGCCGCGCTCGTCGCACCGGTGGTGTACGTCGGCCACGGCACGGATGCCGATCTCGCCGGCCGCGATCTCAAAGGCAAGATCGCCGTCGTCCGCGTTCGTCCCGAGCCGTCGCTCTTCGGCGCGGGCGAGCAGGGAGTCGCAGCGAAACTCGTCGAACAGGGCGCGGTCGGCGTCGTCAACGCGGTCGAAGCACCGGGCAATGCGTTCTACGTCGACACACGCTTTGCCTGCAGCAAGGCGCCGTGCTTCATCGTCGGCGGCGAGGACGCGTGGTTCCTGCAGCAGGTCATCGGGAAGGCGGCCGCAGCGGGTGTGCTCGATCGCGTGAAGGTGAGCCTGAGTCTCGCGTCGGAAGAGCAGAGCGGGCTGACCTCGGCGAACGGCGTCGCCACCATCCCCGGCAAATCGCCGAAGCGCATCATCGTCAACGCGCATGCGGACGGGTACTTCCAGGGCGCTGACGACAACGCAAGCGGTCTCGCGGTCCTGATCGGCCTCGCGAAGTACTTCGCGAAGCAGCCGACGCCGGCGCACACGCTGATGTTCGTCGCCAGCGGCGGACATCACGGACCCGGCAACGGTCCGACGGCGCTCGTCGCCGCGCATCCCGAGCTGAAGGAGCAGGCGATCGTCGCGATCAACCTCGAACACGTCGCGTACCTCGACGTCGTGCGCGGCAAGACCCGCGCGACGAACAACATCGGCATGACGTGGGAGACGAGCGTGACGGAGAGCGCGAAGGCGGTCGGCGTGACGAACGAATCGCCGTTTCTCATCGATCTCTGGAAGCAGGCCTCGCGCTGCTATGGCGTTGCGACGTATCAATCGGCACGCACGACCGTGTCGGGCGACCTCGGCGGCTATCGCTCGCTCGGAATTCCGATGACGCAGATGATTCAGTCGGGCACGTTCTATCATTCGTCCGGCGACGTGTACGAGTCGGTGCCGGCGGAAGGGATCGAGCGGGCCGCACGTTTTCACGCGTTTCTGATCGAGCACATCGACCGCGCGCCGGAGTCGGCGATCGCGGCCGGAAAAGGGACGCCGTACACGCCGATGCCGGCCGATTGCGGCACCACCCACTGAGGCCTGCCGTATGCGCCGTCTGATTCTGCCGTCGATCATCGCCCTCGCTGCCGCCGTGCTCGCGATTCGCATCACCGCGCAGGCGCCGGCGTTCTCCTACACGAAGGTCATGGTGCCGGTCCGGGACGGCATCAAGCTCGAGACCGTGATCATGGCGCCGGCCAGGATGGCGGGACCGCTGCCGATCCTCTTCCGCAGGAGCCCGTACGGCGTGCCGTCGAACGCTGATGGCATGTCGTCCGAGTCGCTGAAGGCGCTGGTCAAGGACGGCTACATCTTCGTCGTCCAGAACCTGCGCGGCCGTTTTGGATCGGAAGGCACGTTCGAGCTGTCGTCGAAAGCCGATCTCGAGAACCCGAAAGCGACGAGCGAGACGACCGACGCCTTCGACTCGATCGAATGGCTCGTCAAGAACGTGCCCAACAACAACGGCAAGGTCGGCATGTTCGGCGTCTCCTACGACGGCCTGACCTCGGCGATGACCCTGCTCCATCCGCATCCGGCGCTGAAGGCCATTTCGCAGCAGGCTTCGCCCGCCGATCAGTGGATGAACGACGACATGCACCGCTACGGCGCGCTCCGCGAGAGCTACGCCGTCGAATATTCGGTCCTCGAGCAGGCCGACAAGAACAGCAACACGAACTTCACGTTCGAGACGTACGACACGTATCAGTGGTATCTCGATCTCGGACCGCTCTCGAACGTGAACGCGAAGTACCTGCACGGCTCGATTCCGTTCTGGAACTCGATCGTCCAGCATCCGAACTACGACGCGTTCTGGAAGGGCGAAGCCTGGGTCAACCAGATCAAGGGCGCGTTCGTGCCGAACCTGAACGTCGCCGGCTTCTGGGATCAGGAAGATCCGTGGGGGCCGTGGGAAATCTACCGGCGATCGGAGCTGAGCGATCCGAACCGCTACAACTTCATCGTCGCCGGACCGTGGTTCCATGGACAGTGGCACACGCCGAAAGCCGATTCGATCGGGCAGATTCCCTTCGGCGGCCACGACACCGCGACCGAGTTCCGCGAGCGCATCGAGGCGCCGTGGTTCCGGTACTGGCTGCACGGCGACGGCGAGAAATTTCCGTGGGAGGCGTCGACCTTCCAGACCGGGTCGAACTCGTGGCAGACCTACGCGAAATGGCCGCCCGCTGAAGCGACGCCGACGAAGCTGTACCTGCAGTCGAACGGCGCGCTGACCTTCGACGCGCCTTCCGGAGACGACGGATTCGTGCAGTACGTGTCGGACCCGGCGCATCCCGTGCCGTATCGTCAGCGTCCGATCTCGCCGACGTATCCGGCCGGCGACTGGCGTCGGTGGGAAGTCGCGGACCAGCGCTTCGTGGACGGCCGGCCCGACGTCGCGACGTGGCGCAGCGCACCGCTCGATCGCGACGTGACGGTGACCGGCGACGTGGCCGCGGATCTCGTGGCGTCCACGACCGGTACCGACAGCGACTTCGTCGTGAAGCTGATCGACGTCTATCCTGACGACGCGCAGAAGAACGCGTGGAATGCGGACGATGGACCGTCGCCGGGCCAGTACGCGCAATCGTTGAACGGCTACCAGCTGCCGATCGCGATGGAGGTCAGGCGCGGCCGGTTCAACAAGAACTACGAGCAGCCGCAGGCGCTCGTCGCAAACGAGCCGACGCACTTCGCCATTCCGCTCCGCGCACGCGATCACGTGTTCCTGAAGGGGCACCGCATCATGGTGCAGGTGCAGTCCACGTGGTTCCCGCTGATCGATCGAAATCCGCAGAAGTTCGTGCCCAGCATCTACGACGCGAAGGCGGAGGATTTCGTCGCGGCGACGCAGCGCATCTACACGAACCGGTCGAACGCGTCGTTCGTCATGCTGCCGATTCGCAGGAACTGACGCGAGCCGGCCGTCTCGATCATCCCAGCTCGTACGTCGCGCGGACCCGGCGCGAGCGATAGAGGTACGCGATCCACGCGCCGTGAAAGAGGAGCGACGCGGCCACGTACAGCGGCGTGTCGCCGGGCGGCCGGTTGTTCGGATAGAACGACGTCGTGAGGATGAACACGTCGCTCGCCGCCGAAATGAAAAGCGCGACGCGGGCTATCGTCACGGCCTGCGGATGACGGTTGGTCAGCGCCAGGCCGGCGGCCACGCTGATGCCTGCTGCGAGGACACGGACGGCGACGGCAACGAGGACTTTCGGGCCTCGCGACGGCATGGAGTTGAGTGCTGTCGCCGCCGAGACCGCGAGGCTCGCCGGCTGATAGACCATCAGCACACGGCAGAGGACGAACAGCCAGCCGCGAATACCGGATGATGGATTTTGATCAACGGTCAACGAACAACTCTCAACGAACAACAACTCTCAACGAACAACTCTCAACGAACAACTGTCAACGAACAACTGTCAACGATCAAAGAACAACGCTCAATGTCAGCGCGCGCCATACAATCTAAGCGAATCCGTCGATTCCGTGGAAGCGTCGCGGGAAAGGCCGTTGAGAGTTGCCCGTTGAGAGTTGAGCCTTGAGAGTTGCCTTAGTTCATCACGGTGATGCGGTGGGACCCGACGTGGATCCGCGACGACCGCTGTCTGAGCAGGGTCGAGCGGCTGTCGAGGCGCTGGCGTCGGCGGCGGCGGTCCGCGGCGTCAAGCCTGCTGCGGTCTGGCATAGCGGGAAGCTGCGCGCGAAACAGACGGCCGAAGCGTTCTGGCGGGCGTGCAATGCGCTCGCGGACTTTCACGCCTCACGCGATCTTCAGCCCGACGATCCGCCGGAATGGATTCGCGACCGGCTGCTCGGCGAAACGCACGATGTGCTCGACGTTGTCCTGGTCGGCCATTTTCCGCATCTTCCGCGCCTGCTGGCCCTGCTGGTCAAAGACAACCGTGCGGCGGAACACTTTCCGCTGCACGGTTGCGTGCTGCTCGAGAGCCTGGACGAAGGCCAGACGTGGAACGAGCTCTGGAGGCTTCCTTAACGAAGGACGACGCCTCCAGAGATCCGCCAGAAGTGCAGCTGGTTGCTGCCGTTCAGATCCACGACCGTGTTGCCCGTCGCAAGATTTTCGAAGCCGCGGATGTAGCGGATGTCACCGCGCAGCCCGACGTGCTCGTTGAAGTACCCCATCACGCCTCCGCCGGCGTTCCATCCCCACTCATTGTTCGAGGACGACACCGTCGCGAGCGTTCCACCGTCGATCTGCGTGCGCAGCAGGCCGACGCCCGCCGTGACGAACGGCTTCACCGCCGCCGTGTGATAGTTGCCGCCGATCGGAATCCCGACGATCACGTTGCCCATCAGGTCGATCACGGTGTTGTGTCCGAAGTCATTCTGGGTCCCGAAGAAGCTCGGGCTGTACCCGAAATTCACTTCGCCGCCGAAAATGCCGCCGCCCATCCCGCCGGCCGTGACGCCGAACGCGGCGCGTCCGTTCGAGATGTCGCTGCCCCAGTTCGCGCCGACCCACGGCGTGACATACCCTTCCGCGCGAGCCTGCTGTGGCGCGGCCACGAGCGCGGCGGCTGCGGTGACGAGGAGAGCTTTCAGTACACGTCGTTTCACGACTTACTCCCTTGTTGAGCCGTCGCTCTGCAGCGCGGCTGTCCAGCCACACGTTTTGCAAGCGACGTACCCCGATGTCGTCGAGGTCAGCTCGACGGTGTGCGGGAACAGTCGAGTACGCGAAGTGGATGTGATTGGCGGAAGGTCGATCGAGCGGCGTGCTGCGCGGATGAAACGGTGTGATGAGGCGCTCGCGGCGAGCGTCTCATCACGTTCGACGAACCAAATCTGATCAGTGCTTCTGATGCGACGTCGCGTAGTCGATCGCGAACGTTTTCAGATTCGCGTTCGTCAGACCGAGCTGCGCCGCTTCTGCGCCCGCGCGCTCTGCGTCCCACTTGTCCACGACCATCCGCTTGATCATCCACATCGCGGCGGCGCGGTTCGCGCTCGCGCAGTGGATGAACGCCGGCGTGTTCTGAGGATCCGTCACGGCCGCGACGAACGTGTCGGCAACAGCGGGATCAGGCTGCGTCGTGTTGAACGGGATGTGCACGTAGTTGATGCCGGCGGTTTTTGCCGCGGCTTCCTCGCCTTCGACGTTCGCGCCGGGCTCGTTCGCGAGTCGAAGGTTGATGATGGACTTGAACCCCATTTCCTTGATCGCCGGGACCGCTTCGGGTTTCGTCGCGCCCGCGCAGGCGATCGTCGTCTCGAGACGCGAGAAGTTCGTGACACCTGGAACCGTCGTCTTCGTCACTTGTTGTGCGATGGCCGGATTCGAGGCGGCGGCGAGCAGTGCCGCGAGGCCGAACGCGAATGGCAGGCGGTAGGTCATGGGAGCACTCCCCTTCGAAAAGTGCTCCCAATCTTACCCGGGTCTTCGACCGGAGGGCCGGCTATCTCTCGCGATCCTTTTCGATGGTGACGGTCGCGGGAGCAACGATGCGCGGCGTCAGGGGCGTGCCGGGCGCGAGCACGACGGTGCTCCGGTCTCCCATGCCCGTGGCTGCCGTTCCCGCACCGGCGCCGGCTGTTGCGCCGATCGCGGCACCTTTCGCGCCGCCAAGGATGGCGCCGAGAATCGCGCCGCCGACGGCGCCTCCGCCGATCTTCGCAGCTGTGCCGTTGCCAGGCGCTTCGCCAAGCCGCACGATGGTTTCGGTCGAGATAGGCACGCGGGTCCCGTCCGCCAGCACGATGGTGTGGAAGCGGATACCCAGCTTCGCCTGCTCCTTGAACTTGCCGCCGCGCTCGACCTGGGCCACGGTGCCGATGACCTTTGCGCCGGCCGGGATGGCGACGCGGTCGCCGACCCTCACGTCGCGCGTGACGTGCGCGTCCACGCGATCTTCAACGTGCGCCGTGTCGCTCGATACGCGATTGTCGGTCTGCAGTCCGAGAACTGAGTCGCGCGGGATGACGAGATCCTCGTACGTCGGCGCCGGAGGCTCCACAGGCTTCGGCGGTTCCTGAATCTGCACCGGTTCCTGGCCGGGCGGCAGCGGGAACTGTCCCGCGGGCGCCGGCGGCACCGTTGACGGCCATGCGCTCGGAAGCGGCGGCGCCTGCTGGTGATTCGCGGCGACCGGTGCCTGCTCGTGAGCGGTGGATTTCGACGTCGATTCAGCGCGACGCTTCGTCTTCGTTTCCGCCGGCGCGCTCGGCGCCCGTTTCGGCGCCGTGTCGCCGACGACGGCTTCTGTCTCCTGGACGGGGGCGGGCGCAGCAGCAGACGGCGCGGCCCCGGACGGCGCCGCCGGAACAGCCGTGGACTGGGCCGCTGCCGCGGGCGCCGGAACGCTGTTTTGCTTCGTCGCCAGATAGCCGCCGACGCCTGCGGCGAACACGCACGCCGCAGCCAGCACCACGAACGGAAGACGATTCGACATGGAGCCTTTCTCCTGAGTTCACTCACTCTGCAGGCAAGCCGCGTGCCCGGGGTGCGCGCCGCCCCAAAGTTCTAAGTCGCTCTGAACGTGAGAGTTATCAGATACACTGTTACGCACCGCACTGTCCAATTCGCATGAATGTGTCCTAGGGAAAGTGCAGTCCGCGTGATGATTTCCTCAATGTTTACGCCTCTTCCTGCTGGCCGATTCGTTGCACGAAGCCGACGCATGCGTGCGCGTATCCTCGTCACGCTTGTCACCGTGCTGTGCTGCGCGCTGCCCGCGGTGTCGTTCGCGGTCACCGTCGATGAAATTGTCGCGCTCTCGAAAGCCGGCGTCTCCGAAGCGGTCATCCTCGCGCTCCTCGATCGCGACCACAGCATCCTCACCATCGAACCTCAACAGGTGGTCTCGCTGAAGAAGGAAGGGCTCTCGGACACGCTCATCACGGCGATGCTCAGAAACGGACGTCAGGAAGGCGACGATGCCGCCCGGGCCGTGTCGGCCGAAAAGGACGCGTCGATTTTGTCCGACATGGCGTCGCAGCCGGCATTCGTCGTCGTCGGACACGGGCCCGAGCGCCCGGACACGGTCCACACCGAGGATTTCTATCTCGGCTTCCGCGACGGCGTACGGCTGCCTGCCGCGATTCCCGAGGGCTCGCCTTACGCGGTTCCGTACGCGATCCCGTATGCCCTGCCGTATGCGGGCGCCTACCAGCGGCGCGCCTACGTTCAGCGATCCGTCGCGCCGCGCAATCGCGCGATGTGCGTGGCGCAGGTCAACACCGCGAAGGGTCGCGGACCTGCCTACGTCACGCAGTGCCCTGCGGTGATGCAGCGCCCAGCCGGCGCCGCCCGCTGACGTAAGCTCCGTTCCGTCCTTCGACCCACCGCCGGAATTTCAGCTACGATTGCTGGTTTGATCCCGCTGTCATTCGAAATGCGGTCTTTCAAGGAGCGCATCATGAAAGGGCGTCTTGCGGTCGTCGCCGCCGCGCTCGCGGTCGTGTTTGCTGGCCACGAGTACCTCTCCATCCCCGTCCTGGCGCAGGCGAAGAAACCCGCCGCGACGCAGAAGAACGACGAGGAATACACCAGGCTGATCAAGGAATACCTGCAGGACCCGCGGATTACGACGGAGCTCGTGGATCACCTGCCGGCATCCGACACCGTTCCCTCGCCGCTCAAGTTCTTCGGCCGTCCCGTCGGCAAACCCGGCGAGCTCACCTACGCGAAAGACATCTACCGCTACTACGAGGCGCTCGCGAAGGCCGCACCGGGCCGCGCGAAGTACTTGAAGGTCGGCACCACCGAGGAAGGCCGCGACATCGTCCTGCTCGCGATCGCCGATGACGCGACGCTGAAATCGCTGGACAAGTATCGCGACATGCTCGCCGAGCTCACCGATCCGCGGAAGACGAACGAGGCGCGCGCGCAGCAGCTGCTGAAAACGGCGAAACCAATCTACTACGTCATCAGCGGCATGCACTCGCCGGAAACCGGCGGCCCCGAGATGCTGATCGAGCTGGCGTACCGGTTGATCGTCGAGGAATCGCCGTTCGTCCAGAACATCCGCAACAACGTCATCACGCTGATCACGCCGGTCATCGAGGTCGACGGACGCGAAAAAGAGGTCGACACGTACTACTTCAACAAGAAGCGCGCACAAGGCGACGCGCGCCTGCCGCTGATGTACTGGGGCAAGTACGTGCAGCACGACAACAACCGTGACGGCATGGGCCAGTTCCTGAAGCTCACGCAGACGGTGACGAAGGAAACGCTCGAGTGGCATCCGACGGTCATTCACGATCTGCACGAAGCACAGACCTATCTCTATTCGTCCACCGGCACCGGTCCCTACAACAACGAGATCGATCCGATCGTCGTCAGCGAGTGGTGGACGCTTGCCGAGAACGACGTGATGGAGATGACGAAGCGCGGCGTGCCTGGCGTCTGGACGTACGGCTTCTATGACGGCTGGGTGCCGAACTACATGTTCTTCATCGCGCACAGCCACAATTCGATCGGGCGCTTCTACGAAGTCCAGAGCTACGGGCCCGATCCCTACGAAGTCCGTCCCGGGCCGACCGTGACGAGCAAGGAGTGGTTCCGTCCGAATCCGCCGCTGCCATCGATCAAATGGGGCCCGCGCAACAACACCAACATCCAGCAATCGGCGCTGCTCTTCTCGCTCAACCATGTCGCGAAGAACCGCGAGCTGTACCTCGAGAACTACTGGCTGAAGAACAAGCGCGCCGTCGACAAGGGGAAGAACGGCCCGACGTACGCGTGGGTGATTCCGGCGACGCAGCGCCGCAAGGCGGACGCCGCGGACGCGGTCAACGAGCTGCGCATGCAGGGTCTCGAAGTGTCGCGCGCGACGACTGCCTTCAAAGCCGGCAACGTGGACGTCAAGGCGGGCGACTACGTCGTCCGCGGCGACCAGCCGTTCCGCACGCTGGCCGACATGTACTTTTCCATTCAGAACTACGCGCCGCAGAATCCGTCGCCGTACGACGACACGGGCTGGACGTTCCAGTACATGCGCGACGTCAAGATCCTGTCGGTTGCGGATAAGAGCATCCTCGATCAGCAGATGACGCTGCTCACCGCCGACGCGAAGGCGCCCGGCGGCATCGTTGATTCCGGCGGCACGGGCAGCGTGCTCGTCGTCGAGCACACGGCCGACAACAACCTCGTCACGTTCCGGTTCAAGAACAAAGACGTGAAGATGGCGGCGGCCGAAGACGACTTCGAAATCGGCGGCAGGAAGTTCCGCGCCGGGTCGCTGATCATCGCGAACGCCGATCGCGCGAAGCTCGAACCGATGCTGAAGGACCTCGGCCTGTCGGCGTGGGCGGTGGCGTCAGCGCCGAACGTGAAGACGCACGACCTGGACATCCCGCGCATCGGCTATGTCCACAGCTGGACGCGGACGCAGGACGAAGGCTGGTGGCGCGCGGCGCTCGACACGTTCGGCGTGCCGTATACGTACTTCGCCGACCAGAAGCTGACGGAAGGCAACCTCCGCTCGAAGTACGACGTGATCATCTTCCCGCACGTCGGCGGAAGCGCGGTCTCGCAGGTCAACGGCATGCCGATGATCGGCAAGGCGCCGCTGCCGTACAAGAAGACCGCGGAGACGCCGAATCTCGCGTATCTCGATTCTTCCGATGACATCCGCGGCGGGATGGGCATCACGGGTCTCGCCGAGCTGGCGAAGTTCGTCCAGCAGGGCGGGACGCTCATCACCGAAGGATCAACTGCGACGATCTTCCCCGAGTACGGCCTTGCCACCGGCGTGACCGTCGAGGAGCCGTCGCAGCTCTTCGTGCGCGGGTCGATTCTTCGCGGCAAGTTCACCGACATGAAGAGCCCGATCGCGTACGGCTTCGGCAGCCAGGAGCTTCCCGTTTACTTCAACCAGTCGCCCGTCCTCAGCGCGAGCAGCGGCGGCTTTGGTGGTTTCGGCGGCGGCGGGCGCGGCGGGGCACCCGGGACGAACCCGAACGCAGGCATCGGTCAGAACGTGACGCCGAACGCCGTGCCGCTTCGCATTCAGCCGTTCGAACAGGACACGAACGCGGCGCCGGCGGGCCGCGGCGAACGTCCGGCAGCCGACGACATGGCGCAGATGCGCCAGCTCGCGCAGCAGTTCGGCATCGCGATCGACGAGACGCGTCCGCGCGTCGTCATGCAGTTCGGATCGGATGCGAGCACGCTGTTGCTCTCGGGCACGCTCGCCGGCGGTCAGTTCCTCACGAACAAGGCCGCGGCGCTCGATTACCCGATGGGCCAGGGCCACGTCGTCATGTTCGCCGTGCGCCCGTTCTGGCGCTGGCAGACGCAGGGCACCTACATGCTCGGCTTCAACGCGATCATGAACTGGAACGATCTCGACGCGGGCAAGCAGGCAGCAGGCGGACGAGGCTCGAGCACGCAGCCGCAATGACGAAGTTGGTGAGTTAGCGACAATTCACTAAATGCAAAGGCCTTTATGAGAATCGGCGTCATCGGCTCCGGAGATGTTGGTCAAACGCTGGCGGAAGGGCTGAAGAAGTACGGCTACGAGGTTCGCATCGGAAGCCGATCGCCGGCGAAGCTGAGCGAGTTTGCGAAGGAATCCGGCATCCAGGCGGGAACGTTCGCTGACGTCGCCGGTTGGGCCGAAGCGATCGTGTTCGCGGTCAACGGTGCGGCAGCGGCGGACGCGCTGCGCGAGACGGGTCCGGCGAATCTGAAGGGAAAGACCGTCATCGACACGACAAACCCGATCGCGAAGGAGCCGCCCGAAGACGGCGTCGTTCGCGTGTTCACGTCGCCGAACGAGTCGCTGATGGAGCGTCTGCAGGCGGCGGCGCCCGACGCCAAATTCGTCAAGGCGTTCAACAGCGTCGGCAACGACCTGATGGTCAACCCGTCGTTTCCCGGCGGCGTGAAGCCGACGATGTTCTACTGCGGGAACGATGAGGGCGCGAAGGCGCTCGTCGCGAAGATCATCGAGCAGTTCGGCTGGGACGGGGCGGACATGGGAACCGCGAAAGCCGCCCGCGCGATCGAACCGCTCTGCGTGTTGTGGTGCATCCCCGGTTTCCGTTCGAACCGGTGGGACACGCACGCGTTCCATTTGCTGAAAACGGGCAATTGGTAACTTGGTAAATGGGTAACTTGGTAATTTGGTAAGTGGGTAAATGAAATCTCGTTCAGGTTTGGCTTCAACTTACCAATTCACCAACTTACCAACTCACCCATGGCGGTGCTTTCGGTATGACTGCGTTAAGCTGACGACGTGAATCGACACGCGGACGTCATCGTCATCGGTGCCGGCATCGTCGGCTGCGCGATTGCCTGCGAGCTCGCGCGGCGGGGCACTGCGGTCCGCATCGTGGACGATCGGCCGGCGGGCATGGGCGCGACGCAGGCGTCCGCCGGCGTGCTCGCGCCGTATCTCGAGGCGAGGGAAGGCACCGCGTTTCTCGACTTAACCGTCCGCAGCCTGAATCTCTACGATTCGTTCATCGCGGAGCTTGCCGGCGAGAGCGGCGAGCAGATTTCGTATCGGCGCACCGGCACCATCGACATCGCGCTCGATGACGATGCGCTGCGGACGCTGCAGGAGCGTGCGACAGTACTGACGCGGATCGGCGTGTCGTCGGCGCTGCTCAGTCCCGATGCGGTTCGATCGGAAGAGCCGCACGTCGGATACGGCGCCGCGGGCGCCCTGCTCGTCGAGGCGCACGGCTTCGTCGTCGTCGCGGATCTCATCCGGGCATTGACGCTGGCCGGCCGGCAGCATGGCATCGAGTTCGCCGCGCCTGCTCGCGCACATCGAATCTCGCGTCAGGACGACGCGGTCGCGGTGGACACCGATAACGGGACGCTTTCGGCGGCGACGGTCGTGCTTGCCGCGGGCAGCTGGTCGGGCGCGATCGACGTCGAAGGCGCCGGCGCGCACGCGCCCGTGCGTCCTGTTCGCGGGCAACTGCTCTCGCTCGCGTGGCGCGGCACACCGCTGCGCCGCACGACGTGGGGCAGCCGCTGCTATCTCGTCCCGTGGGACGACGGCACGCTGCTCGTCGGTGCGACGATGGAGGAAGCAGGGTTCGACGAAAGGGCGACGGTGGCCGGCGTGCGCGATCTTCTGGAAGCCGCCGGCGAATTGATTCCGCACGCGTGGTCGGCCGGCTTCAACGGCGCGAAGGTCGGTCTCCGGCCTGCGACGACCGACGGACTGCCGATCGTCGGACGTTCGGCGGCCGTTCCGAACCTGGTGTACGCGACCGGTCACTTCCGCAACGGCGTCCTGCTCGCGCCGTTGACGGCAAAGCTGGTTGCCGATCTGGTGATGGGCAGCCCGGCGGATTCCGCACTCGCGGCGCTCGCGCCGTCCAGGTTCGGAGCTTTATGATTCCGCGCGTCATCTGTCAGGAGCGCGACGGCCAGTGGATTGCACGCGCATTTCGCGACGATACGGGCGATCCGTTCGGCATCGAGTGCGCCGCGCCGACGCGCGACGAAGCGATTCGCCGGCTGACGCGGTGGCTGGACTGGCAGCGCGAACACACTGCCGCGCTCGAGGCGCTTCAGCAAGCCGAGCACGCGTACCATCGGACGATCGCGGGCAGCGCGTTTGCGAATCCCGCGGAAGGGCCGTCGGCGATCGAGCTGCAGAAAGAAGCGCTCGACGCGGTCGAAGCGGCCCGGGTCAGGCTCGATCAGATTCGCGCAGCGAAGCCGGAGTAGCGCCATGTCAAAGCTGTCCCGCACGGAAGCCGAGCAGCGTATGAGGTCGCTCGACGGGTGGTCGCTCGAGGGCGACGCGATTCGGAAGCAGTTCACGTTCGACGGCTTCCCGTCGGCCGTGGCGTTCGTCAACCGCCTGGTCCCCGAAGCCGAGGCGGCGGACCATCATCCCGACATTCTCATCAACTACAAGCGCGTCACGCTGACCTACTCCACGCACAGCGAAGGCGGCCTGACGCCGAAGGACTTTTCAGGAGCGGCGACGGCCGATCGGCTCGCGCGCGCTTGATGCGCCTCAAGAAGACGTACTCGTCGCGCGAGGTGGCGGCGCTCACCGGTCTGTCCGCGCGACAGCTGCAGGGATGGGACGCAAGCGGACTGCTGCCGCCCTCCGTGCGTCCGCATCGAACCGCCGCCGGCGGTTACACTGAACGCCGCTACTCGCCGATCGAGCTGTTCGAGCTGCTGGTCCTCGGTGACTTGAGGCGCCGCGGCTTTTCGATCAGCCAGCTCCACACCATCGTGCGGATTCTCCGGGAGGAATTCGGTCAGCGTTTGTTCGACGCGACGGGTGGCGGCGGCGCCGTGCAGCTGCTGACGGACGGCCGCGACATCTACGCGCGAACCGAGGCCGGAGCGTTTTTCAATCTGCTCAAGACCCCGAGCCAGCCGATGCTGGTCGTGGGCAACGAAGGGTCGTTGAAGGAGTTGAGCGGAAAGCTCCGAAAAAAAAGGCGGAAGCGCGTCAGCGGATCGGAAACACTTTCTCGAGGTCGTCCGCGGGACGCGGAATGACGTGGACGCCGACGAGCTCACCGACGCGCCGCGCAGCCGCGGCGCCCGCGTCCGTTGCAGCCTTTACGGAGCCGACGTCTCCGCGGACGATCGCGGTCACGAGGCCCGCGTCGACCTTCTGCCAGCCGACGAACACGACGTTCGCGGTCTTGCACATCGCGTCCGCTGCTTCCACCATGCCGACGAGACCGCGCGTCTCGACCATCCCGAGCGCGTCGCCGATATCCGCTTTCGCCTTGTCTGCCATTCGTCGGTTCCAGTCGTTGCGTGCCTTCGTGGCCGTTCGCCTCGTAGTCTACGCGATCCTTCCTCGCGCGGCGACGGGAATGGTGTCGACGACGCGGTCGCCTTCGACGAGCCTGACGGCGTCCACGAGGTTCGAGACCACGCACGAATGATTCGGCACCACCTGTACGCGGTCGCCTGGCTCGAGGGCGGTCTTGCCGACGACCTTCACCGTCGCGTGCTCCTCCGACAGCCGCTCGACCAGCAGCGCCTCGTCCACCGCTCTCGATCCATCGTTCGCCTCGCGGAGGACGGCACCGAATCCCGGCGCCGGCGCAATCCCGCGCGCTTGATCGTTCGTGAGCGTCTTGCTTCCGCAATCGAGGATGATTCGTCCGTCGTGCTTCGTGACGACCGTCGCCAGGACGGTCAGGGCGCAGTCGTCGAGCGTGGCGGCGCCGAGCGAAACCTGGGTGCGGTCGAAGTAGACGTAGTTTCCCGGCCTGAGCTCGGTCAGCCCTTTCTGCTTCGCGCTGAAGCGAAGCGTCGGCGTGGCGCCGACCGACAGTTCGTCGAGCGCGATGCCGCTGCGCGCCGCTTCCGCCTTCAAGGCGAGCAGCGTGTCTGCTTCGGCCGCCGCGATCGTGGACAGCTGTTCTTCCGAGGTGGCGTGATAACCGTGTCCGGCGTGACTCAGGAGTCCGCGCAGCTCGAGTCCTGGCAGCGAGCTGATCGCCTGGACGAAGGCAAGCGCCTTCCCGGCCGGATCGATCCCGCAGCGATGGAATCCGACGTCGACCTTGATCAGCACGTCGAGCGTACGGCCGGCGCGCTGCATCGCGTCCGACCATCCGCGGGCGACGTCCAGATGGTCGACGATGATCGACACCGCGGCGCGATCCTGAATCGCTTGCACCCGCGCGGCGTTCGATGGATTCACCGGGTAGGGCAGGCGAATGTCCCGGATGCCGGCGTCCGCGAAGACTTCGGCCTCGCCGACCTTCGCGCAGCAGACGCCGACCGCGCCGCGATCCAGCTGCCATCCGGCAACGATCGGCGACTTGTGTGTCTTCGCGTGAGGTCGAAGGGACGCGCCGGCCGCGTTCGCCAGCGCCTGAACGCGCTCGATATTCCGCCGCGCGCGCTGATGATCGATGAGAACGGAAGGAGATGGGAGATCAAAAACGGTCAACTGGCAACGCTCAACTTTCAACTCTCAACTTTCAACTCTCAACTCTAACCCCTGAACTTATACCTCATCCCTGATAACTCATCCCTAGCGGTTGTTTCCAGTCAGCCCAGCATTCCCGGGAATCGCGCCGGGCTTGCCGCGTAGCCGGGGAACACGGGACGCGCGTCGGGCAGGCCGAGGTGGCGGACGACGAGCTCCGCGAAGACGTCGCGGAAGTCGGTGGTGATGGCCAGGTCGCGGCCGTCGTAGCGTCGATCGGCCGAGAGTCCCGGCCAGCGGCCGTACACTTTGCCGCCGCGCACGCCGCCGCCGATGACCAGCATCACGTTGCCGTGTCCGTGGTCGGTGCCGCGGTTGCCGTTCTCGTGGACCGCGCGGCCGAACTCCGACATCGTGAGGACGATCGTGTCGGCCATTCGTTCGCCGAGGTCGGTGACGAGCGCGCCGATGGCGCGTCCGAAATCGTCGAGCCTGTTGGCGAGCTGGCCCTGGGTCGCTCCCTGGTTGACGTGCGTGTCCCAGCCGCCGACGTCCGCAAACGCAACCTCGAGCCCGAGGTCGCTCTTTGTCAGCTGCGCGATCTGCTTCAACGCCTGTCCGAACGGACTGCGCGGATAGTCGGCGCCGTTCTCGGGCTGGTACTTGCCCGGATCCGCCGCGCGGAGCATGCGGATCGCCTCGAACGCTTCGTGCGCGGTGCCGCTCATTACCTTGTCTGACGATCCGGCGTACGCCGCTTCGAACGCTTCGCCGTTGTTCCTGACGCCGAACTGCGCGATCTGGTTGAACGCGAGCGCCGGTGCGGTTCCCTGCAGCATGCGCGGCAGCTGCGACGTCAGCGAGACCGCGCGAAACAACGTTGCGTCGGCTTCCTGCCGCGCCTGGAGGTACCGATTGAGCCAGCCGTCCGACGTGCTCTTGATGCCGGGCGTGCCGGACTCCATGTAGTCCTGCGCGTCGAAATGCGAGCGCGTGGCGTCGGGCGATCCGCACGCGTGCACGATGGCGAGCTCGCGCGCGTCCCAGAATTTCTTCAGCGGCGCGAGACGCGGATTGAGGCCGAAAAACCCGTCGAGATCGAGCGCGGCTTCGGCGCTTCCCGTCCCGGGACGCGGAATCGCGATGCTCGGCCTGAGCCGATAGTAGTCGGCCTCGCCGAACGGTACGACGACGCTCAAGCCGTCGAGGGCTCCGCGCTGGAAGATGGCGATGAGCCGCTTGGAGCGGACCGATGTTCCGGCGGCGAATGCGGTGCGCGCCAGAAACGACGGCGCGAATCCGAGGCTCACGAGCGCGAGCGCACCGTCCTTGACGAAAACACGCCTGGAGATCATGACGCTGTCCTTCCGTGCTCGCGCGTCATCGCCGCTGGAATTCCGGCGAACCAAGGCTTTGCGCGAGCGTTTGATCGCCCGACGCCAGCCGGTTCGCGACGTTCATGCGCGCGATGAGCGCACCGGTGTTGATCCACGTGTCCGCGGTGTCCTTGTATCCCGTCGGCGGCTGACACTGATAGAGCGGCATGCCGAGCTCCTGCAGCGTCCGCACGTACGGCTTCGCGTCGGCGACATCCGTGTTCGACGAGCGCAGCGCGCTGACGAGAAATTCGAACGGCGTCTTCGCCTTGGCGTTGAATGCGTCCGCCGACAGGAATTCCGGCGACGTCAGGATGGCGCGCGTCACTTCGCGCAGGTCGCCGTTGGTCTCGCGGAATCGCGCAGCGACGCGATTCACGAGCTCGGGCGGCGGCGTGTCGCTGACGAACCGCTGCGACAGCTTCAACGCGATGAAATGCGCCGTGGACGGATGCTTCGCGAGGATGTCGAGCACCTGCTCGCCGTCGGATTCGCCGCCTCCCGGCTTGATGACGTGCCCGAGCACGACCTTCTGTCCCATGTCGTGCAGCTGCGGCCGGAACACGTAGTGGCCGCCCTGCCGCGGGTTCTCGATCGTCCATCCGGTGAACGCGCGCGCAACCTCCGTCACGTCCCGCTGCGTGTACCCGCCGTCGACGCCGAGCGTGTGCAGCTCCAGCAGCTCGCGCCCGTAGTTTTCGTTCAAGCCCTTCGGCGCATTCTTTCCCTGCTGCGCCGGCTTCACCGTCCCCGGGACGACGACGCGGCCGCCGAACGGCCCACGCGCAACGTGCGCCGGCGTCACGGTCGGATGCGCGCCGTTCGGATCCACGCTCATCCAGTTGTCCAGGTAGAAGAGCATCGCAGGACTCTTGGCCGTCGCTTCCAGCAGACCGCGGAACGACCCGAGCACGTGCGGCCGGATCCCCTCGCGCTCGTACTCGGTCAGCAGGAAGCGGTCGCGTCCTTTGCGCGCGTCCACGTTGAAGTGGTTGAACCAGAAGTCGGTCAGGACCTCCTGCAGCTGCCGCTCGCTGTAGACCGCACGCAGGATCTTCTGTTCGCCGAGCTCGACGACGACGCTGTTCGCGCGCTGCTGCGCCGGTGCCGGCGGCTTCGTCGCGTCGCCGCTCGCGTTCTTGGTCTGTTCGCTCTTCTTCTCGCGGCGCGCTTCCATCAACGGTTGCTCGAAGTTCTGCGAGATCTCGCGCGAGCTCATGCCGATGGTCGTCAGGCCGGCGAGCCGGTCCTTCATCGCGCCGTCGCTGATGCGATCGGGATGAAGCTGCTCGTCGATGTATTTCTCCAGCCCCATGCGCTTCACGCGCTCGACGTCTCCTGCCCGTGGGCCGAACGCCACGCGATTCAGCACGTGCATCACTGTGGCGTCGTCTGCCGGCAGCTTGGCGGCAGAAAGTGCCACGGTGCACGCGCACGCAAGGGCGAGAATAAGCTTCATCTGCAGGGTTAGACCGGGCAACCGCGTCGTGCGTTTAACGAATTGCCTACAATCCTTGCGAGGCACATGGCAATTCTGGTACCGGCGACCGGGGACCTCCTGGCGCAGATTCTCGACGCAACATTCCATAAATGGAACGACGGACTGTCCAGAACCGCGTACGGTCGGTGGTTTTCAGCCCAGCTGCAGACGCCGTGGGGCAGGAGCCACCTGACCCGGTGGGCGCTGGTCGAGGGGAGCCAGGTCCTGGCCTCCGCCAAGCTGTACGAGCTGGATGCCGTGGCGGATGGCCGGCCGGTCCGAATTGCCGGAATCGGGGCCGTCTTCACGATGCCGGAACACCGCCGGCGGGGCGCCGCGAGCGAGCTGGTGGAACGGGTGATCGAGCACGCCGCGGCCGGCGGCGCCGACCTCGCGATGCTGTTCTCGGAAATCGATCCGGCCTACTACGCGCGCCTCGGGTTCGACGTCGTCCCGATGCACGAACTGTCGCTTCGCGTGACCGAGGACGCGCGCCGCGGCGCGCCGGCGACGATGGTGCGGGCCGGAGACGATCGGGATCTGGGTGAGGTCGTCGCGATGGATGCGGCGCGCGCGGAGCCGTTCCGCTTTCGCCTCCGCCGCGATCGATCGTTCGTCCATTACGGAATCGCGAAGCAGCGCATGCTCGCAGGTCTCGCGCCGGCGGGCGCGCGCGCGCTGCAGTTCTTCGTCGCCGAGGAAGGCGCGTCCGCGGTCGCGTACGTCGTGATCAGCGTGAACGGCGGCCGCTGGACCATCAACAGCTGCGGCGATCGTGATCCCGCTGGCGCGCGGCTCGGCGCGATCCTCCAGGTGCTGATCGCGCGCGAGCCGGGCGAGGCGCGTCCCGAAATTCGGGCGTGGCTGCCAGCCACGCTGCGGCCGCCGCAGATCGAGATCGTTGGCAGCGCGCCGTCGAGCGACGTGATGATGATGCGGGCGTTGACGGACGCGGGCCGCGTGTCGCCGCCGCTGACGGATGCAGACGTGTGCTACTGGCGAGGCGACGCGTTCTGATCGGTCTGAATCTTCAGGTCCAGCGTCTTCGTCTCGCCCTCGCTCAGGGAGAACGCAGTCGCCTTCGTGCGAATCCGCTCGAGAAACTCAGGGTCGGCCGCCTGGCCCGGTTCGAGACGATCGACCGCCACGATGTAGTACTCACCAGCCGGTAGCGCTCGGATCTTGAAGCGCCCATCCTGATCGGGGCGTCCACTGCCCTGGTGCCGCGTGAACGTCGTCCACTGTTCTTTATCCTGCGAGAACACGATCGCCGTATAGTCCGTCGACGATTCTCCGCGGCTGTTCGTGACGAGCCCGGACACGACGGAGATTTTGTTCGTCAGCTCGACTTCGAAGTCGCTGATCGTCTGACCAGGCTTGAACTCGATACCGCTCTCGGTGACGTCAGTGCCGTTGATCCTGACCGACCGTATCGCCCAGTCGAACGCGCCGCGCCCGCCCATCCCGCTGGGAAATACATTGATGCGCATCAGGCCCGGCGGCATTTTCAGCTCGAACGTGTAGTCGTCTCCCACATGCGCCGGCTGCGACGACAACACCATCGCGTTCTGTACAGGGAACGCGGAAACCATGAGGTCGCGAGGCAGCGACTGGGCCTGTGCGGGATCGACCACGATTCGTCCCACCGCGACGATGGGCCGCACGGCAACGAGCGCGATATCAGCAATGTCGTCACCGGTCACGGTAATCGCCGCCGTTGCCGTCTCGTTATCTGCGCCCGCGCGCACGGAAAGCGTGTACTCGCCGGGTGCGACGGCATTGATCGTGAACGTACCGTCCGCGCGGAGCTGCCCGCCGGGATTCACCATGAAGTTGTTGCCGTTCCTCTGCGTGATCATGACCATTCCCGGGCCCATCGGCTTGCCGTCCGCTCGCACCGCGGTGCCGGAGATGCGCGCAGCCTTGATCGGCCGAAGCATCATCGCGACGTCGTTGAGCTGCTGCGCGGCGACGAGCGTCACGCGCTGCGCTTCCTCGACGTTCGTGACGTTCGGGTAGTAGGTCGGCGCGTACGCGGTTCTGTCGCCGGTGCTGGCGTTTCCAAAGTTCTGGCTCCAGCGGGCGACAAGATAGTACTGGCCGGGAGAAATGCCGAACAGGCGGAATTCGCCGATGTCGTTTGTCGTCGCCTGTCGTCCTGCCGGCGTCAGACGACGTTGTCCCTGCACGAACTGATACCGCTCGAGCGAGACGGTGATTTCCGGGGCCGGCTCCCCGTATTCGTCAATGACCTTGCCGGTCACGACGGCGCCGAGCGGCAGCGCAAAATCCAGGCGGTCAACGGACTGCCGATCGAGCAGCTGCAGCGGTTTCGGCGCGTCCGTCGAACGGTTCTGGCCGTACGACAAACCGACGTAGCTGCCTTTGGACGCGTACACCTGGTAGCGGCCCGGCGGCACGTCTTTGAATTCGTACGCGCCGTCCCCGTCCGTCGTCGCAAGCCGCGAGTCACGCGTTTCCGTCGACGACAACCGCACCTGCGCCTTCCGCAACGGCTGACCCGAATCGGCCGCTGTGACATGGCCGTGGATGACGCACGTTCCCGCAGGTTGCGCGGGCGCGCCAGTACCTTGCATCGCCACGACGAGTGAAAGCGCGATGTGCAGGATGGTGAACATGACGTGCCTTGCGGTTCAGTACACGGGAGCTGGCGACAGCGTGACGTTCACGATCTGTTTCTGGCTGTCCGCCACCGACACCTTTGTCGCGACATCCTTCGCGAGCGCCAGGAAATCCGGATCGGTCCACGCGTTCGTCTCGACGTCGGCGAACGCCACGACGTAGTAATCGCCGGGCAGTAGACGAAGGTGGAACAGATCATCCGCGGCAGGACGCACGACGGCGAGATGCCGCGTCTGGACCGTCCAGTGCACGGAATCCTGTGCGAAGGCGATGACGTAGCACTCGCGAACCGGTTTGCCGTCGGCGTCTGTGACCGAACCGGTGACCTCGCTGACGCGATTGGTCATCTCGACGACGACGTTGTCGATCGACGCATTGGACGCGATGTCGATGCCGGTGTCGGCGACGTCCACGTCGTTGAGCATCACGCGGTTCAGTCTCCAGCCGGGAACACCCGCAGGACCGGGAGTGCCGCCGACGGGTGCCACACGAAGCACGACATGGCCCGACGTCAGCGATATCTCGAAGGTCCCATCTTCTGCGATCTTCGCCGCGCTCCGCATTGGCTGGCCAATTGCCCATTCGCGCACGGCGCCCATCTCGAGCGCTGCGGGCCGCGGCGGCGGCGCCGACGTCGCACTGTCAGTGAAGACGACGCGTCCGCGTATCGTCGACGGCTTCGACGCGATCAGCACGAGATCGTTCACGTCGCTCCCGTTGACGGTGACATCCATCGACGCCACGAGATTGCCGCCGGACTGCGCACGAATCACGTAGTCGCCCGGCGTGAGCCCGTGCAGCGTGAACGTACCTTCGCTCGTCACCGGATACGGCATCATGTTGAGGACCGCACTGCCGGTCCGCTGACTGACCATGATCATGTTGGTCGTCGACGGCCGGCCGTCGCTGTCGACGACCCTGCCGGTGACCGTCGCCGTTTGAATCGGCAGCAGCGTCAGGTTGATTCCCGAGATCGTCTGTCCCGGCGCAACGGCCAGCTTGTGCGCGTCGGCGAGATTGCCGGTTCCCGGATAAAACGTGGGTGCGTAGGCGGTCTGGTCGCTCGTCTCGGTGATTCCGAACGTGTTGCTGCGCAGGATCGCTGACACGTAGTACTGACCCGGCGAGAGACCGTAGAGACGAAATTCGCCGAGATCGTTCGTCTGCGCGACGCGGCCGCTCGGCATCAGTCGACGCGCGCCTTGAATGAACTGATAGCGCATCGCATGAACCCCGGCGTCGGTCACCGGCTCGCCGACCTCGTCGACGATCCGGCCGACGATGACGCCGCTGCGCTGCAGTTTGAAGTCGATCGCGTCGAGGCGCTGCGCATCGGTGAGGGTGACGCGCTTGCCGGGTCCTTCTGGCCGCTCCTCGCCCCATGACGATCGGACGTAGTTGGGTTTCACCGCGACGACGGTGACAAGGCCCGCAGGAAGCCCTCCGAGCTCGTACCGACCCGTCGCGTCGGTGAAAGTCGTGCGCGGCTCGGTGCCAAGGTTCGCGCCGCCGATGCGGATTTCGACTCGTGGCAGACCGCGTCCCGTTACGGCATCGACGACTCGTCCACGCACGGTCGACGTGCCGCGGCCTGCAGTCGGCGTGTCGCGCACGGGCGCGGGCAGCGCCGGCGTGGTGGTTTGTGGCTGCGCGTCAGCTGGTGACGCCGCGACGAGTACCGACACGAGGACTGCAGCCACCCGCACCATCGCGGCACCTCGCCGAAGTTAGACGAGAGAAGCCGCTCGATGGGCGGCTTCCGATGTTACCGAGCGTCCAGCTTTCGTCCGGCTCCCAGGTTGTCGAAGTTCAGCAGCGCGTTGAACACAAGGAAATAGCTGCCCTGGGTCTCGCCGCGCCACACTGGGTTGTTCGAGAACACGACGACGTGTCCTTTGTCGAGCGGCACGTCGACGACGGCCGCATGCTGCGCGATTTCGCCGCCGTTTTCGACGAGACCGGACACGAGCAGCTCCTTGTTGTCGGCGTAGCGCAGGACCACGCGCGGCCGCGCGATCGGCGGGATGACGCTGACGCCGTTTCGCAGCTGCTCGATGTTGAGCGGCACGGCCTGCCAGACGTCGATCTTCGGTTCCGATGGCGCATCAGCGCCGAGGCGTCCCTGCGGCGTGTCGGGATCGTCAGCCGTTCCGCGCCCAGTCGGCCGATTTCCACCGTCGTCCGGCCCGAGTCGCCGACCACCGCGAGCGCCGACGATGTTCGAGATGTTGAAAATCGGACCGTTGTCGCACCAGATCGCGAGGTTGTCCGCGTATCCGTACGCGATCGGACTCGACGCGTCCACCATCTTCGAACGGACAACGCTGCCGACGATGCGCAGACGTTGACGGGCGGCAACCGATACGCCGGGCGTCATGCCGGTGTTGACGGCGAGGTCTGCCGTGTCCATCGACGTGATGAGCAGGCCGCCGCGGCGCACGAAGTTCTGCAGGTGCTGAACGCCGGTCCATCCGAGGCCGGGACGCATATCGTCGGTCTGATCTTCGGATCCGAGGTTCGGCGTGTCCGCGGTTTTCTTCCACGGCAGCGCGTTGCCGTACATCGGCTGTCCGTTGACGATTGCTTCCGGTCCGCGGCCGACGGGCGGGAAAATGATCGCGTCGAAACGATCGTTCAGGTTGTCGTCCTTCGACACCTGCTGCGTGCTGATATAGGTGAACGGCACATGCGCGAGGTCGAATGCCTGCCGCCACCAGCCCTCGGTCTGCGTCGTCTGCCACGTGTGCAGGATGGCGATGCGCGGCGCACGGAGCGGATGCGTCTTCACCGAAGGTGCGGCTGCGGCGACGACCTGCAGTCCGAGCTCTGTCGCCGCCGTCTGCATGTCGCCGGCGGACACGTTCTTGACGATGAACGTGCCGCGACCGAACTTCTTGCCGCCGGCCTCGAACGCGTCCTCCGCGGCCTCGAACGACGCATCCTTGAAGCGATAGCGCAGCGTCGCGAGCGCGGTATCGCCGTTGTGATTGATCAGGAATGCGGCGCCCGTGCCCGAGACCGCGCCTGCCGGATGAACCGGATCGCTGATCTTGTCGACCGCGACATCGAGCAGCTTGACGTCCGTCACGCGGATCGCCTGCACGCGAAAGAGTTCGGGGAAGGTCCAGCCGGTGTCGTCGTACGGCGTCCGCTGCGGATCGTTCGGGCTCCAGTACTGATAGTCGAGCAGCGAGTCGGCGATGCGGCTGTACGGCTGATCCATGCGGACGATGTAGGAACCAGCCGGGAAGGTCCGCGTCTCGGTTTTGCGTTCGTCGGCCTTCGCCGACTGACCATCCTGATCGCTAGGTCCGCTCGCACCTGACTCACCCGACCCACCTGACCCACCTGACCCATTCGTCGTTGTCGTGGCCGGCCGCGCCGTGCTCTTCTTGGCCGGCATCGTGACGGTGAACGCCGACGTCGCGCGCGAAATCTCGACGCCTTGCTTCTGCAGCGTGCGCAGCAGCTCCGCCTGCGCGCCAGGCCGCTGATCGTCGGCGGGGAATACGTAGCCTGCCGGTCCTTCGGTCTTCGCTTTGAGAATCGATCGCTTGCTCTTCAGATAGAAGTTGCGCAGGAACAGCCGTCCGTTGCCTGCGAAGTAGTGGAGCGACGTCAGCAGGCCGGTCTCTTCGTAGTTGTTGTTGTTCCGCTGCGACCACATCGTCTTCGGCAGCGGCGGATTCTGCTTGTACCAGGTCCGCGCGTACTCGTCGGGGCGCAGCTCGCGCTCGACCGTGTCGGCGCCGCCGTTGCCGAACGTTTCATACAGCCGGCTGATGCCGTTGTGCAGCGCCGCGACGAACATCAGATAGCCGGGCGACCACGTGTCGAAGTTACCGTGCGTGAAGACGCCCGGCATTCCGAACTTCGTCATCTCCGACACGTTGTTCCAGCCGATCATCTCCCACTCGTCGGCGAGAATCGGATCGATCCAGGCGTTGTATGGTCCGTCGCCGACCGTGTTGTCGTAGAGATACGGCACCGATTCGTGCAGGTCGTGCAGTACCTGCGGATGCCACTGCGCGTAGGTGTTGATGACGTTCTCGGTGAGCTTCAGCGTGACGCCCATCGCGTCGCGGTTGTTGTCGTGCGCGACGTACTTGCCCCAGTACACGAGATTCGGATAGTTCTTGCCAGGGTTCGCCAGGTGCCACTTGTAGATGTCCACCATCTTGTCGCGGCCGTCCACTTCGATGACGGGCGTGATCAGGGTGATGAGGTTGTTGCGAATGGCCTTGATGTATTCGTGATCGTCGACGGCCAACCGGTAGGCGAGCTCCATCAGCGCGGTCGGCGATCCGGTTTCCGGCGAGTGAATCGTTCCCGTGATGTAGTAGATCGGCGTCGACGCCGAGACGAGCTTCTCCGCCTGCGCGTCGTCCATTCCGATCGTCCGCGGATCGGCGAGCTTCGCCAGCCGGTCGCCGTTCTCCTGCAGCTTCGCGATGATCGTTTCCGAGGCGACGGCGACGGCGATCATCTCGCGTCCCTCTTCGGTCCGTCCGATCGAGTACACCTTCACGCGCGGGCTCGCTTTTTCGAGCATGCGCATGTACTGGTAGACCTCCTCGGCGTAGGGCAGCCGGCCGGGTGCACCGGCGACGTCGCCCAGCACGGCCTTGGGCGTCGGAATCGTCTTCGACGCCGGCAGGTAGTCGACGAGCGGCGACGTGAAGTAGGGCTGGGTCGTGTACTCCTTGATCTTTTTCGTGTATTCCTCGTCGATCGCGATCTTCGGGTCGCGGACGAATGTGGTCTGCGCGTCCATCGTGACGATCGCGGACACGGCAATCATCCCTGCGACGAGCAGCGGAAATCTGGACTTCATGCGCAGGATCTTACGCGATAATTCGGGGGGTCGGGCAGGTCGAGGAGGTCGGGTGGGTCCACAGGAGCTTCGGATGCGCCGTACTCTGATTGCGCTTTTTTCGCTGTTTCCGCTCGCGATCCTGACAGCCGCGCAGGCGGGTCCTGACGCCGTCCTGCAAGGCATCGAAGCGCGCCGGTCGGCGTATGCCGACGTCGCGAAGCAGATCTGGGCTTTCGCCGAGGTCGGGTACCAGGAGCAGAAAAGCAGCGCCCTGCTGCAACAGCAGCTGCGAGCCGCCGGATTCACGATCCGCGCCGGCGTCGCCGACATTCCGACCGCGTTCGTCGCGTCGTTCGGATCGGGCAAGCCCGTCATCGGCATCCTGGGTGAATACGACGCGCTGCCGGGGCTGTCGCAGGAGCCGACGGCGCGACGGAGCCCGGTCGTCGCGGAGGGCGCGGGCCACGGGTGCGGTCACAACCTGCTCGGCACAGGATCGCTGGCGGCCGCCATCGCGGTGAAAGAGTGGTTGCAGACCGGCCACTCCGGCACGCTGCGGTACTACGGCACGCCCGCGGAGGAAGGCGGATCCGGCAAGGTGTACATGGTGCGCGCCGGATTGTTCAACGACGTCGACGCTGTCGTGTCCTGGCATCCCGCGGATCGCAACGACGCGAGCCCGTCCACGAATCTCGCCAACATCACCGGCAAGTTCCGCTTCCGTGGCGTCGCGGCACACGCGGCCGCGGCCCCGGAAAAAGGACGTTCGGCCCTCGACGCCGTCGAGGCCATGGACTACATGGTGAACATGATGCGCGAGCACGTCCCGCAGGACACGCGCATCCACTACATCATCACGCGCGGCGGCGCCGCGCCGAACGTCGTCCCCGACTTCGCGGAGGCGTACTACTACGCGCGGCAGCCCGACATGCGCATCCTCGACAGCATCTGGGAGCGCATGGTCGATGCCGCGAAGGGCGCCGCGCTTGGCACTGGCACGACGATGGAGCTGGAAGTCACGGGCGCCGTGTGGAACGTGCTGCCGAACGAGTATCTCGGCGGTCTCATGCAGCGCAATCTCGAACGCGTTGGCGGCGTTTCGTACACGACCGAGGAGCTGAAGTTCGCTGAGGACCTGAGGAAGACGCTCACCGAAGCGCCCACGATTGAGCTCGGCTCGCAGGAAAAGGTTCAGCCGATGCGGCTCGGCGTCGTCGGCAGCGCGTCGACCGACCTCGCGGACGTGAGCTGGAACGTGCCGACCGCCCAGGTCGTCGCGGCGACGTTCGTGCCGGGCGTGCCGGCGCACAGCTGGCAGGCGACCGCGTGTGCCGGCGGCAGCATCGGGCTGAAGGGGATGATGGTTGCAGCCAAGACCATGGCGCTGACGACGGTGGATCTCTTCAGCGACCCGTCGCATATCCAGAAGGCACGAGCGGAATTCGACAGGAAGCGCGGACCGGGATTCGTCTACAAGACACGGCTCGCCGACCGCAAGCCCGCGCTCGACTATCGGAAATAGTGATCGCGAAATCAGGAATCAGGAAACGTTCAGTCTGCGAGCGATCGCCCTGGCGGCGAGCGCCCCTGACCGTCCCGTCAATCCATTGCCAGGGTGCGCGCCGGACCCGCAGAGATACAGTCCGCTGACGGGTGTTTCGTAGCGCGCCCAGCCGAGCAGGGGACGCGTGACGAACAGCTGATCGAGCGCCAGCTCGCCGTGGAAGATGTGCCCGCCGGTGAGACCTCCAAGGCGTTCCAGATCGAGCGGCGTGATGGTCTGACGCGCGACGACAGACGACGAAAACCCCGGCGCGTGACGTTCGATCGCGGCGGTCGTCACGTCGGCGAGGCGGCTGCGTTCCTCGTCCCACGTGGTGCCGCGCAGGTGATACGGCGCGTACTGAACGTAGGTCGAGACGACATGCTTGCCGTCCGGGGCGAGGGACGGATCCGCAATCGAAGGAATCGCGATCTCGATCCACGGATCGTCCGAGAGCCGTCCGTACTTGGCCGCGTCGAAGGCCTTCTCGATGAAATCGATTTCGGCGCCGAGACGCACGCGACCCGAGAGCGCGGCAGCCCGTTCGCCGTTGGAGCGCGCGGCGAGGCTCGCGAACTGGGGAACGCGGTCAATCGCGAAGTTCACCTTGGCGAGGGTCCCGTGCGCGCGGATGTTCCGCACTCGCTGGACGAATTCGGGGTCGAGGTGCATGGGATCGAGCAGGCCCAGGAACGTCCGCTTGGGATCCAGATTCGACGCGACGGCCCGCGCCGGCAGTTCGTCCCCGCCTGCGAGCACGACACTCGTCGCCGCTCCGCCGGAGACGTTGACGCGCACAACCTCGGCGCCGGTCCGGACGTCCACGCCGGCGTCACGCGCGGCCGCGAGCAGCGCATCCGTCACCGCGCCGATCCCGCCGCGAGCGAACCAGCCGGAGGCGACAGGATGACCCTCGGTGGCGCCGAGCCACAGCAGGACGGCGGCGCTTCCGGCCGACCAGGGTCCGAGGAACGAGCCGAGGATGCCGTTCGCGGCGACCGTCGCTCGAAGCGGCTCGGTTGCGAACCACTCGCTCACGAGGTCGGCGACCGCCATCGGCATCCAGCGGAGAAGCCGGAACGCGTCGGCCTTCGGCAGGGCGCGGAAGGCCCGGCCCGCCTTTATCAGCTCGATGAGATCGCCGGCGGACGGTCCGTCGATCGAGGGCGGCTGCGCCTGGGCGACGGTCCGCAGCACCTGGCTGATGCGCGCGAAGCTCGCGAGAAAGGGCGCGTACTTTTCGGCGTCGGCGGCCGAGAAGGGGCCGATCTCCTGCGCCGCGCGGCCTGCGTCGCCCCATAGCACGAGCGCGCGGCCGTTCGTCGACGGCGAACACGCCAGCGCGTCAGGACGGACGATCGCCAGTCCGCGTGCGTCGAGTGCCAGCGCCCGCACGATCGCCGGATCGATCGACGCCGCATGTGCGAGCGTCGGGCAGCGGAAGCCGGGCGCGATCTCGTCGGTCCTGGCGGCTCCGCCGGCGCGGTCGGCGCGCTCGAGCACGATCACCTTGAGGCCCGTTTTGGCAAGGAACGTCGCAGCGACCAGGCCGTTGTGGCCGCCGCCGATCACGATTACGTCAGTCATGGGCGCCTGTTGGGCCCGGACGGCATGGTAAGCACGATTGCACTTTCTTCTCTCCCCATCGATGGCCCGGAAACGCGTACGCGTTTCTTCTCGGGCGCGCTGCTTGACCGGCTCGCCCGGGCGTCGGGGCGGCAAAGTCGCTGACAGACGCTCACTTACCGATCGTCAGTGGTCTGTGGACCGCGGCGGAGGTCCGTTCAGATCCGTGTGAACCGGGCGCAGTTTGTAAGTACGCACACTCTGGCACAGGGGCTGCACCCGCCTCGGCAGATCTCTCGGATTCGACCGCTTTCGAACAGGAAGCATATATGAGGCGCACCATTTCACGTCGTCTGATCGGCCTGCTCAGGGACTGCGCGGGCACGAACATGATCGAAGCCGCGATCGTCACGCCGCTGCTCCTGCTGCTGACGTTTTCGGTCGTGGACTTCGCGTCGCTCTTCTACGTCTATCTTTCGCTCGAGAACGGCGTCAGTCAGGCCACGCGGTTTGCCGTCACCGGCCAGACGATGACCGATCCGGGCGATCCGTCCGCGCAGCTGAATCGCGCTGAATCGATCAAGCTGGCCATGCGCCAGGCGACTCCCACGATCACGCTCAACGATTCCGCGTTCAGCTTCAGCCACATGTCGCCGCCCGCAGGCGCGTGGACGGCGGGTGTCGGCGGTCCGAACGACATCGAAAAGGTCACGGTGGATCTCGACTGGGATCTCATGACGCCGCTCATCCGGCCGTTTTTCACCGGCGGCAAGATTCATTTCACCGTCGCGTCCGCAATGAAGAACGAGAGCTACTGACATGATATTCCGACACCTTCGGTCCGCGCGCGGCCGTCGCGGCCTGCGCGACGCGTCGGGGCAGAGCATGATCGAAATGGCGATGATCATGCCGCTCCTCGTCACGATTGCGCTGGGCATCATCGAGCTGAGCTACGCGCTGCTCGACCAGCACGTCGTCACCAAGATGTCGCGCGAAGGCGCGAATCTCATCTCGCGCGACTCGTCGCCCGCCTTCGCGGCGCAGGCGCTCCAGTCGATGCGGACCGGCAACGTCGACTTCGCGAGCACAGCGAAGGTTATCTTCACGGTCGTCAAGCGTCCGTCGACGACCGGCGCGCCGAACTACGACATCCCGATCGTCTACTCCCGCTATACCTACGGCGCGAGCGTCGGATCGGGCAGCGCGATTACATGCAGCGCGTGTTCGGGCAACCTCGGAACGGCGCCGGACTACATCGCGCCGAATTCCGACAACAACACCGCATTGCGCGTGACCGGGGGCGTGCCCGCCAACTCGCTCTCAACCGGCGGCTCGCTCTACATCACGGAGATTTACAGCAGCCATCCGCTGATTACGCCGTTCGATCGGTTCGGCATCCCCGTGCCCACGTCGCTGTACTCGATTGCTTATTTCTAAGTTGAAGGTTCCGAACATGACCAGACAGCGTACGATTCTTCGAAACCAGAAAGGCGTCGCGCTGATTTACATGGCCGTCACGCTGACGGTCCTGCTGCTCTTCACGGGCCTGGCGCTCGACGGCGGCCGAGGGTATGTCGTCAAGGCGCAGCTGACGAAAGCCGTGGACGGCGCCGCGCTCGGCGCCGCGCGCGAGCTGAACAGCGGCACGCCGTGTCTGAAAGCCGAACAGGT
>DATBHR010000099.1:0-64348 GCA_036557365.1 Vicinamibacterales bacterium
TCCAGTTTGGAAGAGTCGGACGAGGAAGTCGCCACGGCGTGGGCGGCCGAACTGGAACGGCGTTCACGAGACGCCGCTGCAGGTCGCGTTCAGACGACCAGCTGGGACGCCGCGCGCGCCGAGATCCTGAAGGAACTCGAACAGCGACGTGCGTCTCGAACTGCATCCTGAGGCGCTGGCCGAGCTCCGAAGCGCAGCACTCTGGTACGAGGAGCGACGCGCAGGCTTGGGCGACGAATTCATCGGTGAGATTTCGGCTTCCCTCGATCGAGTCAGCGACGCCCCAGAATCCTACCCGGCATGGCCGGGCACGCGGCCAGAGGGCCCGCTAATCCGGAAGGCGACCGCTCAACGGTTCCCCTACGTGATCGCGTTCGAAAAGCACGAGCATCACGTGCTCGTTCTCGCGATCGCACACGCCAAGCGCCGGCCGCTCTACTGGTTCACGCGCACGAACCCTTGAAAAAGATCATGGATCAAGAGAACGCTCCAACCTTCGTAGCTCTTTCACCATGCGCAGTGTGCAACATAGAAGCCGGGATTTGCTTCTTGAAGAATCCGTGGTCGCCGAACCATAAGTGCTGCAACCGATGATGACTGACGTTAGCGTCAAGCGATGCCTCTGGTTTTTTCTCGTGTTTTTTCTCGCGGCAATCAGTGAAATCGCGTGCGCCGAGTCCAACTTTGAATTGGCCGGCGAATCGAGGCTGCCTCGCTGGTTTGCGATTCCAGTAGGGCTGTCGCGTCAGGATGTTACCGTGTCATTGCGGTACTACGCCTGGCCGCCGACCACCGGTTCAGCCACCTTCAAGTTGTGGGACAGTCATGGCCGCAAACTCGCAGAACGTTCCGCGCCCCTCACGGGACACGGACCGCGCACCCTGGGGCCAGATCCGTATCCATCCTACGAAGTCATCACTTACAATGGCACTAGTGAGGTCATTGAGCAGAAACGTCCCGAAGCACTCTTTTACATTTCAGACGACCCGATCGTAAGAGAGAAGTTAGGTGTGACTGCTAGCCCTCATTGACCGCATCTCGCGGACTGCAACACCACCGTCTGGATCACTCCGATCTGCCTCAACCACTGGATCAGTTGGTTCCAACTGGCGCTGGTCTGGTCCACCAACCACAAATCCGCACCCGCGATGTGAAAGGCCGAATTCCCTGTTGCGAGGCCAGTAGTGCAACCGACCGTATTGTTGGCGCTGGTCGTCCGTGCTTTTTCGCCGATCGCCACGCCGATCTTGGGGTACGCCCACCAGTTTGATGATCTATCGCGTTTGCCGAACGATGTCGATTGGGCTGTGATGCCTGTCAGACAGTGGGGCGGTGATGCGGAGTTGAAAGAAAAGCGCCAAGCCGAGTTTCTAGTCCATGAGTGGTGCCCGGGGAGGCCTTCACCGAGAGCCGCGCGATGGTCCAGGTCGTTCAGGCTGCCATAGCGAATTGTGCCCATAATGCGAAGCGGAAAATGGAGGGAAAAAGCTACTGAACTTCTGTCAGCAAAACCCTGTTTTTTTGCGCGCTTGTAGGTGGCCTCGGCATCACGGCGGTGCAGCCGGAACTTGGTCCGGCACTCCTACCGGCATTCATGACGGGTAGTCGTTAACATTGGAGTTCACTTATGGGTGTGAGCAATAGATTCGCTTTGTACGAGCAAAAGGCGAATATCCTCCAAGCAATCGCGCAACGGTATGCGGCTGATTCGATTGAGCATCAAGTCCTAAAAGAAGCGGCATTCGCCCTTTGTTTTGCATTGACGGAAAAGAGCGCGGAGTTCGCCACCTATCTGGAAAATACGACTAGCTCGCTATCCGACGACGAAAAAAGCAGATTGAAATCGCTCGGTTTTGATAAGTGACGACGGATGCCTACAACACCTCCAGTTTGTGGATGCGGCGGGGCGACTGCTCGCGACCACAACCTCGCTGGGTCAGACCAGGCGCACGAGCCTGGACAAGCGGAATCGGACGACGGCGGTCATCGATCCACTCGGCGGGCAGACCTCGTTCAGCTACGACGCGAACAGCAACCTGACCGCCTTGACCGATGCGCTGACGCACACGACGAGCTATGCCTACGACGACAGCGACCGCGTCGCTACCCGGACCGATCCGCTCTCGCACGCCGCGTCGTACGGCTACGACGGCAATGACAACCTGACGTCGACGACGGACCGGAAGAGCCAGGTGACGAGCCGCACCTATGACGCGCTGAACCGACTGCAGGTCGTCACCTTCGACGACAGTTCGACGATCACGTACACCTACGATGCTGGCGACCGGGTGACCGCCATCGTCGATTCGGCGAACGGGACCATCAACCGGACATACGACGCGCTGGACAGGCTCACGGAGGAGGCGACCGCCGAAGAGACCGTCGACTACACGTATGACGGCGACGGCCGGCGCGCGACGATGACGGTCGCCGGGCAGACAGCAGTCAGCTATACCTACGACGCGGCACATCGGTTGACGACGATTACGCAGGGAACAGACGTCGTCGGCTTCACCTATGACGATGCGAATCAGTTGACCGGCCTGACCTATTCATTGGGAGCGACCACGCTCGGTGATCTCAGTTACACCTACGACCTCGTCGGTCGGCGACCCGAACGTAGATCGTGGAGGTTGTCGAGGGTGTCATGCGTCATGCCGAAGATCGAGATCGTGTTCCGGCACGACCCGAAAGGCGCCGATGGCGGCCAGCGTCCGGCTGTCTGCGCCGTCCAACTCGTGGACTCGGTCGCGGTCAACGACTAGCTCGCGCGCGTCACTTCGCGGCAAGTCAAGATCCCGCATTCGCGCGTTCCGCGGATCGCGATCGTCCCGGTCGCGCGGATCGTACACGCGCCATTCGTTGCCGCGATCGCGGGTATCGTGTTCCCGTGGATCACTCCATCGTGAGTTGGATATCGCTCCTCCTTGCGATAGTGCAGCGGTTGCGTTGTCGGTGAAGACGCCCTGGCAGTTGTTGCCAGAGGTGGTTCAGGAAGGTGCCCGAAGTGCCGGCCGTTTTGCCGGGCCTTCAACGGCGTGGTCGAGATGAGGAATCCAAGCGCGGGCTCTGATGAGCGCCGGGCGGATTCAGCCTGCGTGCTGACACGATGCAACGAGGCCGCAGCCCGACCAGACTGCGTCGACCGTTATACGCCTCGGTGAACTGCATCGCAAGCCGCCCGACGCTCGTCCACATTTGGGCTGCCTGCTCCCCCATCCTAGCGGCGTCATTGAGCACGGGAACCGCAGACTACGCGATCGCAGGGGCGACTATCGACGAACCTTTTCAATGATTCTCACTTCGGGTCCGCGGGAGATCTTCGCAATGAAGCCGTTTGCCGCGTGCTGCCGGCATAGGCGCGTCATGGCGCGTACGGCAGACAGAATGAGAGAAGCGGCCTCGTCGCCGGTCAACGACGAGGACGTGATGCTGAAGAAACGGAGCTTCGCGGCGAGGACGGCTTGTTTCTCGAGCTGGTTGTATCGAATTCGATCGTCACGAGTGATAACCACCCATCGATTGGCTCCTGCTTCGCCCAACCAGACAACATCCTGCGTTCCTTGAGGAAACAGTTCATCGTGAACGCGGACATCAAGCCCAGCGGCCCGCAAAGCTTCGGGCACCTTTTTGCGGCCGAGAGATCGATCGATGAAGAATACGAGGGGCTCAGGCAGCTTTCGCCGGCTGGAGCTCGCAGCGGACGGCTTCTTCGATGTTGAGCGGCTCCTCGCCATAGTCTTCAGCGAGATCAGCGATCGACTCGCCCGCCTTGTACCGATCCGCTATCACGGCGGTCGGCACCGCCGACACCTTTAGAATAGGCCGGCCGAACTCCACCCGCGGATCCATCGCGACCACTCGGGGCTGCGAGGCTTCTTCAGCAGGACTCTGTCGACTGCGCGTAAACGGATAGAGGCGCGCGACGAATCCGTCCTTGTCCCAGTCCACCCGCTGAAGATGCAAGCCAATTAGATCACGCATCGCGAGTTGGCCGTGCCTGGATGCATTGATCACATCCTTGAGGCCCGCCGCTTCAACGAAAAGGTGTTTGCCGTCCGTGAGCATCTCGTGGTGAACCAGCGGATGCTGAGTCCGGAAGTGCTCGCGCAGGTAATTGACGGCACGCCGAATCTGCGGCAGTTCGACCTGATATTGGCGCCGCAGGGCGTCCAGGACATGCGCTTCGGTGAGGTTGCTGAATGATAGCCGGGCGTTCGCCGAATCTGCGAGTTCGATGACCGGGTCAGATCGGCGGTGTGCGCCGGACCGCAACGGGTACGAGCGTCCGGAAACCCAGGAACGAAGCGTGTTCTCGGGAATCTGCAGGTACCGCGAGGCTTCGAACACCGAGTACAGGGGTACTTCCAGGACTTGAGGTCCCGAGTACAACTGCTCCAGGTTCCGACGTCTGGTGACGGCCACGCGCCAATCCTAACTCGTCGTCAGCAACGGCACAAATCGCCAGCGTACCCGCCCGTTGGTCACCCGTTTGGCGGAGCCGTTGCGGCGTACCGACAGGCAACGAATCAGTCATCATGCGGCACACGCTTGGTCGCGGTCGCCCAACGACTGACGGCACAGATCGAATGCGGCATCCCGCCAGTACGAATATTTGAACTTGAAACCATGCTCGAGCAATCTGGCGGGAACAACTCGTCGGCTCTTGAGAATGAGTTCGGTTTCCGTGCGCATGAAGACAGCGCCGATCTCGAGCATCCACTTCATTGCAGGCAGGCCGAGCGGAACGCCACACGCCTCGCGAAGTATCTGCATGAACTCTGCATTCGGCAAGGGGTTTGGCGCCGCGATGTTCACGGCTCCTTCGACGTCATCGTGGTCGATCAACCATCTAACCGCCGCGATGAAGTCCTCGTAGTGAACCCACGACATGAACTGTCGTCCGTCACCTGCACTGCCGCCGAGGCCGTGGCGTACCAAGGCGAGGAGCGTGTCGAACACGCCTCCAGCGTCCGGACTTAACGTCATTGCAGACCGAAGTGCAACCTTCCGAGTTCCATCAACAACCTGTTCTTCGAAGGCGCCCTCCCATGCCTGCGCGACGTCAATGCTGAATCGCCAAGTGTCTGGTGCGTCAGGTTCCTGGCCACCAAGAATTCCTGAGTACTCGTCGTTCGGACTGTCGTACCGGTGCGCATAAATCGTCGCGGTGCTCGCCTGCAGCCACACGCGTGGCTTGCATGTCGCCGCCGCGATTGCCTGTCCAACGACACGTGTCGACAACACACGCGATTGCATGATCTCGGCTCGATTCGCTGCCGTGTACCGGCAGTTGACGCTGCGGCCGGCCAAATTGATCACGACATCGCAGCCATCGATTTCGCGTTGCCACTTGCCTAGGGTCGCGCCATCCCATGCGACCACCCGCCACAGACTGCGCTGCGGTTGTCGGCTGAGCACGACGACATCGTGGCCTCCGCGGTGAAACGCTCTCGCCAAGATCGTGCCGACCTGTCCGGCCCCACCTGGAATGACGATCTTCATACGGCTCTCCCCGTTCACTCGACGAATCGGTCCCGGAATTCCCGCCGCGGCGCAAGACACTGCTCGAAGCGGCCGAACACCCGATACCGGTTTCGGGCAACGACGTTGTAAGCGCGATCCAGCAGCGCGCTTGGCAGGACGCGCGCAATGATTGCCGCCTTCCACGGCCAACCAAGCTGGCCTGCGACGAAGAGCGCTGCTTGGCTCTTAGCAAAAATCTGGCTGTGACGCGTCCGGTAGTTTGCCAAAACGTAAAACGACGTCAGTTCCGTGGGGTCGCCGCCGACATCTTCAACCACCGAGCGGCCAGTTGCGCTCTGCAGCGAAGCGAACGCGAACACGCCGCGCCGGTCATGGGGGAGAAGGAACTGGAGCAGGCTGCTGCACAGCCCACACACCCCGTCGTAGAGCACGAGGTGAGCGCCTCCCCCAGCGGATGCAGGTTGCATCAGTGAATCAGCCATGCTCTAATATTAATGAACATGTTCACTAAAAATATCAAGCCGCGAAAACGGGGCCGTCCGGCCGGTCCAACGGCTCAGGGCGCCGCAGCGAGAGACCGCCTGTACGCGACGGCGACGCAGTTGATCGCCGCCCGCGGCTATGAAGCGACGACCCTTCGGGACATCGCCAAGGAAGCGGGGGTCAGTGTCGGCCTTCTGTATCGCTACTTCCCAAGCAAACAGGCTGTCGTCATCGCGCTCTATGACCAACTGTCATCGGAGTACGCGCAGCAGACGGCGAGTATTCCGTCCGGTCGATGGCGAGACCGTTTCATCTTCGCCCTGAAGACCAGCCTCGATGTCCTCGAGCCGCATCAGATGGCGCTCCGGGCTCTGACGCCTGTCATGGTTGGCGACCCTGAAGAAGGCATCTTCTCCCCGAGCACGGCGTTCTCCCGCCTTCGCGTCCAGCGGGTGTTCGAGCAGGTTGTCGCCGAGTCGAGTGATGCCCCGAAACAGCCACTTACCGAAGCGCTCGGGCGTCTCTTGTATCTCGTCCACCTGGCAGTGCTCCTGTGGTGGCTACTGGACAAGAGTCCGAATCAGCGCGCGACCGCGTCGCTGGTGTTACTGACCCAGCAACTCCTGCCCTCCGCGGGGCTGGCGCTTCGTGTTCCGCCGGTTCGCAAGTTCGTGATCTCCGTCGACGAACTGGTTCGTGAGGCCCTGTTCGGCAGCCCAGTCTCTGCCTGAGGCATCGATGTTCCTGGCTCGACGTCCAACTCGTAGCGTCATCGATCGATTCATCCGCGAATCGCAGGACCTGCCGCTGTCGTACGGACCAATCGGAATCGTCCGAACCCGGACGATCGGTCAGGACGTCGACGAGGTGACTGTCACCATCGGGCGGGGACAATCCGACTTCGAGCGAGCACGAGCCGCGCTACTCGCATGGAAGCAGTTCGACATCGGCTGGGTCGAAACGTTTCCGCGTCAGGCACCTATCGCCTTCGGGACTGTTGTTGCCGTGCTGATCCGACATCTCGGGTTCTGGTCCTTGAACGGTTGCCGTGTCTTGTACACCGTCGGAAGCCAGGGTGATGTCGCTCGGTTTGGTTTCGCATACGGAACGCTGACGAACCACGCCGAGAGCGGCGAAGAGCTCTTCGAGGTCTTCCTCGACCCGCGGACGGAGGAAGTTGCGTATCGAATCCGCGCGACTTCTTCACCACAGGCCACGCTCGCCCGATTCGGCCAGCCAATTGTGCGTTCGCTTCAAAAGCGATTCCGAGATCACTCAGTGGCTGCGATGAAAGTGGCAACACGCTCCAACGGCGTTCAAGCATGAGCATCTACGTCGAGATTCTTGTTCGGGCGCCGATCGATACGCTCTGGTCACATACGCAGACGCCAGCACTGCACGAGCGGTGGGATCTGCGCTTCTCGCGAATCGAATACCTCCCGAGAAACGGTAAGTCGGAACCGCAACGATTCCAGTACGCGACGCGGATCGGTTTCGGTCTTGAGGTCAGCGGCAAAGGCGAGACCGTGGGGCGGCGAGATTCAAGTGACGGCAGCTCCACCTCCGCGCTGAAATTCGGCTCGGATGAACCGCTCTCGATCATCAGCGAAGGTAGTGGTTACTGGAAGTACATCCCTACAGAGAGCGGAGTTCGATTCTTGACCTGGTATGACTACCGAACGCGTTTCGGCGTGGCAGGCACACTTTTCGATCGATTGATCTTCCGTCCGCTGATCGGCTGGGCGACGGCCTGGAGCTTCGATCGTCTGCGTTTGTGGCTCGAGCAGGATGTGGCCCCGGAGCAGGCGATCCGGCAGTCGCTGATTCACGCGATCTCACGTGTCGCCATTGCCGCCATCTTCATCTATCACGGGCTCATTCCGAAGCTACTCACCCGGAACGTCGATGAAATCGCTATGGTCCGCGACGCCGGGCTCGCCGCCGGTGTTGCGGGCTTCGTAGTCACTGCCCTCGGCATTCTTGAATTGTCGTTCGCGGCGGCGCTGCTTGTCGCTTGGCACCGGCGCTGGCCCCTGCTTGTTTGCCTCGGGTTGATGCTGGTCGCCACTGCGGGCGTCGGAATAAATTCACCGCGATATTTCAGTACGGCGTTCAATCCGTTTACGCTGAACCTCGCGGTCGCCTGCCTCGCGAGCATCGACCTTCTTGTGGTCGGAAAAATTCCGTCCGCCGCACATTGCCTGCGGCGTCCTGGACCGGAGAAGGCATGAAATCGATTTATGAGCACGTGCTCGGATCCGACTTTCACCGGCTGCACCCGCAAATTCAGCGCCGGTTCGGCTTCTCAAGCTCCGACAGGATGGCCTCGATCGGTACTGGCGTAATGGACGAGATCTGGAAGGGCAGGTTCTACACGGAGCCGTTCCTTCGCGTCGGCAGCTGGCGGCGCATCATGTTTCCTGAGACGGGACGAAACATCCCGTTCACGATCGAGAACTATGCCTTCGTCGATCAATTCGGGCGAGAGACGGTCTCGTGGGTTCGAACGTTCAAATCGCGGCGAACGCGTCGGTTCGATGCGTACATGGTCTACAGCGACTCTCGACGTCGGATTGTGGACTACCTGGGGTCACACGAGCACCTGGCAGTTGATATCGACCTGTCGGTAGACGAGGCAGGCGGACTAAGGCTGCGATCGGGTGCGCAGCGGTTCTATGAGGGTGTGATTGGGTTCAACTTCCCGATGCTGTTCAGCGGGATCGCTGACGTCCGGGAATGGTACGACGATGCGGCCGGATGTTTTCGAATCGTCGTCGACGTACAGAACAGCGTTTGGGGACCGTTGTTTGGCTACCGCGGGAGCTTCAACGTCGAGTGGCGGAAGGTGACGGAAGTTCCCAGTCACATCCTTCCGAAGCGCCAGGAACGGCGGGACTAACCAGCCAGCACTTGGGCGCCCTTGAGGGAGAGTGTCCCGAATTTTGTGTGTAGGGCATAGCATGAGGAGCTGCGATGCCTCGTACGCGCAAGAAGACGCCGCTGGACGTCCCTGAGGAGGTCCTGGATCACTTTGCCGGCCCAGCCCGGCCGATGTCTCCGGCGGATGTCGACGCGGTATGCCGCCGATTCAAGAAGGCGATGGTCGAGCGGATGCTGGGCGGCGAGCTGACGCATCATCTCGGCTATCCGCCGGGCGGCGATCAGCCGGCGGACGTCACCAATCACCGCAATGGCACCACGAGCAAAACGGTGCTGACGGAGGATGGGCCGGTGCGGCTCGACATTCCTCGGGATCGCGAAGGGACCTTTGAGCCGCAGCTGATTCCCAAGCACGCGCGCCGGTTTGACGGGTTCGACGAGACGATCCTCGCGTTGTATGCGCGGGGGATGACCGTGCGAGAAATTCGGGCGTTCCTCGAGGAGCGCTACACCGTGGACGTCTCGCCGGCGTTCATCAGCACGGTGACGGACGCGGTCCACGCCGAGGTGACGGCGTGGCAGCAGCGCGCGCTGGAACCGATGTATCCGGTCGTGTTCTTCGATGCGCTGCGGGTCAAGATGCGCGACGAGGGCACCGTGCGGAGCAAAGCCGTCTATCTCGCCCTGGCCGTGCGGCCGGACGGCAGCCGCGACATCCTCGGCATCTGGGTCGAGCAGACCGAAGGCGCCAAGTTCTGGCTGAAGGTGTTCACCGATCTGCAGACGCGGGGCTGTCACGACATCCTGATTGCGGTCACCGACGGCTTGAAGGGCATGGCCGAGGCCCTCGGCGCCGTGTTCCCTGCGACCACGCTGCAAACCTGCATCGTGCATCTGATTCGGCACAGTCTGGATTTCGCCACCTGGAAGGTGCGCAAGGAGTTGGCGGCCGCGCTGCGGACCATCTACACGGCGACGGATGCCGTGAGCGCGGCGACGGCGCTCGACCAGTTTGCCGAGGGACCGTGGGGCCGCCGGTATCCGTCGATTGTGGCGAGCTGGCGTCGCGCCTGGCCCCACGTGATTCCGTTTTTTGCCTTTCCGCCGGAGGTTCGCAAGGTGCTCTACACGACCAACGCCTTGGAAAGCGTGCATGCACGGCTCCGCAAAATCCTCAAGACGCGCGGTCACTTTCCGACCGACGAGGCGGCGACCAAGCTCCTCTGGCTCGCCCTCCGAAACATCACGGCGACCTGGGGCAAGGAAGCCAATTACTGGCGCAGTGCGCGCAATCAATTCGCGATCGTGTATGGTGAACGCTTCACGGCGCCGGTGACGTCGTGACCAACCGCTCCACACACAGAATTTCTGACACTCCCCCCTGAGGATGTCGAGCCGCCTCAGCCAGGGCAGCAGTTGGTTCCAACTGCCGCTGTTCTGGTCCACCACTTCCTCGCTTCGCTCCGTCCTTCGTGCATCAATCCGCACCTTGGCGCAATCTCCCGATCGTGTGTGTTCAACCCGCCGACCAGCGTTACACGCGCGTCGCAATCCGATCGACGACCTCCCACACGTAGAAACGTCAGCTGCCAGTTGGCGGTGACGTGGAGACTCCACGTCGGGTCGAGTCTGAGCCCGCAGGCAGCAGCATGTCGGGCCATTGATGAGCGTGACAAGTCTCGAACTCACACACGCCGGCAGAAGCTGTTCCGCCATCGATGTGGACCGAACTATGCTCTCTGCAATGCTCGTGTTTCGCGTGCCTTTTGGAGAGGGACACGTGAACTCGAGCTTGGAACGCCGTCGTCCGTGCTCGAGTCGGCCATCCTTCGTCGTGCTCGCCGTCGGCGCGATCGCTCTGATGCTCGCCGGCGCCTCCTGTGCGTCGGCCCAATCTCAAGAACGGATGTGGTTTCCAGCAGTCGAGAACGTCGCCGGCGAATTGATCCGCCGCATCAACGCGGAAACCGTCCGCCTCGACATTTCGATGTGGTACCTGACCGAGCATTCGGTATCTATCGCTATCGCCAATCGCTTTCGTGCCGGCGTGCCCGTCCGCCTCGTCGGGGATCGCAACGCCATTTTCGAGATTGATCCAAAAACGAAGGCGGAGTTCTACTACCTCGCGAACGCGGGCGTGCCGATCCGGCTTCGCTTCAATCCGACGTGGTTTCCCGAGATCGACCACATGAAGATGGCGATCTTCGTCGGACAGAACGTCGTCGAGTTCGGTTCAGCGAATTGGGACACCTTCTCCATCATCCCGTTCTCCTCGACGAACTTCAACGACGAGACGGCGTTCTTCACCGACGACCCTGCCATCGTCGGCGCCTTCAAGACGCAGTTCGATCGACTGTGGAACGACACAACCCCGGAGCCGGAGAGCATCTTCGGCGGGCCACCTTACCTCAAGGATTGGATGGACGCGTGCACGCACGAACCGACGGGGTGTGACTTCCTTTCCGTCTACCCCGCGCCCGCCCCGATGATCATCGACACCGCACGACGCGAGCCCGACAATCCGACGCCGGTTGATCTCATCTGGGGCCAGGGTCCGGACTTCAACCGGCGGCTCGTCACCGAGATCAACCTGGAACACAACTCCATCCTGTTCGCGAACTATCGGCTGACGGTCGACGATGTCACGAATGCCCTGCTCGAAAAGCAAGGCTCGGGTGTGCCGGTCCGGCTCATCATCGAGCCCGACGAGTACTTGAATCGATCGTGGCCCGAGTTCTGGCTGACGCACGCCAACTACGACAAGCTGTGGGCGGCCGGCGTGCAGATCAAGCAGCGGAATCATCAGGGCAACATGCACATGAAGACGCTGATCACGTCGAGCTTCGCGACGAACGCGTCGTCGAACATCGCGGCGGCCTGGCAGCGCGACAACGACTATTTCATTTCGGCTGCCGCCAAGCCATCGATCTACACAGCGGTCAGGAACCGCGTCGTCGCGATGTGGAACGATTCGTCAGGCTTTGTTCCGTTCAAGCCGGGACCGCCGGACGCAGCCGGCCTGTTGACGCCGGGAAACGGCGCGTCGCAGGTGCCCGCCAACGCCTCACTCGTGTGGAAGACCGCCGCTTTCGCCACCGACTACGACGTCTTCATGGGGTTCTCGTCGTCGTCGATGGAGCGCGTCGCCAACGTCAAGGCGCAACTGGTCAACAACCCGCCGTCTCAGTACTTCTGGACGCCACCGGCGCCGCTCTGCGCCGGGACGAGGTACTACTGGTTGATCCACTCGCGTACCAACGCGACGCCTGTCGATCCATCGCTGTTCGCCGCGTCGGCGTTGCAGGTGTTCACGACGGCCGGCCCCAATCAAGGGTGCGCGCATCTGCCGGGGTCGCCGAGGGGCACTGAGGCCGCGGATTTCGACGGCGACGGAGTGACCGACCTGACCATCTGGCGGCCGCCGACCGGGGACTGGTACATCCGCACGTCATCGAGCGGCTTCACCAATAGTCGTGTCGTGCAGTGGGGGCTTCCCGGCGATGTTCCGCTGTCAGGAGACTTCGACGGGGACGGCAAGATCGATATGACCGTCTGGCGGCCGTCCAACGGACTCTGGTACATCTGTTTTTCCAGCCTCAACTACAACTGCGGCAGCCCGGGTGTCGTTCAATGGGGGCTGCCAGGGGACGTTCCGCTGATCGCCGACTTCGACGGCGACGGACGATCTGACATCACCGTCTGGCGACCATCTGAAGGCAACTGGTACATCCTGTTCTCATCGGCGTCCTGGAGCGCCGCCGCCGCGACGACGGTACAGTGGGGTCTTCCAGGCGATCAGCCTCTGGCAGGCGATTTTGACGGCGACGGCAAGACCGATTTCACCGTATGGCGGCCATCGAACGGGACCTGGTACATTCGGTTCTCGTCGCTCGGCTACAGCGCTGCCAACCCTGGCGTCGTGCAGTGGGGAATGCCGGGAGACATACCGATCATTGCCGACTACGACGGGGACGGAAGGGCGGAGTTGACGATATTCCGGCCTTCCATCGGGGGCTGGTTCATTCGATATTCTTCACAAGCCTACGCGGGCAGCCGTTTCCTGCAGTGGGGCCTGCCAGGCGACGTCCCGATCGCTCCGGACTTCGACAAGGACGGATGCGCGGACATCGCGGTCTATCGCCCCTCGACCGGGACTTGGTACATCCTGCAGTCGAGCACGAACGTCACGGCGGCCGCCGTTTACCAGTGGGGCACCGGAACGGACGTCCCGATTTTCGGCAGACGCTGAAGCTCTACGCAGATTCGACGTTACCCGCGCGAAAGCGGCAGACATGTGGACACGCCACATGTGTTGCGGTAATACTGTGGCCATACCACAGGAGACGCCGCGTTGCGTTCGAAACTGGACCTGCTGCAAGGCACGCTCGACCTCATGGTGCTGCAGACCCTCGACGTGATGGGACCGCTGCACGGCTACGGTCTTGCGCGCCGCATCGAACAGCTCGGAGGAGATGGCGTACTGCTCAATCAGGGCACGATCTACGCCTCGCTCGTGCGACTGCAGCAGCGCGGCTGGATCGCCGCCGAATGGGGTATCTCGGAAACGAATCGCAAAGCGAAGTTCTATTCGATCACGAAAGCGGGAAAGCGTCAGATGAAGGAAGACCGTTCCGAGTGGGAACGTTTGTCCGCCGCGATGGGCCGGGTCCTTGCCGTGTCGAAGAAGGGTGTGTAGGACGACATGGTCACTGTTCGCGAAGCCATTGCCCGCCTGGTGTCGTTCTTCCGCAAAGATCAGCGCGATCGAGAATTCGACCAGGAACTGGCCACTCACCTCGAGATGGCGACGGCAGACCATATTCGCGAAGGCCTCGCTTCACCGGAAGCGCGCCGAAGGGCTTTGGCACGTCTCGGTGGCATCGAACCCGCCAAGCAGTTGCACCGTGAGACACGAGGTCTGCCGCTTCTGGATGACCTCGCTCAAGACATTCGATATTCCAGTCGGACGCTCGTGCGCAGTCCGGCGTTCACGCTGGCCTCGGCCGGAACGCTTGCCATCGGCATCGCTGCCACCACAGCGATCTTCAGCACCGTGAACGCGACGCTCCTGAGGCCCTTGCCGTATCCGGCGGCCGAGCAGCTCGTCGACGTCCACACCAGATACGTGGATGGGCGCATGACGAGCGGTCTGGTCGCCACGTCTGAGATCGTGGCCCTGAGAAGGGTGCCTGGGATCGCCGGCGCGGCCGGTGTCAACTATACGGTCCTCGACGGAACGTGGATCAGGCAGGATGGAACGCTCACCGCTGTCGCCATTCGTCGGGTCACGTCAAGGTTCTTCGACGTCTTCGGCCTGCCGATGACGCTCGGCCGGGCGTTCACCGACGAGGAGCACAGCGGCGAACCCGCTGTCCAGCCATCCGCGACGGTCGTTTCGCATCGGACATGGATGCAGCAATTCGGCGGCGACCCCAGCATCATCGGTAAGTCCGTTCGCGTCGGCGAGTTTTCGGAGCCGCTTCTGGTGATCGGCGTGGCTTCGCCACGGCTCGACTTCCCGGCCGGCACCGACTTCTGGGTCAATGCCCGGTCCAGCGATCTCGACGCCTCGCACACGTACAACGCCGTCCTCCGGATGCGCCCGGGTGTGACGATGGCGCAGTTGCTGAGCGCCGGCAACATCGCGATGGCGGAACTGGGCAAGACGGTTCCTCAGGCCGTCGGACGCGAGTTCCTGTTCCAGTCGTTGCTCTCGTCGATCGTCGGCGACCTGCGATCGATCCTTCTGATCGTCCTTGGCGCGACCGCATTGCTCTTGTTACTCGCCTGCGTGAACGTCACGAACCTGTCTCTCGCAAAAGGCGCGACCCAAAACGACATTCGTTACAAGGCGGTATCCGAGGAGGCAGAGCCGACCTTCTATTTATCGCAGGAACAGGTTACCTATTCTGTACGTCGCCTGTCGGTCGTGGTCTCAACCGCAGACCAGCCGGCCGACGCACTCATTCCCCAAATACGCAATGCGCTGAAGGCATTCGACCCGAGCTTGGCCGCGAACTTCACATCGGCTGAAACGATCGTCGACGGCACCTTAAGGCGCCAGCAACTCGGGATGACGTTGATGCTGGTCTTCGGCGCGACCGCGCTGGCGTTGGCGGCCATTGGTCTCTATGGCGTCATTGCTTACGCCGCGTCGCAGCGGCGTGGAGAGCTCGCCACCAGAATCGCCCTCGGCGCCAGCGGCCGACACGTGTTCTGGATGATGATGAGCGGCGGACAGCGGCTCATCGCCGTCGGCGTCGCACTCGGTCTGTGTGTTGCCTACGCTGCTGGCCGTATCGTGTCCCGCAACGTGTTTGCGATGCGCGCCGAAGATCCGCTCGTGTTGTTGACCGCCGCAACGGTCGTCGGCATGGTCGCGTGGATCGCAACGACAATCCCGGCTCTCAGGGCGAGCCGCCAGGACCCGGTCAGCGTTCTCCGCGATTAGTTCGTCCGGTCAGAACTCCACAGGCGTCGGCTGCAGATCAAACGTTCATCCAGCCGTTACCCGGAGAACGACCCGATCGCCGCGACGTGCGTGGCGAGCTCTGGCCACCGCGCCAGTCCGGCGACAAGGCGTTCGTCAGCCGTGAGCATCTGTGTGTGCAACCGCACGGCGAGTGCCACATACAGGCAGTCGTAGGCGGTCCGGTCACTCGCGAGCGCCAGCGCATAGGCGTCGTCGGCGAGAAGGCGGGAGGGAACGGCCTCGACCGCGCTGCGGCCGATGTCCTTCACGAGCTGGCGACCCTGGACGGGCGTCAGATCGCCACGACGGACTTTCTTCCAGATCGTGTTGGCGGTCTCGGCCCACAAGAGATCCGGCGCGCAATACCGGTGCGGTCGTGCGAGGAGTCTCTGGGCGGCGTCGCTGTCGAGTTCGGGCACGAACCACTTGATGACGACGCTCGCGTCCACGACGAACACGCTCATCGCGTGCGATCGTCGCGGACCGCGGCGGTGCTGTCGGTGTGGACGGCGCCGCCGGGCAGGCGCAGGCGCTTCAGCCAGCGCGCGGAGATGCGACGCGTCTCCGCCAGGCTCATGGCACCAGCGTTTTCGAGGATATCGTGGATTTCGGCCTGGAGCGACCGACCGTGCATCTTGGCAGCCGCCTTCAATTGCGCAATCACCTCGGCGTCGAGGCCCCGCACGAGAATGTCGGGCATGGTATCGAAATGATACCATGGCGTGGCGTGGCGGTCCGTCCGCTGGCGTGCGTCCGGTCTGTTCGACATCCGAGAACGGCGCCGACGTCGATGACGTGGCGAGACCGGAGAGACGCCGCTGCACGCCGCTTTGTGCAAGGCGAACCGGCCTGTCTACGACGAAGTGGTCAAGGTGCTGCTGGCACAGGGCGCTTACCCGCTTACACTATCCTCCGTTAGCGTGTCAGAATCTGGCTAATGCGTTTTCCATTCAGCTCAGGGTTCGTCCGGGTGTGCCTGGTGCTCGCGGCCTCGGGCGCAGCCGCATGCGCCAGTGCGCCGCCGAAGGCGACCTCGGCCATTCACCAGACGCCGGCCGGTCTCGGGCAGTTTCCGTACAGCGATGCCGACGTGGAGTTCATGTCGGGCATGATTCCGCATCACGCGCAGGCGCTCATCATGGCCGGCTGGGCGCCGACGCACGGCGCGCGCCAGGACGTCGCCATCCTGTGCGAGCGGATCCTGGTGGGGCAGCGCGACGAGATCGCGATGATGCAGCAGTGGCTCAGCGACCGCGGCCTCGAGGTGCCCGACGGGACCTCCACACGCCACAAGATGAAGATGAATGGCGTGACGCACGAGATGCTGATGCCGGGGATGATGACCGACGAACAGATGGCCGCGCTCGACAAGGCGCGCGGCCCCGAGTTCGATCGCCTGTTCCTCGAGGGGATGATCCGCCACCACCAGGGCGCGATCGACATGGTGGACGTCCTGTTCAAGTCGTACGGCGCGGCGCAGGACGAAACGATCTATAAGTTTGCGTCCGACGTGTACGCCGATCAGTCGATCGAGATCGATCGCATGCACGAAATGCTGGGAGATCGCCAGAAATGAACACTACGCACTCGTTGTTGATCAAGGGTCTGCTCGCCGCCGGCCTGGCCGCCGGCATCGCCGGTGTGGTGCCGGCATGCGCGACATCGCAAGGCACTTCGTCGGCCCCGGCCGCGTCGCCGGCGCCGCCGCCAGCTCCCGCGCCCGCCGCGGCGCCTGCGCCGGCAGCGCCTGCCGCGACGCCAGCGCCAGCGGCTGCTGCAGCCCCGGCGCCCGCCGCCGCACCTGCTGCGCCAGCACCCGCCGCCGCTCCGACGATGGCCGAAGCTGCGCCTGCCGGTCGCGGTGCCGCGCCCGCGCCTCCACCTCCGCCGCCGCCTCCGCCGCCGAACGTCATGCCCAAGCCGGTCGATCCCGTCGTCGGTGCGACGGCGCCGACGCCCGACCCGCGACCGAACCTGAAGCCGGGCCGATGGGACGCGGGCGAAGCGGCGTGGAACATGCGCATGCTGTCGACGACGCCGCCAAAGGGGAAGACGCTGGGCTCCACGCACTCCGACCTGGCGTTCTCGGGCAACCTGGTCATCCAGGGCAACTACAACGGTTTCGACATCTACGACATCAGCAACCCGTCAAAGCCGGTGCTGATGCAGACGTACCTCTGTCCCGCGTCGCAGAACGACGTGTCCGTGTACCGCAACCTGCTCTTCATGTCGTCGGAAGCGACGAACAGCCGCGAGGACTGCGGCTTCGAAGGCGTTCCCGAACCGGTGAGCAAGCTGCGCGTGCGCGGCATCCGCGTGTTCGACATCGCCGATCCGCGCCATCCCAAGCTGGTGACGACCGTCCAGACGTGCCGCGGTTCGCACACGCACACGGTGGTTCCGAAGATCGGCGACGACACGAACGTCTACATCTATGTGTCGGGCACGGCGGGCGTGCGCTCCGCGGAGGAAGTGCCCGGCTGCGCGGACGGCGGCATCGACGACCCGAACACGGCGCGCTTCCGGCTCGAAGTGATCAAGGTTCCGGTGAAGACGCCGCTGCAGGCTGCGATCATCAGCTCGCCCCGCATCTTCCAGGGCCTGCCGGTGCCGCCGGTCAACGAGGAGCGCAACGCCTCCGACCAGCGCGATCGCGAGGCCGCGGCGGCTGCTGCGGCGGCGCGCGGCGAGCCGGCTCGCGGCGGCGGTCCGGGACGCGGCCGCGGCAACCAGACGCCCACCGGCCCGAACCAGTGCCACGACATCACCGTGTATCCGGAAATCGGTCTCGCCGGCGGCGCCTGCGCCGGCCTCGGGCTGCTGCTCGACATCCGCGATCCGGAGCACCCGGTGCGCATCGACGCGGTCGCCGATCCGAACATGTCGTTCTGGCACTCGGCGACGTTCAACAACGACGGCACCAAGCTGCTGTTCAGCGACGAGTGGGGCGGCGGCGGCCAGCCGCGCTGCCGCGTCACCGACAAGCTGGAATGGGGTTCGGACGCGCTCTTCACTATCGAGAACAACAAGCTCAAGTTTCACTCGTACTACAAGCTGCCGGCCCCGCAGTCGTCGCTCGAGAATTGCGTCGCGCACAACGGCTCGCTCATCCCGATCCCCGGCCGCGACGTGATGGTGCAGTCGTGGTATCAGGGCGGCTTGTCCGTGTTCGACTGGACCGACATCGATCACCCGAAGGAGATCGCCTACTTCGACCGCGGTCCGGTGGACGGCGGCCGCATGATGATGGGCGGCTCGTGGTCCGCGTACTGGTACAACGGCGTCATCGTCAGCTCGGAGATCGCGCGCGGCCTCGACATCTACGAGCTCGTGGCCAACGGTCTGATCTCCGAGAACGAGATTGCCGCGGCGAAGACGGTGCGGATGCCGTACTGGAACACGCAGGATCAGCAGAAGCTGGTGTGGGCGCCGAGCTTCGTGCTCGCGCGCGCCTATCTCGATCAGCTCGCGCGGACGAACGGGCTGCCGGCGGATCAGATCGCCGCGGCGCGCACGACGCTTGCGAGCGCCGAGCGCCGCTCGGGCAACGAGCGCCGCACCGCGCTGACGCAGCTCGCGTCGCAGTTGAACGCCGCCGCGGGCGGATCGGGCGACCAGGCGAAGGTCAAGATGCTGTCGTCGACCGTGACCGATCTGGCCAACGGGCGCTGACGTACCGACGAGTACGTGAGCCCCTGTGCCAGACACCGGGCGCTGCGCTCTCGACGAGGCGTGTGCGCGCACCGGCCGGACCCGCAGTGAAGCTGGCCCGCGACGCGCTCCGGCGGCAGCTCGCGCTCTTGCGGTTCGAACGTTTGCGCAAACGCACGCTGCCGTTCGCTGAGTCGCAGGGCTACCTCACGGATGAAGACGTCTTTCGCGACGTGTCGTGAAGGTCTTCTTCGACACGAATGTGCTGGTCGCTGCGTTGCCACGCGGGGGTTGTGCGCGCGGACCCGGTCCCGGGTCGGCCACCTCCACCAGCAGCTTCCGGTACTGTTCGTCCGCCAGGCTCACGATGATGGTCCGCTCGGGATGGCGGACATCCCACCGTGCCACCAGCTGCCGACCTGATCGGGATCGTGCTCGACGTTCGTGATGTACGCGAGCGGGATCGTCAGCTCGCTTCGATCCCCTTCGCGCATCGCATGGCCGCAGACATGAGATCATCGCGGCGCCATGAAATCGCACGTCCTCCGCCGTCTCGCGCTGTCGCTGCTGCTCGCCACGCCCGTTCTCGTGTCGGCACAGCAGCCGTCGCCGTCCGCAGGCGTCGCCGCGGCTGGCGACATGATCGACCGCATTTTCGCCGCGCGCGAATTTTCGCCGCGGCCCTCGCCGCAGCCGCAATGGTTCGACGGCGGCGCGTCGTACTTGCTGGTCGAACCCGCCGGCAGCGGCGCCGGACAGGTGAACGTCGTCAGGTACGATAGCACCACGGGCGCGAAGCGCGACGTGCTGATCACGCCGGCCCAGCTCACGCCCGCCGGCGCATCCGCGCCGCTCGACATCGCCGACCTGTCGTGGTCGCGCGACGGCCAGCGCGTGCTCGTGTTCACGAACACCCGCCGCGTGTGGCGAACGAATTCCCGCGGCGACTACTGGCTACTCGACCGGCGCGTCGGCGCGATCAGAAAGATCGGCGGCGACGCGCCCGAAGCCTCGTTGATGTACGCGAAGTTCAGCCCGGACGCGACGAAGGTCGCCTACGTGCGGCAGAACGATCTGTACGTCGAGGACCTGTCGACCGGCGCGGCGACGCGGCTGACGCACGACGGCACCGATCTCGTCGTCAACGGCGGCTCGGACTGGGTCAACGAAGAAGAGCTCGATCTGCACGACTGCTACACATGGAGTCCGGACGGCGCGCACATCGCGTTCTGGCAGTTCGACATGCACGGCGTCGGCGACTTTGCGCTCGAGTACTATCTCGGGAAAGATCGGCAGATCGTCACGCACATTCCGTATCCGCAGAACGGACCGTATCCGATCGTCGCCAACATCCCGTACCCGCTCGCCGGCACCACGAACTCGTCCGTGCGCGTCGGCGTCGTCGCAACCGGCGGCGGCGGTGCCGTGGCCTGGATGGCGCTTCCGGGCGATCCGCGCGAGCACTACGTCGCGCGGATGCAATGGGCCGATGCGCGCACGCTGCTCGTCCAGCAGCTGAATCGATTGCAGAACACCCACCGTCTGTTCCTGGCCGAGGCCGGGACCGGATCCGTGCGCCAGATGTGGATGGATCATGACGATGCGTTCATCACGATCGGCTTCGGCGGGCTGCTCGAAGCGCGCCCGATCCGCGACGGCGCCGAGTTCCTCGTAAGGTCGGAGAAAGACGGCTGGATGCACGTGTACCGCGTGACGCGGGACGGCCAGGAGACGCTGCTCACGCGCGGCGAGATGGACGCTGTGTCCGTGGCCGGCGTCGACGAGACGCGCGGCTTGCTGTACTTCGTCGCCTCGCCGGAGAACGCGACGCAGCGGTACCTGTACCGCACGTCCCTCGACGGGAAAGCGACTCCCGAACGCGTCACGCCGCGGACGTTCGCGGGCTCGAACACGTACGATGTCTCGCCCGACGGCCGTTACGCGTTTCACCGCTTTTCGAGCTTCGACGATCCCGGCATCCGCGAGCTGGTCGCCCTTCCGGATCATCGCGTGGTGACGGTCACCGACGACAACGACGCGCTGAAGCAGAAAGTCGCGGCCCTCGTCAAACCGCCGGTCGAATACTTCAAGGCCAACGCGGGAGACAGCGTCGTCGTCGACGGCTTCATGCTGAAGCCTCCCGATTTCGTCGCGTCGAAGCGTTACCCGGTGCTCGTGCAGGTCTACGGTGAACCTGCAGGACAGACGGTCGAAGATCGCTGGGGCGGACCGACGACGCTTTTTCATCGTTATCTGGCGAGCCTGGGTTATCTCGTCGTGAGCTTCGACAACGCCGGCACGCCGGCGCCGCGCGGGCGCGCGTGGCGCAAGGCTGTCTACGGCGCGGTGGGCGTTCTGTCATCGCAGCAGCAGGCCGAGGCGCTCCGGTCGCTCGGCGCGAATCGCTCGTACGTGGATCTCGATCGCGTGGCCGTGTGGGGCTGGAGCGGCGGTGGCACGAACACGTTGAACCTCATGTTTCGATCGCCGCAGCTGTACAAGGTCGGAATGGCCGTGGCGCCTGTGCCCGATCAGCGCCTGTACGACAGCATCTATCAGGAACGCTACATGGGTCTGCCCGGCGCCAATGCCGACGGATACCGGCAGGGCTCGGCGATCAACTTTGCGGAAGGACTGAAAGGCGACTTGCTGATCGTGCACGGCTCAGGCGACGACAACGTCCATTACCAGGGCACCGAGCTCCTGGTGAACCGGCTGATCGAGCTCGGCAAGCCCTTCGATTTCATGACCTATCCGGATCGCACGCACGCCATCTCGGAAGGGCCGGGCACGTCGTCGCACCTCTATCACCTGCTGACGCGATACCTGACGACGCACCTGCCGGCGGGGCCGAACATGCAATGAACCGTACTCGGCAGTTTCCTCTTCGAGTGGCTCATCCGTGACGAGTGATGAGCTCCCCCAAAAGCTCATCGCCCGGAGCCCAACCCAGCGCTAAGATGCCGTCGGGAAATGAATCGGGCATTGCCGGCCGATCTCATCAGGCCGCTGCGCTGGTCGCTCATCGTCGTGCTCGTTATCTCGTCCTGTGAAAGCACGTTGGCGCAGACGCGTGAGCAGGCAGTCGCCGAGGCGCGAAGCGGACGCGTCGAGGAAGGCATCTCAGCACTTCGCGCCCTGATCGCCGCGGGCGACACGTCACCGGGCACCGCCTACGATCTCGCGGTCCTGCTCACGTGGGCAAAGCGGCCGCAGGAAGCGACGCAGGTCTTCGAGCAGGCAGAGTCCGGCAAACCTGAGCAGGCAGAGACCGACGCGCCCGAGTACGTGCTGCTGGCGATCACGCGCGCTTACTGGGACCAGCGGCGGTATGTCGAAGCTGAGCGAATGGCGACGGGCGGACTCGCGGCGTTTCCGGCGAGCGCAGACTGGACCAAGCTGTTTGGCCTGATCGCCGGCGAGAAGGCGGATCGCTCCGGGGACATGTACACGGCGCTGCGCTACTACGGCGATGCGATGCGCCAGGTTCCCGACGACCGGGATCTCGAGAATGCCGCCGCCGGATTGCTCGCACGCCTGGGCGCGCCGTATGCGGCGGCGTCGGTCCTCGGGCGGCCCGACACGGGCCTCGACGCGCAAAAAGCTGCGACGATGGTGCGCTGGGGCGATCAGGTGCACCCACCCGAACCCGAGCTGCGTTTCGCGGGAACCGATGCGGCGCTCGCCAGGCTCGATGAATTGATCGCCGAAGCATCGGCCGCGAAGCCGCCCGACGCCGGCTTGCTCGCGCGCCTTCGGCGGGACCGCGTCGTGGCCTTGCGCGATCGTGAGCGGTGGTCCGATGCGGTGGCGCAGGCGGACGCGCTGCGACGCGAGGAGATTCCGCTTCCGATCTACGTGCGGCTGGCCGAAGCCGACTCGCTGCTGGCGCTTCGTCGTCCGTCGGAGGCGCGCGCGGCGTTCCAGGAAGTCATCGACGCCGATCCGCAAAATCCTGGCGCGCTGATCGGACGGTTCTACGCGGAGGTCGAGGACGAAGATTTCCAGGCAGCGTTCGCCACCGTGGATACGCTGGCCGCGAAACAGAGTCCGACGAACCGGTCGAGCAACGCGGCCGTCGTCCTCCCCAACCCGGACTGGCTGGGCGATCGCATCACGGCGGGGCAGGCGCGCAATTACGCCGAGATGAACGCCGATGCGTGGCGGCGGCTTTACCCGCTTTCGCAGGAGGCGCCGGGGCTCGGATACTTGCGTGCCGCCATCGGATCGGTCGCGGCAGCGCGGGGTTGGCCTCGCCTTGCCGCGGAAGAAGTGGAAATCGCCGCGACGCTCGCGCCCGACGATCTCGGCGGGCAGGTCGCCCTCGCCGAATCTGCGCTTCAGCGGCGCAAGTATGCGGAGGCGCGGAAGCGCGCCGCAGATCTCGAGCGGCTCTATCCGGAGAACGCATCCGTCCAGCGGCTCGTGAGAGACGTCGACTCGTTCGATCGGTTCGAGTTCCGGACGGAATCGCATACCTACACCGAGCGCGGCAACGTCCTCACCGATGCGCCCGGCGACGGATTCGACACGATCAACCGGCTCTATTCGCCGCCGATCGCGAACAACTGGCGGCTCGTGGGCGGGTTCGATGCCTCGTACGCGCAGCCCGAAGAAGGTCCGGTCAACCGCTACCGCATCGGAGGCGGGCTCGAATGGCGCATTCCGAACCTCACGGTCGAAGCGACCGGCTGGGGCAATACTGGAGGCCTGAACCGCGGCAGCGCGGCCGTCGTCGCCAGCTGGTCGCCGACCGACCACTGGACGTTCGGCGCCGATGCCGAACTGTATTCGGTCGAGACGCCGTTGCGCGCGGTGCTGAATGGCATCACCGGAAACTCGGCGCGCGTCAGCGCCGGCTATGACTGGCACGAATCCACCGGATGGGCGGCGAACGTCGGCGTCGTCGATTTCTCCGACGGCAACCAGCGCGTGTCCGGCGGCTTCCATTTCGTGCAGCGGCTCGCAGACCGTCCGCACCTGAAGTTGACCCTGCGTCCAGAACTCTACGCGTCCGGCAACACGAAGGCGGACGCGCCGTACTTCAACCCGTCGCGCGACGTCTCGTTTGTGCCCGGCCTCGACCTGACGCACATCATCTGGCGCCGCTACGAACACAGTTTCAGCCAGCACGTGAGCGGCGGTGTGGGTGCTTACTGGCAGCAGACCTTTGGAACCGGTGCGATCGTCACGGCGACGTACGAGCAGATCTACGGCGTGAGTCCGAACACCGATCTGCACTACGGCGCCACCTATGCGAGGCGTCTCTACGACGGCGAGTCGGTCAATTCGATCGCCTTGCTGCTCGGCCTCTCGCGGAAGTTCTGATGATGCGTGGGCGACTCATCCTCGTGATCGCATTGATCGTTCCGTTGACGGCGCGCGCCAGCTTCACGTCCCGGCCGCACTACATGACCATCGCGTTCCACGACGTCGTCGATCGAGCCGGCGACGGAGACGAGAATTCGGTCACGGCGGCGAGCCTCGTCGGCTTCTTCGAATGGCTGCGCGGAAACGGCTGGACGGCGATTACGCTCGACGACATCGCACGCGCGCAATCTGGGGCGCGCGCGCTCCCAGATCGCGCGGTCCTGATTACGTTCGACGATGGCTACCGCAGCCTGTATACGAGGGTCTATCCGCTGCTGCTTGCGTACAAGCTGCCTGTCGTCGCCGCGCTGGTGGGCGCGTGGATGGAAGATGCGGCCCGGGAAACCATTCGACGGGGCGACGATCTGATCCCCGGGACGAATCGCCTGATCTCCTGGGACGAGGCCCGTGAAATGGCGCGGTCCGGGCTGGTCGAATTCGCCAGCCACAGTTACGATCTGCACCGCAGCCAGCTGGCCAATCCGCAAGGCAGCGAAATGCCGGCGGCGGCCATACGAGCGTATGCCCGCGGCGGGGGATACGAAGACGACGCATCCTACCGACGACGAATTCGAGCGGACTTCGATCGGTCGCGCGTGCTGCAGCAGAAGGAGATCGGCGTCGCGCCACGGGCATTGGTCTGGCCGTTCGGACGGTACACTCAGGCTGCCCGTGAAGAAGCCCTTGCCGCGAACTACCAGTTCCTGCTCACGCTGGATCCGGAGCCCGGCTTCATCGAAGATCTGCCCAACGTGCCACGTCTCCTGCCGGTCGCGAATCAAGACCTGCGCGCGATGATCAGCTTTCCCGTCGCGCCTTCGTCGGCGGTCCGTCTCGTTCGCTTGAATCCCCAGACGCTCGTGCCGACGGATGCTGCGGCGTTCGAGAAAAATCTCGGAGCCACAATCGAACGCGTGAAGAGGCTCGGCGCCACCACCGTCGTTGTCGATGCTGCATCGCCCGGAGCGCAGAATCGGCTGGAAGGCGCCTGGTTCCCGAACCGCGTGCTCCCGATGACAGCCGACGTGCTGTCCCGGATCGTCTGGCAGCTTCGCACGCGCGCGGGCGTGAACATCGCGGTGTCGCTCCCGGTGTCCAGCGCGCTCGCGACCCTCGGGAACGACGACGCGGTCGTCCGCCTGTTCGAGGATCTCGGACAGAGCGCGATGGCCGATGCGCTCCTGCTCGACCACGTGCCGGCGTTGACGGAGATCCGGTCCGACGAGTCGTCGTTCGCGCCCCGGTGGGAGGTCAGGCGGCGGCGATCCTCGCTGGACACAACGCGTCTTCCCGCCGCCGACGCGCTCGCGATGCGCGCCTTTGCTGCTTTCGAGCACGTGCGTCCCGGCACCCGCCTGTTCCTGCTGACCGACACCATCGGTGGCGCTCCGAGCGCGATCGCCGATCTGACGCTGGTGAAGACGCCGCTGCCGGAAAAGCCGTTCGAAGACGTGGTGAACCGGCTGCTGGCGGCCGGATGGATGCAGCCCGGCCGCCGATACAGTTCGGGCGTCTGGATACTCGGGCAGGCACCGCCGTCTGCGGCAGTGCTCTCGACGGACGTGCGCTTGTTTCAGCGCCGCGGCGGCGTGGCGTTCGGGTGGGAACAGGACGATCCGCTCTCCGATGAACCCAAGGCTGCGCTGGCGGCGCCCGCAGTTTCGGCCGCAACCTTTCCGCTCGTGCCGAAACAATGACCTGGGACGTCCGCGCGGTGCTCGCGGCGGTGTGCTTCGGCTATCCATTCGTGATGGCCTGGTACTGGATGGCCGGAGGCCTGCTGTTTCGCTACGTCCGCGAACGGCACGAACCGCTTCCCACGCTTCCTCCGCCTCTCGCCAGTCACCCTCTGGTCTCGATCCTCGTGCCGTGCCACAACGAGGAGAACCAGGCCGCTGAGACGTTCGGCGCGCTCAGCCAGATCGCCTATCCCAACTTCGAGATCGTCGCCATCAACGACGGCTCGCGCGATCGCACCGGGGAGATCCTCGACGAGCTGGCCGCGCAGATTCCGCAGATGCGCGTCGTGCACCTGACGAGCAACCAGGGCAAGGCGAACGCGCTCAACGCGGGCGCGCTGCTCGCGCAGGGCGAGCTTATGGTCTGCATCGATGGCGACGCGCTGCTCGACGCGCACGCGGTCACCTGGTTCGTGCGGCGCATGCAATCCGACGGACGCCTCGGCGCGCTCACCGGCAACCCGCGGATCCGCAATCGCGGTTCGCTGCTTGGACGCCTGCAGGTCGGCGAGTTCTCGTCGATCGTCGGACTGATCAAGCGCGCGCAAACGGTGTTCGGCTGGATCTTCTCCGTGTCGGGCGTGATCGTCTGTTTCCGCAAACGCGCCGTCCACGAAGCCGGATGGTGGTCCGCCAGCACTCTCACCGACGACGTCGAGCTGACGTGGCGGCTGCAGCTCGCGGGCTGGCACGTCGAGTTCGAGCCTCAGGCCGTCTGCTGGATCCTGATGCCGGAGACGCTTCGAGGTTTGTGGCGCCAGCGCCTGCGCTGGTCGGAGGGCGGCACGCAGACCATTCTCATGTCGCTGCCGAAACTTGTCGCCGAGCCGGTTCGACATGCGCGAGGCTGGCCTGCCTGCATCAACTACCTCGTGAGCATCCTGTGGGCGTATCTGATTTGCCTCGGCACGCTGATGTGGGTGGTTAGCCGGACAGGCATTCCCGTCATTCCGTTCATCCCCGAGTTCCGCATCCTGCCGGAGTGGGCGGGGCTCGTCCTCGCGGTCACCTACCTTCTGCAGGCGTTGATCAGCCTCTTCCTCGACCGGCGCTTCGAAAAGAGCCTCGGCCGATCGTTTTTCTGGGTCGTGTGGTATCCGCTCGCGTTCTGGAGTCTGCAGGCGATCACGGCCTGTGTCGGCCTGCCGCACGCCATTTTCCGCATGCGCAATCCCAAGGGGACGTGGACCAGTCCGGATCGAGGGTTCGCATGAATTCCAGTCCTGCGACGCCGGTCGTCACACGCTGGCCGCCGCTCGTGACAGGCGCACAGCGTCCGTACTGGGTAGGGGTCCGGGATGCGCTGCTCACGTTGATGGCGTGGTTCATTCTCGCGTGGCTGCTCAGGGATCTGGTGTACCTCGCCTACGACTTCCTGCGTCCTCCGAGGTTCGAATTGACGATCGCGGCTCCGGACCTGGGCGCGCTGTGGGAACGGCTGCAGTACTTCGTCATGGCGTCGGCGACGCTGATCGCCTCGCTGGCGCTGTGGGCCGCCATCGATCGTCGTCGGCTCCTCGAGGCCGAACGAATTCCGCAACCCAGTCCGTTGACGATCGGTGATGAAGCGCATCGGGCCGGCGTCGACGAGAAGTCCATCGGTGAGGCCCGCACACACAAGCTGACGAAGGTCATCTTCCGCGCGGACGGATCGATCGCGAGCTTCCAGGAAGGCGATCGGGTGGCGCGAGCGTAGGCTACGTCAGCTTGAACAAACGGCGTGCGTTGCCGGACAGGATCTTCTCGCGGCTCGCCGCGTCGATCGGCATCACCTGCACCGCCGGAAGCGTCTCGCGATAGAGCCGCGCGCCGAGCTCGTTGTCGTACGGCATGTCGGTCGCGAACGAGTGCGGTGGCGTGGGGGAGGCGGAGCGTGCGGTGAAGCTCGCCGTGCACGCCGAGAGAGTATCAGCGAAGAAGCGCGACTGCCTAGGGCGGATTGTCGAGTCAGTGCGAGGCGGGATCTTCGTCCAGGTACTTCACGAACACGACCTCGTTCCGCTGCTCGTTGTAGAGCAGCTCGTCGACGCTCGCGCGCACTGTCAGCAAGCCGAAGCCTCCGGGACGAATGCCCTTCGCCTCGCGGACTTCCATGTGCGCGATCGGATCTTCGGACGGCTGGCCGACCGCGGCGTGCGGCAAGTCCTCGAGATTGAATCCGGTTCCCGGATCGGCGATGCGGTACATGATCATCCGCTTCGCGCGCAGGCAGGCGATGCGGACGGTTCGCGACGGATCGAGCTTGCCGCCCCATTCGACGGCGTTCAACAGCAGCTCGCGGAAGGCATAACCGATCGACGCGCGCACATCGGGCGCGAGATCGGCATCGAGCTGCGACATGACTGCCTCGATGTGCCCCGCCGCCTCGCGCGTGCACGGCACGACGAGCTCGACCCACTCGGGGCGCGCCGAAATCACGTCGACGCGCGGAGGGTTGGACACGGCCAGCGCCTCGCGGACGGTTTCGAGGAGCTGGTCCGCCTGCACCGGCTTGTGGACGTAGTTAATCGCCTGTTCGCGCACGGCCTTCAGCAGGGTTTCCGGCGCATCGTCCGACGTCATCACGACCACGCGCGGCCGCGCTTCGATCGCGCGAAGTTTCGCCAGCAGCTCCAGACCGTTCATCCGCGGCATCCAGACGTCGAGCAGCATGAGATCGAATGGCTCCGAGCCGAGCGTTTTGAGCGCCTCGAGGCCGTCTCCTGCGACGGCCGTCGAAAACCCCGCACGCGTCAGGATGCTCTTCAGCATGTGACACGTGGCCTTGTCATCGTCGACGACGAGAATCTTGTTCATGATCGCGCGCGCTTTCGGGATGAGCGGTGCGTGCGGGCCGTTGTCGCCCGCCGCGGCCGCCGCGACGTCAGGCGTGCCCTGGCCAGCGCGTGCTCGAGCCGCTCGAGCTCCCGGCGCAGCTTCGCGTACGCCGGGCCGGCGCGTTCGAAGTCCTGCGAGCGAGCCATTTCTTCGAGATCCGCCGCGACCTGCCGCGCCGCCGGCGCACCCACGGTCGCAATGGATCCCTTGAGTCGATGTGCAGCCAGTCGAAGCGCTTCGGGATCGCGTCCCCGGAGCGCGCGATCGATCGTGCGCAACGACGATGGATAGTCCGTGCGAAAGAGCTGGATGACCTCTCTGAGAAGACCGCGATCGCCGCCGGTGTACGAAAGTGCGGTTGGCTCGTCGAAGACCAACTCGCTCGGCTCCGGCGGGCTGACCGGTGCAGCAGCGGACGCATCGCCGGTCCCGAACCGCTCGACGGCGGCGATCAACTCATCGACATCGATCGGTTTCGCAAGGTATCCATCGAAACCCGCTTCGAGACAGCGGGCGCGATCGCCTTGCATCGCGTGAGCGGTCAAAGCAATGAGCGGCAATCGCCGCGCACCGTCGCGCTCCTGATTGCGGATCACGCCGGCGGCCTCCAACCCACCCATCTCTGGCATCTGGAGGTCCATCAGCACGGCATCGAACGGCGCCGCGGCGTGAGACGCTACCGCGTCCACTGCCTCGCGGCCGTTCTCAACAGCCTTGACCGTGTGCCCGCGCTTTCTGAGCAGCGTCGTCACCAGCTTGCGATTCACCGGATTGTCTTCCGCAACGAGCACGCGCAAGAGACGGAGCGGCCGCACACCAATCCGCGCCGTCGTCGGCTCGGTGCGCGCGTGTCGCGTCGCGACGCCGAAGAGCCGGCCGAACGCGTCGAGCAGATCGGAATGCTTGGCCGGCTTGGTCAGCAACACATCGACGTCGTTCCTGTGCCGTCGCGTGCGATCGTTCGACTGTCCGACCGAGGTCAGCATCACGATGGGCGTCTTCGCGAGCCGCCGCACCTTTCTGACCCGGCGCGCGAGCATGAACCCGTCGACGTCGGGCATCTGGCAGTCGGACACCATCACGTCGAATTTCGTGCCCGCGTCCGCAGCCGTCTTCAGCGCCGACATGGCCGATTCGGCATCACTCACCGTGGTCGGCAGCATGTGCCAGCTCGCGAGCATCTCCTCGAGGATGCGGCGGTTCGTCGCGTTGTCGTCCACGACGAGCACGCGCAATCCTTCGAGCGCGCGCGGTTTGGCGCGTGTGACCGGCGTGTCCGCCGCTTGCGGCTTGTCGAACGTCGCCGTGAAGAAGAACGTGCTGCCCCGGCCCTCGGTGCTCTCGACCCAGACCCTGCCGCCCATGAGCTCGACGAGGCGCGCGACGATCGTGAGACCCAGGCCCGTGCCGCCGTAGCGCCGGGTCGTGGAGCTGTCGGCCTGGGTGAACGCCCGGAAAATGTGCGGTAGCTTCTCCTGCGGGATGCCGATGCCGGTGTCGCTGACGGCGAACTGAAGCGTCACTCGATCGGTGTTCACGGTCTGTACGCTGACGCGCAGGACGACTTCGCCCTGCGCCGTGAACTTCACGGCGTTCCCCATCACGTTCAACAAAACCTGACGAAGACGCCCGCTGTCGCCCAGCAGCACCTCTGGCACGTCCGCCTTGATGTGACACGCGAGCTCGATGCCTTTTTCGGCAGCCCTGAGCGCGAGCAGCTTGGCGGCGTCGCCGACGGTTTCGCGAAGATCGATGGGGGCGCGTTCGAGATCGAGCCGCTGCGCCTCGATTTTCGAGAAGTCGAGGACGTCGTTGACGATCTCCAGCAGCGACTGCGCCGACGACTGCACCGTCGTCAAATAGTCTCGTTGTTCCGCCGAGAGCCGCGTCTTGAGCGCGAGCGCGGTCATGCCCAGGATGCCGTTGAGCGGCGTCCGTATCTCGTGGCTCATGTTCGCGAGGAACGCGCTCTTCGCCTCGGTCGCTTCTTCGGCCCTGCGCTTTGCGATCTCCAGCTCTTTGACGAGCTGGGCGAGCCGCGCCGCCTGATCCTCGAGCTCGCGCTGGCTCTCCTCGAGCTCGCGCGCGTAGCTCGCCATCGTTTCTTCTGCGGCCTTCCGTTCCGTGATGTCCCGCGCGGCGGCGTACACCACCTGCTGTTCGCGGAGCGGCGTCGAGGTCCACATCAACCAGCGCAGCGTGCCGTCCTTGTGAAGGTAGCGATTCTCGAAGTAAACGACTTCCTGTCCCAGCTCGACCTGCTTCCGTACTTCGGCGACCGTGGCCTCGCGATCGTCCGGGTGCACGAACTCCATGTAGGGGCGCGACAGCAGCTCCGCTTCGGAATATCCCAGCAGGCGCTGCCAGGCCGGGTTGATGCGCTGGAAGTAGCCGTCGAATCCCGCGATGCAGAGCATGTCGAGCGAGAGCATGAAGAAGCGATCGAGCTCTTCCTGCGCGCGGCGGCGTTCGACGAACAATCCGATCTGGTTGCCGATGCTCGTGAGCATCGACAGCAGATCCTCGTCCGGCGGCCGGATGTCGCGGCTGAAGAACTCCATGACGCTGAGCACGTCGCCGCGGAGCAGGATCGGAAATCCGAATGCGGCGTGCAGCCCTTCGCGGGCCGCGACGCTGGCGCGCGGAAAGTTCGGGTCCTGGACGACGTCGAGGATCCAGGACGGCTGAGCGGTGGCCCAGACGCGACCCGGAAGGCCGACGCCCCGCGGGAATGTCGAGGTCGCGCTGATCGTGTGGAAATCGGGAAAGTCGACGGATTCAGCCGGCCAGGCCTGACTGCAGCGAAGAACGTCCGTTTCCCGGTCGACGGTCCACAGCGCGCCGTACTCCCAGTCGAGCGCCTTGCAAATCGCCTCGAGAATCTTCGGCGCTGCGTCCGCGAACGTCGACGCTTCCACGAGCGCACGCGCGACGACATGCTCGGCCGTGAGACGTCGCTCGGCCAACCCGTTGCCGCTCGGTGCGCGAGCCTGGCGTGCCATGGGCCAAGGCTGACGATTATATCGGCTACGCCAGCCTGAACAGGCGCCGTGCGTTGCCGGACAGGATCTTCGCGCGGCTCGCATCGTCGATCGGCATCGCCTGCACCGCAGGAATCGTCTCGCGATAGAGACGTGTGCCGAGCTCGTTGTCGTACGGCATGTCGGTCGCGAAGACCATGTGGTCGGCGCCGAAAAATTCATACGCGCACATCAACGCCGGTGTGTTGCCCTGAATCGCGGTGTCGCAGTAGAACCGTCGGTAGTAATCGAGCGGCGAATGCGTCAGCGTCTGGCCATCGCCGCTGTATCCCATCCGCTCGATGTTGAAATCCCACGACAGTTCGACGCGCTTGTGGAAGAACGGGATCATGCCGCCGGCGTGATGGGTGATGATTTTCAGGTTCGGAAATCGTTCCAATACACCGCCGAACGCGAGCCGCGCCATCGCCAGCGACGTCTCGAACGGCCAGCCGAAATTTGTGTAGATGAGGAACTTCGATCGTTCTTCACCGGCGTAGTCGGCAGTCGTGTTGGTGCGCCGCGGATGGAGCAGTATGGGCAGATCGAAGGTCTGCATCTGCTCGAAGAGCGGCAGGAACTCGGGAGCGTCGAGCGGCACGCCGTTGATGTCGGTGAACATCTCGACGCCGCGAAATCCGAGATCCGTGATCGCGCGCCGCATCTCGACGAGGGCCGCATCGACATCGCTCATCGGCAAACATGCGCACGCCGTGACGAAGCGCGACGGATACTTCGCAACGAGCTCCGCCATCTCATCGTTCGCGATGCGAGCGCATTCGACGGCATCAACGGGCGACGTGATGCTTTCGACGTTCGGCCCGGCCTCGGTCAGGATCTGGACGACGTCCGGGTACTGATCCATCACGCGGAAGCGGATGTCGAGGTCGGTCAGCCCTGGATTGGCCTTCCAGTATTTCGCGTATTGCGTTCCGAAGCGCGATCCGGCGCGGCTGTTGCGTTCGTGCAGATATCGCGGCGTGAGAATGTGAGCGAAGACGTCAACAATGGGCGGCATCAGGGTGGTATCAGTCGTTGAGGGCAGCTGCCGTCGCACGTTGCGGCGCGAGCACTGCGCGAGGCCGGCGCCAGATGTAATACACGGGAATTCCCGCGGCGACCAGCGCGAGGCCGGCGGCGCTGTCCAGCGGAAACGCCAACAGGCGATTGATCACGATCGCGGTCGCGGCGACCACGAACGCGATCGGCGTCCACGGATAACCCCACACGCGATAGACCGGCCGGTACTCCGGCCGTCGCCGGAGGAGAAAGATGCCGCCCGCCATCAGCGCGAAGAAGATCCACTCGGTGAAGATGACGCGCGAGAACAGCTGACGGTACGTGCCCGTCAGGACGAGCACCGACGCCCAGACCGCCTGGATGGCGATCGCGCGGTGCGGCGTCCCGAACCGCGGATGCAGATGGTTGACCCACGGCAGGAACAGACCGTCCTTCGCCATCGCGAAATAGACGCGCGGTGCGGCGAGGATGCTGCCCATCATGGCGCCAAACACGGAGAACATCACGAGCGCCGCGATGCCTCGCGCGCCTGCGTCGCCGAGGACGACCGCTGCCGCGTCGGCGGCGACGCGCGTCGACGCCAGCACGCGGTCGATCGGCAGGATGTAGAAGTACACCGCGTTGAGCGCGACGTAGGCCGCGGTGACGATGGCGATGCCGAGACCGAGCGCGCGGGGAATCGTGCGCTCCGGATCGACGGTCTCCTCCGCGGTGTAGGTGACAACGTGCCAGCCTCCGAACGCGAACAGGCCGGCGACGACGGCGAGCAGAAACTCGGAGAACACGATCGTCGAGCCGACGGCAGCATGCTGCTCGATCGATGGCGCGCTGCGGGCCGGCAGCTGTGAGCCGAGGGCGAATCCGACGACGACGATCAAGGCCACAGCCCCGACCTTCGTCGCTGTGATCGTCGTCTGAAGGCTGCTGCTGCGCTTGACGCCCGCGTAGTTGATCGCCGAGTTGATCAGGATCGCTGCGACGGCAACCGCGCGCATGCCTCCGTCGCCAAGCGGGACGAAGACGCCGGCATAACGCGCGAAGACCATCGACATCGCCGCGATGATGCCTGAGTGCATGACCCAGAACATCGCCCAGCCCCAGAGAAAGCCGGCGAGCGGCGAGTAGATCTCGCGCAGGAAGACGTAGACGCCGCCGGTGCGTGGAAACGCGGTGGCGAGCTCGGCGCAGGCGAGAGCGCCGAACAGCGTCAGCACGCCCGAGACCACCCACACCGCGAGCACTCCGACCACGCTGGGCACGTGATGCGTCACTTCCGACGCCTGCACGAACACCGCCGATCCGATGATCGTGCCGACGACGAGCGCGGTTGCGTGGGAGAGGCGAAGCGTGCGGTGGAGCTCGCCGTGCACGACGAGAGCGTATCAGCGAAGAAGTGCGACTGCCAGAGCGCATTCGCGGGCTGTCTGCTGGTTTGATAAGGTATCCGCCAAGGAGCGGATCATGTCATTCCGAAGGCTCGCGCTCGCATCCGTCGCGCTCGTCGTCGCCGGCGTCGTTCATCGCGCCCCGCTGTCGGCCAACGGCCAGGGCACGCGGCTGCTGCGCTCGCCGACGGTCAGCGCGACGCAGATCGCGTTCGCGTACGCGAACAACATCTGGATTGTCGAGCGCGCCGGCGGCGCCGCGCGGCGCCTGACGAGCTTCCAGGGACAGACATCGAATCCGCACTTTTCTCCTGATGGCACCACCATCGCGTTCAGCGGCGAGTACGCCGGCAACACCGACGTCTACATCGTGCCCGTCGCGGGTGGCGAACCAACGCGGCTCACGTGGCATCCCGGCGCCGACACCGCGCAGGGATGGACGCCTGATGGCACGAAGGTCCTCTTCACGTCGTCGCGCGCGAGCGCCGCGCCCAACGCGACGCCACGGTTCTGGATGGTGCCCGCAGCAGGCGGCGTCGAGGAGCCGATGCAGTTGCCGCGCGGCTACCAGGGCAAGCTGTCGCCTGACGGCTCACACATCGCGTATCGCATGAACTCGTCGTGGGACGAGGAGCGCCGGAATTATCGCGGCGGGCAGAACCGTCCGATCTGGGTCGTCGATCTCAAGACGTTCGATCTCGTCTCGCCACCGTGGACGGATTCGAAGGATGTCGATCCGGCGTGGATCGGCGACACGGTGTACTTCATCTCCGATCGCGATGGCGTCGCGAACGTCTGGTCGTTCGAGCCGAACACCAAGAAGCTCGCGCAGCTGACGCGCTTCACCGACTTCGACGTCAAGACGCTCGACTCCGGCGGCGGCAGTATCGTCTTCGAGCAGGCCGGCTACGTCCACGAGCTCGACCCGCGCTCCGGCAAAGAGCACATCGTCACCATTACCGCCGCCGGCGACTTTCCCTGGATGATGCCGCACTGGGAGGATGTGACGACGCGCATGACGAATATCGGGTTGTCGCCGACCGGTAAGCGCGCGGTCGCCGAGGCGCGCGGCGAGATCTTCACGATCCCGGTGGAGAAAGGCGACGTGCGCAACATGACGCACTCGAGCGCGTCGGCGGAGCGCGACCCGGCGTGGTCGCCGGACGGCAAGTACCTCTCGTACTTCAGCGACAAGAGCGGCGAGTATCAGCTCGTCATCGAGGAGCAGGACGGCCTGACGCCGCCGCGGACCATCGCGCTCGAACGGCCAACCCACTACTACACGCCGGGCTGGTCGCCTGATTCGAAGAAGCTGGTCTACACCGACACGAATCTCAAGGTGTGGGTGATGGACGTGGCCAGCGGCAAGGCGAAGATTGTCGGCAGCGATCCGTGGATGGTGCCGCAGCGCACGGTCAACCCGACGTGGAGCCCGGACAGCAAGTGGATCGCGTATGCGGTCCACCTCAACTCGCTCTATCACGCGATCGTCGTCGCGAACGTGGAGAGCGGTGAGACCAAACAGGTGACCGATGGCCTCGCCGACGCGATCTGGCCGGTGTGGGACGCGAGCGGCAAGTATTTGTGGTTCCTCGCGTCCACCGATTTCGGTTTGAAATCGCAGTGGCTCGACATGACGTCCTATCCGTACAACCCGACGTTCGGTCTCTACCTCGCCGTGCTGAAGAAATCCGATCCGAGCCCGCTGCTGCCCGAGAGCGACGAGGACAAAGGCGTCGGCAGCACGTCGCGTCGCCGTGAGGGCAGCGATTCGGAAGACGATTCATCGCCCGACCGCGCCACAACATCTCCAGGCGCGCCGGCGGCGGCATCGGTCACGGTCCAGATCGATTTCACCGGCCTGGCGCAGCGGATCATCGCCGTGCCCGGCATGCCGGAACGCGCGTACTCGCACCTGAAAGCCGGCGTGTCGGGAACCGTTTTCTATCTCGAGACCGACTCGCCGTCTGCGGCCGACGCGGGACCGGCGACGAGAGGGAGCGCGTTGATGCGGTACCGCCTGCGCGACCGCCGCGCCGCGCGGTTCATGAGCAACGTCGCCGAGTACAGCGTCAGCGCCGACGGTCGCAAGTTGCTGTACCGCACGGCGTCGGAAGGCGGAGGCCGTGGAGCGGCAGCGAACGAGAGCCGTCCGCAGTTGTTCGTCGTCGACGCCGATCGCGCGGTGCCGCAGGCCGGACAGGGCCACGTCAACGCGACGCTGCGGATGTTTCTGGAGCCGAAGGCCGAGTTCGCGCAGATCTTCAACGAGGGCTGGCGCAATCAGCGCGACTACCTCTACGTGAAGAACATGCACGGGACCAACTGGGCGGACGACAAGGAGCGCTACGGCGAGATGCTGCCGTACGTGAACCATCGCGCCGACCTGAACTACCTGCTCGACACGATGGGAGCGGAAATCGCCATCGGCCACTCGTACGTGCGCGGCGGCGCGATGCCGGAAGTTCCCGCGTCGGTCGGCGGCCTGCTCGGCGCTGACTTCACGATCGAGAGCGGCCGCTACAAGATCGCGCGCATCTACGACAACGAGAGCTGGAACGTCGACCTGCACGCGCCGCTGGCCGGACCCGGCGTCGACGTCAACGTCGGCGACTTCATCGTCGCCATCAACGGCGTCGAGCTGCGTGCGCCCGACAATATTTATCGCCTGCTCGATGGCACGTCGGGGCGACAAACGGTGATCGCGGTCAACAGCCGGCCGTCGATGGACGGCGCGCGCAATGTCACGGTCGTGCCCGTGCCGAACGAGCAGCCGCTGCGCACGCGCGCGTGGGTCGAAGCGAATCGGCGGCTCGTCGACAAGCTCTCCGAGGGCAAGCTCGCGTACGTGTATCTGCCGAACACCGGTCAGCCCGGCTACAGCAGCTTCAACCGGTACTACTTCTCGCAGCAGGACAAGAAAGGCGCCGTCATCGACGAACGCTACAACGGCGGCGGATCGGCGGCGGACTACATCATCGACGTCCTGCAGCGCGACTTCGACGGCTACTTCAACAATGTTGCCGGCGATCGCGTGCCTTTCACCAGCCCGTCGGCCGGAATCTGGGGTCCGAAGGTGATGATCATCAATGAAATGGCCGGCTCGGGCGGCGACCTGATGCCGTACATGTTCCGCAGCCGCAAGATCGGTCCGCTGGTCGGCAAGCGCACATGGGGCGGCCTCGTGCACACGGCCGACACGCCGACCTTCATCGACGGCGGCAGCATGATCGCGCCGCGCGGCGGTTTCTTCTCGAAAGAAGGCAAATGGGCGGTCGAGAACGAAGGGATCGCTCCGGATATCGATGTCGAGAACTGGCCGAAGGATGTGATCGCCGGCCACGATCCGCAGCTCGAACGCGCGGTTCAGGAAGGACTGCGATTGCTCAAGGAACATCCGGTCAATCGAATGACCAGTGAGCCGCCGCCGCCGACGTGGGGCAAGCGGAAGAATGGCAGCTCGCAGTTCTAGCGGGCGCGGATCGCGAGCGCGCGTGCGAACGATGCGCTTCGGCGGATTCTCGATATTCGTCGTGTGTGTCCTTGGGTTGCTTCGTGTGTCAGCGCAGCAGCCTCCGGTGTTTCGCGGCACGAGCGAAGTCGTTCCGGTCTTCGTCACCGTCATCGACAAGGACGGCCGCCTCGTCACCAAGCTCGGTCGTGACGCGTTCGAGCTACGCGACGACGGGAAGCCGCAGCCGATCACGCAGTTCGACGATACGCCGCGGCCCATCCGGCTCATTGTCATGCTCGACGTCTCGGCGAGCATGGAAGGCAACCTGCCGTTGCTCCGCGCCGCCTCGCAGCAGTTGATCGGGCGACTGGGGCCAGACGATGTCGCGCGCATCGGAACGTTCGGCCGCGAGGTCACCATCAGTTCGACGTTCACGCGTGATGCCGACACGCTTCTGGCGTCCTTGCCCGACTCAATCGCGCCTGATGCGCCGACGCCGCTGTGGCGGGCGATCGATCAGGCAATGGATACGTTCGGTCAGGACAGCGAGAGCCGTCCGGTGATTCTCGTCCTCAGCGACGGGAAGGATTTTGTGCCTCCGAGCTTTCGTCAGCGTACGGTCAGCCAGGCCGAAGTCATCGACCGGGCACGCAAGGAAGAGGTGATGATCTACGGCGTCGGCATGCGCAGCCGGCCCAGGCAACAGACGATGCCGCCTGGCATCGGTCCCGGTGCGCTGCAGGCGATGCTGATGGCCGACTTTCCCGATCCGGGTCTCGCGCGCGTCGCTGAAGAAACCGGCGGAGGCTATGCGGAAATTCGCTTCGGGCAGGATCTCGGCGCCGCCTTCGCGCGCGTCGCCGACGAGTTGCACAGTCAGTATCTGCTTGGCTTCGCACCGCCCAAACGCGACGGAAAAACGCACAACATCAGCGTGCGGATGGTGCGCGGCGGCCTGACGCCGCGCGGCCGAAAGAGTTACATCGCGCCGAAAGGCGAATCGCGATGAGCGATGTCGATGCGCGTCACGATGCCGCGAACAGCGAGGCGATCGTGTTCACCGCTCGCTCGGCCTCGGCGCGGTCCGGCTTCTCGTTGTCCTCGTTGTAGCCGTAGTAGTCGCTCTCGCCGGTGACCTGAAACACGAGACCGTCGCGACGCGGGACGAACCCGACGTTCTTGTAGAAGAGCCCGTAGGTCACGTCGGAGTCCGGCATGGTGCGCGCGAGCTGTCCGCGCACCGGAACGATCGAGTTGTCGGCGAACAGCGCACGCGCACCGTACCCGGTGGCGTTGACCAGCGTCTTTTCCTTCAAACGGACGAAATCTGCCGGCGTGTGAAATTCCGCGATTTCGATCTTGCCGCCGTTCGCGGTGAAGTCCGTCACCAGCGTTCGCGCATACGAAGTGATGTTGAACATCAGCTGCGAATTGCGCATCAGGGTCCGGTGACCCAACGTGTGCTGGCCGGGCTCGTACTGAACGGGGCGCGGCACGAGATCGGGGATCAGCTCGCGCTGCAGTTCCGCGAACGGCGGCTTGCCTTCCAGTGGCGGGCGAGACCGTTCCGCCGCGGGATCGTCGGACACGAAGTAGCTGTCGATGAACTCGACGGGTGTGCCGGCGAGGCCGAGAAAACTCTGATACCTCTCGAACGAAGCTCGAGCCATCTGCGCCCACTGCTGCTTGAACGCCGGCGTTGCGTGTTCCTCCAGGCAAATGCGCGAATCCGGAGTGAACAGCCCTGTCGCCAGCGAGGAGCGCACATTCGGCGGCATGTCCTTGGCGTAGATCGTCACGTGCGCGCCGGCGCGCTGCAGCAGCAGCGCCGTCGTCAAGCCGAGCGCGCCGCAGCCGATCACCGCGATGTCGTGTTCGCCCGTCGCCATCGCATTGGCCGTGGCGATGGCGCCCGAGCCCCACGACAATGACCACCCGCTGCCGCCGTGGCCGTAGTTGTGGACGACCGTCTTCGTGCCGATCTTCTCCACGTCGAGCCGCGGACCCTGCGCGCGGAAGGGACGGGTGCAGACCGTGATGCGCGTGATGTGATCGACACCCGTGCGCAGCGGCCGCAGCTGCAACGTGGGCGTGGCGGGTCCTTCGCGCACCGACCGGCAACCGTCGAGGATGCCGAGTGCGGCAACCGCTCCGGCGCCCGCGAGGAACTGACGACGTCCGATGACTGATTTCTGCATGGGCAGGTTCTCAGGCCGTGTGTTCGGCGGGCGCGACGCGCCCGCCGTGGTCCGTCAGCGCTTTCGCTGCTGAATCTGTGCGAGGAAGAATTCCTTCAGCTTTTCGTTCGTGAGTCCGAGCTGCGTCGCTTCGTCCAGCGCCTTGTCGGTGTCCCATCCGTCGACCATCGTGCGTTTCATGAGCCACATCCCGGCGGCTCTTCCACCGCCCGCTCAATGAATGAACGCCGGCTGGACGCCCGGCGCGGTGATCGTCTTCAGGAACGTGTCGACGGCGGCTGGATCCGGCGCCGACCCGCTGAATGGGATGTGATAGTAGGGGATGCCGGTCGCTTTTGCCGCGGCGATGTTCGCGTCGATGTCGGCACCCGGCTCACTCGCGAGACGCAGGTTGATGATCGACGCGTAACCCATCTTCTTGATTTCGGTGATTGCCGACGGCGTGATGGCGCCCGCGCACGCCACCGTCGTTTCAATCTTGGCGAAGTTCCGGATGCCGGGAACTTCCTGCTTCACAACCTGCGCGCTCGCCGCGGCTGCCGTCAGCCAGACGACGGCGAACGGCGCAACCCTCGCAACCCACAATCGCATGGCGCACCTCCGTGGTGCGCAGCTTACCACCTGACGAATGTCAGTTCGCATGCGCCGCGGACCGTCGCTGCGCCTCACCGTGTTGGACGAGCGACTGCACAGGATCACTCGTTCACCGGACACCTCTTCGGTGCATCCGTCGCTCCGGCCGACGGGATCGTGCCGGTCGAGAGCTGGCTGGAGGCGCAGCCCGCGATTGTGCCCGTCAGCTCGGGAACTCGAGAAACTGACGCGGCACGTGCTCGGTGAGCCAGATGCCGCTCGCCGACAGAAAGAGCGCGTGGCCGGCTCGGTGCATCTGGCCGGAGAGGACGAGAACCACAACGGGCCGTCCGCGCCGCCGCGCCACGACCTCCGCGGTCGCCACGTCCGTGGACAGGTGAACAAACCGGCGTCCACCCGCGATCAGCCCTTCCTCGCGGATTCCGTTCAGGAATTTCGCCACCGTCCCGTGATAGAGATGCTGCGGAGGCGTCTCGGGGATCAGGCCGAGATCGACGTCGACGGAGTGACCGTGACTCGCGCGAATCCTCGCCCGATCGGCCGTCAACACGAAGCGCTGCTTGTCGCTCGAACGTACCAGCTCTTCGAGTTCGGACCGCGCGAGCGTCGCTCCTCGCGCGGAGAGAGCCGCGAGCAGACTGGTGACGTCGGTGAAGCCCGCCTGATCCAGCGTGATGCCGAGCGCAGCGGGATCGTGACGCAGCGCAAGGGCGATCAGCCTGCTGGCTCGAACGTTCGGACGGTGCACCATCGGGAAGTATCGGGACTGTACACGCGTTCGCCCGTCGTGAGGCAACGATCCGCTGTCAGGATAGAATCCGGTCTTCCGGCGGCATCGAGACGGGTCATGGCTCCCGCAATGCGTCCTTCGAATTGGCTCACGTGTTCCGCGGCGACCATCGTCGCCGTGTCGTTGTGCTCCGGCGACCTCGCTGCCGCACCGTCCGCTGGTGTCCTCCGCTCGTTCTACGTCGCAAAAAACAGCGCCTTCGGTGGCTGGGGCCACACGATCGTCAGCATCGAACCCATCGGACCCGACGTCCGCGTCCGCCTGATCACCATCGCGTCCGTCAACGATGTGTGTCCCGACATCCGCGTCGTCCAGGCCGCTGATCGGATCGTGCGGCCGTCGACGGTGCAGGCGCTCGCTCGCGTCCGTCTGTGCGACATGACGCAGGAGATCATCGACCAGGCTCTGGCGCGGTCGAAGACACCGCCCGTCAACTACGTCGACTATCTGGGCAGTCAGCAGACCGTGGTCGCAGATTGCGGCGGACTCTGGGATCTGAGCGAACGCCTGTCCGAAGGCATGCTGACCGCCGGCACGCCGACGTCCGCGGCGGCTTACGAGGCCTTCGGAACCTCACTTGTACCCGAGCTGCGTTCCGCAAAGTACGCAACCGCGTTCGGCGACGTTCTCGTCAACGAGCTCGAAGGCTACACGGGACCGCCGGCCCAGCGTGAGCCGCTGCCTGCAGAAGTCCTCGAGCAAGATTCCCTGCCGCTGATCACGTTCGTCGCGCCGAAGTTTCCGCCCATTGCGCTATCCGCGCGGGTCACCGGCGATGTGCGATTGCGTCTGACCGTCAACGCGGAGACGGGTGCCGTCACGCAAGTAGATCGCCTCGCGGTCAAGCCGCTGCTGGCGGACGCGGCCGAGCAGGCGGTACGTGCCTGGACCTTCGATCCTGCACGCATCCCGCGCGCGCCGATCGACGTCACCTTGCGTTTTCAGATTCGCTGTCCCAGGAACTGACCGACGAACGGGCTATCGGTGAAGCGCTCCTTCGTGCATGAGCGTGTAGCTGCCGACGGAGCGTTCATTGCCGTCCGCCTGCGTGGTCAGGAGGATCTCGACTGTGGTGACGGGGAGTTGACGGACCCATTTCGCGGGCAGCGAGTAGATGACTTCGTCGGGCGAGCCGCCGGCGACGTATCCGGTCGAGCGGAGCACTTCGTTTCCCGCGACGCGTTGTGACATGGTCACCTCGCCTGCGCCGCCAAAGTTGGCGCGCAGCCGGAGCACCATCACCTCGTCGTCCGCCCACACGGCGCAGGGGACCACGGCACCTGGCGACAGGACGAACGTCCGCACGTGCACCCCGTCGCGTGCCAGCTGGTTCAGGACATCTTCCGTGACGAAGCCGCCGACGTCGGCGGATCGGATTGCGGGCGGAATCGCGCGCACGAGTGCGTCGATCTCGGCCGCCCGCACCGCGCAGTCGGCACACGAGAAGAGGTGCTCTTCGATCGCCGCCGCGTCGGCGTCGGACAACTCGCCCGCGGCGTAGTCGGTCAGCGCGGCGAGCGCGATCCGGGCGCATCCTGCAGGAGTCATGAGCGCACTCCTCCCATCACGCAGTCGCGAAGGCGCACGATCGCCCGATGCCGGATCACACGAACGGCGCCCGGCGAGAGGTTCAACTCCTCGGCGATGCGCGGCGCCTCACGATCCGCGTAGTACGTGAGCATGACGACGAGCCGTTCCCGCTCCGCGAGTTCGCGCAGGCACGCGGCCACGCGCGGACCATCGAGCGCCGCCATCGACGGCGGTGCGGTCTCGAACGATGTATCGACGAAGCGCGCCGTCAGCGACTCCCTTCGCCGCGCGATCCGGCGTTCGGCGTGGCACATCATCCGGCTGGTTCCCAGGATGAACGATCCGATCAGCTCCATTTTCTGTACTTCGCCGGCCCGCAGCCGTTCGATCGCGAGCAGGAGGACTTCCTGCGCGAGATCGTCGGCGGCCGCATCGCTCCGCAGGTGGCGGCGGCCGTAGAGCCGAACCCGCGGTGCGAAGCGGCGATAGAGCTCCGATTCCTCGGCGTCGGTGGATCCCGAGGGACCGCCGGCAATTCGCCGCGCAAGCGCTTCGTCGCTCACGGCCTCGATCGTCGCGTGCGTGTCCGGCATGCAGCCGGACGGTACTCAAGCGACGCGCGGCGCGTCAAGCGGTGCGGCGCCAAGACGACGCTGCAGCATGTCGGCGGCGGACCGCAACGCGGCCGCGCCATCGCCGACGAACGTGGATCCGTGCATCGCCGCGAGAATCTTCGGCTGCAGATCGGCGAGCTCGTTCAGTCGCCGCCGCGTGGCCGGCGTCAGCGGGACGTAGTCCATCAGGACCGGATGCTGCTGATAAGCGGCCACTGCGGCATCCCATCGGCCGAGGACGTCGTTGGACGTGACCGGCTCGACGTCGCCGACCTGGTGAAACAGATCCGAGCACAAAAGCACGCCCGATTTCTCTTCGAAGAGCACGCCAGCGTCCCAGCCGTGCGGCAGATGAGGCGTCGGGACGTATCGATACCGATGACGTCCGGTCTCGATCACATCGTTCTTCGACAAGCCGACGGGAGGACGGTCGGCGAAGTCTTCGATGTTGACCATGGCGCCCACCTGGCTGCAGATGGCTTGCGCGTTCGGGGCAGCCGCGAGCCATTCGTTCAAGGCACCGCACTCGTCCACCTCGAAGTGGCTCCAGCTGATCCAGCGGAGCGCCGCGGGATCCATCAGCTTTGCGACGGCGTCACGCACTTCCGGGAACATCTTCCGTAAGCCGGTATGGAAGAGCAGCGGCTCGTCGTCCTTGATCACGAAGTGATTGAACTGCAGGTCGATCTGCGGCACGTAGATGGACACTCGAAACAAATCGGGCGCAATTTCGTCGATCCGGGCCATCGAACACCTCCTTGACGCGGCCTCTTTCGCGGCGTCCTGAGAGGAAGTGCCACGAGCCGTCCATGTGTTACGCGGGCCCCGCGGCCAGATATCACTCCGAGCGCAGGGTCATCATCGGATCGACGCGGGTCGCGCGTCGCGCCGGGACGTAACTGCCCGCGAGCGCGATCGCCATCAGGATCGCAGCGATCGAAGCAAACGTCGTCGGATCCGTCGGCGTGACGCCGAACAGCAGCGCCGCCATCAGCCGCGTCGTCGCGACGGCGCCTGCGACGCCGAGCACGACGCCGGCCGCTGCCAGCACGAACGCCTCGCCCAGCACCATCCGCATCACGTCGCTCGTTGTCGCGCCCAGGGCCACTCGGACGCCGAGTTCCCGCGCGCGTTCAGAGACCGTGTATGCCATGACGCCGTAGATCCCGATGGCGGCCAGCGCGAGGCCGAGGATCGCGAAAATGGCCACCAGCGTCGTGCGGAAGCGCGGTGCGGCCACGGAGTCGTTCATCAGCTGATCGATCGTGTACAACCGCGTGACCGGCACATCGCGATCCAGTGCGGACACGATCGTTCGGATCGAATTGAGCGCCGATCGCGGATCGGCGGAGGTGCGGACCAGCACGTAGCGGCTGTTAAATGGCTGCTGGCGGTCGGCGAGATAGAAGGCCGGCTCCGCCGGCGCGTTGAGGCCGGAGTACTTGACGTCGCCCACGACGCCCACGATTTCCATCCATGGATTCTTCGGCCGCTCAGAGCCTCCCTGCTTCAATCGTTTGCCGACGGCATTGCCACCCGGAAAGTAGCGAGTGGCGAGCGTCTCGTTCACGATGACCGCCCACGGCGCGCCGGGTGCGTCGCGCTCGTCGAAGAATCGGCCAGCCACGAGCGGAACGCCAAGCGTCTTGAAATAGTGTTCGTCCACGAAGATGAGCGGCGCGACGGGCGGACTCTGGTTCGGCGGAATCTGCTGTCCTTCCGCGATGAAGTTGTCCGTCATCGTGTTTCCGTCCGGCGGCACACTCGTCGCACTGCCGACCGACTGGATGGCTGGGTCGGCCTCGAGCCGCGATCGCAGCGCGTCGAACAGCCCGGAAATTTTCTGCGGCGTGTCGTACCGGCGCTCCGGCAGGTTCAGGCGGAACGTGACGAGATGTGCCGGCGCAAAGCCGGGACTGACGCTCGCCAACGCCGCCATGCTGCGGATCATCAGGCCTGCGCCGACAGACAGGATCAGCGCCAGCGCAATTTCACAGACGACGAGCGCGCGCTGCGTGCGGCGCTGGCTCATGCCCGCTCCGCTGCGTCCACCTTCTTTCAGGCTTTCGACGAGCGGCAGTCCGGCGGCCCGGAGTGCCGGCGCGAGGCCGAACAGAACGCCGCACAAGGAAGCGACGCCGACGGCGAACGCAAACACGGTCGCGTTCAACCGCACCTCGTCGAGGCGCGGGATTCCGTCGGGCGCGATCGCGAGCAGCGCTCGCGTGCCCCACGACGCGATCAGCAGCCCGGCCAGACCGGACAGCACGCCGAGGACCACGCTCTCGGTGACGAGTTGCGCGACGATGCGCGCGCGTCCTGCGCCGATGGCCGTGCGGACAGCGATCTCACGCGTCCGCGAGCCGGCGCGCGCGAGCAGCAGGTTGGCGACGTTGGCCGTCGCGATCAGGAGCAGGAATCCGACGGCGCCGAACAATAGATAGAGCATGCGGCGCACGTTGCCGACCATCTGTTCCTGCAGCGGCACGAGCGAGTACGTCCACTGGTTCGGTCCGGGATAGCTGCGCTTGAGGTTGTCCGCGATGACGGAAAGATTCGTGCGCGCACGCTCGAGGCTCGTGTCCGCCTTCAGGCGCGCGATCCCTCGCGTGTAGAACGGTCCGCGCCGCGTTGCCGGTCCTATCGTAAGGATTCGCCAGCCGTCGAGATCCTTCTCCGGAAACGCAAAGGACGCCGGCATCACACCGACAATCGTGTGGCTGACGCCGTCGAGCAGAACGGACTGGCCGATCGCGCGTTCGTCACCGTGGAAGTGCTGCTGCCAGAACGCCTGGCTCAACACGATGGACTTCGGCACTCCCGGTCCGTCTTCGCCGTCGTTGAACGTGCGGCCGAGCAGCGGTGCGACGCCGAGCGTCGCGAAGAACCGGTCGGTCACGTTGCGCACGATGATGCGTTCCGCGTTTCCTTCGCCAGTCAGCGCGAGGCCCTCGCCCCCGTCGTAGGCGGCCACGGACGAGAACGCCTCGTTCTGCTCCCGCCAGGCGATGAAGTCAGCGTCGGGCAGCGGGTATGTGTCTCCGTCGTCTCCATGAATCGTCAGTTGAACGAGTCGATCCGGCTGGGCGAACGGCAAGGGACGAAGCAGCACCGCCTCGACCACCGAGAAAATGGAGGTCGAAGCGCCAACGCCGAGCGCGAGCGTCAGGATGGCGACCGCGGCGAAGCCCGGGCGTTTGACGAGAAGACGCAGTGCGAACCGGACGTCCTGGAGGGTACGCATGCGGGTTAGACGGAAGGGGAGAGCAGGGAGTTGGCCGACAGGCGCAACGTTCGACTGGCGTGTCGGTGAGTCCGCGGCGCGCCGCCTCGCGTGGGCTCGGCGGGCGCGCCCGACTCAGTGTTACAGCTGACGGAGCTACTTCTTGCGGCGGTTGTAGGTCACGTGCGTGACCCCGGTGATCTTTCCATCCTTGTCCATCCGGATGTACTCGTTGTTGATCGTGTTGTTGTCGGCCGTCAACGTATTGATCACGACCTGGTAGACCACGCCGTTCCGCTTGTTGTAGATGCGGGTGCTCTTGTCGTTGATGACCTCGACCGCCGTCTCGGAGTTCTGCTGACCCTCGACCGGGCGGAATTTGCCGTCGAACATCGTGACGTAGCTCCACGTGGCCTTCGGATCGCTCGGATTGCTGACCGTGATCTTCATGCCGCCCTTCTCGTAGGGCTCGTACGTCATGACGTTGTTCGGGTTCGTCGAATTGTCCCAGACCCCGAATCGCGTCTCGCCCTGCGCCCATGCCGGCATGGCGGAGACGATGGCGGCGGTGATCGCCGCCAGAGAGATAGTAAGAATTCGCTGCTTCATCGATGACACCTCTTTGTCGCCACAAGGGCGCCTGTCAGCATACCGCAGGCGCCCCCCGATCGGCGGGACTAGGCCACGTCAAAGCGATCGAGGTTCATGACCTTGTCCCACGCGGCGACGAAGTCGTGGACGAATTTCTCGCTGGCATCGTCGGACGCGTAGACCTCCGAAAGCGCGCGCAGCTCGGAATTCGAACCGAAGACAAGGTCGACGCGGCTGCCGGTCCACTTGACGTCGCTTTTCGTTCGACCGCGGCCCTCGAAAACGGTCGCGGCATCTGAGGTCGGCAGCCACGCGATATCCATGTCGAGCAGGTTCACGAAGAAGTCGTTCGTCAGCGTACCCGGACGCTCGGTGAACACGCCGAGACCGTTCTGTCCCGCCGTCACCTGCAGGGCACGAAGGCCGCCGACCAGTACAGTCATTTCGGGCGCGCTCAGCGTCAGTCGTAACGCGCGCTCGATCAACAGATGCTCGGCCGGCACGGGGTGTCCCTTCCCGACGAAGTTGCGGAAGCCGTCCGCATCGGGCTCGAGCACGGCGAACGATTCCACGTCCGTCTGCTGCTGCGACGCGTCCGTGCGTCCCGCCCTGAACGGCACCGTCACGGTGTGACCGCCGTCCTTCGCGGCTTTTTCGACGGCCGCGCATCCGCCCAGCACGATCAGGTCAGCGAGCGAGAGCTTCTTGCCGCTCGTCTGCGCGTCGTTGAAGTCCTTCTGGATCTTCTCGAGCGCCTTCAACGCCTTGGCCAACTCGGCCGGATTGTTGACTTCCCAATCTTTCTGCGGCGCGAGTCGGATGCGGGCGCCGTTGGCCCCGCCCCGCTTATCGGTACCGCGAAACGTCGAGGCCGACGCCCAGGCGGTCGAGACCAGCTGGGAAACCGACAGGCCGGACGCAAGAATCCTGGTCTTCAGCGCGGCGATCTCGCTGGCGTCGATCAGCTTGTGATCGACGGCGGGGACCGGGTCCTGCCACAACTGCGGCTCCCGGGGCACTTCCGAACCGAGGTAGCGCGAGACCGGTCCCATATCGCGGTGCGTCAACTTGAACCACGCCTTCGCGAACGCGTCTGCGAATTCCTGAGGATTCTGGTGGAAGCGCCGCGCGATTTTCTCGTACGCGGGGTCGAACCTGAGCGCGAGGTCCGTCGTCAGCATGCCCGGCGCGATCTTCTTGGATCGATCGTGCGCCGCTGGAACCGTGTTCGCACCCGCGCCGGCCTTCGGCGTCCACTGCTTCGCGCCGGCTGGACTCGTCGTCAGCTCCCATTCGTACTCGAACAGATGCTTGAAGAAGTCGTTGCCCCACTTCGTGGGCGTCGTCGTCCATGTGACTTCGAGCCCGCTCGTGATGGCGTGGGCACCAACGCCCGTCTCGTAGCTGCTCTTCCAGCCGAAACCCTGCTCTTCGAGGTTGCCGCCTTCGGGTTCGCGACCGACGTGCGTGGCCGGACCGGCGCCGTGCGTCTTGCCGAAAGTGTGGCCGCCGGCGATGAGCGCCACCGTCTCTTCGTCGTTCATCGCCATGCGGCGGAACGTTTCGCGGATGTCGCGCGCAGCCTTGACGGGATCGGCGTCGCCATTCGGTCCTTCCGGATTGACGTAGATGAGTCCCATCTGAACCGCACCGAATGGATTCGCGAGCTGACGCTCGCCGCTGTAGCGCTCGTCGCCGAGCCACGTCGTCTCGGAGCCCCAATTGACATGCTCGGGCTCCCAGCGATCCGCGCGTCCGCCGGCGAAGCCGAACGTCTTGAATCCCATCGATTCGAGAGCGACGTTGCCGGTAAGGACCATCAGGTCGGCCCAGGAGATCTTCCGCCCATACTTCTGCTTCACCGGCCAGAGCAGCCGGCGCGCCTTGTCCAGGTTGGCGTTGTCGGGCCAGCTGCCGAGCGGCGCGAAGCGCAGCATGCCGGACCCGGCGCCGCCGCGGCCGTCGTGGATGCGGTACGTGCCCGCGCTGTGCCAGGCCATACGGATCAACAGCGGACCGTAGTGCCCGAAGTCGGCCGGCCACCAGTCCTGCGATGTCGTCATCACCGCCTCGATGTCCTTTTTCAACGCGGCAAGGTCGAGCGTCTTGAACTCCGCGGCGTAGTCGAAATCCTCGCCCATCGGATCGCGAGCCGGGTGATTCGTATGGAGCGCGGCGAGGTTCAACTGATTCGGCCACCAGTCGCGGTTCGTCTGGCCGGTGATGGTCTTGCTCGAGAACGGGCATTTCTGTTCGCTATCCATCGTGGTTTACCTCTATTTCTTGTGGGAGCGTGCTCGGGTCGTCCGGCGTCGCCGACCGCGTGCAGGCGGCCGCCTGCGTGACGCCGTGTGCGCCTTGGCGAGGCAGTCCGGACACCGGCCCCAATAGGCGACTTCCGCCTCCTCGATCTCGTAACCCCCATCATCCATCGCCGTGAGACATGGAGCCGAGCCCACGGCGCAGTCGACGTCGACGACGCGGCCGCAGACGCGACAGATGAGATGATGGTGATTGTCGCCGACGCGATCCTCGAATCGAGCCGGCGAGCCGGCAGGCTGGATGCGCCGAATCAGGCCTTCGGTGACCAGAAGTCCCAGCGCATCGTAGACCGACTGCAGCGAGATCGCACCGATCTCTGCGCGAACCGCATCAGCTACAGCGTCGGCCGTGATGTGCGGCTCCGCGGCGACGGCGCGCAGCACTGCGAGCCGCTGCGCAGTGACCTGGATGCCGCGCTGCCGAAGCACGTCGCGCTTGTCGCTGTTCATGCCGCCCAGGAGAATACATCAAGATCTGGATTGACTCAAAAATTGGATGCGAGCCGAACTAAGCTGATCAGAGCGCCAAAAGCTCAGCCGGTTCAATCGATGAAGCGACTTCGGAACTCGGGTCTGGGAATGGGGCAGCTGTCGTAGCGTCCGAACACGCGGTACCGGTATCGCGCCACGATCTCATAGACGCCGTCGCGGATCCGCTTCGGCACGATGTGCATCAGCCGAGCAGCTTTCCACGGCCAACCCAATTCTCCGGCGAGAAACAGCGCAGCGTCGCTCTTCGTCAGGACGCGCGCAGCCGGCGTCCCACGCGCGGCGACGACGTAGAACGTTGTGAGCTCGCCCGGATCGCCGCCGGTCTGCGACACGATCGACTGACCGAGGCTGCCCTGCAGCGACGCGAAGCGAAAGACACCGCGGTGATCGTGTTTCAGCAGAAAGCGGAGAACACCGTTGCACAGTCCGCAGACGCCGTCATACAGCACCAGGTGCGTATGGCCTGAGAGCGGGCCGGCTCTGGCACCCTTTCGGATCATTTCGGTCGTCGCGCCGCAGACTTGCGAGAGACGGTCTTGCGATCCTTCGCCGCGATCAGTTGAAACGCTTCCCTGACCAGCGCTCCCAGTTGATCGTCATCCACCTTCGCCAGTTCGACGCCAACCCAGCCGGCAGGCCCAACGTACGGCGGGCGGAAGTAGACGTCCGGCGCTTCCTCGATCAACGCCTCCTGCACGCCTGGTGCTGCAGGAAGCCACACAGCCACGTGCCCGTCGTCATGGTGATTGTTGGCGAACATGGCGAAGACGCGTTTGGGCGTGAAGAACGTTGGTTCGCCGTGGGAGATTTTCTCGATCGCGCCCGGAGTCGACAGGCAGATCCGACGGAGGCGCTCGATCTGCGTGCCGTCGTCCTTCCGGCGTGCTGGCGTGAACGTGCGCTGCGCGTTCGTGCGCGTTCTCATCGTGCCTCGCTGGCGTCAGGAAGTGCGCGTCGATTCTAGTCGAATGTTTCGGACTCTTGCGCGAAACGACTGGACGCGTTAGGGTGCACGCGCATGAGAGCCGATCGGATCGCGGTCGTGATCACGGCGACGCTGGTGTCGGCGGTGTGTCTGCACGCGATGGCCGTCCGCGAGCCTGCGCCGGCTCCTGCTGCCCGTCAGAGCCGTGTCGCCGTCGGCGACGCGTCGCTCTACGTTCGGGAAATCGGCAGGGGTCAGCCGGCGATTGTTCTGCACGGCGGACCCGACTTCGATTCGGCGTATCTGCTGCCAGACCTCGATCGCCTCGCGGACAAACTCAGGCTCATTTACTACGACCAGCGCGGACGCGGGAAGTCGGCGGCGCACGTGCATCCCGAGGAGGTGTCGCTTGCGTCCGATCTGGACGATCTCGACAGGATCCGTCGGCATTTCTCGCTGAAGGCGCCCATTCTGCTCGGACACTCGTGGGGAACCGTTCTCGCGCTCGAGTACGCGCTTCGGCATCCTGCAAATGTGTCGCGCCTGATCCTCATGAATCCGGCGCCGGCGTCCGCAGCGGACGTGGCGCTGTTCCGCACCGCCTACATCCAGGCGCTCGGTTCCGACATGGTTCGCCAGCGCGCCATCGTCCAGACTGCCGCATACCTGGAAGGCGATCCCGAGACGGTGGCGTCGCGGTATCGCATCCACTTCAAGCCGGCATTCGAGAGCACGGACGCGTACGAGAAGTTGATGGCCACGATGAAGACGGCGTTTGTCCGCCAGGGAAAAACTGGAATCGTCGAAGCACGCGCCGTCGAGGACCGCTTGATGCGGGATACGTGGGAAATTGACGGCTACGATCTCCTGCCGAAACTTCGCAGCCTGAACGTGCCGACGCTCGTCATGACCGCGGACCACGATTTCATTCCCGTCGACGTGGCCTCGCATATCGCCGATGCGCTGCCGAAGGCGCAGCTCTTCACGATCAAGCACTGTGGACACTTCGCGTACCTCGAATGTCCCGGCGATGTCCGGCGTGCCGTCGATAATTTCCTGGCACCAGCGCAGACAACGTCTTCCAGGCCGGCGAAACGAGACTGACCGGCTCCGCCGTCAGCGGTTGTGGGTGTCCTTCAGCAGCGGTGCAGGCACCGGCTCGCCGGTGAGCGTTGTGAGGAACGCTTTCAGCGCACGCTTTTCCTCGTTCGACAGGTGCAGCGGTCGAATCTCCTTCGGCTCGCCCAGAAAGGTACCGTCCGAATCGCCGCCGCGATCGTAGAACTCGATCACCTCGTCCAGTGTCGCGGCTTGGCCGCTGCGGAAGTACGGCGCGGTTTCGGCGACCTGTCGAAGGCCCTTGGTCCGCCAGCGTCCGACCGGAATGGACTGGGTGCAGAAGCCTTGGTTGCGCGTCGTGGCGGGATCGTCGCTGAAGTGACCGTTGACGCTGAAATCGCCGCCGGCCACGGACGGATCGCAGATGAGCGGCTGGTTGGCCACGCGGCCCTGTTCCTTGGGATCGGCGTGCGGCGACCGCGTCGTGTCGATCGCGAGACCGGTGACATGAAAATCGTCGTCTGAAAACAGCGGCGTGTTGTGGCAATGGACGCATCCCGCCTTGCCGACGAACAACTTCAGGCCGAGCGTCGCGTCGCGAGAGATGGCGTTGCGATCGCCGGCGACGAACCGATCGAACGGCGCGTTCCGGCTGACGAGTTTTCGAAGGTACGCTTCGATGGCCTTGCCGTAGTTCGCCAGGATGCGATTGACGATCTCCTGATCGTCGTGGCTCAGACGGGTCCAGTTCGCGGTGTCGGTGGACGGCGACCCGGTGGCGGGAAACCGCTTGTAATCGGCCAGCGTCGGATCGAGCGGCCACTCCGGAAACGCGGCTTCATAATCGCGCCGATAGTGTTCGAAGATCAGGTGCGCCAGCTGCAGACGGCTGCCGTTCTGGACCGGCGGACCCTCGGGCTCGCTTTGCGCATCGAACCACACCGAATCAGAGAACCCGTCGTTCTCGCGCCAATGCGCGCCGGATCCCGCGTGCACGTAGAACACCGTGTTGACGAGGCTGCTCGCGTTGCGCGTCATCCATTGCGAGCCGAGCGCCGTCGCGTTCGGGATCGGACCGCCGTTGTTCGAGCGGATGTCGAACAGCCACTTCGACTCCGGCATGTGGCAATTCCGGCACGCGATCTTGCCGGACTCGCCGACGCGGCCGAGTTGACCCTCCGCGCGTGTGCCCGCCTGGATCGGTCCTGAAAGGCGCGGTTCGAAAAACAGTTGCTGACCGAGACGAGCCGCAGCAGGCGAGTCGCTGTACTTGTTCGTCGTGTCGCCGGGAACTGGCGGAAGCGGCGAGAGCGTTTTGACAGTGGCCCACTCCGCCTGCGTAAAGTCGGCCCGCGTGGAGTCAGCCGTCTGGGATGCCGGTCCTGCCGACATCATGCTGCATGCTGTGGCGATCACAGCGAAGTGGCACAGCGGCTTCAGTTTTCTCGACATCGACGGCTCCAGGCCTGCGAACAGAAAGCTCCTCAGCATATCGCGTCAATCGTCACTCAGGACGGCGCTCAACGTGGCACTGCCCAACGCCGCGAGCGCGCCATCGTCGCGCGAGTTCGCGAGGTACGCGAGCGACAGTGCGAGCGCCCAGCCCCGCGCGCGCATCACGATATCGCGATCGACGGAGTAGAATGCCGCGCCCGCCGCTTCGACGAACGCCGAACGCGCTGAACCTGGCAACAGCATCCACATGACCGATAGATCGGTCGCCGGATCGCCGGCGGTCAGATCGCCGAAATCGACGATGGCCGAGAGGTGACCGTCGAAGATGACGAGGTTGCCCGGATGAAGATCGCCATGGAGCCACAACGGCGGTCCTGACCATGCCGGCGCAGCGAGCGCACGTTGCCATAGATCGAGCGCCGCTCGCTGATCGACCAGACCGCCGAGCCGAGCGAGGTGCGTTCGCACGGATGCCGCGCGTCCAGCCAACGGAATTCCTCGCCACGGGTTGAGCGGCGCATCATCGGGTGCGGGTCGATGAAGCGCGGCGAGAAACGATCCGAGCTCGATGCCCGTGGCAACGAAATCGTGAGGCGGCTCGAGCAGCGCCGGGCGCCCCGGAAACCACGAAGTGACCGACCATGACCACGGATAGCCACGGCCTGGCAGGCCGATACGGCGCGGCACAGGAATCGGCAGCGGCAAGCGCGGCGCCAGCTCTCCAAGCCATCGCTGCTCGTGTGCAATGAGCGTCGCCGCGGCCGCACGGCGCGGCAGACGGACCGCCAGCGAATCGCCCAGGCGAAACAGCTTGTTGTCCCATCCCTCGCCGACGTCCTCGAGCGACAGATGGGCGAGATCCGGATGCTGATCCTGAAGAAGAGCCCGCACCAGCGGCGCGTCGATCGACACTTCCGCGGGCGGCTTTGCGCTGATCGTCATCGATGGTTCGGACTGCGCATTATCCGTCTTCGCGCGCGTGCGACGGCGTCGCCCGTTCTCATCCATCGATTCGGCGTCAAAACCGAAAGGTCGAGCTTGAAGAGAATGGTCGAGAGCGTACCGGCGGCATCTGTCGACTCGCGGCTGACGGTACGGTGGGCGTCAACATCGGCCCGAACGCGGCGATGCCGACGCCCGCGTTGAGCCGCTGTCTATCTCGGCAAGACTGCGACCGAGGACAGCTACATCGGCCTCGCGACCGTGACGGTCGCCGCCGACGGCAAGTCCGGCAGCTCGCGCTGAACGATGGCAAAGCCGCAGGCACGTTCGACTGCGGCGGGCCGCCGACGCGCTGAGCGGTTCTCGAGCATCTCGCGCCAGCGCTGTCGTTGACAGTAGACACTCTACTACGACACAATCCCGCCATCCGGGTACGGCACCGACCGTGCCGATCGCGTCATGGCGAAGAAATCGTCCCCGCGTCTGGAGCTTTTGCAGGGCACGCTCGACATGCTGGTCCTGCGCGCCCTTGTCTTCGGTCCCCTCCACGGGCACGCCATCGCGACGCACATCCAGCGCACGTCCGAGGAGATGCTGCGCGTGGATCACGGCTCCCTGTATCCAGCGCTCTATCGACTCAAACGCCGCGGCTGGATCGCGTCGAGCTGGGAGGCGATGCCCGATCGCAATCGGGAGGCGAAGTACTACCGATTGACGCCGGCCGGAAAGAAGCACCTGGCGCGCGAACACTCGAAGTGGCGTCAGCTGGCGCGCGCAATCGGCCTCGTCATGGAACCGGTGCGATAGGGAGGCTCTCATGCGCCATCTCCGCTTCTGGCGATGGAGACAGGCGGAGGACGATGACATCGATCGCGAGCTGGCGACGCACCTGGACATCGCAGCGGAGGAGCGGGCCGACGCCGGCGTCCCGGCGAAAGACGCCGAGCTCGCCGCACGCCGCGAATTCGGCAGCGTGGCGTTGACGAAAGAACGTCTGCGCGCGTTGCGACCGGGTTCCACGATCGCGCGGCTCGTGTCGAACGCCGTCCGCGATTTCTTCCACGGTCTGCGGCTCCTTCGCAAGGAACCCGCGTTCACCGCTGTTGCGGTCATCACGCTGGCGCTGCCGATCGCCGCCAACGCCGTGATGTTCACGCTCGTCAACGCGCTGGTGCTGCAGTCGCGTCCAGGCCGCATCGACTCGCTCGTCTCTGTGTTCAGCCGCGACCGGCAGCGGCCGGACTCCTATCGGGACTTTTCCTATCCGCTGTACGTCGATCTCCGCGATCGCAGCGGGGTGTTCAGCGACCTGATGGCGCACACCGTCGCGCTCGTTGGCATCCGCGAGGGCGACACGACCAGGCGATCCTTCGTCGAAGTTGTCTCTTCAAACTACTTCTCGACCATCGGCGTCCAGCTTGCGGCCGGCCGTGCTTTCTCCCCCGTCGAAGAACGTCCCGGGTCGAACGCGCTGGTGACAATTGCGTCGTACAGCGCGTGGCAGCAGCACGGCCTGCGTCCGGACTTCATCGGCAGCCGCGTTCGGGTCAACGGCTCGCTGTTCACGATCGTCGGCATCGCTCCGAAGGGAATGCGGACCACGCCGCTCGTGTCGCCTGACTGGTGGTTCCCGCTCGGCACGTACGACAAGGTCATCAACGAATGGTTCCGCGACGGCCCGCGAGGGCTCGACGATCGCGCGAACCACACGCTCTTTCTCGCCGGCTCGCTCGAGCCGGGACTGACGAGGGCCGCGGCGGACGCGAAGCTCGATGCGCTGGCGCTGCAGCTTGCCGAGCAATTTCCCGGAACCGATCGCGATCGAGCGTTCGCGACCGCTCCTGTGCCGATGAACCTGGGCTCGAGTCCAAGGAACGACACACCGCTGACGTTCGTCGCCGGACTGCTGCTCCTGATGGCGGCGCTCGTGCTCGGGATCGCGTGCCTGAATCTGGCGAACCTGATGGTCGCGCGCGGTGCGGCGCGCCGCAAGGAAATCGCCATTCGACAGGCGCTCGGTGGCAGCCGCTTCCGCATCGTCGGCCAACTGTTCATGGAAGGCCTCAGTGTGTCGCTCATCGGCGCAGCGGCGGGGCTGATCCTCTCGTGGTGGGCGGACGCGGCGCTGAACGCGTGGCTGGGCAGCGCCGTCCGGTTCGTCGCGATCGACGGCATCGACGTCGCGATCGAACCTTCGCGGCGGATGGCGGCGGTCGCCGGCGGACTCGCGCTATTCAGCACGTTCTGCTTCGCGCTCGGCCCGGCGTGGCGGCTGTCGCGGCCGGCGGTGACCTCGGACCTCAAGGATCTGCCCGGCGTTGTCGAGCGCCGCTTCGGCAGCGGCAGCGTGCTCGTCGCCATCCAGCTCACCGTGTCGCTTGCGCTGCTCGCTGTCAGCGGTCTCTTCGTGCGCAGCGCGATCGAGGCGGCAAGCGCGAGCCCGGGCTTCGCTCTCGAACGCGAGCTCGTGTTTTCAATCGATCCGAGCCTCGGCGCCTACGACGAGGCGCACACGCGTGCGTTGTATCGCGACGCGCTGCAGCGCGTCCGTGTGCTTCCCGGCGTCGACCACGTGAGCCTCGCGTCCAAAGTTGCGTTCGGCGAATTCGAGGAGGGAGGTTTCGTCGGCGTTCCGGACATCCGAGCCAGGGACGTTACCGCCGGCTTCACGATCGTCACATCCGATTACTTTGCGACGCTGCGTCTTCCGGTCCTGCGCGGCCGCGGATTCACGCACGAAGAGGACACGCGGCCTGGCGGAATCGCCGCCGCCATCGTCAGCGAACCGCTGGCGCGGCGGCTCTTCGCGGACGCCGATCCCCTTGGTCGTCAGGTGACGCTGAGAAAGGGCAGCGCCGAGACGGGCGGACGCGGGAACGCCGAGACGAAGGAAACGCTGACGATCGTCGGCGTCGTACCAGGTACGACGCAGGATATCTTCGACGCCGAGCCCAGGTTGCAGATTTACGTGCCGTACGGCTCGCGATTCAGGGCCGCGATGGTGCTTCACGTTGCGATCAGTCCGCTCGCGGACGAATCGGCGATGCTGAAGAACGTTCAGCAGGAACTTCGTCGGCTCGACAGCCAGTTGCCTATTCTGACTGCGAGGACGATGAACGCACAGCGCGATGCCAGCGTCCCGCGGTGGGCGGTCCGCGCCGCCGCGGTGATGTTCGGCATCTTCGGGACGCTCGCGCTGCTCATCGCGTCCACCGGCGTGTACGGCCTCGAGTCCTACGACGTCGCGCGGCGGACGCGCGAACTCGGCATCCGCATGGCGCTTGGCGCGACCACAACGGACGTCCAGCGGCTCGTACTGCGGAAGGGATTGACGACGGCCGTCGTCGGTCTTTCGCTCGGCATGTTGCTGGCCGCAGGCGTCGGCCGACTCGTGAGCAGCATCCTCTATCGCGTGAGCCCGCTCGATCCGGCGGCTCTCATCGCCGCGGTAATTGTCCTCGCAGCGGCGACGATGCTGGCCTGCTATGTTCCGGCGCGACGGGCCACTCGAATCGAGACGCTGGAAGCGCTCAGGACGGAATGAGCGTCGGCGCGATCGGCGCGAGAGCAGCCAGATCATGCTGATTCGCCGCATCACCGAGCGCGATCGACCCGACTGGCTGCGAATGCGCGACGCGTTGTGGCCCAACTCGCTGTCCGACCACGACGAAGAAACGCGCGCGTACTTCGCGGCCGAGACGCAGACGCTCGTCGTCTTCGTCGCTGAGGACGAAGGACGCGTCGTCGGATTTCTGGAGCTGGACTTCCGGAAGTACGCGCCTGGCTGCCGATCGTCGCCGGTGCCCTTCATCGAAGGCTGGTACGTCGAGGCGGGAAAACGAGGGCAGGGCATCGGGCGTGCGCTCGTGCACGCCGCCGAAGCGTACGCGCACGGGGAAGGCTATCGCGAGATTGCGAGCGACGCGGAGGTCGGCAACACCGGCAGCATTGCCGCCCACCGCGCGCTGGGATTCGACGAGATCGAGCGCGTCGTCTGCTTCCGGCGCTCGCTCGACGATTCGTGATGGCAGAGAACCGGCGCGACTATGCCGTCGGCTCGCGCGTCGAGCGATTCGTCGCGCTGATCTGCAGGTCGTACCCGTTCGGCGTCGTCGTGTGATAGCTCTTGTACGACGAGCTGTGAATGTCGCCGCGTCCGCCGGTGTCCACGCGGGCCGTCAGCCCGCGTTTTTCCAGCTCGGCCTTCACCTGATCCGCGTCGAACGGCGTGATGCCGAACGCGATGTGTCCGATCGACGCATGGCGCGCTGTCGGAGCCGGCGTCGGCGCAGCGCCGCGGCCCCCGCCGCCGCGGCGGATGATGATGTCGCCGACGTCGCCAATCTCGCACTGGCTCTGGCTGCCTTCGTCGGTTCCCGGCTTCCAGCCGAGCAGCGCCGTGTAAAACGCGACGGTCTCCTTGTAGTTGGACACCTCGTACGAGATGTGATCGAGCCAGACCGTTCTCCAGTTGGTCGGTTCGAACGGCGCGGGCGCCGACGTCTTCCCGTTTGCCGCGCCCTGACGACGATTCTTGCGGTTGCCGTTGCTGATCTGGAGATCGAAGCCGTCCGGATCTTTCACGTGGAAGCTCTCGAAATCTTTGCCGTGGTTGTCCGGGACCGGCGAGAGCCCGCGCTTCCGGAGTTCCGCTTCCACCTTCTTCGCGTCCCACGGGTCGATGCCCCAGCAGAAGCCATCGAAGACTGCGTTGCGCGGAGGTCGAGGACCACCGCGGCCGCCGCCCGGCGCTTCGGTCGCTGGTGAAGGCGGCGGCGGCTGGTATCCGCCGCGAATGACGAGACCGCCCCAATCGCCGATGTCGAGCACGGCCTGCTTCCCATCGTCGCTTCTGATTTTCCAGTTCATCAGCGCGGCGTAGTACGCGGCTTCCTTCGGATACTCGACGACCTGGCAGGACAGATGATCGAGGAGGACCGTTTTCCATCCCGTCGATTCGAACGGAAGCTTGGCAGGCGTCGGATCGCATCCTGGTGTGCCGGCGCGGGCTCCGCCGCACTGGCCCTGCGCGAATGCAGCGGCGGGCCGGATGGCGGCGGCGATTCCCAGCGCGGCCAGCAGCTGGCGGCGCGACATCTTGCCGCGGTCGAAGTCAGCGAACAGCGTCGCAAGGTCGGTATTCATCAATCACTCCTGTGGAAGTACGGATGAATTCGCCACAAGTATGTGAGCGGTTGTCCGCGTTTGGCAAGCACGCGCGTTCGATCGACGTGAAACGAACACGGTGCGCGCACGCGTCGCGCTTCGCGCGCGTACTGCGACCGCGACATCGAAGGTCCGCGTACGTCGCGCGCATTCGTCGCGCGTGTGCGTCAGCCAGCTCGACCATGAAAGGTTGACGCGAGAACGATCGTCGCGAGACTACAATGCGGCCGTTCTGCTTCGCGCAGCCCGGCGCGCGGGATTGAGGAGCGATGACATGGCTTCAGATATTTTCGCCAAGCTCGGTGACATCAAGGGCGAGTCCCTGGACGACAAGCACAAGGACGAGATCGAAGTCTTGTCGTATTCGTGGGGCGTGACGAACAGCGGAACCATGCTCGCAGCGGGCGGCGCCGCAGCCGGCCGCGCGACGTTCAAGGACATTTCAATCGTGCACCGCGTGGACAAGTCGTCGCCGCTGCTCATGCAGGCGTGTGCGACCGGCGTGCACCTGAAAGACGCGACGATCACGCAGCGCAAGGCAGGCAAAGGACAGCAGGAGTTCCTCGTGATCAAGATGAACGACGTCATCATCACGAGCGTCTCGCCGCAGAGCGCCGGGCCCGACGGCCTGACGGAAACCGTCGCCCTCGCGTTCGCGAAGATCGCCGTCCAGTACACGCCGCAGAAAGCGGACGGCAGCCTCGATGCCGCGCTCCAATTCAAATACGACCTCAAGGCCAACAAAGAGTTCTAGCGGCTCTGGAACCGCGATGACCGCGTCCGAGACGACGCGCGAGCTGACGATCGACGAAGCCGTCGCCGTCGCGATAGTGCTGCAGCAGAACGATCAGCTCGCCGAAGCCGGCGAGTTGTATCGCCGTGTGCTCATCGCGGATCCGACGCGCGCCGACGCCGTGCATTACTCCGGCGTCCTGGCGCATCAACAGGGACGGACCGACGAGGCCGCCGCACTCATCACGCGAAGCCTCGCCATGGTTTCGGGAAACGCCGACTGGCACAGCAATCTCGGCATCGTGCTTCAATCGCAGGGCAAGCTCGACGCCGCGATGGACGCCTTCAGGCGCTCCATCGAGCTCGATCCGCGACACGCGAACGCGCACAGCAACCTCGGCGTGCTCCTTCGAGCAGCCGGCAGGCCGTCGGAGGCCGAAGCGTCGTACCGCGCCGCCATCGCGATCGATCCGAAGCACATCGACGCCTACACGAACCTCGGCATCCTGCTCAATTCCCTGCGCCGACCGGCCGAAGCGTCCACGTGCTTCTGCAAGGTCATTACGCTGCGGCCGAAGCATCGCGACGCGCGCAAGCTGCTGGCGCTGGCGCACTGCGCGCTCGGCGAGACGACCGAGGCCATCCGCATCTTCGAGCAGTGGCTGGAGGAAGAGCCGGACGATGCGATCGCGCGTCACATGCTGGCGGCGTGCTCGGGACGCGACGTCCCGCCGCGGGCATCCGACGGCTTCGTCGAACAGACCTTCGACGGGTTTGCCGCGACGTTCGAGTCGAAGCTGCAGAAGCTGTCGTACCGCGCGCCAGGCCTCGTTGCGGCGATGGCGGAACGCGCGAATCTTCCGGCGGCGAAGGCTCTCGATGTGCTCGACGCGGGATGCGGCACCGGTCTGTGTGGTCCGCTGCTCGCACCGTACGCACGTCGGTTAGTCGGTGTCGATCTTTCCGAGGGGATGCTGGCGCACGCGCGCGAGAAGCGCGTGTACGACGAGCTCGTCAAGCGCGAGTTGACGGACTACTTGATCCGCGCGCCTGATCGCTTCGATCTCATCGTCTCGGCGGACGCGCTCGTCTACTTCGGCGATCTCGACGTCGTTGTTCGTGCCGCGGCGTCTTCGCTTCGTTCAGGAGGGTGTCTCGTCTTCACACTCGAAGATGCGGCGGGCCGTGAACCGGACGTTGCGTATCGTCTCGAAACGCACGGCCGTTACAGCCACGACGAGAGCTATGTCGACCGTCTGCTTCGAGCCGCTGGGCTGGCGCCGGAGATCGTACACGCGGAGCTGCGTCTCGAAGCGGGTGTTCCCGTTGCAGGCTTGGTCGTCCGCGCGACGAAGAAACGCTAGGCAGGCCCCGATCGCGTTTTCGTCCTATTTACCTGCTGCGCGATGAAGGCTTTCACCATCTCGCGCGCGCGGTCGGTCTGAGGCCCGGGCTTCGCGACCCATTCGTGCTCGCATCCTTCGAACAGCTCGTACTGGCAGTGACCGCCGGCGGCGTTGTACGTGGCGACGAACCGTTGCTGCACCGCCGGCAGCATGTTGTCGTCGAGGCCGCCCTGCATGACGAAGAGCGGCACGGTGGGGACGACTTCCTTCCGCCGGAGGATCTCGACCGGGTTGCTCTCGTGAATCGTCTCCCACGGGTTGAAGAAGATCTTGTGGTTCGTGATCATCGCGTCGCGCTTCATCTTTTCGGCGTTCTCGAACCGCGCGACCGGATCGCTGATGGGCGAGCGCATCGCCGCGTACGCGATCGTGGCGTCGACGTTCGGCGCGTCGGCCGGCAGCGCGATGGCGTTGTATCGCGGATCGGCAGGCCGCAGCGCGAGCAGTTCCGCGACGTGGCCGCCGCTCGAACTGCCGTAGATGCCGAGCCTCGACGCGTTTCCGTTCCAGGTCGACGCTTTCCACTTCAGCCAGCGGACCGCGTAATTCGCGTCCTGCACCGAGGCGGGATACGGCGCCTCGGGCGCCAGCGTCATGTCGATGGCGACAACGAGAAGACCGCTGGATGCGAGCGCGCGATCCATCGGCTCCTCGGCGTGACGATCTTTCGCATTCCAGGCGCCGCCATGGAGATCGAGGACGGTCGGAAACGGTCCCGCACCTTTCGGCTGATAGACGCGGGCCATGAGCATCCGCCCGGCGTGATTCCTGCGGAACTCGATGTCGGTCGCCGTGATGTCGAAGTGGCCGGCCGGATTGTAGGAGGCAGCGTCGGGAGATGACGCGGCGATGCCGGTGACGCCGCATGCCGCGCCAGCCGCGATCAGCTGCACGAACTCGCGACGTCCGAGAGGACGATGACCTCCATAATCCCGGCGATCCATGTTCAGGTCCTCCGTTGCAGACCCAGAGCATACAATGCGCCTGTCCGCCGCGTCTGCGGCGTTTCGAGGTGACGACATGACGGTGCGGAAGGCAGTTCTTCTGTTGATGGCGTTGGCTGTGGCCGGACTCATCGTGCGGCATCCGCTCGCGCAGCAGCGCCAGCGGTTTCTCTACGCCGCGCTCCCCGGCGTCGGCGGCGGAAACAACATGAGCTACGGCGGTGCGGGCATCCTGGTCTTCGACATCGATCACGGCCACAAGTTCGTCAAGCGCCTCGCGCTGCAGGGTGAACCGCCGCCGCCACCCGATCCTTCGGCGACGGGCCGCGGCGGAAGCGGGCAGGAATCCATCAAAGGCATCGCCGCTCACGCGCAGACGGCGAGGCTGTACGTCTCCACGAGCCGGCGCGTCGCCGCGTACGATCTGCTGACGGACAAGCTCGTCTGGGAGCAGAAGTACGAAGGACGCGGCACCGATCGCATCGCCTTGTCACCGGACGGCACGACGCTCTACGCGCCCGTGCTCGGCGCGCCGAAATGGGTCGTCGTCGACGCGAAGACCGGCGCCCAGGTCGCCACGATCGACAAGCCCGGCACCGCGCACAACACGCAGTTCTCTCACGATGGCACGCGCGTGTACTTCGAGTCGCAGGGCAACACGCGGACGATGTCGATCGTGGACGCGAAGGCGCGGACCATCGTGAAGGAGGTCGGGCCGTTCGGCCACGTCGTCCGCCCGTTCGCCTACAACGGCAAGGAGACGCTGCTGTTCGCGAATGTCAACGACATCCTTGGATTCGAGGTGGCGGACGTGAAGACCGGCGCGGTACTGCATCGCGTCGAGGTGCCCGGCGTGACGCCCGGCAAGTCACCGACCCACGGCATTCCCAGCCACGGCATTGCGATGACGCAGGACGAAACCGAGATCTGGGTGGCCGACAACGCCAACAACTTCGTTCGGATCTTTGACGCGACCGTCATGCCGCCGACGCTCAAGACAAGCGTCAAGGTTCGCGACGAACCCGGGTGGATCACGTTCGGCATCGACGGCACGCTCGGGTATCCGTCCACAGGCGACGTCGTCGACGTGCGCACGAAGCGAATCGTCGCGACGCTGCAGGACGAGCACGGCGCGAACGTCGAGAGCGAGAAGATGCTCGAAGTCGATTTCGCCGGGGGCAAGCCGGTCCAGGCCGGCGATCAATTCGGGAAGGGCAAGAAGCGGTAGCGCAAGGCTTCAGTCCGCGCGCCTCGCGCCGCGGCACGACCGCGCAAGAAAAACGAGCCGGCCCGAAGGCCGGCTCGTTGCGTGTGGAACGGGTCGCGCGGTCAGTGCACGCGCGGACCGGCGAGCACGGTCGACCAGCGCAGGTCGTGCGCCGCGCGCCAGTCGTCGGCGACGATCGAATACAGCACCTGATCGAGATAGCGGCCGTCGCGCAGGAACGATTTGCGAAGGACCGCTTCCTGAACCGCGCCGACTTTCAGCAGCGCGCCGTTGCCGCGGCCGTTCAGCACGGCCGCCCGCGCCTCGAGCCGATGCACGCCGAGGATGTCGAACGCGAACTGCAGCACCTGCTCCGCGCCG
>DATBHR010000100.1:0-49462 GCA_036557365.1 Vicinamibacterales bacterium
CAGATCGCGCGCGAGATCGTCGGCCGCGCCGCGCGACGCGGACACAATCAGCAGCTCTGAGCCCGGGGATGTATCGAGGACGAAGCGCCGCGCGGCAGCCAGCCGCGCGGCCGCGGATGAAGAGGTGACCAGTCGAACCATCGCCGTGCTCCTCCCGGACGCCGTGCCGGGTCATCGGATAACGGCAGCGCCACGCTGCCGCAAGGGGAGCATATCAGCAATTCCCAATTCCAAATTCTCTAGTTTGCTACCCGCACGTGGTAGTAGCCGCTGCTGCAATCGACGGCGAGTTCGGCATCGAACACGTCGCTGAGCCGAGCGGCGGTGAGCACGTCTGGCTTGCGGCCGTCGGCGGCGATTCGACCGGCCTTCAGCAGCACCACGCGATCGATCTCCGGGATGATCTCCTCCACGTAGTGCGTGACGAGGAGAATCGCTGTCCCCCCGCGCGCGACGGCGCGCACACGCTGCATGAAGTGGTGGCGCGCGACCAGGTCGAGGCCGCGCGTCGGCTCGTCGAGCACCAGCACCGCCGGGTCGTGCACGAGCGCGCGCGCGATCAGCACGCGGCGCGCCTCGCCGGTGGACATCGTATCCATCGTGCGGTGTGCGAGGTACGCCGCGTCGACGCGCCCCAGCGCCCCGGCCGCTCGCGACCGCATCTCCGGCGTCACCGGCTGATGGGCGAATATGCCGTGCGTCGCGAAGAAGCCGGAGACGACGGCGTCGACGCCGGTCACGACACCGTTGGAGTTGCCATGGACGAAGCGATCGTGCAGATCGGCGGCGACGATGCCCATCCGGGAGCGCAGCGCGAAGACGTCCCAGCGCTCCCGGCCGAAGACGCGAATCGGCGCCACCCCCGTCTGCTGCGCCAGGGGATAGAGCTGCAGGGTCAGCAGCTTCATCAGCGTCGACTTGCCGGCGCCGTTGGCGCCGAGAATCGCGGCGTGCTGGCCTGCCGGGATCGTCAGCGTCAGATCGTCGAGGACGCGGGCGCCGCCCAGCACGACGGAAGCGTTGGACAGTTCCAGGAACGCGGCGGCGCGTCCGCGCTCAGCGGCGCCGTTCACCGGCGTCGGCGACCGAGCGGGCGCCGAGCTCGCGATCGAGATCGAGGATGGCCGCCGGATCGTTCTTGACCAGGTTGAACTTCGCGACGATCTCGCGCGCGGTCTTTTCCTCTTCGACCTGCTCGGTGAGGAACCACTGCAGCTCGGTCATCTCGGCGAACGCCTTCTCGCCGAAGCACAGCTCGTAGAGCGCGTTGATCTCGGTGGTCACGCGCTTCTCGTGGGCGAGCGCCTGCTCGAACACCGCCGCGAGCGAGGTGAATGCGATTTTCGGCTGGTCGATGGTGTGCAGCTCCACCTGCCCGTCGCGCGCCAGGACGAAGTCGAACAGCTTCAGGCCGTGCTGCCGTTCCTCGTCGCTCTGCATGCGCAGCCATTTCGCCGCGCCCATGAACTTCTGCTGCTCGCAGAAGCCGGACATCGCCAGGTAGGTGTACGACGCCTCGAACTCCGAGTTGATCTGCTCGTTGATTGCGTGCTGCACCGTCGCGTTCATCTCGTGTCCTCTGGGGCGGTGCGCAGCCGCCCCGGTTGTGGCCGCTCAGCGAATGCGCCAGCCGTTGACCGGTCCGCCGTGAAAGAAGCCCGCAGGCGTCATCACGCCGTCCTTCTTGAACACCATGCCGTCCTTCATCACGAACTGCACGCTCTTCAGCGTGTCGAGATCCTCGAGCGGGTTGCCGGGGACGGCGATCAGATCGGCGGACAGGCCGGCCTTGATCGGGCCGCGCGTCTTCTCCGTCTCGCTGATCTTGTAGCCGTTGATCGTCATCGCGCGCAGCACGTCGGCGTTCGGGATGCCGGCATCCTTCCACGTCTTCAGGAACTCGAGGCACACCTCGCCGCGCGTTTTGCCGGCGACGTAGTAGTCGGCGTCGGTCGAGAAGGTGAGCGGCACCTTCTTCGCGTAGGCGTCCTTCAGGCTGTTGACCGTCCGCTGATACGCCTGCGGCGACACCGGGTGACCGGCGAGGGTGTCCGGAGTATCGGTGCCGGCGCGCCAGATGCCCTTCTGCGCCATCAACGTGTGCATCTCTTCGTTGAGGCCGGTCGAGTGCGCGATCGACCAGATGCCCGCGTCGATTGCGTTCCGCGCGCCGTTCAGCGTCTGCACGTGCCCCTCGACCTTCATCCCGACCTTCGCCGCCTCGCGGACGAACAGCCGGATCTCGTCGGCAGAGTAGGCGTACGGCTTGCAGTCCACGCAGATCTTGATCACCCGGGCGCCGAACAGCACGTTCTGCCGCACTGCCTTGATGATCTCGTCGTTGGTGTCGGCGTCGAGGTACTCGGGATAGACGATGTTGTGCTGCTTCGCCATCTCGGGCGTCGGAAAGAACTGGCCGCCCATGCCGCCGATGATCAGCCCCGAGTTGATGATCGTCGGCCCCGGAATCCATCCCTGCTCGATCGCCTGGCGCAGCGCCGTGTCCGCGTAGTTGCCGTTGTTGCCCATGTCGCGGACGATGGTGAAGCCCGACGCCAGCATCTGGATGCCGTTCGACGCCGCCTGGATCGCGCGCAGCGCGGTCGAGTCGGCGACGTAGGTGTAGTAGTAGATGTTGCTTTCCGGCTCGGGCTTGTAGGTCAGCGCGAGATGGTTGTGCGCGTCGACCAGGCCGGGCATGACCGTCAACCGCGACAGATCGATCACCTGCGCGTTCGCCGGAATCTGCAGGTTCGGCCCGACGTCGCGGATGCGCGTGCCTTCCACCAGGATGATCTGGTTGGTGAGGATCCGGCCCGCTTCAGGATCGAGCAGCCGCCCGGCGCGTATCGCGGTGATCGGCGCGGGCGGTTGCGCGAACGCCGGAGACGCTGCGAGCGCGGACGCAACGACGAGGAGAAACACACGACGCATGCGGAGCTCCGTTGGTGTTCGATGTCGCGGCGGCAGTCCGCGAGAGACTCGCGATGTCCGGAGATTCTAGACCAACTTGCGGGATCGAGCCGGCGCCCATGGGGGAAGTGCCGCGCCACGACGGCGCCGTCGAACCGGCGTGGCTCCATCGACGCCCGTCGCGGCGCGGTGACTGACGGCGATCCGGAGGCGCCGCGTGCGTGCGGCGCCTCCGGTTCACTCTACGGGTTGTGCGACACGACGACCGTAGCCGTGCGGATCGTCGCGTTGCCGGCCGCGTCGGTGCACGTCAGCGTCAGCGTGTAGATGCGACCGCTCCCGCCGCCCGCGCGCTCCGCGCGCAGCCGCACATGGTGCGCGTCGATCACTTCCCAGTCCGGGGAGGTGTTACCGTCGCCGGCGCCGTTCACCGCCTCGTTGCTCGAGACGGCGAGGACGCAGGTTGCCGAGCTGCAGTTGTCGGCCGTGCTGAAGTTCAGCGTGACATCCACCATCTTGTGATTCGGCGGCCACAGCGAGCCCGGCGACGCGGCAAGCCCGGTGACGATCGGCCCGCTCGCGTCCACGACCGTCACCGCGCCGTTCGCCTGGCTGAACGCGCCCTTCGAATCGGTGACCGTCAGCTGCACGGGTGATGTGGTGCCCAGCGCGTACGGACCGGGCGGAACCTGGACGAACGTCAGCGGATCGCCGTCAGGATCGAACGACCCATCGTCCACCGACGCATCGGCGGTGCAGGCGGGCCCGGCGGGCACCGTCACCGCCTTTGCTTTCGCGACCGGCGGATGGTTTGGCGGCTCGCAGCTGCCGAGACAGGCGTTCGACACCGTCAGCGTGTACGGGCTGTTGGACGGCCCGGCGAGAACCGGCACGTCGTGGACGTCGACCGCGAACTGACTGCTCCCCGCGGGCACGTCGAACGAGTAGGTCAGCGGACCGCTGCTCGACACGGCGGGATCGGCTTTGTAGTTCGCCGTGATGTTGTTCGGATCGAACGTCGGGACGTACGCCGCACTGAACATGTTGATCGAGTTCGGCCCGCTGAAGGTCACCGACACGCACGACGGCGTGCTGAAGCCGCACGTCGTGAACGCGTAGGCGTCGAACTGCCGCGCGCCCGGACCGCCCGCGGCGGAGATTGGCGGCGTCGGCTTCTGTGCGCCGCACACGCTCCCCGTGTCCTGCCGGTTCAGCCGGAAGTTCTGCGTGCCTGTCGATCGGACGATGCCGGCGAACGACGGCGGCGTGGTACCGTTGAGGTTTCGCGTGATGCTGAACGACGTCACGCCAATCGGTACGACGAACGGCTGCGTGAGCGGTCCGGTGCCGCCGGTGTAGTTGGCGACGAAGTTGAAGTTCGCCGCCCCGGGGCAGCCGACGTCGCTCGTCGTCGTGAAGCGCAACAGCCCGCTCGTCGCCGAAACGCCCGGCGGGAGATCGGGGAACGTCACCGTCGACGGCGTGGCCAGCGTGACGCCAGGCCCCGGCGTCGACAGAACGCCGCTGATGGCTGTTGCCGGCGCGACGCCATAGTTCTTCAGCGTGACTGCGATCTTCGCGCCCTCGCCAATCTCCACAGCACCGTCGCCGTCGCCCGGATTCTCGGCGACCTGCAGCGCATCGACCTGCAGGAATGCCGTGCCGGTGTGTCCGGTCGCGCCCACTGCCGCGGGCGCCATGATGATGCCGAAGCCCGAATCGCGATCGACACCCGGACCCTGGATGTCGATCGCGGTGCTCGTCAGGATCGTGTGGATCTGCGCGCGCGACAGTGCCGGGTTCGCAGACTTGACCAGCGCGGCGATCGCCGCCGCGTGCGGCGCGGCGGCCGACGTGCCGAAGAAGGGCGTCGGAAAGCCGCCGACCCCCGTCACGCTGACACCATCTGCGGCAGTGATCTCTGGCTTCTGCCGCGCGACTCCGCCAGTCGACGAGACATTGCCAGGTGTGTACGGCGTGCCGTTGGCTTGAAAGAATACGCGGCGCGGACCGTCGGAGCTGAAGGTCTCGACGACGTTGCTCGAGCTGAACGGCTGCGGGAACGGCCCGACCGCAGGCGTGGCCGCGACGGCATCGGCATTCGCCGCCGCGGCATGGCCGTGAATTTCGCCGGCGGTCGGAATCGACAACCGGCCGCGGTTCGTGCCGAGATGCAGGAACCGGTCGGCGGCGCCCGCCTTCTTCACGATCACGATGCGCTGGTTCGCCGCCGCGCCGCTGCCCGTCACCTGCTCGTACGGATCCTGGGTGCCGCTCTGAATGTTGGTCGAGCTTGCGAGAACCGTCGTCCCGGCGGCGTTGAGGCGGAAGAGGTCGTAGTCGTTCGCCGACGCGCCAAGCGGATCGGTCCAGTACACGTTCACCGGGTTCGTGCTCGCCGCGGTCAGCACGTTGAACGTCTGCGCACCGAAGCTGTGGAGGCGGTTGCCGGTCGGCACCGGCGCAGCCGTCGGTCCACCGTCGACAAAGTCCCCTTCCCAGGTGCCCGACGTGTTGTCGTCGAGGTTGCCCGAGTTGCCCGCGGACGAGAAGTAGAGCGCGCCGTCCGCCGTCACGTCGTTCACCGCCTGGATCACGGCGGCGCCGTTTGTCGAGGTCGGCCCCGGCTGGCCGTCCTGGAACGGCGTCTCGACGAAGTAGAACACGTCGTCGACGATGATGTCGCAGCCGGCGGTGCGCAGAGCGCGGATGTTGTCCGCGAAGCTGGTGATGCTGATGTTCGCGCTCGCGAAGTACAGCTGCGCGCCGGGCACGAGATCGTGGATGATCTCCAGCATCGCCGTGCCCTCGTCGCACGTGTTGGCCGCGGGACACGGCGCCGGAGGGCCGATCACCGTCACCGAGCCGAGGTCTCCCCTCGCCTGACTCGCGGCGAGGTTGCGGACGCCGTCGGAAAGGACGCCAATCTTCAGCCCGGTGCCGTCGATGTGATAGGCGCCGCGCGCGGCGAACGCGAGGTGCGTCACGTCGCCTTCCGAGCTGCGGCTCCCCTGCCCGGTCGGCGCGATGAGGTTGGCCGCCGACTGCGACACGATGGCGTCCTGCCGCGGCTGGATGAAGATCACGTCGGCGTCGGCGGCGAGCGGTTCGACCTGCACCAGATCGATGTGCGCGCGGATCGAGCTGCCGTCGGCCGACGACGACAGCACGTCGATGCCGGCCGACCGCATGCGCGACACGACGTCGCTGCCGGCGCGCGCGGTGACGTCGACGACGACGTGGCCGTCTTCCGCGTACGGCACGTCGGTCTCGATCGACCAGATGCCGTCGGCGATCGGCTGGCCCGATTCGATGCGCTGCTGGTAGAGCAGCTGGGAGTCGATCTTCTGCTGGACCGCGCTCCGGGAATCCTTCTCGGCGATCAGCGCATCGATCTGCGCGAGGCCCTCCGGTGCGAGACCGCCGGCGGGCTGCTGCGCGGCCAGCCGCGTCCGCGAGCCGAATGACACCAGCGAGACGACAACGATCAGCGTGAGTGCGGGAACGCGAACGAGCTTCATCATTCACCTCGATGCGGGTTGGCGAACGGTGATCCCCTCGGCCGCCGGCACGACGAAGCGGACCGACGGTTCGGCGGCGAGCGTTTCGAGCTTCAGCAGGGGAACGCGGGCGATGATCGACTGGTGCGGCGCGGACGATGAGAGCACGACGCCGCCCAGGCGGCGGATGACGCGATCGAGCGCGGCGGTGACCGGCGCACGGACGTCGACGAGCGCGCGCCCGCGCCCGTCGATGCGGACGCCGGTCTCGCCCGGCGGCACTCCCTTCTGCTCCGCCTCACCGCGCGCGCGGTAGATCTCGTACAGGAGCTGCGAGTCGATTTTCTGCTGCGCGGGAGTACGGCTGTCCTTCTCGGACACCTGCGGCAGAGACGCGCCCGCCAGCGCGCCTGCGGCCACAAGGACTACCAGAAAATGCATGCGAGCCGGCGCATGCTACATCGGAACGCCGGCGCGCAATGGAACACTCGAGAAATTGGCGTGAAAAGGTCTACGGCTGCGAGGCCGTGGTGCTGATTCGTCCACCCGACTGCCGCGTGTATTTGTTGAACCAGCTCATCATGTACAACTGGGTGCGAATGTAATTCGAAGGCTTGGATCCGGTGCCGTGGAATTCGTCGGCGAACTCCAGGAGCTTCACGGGTATACCGCGCACCTTCAGCGCCGCATAGTACTCCTCGGTCTGCGGCATCGGCGTCCGCCGATCGAGCACGCCGGTCATCAGCAGCGTCGGCGTCGTCACCTTGCCGACCGACATCAGCGAGGAATGCGACAGCCAGTCGGAGGGATCCTCCCAGAACGGCTTCTTGAAGAAACTGTAGGTGAAGAGCGGTACATCGGTGTGGCCGGCCATGCTCAGCCAGTCCGTCACCGGACAGCGCACGGCGGCGGCCGCGAAGCGGTCGGTGTGGCCGATCACCCAGCTCGAAAGCACGCCGCCGCCGCTGCAACCCGACACATACATCCGCGACGTGTCGACATAGCCGCGGCCGACGACGGTGTCGACGCCCGCCATGAGATCGTCGAAGTCGGGCCCAGGGTAGTTGTGATCGATGCCGTTGATGAATTCGCTGCCGTAGCCGGTGCTGCCGCGCGGGTTGGTCACCAGCACGACGAAGCCGTTGGCGGCGAAGTTCTGGAACATGTAGTTGAAGCCGACGTTGTAGTTGCCGAACGGCCCGCCGTGGATCTCGAGAATCAGCGGATACTTCTTCGACGGGTCGAACGACGGCGGCCTGTAGATCCAGCCCATCACCTTCGCATTGCCGCTCGATGGATACGTGATCTCGTCGACCTTCGCGAGCTGGATGCCCTGGAGCACGTCGCCGTTGACGTCGGTCAGCTGCGTCACCTGGCCCGGCTGCTTCAGGCTGAACTTGACGACGTCCTGCGGGCGATTCAGGTCGGCGGAGATGCCGGCGGCAACCAGATCTTTCGACACCGAGTCGAACGAGAGCATGCGGCGCCCGCTGGTGACCGGCTTCACGCCGCCGACGATCGACGCGAACTGCACGTTGCGCGCGCCGCTGTCGTCGGCGTCGAAGTAGATGCCGGTGTTGTCCGGCGCCCAGCGCATGTTGATCGGGTCGCGGTCGTAGTCGCCGCTGATCTTGCGCATGTCGGCCGACCCGCCGGCGATCGGGACGACGTAGAGGTCGCTCACGGTGTGGGTGTGGCCGCTCGCACCGTAGCCGGTGAACGCGACCGTACGCCCGTCTGGTGAGACGGCCGGCTTTCCCCAGGCGCCCGGCTTGTTCACGAGCTCGCGAATCGCGCCGCTCGCGACGTCGGCGACGTAGATGACGGAGGTCTGGTACTGGGTGTCTGAGTCCGGCGAGCGATTGCCGTCGAAGAGGATCGACTTGCCGTCGGGCGTCCAGTCGATCGAGGCGCCGGCGCGGAGCTCGCCGGCGCCGACGCTCCATTTGCCGCTCGTCAGCTGGCGCGCGGTGCCGCCATCGGCCGGCACGACGAACAGATGGGTGTTGCCGTCTTCGAGGAAGCCGACCTGATCCTGCCGGTAGTGCAGTGTCGACACGACGCGCGGCGCCGGCGTCCACTTGGCGCCCTTTGGCTCGGCGGGCATGCTGATCGCCCACTTCTCCTGTTCGGGAACGAACGCCGCGAACGCCACCCACTTGCCGTCGGGCGACCACTTCGCGTTGCGCGGCGCCTCGGCGACGTGCGTGATCTGCGTGGCGGGGCCGTCGGCGTCCACCCAGCGCACGAAGAGCTGCGAGCCCTTCGGCTCGCCCTCGGCCAGATACATCAAGCGCTTGCCGTCGGGCGACCAGCGCGCGCTCTGCCCCTTGACGAGAAAGCGGTGCTGCGATCCATCGGCGTTGAGGATCCACAGCGCCGATTCCCACTTGTCTTCCTGCTTGTTCACCGACTGGCGGGTGTAGACGATGCGCGTGCCGTCGGGGGAGATCTGGGCATCGCTGACGCGCTCCCAGTCGAGATAGTGTTCCGTCGTCAGCAGCGTCGTCGATTTGATCTCCTGTGCGTGGAGCGCAGCGCCCGCGATGACCGCGGCCGCGGCAGCCGCGACGAACAACCGAGACGTCGTCGTGCTCATACGAACCTCCGTGTCCTCTGCGACCCCACCTGCCTGACCCACCCGACCTACCTGACCCGCCTGACCTATCTGTCCTGCGCCTGCGACGGCCGCGCGGACTGCGTGCGCTGCAGCCCCAGCGTCGAGATGCGGCGGTTCGGCATCCGCTGCAGCGCCGCCTGGAACTGCGCTGCGGCGTCCATCGGCCGTCCCGTCGCGTTCAGGAACTGCCCGTACAACTCGAACGACGGCTTGATCGGCTCGGGCGGGCCGGACGGCGCGTCGAGCGCCCCTTCGATAGCGACCGCTTCCTTCAACAACCGCTCGGCGTCGGCGGTGTTGTTCTGCATGTGCGCGATGCCGGAAGCGACTTCCTTCGCCATCACCGCGATCGGTTTCGCGCGGTACGCGTTCGATCCCGACTCCGCCTGCTTCTGCATCGTCGTCAGGATCTCGAGCGCACGATTCGCCGTCGCCAGATCGTTCAGGTGCGCCGCGCTGAAGCCGGCGGCGAAGACGTACGCCGCGCTGCCGTCGTAGCCGGGCGCGCCGCCGTCCCTGACCGGACCGCTCGACAGCGCGAGCTTCTCCCACTTCTCGGTCTCGACGATCTGCCGCGCCTTCATCCCGGCGTAGCCGTCGCGGATGCGTGGGTTGTCCATGTTCTTGTCGGCAACCGCCTTGGCCTGGTCGACGCATTTCTGCGCCTCGTCGACCTTGCCTTCCTGCAGATACGCGTACTGCAGCCACGACAGCGTGTGGAAGTCCTCGCGGCCGCGCGGCAGGTTCTTCTTGTCCGCCAGATCGACCGCCGCCTTGTAGGCGACGATGTTCGAGGCGATGACGTCGTCCCACATGCCGAGCTGCACGAAGATGTGCGATGGCATGTGCAGCGCATGCGCCGCCGACGGAGCGATTTTCGAGTAGGCGCGCGCCGCCGTCAGCGCGAGGATCGCGTGATCGGGATCGTCGAACGAGTGGATGATGAAGTGCGCAGCGCCCGGGTGCTGCGGGTGGCGCTGGAAGACGTCGAGGGCGAGCGCCGCCGCCTGCATCGCATTGCGCGTCGTCTTCTCACCGGGCCGCGCGGTGCCGAGAAGCGACAGCGCGTACATCACCGAGACTTCGTCGTCCTGCGGATACTTCGCGTGCATGCGGCCCATCGCCTGCGAGTAGGCGATGTCGCGCGTCAGCTTGTCGCCGGCGCCGAACAGGATGTCGGCGGCTTCGACGAGCTCGCGCTCCTTGCCTGCCGGCGCCTTCGCCGCGCGGGCGGCCGCTGACGGCGCGAGCTTCTCGAGCGCTTTGCGCGCGGACGCGAGGTCCTGCTCGGCCCACAGCGGATGGTTGAAGCTCATCGCCTCGCCCCAGTACGCGAGCGCAAAGGACGGATCCGCCTTCTGCGACTGCTGGAACGCGTCGGCGGCGGTATCGAATTCGAAGTTGAAGAGCGCTTTGACGCCGATCAGGAATGGCGCCTGCGCGGCGGCGGACGCGGACGTCGGGAAGTGAATCGTACCGAGTTCGTTCGTCGATGGCGCCTGCCCCTCGAGAGGCGCGGACAGCACCGCCACGGCCAAGGCTCCGCCGATGAGCAACTTCATCGCACACCCCCTCTTCGCAAGCTCATTCTAGGCGATTCCTGCGATGTACACTCGCGCGAATGGAAGTCGCCCTCCGTCGGGCGCGCGACGCGGACGCCCGCGCGATTGCCGCCATCCACAACCAGGGCATCATCGACCGGATGGCCACGCTCGACACGACGCTGCGAACTGACGACGGAACGCGGGAATGGCTCGCGAAGCGCGGCCCTCGTCATCCTGTCATCGTTGCGGTCGAGACGGCGCGAGGCGTCGCCGATCAGCAGGTCGTCGGCTGGGCCAGCCTGAATCCGTACAACCCGCGCCCGGCCTACGATCACGCGGCCGATTTTTCCGTCTACGTGGAACGTTCCGCGAGGCACCAGGGCGTCGGCCGCCAGTTGCTGCACCACCTCGTCGCGACTGCGCGGGAGCTCGGCTTTCACAAGATGGTCCTCGCCGCGCTCGCACGCAACGAGGCCGGCATCGCGCTGTACGAGCGGTGCGGATTCGTCCGCGTCGGCGTCTATCGCGAAATGGGTCAACTCGACGGCGAGTGGGTGGACGTCCTGCTGATGGAACAGATCTTTTGACGGGACGGCCGCGTCACATGCCGGACGCTGCGACGAGTCCCACAACAAGAAGCGCGACAACGACGCCGGTCACGACATCGACGGCGTAGTGATAGCGTCCCGACACGCAGCCGACGGCGATGCCGATCGCCACGGCGAGAAGACATGAGCCGGCGACGGGTGCGAACGGCGCGACCGCCATCGCCACGGCCAGCGATCCGGCGGTGTGGCCGCTGGGAAACGTGTTCGCGCAGTGGCTCGTCCGCCGGACCCACATGAGACCGAAACGGCGGACGCCGGTCGCTTCGGTGACCTCCAATCCAAGAATGACCCACGGCGGCCGCGACGCCAGCCACGGAAGGACGCCGAACGCCACGTACTCGGCCGCCGACACCGTCGTCCAGTAGCGATCGGCCTGCGACTCGTGTCCGGTCACGACGAGGATGAGGAATCCTGTCGGGATCAGTAGAAACGTCGAGGTGTACAACACTTCGACGATGTTGGCGGCAATCGAGGGAAGGCCGTCCACGCGCGAACCGCGCAGCAGCCACGCGTCCGCACGGAGGAGCCACGCTTCGAACGCGTCAGAGGGTCCGATGAACAGCGCGCCGGCCGCGTAGTAGGACGCGAGCACGTAGATCAGCGGCGCCCAGTCCCTCAGTGCGGGAGCGACGGATCCGAGACGGCTGAACGCGATCGGCGCGGCGATCATGACCGCCGCGCACAGCCACGCCACACGCCGACGCGACCAGCCCCACTGAACTCTTGCAGCGACGAGCGCGATGTACGCGCCGAACGCGACCGACAGCCACTCGCTCGTGCGCACCTGGACTCAGCGCCCGGTGCGAAACACGTAGTCCCAGATCGGCGTCGATACGCCGAACTGCCGATCGGGCACGGCGAAATGGTGCTGAAAGTGATACAGGCGGAGCCACTTGAACACGCCGCTCGTCGCCTCGTACGCGTGAATGCGGTAGTGAATCAGGTCGTAGGCGAGATAGCCGACGGCAAAGCCGGCGAGCAGCGGATACGCCCGCGGTCCCGCGGCGAGCGTCAACGCCAGCAGCACCGCACCAACCGGCAGGCTGACGACGAGCGGAAGCACGAGGCGGTCCGGATCGCGGGGATAGGCGTGGTGCACGCCGTGCGACAGATAGGCGAGCGCGACCCCGAGGCGCGATTGCGGTACGAAATGAAACGCGTAGCGGTGGATCAGATACTCGGTCAGCGACCACGCCGCCATCCCGGCAGCCGCGCGGCCGGCGATCGCCGCGACCGAAATGCCGGACCAGACGCTCATGGCGACCAATATGAGAGCCGCCGTCGAGTAGACGCCGGCAACGGCGCGAGGGTGAGCGGTCGTCAGCAGTTCGAGCGACGGGCGATCGAAGAGCTGCGGATGACCGTCCGCGGGCTTCGACCAGTCGTGAAGAAAGATGCCGATCGACCCGACGATCGGCACGCGACCGGTCGGAAACCGCTCGAACACGGTCGACCATTCGGAGCGTTCCGGCATGGGCCAAATGCTAAAGTAGCACAGTCACGTGATCGACATTCGGCCCCTACGCGACCGCCGCGACTTCTCGCGCTTCATCGACTACGCCTACACGCGCAACGCCCACGATCCGAAGTGGGTTTCACCGCTGCGGCTCGGCGAGCGCGATCGTCTCAACCCGAAGAAGAATCCATTCTTCGCGCACGCCGACGTCCAGCTGTTTCTGGCAACGGACGGCGATCGCGTCGTCGGCCGCATCGGCGCAATCGACGATCGTCTGCACAACGAAACGCACAAGGACAACATCGCGATGTTCGGCTTCTACGAAGCCGACGACGCGGAGGGAACGCGACTGCTGCTGGCGGCGGCGGAGCGATGGGCGAAAGATCGAGGACGCGCGGCGCTCCGCGGACCGATCAACCCGTCGCTGCACGACAGCTGCGGAGTGCTCATCGACGGCTTCGATACGCCGCCGATGCTGATGATGCCGCACAACCCGCAGAGCTACCCTGCCTTCATCGAGTCGGCCGGCTACCGTAAGGTGAAAGATCTGTTCGCGTGGCTGTACGAGCTCGGCCAGCCGCTTCCCGAGATCGTGACTCGCCTCGCGGCGCGGCAGCGGGAGCGGCTTCGACTCCGCGTGCGTCCGATCGACATGTCGGAGTTCATGCGCGAAGCGGATCGTCTGCGCGAGCTGTACGCGACCGCGTGGGAAGCGAACTGGGGATTCGTCCCGCCGACGGTCGAGGAATTCCGCCACATCGCGAAGGAGATGAAACCGATCTTCGACCCTCGCTTCGCCGTCGTCGGCGACGTGGACGGACGGATGGTCGCCTGCGCGGTGGCGCTGCCGGACATCAACCAGGCGCTGCCCGGGACGGATGGACGGCTTTTCCCCAAGGGACTGATCAAGCTGCTCCGCCGGAAGCGGTACATCGATCAGGGACGGCTGCTGCTCTTCGGCATCGACCGGATGTACCGCGCGCAGGGCCTCCTTCCGCTGCTGCTGATGGAGATGAACGCGCAGGCCAATGGCGGCCCGTACAAGCGGGTCGAGTTCTCATGGGTCCTCGAGGACAACATGGACGTCAATCGTCCCGCGGCCGAACACGGCGCGCGCCTCTACAAGACGTACCGGATCTATCAGAAGGCGCTTCTCTGAGCGCGTCGGAACCACAATTTCCAAACGCGAGACATCAGTGACCCCGCGCCGCATCGCCGTAACCGGTTCGAGCGGCTTCATCGGCTCGAATCTCGTGGCCGCGCTGTCGTCACGCGGCGACGTCGCCGTTCCCGTGAAGCGGCCGTTCGAGGCATCCGCGCTTCGCGCGCTGTTCGCAGACGTTGATGCCGTCGTTCATCTGGCGGGCGTCGTGTCGGCAATTCATCCGCGCGAGTACTTCGCAGCCAATGTCGACGCGGCGATAATCGTTGCCGGAGCCGCACGGGACTCAGGAAAACCGATGCTGCACGTCTCGAGCCTCGCCGCCGCCGGACCGGCGCCGTCGTGGGCGCCGCGCGTCGAAGACGACGAGTGCCGGCCGGTGAACGACTACGGTCGAAGCAAGCTCGAAGGAGAGCGGCGCGTGCTGGCGACCGAGGGACTGCGCTGCACCGTGCTGAGGCCGGGCGTCGTGTACGGCCCGGGAGACCGGGCGCTGCTGCCGCTCTTTCGGTACGCCCGGGGCGGAATCCTTCCGCTCGTGGGCGACCCTCGAGCGGCGTACACCTTTATATATGTAGAGGATTTCCTTCGCGTTATCTTCGCCGCGCTCGAGCGCGGTCTGCCGACCGACGTCTTGTTCGCCGGACACGAGCGTCCCGTCGGCGCGCGCGACCTTCTCGAAGCGGTCAAGCGAACGTCGGGAGCTGCCGCGGCGATCGTCCCCGTGCCGCGATTGCTCGTGCGCGGAGCCGCGCTGGCCGGCGACGCCATCGGATCGCTGTCAGGCAAGCCGGCGACCATCAACAGCCGCCGTTTCGTCGAGCTCTACTCGACCGGCTTCGTGTGCCGCACCGATCGTCTGCGCACGCACCTCGGCATCACCGCGCAAGTGGAGCTGAACGAAGGGCTCGAGCGCACGGTTCATTGGTACCGCGAACGCGGCTGGCTTCGCGGGTAGATCGATGCCGCAGCGAGCGACGACGGTCGTGCTGGCGCTGGCCCTCATCGTTCACGCCGCCATCGCGCTCGTCGCGGTCGTCGAGGCGCCGGATCCGGCGTCGGACTTCGACCGCTACTATCAAATCGCGCGTGCGACGGAACGGTCCGGCGTCGACGCGAAAGTCGAACATCCGATCGGCACGCTGCTGACCTTCAAAGCACTCGCCGCGCTTCCAGGCGGACGCGCGACGTTCGGCCGCGCCGTCGTCGCCGTCAACGCCGTTGCGGACGCGGTCATCATCGTCGCTCTTTTCTCCGGCTGGGACGCCGTGGCCGCAGCCGCGTACGCGGTAATCGCGATTCCAGTTGCCGGACTGCTCTTCAATCGGATCGATTTCTGGTCGATGGCTGCCGCAACGGTCGCCGTGGCCTCGTGGCGCAGGCGACGATTCGATCTGTCCGGCGCGGCAATCGCCGTCGGCGCGTTGCTGAAGCTCTGGCCCGTCGTGTTCATTACCGGCCTCGCCCATCCGATCAAGCGATCGGCCGTCCTGACGTTTTTCATCGCGGCCGGACTGCCGGCAATTCTGGGCACGCTCGCGCTGCCCCGCGCGTCGGTGCACGACGTCCTGACGTTTCGCGGCGCGACGGGTTGGCAAATCGAGAGCGTTGTCGGCAGCGTGCTCCATTTGACTCGATCGCTGCCGATTCGACTCGAGAGCGGCGCCTGGCGAATCGGCGTCCTCGGCGGCAGCACGTCGATTGTGCTCTTCCTCATCGCGATGCCGATCGCAATCTGGTGCACCTGGAAGGGATTTGGCGCGAACCTCCCTGGAGTCGCGTGGCTGGCGTCGGTGTCCACGCTCCTGCTGCTGTCGTCGCTGCTCTCGGCACAGTACGTCGGATGGCTGATCCCGGGCGCCGCCATCGCCTTCACCGAAAGACGCTGGCGCGCAGTCACCCTCGTCGCATGCGCCGTCGTCCTGACGCAACTGCTCTGGCTGCTGTACGGCGACGTGCTGGACGGTGCGCGCTTCGCGACGGCGCTCGTTGTCGTCAGGAACGTAGTGCTGGTCGGACTGGCAGTCGAGACGATTGGTGAACTCGCGCGCGCGTCACTGGCCGAAGCGCACCTGAAGCCGTAGCTGACGGCCGTACGAGTTGTAGAACGACCCGAACGCCGGCGACGAGAGGTTCGCTTGAACTTCTGTGGGCGAAAACCGGTTCAGCGCGTTGAACGCGCGGATGCCGATCCACGGTTTGCCCTTGATGAAGGTGAACCGATGCTCGACGTCGAGATCGAGCATGGCGAACGTCGGGAAGTAGAACTGCTGATTGCGTGGCCCGACCCAGTCGAGCATGTCGTTGACGACCGAGTACGGGAAGCCGCTGTGCAGTTCGAGGATCGACGAGACCAGCACGCGGTTCGCGAACACGGTGCGCGTGCTCGCAATCAGTCGATTCGGCACCGAGTTGGCCGTCGGCGCGTACTGATCCTCGCCGATCACGGGCCACCGGATGTTGTCGAAGAACGTCGTGTACGCGTTGAGATTCGCCCACGACGACGACCGTGCGTACGTGCCGCTGAATTCGACCTGGCGATTCGGCGCGTATCGAAGCGTCACCTCGCCCTCGGTGTACCGCGATCGGCCCACGCTCGACAGCAGCAGCTCGGCGGGACCGTTCGGCTGCACGATCGGATCGACGACGAGCTCGTCCGAGCCGTGCCGCATCAGTGCGGACGCCCGCAGCGACAGCCCGTGGATCAGCCGCTGGTCGTACTGGATGTTCCAGGTCGCACTGCGCGCGACGCTCAAATCCGGCGAGACGACGTGGCGGTACAGCAGCGTCGGGCCAAGCGGCGTCAGTCCGTCGGTCGCATAGCGGGTTTCGACGCTGGGATCGAACTGCGTGAACGCACCCGCAATCGACGGCGTCCGCTCGAAGAACAGGCCGTACCCAGCGCGAATCGCGCCGCGTCCGGACGGGGTGAGCAGGAACACCGCGCCGACACGCGGCGTCGCGTTGTACTGCCCCATGATGCCGTCGCGATCGACGCGGCCGCCGAACTCGAAGAGGAGGCGCGAAAACGCCTGCACGCGGTCCTGCGCGAACAGCGCGACGTCGGTGCTCGTCACCTGCTGCCAGGCCGGACTGAGGAAGCTGATCGATCTCGCCAGCGTCCCGTCGTCGCGCAGGATCGACACGGTGTTGCTGTTGTTGCTTCCGGCGAGGCTCGATCGCATGACGTCGAACCCGACCTTGTAGAGGTGCGTGACCTTACCCCAGTCCACCGAACCCGTCATCGCCTCGACGAGCTGCAGCGTGGACGTCGACCGGCTCTGCGTGTTGAAGAAGTTGCCGATGTTCCCGGCGGGCAGGAGCGCCATCGGCGCGCCGCCGTGCGGCGTGACATCGACGCCGAGCACGCTCGCCTGCAGCGTCGTCTCGAGGACGAGGCGCTTCGACAGCGTGGCGTGCGCGGCGAGACTGCCCGACGTCAGGTCGTCGTGCTCGTCCGGCGTCACCGCGGGACCGTTGAACGTGTTCAGCGTGGCGTTGTCCGAGTTGCTCCGGAACACGTTCACGTTGCCGATCAACGACAGCGTCGGCGACACGTTGGCGTCCAGCCGCGTAAACGTGCTCGCCCACTTGTTGGTCTTCAACTGATCCGGCGGGCGGCTCCAGACTTCGGAGGCATCGTAGCGGAGCTGCGCGCTCTCTTCGAGGAAAAGCCGGTTCCTGACGAGCGGACCGCCGAAACCGATCCGCGGGCCGAACGACTCCAGGCCGACCGGATGCCACGGCGCGTCGCGTGCGGTCCGGAAACTGATGTCGGGCGCGTTCAGCGCGAAGCGCCATGAATCGCCGGCGCGCTTCGTGTTGATGAGCGTCAATCCCGACGAGAAGCGTCCGAACTCGACCGCGTATGGATTCGGCAGTACTTCGACGGTGTCGATCGCGTCAGCCGGCAGATGAAAGAGCGGCATTCCGTTCGACGGATCGTTCTGATTCGTCATGCCGATCTGCACGCCGCTCTGGTTCGCGCGCCCGCCTTTGATGCTGACGCCGCCCGGTCCTTCGACGATGCCGGCCAGCAGCTTCAGCGCCGAGAGAACGCTGTGATCGCGGACGGGCAACTGCTCGACGACGCGGCTGTCGAGCACACCTTTCGTACTCAAGCCTTCGCCGATGGTCGGCGGCGCGGTCTCCGCGTTGCCGATCACGTTGACCTCTTCCTTCACGCCGGTGAGACGCAGATCGAGTTTCGCGACCGCCTGCTTGCCGTTCTCGATCTTCACCGTCGCTCGCGCTTCGTCGAATCCAGCCAGCGTCGCAGAAACTTCGTACACGCCGGCCGCCAGCGTGGCGACGCGAACGAGGCCCTGTCCGTCCGACACGTCCGCGGCAACGGCGTGACCGTCGATCGAGCTCACGCGAACGCTCGCGCCCGGCAGGAGAATGGAACCGCTGTCAGTTGTGACGGTGATGGCGAGGGCCGACAGGGTTTCCTGCGCAGAAATGCGCACACCCAGTCCCTGAACGCAGAATGCCGCGAGCAACAGTGCGCAGCAGCGGCCGATCGGTAGTCGAGCGAGCATTGAGGTCGAACAGTCCATTGTACGGGCAAACGGCCGCTCGACGGCCGGACGCCCGCGGTCTCACACGATAGGACGCCAAAGAAAGAACAACGTTGCAAATCCGAGCTGAAGCGCCGCGAAACATGCGGCGACCTGCACGAGGCGCGAGCGCGGCACGATTGTCGCCAGCCAGAAAAACACCGGAAACAAAACGGCGGTAAATCGTCCGAGCGACATGAAGAGATGAGTGGCGACGGGCGGAAAAATATTCAGCGCGATCCACACGGCGTAGGGCGCACCGAAGCGCCGGAAGATCGGCATCAGGCTGCAGGCGGCGATCGCGAACGCGCCGATGTTGAAGATCCAGTTCATCACGTCGGTGAACTCAGCGGACCACGGCCACGGATACGGCACTTCGTCTTTCGCGCCAGGACGCAGGAGCGCCTGAAGTCCCCACGCGGCCTGACCATGCACCCACGCGAGCCCGTCGCCAAAATGGCTTCGGAGATAACCCGAGTACGCGAGGACGCCAAGGAACGGCATCGCGGACGCGGCGATTCCGGCGACGAGGCGCCCCGTCGGCACATCGCGGCGGCGCGAGGCGACGATGAGCAGCATCGGGACGCCGAGCCAGAAGCCGTTGGGACGCGTCAGTCCGGCGGCAAGGCCGCAGATCGCGGCGATGAACAGATGATCGCGTCGCATCGCATAGAACACCGCCGCGGCGAGCATCAGAAACAGCGATTCCGTGTAGACCGTCGAGTAGAACAGCGCAAACGGATACGTCGCCAGCAGGAGAATACCGGCGCGCGCGCGGTCGGCGCCGAGGTCCTCGCAGGCAAGCCGGTACAGAATCGCGATCGCGATAGTGAACGACACGAGCGAGACGGTGAGGCCAGCGAGGAGCGGTGATCCGCCCGCGAAGCCCGAGCCCCAGCGCATCAGCAGCGGATACAGCGGGAAGAAGACGACGTTCTCGTGCCGGAACACGGTCGGGTCCCAGTGATAGCCGACCGTCGCAATCGAGTAGTACCAGAACGAATCCCACCGGGCGAGCAGGTTCAGGATCTCGTTGGACGACACCCGCCAGAGTCCTGCCGCGACGGGCGCCGGCCAGGTGCCGACCACCATCACGGCCAGCGCGCCGACGATCAGAACGGGCACGCGTGTCGCGACGAGCGCGAGGAGCGCGATGCGCCTCGAATCGCGGGCGATCGCAGCGTCAGGCGACACGGCGGCTCATCGGAGCAAAGGTCGCGCCTCGCGCCGCCAGGAATTGCAGCGCCGATCGAGCGGCATCGATCGCTTCATCGCCCGTGCGAAACCGACAGTCGTACCGCAGCCGCTCGCGGCGGAGATCGACGAACTCCCACGGATGCACGAACAGCACGATCGGATCGCTCAATCGCGCCAGCAGCCGGTCGCGGACGACAGCCGGCCAGCGCAGCGTGGACGACGTCACGGACGCCGGGACGCGGAGCACACCGTGATCCGAATGCACGGACGCACCAAGTTGCTTGTGCCGTCCTTCCGACGAATCCAGGGTGTAGTCGAACTGCGCGAGCACGGCCATGTAGTCGCGCGGGAATCGCAGGTACGGCGCGCGGAACGACGTCACCGATCCGAACGGCCGGAGCGACAGCGACGCGTGACGGACTTCGTGCTCGGCCTCCGCGAGCGTGAGCGTGGAGAAATCGCGATGCGTGTCGCCGTGGCATCCGAGCTCGTGACCGGCGCTGACGATCGCTTCGACGGCCGCGGGAAAGCGGCGCGCCACTTCCCCGGTCGTAAAAAACGTTCCCCTCACACCTTCCTCGGCCAGCATCGTCAGCAGCCGCGGCATGCCCTGCTCGATGCCGCGCCAGCCGGTCAGGTACGGCGGGCAATCCTGCTCGACATCGACGGTGAAGTGGACGTTCATGTGCGGGCACCCGCGGCGGTCGCTCGCGCAGCGGCCCACAGTTCGCGGCCGCCGAGCGCCGCCAGCGCACATGCCCCAATCGCGGTCGCGAGACCGTACGAAATGCCGCGCTCGACGGCGGTGATCGCGATCGCCGAGCCCGACGGCACGCCGAACGCGATCAAACCTGCCACCAGCCCGCCTTCGACGACGCCGAGGCCGCCAATCGTGGGCGCCCAGCCGCCGACGACCGAGATGGCCGACAACGCCGCAGCCTGTGCTGGCGACAGCGACACGCCGAACGCTCTCGCGATCAGCCAGAGTCTCGTGACGTCGAGGCCCCAGACGACGACGGACCAGGCCGCCGATTGCGCGAGTACGCGCGGTGCGATGGCGATCGACGTGAGATCGTGGCGCTCGCGCCACCGCAGCCACGCGGCCGCAATCGTCCGGCGACACAGACCCAGGCCGGCGGCCACGACCGTGATCGCGATCACGATGATCCAGATCGTGCGCGATGAGCCGAGACGAACCACACGCCCGCGATTCAGGACCGCGATCGCGGTCGCGATCATCAGCGCAATGACCGGAATCTCACTGACGCGTTCGTAGAGCGCAGCGGCCGTTGCACGCGACGCGCTTGCGAAGCGCAGCTTGACCACGGCGATGATGCGGCACGCGTCGCCGGCGGGACCAGCGGTCAGATTGTTGACGAAGCTCGACGCGAGCGACGCCAGCACGAGCGGGCGTCGCGGCAGCCGTTCGCCCGTCACGCCGCCGAGCACGGTCCGCCAGCGCTCGGCGACGATGGGGATGCTGATCGCATAGACGAGCGTCGCCAGCGAGGCCTGCGCGAGAACATCGACGAAACCAGGCTGCGTCACGATGCGGCGGCGACGCGATCGGCCGCCGCTCCCCTCCCGCCGACGCGCCGATCCATCGCGCGCGCGTACGCGGCCTCGTGCTGCGGCACCACACGCGCCCAGCCGTACGGTTCGAGATTGCGCGCGGCCTCGGCCGCACAACGGCGCCGCAGCTCGGTGTCGGCGGCCATTCGAGCGGCGAACGCGTGAAACTCCGCGAGGGTCCTCGCGAGCAGCCCATGACGGCCGTGATCGACGATCTCGGGCAACCCGCCTGATGCCATCGCGACGACAGGCAGTCCTGCCGCTCGCGCCTCGAGCACCGCCAGGCCGAAGGCTTCGTGCGACCCAGCGTGCGCAAAAAAAGACGCGCGGCCAAGCAGCGCGCGCACCTCAGCGCGCGAACAGTTGCCGTGGAAGGTGATCGTGTCGCGGAGGCCGAGCCGCTCCGCTTCGCGCTCGAGCGTGGACCGTTCGGGGCCGTCGCCCGCGATGTCCAAGCGAATATCGAGGCGCGGCAGCGCGCGATCGATCGACGCGAATGCGTGGACCAGATCGATCGGACGCTTCTTCGTCACCAGCCTCGTCACGGCCACCACCCGCAGGTCGTCTGCGTCGGATCGCGAGCAGTCCCAGTCACCGATCGCGAGGCCGTTCGGGATTTGCAGCGCGGCGCGCCCGGACGCGCGCGTGATGTCGCGGACCGTCGCGGCCGACACGCCCGTCACCACCGCGGCGCGGTTCGCCGCGGCCCGGAAAAGCATCGCCGCCGCAGCAAACACCGGCACCGGCCGCAGCAGCGAGTGGACCGTCAGCACCGACGGCACACCGACGCGGGCAGCGGCGAGAATCGTTCCGAGCGCCAGCGGCGAGAACATGCCGTGCGCGTGGACGACATCGGGACGATGCGCCTCGATGCGCTCCGCGATCGCGCGAATCCGCCGCGGATCGGGCACGGCGATGTGTGCCGTCATCGGAACGTCGAGATGCTCGACGCGAGATCGCTGGCCGTGCGGCAGCGGCGATGGATTCGGCCAGGTGGTCAGGACGCGGACGTCGTGGCCGCGCGACGCCAGCATCGACGCGAGATCGAAGCCTTGTGATTCGACGCCGCCAACCCGCGGCGGCCACCAGTCACTGGCAAAAAGGATTCGCACCCGCCCGCCTGCTACGCCCCGAGGCGCCTGGCGACCGAGGCGGTCGTCCGCGATTCGGCGCGCACCGGCACGATGAAGTGCCCGGGTCTGGCGGCGGCCCCCGAAAGCGAGCGCACGTACAGCCCGGCCAGCTGAAGGATGAAGCCCGTGCACTCGCGCAACGTCAGCTTGCTCTGCCCCGAGGTCCGGCCGACGAAGACATAGCCGACTTCGGCCACGCGCCGCGGCTCGGCGCGAACGAAGAGCTCGAGGCCAATCTTGAAACCGCGTACGCGGGTACGGAATCCGTCCAACCGATCGCGGCGAGCGAGGAAGAAGCCGGACGTGGCATCGCGAACCGGCGTGATCGGCCGCGCGAGCCAGCACGCCACGCGCGACAGCGCCCGTCGTGCGAACGCCCAGTCGCGTGTGCCGCCGTCCGGCACGTAGCGACTCGCGACGACGAAGTCCAGGTCGCCCGCGCGCATCGTCGAGTAGAGAATCGGAATGAGATCCGGTGGATGACTGAGGTCGGCGTCCATGACGCCGACGATGTTACTGTCGGCGACGGCAAAGCCGTCGAGGACCGCGCTGCCCAATCCGAGTTTCTTCGGCCGATGCACGACGCGAACGCGACCGCCGCGAGCCCACTCGTCCGCACGCTGGCCGGTGCCGTCGACCGAGTTGTCGTCAACGACCACGACCTGGACGTTGATCAGCTGCGCGTCGGCCGCCTGAAAAATCCCCATCAGCAGCGGATCGAGGCGCTCGCGCTCGTTGTAGGTCGGTACGACGATCGTGAGATCCGCCATCGACGGGTTCATCGCGTCGGTCCGGAAGCGACATCCGCGGGATTCAGTTCGCGGAGGCTGGTGTCGACGCGAACGTCCGCATCCAGGACGCGCGCGATGATCTCGCGGAGCTGCGCGTCGGTGGCCGCGAGGCGTCGCTGCAGCGGCTCGCTGTCGGGCGCGAGGGCCAGCGCGCTTCGCCACGCTTCACGCGCCTTGTCCGGCCGGGCGAGCCGGAAGTACCCGTCGCCGAGTGTCTGCAGAATCCGCGGCAGGTAACCCTGAAGACCGCGGACGGACGCGATCCGGCGCGCTTCCTCGAGATCGGCGACACCTTTGTCGGTGCGATGAAAAATCGCGTTGTCGTAATACAGGTTGACGAGGCCGCGCACGTAGTACGCCAGCTCGGAGGGCTGCAGCGCGATGGACTGCGTGAGCGCGTGAATCGCGTCGCGGCCGAGGAATGCCTGACGGACGGATCCCGAGGCCGGCACTTTGTCGAGATACGCGAGCGCAAGGTTGATGAACGCATGCGCGCCCGCGCCCGATCGCTTGGAGAGATGCTCGAACAGCGTGATGGCGCGATCGTAAGCAGCCGCCCCAATAACTTCCTGACGATATCGTGCCGCGAGGAACAGATCCTCCGGTTCCTGCCGGACGCGCGCCTCGAGTGCGGATAGCGCCTGCGCGTCGGCGGCCGACGCCGACGGCAGAGCCGCCGCCCCGATCGTCACGACGAAGGCTATCGAGACAAAAAGTGGTCGTCTCATCAGGACACTGCCGCCCGGAACGGGTGACACCCGGCCGCGTTTCACGCGGCGACTAGCTGCACTCGCTGTCAACGAAGCAAGAAAAGTGCTCAGCCCACGCCTTCCGCGACGACGGTCTCCGCACCGACGTGCGCCAGGATTGCCAGCGCACGCGCCACCTGATCCGGCGTGTGTGCCGCAGAGCAGCTCGCGCGCAGAACGCAATCATGAGCCGGACAACCGGGCGGCACGATAACGTTTACATAAAGACCCGCCATCAGCAGCCGGTTCCACAACGCGACCGTTCGATCCTCGTCGCCCGTACGAATCGGGACGATCGGCGACTCGGTCTCTCCGATCGTATAACCAAGATCGATCAGCCCCTTGCGCAGCGCGGCGACGTTCTGCCACAGGCGATCTCGAAGCTCGGGGTGACGCCGCACGACGGCGACCGCGGCGCTCACGCTGGCGATGTTGGACGGCGATCCCGACGCGGTGAACACGTACGCGCGCGCGAGATAGTGGAGGGCGCGCAACTCGCCGTGGTTCGACACGCACACGCCGCCGATGCCCGCCAGCGACTTCGAAAACGTCCCCACGACGAAATCCACATCGTCGAGGACGCCCTGGGCCTCGGCGCAGCCGAGTCCGGTGGCGCCGTAGGTGCCGAGCGAGTGCGCTTCGTCGACGAGCAGGTACGCGCCGAACTCGCGGCACACGTCGACGATCTCGCGCAGCGGCGCGACATCGCCGCGAATCGAATACAGCCCCTCGACGACGACCAGGCGATTGCGATCGCGAGCGCCGAGACGTTGGAACTTGCGGCGCAGGCTCTCGGGCGAGTTGTGGCGGAACGCGACGACCTGCGACGCCGTCTGGCGCGTGGCGTCGTAGATGCTCGCGTGGCTGTCGCTGTCGATGAGGACGACGTCGCCGGCGCCGCAGAGTCCTCCGATGAGTGACAGGTTGGCCTGATACCCGGTGCTGAAGATCAGCGCGTGGCGTTTGCCGAACCACTCGGCGAACTGGCGTTCGAGATCGGTGTGGATGGAAAGGGTGCCGTTCGCCGTCCGCGATCCGGTCGTGCCGGCGCCGTACTGCGCCGCGGCGCGCTGCGCGGCGGAAACGACTTCCGGATGCAGGGTGAGGCCGAGGTAGTTGTTCGATCCGAACATCAGCGTCGGCCGTCCCTGGATGACGACCTCGCACGGACCGACGACGCGCTCGATGACGGTGCTGCCCGGCATCGCCGCTTTGGCCGCGAACGCGTCGCGGCGCTGTTCGACCGCGCGCAGCTTGTCGAGCAGATCCATCAGCCTCCGGCCCTCAGCTCTTCGTAACGGCGGCGCGTCGCGGCGCGCTGCACCTTGCCGCTCGTGGTGCGGCCCACGGTTCCGCTGGGGACGACCGCCACCTCGTCGACATACAGTCCGAACATGCTGCCGACCTGCCGCCGGATGGTCTCGGCCAGCGCGTCAGTCGCGACCGTCCCGCTCGGCTCGACGACGATGACGACCCGATCGGCGCGACCGCGTTCGCTCGTGCCGAACGCGACGACACGACCACGACGTACGCCTGCCAGCTCGTCGACGGCCCATTCCAGATCTTGCGGGTAATACTTGCGGCCGTTGACGATGATGACGTCCTTGGCGCGGCCGCATACGAACAGTTCGCCCCCGGACACATATCCCAGATCGCCAGTGTGGAGCCAGCCGTCGCGGATGGTCTGGGCCGTGAGCGCGTCGTGCTTATAGTAGCCCAGCATTACGGATGGGCCGGCGAGAACTATCTCACCGACGGCGCGTTCCGGCAGCGCTCGTCCCTCGTCGTCCACAATGCGAATTGCGTGCCCTGGAAACGGCCGCCCGCACCCGACCAGCGTTACCGCCGCGTCTTCCTCGCCGGAGGGCGCAGCGGCGCGGCGATCGTTCAGCGCGTCAATGGACACGGTCTCCGTTGACGGCCGATGGTCGCGCATCGGGAACGTCGCCGCCAGCACATGCTCGGCGAGCCCGTAGCTCGGGAACAGACTGCTCTCGCGGAAGCCGACGGCGGCAAAACGCTGCGCGAACGCCTCGATCGTCGCGGCGTGAATCGGCTCCGCCCCGCAGCCAGCAATGCGCCAGCTCGAAAGATCGAGACCCTCGAGATCCTGCGGCTTCACGCGCCGGACGCAGACATCGAAACCGAAGTTGGGGGCGAAGCTGATCGAACCGTGATGGCGCGTGATCGCCCGCAGCCATTCGACCGGACGTCGGACGAACAGCGCCGGCGGCATCAGGACGCCCGTGCACGCCGAATACAGCGGGCCGAGCGCCATCCCGACGAAGCCCATGTCGTGGTTGAGCGGCAGCCAGCTTACCGCGACGTCGCCGCTCGCGGTTGCCAGTCCGGACGGCCCGTTGATCGCGTCGACGTTGGCGCAGACGTTTGCGTGCGTCAGCACGACGCCCTTCGGCGTGGACGTCGATCCGGAGGTGTACTGCACGAACGCGATGTCGTGGAGCGCCGGCTCGACGTCAGGCTCGCTCGCCGGAGCGTCGAGCGCGTCCGGCGTCAACATCATCGCGAGATCGGCGCACGTGGTACGGATCCGCTCGAAATGCGGCACGAGATCAGACGACGTGATGAGGGCGCGCGCGCCGGACTGCCGTATGAGCGGCGCCACCAGATCGACATGGCGCTCGCGCTCGGCGATGCTCGCCGGCGGATGGATCGACGCCGGCACCAGGCCAGCCATCGACGCGCCGAAGAGCGTCGTGAGAAATGCCTCGGCGTCGGGCAGCACAAGCGCGACCACGTCGCCGCGCTGCAGCCCCGCTTCACGAAGCGAGCGCGCTACGCACCAGGCGGCGTGCTGCACGTCAGCGTACGAGCGAAAGGTTTCGCGGGCGCCGTCCGCATCGCGACCCGCGACAAACCAATAGCCTGAGCCGGCGCGAGCAGCCTGGGCAAGCGCCTGGGGCAACGTTCGCGGGGAACGCATCAGGCTGTCGGCCGCTCGATGTTCCGGTCCAGGAGCTCGCTCACCTGCGCGACCACTTGCGCGACAGTCCGCGTCGCAGGCACGTCGTTGAGCGGTATGGAGATATCGAATCGATCCTCGAGCTCGGCAATCACTTCGAGAATCTGGAGTGAATCGAACCCGAGATCGGCGACGAGATCGCTGTCGGCGTGGGGTTCGATCGGTCGTCGGCTGACATTCTTGAGCACGTCGATGACGCCCTCTTCGATTCGGGCCGAGGCGGACGGTCGCATCAGGAATGGCTCGGGAAGAATAGCACCGGTTCGTGAGGAAACAATAGTCGGACCAATAGTCGTATGATAACGCGACAGGTGGAGAAGTTAACGTGTCAGACGACATCGCGCAGCAAGTGATCGCCGCGATCGCGAAAAAAAAGAAGGTCGATCCGGCGACCGTCACGGCGGCGACCACGTTCGAAGAGCTCGGCCTCGATTCCCTCGACGCAGCGGACCTGATGTTTACCATCGAGGATACCTTCAAGATCGTCGTGCCGGATCAGGCGGCCACGTCGATGCACACCGTCGGCGAAATCATCGACGGCGTTCGCCAGCTCGTGAGTCACAGCGGCCAGCCGGCCAGCGCATCCTGAAAGAGATGCGGTGAGGCGCGTCGCCATCACTGGCCTGGGTGCGGTGTCGGCCCTGGGCATCGGCGTCCCGGCGTTCTGGGCCGGCGTCTCCTCCGGCACGAGCGGCGTGCGGCGCATCTCCGCGTTCGACCCGTCCAACTTCCTCGCGCAGGTTGCGGCGGAAGTGCCGGCCTTCGATCCCGACGCGTATTTCACCGACACCGAGCGCGAGATGCTCGATCGCTTCTCGCAGTTCGCGATCGTCGCCGCCGCGGAAGCGTGCGCGCAGGCGAACCTGGCGCTCGCCGAAGGTGAGCGTGATCGTGCCGGCGTTGCGATCGGCAGCGCGATGGGCGGCGCCGTCACGCAGGACGATCGCTATCGCAAAATGTACGGGGACGGCGCCACGCGGCCGCATCCGTTCACGATCCCGCGGATCATGAACAACGCGCCCGCCGCACACATCAGCATGCGGCACGGTCTGCGCGGACCGGCGCTCGCGATCGCCACGGCGTGCGCGGCGTCGGCGCACGCCATCGGCGAAGCGACGGAGATGATCCGCACCGGCCGCGCGGACGTGATGATTGCCGGCGGCGCCGATGCGCCGATCGCGCCGGGCGTGGTCCGCTGCTGGGAGGCGATGCGCGTCATGGCGCCGCCGCCGCCCGGCGAGCCGTCGCGCGCGTGCCGCCCCTTCAGCAAAGATCGGCTCGGCATGGTCCTCGGCGAAGGCGCGGGCATGATCGTCCTCGAAGCGTGGGAGCGCGCCGCGGCTCGCGGCGCCGCCATCATCGGCGAGGTCGCCGGCTATGCGGCAACGGCCGACGCCGATCACATGACGCAGCCCGGCGTGCATGCGCCTGCGCGCGCCATCGAGCTCGCGCTCGCTCAGGCGCGTCTCTCGCCGGCCGACATCGACTACGTGAACGCACACGGCACCGGCACGCGCCTGAACGATTCGACCGAAACGACGATCCTGAAGCGCGCCTTCGGCGATCACGCCGCGACGCTTGCGATCAGCTCGACGAAGGCGGTTCACGGCCACGCGATGGGCGCGACCGCGGCACTCGAAGCGATCGCGACGGTCCTGGCGATGCAATGCGGCATCGCGCCGCCGACGGCGAACTACTCGGAGCCGGATCCCGCGTGCGATCTCGATTACGTGCCGAACCACCCGCGGTCGATGCCGATCCGAGCGTCGATTTCGAACTCGTTCGCGTTCGGCGGCCTCAACGCCGTGCTGGTCCTGAAGCGCGCCGAATCGGCTGAAGCTCCGGCTTCGCGCCGGCAGGCAGCGGATAGCGGTCCACGTTGAGCGCCATCGACACCAGACTGTAGTACCCCATCAACCCGACGAGATCCACGACACCGCGCTCGCCGACGCTCGCAACCGCGGACGCGAACGTCTTGTCGCTGACCTGTCGCGTCGCGAGGAGTTCGGTCTCGAACGTGTACACCGCGTCTTCGTCGGGGCCCATGGCCGAAGGACGCGTCCCGGCGGCGATGGCGTCCACGACGGCCGGCTTCACGCCCGCCTGCAGCGCAAGGCGTTTGTGGGCGTACCACTCGTACTGCGCCATCCAGTCGCGCGCGACGATCAGGATCGCCATCTCCTTGAGCGGATCGGGCAGCGACGAGTGGTACCGCACGTTCGCGCCGAGCTGCTGCGCGATGTCGCCCATCTCCGGACTCCGAAGGAACACGTTGAACGGACCGCCGGTGCCGCCGCGCTCGCCGCCGAGCAGGTGGTCGATCATCGTGCGCTGCGGCGGCGTCATCTCGTCGTAGGTCAGCGGACGAAACCGATCGCCGACCAGCTTCACGTCGCGGGCGCTCGGCGCCTGGGCCGACATACCAGCAAGGGCGGACACGACCAGAACGGCGATCACCAGACGCGGCATGTCGTCTCCTTTCGCGAGGACGCGCTAGGATAGGTCAGGATGCCGCTCCGGCGCTTGCCGCGCGTGTTGGTCACGGCCTTCTTCGCCGTGTCGCTGTTCAGCGTCCGGATCGCAACCGTCCGCGCGCAGATCGATCCGCAGACGGCGCTGCTCGAGCGTGAAGGCTGGGCGGCGCTGGCGTCCGGCAACGCGCGCGTCGCCGCCGACGCGTTCCGCCAGGCGCTCACGGCCGACCCCAAACGCGCGCGCCTGCATCTCGGCGCCGCGATGGCCGCCGCGCTCGATCGCCGCGACGACGATGCCATGGCGTCGTGCGAGCGTGCGCTCGCGCTCGATCCGTCGCTCGTCGAAGGTCGCGCGCTCCTCGGCCAGCTGCTCTACCGCCGGCACGATCTGACCGGCGCGATTCGCGTGTACGAATCGCTCGTCGCCGATCATCCGGACGACGAGGTGAAGCGCTCGGTCCAGCCGACGCTCGATCGCTGGCAGCGCGAGCTCGAGCTGCACGATCGGATGCAGCAGGCGATCGGATCGCACTTCACCGTGTCGTTCGAAGGACCTGCGGAAGCCGACCTCGCGGAACGCAGCCTTGCGGTGCTCGATCGCGCGTATTGGCGGGTCGGCCAGATCCTCAGCACGTATCCGAGCGAGCCGATCGCCGTCGTGCTGTACACGTCCGAACAGTTTCGCGATATCACCCGCTCGCCGTCGTGGGCGGCCGGCGCCTACGACGGTACGATTCGCGTCCCGGTCCGCGGCGCGCTCGACAAGCCCGAGGAGCTCGAGCGCGTGCTGTCGCACGAATTCACGCACGCGCTCATTCGAACGCTCGCGACGAGCGGCGTCCCGACGTGGCTGAACGAAGGCCTCGCCGTCGCGCTCGAAACGGGCGACGCGCCCGATCAGAAACCGTCGGGCAACGAACCGACGGTCCCGCTGCGCCTGCTCTCCGGCGGCTTTGGACGCCTGAACGCTCGCGACGCGCAGCTGGCCTACGACGCGAGCGCACGCGGTGCGCGGCGGCTGCTCGACGAGGCCGGCGGCATGGCGGTGGCTAATCTCCTCCGCGACCTCGGCGAAGGCGTCGACTTCGAGCGCGCGTTCGCGCATCGGATCCAGCAATCGTTCGCCGATTTCGACGCGGCTGGCCGCTAGCGTACACTGAGCCCTCATGCCTCCCCTCGTCAGCGCCGGTTCGATCGCAGCCGCCGTGCAGGAGTTGAAGCAGCGATTCGGATCCCGCGCATCCGATTCCGATTCTGTCCGCGCGCATCACAGTCAGGGTGAGTCGTATCATCAGCCTGCCCTGCCCGACATCGTCTGTTTTCCGTCCACGACCGACGAGGTCGCCGAGATCGTGAAGGTCAGCGCGCACTGTGCGGTGCCGATCGTGCCGTGGGGCGCCGGCACATCGCTCGAAGGCCACGTGCACGCCGTACGCGGCGGCATCTGCATCGACCTGCGCGACATGAATCGCGTCGTGCGCGTCAGCGCTCAGGATCTCGACGCCACGGTCGAAGCGGGCGTGACGCGGCGTCAGCTGAACAAGGCGCTCAAGAACACCGGCCTCACGTTCCCGGTCGATCCGGGCGCCGATGCGACGATTGGCGGGATGACCGCGACGCGCGCTTCGGGAACCACCGCCGTCCGCTACGGCACGATGCGCGAAAACGTCCTCGCACTCACCGTCGTCGTCGCCGACGGCCGCACCATTCACACGGGGACGCGCGCGCGGAAATCGTCGGCAGGATACGACCTCACGCGGCTGTTCGTCGGTTCCGAAGGCACGCTCGGCGTCATCACCGAAGTGACGCTGCGGCTGCACCCGCTGCCGGAGGCGGTTGCGGCAGCGACGTCGGTCTTCGAATCGATTCGAGGCGCAGCCGACACGGTCATCGCGACGATCCAGCTGGGAATTCCCGTCGCGCGGATCGAACTGCTCGACGCACGTCAGATCGAGGCGGTCAACCGGTACTCGAAGACGAACTACCCCGCCGCGCCGACGCTGTTCTTCGAATTTCACAGCGACAGCGAGCGCCACGTTGCCGATCAGGCGGAAGCGGTGCAGGCGCTGGCGGCCGAACGCGGCGGCCGCGAGTTCGCGTGGGCGTCGCGGCCGGAAGACCGCGAGAAATTGTGGCAGGCGCGTCACGACGCGCTCTACGCCGCGCTGGCGCTTCGTCCCGGATCCAAAGCGTGGACGACGGACGTGTGCGTCCCGATTTCACGGCTCGCCGACTGCATCGCCGAGACGCAGCAGGACAACGTCGGCGCATCGTTTCCGATCTGCCTGGTCGGCCACGCGGGCGACGGTAACTTTCACCTGCTCTATGTCCTGGATCCGGCGAGCCGCGCGGAGCTCGACGAAGCCGCCCGCCTCAACGAGCGCCTGGTGCTCAGAGCGCTCGCCATGGGCGGCACCTGCAGCGGCGAACACGGCGTCGGCCTGGGCAAGATGAAGTATTTGACGGCCGAGCACGGCGCGTCGCTCAACGTCATGCGCGCGATCAAGCGCGCGCTCGATCCCGACAACCGGATGAATCCCGGAAAGATGCTGGAGATCTGACGAATGACGACGACATCCGCCAGGCGCACGGTCGCAGTGATGCTCAGCCTCATCTCGGTCGCGGCCGCCGCACACGCCAGCGACTTCAGCGACGACTTGAAGGCACGCCGGGCGAAGGTGATGGAACGCCTCGGTCCCGACGCGATGCTCGTGCTGTGGAGCGCTCCGCCGCGGCTGTACTCGCTCGACGTGGACTATGAGTATCGCCAGGACAGCAATCTGTACTACCTGACCGGCCTGACGCAGGAAGACACGTGCCTGATCCTGATGCCGGGCAATGCGACGCGCCGCGAAGTGCTCTTCGTCCGCGAACGCAATCCCTCGCGCGAGCACTGGACCGGCCATCTCCTCACACCGGACGAGGCGAAGGCGCAAACAGGCATCGACACCGTGCTGACGACGGCGCAGTTCGACGCGTTCGTGTCGGCGATGCTGGATCGGCGCGCATTCGGATCGATCGACGCAAAGGAAGGCGCGCGATTCTTCGAGGCGCTCGGCGCCGGCCGGGCGCGCGTGAACCTGCTGCTCGACCCCGGGCACGGCATCAGCGATCCGTTGACGCGCGCGCAGGAGTTCGCGCGCCAGATCCGCGATCGCTTTTTCGGATTCCAGCTCGTGGACGCCGCGCCGGTGTTCACCGAGCTGCGCACAATCAAGACGCCTTACGAACGCAAGGTCCTGGTCAAGGATCTCGAGATCTCGAGCGACGCGCAGATGGCGGGCATGCGTGCCGCGCACCCGGGTGCGTACGAGTACGAAGTCAAGGCGGCGATCGAAGCCGTGTTCCGCAGCCGCGGCTCCGTGTCGTGGAGCTACCCGTCGATCGTCGGCAGCGGACCGAATGCGACGATCCTCCACTATCCGGAAGCGAACCGTCAGATGCAGAACGGTGAGCTGCTGCTCGTGGACGCCGCCGCGAACTATCAGTACATGTCCGGCGACATCACGCGGACGTATCCGGTTGGCGGTACGTTCTCACCGCTGCACAAGGACATCTATCAGCTGGTCCTCGCCGCGCAGGAAGCCGGCATCGAAGTCGCGCGCGCGCACGGTTCACTCCAGGCCATCCACGACAAGACCGTGGAGGTGATCAAGGCGGGACTCCTGAAGCTCGGCCTGATTACCGATACAAAGGGCGACCAATACCGCATGTGGTACACGCACGGCGCCGGACACTACATCGGCCTGGACGTTCACGACGTCGGCGATCGCACCCGTGCGCTCGAGCCGGGCATGGCGTTCACCATCGAGCCGGGTATCTACATCCGGCAGGCCGCCATCGACGCGCTGCCGCGAACGCCCGAAAACAACGATCTCGTTGCGAAGATCCAGCCGGCAGTGACGAAGTATCTCGACATCGGCGTGCGCATCGAGGATTCCTTCCTGCTCGACGACTCCGGTCTCGTGCGGCTCTCGGCATCCGTCCCGAGAACCGTTCAGGAGGTCGAAGCGTTCATGAAGCCACGAGGCAGTAGATGACGCACCGGTCCGTCGCTTTCCTTCACCGCGCCGCAGCGCTCGCCCTCGCGCTCGCCATCGTCGGCGCGCACGGCTCGGCGCAGTCGAAGAGCTTCGGGTGGAGGGTCAGCAGTCCGCGCGGATCGATGTACCTGGTCGGGTCGGTGCACCTGCTGACGAAGGACTTCTATCCACTCAGCCCGGCGCTCGAGAAGGCGTATAAGGACTCCGATCTGCTCGTCGAGGAAGTGGACATGGCCGAGATGACCACGCCCGGCGCGCAGATGACGATGCTCACGCGCGGCATGCAGCCGTCGGCCAAGCCGATCGACAAGGTCCTCTCGCCCGAAACGATGACGGCGCTCTCCAAGAAAGCGGAGGAGCTCGGCCTCCCGCTCGAAGCGCTCAAGCAGTTCAAGCCCTGGATGATCGCGCTGACGATCGAGGCGATGGAGTGGCAGAAGGCCGGATTCGACGCCGAGCTCGGCCTCGACAAACACTTCTACGACCGTGCGCAGGGCGACGGCAAGTCGGTGATGGGCCTCGAGACGGTGGACTATCAGCTGTCACGCTTCGATGAGATGTCGCCTGCACTGCAGGACCAGCTGCTGCGAGAAACGCTGAAGGATGTCGACACGGAGCAGGCGAACATGACGAAGCTGATCGCATCATGGCGCGCCGGCGACGCAGCCGAAGTCGAACGCGTCGTGCTCAAGGATCTGGCAGACAATCCGCAGCTCTACAAGCTGCTGCTGACCGATCGGAACAAGAACTGGCTGCCGAAGCTCGACGCCCTCTTCTCCCGCAGCGGTTCTGCGATGGTCGTCGTCGGCGCCGCACACCTGGTCGGGCCTGATGGCCTCCTCGCGATGTTCAAGGCCAAGGGCTACAAGATCGAACAGCTCTAAGCCGGTCGCTCTCCGCCCGCGCCTTGCCGTGCGGCTACGGCTTGTGCGTCACCAGCGGCAGGTCGTCGCGATTTCCCCACTCTTCCCACGCGCCGTAGTAGTTGCGCAGGTGCGAGTATCCGATCATGTGCAGCGCGAAGAGATCGACGGACGCGCGCATGCCCACCTGGCAGTACGCGATCACTTCCTGTGAAGGCAGGATGCCGCGGTCCTCATAGATCTTCCGGATTTCATCGGCGGACTTGAACGTCTTCGTCTGCGGATCGAGTAGATCTTCCCAGTAGACCGGCACGGACGACTCGATGAAGCCGCCGCGCTTGATGCCTCGGAGATCTCGGCCCTCGATCTCCGCGGTCGTGCGCGCGTCGACGATTTTCGTTCCCGGCTTGTTGATGGCCGCGACGACGTCGCTGGCCGTGGCGACCATTTCGGGTCGCGGATGTGCGGTGAAGCGGCCGGCCGCCGGTGCGGGCGAATCGGCCGCGGTCGGACGATGGTCAGCCGTCCATTTGGTCCAGCCGCCGTTCATCAACGCGACGTTTGAATGGCCGAAGTAATTGAGAATCCACCAGAGGCGCGCGGCATAAATACCGCCGCGTTCGTCGTACACGACGACGCGCGTCGCGTCGCTGATGCCCAGCGTCGCCATCATCGCTTCGAACGCCGCGGGCGTCGGCAGGAATGTCGGCGGCGCCTTCGCATCGCGAATCGCAACCGGTGAGAGATACACGGCGCCGGGCACATGGCCTTCGGCAAAGCCGTTCTGGCGCATGTCGACGATGCGGACGTTCGCGTCGGCGGAGTGGGCCGCGACCCACTCCGTGTCCACAAGTTGTTCGGGATGGACGTACGCCGTGGCGAGCAGCGCCATGATCAGAAACATCGGCGAATTTTAGCAGTAAGATCGCGAATTGCCGATGCCTTCGCTGTCCGGAACCTCCGTGTTCGTGGCTGGCGCCGGGCTCGCGGGGCTGGCGGCCGCTCACGACCTGCTCGATCGCGGCGCCGACGTCATCGTCGTCGACGCGCGAGACCGTGTCGGCGGGCGCGTCTGGACCGTCCGCGACGGATTCGCCGAGTCGCAGCACGCCGAAGCGGGCGGCGACATGATCGACGAAGACCATCGTGCCATCCGCGATCTCGCCCGCCTCTACGATCTGAACGTCGTCAAGATCCTGCGCCACGGATTCGGGTACGTGCGAGCCGACGCAGCGGGCCGTCCGCGAATCGTCCCGCGATCCGCGCTGCGCGGCTGGAATCGTCTTGCGCGGATGCTCGCGCCTGAGATTCACGCGTATCGCCTCGCGGAAATGCGGTGGGACACGCCGATCACCGCGGCGATCGCGCGCCGGTCGGTTGCGTCGTGGCTCGACGCGGTGCAGGCCGACGACGAGCTGCGCACGACCGCGACGGGACTGCGCGGCTTCTTTCTCGCCGATCCGGAGGAGCTTTCGCTCATCGCGCTGGTCGATCAGTTCTCCGCGTCGGAATCGCCGGCAGGCGGCAGCCTGTACCGGATTGAAGGCGGCAACGATCGACTCGCGACCGCCATCGCGGCCAAGCTTGGCGATCGACTTCGGCTGAAGTGCGAGGTGCTCGCCGTCTCGCAGCGCGGCCCGGGCGTTCGCATAACAGTCAAGGAAAGCCGCCGCCAGGAGCAGCTGCGCTGCGACTACGCCATCCTCGCGCTGCCTGCGACCATCGTCCGACGGATACCGTTCACGCCGTCGCTGCCGACGCCGCAGCATGATGCGATTGCGCGGCTCGCCTATGGCCGTGCGACGAAGACGCTGCTGCAGTTCGCCCGTCCATTCTGGCGGACAGCCGGGCGTCCGCGCGCGTTTGGATCCGCGCTTCCCTTCGGCGCGCTGTGGGACGGCAACGAGGAGCAGCGCGGCCGCGCTGGCATTTTGACGCTCCTCGCGGGCGGAAGCGCCAGCGATCAGACGCAGGCCATCGTCGCGAAAGACGGTCCTCAGCGCCTGGCACAGACGCTGTCGTGGCTGGGCAGGAACGAGCAGCCGCTTCTCGCGTCGCAGCAGGTCGTCTGGGAGCACGACGCGTACGTCCGCGGCGGATACGCGTTCTTCGATCCCGCGTTTCCGCCCGACCTTCGCGCCTACCTCGCGCGTCCCTCAGGACGCGTGTTCTTCGCCGGCGAGCACACGAGCCTTCGATGGCAGGGCTACATGAACGGCGCCGTCGAGAGCGGTCAGCGCGCCGCCGCTGAAATCGTCGCCTCACACGGCAGCTGACCGGACGATGTCGTCCGCGGTTCAACCCTCCGTGCGCGCCGCCGTCAACCAGACGGACGAGCGTCTCGAGCGCGCGATTGGCCTTCCCACGCTCACGGCCAGCATCGTCAACATGACGATCGGCGCCGGCATCTTCGTCCTGCCGGCGATCGTCGCGGCGCGGCTCGGCGCTGCCGCCCCGCTCGCGTATCTCGTGTGCGCGGGCCTGATGGGTCTGATCGTCGCCTGCTTCGCAGCAGCCGGCAGCCGCGTGGCGTTGACCGGCGGCCTGTATGCGTACATCGAAGTCGCGTTCGGACCGTTCGTCGGATTCCTCACGGGCGTGCTGTTCTGGCTGATGGCAACGTTCGCAGTTGCGTCGGTTGCGACGGCCTTCGTCGGATCGATCGGCGCCATGATGCCGGCGCTCGACGGCCGCGTTCCTCGCGCCATCATCGTCGCCTCCGTGTTCGCGGCGCTCGCCCTGGTGAATGTCCGCGGCGTCAGAGCCGGCGCGCACGTCATTCGAATCGTCACCGCGGCAAAACTGCTTCCGCTCGTCGTCCTCGTTCTCGCAGGACTCTGGTTCGTCGGCGGCCCGGCACTACAGTGGCCCGGGCTGCCGAGCATCGACGCGCTCGGCAACGCGTGCCTGGTGCTGATTTTTGCATTCGCCGGTGTCGAGATCGCCCTGGTGCCGACGGGCGAGGTCATCAACGCGACGAAAACGGTTCCGCGCGCCGTGTTTCTCGCGCTGGCGTGCACGACGACGTTCTATCTGCTGCTGCAGATCGTCGCGCAGGCGCTGCTCGGCGCGTCGCTCGTCAGCTACACTGCCGCGCCGCTCGCGGAGGCGAGCGCACGCGTGCTCGGCAACGCAGGACGGTCGGCAATTCTGCTCGGCGCGGTCGTGTCGATGTTCGGCTACCTGTCCGGGGACATGCTCTCGACGCCGCGCGTGTTGTACGCGTTCGGACGGGACGGCCTCCTGCCGGAGCCGTTCAGGCGCGTGCATCCATCGTTCAGGACGCCGCACGTCGCCATCGCGGTGCACGCGATCATCATCACGACGCTCGCGGTCAGCAGCAGTTTCACGCGGCTCGCGATTCTGGCGAACGTCGCCGCCCTGACGCTCTACGGAACGTGCGTCGCCGCGGCGGTCGAACTGCAGCGCCGCGACGTCCGGTCGGACGGAGCCACGCCGCTTCGCCTGCCCGGCGGCAGCACTATTCCCGTCCTCGCCATCGCGGTCATCGTGTGGCTCCTGTCGCATGCCACGCGCCTGGAGTTTGCGATCGAGGCGCTCGTGCTGGGGCTTGCCGCCGTCTTCTACTTGATTCGCAGGGGCGGGGGCCAGGCGTAGGGAGGATCACAGCGCCATCCGGCGCGGCGCGACGCCGCCGCAGCAATCGCAAGAGGCTCCGATGCGTTCCGCTCGACGGCGTCGTAGATCGTGATTCGCGGACGCTCGAAGACGGCCGTTGGATTCCAGTCGAGCCGCCCGATCGCGCTGTCGGCGAATCGCTGCTTGAACAACCGCTCTTCGTCGCCCTCGAGGACGATGTAAGGATGGCGACCGCCCTGTTCCAGGAACCGGACCGCGCGATCGAGCCAGGCGGGGTCGAGCTGATCGAACCGCAGCGTCATCCGGCCCGCATACATCCGCAGCGTGCCGGTGTGTTGCAGGGCAATCATCACGGCGCGATCGTCGGTATGGGTCGCGACGAATCGCGCAACATCGACGTAGCGGCGCTCTCCGCGCCCGATGTCGAACACCAGGCGCTCCGCCGCTGTCGCCACGCCTACGACGCCGAGGATGACGACGGTGATGCCGAGCGCCGCGGGCGACGCGAACCGGTGAGCGCGGCGGGTCAGCGCGTCCACCGCCGCCGCGCACGCGATCATCATGAGCGGCCACATCGGGAGCAGAAACCGGAGATACCACCACGCGTCGAAGGGACGATAGAACAGGTACAGCAGCTCGACGGCCGCCATCCCGCCGCCGATCAGCCAGCGATCGTGCGGAACGCGCGACGAAACGAACTCGCGCGGGAGAATCAGGTACACGACCGCGAGCAGCACGAACGGCGTCTGCGTCTCGAACATCCAGGCGGAGAACTGGCGGATGTTGGTCGCCGCGAACGACAGCGCATACAGATCGCCGGTCGAGCCATAGCCTGACAGCAGCGGCGAGCCGTACAGCTTCGTGTTGAGAACGAGGACGAAGACGATCGCCGGCACGATGCCGGCGACGAACCGCCATGGACGACCGTTCACCAGCCACAACCAGGCACACGGCACGGCGAACGCCGGAGCAAGATTCGGTCGGATGAGGACTGCCACCGCCGCTGCAACGCCGGCTGCGAGCTGCCGTCGATCCATCGCAAGAAGGATCGCGAGCGTCCACGCCGCGGTCACCGGCACGTCGCTCATCGGGTTCATCAGTTGGTAGAGAAAGATCGGACTTGCCGCAACCAGCGCTGCCGCCGCAAACGAGACCAGCGGCTTCGCGAACGCGCGCATGCCGATGAGAAACGTCAGGTACACCGTCAACGCGCCGCAGAGCGGCGTGATGACGAACGCCGCGCAGAATCCGCCGACGGCCTGAAAGACGGCCATCAGCATCGGAAGTCCCGGAGGATAGAGCGGCACGATGGCGTCGCGCGATCCCGGCGCGGGCAGAAAGCCGAGCGGCGCCCACGTTTCGCTGGCGAGCGGCCACGGCGATGGCCGGACGATGTCCTGATGGATGAAGAGGGCGCCCTGCCGCCAGAGGCTCGCCTGGCTGACGTAGCCGTACGAGTCGGCGCCGCCGGCGACCGTCGAGCCCCAATGGATGCCGGCGTAGAACACGAGAACCGCGAGCGCCGCGGTCGCGATGGCAGCGATCCGAGCCGATCCGCTGTGGGCGAGCGCGTCGCCGCGAGACTCGCTCGCGACGGTCATGGCTGACGCTGATGGACCACGCGTCCGCCCACGATCGTCGTCAGCACGCGGACGTCCTTGATGCGATCCGCCGGCATCGCGAAGACGTCATCGCTCAAGACGACGAGATCCGCGAGCTTGCCGCGCGCGATCGTCCCCTTGTTCTGGTCCTGGAATTCGGCGAAGGCCGAACCGCCCGTGTACGCCGACACGGCCTCGTCGATCGAAATCTTCTGCTGCGGGACCCAGCCGCCGGGATTCCTGCCGTCGAGCGTCGCACGCGTGGTCGCGGCGTACAGCCCCAACAGCGGGTTGAGCGGTGCGACGGGCCAGTCGGTCCCAAACGCCAGCCGGACGCCTTTGTCGAGCAGCGTCCTGAACGCATACGTCGTCTTGATCCGCTCCGGACCGATTCGCCGCTCCGCAAAGCGTCCATCGTCGATCGCGTGGTACGGCTGGACCGAGGCGATGACCTTCAGCGAGACGAAGCGGTCGAAGTCCTTCGGTGCGATGTGCTGCGCGTGCTCGATCCGGAACCGCCGATCGCGATCGCCATTGGCCTGCACGATGTCGGAGAAGATGTCGAGGATCGCCGAGATTCCCGCGTCGCCGATCGCGTGGATGCACAGCTGAAGTCCCGCGTGATCGGCGGCCATCAGCCGCGTACGCATGTTCGCGATCGGCTGCATTTCGTCAGACAGGAGGCCGCGCGTATTCGGTGCGTCGGTGTACGGCTCGAAAAAGTACGCGGTCGTCGATCCCAGCGAGCCGTCGGCGTATCCCTTGACCGCGCCAAGCCGCAGCCAGTCCGATCCGAATCCACTTCGCAAACCGATCTTCGCCTGGTCGTACCAATCCGTTTCCATCGGCGCGACGTACACGCGCGTCGTCAACTCCCCGCGCGCCGCGAGATCGGCGTACACGGCGACGTCTTCGTAGGCCGGATTCATGTCCTGGACGCTGGTGACGCCGAGCGAAGCCGCGTGCTTGAGCGCACTTCTGATGACGCTGGTGCGCTCCTGCTCGGTCATTTTCGGAACCACGTTCTGGACCGCGTTCATCGCGGCGTCCTTGAGCACGCCGGTCGGAATGCCTTGGGCGTCGCGGACGATCTCGCCGCCAGGCGGATCGGGTGTTCGCTCGGTGATCCCGGCGCGACCGAGCGCCGCCGAATTGGCCAGCGCCATGTGGCCGTCGTATCGCGTGACGAATACGGGCGTGCCATTTGTCGAGTCGTCGATCAACGCACGTGTGGGAAGCGACGGCGGAGACCAGCGCTGATCGTCCCAGTCGCCGCCCAGAATCCAGTCGCCGGGTTTCGAGCGGGCGCGCTCGGTGATCCGCCGGGCGAATTCCGCCGGCGAATCCGCGTCCTTCAAATCGACGCGCTCGAGCTGCGCGCCGCCATCCACCAGATGGACGTGCGCGTCGTTGAAACCAGGAATGACTCGTCGCCCTTCCGCGTCGATGATCTGCGTCTCGGCGCCGCGCCAGCGATCCAGCTCCCTGGATTCGCCGACCTCGACGATGCGCTCGCCGATGACCGCGAGGGCGGTCGCCTGCGGCTGCCGCGGATTGCCGGTCCAGATTTTCGCATTCGTGACGATCACGTCGGCGGCGACGCGCGGTGCGCGCGAACACGCGGTCATCGCGCTCGCGCAAAGGACGACCGTCAGCGTTACGCGAGGCATGAAGGCCGGATTGTACAATGGACGAATGGCCCACTCGAACCCGTCCGATCAGGAACTGCGCGATCTGCTCACGCGCGCGACGACGATTGCGATTGTCGGCGCGTCGTCCAACCCGGAGAAGGCGTCGCACGGCATCATGCAGAAGCTGCAGCGGGCCGGGTACCACGTGATTCCCGTGAATCCGAAGGAGCCGGAAGTGCTCGGGGAGCGGAGCTACGCGTCGCTCGCCGACATCCCCGAGCGCGTCGACATCGTGGACGTCTTCAGGCGGAGCGAGGACACGCCGTCAATCGCTGACGAAGCGATCAAGATTGGCGCGAAGGCGCTGTGGCTGCAGACGGGAATTGCCAACGAAGACGCGGCCGCGCGCGCGAAGGCGGCGGGACTGACGGTGGTGATGGATCAGTGCGTCGGCGCGACGCACGCCTTCTTACAGATTCCGCCGAAGCCAAAAGCCTGAAACGGATTCGCCACGAACACACGAAAGCGTGCGTCACCCCAGCGACGCCAGCGCGCGCTCGAGCCTCGTCACAAGGCCGTCAAGCTGGTTGACGACGGCCTGGACGGTATCGGGCTGACTCAGGTCGACGCCGGCCTTCTGCAGCAACGCCATAGGGTGGTCGCTCCCGCCAGACTTCAACAGCGCGAGGTAGCGCTCGATCGCCGACACCTTCGCGTCGCCGGACGCGGCCAGCTCCGTCATGAGCTTGGCGCTCGACGCGAAGCACGTCGCGTACTGATAAACGTAGTACGGCGTGCTGTAGAAATGCGGAATGCGCGACCACGTGACGCGCGCCAGCTCGTCGTAGTCCAGCGCGTCGCCGTGATACGCCTTCAACAGCCCGAAATAGATCTCCGACAACGCGTCGGCCGTAACCGGCTTCCCTTCTTCCACCAGCCGGTGGGCTTGCAGCTCGTAGTCGGCAAAAAGGACCTGCGTGTAGAACGTCCCCACGATTCCGTCGATCGCGTGTTGCAGGAGGACGATCTTTTCGCGGGGATCGCTGGCGCGGCTCAGCATGTGCTCGAGGAACAGCATCTCGCTGAGCGTCGACGGCACTTCCGCCACGAAGATCGTGTAGGCCGAGTACACGAACGGCTGGTGCGCGTTCGACAGCAGCGTGTGCATCGAGTGGCCCATCTCGTGGGCGAGCGTGAACACGGCGTCGAGGGTGTCGTTGTAATTGAGCAGCATGTACGGATGCACGCCGTACACGGGCGCCGAGTACGCGCCGCTTCGCTTGCCCGGGTTCTCGTAGACGTCAATCCAGTCGCCGTAGAGGACGTCGCGCAGCTGCGACTGATAGTCGCGGCCGAGCGGCTCGACTGACGCCGGCAGCCATTCCAGCACGCGGTCGTACGGATACTTTTCCTCGAAGTCCACGAGCGGAATCGTGGCGTCGTAGTTGTGGTACGTCTGCAGCCCAAGGACGCGCTTCCGCAGGCGGTGATATCGCCGCAACGGCTCGACGCCCTGCTTCGTCGTCTCGATCAAGTTGGTGACGACGCTCGGCGGAATGTTGTTGCCGTGCAGCGCGGCGTCGAGCGTCGTGCGATATCCGCGCGCCTGCGAGTGGAACCAGTCGCGCTGGAGCACGCCGTTGTACAGCGACGCATAGGTGTTCACGTTCGCCGCGAAGATGCGGTGATACGCGTCGAACGCGGCGGCGCGATCCTTCTGGTTGCGGTTCGTCGCCAGGATGGCGCGGTACTGCCCGTAGGTGAGCTGGACGCCGGCGCCATTGGACAGCGTGAGCGTCGGATGCGCGACATCCGCGGTCGACAACGCGGCATACGCGTCGTTCGGCGACGAAGAAAAGCGGCTCGACAGCGACAGCAGATGCTCGCCCTTCTCGTCGAGCACATGTTCCTGCTGCCGGTACAGATCTTCGATCGCGAACCGGTACACCGCCAGTTCGTCGTTCTCGCGCATCCACTTCTGGACCGTCTCGAGCGGAATCGCGAGCAGTTCGGGATTGAACCAGGCGCTCGCCTGGCTCGCCTTCGCGAAGAGAATCTGGACCTGCTGTCGGCGCGCGTTGACCTGGTTGTCGCGCTGGTCTTCGTCGTATTTCAGCGACGCGAAATACCAGACTTTATAGGTGAGCTGGCCGATGTCGTCGGACAAGCGCATCGCCGCCAGCAGCGCACCGGCTCCCGACGCGAGCGTCCCCTGCAGCGCGGCATACTCGCCAATCTTCGAATCCAGCTCGTCGTAGCCGTGCTGCCACGCCGTCCAATTGTCGAAGATGTGCGCGAGGTTCCACTTGAATCGGTCCGGTATGTCGTGACGCTCTCTCAGTGAAGGTGTGGCCGTCGCTTCGGCGGGTGCACGCAAGTCCATTTCGAGATCATACAGCAGGGCCTTCGCGCGGCTCGGGAGCGGATCTTGCTCGTCATTGCACGGGAGGCTTACATGGATCATCCCCGCGCAGGATTGCGTTACGTCGACGCAGACGACTTGAACGACTCAACGGTTAAATTCTCCAAGATGAAGGTCGAGAGTCAATCAGCCGAATCGCTCGGCAAGGTGGACGGCATGATCATCGACGTGGCGAGCGCGCGCCCGCTGTACGTCGCCGTCGACGCCGGCGGCTGGCTCACCTCGAAGCTGTTTCTCGTCCCGATCGGTCATATCACGCTTGACTCACAAGGCGACCGGATGGTTGCCGACGTGACTCGAGAACAGGTGAAGCGATTTCCCGGATTCGATCGCAAAACCTTCGAGACGTTGTCCGACGATGAGTTGAGGCGCGTCGACGAGCAAATCATGGCGGCGTGTTGCCCGGACGAGCTCACGACGCGGCCAACGATGGCGAATCGGTACGCAGAGTGGTCGCACTATCGGCAGCCCGACTGGTGGGACGCGAGGTATTACAGCGTTGAAGAGAGCGAGACCGGCGCCCGCTCAGCTGCGGCGGCGCGCGGCGCGTCCGCGGCTCAGGCGCCGACGGAAGAGGTCAAGCACACACGCGAAACCATACACGACCGTGAACAAGTCGTCGCGCGCGACCGTGAACAGGCCGTGGCGCGCGGCGGCGACGTGAGTCCGCACGCCGGCGGCCGCGCACAGCCGGGCGACGTCGTCGGTATCGAGACCGGCGGCGAGCGAACGCACGTCGGCGAAACGAGCAACGACGAAAATCGCCGGCGGCGCGACGCCGAGCGCGAGGCCGGGAAGCAAAACCATTAGGCTCACCGAAGGGGCATTCTCTATCGAACCCGGGAGAGGGCCGCTTCGCCACGCTGGCCTCGTTATCTGTGAGTGACGTCTCGCTTTCGCTTGCGTAGGCCGGCGGTGTGGAACCACGTTAGGTACACAGCAGAAAAAATCGCGAAACAGCCGACGATCACCAGGCCGGCGTTGTGAACGCCTGGCGCCACCTTGCCGGTGTAGTTGAGGTACGTCCATGCGGCATGCAAGCCAGCACCGACGATCGCACACGGAACGTAGACTTTCAGAGGAAGCGCAGCCCAGGACCAGCGAAGCAGAAAATAAAAGACGATCAACATGATCGGGCCCTGCGCAATTCGCCCGGCAAGATTGTCAGGGAGCAGCGATTCCAACAAGAGTCCCGACAGTGCCACGCCGCCAACTACGACGACGACCATTCGCAGTGGAGGCTCCGGAGGTCTGTTTTTCTCCATGTTCTTTTCCGTCATCGACTGAACTAACTTACCCACAACGCCCGTGGAAGCGCCGGAACTCCCCAATGTATCCGTCCAGCATGACTCCCCACACTGCCAACCCGCCACAAGCGACAAACGTGAACCCGCCGCTAGTAATGGCGCAAGCTGCCGCAGAGCCTAGAATCCAGCCACCATTGTCAATAGCTCGCTGCATGCCCTGTCGCATGAACGCTCTCGCTAGCGATGTTGGCGCCGCCGTGCAAGGAAAGCCGTCTGTGGTCTGAGCGAAGGCCAGCGGTTCGATAAGCTCCTGCACGAATGCCAAAGGCGACCGATCGTTATTCACCTTGCAGATCTGTCGCGTGCGACAATGATCACTATCGTAGGCGCCGGACACGTAGATGATGAGGGGCGCCGTCCCGAATTGAGCCGTGTCATCGAGGTACCACTGGGTGTCCGCTGAACTGTAATCACCGGACACCGAGTCCTCAGCGTAGATCCAACCTTCCCAAGTATCGGGGTCGCCATCGTCCCACGTTTCAACTACCATGACACCGGAATCGGTGCTAAACGAATCAGCGTGTACGATTGGCTCCATCAGACCTCTGATGAACATCCAGAGACTCGGATTTTTGGGCCGGGCCTTGACGACGAGTGTTGATCCAGTAGGCCTAAACCCATGTGCCAGTAAATCGTCCCTGGCGATCTGCCTCGCCCGAAGAAACGCCGGGGAGTGCATCTCCTTTGCCTTTACGATTGCCGCGGCACTGGGACCTTGAAAGTATAGGAAGGTGAGTGGGCTGGCACTCGCTTGCGGGATAGCCGTTCGGCCAGCCCTCGCATAGGGCGCCACAAGCTCTACAATAATCGCAAATACAAGTAATAGACTCAGCGTTACTAGGTTCCTTGTCACCAGCCACCTCCAGTTCGACAAGAGGCACGCTCACTAGCTATCCAGGGGAGCCCACGCGAGGGGTTAGTGCGAGGTCATTTCCGACGTCTGCAAATAAGTAAGTCGGAACGAATTTGTAAATCTACGGATAGGCTGTAGCCAGGTCAATCTATTCTTGATTAACGTTGCATCTTGATTAACGTTGCAACCGCTTGAGGTTAGATTTTCTTCTCCAACGCCAGCGTGACCATGTTGTAAAGCATCGCGACTTACTTGTCCTTTCAGGCCCAACAAGGTTTCGAGGATGCCCCGTCGGCTGTTGAAATTCAGCTGCGGCTCAGCTGGCGATTATGAGATCTGGCGTTCCTCGTGAGCGACAGTAAGACCAAGCTGGCGACCACGCGCACGAAGCGCGGTGACCAGCATCGGCATGTCAGCAGATCCCTTTACACGCCGGAAGCCCCTTCGCGGCTTCGAGGATACCGGGGGCGACCCACGGCAGCATCATCTGCCCGCTGCGCTACCGCTTGACGTTGCGCTTCACGTACGCGTGCGACTGACGAGACTCTCCGGCGTTGGGTGGCCAAGGGTTGGGCAATCGCGGCGACAGTTGAGCGTGAGCACTGTCAGAGTCTCTTCGAGGCCTTCGCGGACACTCTCGGGGGCGCTGGGATACTCGTTCTCAAGCAGGCGCGCGACGTCGAGGAGCAGGCGCTGCGCAGCTTCGGGCCCGCGGGGGAGCGCGTCGCAGAAACGCTTGGGCGTACAGACGGTGACGATCCCTCTCGTACTCGAGGTTGTTGCATATCTTGTGGACCTGGCGCGGCTGCACGAGCGCCGCCTCGCCGAGATCGCGCGCACGCCTTTGCGCAGCGCCTTCGAGCCGTCGAGGATCACCAGCAGGCTGCGGTCCGTGCGGAGTTCGCCGACAGCCCGGTCTTCGTGTCGATGAGGAGATCGACGAGCGGCAGATGACGCACGGGCGATTCGGCTTGGGGGCTCCTTTCTGTGAGCCTTGCGGCCTCGGGCTTGCTCACCACTCGTTTTACACGAGCAGTGAGGAGGCGCCGCGTCAATTTTCAACAGCTACCGGGACATCGCCAGGTTTTCTCGGCTTCGCTATTGTCTCGTTGATCAAGCGTTCTATAGATGTCGTTAAAGGCCGCGTCGTAGCAATGCGGTCACGCTGCTTCAACGTCGCAGGCAACGCGACACTCCGTGTCTTTCATCGCGAAAATGACGTTCTACATCATTCACGGCCATTGTGCGCGGAATGCGCCCTGGGAGGTCTCATAGAGAATCCGGGAAACGTCGGCGGCGATCTTCGAGCCAACCTTCGGATCGTCCACGCCGCGAACGAGCACGACGAGCACATAAGGCCGCGGCGCGTACACGATCGCCGCGTCGTGCTGGATGCGCGTGATCTCCCCCGTCTTGTGCGCGACGAGAGTTCCCGTTGGCAGGCCGGCAGGAATTCGATCGTTGAACTTCTGACGCTCGAGGACTGCGATCATCTCGCGGCTCGACACCGAGTCCACCGCCTCGCCTTTCGCGAGCTTCAGCATCAGCGTCATCAGCGCCCGCGCCGTCGTCGTGTTGTTCAGCCCCTTCTGGAACGCCTTCGTGTCCTCGACGCCGCGGAGGACGTGCATCCCCGGCGCGCCCAGCGCGTCCGTCGTCCGCTGGATGTTCTTGGCGCCGAGCCGCTCGATGACGAGGTTCGTCGCGAAATTGCTGCTGACCGTGATCATCGCCTCGCACAGATCGCGGTACGACATGCGGCTGCCGATTCGCTTGTAGACGTCGGCGTCCGAATCGTCGCCGACGTCGAGCTTGAACGGGCTGCCGTCCACGATGCTGTGGAATTCGTTGACGACCGGAATCTGCTCGTCCAGCCGCAGCGTGCCGGCCTTCGCCTGTCGGAACAGCTCGATCATGACCGGCACCTTCATGGTGCTGGCGGCGTGGAACTCGACGTCGGGCTTGATGAGCAGCTCGTCGCGGCCGTCGAGCGGGCGAAACGCGACGGCGACGTCCGCGCCGGACTTCGCGATCAACGCGTCGAGGCGAGCCCTGGCCGGGTTGCTCTCGGCGCCGCCCGCGGCGCTCAGCACGACCGCCATCAGCACGGCGCAAAAAGTCTTCGTCATCCGGCCGATTCTAAGGCATCTTGTGGACATGACCTCGATCCGACTCGCGGCGCTGCTCAGCGCCGCCCTGATGTCCGGCGCGTGCTTCCAGATGACGACGAACGTCAGGGTCGCCGCCGATGGCAGCGGCACCATCGATCACACGCTGCTCGTCACGAAAGCGGCGCTCGCCCAGCTGCGAAACTTCTCGGCGCTCGGCGGCGGCCGTCAGGGAAAAGGCATGGACCTGACGTCGGAGGATCAGGCGCGCGAGATGGCGCGGACGCTCGGGCCGGGCGTCACGTACGTGTCATCGGAGCCGCTGGACACGCCGCTCGGCGAGGGTCGGCACTCGACGTACTCGTTCAGCGACATCAGCCAGGTGCGCATCAGCCAGCAGCCGAAAACCGACGGCCTGCCGGTGCGTCCGTCGGTGGATCCGACGGGCGGCGACATCACCTGCTCGATGACGCACGAGGCGAACGGCAACGCCGTCCTGCACATCAAGCTGCCGGAGATGAACATGCCGGCCGGCATCGGCGACACGTCCGGGAATCCGGCGCTCACGCAGCAGCTCGCGATGATCAGGGCGCTTCTCGCCGGCGCGCGCATTTCGATCGGCGTCGATCCCACGGGCACCCTCGTCAAGACGAACAGCCCGTTCGTCGAGGGCTCGCACGTCACGCTGCTCGAGGTCAATCTCGACGAGGTACTGGGCAGCGAGACCGCGCTCAACCGCCTTCAGGCCGCGAAGTCGCCGGAGGAGTTGAAGGCGGCGCTGGCCGACACGCCGGGGCTGAAAATCGCGCTGGAGCGCGAGGTCACGATCGAGTTTTCCCCAGCCAGATGATCTCGGCGTCGGCGTGCCCGTTGTCGATCGTCAGGCGGGCCACGCTCGGCTGAATGTCGAACCGACGTGGACCGGCGGAGCCGGGATTGATCGCCAGGCGTGCGCCCTTGCCGCGCGCGACCACCGCACGGTGTGTGTGGCCGAAGATGACGACGTCACCCCCGTACGTGGCAAGAACAAGAACGGGCGTCGGCCGGCCCAGCTCGTGCCCGTGCGAGACGTGAATCGTCACACCATCGATCGACAACGACCGCTCGCGCGCCAGCATCGGATCGTGGACGTCGTCCACATTGCCGAATACCGCGTCTACCGGCGCGATCGCACGAAGCGCATCGAGCACGCGCGCGCCGCCGACGTCACCGGCATGCAGGATGGCGCTGACACCGCCGAACGCGTCCGCGACTTCCGGACGCATCAAACCGTGCGTGTCGGAGATCACACCGATGACCGTCGTCATGATCGGACGACGACGATGCCGTTCTCGGCCTCCTCACGGCGATACCGTCGCAGCGACGGCGTGGCGGCGGCAACCCATCCGGTGCACAGCAGACAGCCGATGCCGCCGCTGATCACCGAAAACGGCGCGCCGAGCCAGCTCGCAACTGCGCCCGCCTCGAGCTCGCCGAGCTGCGGACCGCCCATGAAGAACACCATGTTCACGCCGGTCATCCGTCCGCGCAGGCGATCGGGCGTCTCGAGCTGCCGCACGATATTGCGGATGATCATGCTCACGGTGTCGCTCGCGCCCGTGAGGGCCAGCGCCGCGAACGTGAGCCAGAACGACCGCGAGACGCCGAACACGACGGTCGCCGTGCCGAAGGCGATCACCGCCCACAGCAACGTCGGTCCGCGCTGCCGGATCCGGTCGGTCAGCGGCACCATCACCGCGCTGGTGATCATCGCGCCGACGGCCGGCGCGGCAT
>DATBHR010000101.1:0-202712 GCA_036557365.1 Vicinamibacterales bacterium
TCGGCGCGGAGGAGCCTGACGCTTACTTGAGCAGCACGCGCGTCCCGCGGATCTTCTGGCTGCTCAGCGCGCTGAGGAAGTTCGGCACGAGCCGGTCCATCAGCTCGAAGTACGAAGAGAGCGCCGGCGTGTTCTGCTGCGCGTTGTAGAGAACTTCCTCGCGGTAATTCTCCGAGTACATCGTCGCGCCGGTCCGGCCGTCGATGAACACGAACTTCGGCCGCAGTACGAAACCCTTCCGCTCCATGTACGTGCGCATCGGCATGACGCGCCGGCGTCCGAAGCTGTCGTACTGCTCGACGTCTCGCTGCACGTATCCCGATCGGGACTGCGCCGAGAAGAGCACCGTGCCGGTGACGATGAGCGGGTTCTGGTACTCTTCGCCGATCCGCTTCCAGTAGGCCGTGTTGGCGAAGAGGCGTTCGTAGGGTTCGAGGTCTTTCTCTTCCTTGATCTGCTTGGGAAGCGCGACGCCGGGCGCCTGCTTCACCGAGCCGTTGTCGCTGGCCGGACGATCGTCAGCGGGCGCGGCATCTTCCTGCGCCACTTCAATCAGCGGCAGCAGATCGGCATCGATGACTTTCAGCTGCGAATGATTGCGCAGCTGACTCCGAAGCAGTCGGACGGTTTCCTGGTTCGCGTCCACGTCCTCGGTACCGCCCGAGACGAACCCGGCGACGAGGACTCGCTGGAATGGCGTGACGTCCATCTTCGGGTTGATGGGCGTCTCGATCGGGATTTCGTACGTGGTGGCGCCGCATCCGATCGCCACGGCGGCGACCGCCGCCGTCAGCGTGGCGAGCGCGAGCCTACGGCTTGTCCTTGTCGGCGCTGGTGCGATCATTGATTTCTCTGAAGAGCTCGTAGTTCTGCCGGATTTGCGAATTGTTCGGATCGATCTCGAGCGCTTTTTCGTACGCCTTTCGCGCCTTCGCCAACTGTCCTTCGTGCTCGTACGCAATGGCGAGATCGTTGTACGCCGCGGCATACGTCGGGTCGAGCTCGACGGCCTTTTCCCAGCGGTAGATAGCCTCGCGCCAGAGGCCCCGCTGCGCGACGTTGATGCCGAACTCGACCTGCGAGCGCGCGTCGCTCTTCGCGTCCGCGAACGACGGGCTCGCGACGCCAACGGCGATGAGCACGGCGAGACACGCTGTGCGAGCCTTCATGACAGGGTACGGTCCACTATAGCGACACGTCCCGAATGGGCGCAAGGCATTTGGAGTCGACTCGCGGTGAAAGGAGCAAGGCATGTGCCACGGTTGAGCGTCGGAAACTGGCCGCAAATGCGTCACGGTTGGCCGCCGCATTTACGAAACGTGGTCAACTGTCTCCTATAATAGATGATGGAGATCGGGTCCGCGCGCAGCTTCGCGTGCGCGGCGATCTTTCCCCGCTCGGGGTGATGGCCGCCGAACCGCGACAAGGTGCCGGCCGTGACCTCATCGCAACGCTCCTCCACAGTCGCTCAAACGATCGCGCTCTCGCTGCTGCCGCCGTGGTGCCGTCAGCTCGCGGTCGAAGGATTCAGGCGCGGGGAAACTGCGCCGCAACTGCTGGCCCGGCTGACGGCTCAACACTACCGCGACAAGCCCGCCGAGGCGGACGACCTTCGCGTCCGTGCCTCAGCGGCCCTCGAACGCGCGGCCCGTACCTCGCTTGAACCCATCCTCTGGCATGACGCGTCGTATCCACCAGCCCTCACGACCATCGCCGACCCGCCCGTTGCGTTATGGATCAACGGTTCGCCGGAAGCGCTGCATGCGCCGTCGGTGGCGATTGTCGGCGCGCGCGCCGCGTCTTCCTATGCGCTTTCCGTTGCTTCGCATCTCGCCGCCGACCTCGCGTCGGCTGGCGTCGTTGTCGTCAGCGGCATGGCGCGCGGCGTCGATTCTGCGGCGCATCGCGGAGCGCTCGACGTGAACGGGCGAACGGTCGCGGTGCTCGGCTCCGGCGCCGACATCATCTATCCGCCGGAGCACGTGAATCTCGCGCGAGACATCGCTCGCTCAGGCGCCATCGTGAGCGAGCTCGCGCCGGGAACGCCGCCGTTGCCGATGTTCTTCCCGTGGCGCAACCGCGTGATCAGCGGCCTGTCGCGCGCAGTCGTCGTCATCGAAGCGGGCGAGAAGAGCGGATCGCTCATCACGGCGCGGCTGGCGCTCGAGCAGGGGCGTGAAGTGCTGGCGGTTCCTGGGAACGTGCTGAGCGGCCGAAACCGCGGTGCGCATGGCCTGTTGCGCGACGGTGCAAAGATTGTGGAGTCCGCGGACGATATCCTGGAGGAGCTGGGCATGGCACCGTCGTCGCCGGGCTCGGCGAGACAAGCTTCGACGGCAGACGCGGACCCCGTGCTGGCGAGCCTGACGCCCGGAGAAGCGAGCGATTTGGACACGATTTCCGAGCGTACGGGCCTCAGTCCGACGCGGCTGCTGGCCCGGTTGTTCGAGCTCGAGCTCCGGGGCCTGGTCAACCGCGTCGGCGGCGGTCGATTCGTGCGCGGTTGACAGTTCGTGCTACGGTGAAAAGGAGTTCGGCCCGGCGCGGCGGTGAAACGCGCCGCGAACGGGATCCGTTTCGCAACGAGAGGGTAATGGCTAAAGCACTCGTGGTGGTTGAATCGCCCGCGAAGGCGAAGACCATCAACAAATATCTCGGGCGCGACTACAAGGTCGTGGCGTCGATGGGCCACATTCGCGATCTGCCCAAGAGCAAGCTGGGTGTGGACATCGAGAACGACTTCGCCGAACAGTACGAGTCCATCGAATCGAGAAAGAAAGTCATCAAGGAGCTCAAGGACGCCGCGAAGGATGCGTCCGAGATTTACGTCGCGACCGACCCTGATCGCGAAGGCGAAGCCATTGGCTGGCATCTGACCCAGGAGCTGAAGGGCAAGAAGCGCAAGATCCACCGGCTGACGTTCAACGAGATCACGAAGAAGGCCGTTCAGGAGGCGCTGAATCATCCGCGCGCCATCGACGAGAAGATGGTCGCGGCCCAGCGCGCCCGGCGCGTGCTCGATCGGCTGGTCGGCTACAAAATCAGTCCGCTGCTGTGGGACAAGGTGCGCCGCGGGCTGAGCGCGGGCCGCGTGCAGTCGGTCGCGCTCAAGCTGGTGTGCGATCGCGAACGCGAGATCGAAGCGTTCGTCCCTGACGAATACTGGAACATCTTCGCGCGCCTCGGGGCGTCGCAGCCGCCCGAGTTCGAGGCGAAGCTGCTCAAGAAAAGCGGCGACGCGATCAAGGTCGGCAACGAGGACGAGTCGAAGCGCGTGCTCGGCGACCTCGAACACGCGACGTGGACGGTCGCTTCCGTCACAACCAAAGAGCGCAAGCGCCACGCGCCCCCGCCGTTCATTACGAGCAAGCTGCAGCAGACCGCGCGATTCCCGGTCAAGAAAACGATGATGCTCGCGCAGCAGCTCTACGAGGGCGGCATCGAAATTCCCGGGCTCGCGGGTGGCCTCATCACCTACATGCGAACCGACTCGGTCCGCATCGCAGAAGAGGCGCTGACGGCGGTGCGCGAGCACATCAAGACCAGCTTCGGCGCGGAGTATCTTCCAGAGAAGCCGAATTTCTACAAGTCGAAGGCGGACGCGCAGGACGCGCACGAAGCGATCCGGCCGACGTCGATGGAACACGATCCGGAAACAGTCAAGAGCTACCTGACGGCGGATCAGTTCTCGCTCTATCGGTTGATTTGGAATCGATTCGTCGCCTCGCAGATGCCGCCGGCCACCTTCGACGAAACGACCGTCGACGTGACGGCCGGCGAGTACGTGTTCCGGGTCAAGGGCACCGTGCCGAAGTTCGCGGGCTGGATGGCGACGTACGGTCTCGTCCCCGGTCAGACCGAAAAAGACGGTGACGAATCGCGCAGCCGCGAATCGGCGTCCGATCGCGAGGCCGACGAGGACGCCGAGGGTGCATCCGGCGTGCTGCCGCCGCTCGCCGAGGGCGACGTCCTCGAACTGAAGGCGATTCGGCCGGAACAGAAGTTCACGCAGCCGCCGGCGCGATTTTCCGAAGCGACGCTCGTCAAGGAGCTCGAGGACAACGGCATCGGCCGCCCGAGTACGTATGCGTCGATCATCGCGGTGCTTCAGGATCGCGAGTACGTGCACAAGATCGAGGGTCGCTTCAAGCCGTCCGCGCTCGGTCGCATGATCACCGAGCTCCTCACGCGCAGCTTCGACGACATCATCGACGTCGAGTACACGCGGTCGCTCGAGGACGATCTCGACAAGATCGAGCAGGGGAAGACCGACTACGCGCGGACGCTGACCGAGTTCTACAAGAAGTTCAAGAAGGATCTCGCGCGCGCCGGCAAGGAGATGATCGATCTCAAGAAAGGCATCGAGATCGGCGAGGCCTGCGACAAATGCGGCGCGCCGATGCTGAAGCGCGTCGGCAAGTTCGGGCCGTTCATCGCCTGCAGCGCGTACCCGGACTGCACGAACACGCGAGAAGTCGAACAGCAGGAGCCCGAGTCGGAGACGGGCGAAGAAGAGATCGAGCCGTGCGAGAACTGTGGCAAGCCGATGGCGGTGAAACGCGGCCGGTTCGGTCAGTTCCTGGCGTGCACCGGATATCCGGAATGCAAGACCACGCGGAAGCTGATCGCGACCAAGCAGGGCGGCTTGCGTGCGGCGAAGCCAGATCAGATTCTGGACGAGAAATGTCCGCGCTGCAGCTCGAACCTGGTCATCAAGCAGGGACGCTACGGCGAGTTCACCGCGTGCACGAACTATCCCGAGTGCAAGTACGTCAAGCACAAGACGACAGGCGTCGCGTGCCCGAAGGACGCTGACAAGGGCGGCGAAGTCGTCGAGCGCAAGTCGCGCCGCGGCAAGGTGTTCTTCGGCTGCTCGAACTATCCCGATTGCGACTTCGTGCTCTGGAACCGCCCGATCGCCGAGAAGTGTCCGAAGTGCGGGGCGCCGTTCCTCGTCGAGAAGGTCACGAAGCGTCACGGTCGCCAGTTGCTCTGCAACAACGACGACTGCGACTACGCGCGCTCCGAAGAGCTCATCGAACAACCAGCCTGAACGTCACGACACGGGCCGCTCGCACGGAGAGCGGCCCGATTTCTCTTCGTGCGGTCTTCCGTTCGTGGCAAGCTTTCTCTGATGGTGACGATTGTCGGCGGCGGTCTCGCAGGCTCTGAAGCGGCGTGGCAGGTTGCCTCGCGCGGCGTTCCCGTGCAGCTTCACGAGATGCGGCCCGCGCGGCCAACCGCCGTCCACAAGACCGATCGCCTGGCAGAGCTGGTCTGCAGCAATTCCTTCCGCGGCGACAAGTTGGACAATGCCGTCGGCCTGCTGAAGGAGGAGATGCGCCGCCTCGATTCGCTCGTCATGCGCGCGGCCGAGGCGAGCCGCGTTCCCGCCGGCGCCGCGCTGGCGGTCGATCGGGAGGCGTTCGCCAACACCGTCACGACGGCGCTGCAATCGCATCCTCTCGTCCGTATCGTGCGCGAGGAAGTCACGTCGATTCCACCCTCCACCGATCGCGAGCCCGTCATCGTCGCGACAGGACCGCTGACGTCGGACGCGCTGGCGCCGGAGATCGCGGCGCTGGTCGGCAGCCGTCACCTGTATTTCTATGACGCGATCAGTCCGATTGTCCTCGCCGAGACCATCGATCGATCGAAGGTGTTTCGCGCGTCGCGCTGGGATCGAAGCCTGCGGACGAAATCCGAGAATACCGAAAGATCTCTTCCGGCTGCCGCATGCGGCGTGGACGACGGCGCCGGCGATTACCTGAATTGTCCGCTGACGCGCGACGAGTACGAACGCTTCTACGATGCGTTGACGACGGCGGAATCCGCGACCGTGCACGACTTCGACAAAGAGCGATTCTTCGAAGGGTGCCTGCCGATCGAAGTGATGGCGCACCGCGGCCGCGACACGCTTCGCTTCGGACCGATGAAGCCGGTGGGACTTACGGATCCGCGCACGGGCCGCGAACCGTACGCCGCCGTGCAACTCCGCCAGGACACGCTGGCCGCCGATCACTTCAGCATGGTCGGTTTTCAGACGCAGCTGAAATGGAGCGAGCAGGCGCGGGTGCTGAAGCTGATTCCGGGGCTCGAGGCGGCGGAGTTCGTGCGCTTCGGCATGGTCCACCGCAACACCTATGTGAACGCGCCGACGGTGCTGGCCGAGACGTGGCAGGTACGATCGCGGCCGACGGTTTTCTTCGCCGGGCAGATGTCGGGCGTCGAAGGCTATGTCGAATCTGCGGCGTCGGGCCTGCTGGCCGGCATCAACGCCGCGGCGATGGCGTCGGGGGAGCCCGTCACGTCGCTGCCGCGTACGACGGCGATGGGCGCGCTCGCGTACTATGCGTCGCACGCGGACCCGAACCGGTACGATCCGTCGAACATCACCTTCGGCATCATGGAGCCGCTGTCGCGGGCACCGAAAGGCAAGAAGCTGCGAAACCTGGCACTGGCCGAACGCGCGCTGGCCGACCTCGACGCGTGGATGGAGCGTCGTCGGCTTCAGGGCGCGGGAGTCCGCTGAGCGATGGCGGATTCGATCGAGTCGTCAGCGGCCGCGGCGCTCAAAACGTTCCTCGAGTACCTCCGCCTCAATCGTAACGCGTCCGCGCACACCGTCCGCGCGTATGACAGCGACCTGTCGCAGTTCATCGCGCATGCCGCCGGCGTGTTGGGCGTCAAGCGTGCGGACGTCCGGCCGGCGCAGCTCGATCGCACGGCCATTCGCGCCTTCATGGCGGAACTTCATCGAGGCAAGCGCACGCGGTCCAGCGCTGCGCGCAAGCTCGCCGCGATCCGCACGTTCCTCCGGTACATGAGGCGCGAAGACGTCATCGGGGACGACCCGGGCTCGCTCGTGGCGACTCCGAAGCGCGACATTCGGATGCCGGCGCACCTGTCCGAGTCCGAGATGGACGCGCTGCTGTCGGGCCCGTTCGACGACTCCGCGCTCGGCCGTCGCGATCGCGCGATCCTCGAACTGTTCTACGCGTCAGGCCTTCGGTTGAGCGAGCTGGTCGGCATCGATCGCGACGACATCGATCTCAGCTCGCGGCGCGTTCGCGTCCTGGGCAAGGGCGGGAAAGAACGCATCGTCCCGTTCAATCGCACGACGGCGGACGCGATCCGGAATTACCTGAAGGCGAGTGAGGCGGCGGGTCTCGGCGCGGCCGGGCAGCGCGCGTCAGGCCGCAGGAAGAGCGAGCCGCTGTTCGTGAACTATCGCGGCGGACGATTGTCGACGCGGAGCGTCGACCGGCTCGTCAGACGTGCCGTTGCCGCGGCCAGCACGCGAATGGGCATCAGTCCGCATGCGCTGCGGCATTCGTTTGCGACGCACCTGCTCCAGCGTGGCGCCGACCTACGAGCGATTCAGGAGCTGCTCGGACACTCCCGGTTGAGCACGACGCAGCGCTACACGCACGTGAACGCCGCGCAGTTGCTCGAGGTGTACAGGAAGAGCCATCCGCGGGCGTCGATGGCAGAAGCGGCCGGAAGGGCGGGAGAGACAGGAGGGGCGGGAAGGCCGGGAAGGTGAACCGATCCTGCTCCTCAGCCTTTCCCGCCCTTCCCGCCGCTCCTGCTTGAATTGCGTTACGACGCGGCCGCGACGGGCGGCTGCTGTGCGAGCGGCGCTGCGCGCCGACCTCTCGGAAACTCGATGCCCAGCGTTTTGATCTTGTAGTTCATCACGCGCGGGCTGATCGAGAGCAGTTCCGCCGCATCCTTCTGCACCCAGTTCGACATCTTGAGCGCCTCGACGAGCGCGTGGCGTTCGATGTCTTCGAGCGGAATGCCCGTCGGCGGAATCTTGACGACCGCGGTGTGATCGCGATTGCCGCCTGCGGTCGCCACTTCACCAAGCCGCAGATCAATGGACGCAACCGCCCGACCCTCGGCGAGAAGGATGGCGCGTTCGATCGTGTTCTCGAGCTCGCGGATGTTGCCGGGCCAGTTGTAGCGCATCAACAGCTTCTGCGCGTCGGGTTCCAGCCCTTCGATCTTCTTCTTCAGCTCACCCGCGAACCGCCGCAGGAACGAGTTGGCGAGCGGCACGATGTCGTCCTTGCGCTCGCGCAGCGGCGGCATCTCGATCGAGACGACGTTCAAGCGGTAGTACAGGTCTTCGCGGAACTGGCCGGCCTGCACCATCGCGGGCAGGTCGCGGTTGGTCGCCGCGATGAGCCGGACGTCCACGCGCAGCGTGCGCGTGCCGCCCAGGCGTTCGAACTCGTGCTCCTGGAGGACGCGCAGGATCTTGGCCTGCGTGCTCGGGCTCATGTCGCCGATTTCATCGAGGAACAGCGTGCCGCCGTCGGCTTGTTCGAATCGGCCGATGCGCTGTTTGTCGGCGCCCGTGAACGCGCCCTTCTCGTGTCCGAAGAGCTCGGACTCAAGGAGGTTCTCCTGCAGCGCCGCGCAGTTCACCTTGACGAAGTTGCGCGAGTTGCGGAGCGAGTTGTGATGGATCGCGCCGGCGATGAGCTCCTTTCCGGTGCCCGTTTCGCCGCGGATCAACACCGTCGTATTGCTCTTCGCCACCTTCTTGACGATGTCGAGGACGCGCTGGAGCGCGGGGCTCGAGCCGACGATCTTGTCGAAGTCGTAGAGATCCTGCTGCGTGCCACGGAGGTATTCGAGATCGGTCTTGACGCGCTTGACCTCGAGCGCCTTCTCGATCTTGACCTCCATCTCCTCGATCTCGAACGGCTTCTGCACGTAGTCGAACGCGCCGATCTTCATCGCTTCGACCGCCGTATTGACCGAGCCGAAGGCCGTCATCAGGATGACCGCGGTGGTCGGATGCAGCGCCTTCGTGGTCCGGAGCACGTCGAGGCCGTCGCTGCCGCCCATCTTCAGATCGCTCAAGACGACATCGAAGTAGCTGTCGTGCAACCGCTCGATGGCGGCGTTGCCGTTCGAGGCTTCCTCCACCTCGTGCCCGGCTTCGGTCAGCCCGCGCGCCAACCCGCGCCGCAGCGCGTCGTGATCATCAGCAATCAGAATACGACCCATAACGATGCCATCCTCGCAATTAGCGACCCGACAAGCCCGCGAGCCCGTGACTCACGAACCGTTCAGGACTCACTCGACCTACCCGACCCACCTGACCTACTCGACCCACCTGCCCTACCCGACCCACCTGCCCTATGTCACCCATCCGCCCTACTTGAACCATCCCGTCGCGTTCTTGACCGGCAGCGTGACGCGAAAGCGCGTCCCCGCGCCCGGAACACTGTTGACGTCAATCCGTCCGTCGTGCGCGTTCACGATCTTGCGAACGATCGCCAGGCCGAGACCGGACCCCTGCGCCTTCGTGGTAAAGAACGGATCGAAAATCTTGTCCATCGCATCCGCCGGCAATCCCGGGCCGTCGTCTGCGATGTCCACGACGACGGTCGGCGTGGGCGGCTGCAGCCCTGCGAACGCCGGGTCGTCGTCGATCGCACCGGTCGACGCCGTGACCGCGATCTTCCCGCGGCCGTCCAGCGCCTCGAACGCGTTCGTCAGCAGGTTGGTGAACACCTGCGACAGCTGATGATGGTCCGCTTCGATCATCGGCAGCCCGTCTTCCACTTCGATCGTGACCGCGACGCTGCCGCGTCTCGTCTTGGACTCCGCCATCGTGGTGGACTGCTGCAGCACGTCGGGGACGTCGGTGTGCTCGACCTGCAGACGCACCGGCCGCACGAATTCCAGCATTTCAACGACGATCGCGTTCGCGAGCTTCGCCTCGCTCAGAATGTCGGCCAGCAGCGACTGTGCGGCCTTCGAATCCGGGACCTGGCGGCGCAGCAGGCCGGCCATGACCTCGATGCCGGCGAGCGGGTTCTTCAACTCATGGGCGATGCCGGCTGCCATTTCTCCAAGCGACGCCAGACGGTCGCGCAGCCGTTCGCGCTCCTCGAGTTGCTCGACCTGCGTCAGGTCCTTGAAATACATCACGGCACCGATCACGTCGGCGTCGTCGTTCTTCACCTGCGAGAGCGTGTACCCGATGACGCGGTCGAGATCCTTCAGGCGCAGCTCCGCGCGATTGGGCAAGTGGCTCAGTTCGAACGCGCTGGCCAGGACGCGCACGCACGCCGGCCGATCGTGCAGAACGTCGACGAACTTGCTGCCCACGTCCTCGGAACGACGCGTCAGGTTGAAAATGCGATACGCCTCGTCGTTCATCAGCGCCAGGTCGCCATTGCGATGGACCGCGATGACGCCGTTGCGCATGCTCGAGACGAGGTGACGAAAGAACCGATCGTCCGCAGCGGCTGGAGGACGGACGGCACGACGACGTTCGACAGCCGGCGCTGTCGGGCGGGGGGTCCGCCGCACGATGGGTGCACTGGGGCCCTGAGGTGTGTCGGACATGGTCGTGCGCACTTTGAGCTCAGCGGCGCTGGGGCAAAGGCTGTGCCCGGCTCGCTTTGCTCGAAAAACAGAAAAACCTGCGTGAAATCAGAGAGTTAGAGGAGACACTCTGGAACACATGATAACAAATTTGTAATGCCAGGACGATTCTGTCAGGACTTCGAGGAGGTACTGGCCGGACGCTGGAGTTCTTCCCACCGGTGCATAAGGTCGCCCACCTTCCACATGAGCGCCTGATGCTGGTCGACGATCGGCTGCGCCGCCTGCCGGTCGTCGTAGAAACCCTGAGCGGTCATCTGCTGTTCGAGCTGCTTGATCTCGGCCTCGCAGGTGGCGATCTGTTGCTCGAGGCGATCGATCTCGGACTGCTTCGCCTGTTCCGCGCGCTGCTTCCGCCGTGCCTCCGCGTCGGTGCGTTTCTTCTCCTCGCGCGAAGGTCGTTCGGGCGTTTCGGGTCGAGCGCCGGTTGCGCGTCCTGACGCCGCTCGGTCAGTTGCGCGCTGCGGCTGACCGCTGTGAGCGGATCGATCCGGCTTTGCCGCGCCAGCCGAGCGCGCGGGCTGTCGCGCTGCCGTGTCGCGCGCGTCGGGCGATCCGCTTCCCGCGTGCGCTTTGTGCCAGAGAAACTCTTGATACGTACCCGGATAGACGGTGGCGGTTCCGTGTCCGATCTCGATGATCTTCGTGGCGAGGCGTTCGACGAAATACCGGTCGTGCGAGACGAAGATCAGCGTCCCACCGTAATCGACGAGGGCGTCGAGGAGGACTTCCTTCGAATCGAGATCGAGGTGGTTGGTCGGCTCGTCGAGCAGCAGCGTGTTCGACGGCTGGAGCAACATCCTCGCGACCGCCAGCCGCGTGCGTTCACCGCCCGACAACACCCGCACGTGCTTGTAGACGTCGTCTCCGGAAAACAGGAAGCCGCCGAGGATGTTGCGGATGGCCGGCACCATGTGAACGGGCGAGCCGGACGCCAGCGTTTCGTACACCGTCGGCGCAGGGTCCATTCGCGTCGCTTCGTCCTGCGCGAAGTACTGCATGACGACGTTGTGGCCGACCGTGCGTGTGCCGGAATCCGGTGCTTCTTCACCCGACAGCATGCGCATCAGCGTCGATTTGCCGACGCCGTTCGGGCCCACCAGCGCGATTCGATCGCCGCGCTCGACGTGCAGGTCGAGCGCGTTGAACACGGCGCGGTCGCCGTACGCTTTGTGCGCGGCCTTCAGTTCGAGGACGGTACGTCCGCTCTTGGCGCAGACAGGAAAGTCGAAGTGAATCTTCTTCCGCTCGAGCGGAACTTCGATCGGGACCACCTTTTCGAGCATCTTGATGCGGCTCTGCACCTGCGCCGCCTTGGTAGCCTGGTAGCGGAACCGGTCGATGAACATCTTCACGCGCGCGAGTTCCTCGTCCTGTTCGCGCTTCGCCTTGCGCAGCGTCTCGATCCGCTCGTGGTGTTCCGTCAGGTAGCCGCTGTAGTTCGTGTGGTAGTCAGTGAGCTTGCGCAGCGTCAGATCCGCGATCCGCGTCACTACCGCATCGAGGAAGAAGCGATCGTGCGACACAAGAATGACGGCGTTCGGGTACGCGTTCAAATATTCCTCGAGCCAGTTTCGTGCCTCGAGATCAAGATGGTTCGTGGGCTCGTCCAGCAGCAGCAGGCCCGGTTGCTTGAGCAGCAGCTTGGCGAGCGCGATGCGCATCTGCCAGCCGCCGGAGAACGTTTCCGTCGCGCGCTCGAAGTCGGAGGTCTGGAAGCCAAGACCCTGCAGCACGGTCGCGGTTCGCAGCTCGATGCTGTAGCCGTCGTGGAGCCGGAAATGATCCTGCAGGTCGCTGTAGCGGTGCAGCATGTCGTTGTGCTGGGCTTCCGGGATCGATGGATCGCCGAGTTGCGCTTCGAGCGCGTGCATCTCGTGCTTCACGGCCAGCAGCGTGTCGAAGGCGCTCGAAGCCTCGTCGAACAACGAATGTCCTGCGTGCGACAGTCCGTCCTGCGGCAGGTAGCCGACCGTCAGCGCCGACGGCTTCAGCACGGCACCGGAGTCGGGCTCGTCGAGCCCGGCCATCATTTTGAGGAGGGTGGTCTTGCCGGCGCCGTTCGGACCGCAGAGTCCGACGCGTTCGCCGTCCGTAATCTGCCACGTGACGTGATCGAAAAGGACGCGATCGCCGAACGACTTCACGAGCTCGGAAAGCTGAATCATGTCCTGGGATCGCGCAGCGCCCGGGGCGTCGTTCCGTCGGCCCTCAGCCTGTGACTTTCAGCGCCTCGCGTTCCTACTCGCCGAGCGCCTTGGCGGCGGCGGCGAGCACCTGCGGCACACGGAACGGCTTCGTGAGATAGCCGGCGACGCCGAGGTTCACGGCTTCGATCGCGCTCGATTCGGTCGAGAAGCCGGTGATGATGATGACCGGCAGGTCCGCTTTGTAGCGCTTGGCTTCGCGGATGACGGTCAGGCCGTCCATGCCGGGCATCTTCAGGTCGGCGATGAGCAGGTCGTAGGGATACAGGCGCATGCGATCGAGCGCCGTGCGCCCGTCCGGCGCGACGTCGACCTCGTACTCCGCGAGCGCGAGCGTCTTCGACAGCAGATCGCGGATGCTTGCTTCGTCGTCGACGACGAGCACGCGCGGACGCGTCGCACCGGCGGCTGCGCGTGCTGGCGCCGGTGTGGTCGATGGCACGGGACGGCTGCCGCCGCCGCGCGGCCGCTGACTGTCGAGCCAGGCGTCGATGTCCCGCTTGCGGAACCGCCATTGCCGGCCGACGCGGACAGCCGGAATCTTGCCGGCCTTGATGAGGCGGTAGACCGTGCGGAGGTTGACCTGCAGGTACTCGAGGACTTCCTCAGTCGTCAGAAAGGTTTCATCAATCATGCGCTGTGCTCGCGCGGCCCCGCGGCCGTCGGCAGCTCCACGGTGAAGAGCGCCCCGCCATCCGGATGATTGGCGGCGATGATCTGGCCGCCATGTTCCTGCACGATGCCGTAGGCGATGGCCAGCCCCAGGCCCGTCCCCTTGCCGACTTCCTTTGTCGTGTAGAACGGTTCGAAGATCCGCGGCAGGGTATCCTCCGCGATGCCCGTTCCGGTGTCGCGCACCGTTGCGACGACCCGATCACGCGCGGTGGACAGCGTCGTCGTGACTTCAATCCGCCCGCTCCGCCCGCTGGCGGCGATCGCATGCTCCGCGTTCATCACCATGTTCAGAAAGACCTGATGAAGGAGCAGCGGATCGCTCTTCACGCGCGGCAACTTGTCGTCATAGTGTCGCACGAGTTCGATGTCCAGAGCACGACAGCCTGCCGCGCGAAGCGCGAGCACTTTCTGCAGCACGGCGTTGACGCTCACCGATCGACGCGCCAGCCGGCGTGAGCCGGCGAAGACGAGCAGGTTGCGGACGATTTTGGCGGCCCGATCAGCCTCCCGATAGATCGTCTGCACCTCTTTCCGAATCTGTTTCGGAAAGGCGCCCGTCACGCGCAGGAGCTCGAGATGTCCGAGGACGCCCTGCAGCGGATTGTTCAGCTCGTGCGCGATGCCGGCGACGAACTGACCGAGCGCCGCCAGCTTCTCGGTCTGCGTGAGCCGCTTGCGAAGCTCCTCGCGCTCGGCCTCGAGCCGCGTCTGCGGCGTGAGGTCGCGCGCCACGATGACGCTGCCCGCGCGCTCGCGGTCGGGATTGATGAGGTCGGTCACCGTGACCATGAACGGGCCCTTCAGGACCGGATCGACCAACTCGCGCGACGCCGGCTTGCCCGCTTCGCGCGCGCCGCCCGCCTCGAGCTCGGCGATCCACGACGCCAGCTCGGGCCCGACGTGCTGTGCGAGCGGCTTGTCGATCAGTTCATCCGGGGACCGGCCCTGGCGAACCGCGAACGCCTGGTTGACGTGCGTCAGCTGACCTTGCCTGTCGGCGACGGCGACGAGGTGCGTGATCGAGTCGAAGGTGTTTTCCAGCTCGCGGCGCGAACGGATCAACCCGTCGAGCAGCTGCATGTTTTCTACGGCGCTCGCCAGCTGGCGTCCCAGCTCGTCCGCGCGATCGAGCAGCTCCAGTTCGGCGCCAGGCGGGATGCGGACGCCGTCGAAGACCATCGTGCCGAGCGCGCGCCGCGTCCCGCGAAGCGGGACGGTCACGGTCGCGGTCACTTCGTCGCTTCGCGACGTGACGATCTCCGCGCGCGCTCGACGCATCGCGACGGCGGCTGGCGCGTCCGCGTCGTCCACGGCGATGCGCGCGCCGCGGGAGGCGTGCGTCCGGTCCGATGACGCTTCGAGAACGAGAGAGCGCGCGCGACGATCGTGCAGCCAGACGGACGTGCGATCCGCGCCGAAGAGCAGGTTCGCGCCGTGGCAGAAGATGTCGAGTCCGGCAGACAGATTGAGCGTTGCGGACAGCGTCTCGGCGAAATCCTGGAGCAGCGATCGGATGTCGCGCTGCAACTCGTCGCTCTGGCGGAGCTGGAACAACTCGAGCGCTGTGAGAAAGGCGTCGCGAATGTCTTCGACGCCATCAGGCGTCTGCTCGGGACGCGCTCGGTAGCCGATCGCCAGCAGTCCGATCCGGCTGTCTCCACGCGCGAGCGGAAGCAGCAGCGCCGACGACGTTCCGAGGCGCGCGGCAAGATCCGGCATCCGCCGGTCGGCGTCGGGGACGAGTACCGGCAGATTGCGCTCGAACGCCGCCGAGACGATCGACAGTTCGTCGGCGTCGGGCTGCCACGGATCCGTCTTGAGCGCATCGAGGCCGAAGCCGGACGCCGCATGCAGTGCCGCGTTCCGCGGATTGTGGCGGAAGAGCAGCGAGCAGTCGCCCTCAGCCCGCTCGACCGCGTACTGATGCAGATGAGGCAGCAACTCGCCCTGGCGGGACCCGCGTGCCAGGAGTGACAGGGGCGGCCGCGCGGCGTTGGCGCCGGCGGGCGCCGGAACGGGTGGCGGGCTGGTGATCGTTCTTTCTTGGGACATGCACTCGCGGGCCCGGGGGACAGCCAGCGGGCGATTCTACTGCGAACGAACCGCCGCGACCAATACGCCCTCGTCCGGCACCCATCATTAAGTAAGTGACAGAATTGGACTTACACAAAGCGACGCTATAATCGGAAGGCGGCGGCCCGACCCGACTCTTGGCCGCGCTTCTGCGTCTTATTAATCGAGAAAAGAGGCCCGCCGCGCTCCGCATGACGTGGACGGACGAAGAGCTCGTCGCTCGGTCGATCAGCGGCGATGCCGACAGCTTCAATGAGTTGGTTCTCCGATGGGAGCGTCCCATCTATGCTCTCGCGTACCGGACGATCGGTCGCGAAGAGGAAGCGCGGGACGTGTGTCAGGAGACGTTTCTCCGTGCGTACAGGGCGCTGCCGGGGTTTCGCGGCCAGGCGAAGTTCTCGTCGTGGCTGTATCGGATCGCGCTCAACTTGTGCCGCGACTGGGTCAGGCGGGAGCGACGCGCTCCGGTGGTCCAGCCGCCTGAGGATGGCGACTTGATGGAGATGGCTGCGGCGGCCGAGCCGTCCGAATCGATTGAAGATCTCGTCGCGCGCAAGGATCTGGCGCGGTCGGTCGAACGAGCCATGACGCTCCTCCCCGAGGAGCAGCGCATGGCCATCATCCTGAAGGAATATCACGGCCTGACGTTCCAGGAAATCGCGGATCTCGTCGGCTGCCCGTTGAGCACGGTGAAGACGCGCCTCTATCAGGGCCTCACGGTCCTGCGGCGCGAACTGGCCAGAAGTCCCAAGGTGAGCGTGAAATGATGAACGGAATCCTGTGCGGGTACGACGGCGATCGGGAAGCGATGTTGATGGCGTATCTGTACAACGATGTATCGCCGGAAGAGCGAGCATCGTTCGAAGGCCATCTCGCGACGTGCGCCCGCTGCCGCAGCGAGTTGAACGCGCTCGGCGGCGTCCGCGCGCAACTGGCCACATGGATACCGCCCGATCCGCGCATGGCGGTCCAGACCACGTCGATCGTCGACCTCCAGTCTGTGACGACGGGCAACGCGGCTCTCGTGGCGGCGCCGAGCGCATGGTCGTGGCGAACGGTTCCCGCATGGGCACAGGCGGCCGCCGCGATCCTCGTCCTCGGCGCAGCCGCCGGCGTCGCGAACTTCGACATCCGATACGACCACGACGGCCTGAGCGTCCGCACCGGCTGGATGAAAGCGCCCGCCGCCTCCGCGGCGAACACAAGCGCAACGACGCAGGATTCTCCATGGCGTGCAGACCTCGTCGCGCTGCAGGAGCAGCTTCGACAGGAACTGCGCGCGTCGCAGACGACGAATCCGCAGCCGGTCGTCGCGTCCGTTTCGCACACGCCATCGTCTGCTGACGCGGACGTGATGCGCCGCGTGAAGACGCTCGTGGACGAGAGCGAGCGGCGTCAACAGAACGAGCTTGCGTTGCGAGTCGCCGAGGCCATTCGCGAGTTGAACCTGCAGCGCCAGGCCGATCTGCGGCGCGTCGACCAGAGCCTCGGTGCACTGCAGGACCGAACCGGTGTGGAAGTGCTGCGAAACCGCCAGAAGCTCGACTACATTCTGCAGCGCGTTTCTCAACAGCAGTAGGGGGAGCCTGTGACCGCGAAGCTGTTTGGTGCCATCGTCGGTGGATGTTTGCTGGCGGCCGGTCCGGCCGCCGCGCAGACGGCCACCGGACAAACGTCTGCCGCCCAGCCCGGGACGTCGGCGCGCGAGGACGCCGAGGCACGCCAGATGCGTTATCAGATCGGCGTGCTCGAACGCGTGCTCGAAGGTGCCGTGGAGCACGGCCTGACGATCGTCCGCGATCGGATGCAGGCGCTCGTGCAGACGCCGACCGATCTGCTGCTCAGCGATAACGCGCACGCGCGCGGCTTCAGGCTGGACGGCTACGGCGTCTTTTTCGACGTGTCGGTTCCATCGTTTGAAACCACGTGGTGGACGATGCGGACCCTCGACCAGAACGATCTCGGCTACGACAGCGCGATGAAGCAGTTGCAGCAGGTCGTGAAGGGGAACGCAAACGCGGAGCAGGCGCTGAAGCGTGTGGAGCTGCAGGTCGACCCACGACTGCGCCAGGTTCCTGCTGCGACGCAGACCGGAGTCCGCACGGAAACGGGATCGACGGCGTCGGCGAGTCAGGACGCCGCGCCCGCGCCGCGTTCGACCGCCGATCCGATCCTCACCGATCCCAACGAGGTGTACCGCACGGAAGTCATGAGCGCGCTCGAAGACGCGATGCTCGAGCACAGCGGATCGCTCGGCCTCGATGCGGACGAGTGGCTCACCGTCGCGGCGCGCGGCAACGACGATCGTCCGCGCCTCGCACCCGCCGACTCGAGCTCGAGGACGCGCATCATCCGTCTGCGCGGATCAGACCTCGCAGCGTTCCTCGCGCGACAGATCACCAAGGAAGAAGCCAAGGCAAGGATCGAGGTCAGAATCTACTAATTGCGGATTGCGGATTGCGGATTGCGGATTGCGGATTGCGGATTGCGGATTGCGGATTGGCAATCAATTCGCTCCGTTCACCAATCCGCAACTCAATCCCCAATCCGCAATCCCCGATCCGCCCAATCAATCCGCAATCCGCATTCCGCAATCCTCAATTAGAATGTCTTGATGCGTTGGCTCCTGCTTTCTGCCGCCATCCTTTCCGCCAGCTGCGGACCGACCGTCGACCTCGCCAAGGCTCTCCAGATCGACGTCGTCCAAACCGGCTGGTACGACGCGGGCATCGTGAACGGTCAGAACAAGCTGGTGCCGGCTGCGCGCATCACGGTCAAGAACAACTCCGACCAGAAGCTCGTCCAGCTCCAGATCAACTCTCTCTTCCGGCACGGTAACGATGCGGAGGAGTGGGGGAGCGCGTTCGTCACTGCGGCCGGCTCCGAAGGCCTCGCGCCGGGAGCCACCATCGGCCCGTTGCTGCTGAAATCGCAGAACGGTTACACGGGAACCGATCAGACGCGCCAGGACATGCTCAAGAACAGTCAGTTCGTGGACGCGAAGATCCAGCTGTTCGCGAAGTACGGATCGATCCAGTGGGTGAAGATGGGCGAGCACCCGATCGAGCGGCAACTGCTGGATAAGTAACCGCGTGAACGCCTCGCGGTAACGAGGCGTACGCGCGGCGCGCCTACGACCGGCGCTCGCGTGAAAGAAGCGCCCAGAGCGTCAGGAGTGCCACGATTCCATCGCTCGCGGCGAACAGCAAAAACGAAGCGGGCGATCCTCGGAAGAGGTAGTCGAGGATGAACGCGAGTGCGCCGCTGCCCTTCAGCAGCGGACCCATCACCCACATGTAGCCGCGGCCGCCTTCCGTCGACGGATATCGATAGGGGATGAGATAGCCAACGGCGATGGATAAAAGAAAGACGCCGTTCAGGTCTGCGTGGATGGGCGGAACGGGGAGCTGAACGCGGAACAGGGAAGCCAGGACCGACTTCCCCAACAGCATCGTGACCCCGATCGACGCGTCGTAGACGCCGGAGATCGCGGCGACCGCGCGCAGGCGGCGCGCCGCGACATCCAGGTCAGGGGACTCGTGTGAGCTCACCCTGGTACGTCGTCAGGTGGTCCGGCGAGATGCGGACCTCGAACACGAGCGACTCGTAACCAGGCGCGCGCACTTCCACGCGGTGGACGCCGCTCTCCACGTGCAGCTTCTGGAACATCCCGTCGAAGTCGTCGACGACGCCGACGTAATAACCGTCGACGTAGACCTCGCCGTTCCGCGGCTTGATCTTCAGGCGCAGCGTGCCTTCGTCCGCGACGCTGCTGGTGCCGCCGCCGCTGCTGTAGGTGCCGCCGCCCGGGTCGGGATAGCCGCCGAACCACGGGTCGTAGTCGTAGTAGCCCGAGTACATCCCACCGTAGTACCCGGCGTAGCCGGCGCCGGCGCCGAATCCGTAGATCCACCACGGATAGTACCCGCCGCCCGGCACATAGATGCCGCCGTTACTCGGCGGCGGCGCGGGGACCGATCCTCGAGGCACTGCCGTGCCGACGACCGTACCGCTGTTTGGCGGCCGCGCGTGCGGCGGAACGCCGCTCGGTACGGTCCTGACCGCATCCGCAGTGCGGCCGGTCCGTGGGCCCGCTTCACTCCGCGTCGAGGGCTGTGACGAGCCGTTCGATCCGGAAGCAGGGGTGGGCGTTGCGGACGAACCTGTGGCGCCGCTGGATCCCGTGTGTCGGGCGCCGCCGTTGTAAGAGCCCCCGCCGCCGCGGCTGACCGCCGTCCCGCCGCCGCTTCCTCCACCCGAACGAGGCCCAGCCGTCGCGTGACCGCCGCCGCCACCGCCCGCGCCTGCGTGGGAACCGCCGCCCGAGCTGCCGCCACCGTGCGATCCACCGCCGCTCGGCGCCGCCGAACCTCCGCCCGAGCTGCCGTGCGAGGCACCGCCACTGGCCTGTCCGCCGCCATGACTCTGGGCCGCCGCGGGCACCGCGAGCAGGACGAGAATCGCAAGGATAGGCTTCATGGCACGACCTCTAAAGAAGCGGTAGGCAAGCCGGCTGCCATACAAAAGTCTCAGGATTGTCTAAGTATACGGCCGGCGGGTGTCGCACGTGGAGGGCACGACGTCCCGTTTTCTTGACACTGTTTTCGGCCGGCCGATAGACTCCGAGCGAGGTGCCCTTTCACAGCACGACCATCCTCGCGGTGCGCCACCGCGACCACACCGTCCTGGCCGGCGACGGACAGGTCACCTTCGGGCAGACCGTGGTCAAGCAGACGGCGCGCAAGATCCGGCGGCTGTACAACGACCGCATCCTGGCCGGCTTCGCAGGGTCCGCAGCCGATTCCTTCGCGCTGTTCGCGCGTTTCGAGTCCAAGCTGGAGCAGTACCGCGGAAACCTCGAGCGCTCAGCCGTGGAGCTCGCGAAGGACTGGCGATCGGACCGCATCCTTCGGCGCCTCGAAGCGATGCTCGTCGTCCTCGATCAGCACTCGATGTTTCTCCTCTCCGGCAACGGCGACTTGATCGAGCCGGACGACGGGATCGTGGCGATTGGATCGGGAGGACCGTTTGCACTGGCGGCCGCGAAGGCGCTGGCGCAGAACACCGATCTGGGCGCGCGCGCGATCGCCGAGAAGGCGATGCGCATCGCCTCCGACATCTGCATCTACACGAACGGCAACCTCGTCATCGAAGAGCTCTGAGTCGGGATCGTGGCCATCTATCTTCCGGAAAGCACTCAATCGACAGTGGGCATGCTAACGCCTCGTCAAATCGTCGCCGAGCTCGACAAGTTCGTCGTCGGCCAGGCGGCCGCGAAACGGGCCGTGGCCATCGCGCTTCGCAATCGGCTGCGGCGCCAGAAACTCTCCCCGGAGCTCGCCGAGGACATCGCGCCGAAAAACATCCTGATGATCGGTCCGACCGGCGTCGGCAAGACGGAGATTGCGCGTCGGCTGGCGCGGCTCGCCCAGTCGCCGTTTCTGAAGGTCGAAGCCTCGAAGTTCACCGAGGTCGGCTACGTCGGACGCGACGTGGAGTCGATGGTGCGCGATCTCGTCGAGCTCGGCGTGGACATGGTCCGCGAAGAGCGGCTCGAAGAGGTCCGCGCGAAGGCGGCGCAGAACGCCGAAGAGCGGCTGCTCGACATCCTGCTGCCGCCGCCGCGGCCGATGGGAGCCGAGGAAGATCCGAACACGACTCGCGACGCGCTGAACCGCACGCGCGAGCACTTTCGCGATCAGCTGCGCGCCGGTCGGCTGGACGCCCGTACCGTCGAACTCGACGTCCGCGAGAAGTCGTTCCCGTCGTTCGAAATCATCGCCGGGTCGTCCGTCGAGGAAGTGGACGTCAACCTGAAAGACATGCTGCCGGGACTCTTTCAGGGCAAGACAAAGAAGCGGCGCATGCGCGTGCCCGAAGCGCTCGAGTACCTGACGTCGGAAGAAGAGCAGAAGCTGATCGACATGGACAGCGTGTCGAAGGCCGCCGTCAGGCGCGTCGAGGAATCAGGCATCATCTTCATCGACGAAATCGACAAGATCGCGGGGCGCGAAGGCGCGCATGGGCCCGAAGTCAGCCGCGAAGGCGTGCAGCGCGACATCCTGCCGATCGTCGAAGGGACGACGGTGAACACGAAGCACGGGATGGTCCGCACGGACCACATCCTGTTCATCGCGGCCGGCGCCTTTCACGTGTCGAAGCCGTCGGATCTCATTCCCGAGCTGCAGGGCCGCTTTCCGATCCGCGTGGAATTGGAGCCGCTGGGGAAGGACGAGTTCGTCCGGATTCTCACGGAGCCGAAGAGCGCGCTGATCAAGCAGTACATGGCGCTCATGGAAACTGAGGGCATCGCGCTCACCTTCACGGCCGACGCGATTCACAAGATTGCGGACTTCGCTACGCTGGTCAACGAGCGCACAGAAAACATCGGCGCCCGGCGTCTGCACACGGTCATGGAGAAGCTGCTCGACGAAATTTCGTTCGAAGGACCGGATCTCTCCGACAAGACCGTCACGATCGACGAGGCCTACGTCACCCGCATGCTCGCCGACATCGTCAAGAACGAAGATCTGTCACGATACATCCTGTGAGGCGACGTTCGCTCGCGGGGCCATCGCGCCGCGTGACCATCCTGCCGTTCGCGGTGTGCCTGTTCTGCGTCGCGTGCGGCAAGAAAGGTCCGCCGCTGCCGCCGCTCGTGAGGCTGCCGACGGCGCCGTCAGAGTTCTCGGCCGACCTGCGCGGATCGGTCGTTGACATGCGTTTCGGCGTGCCGGTCGCGAACACCGACAACTCGCGGCCCGCGAACATTCAACGCATCGACGTGTACGCGATCACCTCGCGCGACGCGGTGACCGACGCGCAGATCAAGAAGTACGGCTCGCGCGTTGCGAGCGTCGACGTCAAGGCGCCGCGCGATCCCGACAGGGCCATCGACGAGGACGAACCGCCGGCCGACATGGAGCCGCCTGAAGGCAACGGTCTCGATCAAGGCGCCGCGGCCCACGTGTCGGAAACGCTTGGCCGTCCCGCGCTCATCCCGGCGATCGTGCCGGCCGAAAAGCGCAGCCACGCGGCGCCGGCGGAAACCGAACACGGCGTGGAGCCGCCGCTGCTGCCGCCGCAGCCGACACCGCTGACGCGGACGTACGTCGCCGTTGGCGTCTCGACCCGCGGACGCGACGGCGCGTTCTCGTCGCGCATCGCGGTTCCGCTCGTGCCGCCGCCACCTGCACCGGCGCAACCGACGGTCACCTACGACGAGAAGGCGATTTCCGTGACCTGGCCGCCCGTTGCCGCTGCGCCACCGGTGCAGCCGCCCGCGTCCGGCACCGTGCTGCCGTCGACGCCCATCGGCGTGAATCCGATCGCGATCAAGTACAACGTGTACGAGGAGCCGGCGAACGGACAGGCGGCGCGACTGACGGCAACTCCGTTGACCGACCCTGCGTACTCCGACACCAGAATCGTGTGGGGTGAGGAGCGCTGCTACGTGGTGCGCGCGGTCGAGAGCCTCGGCAACCTGAACATCGAGAGCGCTGCTGCACCGCGAGTCTGCAAGACGTTGAAGGACACGTTTCCGCCCGCGGCCCCGGCGAACCTGCAATCGTCGCCGCAGGAAGGGGCGATCAGCCTGATCTGGGAGCCCAACGCGGAGCGCGACCTGGACGGCTACATCGTGATGCGCGGACCGTCTGCCGTCGCGCTTGTACCAATCACGCCCACGCCGATTCAGTTGACGCAATACCGCGATGAGAATCTGCAGCCGGGCGTCCACTTCATTTACGCTGTCAAAGCCGTGGACAAGGCGGGCAACGTGAGCCCGCTGTCCAATACCGTCGACGAAGCCGCCCGATGACGGCCGGACTGGTGACGCGCTGAAATTGGTGATTTAATGCCGCGAATGGATCGAGTGTTTCGCTACGCGAAGAATGGCAGTGCGGGTTACGCCGTCGAGCGCGACGGCCGTGCGTTCGAGATGGCTGGTGATGTGTTCGGCAGCTACACGCTCGGCGCGCCGATCGCCGCCGGCGTCTCCGGGCTTTCGCTCTTGCCGCCGATCGTCCCATCCAAGATTGTCTGTGTCGGACTCAACTACAAGGACCACGCGGCAGAGCAGAAGAAGCCGCTGCCGGCCGAGCCGCTGCTGTTCATCAAGCCGTCAACCGCCGTCATCGGACCCGGGGCGCCGATTCTGCTGCCGCCGGGCGTCGGCCGCGTCGATCACGAGGCCGAGCTGGGCGTCGTCATCGGGAAGCGCGCGCATCGCGTCAAGCGCGCGTCCGCGTGGGACTTCGTCAGTGGCCTCATCTGCGTCAACGACGTGACGGCGCGCGATCTGCAGAACAAGGAATCGCAATACACGCGCTGCAAAGGGTTCGACACGTTTGCGCCCATCGGGCCGTGCATTGCGACGGGACTCGACGGATCGCCTCGACTCGTCGAAGGGCTGGTCAACGGACAGACGCGGCAGTCGTCGAGCACGGCTCACCTGATCTTTCCGATCGATCACCTCATCGAGTTCATCAGCTTCGTGATGACGCTCGAGCCCGGCGACATCATCTCGACCGGCACGCCGGCGGGCATCGGCTCGCTCGCGAGCGGCGATTCGATGACTGTCCGAGTGGAAGGCGTCGGCGAGCTCACGAATCCCGTCCGGTCCGAATAGCGAGGAGTACTTATGAAGTTGTTTCTCGACACCGGAAGCATCAAGGACATCGAAGCGATCGCGCAGCTCGGCATCCTCGACGGGGTGACGACGAATCCGTCGCTGCTCGCGAAGGAGCCGGGCGACTTCCGCCAGAATCTCAAGAAGATCTGCGACATCGTCAAAGGACCCGTCAGCGGCGAGGTCACGGCGACCGACTTTGCGGGCATGCTGAGCGAAGGGCACGACATCGCAAAGATCGACGAGCACATGGTCGTGAAGGTGCCGCTCACGAAGGACGGCATTCGCGCGTGCAAGACGCTGTCGGGCGAGGGCATCCGCGTCAACGTGACGCTTTGTTTTTCGCCCGCCCAGGCGCTGCTCGCGGCCAAGGCCGGCGCGTCCTACATCAGCCCGTTCGTCGGACGTCTCGATGACATCGCCACGAACGGCCTGGAGCTGATTCGCGAGATCGTGGACATCTACAGCCACTACGCGTTCAAGACCGAGATCCTCGTCGCGAGCTGTCGCCATCCGATTCACGTCGTGGAATCAGCGCGCATGGGCGCACACGTCGCGACGTGTCCGCCGGCCGTCATCGAACAGATGTTCAACCACCCGCTGACGTCCATCGGCCTCGAGAAATTCCTGAAGGACTGGGAGAAAGTCCACGCGGTGAAAGCCTGACGACCCAGCGCGCGATGGAACCGCACAAGACGCTGGCAGATCTCGAGCGCCGCGCGGAGCTCGGGGGAGGACAGGCGCGCCTCGACCGTCAGCATGCTGCGGGCAAACTGACCGCGCGCGAGCGCATCGATCTGCTGTTCGACGCCGGCACGTTCGAGGAGGTCGACAAGCTCGTCACCCACCGCTGCCGCGACTTCGGCATGGAGAAACAGACCATTCCCGGCGACGGTGTTGTCGCTGGCCATGGACTCGTCGGCGGACGTCAGGTGTTTGCCTTCGCGCAGGACTTCACCGTCTTCGGCGGCTCACTCTCGGAGACCAACGCCGCGAAGATCGTCAAGATCATGGACCTCGCGATGTCGCTGGGCGCGCCGGTCGTCGGACTCAACGATTCCGGCGGCGCGCGGATTCAGGAAGGCGTGCTGTCGCTCGGCGGCTACGCGGACATCTTCCTGCGGAACACGCTGGCGTCCGGCGTCATCCCGCAGATCTCCGCCATCATGGGCCCGTGTGCCGGCGGCGCGGTGTACTCGCCGGCCATCACCGATTTCACGATCATGGTCCGCGACACGAGCTACATGTTCGTGACCGGCCCCGATGTGATCAAGACCGTGACCCACGAGGACGTCACGATGGAAGCGCTCGGCGGCGCGGCGACGCACAACGCCACGAGCGGCGTTGCGCACTTCGCGGTCGACGACGACCGCGAATGCATCGCGCTCATCAGCGAGCTGCTGTCGTTCCTGCCGTCGAACAACCTCGACGATGCACCGCGCGTGGCGAGTGCCGACGCGGCCGATCGCGAAGATCCGTCGCTCGATACCATCGTTCCAGAGGCGCCCAACCAGCCATACGACATGCTCGACGTCATCCACCCGATCGTGGACGACGGGCACTTCCTCGAAGTCCATCAGCATTTTGCGAAGAATATCCTCGTGGGCTTCGCGCGGCTCGGCGGCCGATCCGTCGGCATCGTGGCGAATCAACCGGCCGTGCTCGCGGGTACGCTCGACATCAACGCATCCGTGAAGGCCGCGCGGTTCGTGCGGTTCTGCGACGCCTTCAACATCCCGCTTGTCACCTTCGAGGACGTCCCGGGATTCCTGCCAGGTACGGTCCAGGAGTACGGCGGCATCATCAAGCACGGCGCGAAGCTCCTGTTCGCGTTCGCCGAAGCGACCGTTCCCAAGGTGACCGTGATCACGCGGAAGGCCTACGGCGGCGCGTATTGCGTCATGTCGAGCAAACACATCCGCACCGATTTCAACTACGCGTGGCCGACCGCGGAGATCGCCGTCATGGGTCCCGAAGGCGCCGTCAATATCCTGTACAAGCGCGAGCTCGAGCGGGCGGCGGATCCTGCCGCCGCGCGCGCCGAAAAAATCACCGAATTCCGCGAGAAGTTCGCGAACCCCTACATCGCCGCCGGCCGCGGCTTCCTCGACGAGGTGATCCATCCGCGTGAGACACGCGGCAAGCTGATCACCGCGCTCAGGAACCTGGACTCGAAACGCGTGAAGAATCCGCCGAAGAAGCACGGCAACATTCCGCTGTAGCGGCGCGTAGACTACGCGCATGCGCATCGCGACCTCGATCGGCCTGCTCTCTCTCGCGCTCCTTGCCTCCGGCCAGGCGCAAGCTCCGGAACGGTTTGCCCTCGACGAGACGACGATCGAGCGGGTTCAGACGGCGCTCCGCGGTGGATCGCTGACGTGTCGATCGCTCGTCGAGCAGTATCTCGCCCGCATCGACGCCAACGACAAGAAGGGCGCCGCAGTCAATGCGATCATCCTCACGAACCCGGACGCGCTGAAGGCCGCCGACGATCTCGATCGCCGGTTTCGAGCGTCCGGACCGGTCGGTCCGCTGCACTGCGTGCCGGTCATCGTGAAGGACAACTACGAAACCGCCGACATGCCGACGACCGCCGGCTCGTTGTCGTTGAAGGGCATGCAGACCGGCAAGGACGCGACGCTCGTCAAGCGGCTGCGCGACGCCGGCGCGGTGATGATCGCGAAGTCGAACATGGCGGAGTTCGCGTTCAGCCCGGTGGAGACCGTCAGCTCCATCCTGCCCGGCTACACGCGCAATCCGTACGACACGACGCGCGTCACTGCCGGATCGAGCGGCGGTTCAGCGGCCGCGGTCGCGTCGAATTTCACGCTGATTGCGACGGCGAGCGACACGGGAGACTCGATCCGCGGTCCCGCTGCGCACCAGGCGCTCGTCGGCCTTCGTTCGACGATGGGGCTCGTCAGTCGAGCGGGTGTGGTGCCGCTGAATCTCGCTGCGGATATCGCCGGAGTATTGACGCGCAGCGTCGCGGACTCGGCGGCCGTGCTCCAGGTGATCGCCGGCGAGGATCCGCGCGACCCATCGACGGCGGCCAGCCGCGGTCATGTCGATTCGAACTACGCGGCGGCGCTCGTGCGTGACGGGTTGAAAGGCGCGCGACTCGGCGTCCTGCACCAGGCGTACGACACGCCGACGCTCGACACGGAAGTGGACGGCGTGTTTCGAAGCGCGCTGGGCGAGCTGCGCAACCTGGGCGCCGACGTCATCGATCCGGTCGCGGTTCCCGGCCTCGACGAGCTACGACGCGCGCAGGGCGGCGGATGCAATCAGCTGAAGCACGACCTGAACGAGTACCTCTCCTCGCTCGGCGACAAGGCGCCGCTGCACTCGCTCGACGAGATCATCAAGTCGCGACGCTTCCATCCGTCCATTCAGGCGCGGCTCGAGTCGGCCCAGGCGTCAGACGATGTGCCCGGGCAGTCGGCGGGATGCAAGGCTCGCGATGCGTTCCGCGACAAGCTCCGGACCGCCGTCAACGAGCTGATGGATCGCCAGCAGCTCGATGCGCTCGTCTACCCGACGTGGAGCAATCCGCCGCGGTTGATCGGCGATCTCAACACGGCGGGCGGCGACAACAACCAGTTCTTCGCGCCGAGTACCGGGTTTCCGGCGATCACCGTGCCGATGGGCGCGACCCGCGACGGCACGCTCCCGGCCGGACTGCAGTTCTTCGGCCGGGCATGGGCGGAGCCGACGCTCCTGCGTCTGGCGTACGCGTACGAGCAGGGGACGCATCACCGGCGCCCGCCAGCCCTCCGCTGAACGTACAATGATGGATGGTACGGGGTCCCAACGCACTGCCCTGGACTGAGTGAACCGAGCTCGACCCGACGCGCGAACTGGCCGCGCGCCCTGCGGCGAGCCTGTCGTCGATCATGAAAAAAATCCTGATCGCCAATCGTGGCGAAATCGCGGTGCGCATCATCCGCGCCTGCCGCGAGATGGGCATCTCGCCCGTGGCGGTCTATTCCGAATGCGACCGGACGGCGCTGCACGTCCGCCTTGCGGACGAGGCGTACCCGATCGGTCCGAGCGCGCCGCGCGAGAGCTATCTCCGGATCGATCGTTTGGTTGACGTCGCGCGGCGTGCCGGCGTGGACGGCGTCCACCCGGGCTACGGGTTCCTCGCCGAGAACGAGGACTTCGCCGCGGCGATCGAAGACACGGGCATCACGTTCATCGGCCCGAAGTCCAAGACCATCGAGACCATGGGGAGCAAGACGGCGGCGCGCATCGCGGCCAAACGCGCAGGTGTCCCGGTCGTCCCCGGGACCGAGGAGCCGCTCGCTGCCGAAGCATCCGACGCGGAGGTGGCGGCTGCCGCGCAGGCGATCGGCTATCCGCTGCTCGTCAAGGCTGTGGCGGGTGGCGGCGGCAAGGGCATGCGGACCGTTACGGCGCCGGAAGATTTGCTGAGCGCAGTGCGCGCGGCGCGGTCGGAAGCCGGCACCGCATTCGGCGATACGTCGGTCTACCTCGAGCGTCGCCTGCTCCGTCCCCGGCACATCGAAGTTCAGCTGCTCGGCGACGCGCACGGACAGGTGCTGCCGTTCGTGGAGCGCGAATGCTCGATTCAGCGGCGTCACCAGAAAGTCGTCGAAGAGACGCCGTCGATCGTCGTCGACGAAAGGCTTCGCCGGAAGATCACGACGGCAGCCGCGCAAGTCGCCGGAGCGGTCGGGTACGTCAACGCCGGCACGATCGAATTCCTGCTCGACGAGGACGGCCAGTTCTACTTCCTGGAGATGAACACGCGCCTGCAGGTCGAGCATCCGGTCACCGAGATGGTGACCGGCATCGACCTGGTGCGCTGGCAGATTCGAATCGCGCGGGGGGAGCGGCTCGATCTCGACGCGGACGAGCTGTTGCGTCCGCGCGGGCATGCGATTGAATGCCGTGTCTATGCAGAGGACCCCGACAACGGCTTTCTGCCCTCGCCCGGACGGATTGTCAGCCTTCGCACGCCCGGCGGGCCCGGCATCCGTGACGACAGCAGCGCGACCGCGGGACTCGACGTCCCGATTTTCTACGATCCGATGATCTCGAAGCTCGTGGCGTGGGGCGAGACGCGGAATCATGCGATCGCGCGGCTGCGGCGCGCACTTTCGGAATACATCGTCACCGGGATCAAGACGACCGTTCCGTTTTTCTCGTGGCTGCTGGCGCAACCCGAGTTCACGGATGGACGCTTTCACACGGCCTATCTCGATGGCGTGCTGAGCTCGCGGAACGGACATCCGTTCACGCAGGCGTCGGCCGACGAGGAGTCGCTGGCCGCGATTGCGGCGGTCGTGCAGACCGTCCTGTCGCCGAAGAGCAACGGGACCGAAACAATCGGCGGGACGCGTGCCTCCGAATGGAAGGCGCGCGCACGCGCCGAAGGCGTCAAGGGGCTGTAGGCCGCATGCAGTACGACATCGAAGTCGGCGGCCAGACACGCACCGTGACGGTCGTTCGCGAGGGCGCGGGCCTTGCACTGACGCTCGACGGACGCACGTATCGCATTGACGCCGCGCGAATCGACGCGCACACGCTGTCGCTGATTCTGGACAACGTGTGGTCGAAAGACGTCGTGACCGCACCGGATCCGGCGACCGGGCAGCTGATGGTGACGATCGACGGCGTGCCCGTGCCGGTTGGTGTCAACGGACGGCGGCGCGAGGGAACCCGCGCCGGCCGCGACAGCACCGGTTCGTCGCGCCCGCAGCGCGTCACGGCGCCGATGCCGGGCAAGGTCGTGCGCGTACTGGTCAAGCCGGGCGATGCGGTCGTCGTGCGGCAGCCGCTGGTTGTTGTCGAAGCGATGAAAATGGAAAACGAGCTGCGTGCCGGCAGGGACGGCACTGTGGCAGACGTCAAGGCCGTGGAAGGCCGCACGGTCGACGCCGGTGCGCTGCTCGTCGTCATCCAATGATTTCCCGCAGATTGCAGTGAACTGGCTCAAGCGCATCCGCGGACACAAGCTCACCCGGTCCGCCCGCGTCGGCGTGACGGTCGCGATCGCGTTGCTGGCGGCAGGCATCGTCGTCCTGGTCGCGATTGACCTCGGTCCGCTTGCAAAACCGTACGCAGAAAAGTACGGATCGCGCTACCTCGAACGTCCGCTTCACCTCGGGTCGCTCAGCATTCACCTGTTCAGCGGCCGGATCGCGATCACGGACCTCGCGATCGATGGCGTTCATGCGGGCGATCGTCCGTTCTTCACCGCGAAGCGGCTGTCGTTGAAGCTCGATTGGACGCCCGCGCTGCGGACGCGTCCCGATTTCACGATTTCCGCGGTCGAACTGAGCGACTGGGCGATGCTCGTCGAGAAGTGGCCGAACGAGCACAATTTCCCCAGGTTCCGTCGCGACGACAACGCGCCGAGCGGACCGCGGCGTTTCACCGTCACGATGCGCTCGTTCCACGGACAGCGCGGCCAGTTCACCTACGAGGATCACGAGGCGCCGTGGAGCGTCGTCTGCCGCAACCTCGACATCGGCATCACGAATGTTCCGGACTATCACGGGACTGCCACGTTCACGGACGGACTCGTGTCCATTCAGGACAACGTTCCGATGTGGGCGAAGATGAAGGCCGACTTCGTCCTCGATGGTCCGATCATTCGGCTCAGCCGCGTCGATCTCGATACGGATGGCGCGGCCACCGTCGCGCACGGACAGGTGGACATCGCGCACTGGCCCGAGCAGACCTACGAAGTCGATTCGCGCGTCCGGTTTCCGCGCATGCGCGAGATCTTTTTCAAGCAGGAGTCGTGGCCGCTCACGGGTGACGGCCAATTCACCGGCACGTTCCACCTGTTCAAGGACGGACGCGATCTGAGCGGGACGTTCACGAGCGAGGAGCTCGGCGTTTATCACTATCGCTTTCCGTCGCTCTACGGCGCGCTGCGCTGGACGCCGACCAGCTTCGACGTCTACGACGCGGGCGCCCACTTCGCCGGCGGCGACGCAACCTTCTCCTATGCGATCGCGCCGCTCGGCTCGAAGACCAAGCCATCGGCGAGATTCGAATTCAACGTCGACGGACTGGACCTGCAGCAGCTCACGGATCTCGAGCAGCTGCGCGGCCAGCGGTTCGCCGGGTCAGCCTCGTGGCACAACGTCCTCGAGTGGCCGATGGGCCGTTTCCGCGAGCGTCATGGGGACGGCTATCTTGTGGTCTCGCCGCCAGCCGGCGAGACGCCGATGACGGCCACGCTGCCGCCGGCCGATCCGTCACTCGCTGAATGGGGTCCGTTTGCGCCCGTTCCGCTTCCCGCGCATCTGCCGATCGCGGGGGAAGTGACATACGAGTACGGACCGGACACGGTGACCTTCGAGCCCAGCCGGTTCGTCACCGAGCGCACGCACGTCACCTTCGAGGGATCCACAGCGTACGGCGACGACTCGCGGATGCCGTTCCACGTCACGAGCAGCGACTGGCAGGAAAGCGATCAGCTGCTCGCCGGCATCATCACCGACTTCGGATCGCCGACCGGTCCCGTCGCGTTCGGCGGGCGCGGCGAATTCGACGGCGTCTTCACGGGACCGTTCCGCCGGCCGCGCGTGGAGGGCAACTTCAAAGGCGACGGCCTGCGCGCGTTCGACACCTCGTGGGGATCCGCCGCCGGCCACATCACGGTCCAGAACAGCTACGTCACCGTGAAGGACGCCGCGATCAGCAAAGGAGACTCGGCAATCCACGTGGACGGCCTGTTTTCGATCGGCTACCCGCGCGACGATGCCGGCGAAGAGATCGACGCACGGTTCCGCGTCGAGCGCGGCAATGTCGAGGCGCTGCGTCACGCGTTCCAGATCGATGACTATCCGGTGACCGGCAAGCTGTCCGGCGAATTCCATCTGACCGGCGAGTATGCGCGGCCGCTTGGATTCGGCGCGATGACCGTCGATCAAGGCATCGCTTACGGCGAACCCTTCGAGAAAGCGACCGCCGCGCTGCGCTTTGATGGAACCGGCGTCCGCCTGGACAACATTGCCGTGTCCAAAGGCGCGGGAACGGTGACGGGTGCCGCGTTCGTCGGCTGGGACTCCACCTATTCGTTCGACGCGAACGGCCAACGGATTCCGGTGGACGCCGTCCAGTTCGTGCAGTATCCCGACGTGGCCGTGACCGGCGTCGCGGAGTTTACGGCGTCAGGCAACGGGACCTTCGACGTGCCGAGGAACGACGTCCGGTTCCGCGTCGCGGATCTCACCGTCGGCGACGAGCCGGTCGGTCTCGTCTCCGGCACGCTCGCGATCCGCGGCACGGAACTCAACGGCGCGCTCGACGTCGCCTCGTCGCGGATGGCGCTCACCGGCACGGGCCGCATTTCGATGACGCCGCAGCGCGACGCCGAGCTGACGTTCCGCTTTCACGACACGTCGCTCGACCCGTATGTCCGGCTCTTCGAACCGCGTCTCTCGCCGTACACGACTGCCGTCGCCAGCGGATCGCTCCGCGTCGTCGGACAGCTGGGCAACCCGGATCGGCTGCTCGTCGACGGGACGGTCGATCAGGTCGAGATGCGCCTGTTCGATTACGCCATCCGAAATGCGGCGCCGGTACGGCTGACGCTCGACCGCCGCGTGATCAAGGTCGGCGATTTCCAGCTCGTGGGCGACGACACGCGACTGCGCGTGTCGGGCACCGTGGACCTCGGCCAGGAGCGTATCGGACTGCGCGCGGTCGGCGATGCCAATCTCGGCATCCTGCAGGGATTCTTCAAGGACGTACGCGGGTCCGGTCATGCCGAGCTGACCGCGGCTGTCGACGGTCCGCTCAAGCAGCCAGTGTTCTCCGGCAACGCGACCATCACTGCCGGGCGCATCCGTTACTTTTCGCTCCCGAATGCGCTCGACGAGATCAACGGCACCCTGCACTTCGACTCCGGCGGCATCCGGCTCGACGATGTAAGCGCGGCATTTGGAGGCGGCCGCGTGCAGTTTGGCGGGCGGATTGGCTTCAACGGGTACCTGCCGGGTGAATTGAACGTGACCGCGCGCGGCCAGGACATGAACCTGCGCGTGCCGGAAGGTATTCGTTCGCTGGTGGATGCCGATCTGACGCTGACCGGCAACTATCAGGCACCAACGCTCGGCGGCGTCGTCACGGTCAAGAGCGCGGTCTGGAACCGGCGCGTTGACGCGCCGGGCAGCATCTTCGATCTGGCGTCGCGCCGCGGCGGGGCGCCGAACGGCCTGACGCCCGAGGCGGCGCCGACGATTCCGCTGAAGTACGACGTCCAGCTGCGCGTACCGTCCACGCTGCGCGTCGAGAACAACCTGGCGCGGATGGTGGCCAATGCGGACCTGACGCTGCGCGGCACCTATGACCATCCGGTGGTCTTCGGCCATGCAGACATCGAACGGGGAGAGGTGACGTTCGAAGGCCGCCGCTACCGCATCACCCGCGGCTCGATGGAGTTCACGAACCCGACGCGAATCGAACCGTTCTTCGACGTCGAGGCCGAGACGAACGTGCGGGTGCCCGGTCAGACGTACAGAGTGACGATTGGGCTCGCTGGAACGAGCGAGCAGCTTCGTCCGACGATCGGCTCCGATCCGCCGCTGCCGAGTCCCGCCGACGTGCTGGCGCTGCTCTTCAGCGACGCCCGGCGCGACACTGCGACTTCCGTCGCGCCCGAGCTGCGCGCGCTCCAGAATCCGAATCAGACGCCGACTGACATCCTCACCGCGCGCGCCACGCAAGCGCTCGCGACGCCGATTTCGTCCGAGGTCGGCAAGGTTGTCGAGCAGACATTTGGCGTGAACACGTTCCAGCTGACGCCGTCGTTCATCGACCCGTACAGCACGGAAAACGGACGGATCAACCCGACGGCCCGGCTCACGATCGGCAAGCGGATCTCGGATCGCGTGTACCTCACGTTCTCGCGCAGCCTGAACACGACCATCAACGATCAGATCGTGCTGCTCGAAATCGACCAGAGCGACCGCGTGTCCTGGGTGTTGTCGCAGAACGAGGATCAGACTTACGCGCTCGAATTTCGGGTCAGGCGCGTGTTCTGATGCTCACGGTCCTCGAATCCTGCGCACGCGGAAGCCGCGTCGCCGTCCTCGTGGTCTGTGGAATCGCGGTTGCGCTGGCGCCGGCGCGCCTCGCGTACGCGGCCGTCGCTGACTACGTCGGCAAGCCCGTCGAATCCGTTCGGCTCACGATCGAGGGTCACGAGACGCACGACCCCGCCCTGACGCAGGTCATCGAAACCGCCATCGGCAAACCGCTGGCGATGGCTGACGTCCGCGAGAGCATCACGCACCTGTTCAGCCTCGGGCGTTTCGAAGACGTTCGCGTCGAGGCGTCGATGGATGCGGGTCGCGTCGCTCTGCATTACGAGTTGAGCCCCGTCCATCCGATCACGCACATCGACTTCATGGGCGTCAGCGGCGCGGCTGGCATCGACCAGGACGCGCTGCGCCGCGCGATCGCCGATCGCTATGGCGCGACGCCGCCGTTGACGCGGGCGCCGGACATCGCGCGGCTCGTCGAAACCGCTCTTTCGGAGCGCGGCTACCTGCACGCATCGGCCACGTCGACGTCGCAGATTGAGCATGCGCCTGAACGCGCGTCGCTGACGCTTGCGATCGAGCCTCGCACGCGAACGACCATCGGAAACGTGACGGTCACCGGCCACCCGACCGTCAGCCGCGACGAACTGCTGCGCCGCCTCGGTCTCACCGCCGGCGCGCCGCTGCTGCGCGATCGCCTGGACGCGAACATCGAACGCTACGTCGCCGATCGCCGCACGCGCGGGTACTACGAGGCGCGCATCGTGCCGGTCATCACGCTGACCGACGACGACCGCGTGGCGGACGTGCTGCTCGACGTCATTCCCGGTTCGCATTTCCGCGTCGTCTTCACGGGCGACGATGTGCCGGCCGGCAAGCGGGACGAGTTCGTGCCTGTCGAGCGCGAAGGCTCGGCGGATGAGGATCTCCTCGAAGACTCGAGCAACCGCATCGAGGACTACTTCCGCGAGCAGGGCTACAGGAACGCGTCGGCGCCGCATTCGCGGAATGAGGAAGAGGGTGATCTGGTCATTGCGTTTGCCGTCACGCGCGGTCCGCTCTACCGCGTGCAGACGTACGAGATCACCGGCAACACGGCGATTCCCGTGCAGGACTTCGCATCCAGCTTGAAGATTCACGTCGATCAGCCGTTCGTCGACAGCCGCCTCGACGCGGACGTCGCGATGATCGACAGCCTGTATCACCGCCGTGGCTTCGCGTCAGCCAAGGCGCGCGCGGCGTTCGAGCCGCAGACGTCGGCGGCGACGTCGTCGTTCGTGCCGGTCACCGTACGAATCGTGGTGACCGAGGGCGTGCGGACGGTCGTCGATCGCGTGTCGATTGAAGGCGGCTCGAGCGCCGTCGATCCAGCGGCGCTGCGCGCGAAGCTGCACCTCCAGACCGGCTCGGCGTACGTGGCATCCGATGTCACGAACGATCGCGATACCGTCCTGCTCGCGTACCAAGACGAGGGCTATCAGAACGCGAGCGTCGAGATCGTCCCGGAATTCACCGCGGACCAGCGCGGCGCGGCGATCACGTATCGGGTGCAGCCGGGCGCGCGCATCTACGTCGATCACGTGCTGATCGTCGGCAATATCCGGACGAAGCCGGAAACCATCGAGCGCGAGCTTCAATTCAAGACCGGCGCGCCCTACAGTCTGTCGGCCATCAACGACAGCCAGCGTCGTCTGGCGTCGCTCGGACTGTTTCGCCGCGTGCGGATCAGCGAGCTGCGCCACGGCTCAGAAACGGAACGGGACCTGCTGGTGTCCGTCGAAGAAGCGCCGCCGACCACCATCGGCTACGGCTTCGGCGCGGAAGGACGGCGCATCGCCGAAACGAATCCGAACGGCACGACGACCGAGCGATTCGACGTGGCGCCGCGCGCCTCCTTCGAGATCGGCCGTCGGAATCTGTTCGGCAAGAACCGGTCGGTCAACCTGTTCACGAGCATCAGCCGCAGCTTCATCTCCATCACGGAGTACCGAGTCGTGGCCACGCTGCGCGAACCGCGGCTCTTCGACACGGCGGCCGACGGATTCATCAACGGGACGCTCGAACAGCAGCACCGATCGACGTTCGATTTCGCGCGGAAGAGCCTGAGCGCCAACGTTGAACGTCGATTTCCTGGACCGTACCGAATCACCGGTTCCTATCAGCTGCAGCGGACGAACGTCTTCAACCTGACGATCGACAAAACGGATCCCAACTTCCCGCTGATCGATCGCGCGTTCCCCAATTTCCGCCTGTCATCGTTTTCCGGATCGCTCATTCGCGACACGCGCGACGATGCGCTCGAGACGCATGACGGAACATACGTCAGCGCGAACGGGCAGCTGGCGGCGCAGGCGATCGGTTCGGAGGTCGGCTTCATCAAGTCGTTCTTCACTGCACAGCTCTTCAAGAGCGTCCCGCACACGCGCGGTTTCGTCTTTGCCGGCAGCGCGCGCCTCGGTCTCGCGACCGGATTCACCGACGTGCAGCTCGTCGCGCCGGACGCGTCCGCGACGACGCAGGGCGAGCTTCCGGCGAGCGAGCGCTTTTTCGCCGGCGGCGATTCGACCGTGCGCGGCTTCGCGCTCGATCAGTTGGGCGTCCGGCATTTTCCGCCGCAGCCCGGCGACACCATCGATCAGGACGGCGTCGCCATCGGCGGCAACGGTCTCGTCATCTTCAACGCCGAGCTGCGCGTGCCGGTTGCCGGAGGGCTCGGCGTCGTCGGGTTTCTCGACACGGGTAACGTGTACGCGCGAGTCAGCGACATCGATCTCGCGGAGGTGCGGAGCGCAATCGGCGGGGGCATCCGGTATCGGTCGCCGGTGGGACCGCTCAGAATCGACGTCGGCATGAAGCTGAACCGTCTGCCTGGCGAATCGCGCGGCGCATGGTTCATCAGCTTCGGACAGGCCTTCTGACGTGCGACGCCGATTGACATCGACTGCGGCGTTGGCGCTGGCGTCGTTGCTGATCGTCCAGCGCCCTGCAGTCGCCGCGCAGGTGGAAACAATCGATCGTGTGCTGGCGGTCGTCGCCGGCCGGCTGATCATGTTGAGCGACGTGACCGCGGCGCGCGATCTCGGTCTGGTGCCGAACGTCGGCGCAAGCGATTCGGTCCGAACCGTTCTGAATCAGTTAATCGATCGCGAGCTGATGCTCGCTGAAGTCGAGCGGTACGCGCCGCCGGATCCTTCGCCCGACGCGCTCGATCGCGAGATGGCCGCTGTGCGCGCCCGATTCGACTCGCCCTCGGCGTTCGACGCGATCCTGGCGCGGACTGGAATCGACAGCGATCACGTGCGCGAGACGCTGCGCCAGAACCTTCGTATCAGGGAATACCAGGCGCAGCGATTCGTTCCTTCAGATCCCGCGCGGCAGTCCCGCATCGAGGACTGGATCGCCGGGCTGCGCCGCCGCGGCGACATCGTCGACCTCTACGGCTCGGGTCAATAGCGTGCAGGACGAAATTCCGCTTACGCAGCCCCCAACGCCGGCCCCGGCGCCGCCCCCGAGTCGCACCGTCGGACGAATCGTCGCTATTCTCGAAGTCCTGTTGTGTTCCGGTTTGCCGACTCAGTTGGCGTTGCAGGCCGCGTACGTCGCACTTGGATATCCGGTGCTGACGAGCTCCGGCGGCTTCGCGACCAGCTACGTCGTGACGCTGTCTTTGGCAGACACCGTCTTCGTGCTCGGCCTCGTCATGTTGTTCCTGTACTCGCACGGCGAGAGGCCGCGCGATGTCCTGATCGGATCTCGCCCCGTCGCGTCCGAGGTCCCGTTGGGATTCGCGCTGATGTTTCTGGCGCTGGCGGCGGCGCTCGCGTTCGGCTTCGCGATCCTGAAGCTCGCTCCGTCGCTGCATACGGTCGAGCGCAATCCGCTCCAGGATCTTTTGAGCTCGCGGCGCGACGCGCTGATGTTCGCCGGCGTCGTCATCCTGGCCGGCGGTGTTCGTGAGGAAGTGCAGCGGGCGTTCATCCTTCATCGCTTTCGCGAGTGGCTTGGCGGCCCGATTGTCGGTCTCATCGTGACGAGCATCGCGTTCGGAGCAGGTCATCTTCCTCAGGGCCTCGACGCGGCCGTCATCACTGGCGTGCTCGGCTGTCTGTGGGGCGCGGTCTATCTGCGCCGCGGATCGATCGTCGCACCCGTCGTGAGCCACGCAGGATTCGACCTCCTCGAAATCGTGCAGTTCATGGTCGGACGCGCGCTCCAGTCCTGATCCTCATCGATCTCATGGCAACTGCCCCGGTTGTTGCACAGGGATTTCAATTGGGGCCGCGCCGATCGCGGTACCCGTTCGTGTTCAGGCGTCACAGCCGAATGCACCAGCGGTCGCATGCGGCTGCCATGAATTCATAAATCGCGTCGATTGGCGCCAGAAATCGCATGAAACGCGCCGTCGGTCGTCCCGCACCCCAGCGTCGACGCGACGTAGCAGCTGCCGTAGAGTCCGTGTAAGAATTGCGATTAATGATGAGCTTGCGCGCGCGTCAAGACCGTCAGACAATGTAAAAATGACATGGTTGAGGTGACTCAGTGACGATTACGACAGCCGGCGACATGCCGACGACCGACACGACGTCCAGATCAGTTGCTGAACGAGTGCTGATCGTCGAAGACGAGCCGGCCGCTCGCATCGGGCTCGAGCAGCTCGTGAAAAGCTGGGGCTTCGTCGCTGACTCGGCGATCGACGGCGAAGATGCGCTCAGTAAGGTCACGTCGTTCCGCCCGGCGATTGTGATCTCGGATCTCGTGATGCCGCGGATGGACGGCCTCTCGTTGCTGCGGCAGCTGCAGCAGCAGGGCGCGGACGTGACGACGCTCCTGCTGACCGCGCAGGGCACGGTGGAAACCGCCGTCGAGGCGATGAAGGAAGGCGCGTACGACTACCTCACGAAACCCATCGATATCCAGCGCCTGAAGATTCTCCTCGACAAAATCGTCGAACGGCTCGAGACGATGCGCGAGGTGAAGGCGCTGAGGCGCCAGTTGCGCGAGAGCGGCACGTTCGGATCGCTCATCGGCAACAGCGCGGAGATGCGCAAGATCTATCAGGTCATCGAGCAGGCGTCGCCGACGAGCGCGTCGGTCCTCATCATGGGCGAATCGGGGACCGGCAAGGAGCTCGTCGCGCAGACGATTCATCAGCTGAGCCCGCGCGCATCATTCCCCTTTGTCGCGATCAACTGCGCGGCGATTCCGGAAACGCTGCTCGAAAGCGAAATCTTCGGGCACGAGAAGGGCGCGTTCACCGGCGCCGCGGACCGCCGTCAGGGATGCTTCGAGCTCGCCGATCGCGGGACGCTGTTCCTCGACGAAATCGGCGAGATGACGCCGGCGACGCAGGTCAAGCTGCTGCGCGTCCTTCAGGAGCGAAAATTCCGCCGCCTCGGCGGCCGCACCGAACAGTCGGTGGACGTCCGTGTCATCGCGGCCACCAACATCGATCCGCAGGAAGCCGTGCAGAAAGGAAAGCTGCGCGAGGACCTGTACTACCGGCTGAACGTGTTCTCGTTCAGCCTGCCGCCGCTGCGCGAGCGCAAGGACGATCTCCCGCTGCTCATCCAGGCGTTCATCCACGAGTTCAACAACCGCAATCAGAAATCGATCGCCGGCATCGATCAGACGGCCATGCGGATGCTCGAACACCACAACTGGCCCGGCAACGTGCGCGAGCTTCGCAACGTCGTCGAGCGGGCGACGATTCTGGCCCCCGGCCCGTTCATCGAGCTGAAGCACCTTCCGCCGACGCTGGCCGACGAACCGCCGGCGCCGAACCAGCCGCAGGTGGCCCTGGCGCCAGGTATCACCGTCGAGGAGGCCGAGCGGCGGCTGATCATGATGACGCTCGAGCACACGCGGGACAACAAGACGCGGGCAGCGGAAATCCTCGGCATCAGCCTGAAAACACTGCACAATAAGCTCAACAAGCTGCGACTCCGGCCGAAAAAGGATTAGGCGTGCGCCTCGGCATCAAGGGCAAGCAAGTACTCGGCGTCACCTCCATCGTCGGGTTGGCGGTGGTGCTGCTGTCCGTGTACTTCTTGTCGCGTCTGGTGAGCGTCAGCCTCGACGAGAGCCGCGCGCGTGCCGAGCTCATCGCGAAGGCGATCTACCAGCGGGCCCGCGAAGTCCCGATGCAGGACGGCGACGCGCGCGCCCTGCGCAACGACGCAGGCCTTCGATCGATTCTCGAGTCGAGCCTCTACTCGGACAACGTGACGTTCGCGGCCATCGTGGACGAAAAGGACGTCGCGGTCGTGCACGCGGATCGCGCGCTCGAAGGCAGCGCGATGCCCGTGCTCGATCCGCTGGACAAGCTGCTCAACCGGTCCGCGCTCGCGCAGCTTGCGACGATTTTCACCGGCCAGGGCCGCAACCTCGAGGTCCGTCAACCGCTCCTGCTCGGCGGCCGGGAAATCGGATCCATTCGCGTCGGCGTCTCGACGCTCCTGATCAGGACCGAGCTCAATCGATCGCTCGGGCCCGCAGCGGTGACCGCGCTCGTGGCGCTCGGCGTCGCCGTGTTCGTGGCCATGCTCCTCGCGCAATTGCTGTTGCGTCCGATCCACGTCATACGCAGCGGCTTGACCCGCCTCGGTCAAGGCGAGTTCGGCGTCCGTCTGGATCTCGATCAGCACGACGAGTTCGGCGAACTCGGCACGTTCTTCAACGCCGTCAGCGCGCAGCTGTCCGCGGATCGATCCCAGATGGCCGGTCAGGTCGCCAACCTCGAGTCCGCCGTCGAGCATCTCGAGGACGCCGTGGCCATCGTCAATCCTCAGGGCGAGCTGATGTTCGCGAATCCGGCGATGCGCGGTCTGCTGCCGGCGGCTTCGCCGGGCAGTTCGCTGGCGAGCGCCGTCCCCGCGGATCACGCGCTGAAGCGGCTTTCCGATCAGACGCTCGTCAGCCGTCAGTCGCGAGGACCGCTGTCCGCGACGTTCGGGGAGATGGGCGAACGGCTCGTCATGACGCACGCGATCAACGACCCGAAGGGCGACCTGGTCGGCGTCATGCTCGTCGCGCGCAATCTCGAGTATCTGAGCCAGGTGCAATCGACGGTGCGCTATTCACGCAAACTGGCCGCGCTCGGCCGGCTGTCGGCCGGCGTCGCGCACGAAGTGAAGAATCCGCTGAACGCGATGATGATTCACCTCGAGCTCCTTCGGCTGCAGTTCGCGTCGCGTCGCGGTGCGCCGAAGCTCGTGGCGGCGGCCGCCGGCGGCGGCACCGTGCCCAACGAATCGGCGTCGCTCGAACAGAGCGAAGCGCTCGAGCACGTGGATGTCATCGCCAACGAGATCCGGCGCCTGGACGAAGTCGTTCAGGGATTTCTGAAGTTCACGCGTCCCGAAGATCTCAAGCTGCAGCCGGTCAGCCTCGACGCGCTGTTCGACGAAGTCATTCCGATCGTGCGTCCGGAAGCCGATCGCGCCGGCGTCCAGCTGGCTGTCGAAACGAACGGCGTTCCGGACGTGAACGGCGACCTCGCCATGCTGCGGCAGGCCTTCCTCAATCTGGCGCTGAACGCCTGTCAGGCGATGCCAAACGGCGGTTCGCTCCGCATCCACTGCGAATCGGTCCGCGGCCGCCGTGTGGCGATTTCGGTCACCGACACCGGCGTCGGCATCAAACCGGAGCATTTGCAGAAGATTTTCGACCTGTACTACACCACGAAGGAACGGGGCAGCGGGATTGGCCTCTCGATGGTCTACCGAACTGTGCAGATGCACGACGGCGAGATTGAGGTACAGTCAACACCAGGGGCCGGTACCACCTTCCGGATCCTCTTGCCTCAGGCCTAGAGCGTGGAGATGTCCGAACGCAGGAAGACACGAACGCGTCGAGTCCGCCTCGTCGCCGCACTCGTGGCGCAGGTCGGACTGATGACGTGGACGGCCGCCTGCGCGAAGCCCAAGGCCCACATCGTTGCGGACGGACCGGTGCTGGAGGTTCCCCCGCCGCCGCCGCGCGACATCGAGCCCAACGAAACGGAGCCGCTGCCGCCGGTGCCGCTGCCGCAGGAGCCGGCACGCAACACGCCGGTGCGTTCGCGTCCGCCCGCGCCGCCGACGCGCGAACGCGAAGCGCCGCGCCCCGAGCCGGCGAAGCCCGAACCGGTCATCGAAACGGAATCGAAACCCGCCGAAGAATCCGCGAAGCCGCCGATCACCCTGCAGACGACGCCGGCCGAAGCGGAAGGCGAAGTGGAGCGCGGCATTCGCGCGACGTTGACGCGCGCCGCCACCGCACTCAGTCGCATCGACTATCGCGTCCTGAACGCCGACGCGCGCACGCAGTACGATCAGGCGAAGCGCTTCATCGAGCAGGCCGACGATGCGGTGCGCGGAAAGAATCTGGTGTTCGCCAAGAGCCTCGCTGACAAGGCGGCGGGAATAGCGGCTCAGCTCGGCGGACGATAGCTCATCTCTTCCCGACGATCACTCTCGAGACGCACAACAGGAAGCGCGTTGCCCACATGACAGTCGATCGGCTCGACTGATTCGGACTTCGCGCGTTTTTCAAAGCAGATCTGAAGCATTGATGTGTGGCACCCCGCTTGCTCAAGACGGGGTGACCTCGTTCTTCCCGCAGCCTGCGGGGGGACAAACAACCTTCAAGCATCCTGCCTGTGCACCACGGGAGGCACCGCAAGGAGCCTCCCACCTGCCACCTTCTCTGATCGTCGCAATTGGTGAGTTGGGGAATTGGTGAGTTCGCGAGTTAAAGAGAGTGCAGCAGTTGGGAAGTGGGTAAGTGGGTAAGTGGGTAAGTTGGTAATTGACCGTTGGCAACAGCGGCGCGGCCATCAATCGTATTTGAGCGCGTCAACGTCTTCGCATTCGCAAATGCTGGAACTCTGCAATCCTTCAATTCTGCAAATGCCGATCGCGGCGCGATCGCACCATATTGCGATCGCCCTAAAACAAGAGCACAATATGTGGTGTTACACGCTTGACAAACGCGGAGGGCGAGCGCATATTTGCTCGCCGTAGCGCGCATCGGTCATCGGGCGAGGATCTTCCCAGCTTCTCGAAGCGAACCAGCAACTACCGCGCGATTCATCATCAAAGCTTGCCGTTCGGCTCCCGGGGGCGGGGGGCGTCGGTATCGTCGATCGGAGCAGAACACCGATGAAAGAACGTGCCGCCATTCAGGCCGCTGGCGCCGGCCAGCAGAGTGTGGAGAGCGGGTCGAGTGTACATGGCGGCATGACGCCCGTACCCTCGACAAGCGCGCCGACCGTGAACGAGCGCGCCAGGCCGAGAGCCGCCGCTCAGGCGCCAGGACTGACGTTTCCGCGATTCTTCACAGAAGCCGGCGTCGATCCGTTCGACGAGGTCGAATGGGAACTGCGCGCGGCGGTGATTGGCAACGAGCACGGCGCCGTCGTGTTCGAGCAGCGCGACGTCGAGATCCCGAAGTCGTGGTCGCAGCAGGCCACGAACATCGTCGTTTCTAAATATTTCCGCGGGCAGATCGGGACACCGCAGCGTGAGCACAGCGTCAAGCAGCTCATCGGCCGCGTGGTGACCACGATTACCGAGTGGGCGCGGACACAGAAATACTTCGCGAGCGACGAAGACCTGAGCGCGTTCAGCGACGATTTGAAGCACATCCTCGTCTACCAGAAGGCCGCGTTCAACAGCCCGGTCTGGTTCAACTGCGGCTTCGAGAAGGCGCCGCAGTGCTCCGCCTGCTTCATCAATTCGGTGCAGGACACGATGGACTCGATCCTCTCGCTCGCGAGGACCGAGGGGATGCTGTTCAAGTTCGGCTCCGGCACCGGCACGAACCTCTCGACGATCCGCTCGTCGCGCGAGCTGCTCGCCGGCGGCGGCACAGCGTCGGGTCCCGTGAGCTTCATGAAGGGGTACGACGCGTTTGCGGGCGTCATCAAGTCGGGCGGCAAGACGCGGCGCGCGGCGAAGATGGTCATCCTCAACGCCGATCATCCCGACATCGTCGACTTCATCAACTGCAAGGTGGAGGAGGAGAAGAAGGCGTGGGCGCTCATCGACGCCGGCTATGACGGCTCGTTCACCGGCCCGGCCTACTCGTCGGTCTTCTTCCAGAACTCGAACAACAGCGTCCGCGTCACCGACGACTTCATGCGCTCCGTCATGGACGACGGCGAGTGGGACACGCACGCGGTCACCTCGGGCGACGTCGTCGATACGTACAAGGCGCGCGACCTGATGCGGCTGATTGCCGAGGGAACCCACGTCTGCGGCGATCCGGGGATGCAGTTCGACACGACGATCAACGAGTGGCATACGTGCCCCGAGACGGATCGCATTCACGCGAGCAATCCGTGCTCCGAGTACATGTTCCTCAACGACTCGGCCTGCAATCTCGCGTCGATCAACCTGATGAAGTTCGTCAAGGACGACGGCGAGTTCGACGTCGCGGGCTACAAGGCGGCCATCCGGACGCTGATCACCGCGCAGGAGATCATCGTCGACAACGCCAGCTACCCGACGCCGTCGATCGAGAAGAATTCGCACGCCTACCGTCCGCTCGGCCTCGGCTACGCCAACCTCGGCGCGCTGTTGATGTCGCGCGGCCTGCCGTACGACAGCGATGCCGGCCGGGACTACGCGGCCGCGCTCACCGCGCTGATGACGGGCGAAGCCTACGCGCAGTCGGCGCGCGTCTCGCGCGACCACGGCGGACCGTTCGCCGGCTACGACGGCAACGCGGAGCCGTTCATGCGCGTGATGCGCAAGCACCGCGACGCGATGCGCGACGTGAATGCCCGCAACGTGCCGTCGGATCTCTATCAGACGGCGAAGTCGTCGTGGGACGATGCGATCGAGCTGGGCGAACAGTTCGGATACCGCAACGCGCAAGCGACGGTCCTGGCGCCGACCGGCACCATCGGCTTCATGATGGACTGCGACACGACGGGCGTCGAGCCCGACATCGCGCTCGTCAAGTACAAGAAGCTGGTCGGCGGCGGACTGATGAAGATCGTCAACCAGACGGTGCCGATGGCGCTCAGGAAGCTCGGGTACTCGCCGGCGCAGGTCGACGCGATCGTGAGCTACATCGACACGAACGAAACGATCGAAGGCGCACCGGGCCTCAAGGAATCGCATCTCGCCGTGTTCGATTGCGCGTTCAAGGCCGCGAAGGGGCAGCGCTCCATCCACTACATGGGCCACATCAAGATGATGGGCGCCACGCAGCCCTTCATCTCGGGCGCGATCAGCAAGACGGTCAACGTCCCGAAGGAAGCGACCGTCGACGAGATCATGCAGGCTTACATCCAGTCGTGGAAGCTGGGCGCGAAGGCGATCTCGATTTATCGTGACGGCAGCAAGCGGACGCAGCCGCTGAACACGTCGAGGGACAAGGCGCCGACGGATGCCGTCCAGCAGGCGGCCGCGCAACTCGTCACGCAGCCGATCCGCCGCAAGCTTCCCGACGAGCGTCACGCCATCACGCACAAGTTCGACATCCAGGGCCACGAGGGCTACATCACCGTCGGCCTCTTCGAGAACGGCCAGCCGGGCGAGATCTTCCTGGTGATGGCGAAGGAAGGCTCCACGATTTCCGGGTTCGCCGACGCGTTCGCGCAGGCGATTTCCTACGCGCTCCAGTACGGTGTTCCGCTGCAGGCGCTGGTCGACAAGTTCAGCCACGTCCGCTTCGAGCCGTCGGGGATGACACGGAACCCGGAGATCCGGTTCGCGAAATCGATCGTGGACTACATCTTCCGCTGGCTCGCGACGAAGTTCCTGTCGGCGGAAGCGCAGTTCCACGCGGGCGTCAACGGCCGCGAGCTCGACGATCACGCGAACGGACACTCGTTGACGCCGACGGCGGAGCCTCCGACGGCCCCGGCTCCTGCGGCGTCGGCGACCGCGTATTCGACAATCCAGAACCAGGAAGATGCGCCGCCGTGCTCGACCTGCGGCTCCATCATGATCCGCAGCGGCGCGTGCTACAAGTGCTCCAACTGCGGCAACACGTCCGGATGCGCGTAGGCGGAAACTTTGAAGTGAGAAGGTAAAAGTTAGAAGTTAAAAGGGAAGACCCGCTCATGGGACAGTGAATCGCCGCTCGCGACTCACTGTCCGTTCTTCGAGTCCCTCCATTCTGCCCAAGCCGCTGGTCTTCGCGTAATCCTCCCGCTTCCAGCTCGACCGTCAATCGGCAGCGTACGTGCATCCGCTGCGGCATGGCCGAGAAACCCTCTGTCAGAAAAGGGCAGACCGACGTCAAACTGAGTCGGCCTGAATTCGAGCGGCGGTACCGCGAGCAGTTCTACGATCCCGCGTTCGACGCCGTCGGGTCCGAGATCGATCGCATCGTCGACGTCGCGTGGGTGACGTACGACAAGTACCACAAGAGTCCCCGCACGAGGAAAGCAGGCGACGGGTTCAGCGAGCCCGAATTCCCGCTGCCGATCGAGTGGCTCGAGGCCAGGGACCGAATCCTCCAGGCGCAGCGCGAGCATGACGATGGCGGCAAGGCGACGCGCGTGCTGCTCGTGTGCGGCTCACCGCGGACCGATCAAACGTGCCCGGGCGAGATGTCGAAGACCTTCAGGCTGGTCGGCATCGCACAGGAGGAAATGTCGCGCGCGGGCGTGCGCTGCGACATGCTCGATCTGAGCGCGCTGACCGCGGAATACGGCCGCAAGATCTATCCGTGCAAAGCATGCGTGTCGACGTCGATGGCGCTCTGCCACTGGCCGTGCTCGTGCTACCCGAATCATGCGGTTGGTCAGGTCAACGACTGGATGCACGAGATCTACCCGCGCTGGGTCGCGGCCCACGGCATCATGATCGTCACGCCTGTTCACTGGTACCAGTCGACCAGCGCGCTCAAGTTGATGATCGATCGCCTGGTCTGTGCCGACGGCGGGAATCCCGATCCGACGACGACGCACGGGAAGGATCCGGCGCGCGCGAAGGCGCTCGAGGTGAAGGGGTGGTCGTATCCGCGCCACCTCGCCGGGCGTGCGTTCGCCGTCGTCGTGCACGGCGACGCGGAGGGCGCAGGCGCGCTCAGGCGGGCGCTCGTGGACTGGTTGTCAGATATGGATCTCGTGCCGGCGCCCGGCGCGTCGATCGATCGCTACATCGGCTACTACGAACCATACGCGACGAGTCACGATGCGCTCGACCGCGACACCGCCGTGCAGCAGGAGGTCAGGAATGCCGCCGCGGTCCTGTGCGCAACGGTTCAGTCAATGCGGAGCGGACGCTTCGAGCCGCCCAGCGCCGGAGCCGAACCGCGGCCGAAATAGCCGGCGCAGTGACATCGGGCTTCCCTGAAAAGTGATACATTCATCGGTCGCAGTTCTCATCAAAGGAGCACCGATGAAGCGCCTGTTTTACCTGTCCACCGCCGTCGCCTTTCTTGGGACCGCAGCGTTCGCGCAGATGCCCTCGGGCCAGAAGATCGGCATCGCGGCCAGCCTCCAGCGCAGCTACGCCGGCATCAAGCAGAACCTCACGCAGGCCGCAGAGAAAATGCCCGACGCGGACTACAGCTTCAAGCCGGGCTCGACCGCTGAAGCGCGCACGTTCGCGCAGGTCATCGCGCACATCGCACAGAGCCAGTTCGGACAGTGTTCGGCGATGAAGGGCGTTCCCAATCCGGAGCAGGGCAAGAACCTCGAACAGGAACTGAAAACGAAGGCGCAGGTGACGAAGGCGCTCGCGGATTCCTTCGCGCTCTGCGACGAGGTTGTGGCGCAGACGACGGACGAGAACGCCGTGCAATTCGTGAAGCTGGGACAGAACGAGGTCACGCGTGCGTCGGCGCTCTATGGCCTGGTCGCGCATGGAAACGAGATCTACGGCACGAGCGCCGTTTATCTCCGCTCGAAAAACATCGTCCCGCCGTCCACCGAACGGGCGATGGGCCGCGGACGCGGTGATCACTAACGACTCACCGCTCGCGGACGGCGTCTGACGCGGGAATCGCTTCGCCGATATGCCTTCAGCCGGTCGACTTCAATATCTCGAAGCGCTGCCTCCGCCAGATGCCCGTCCTCGCGGCACGCTGCTGCTCCTGCACGCCTTTCCGTTGAGCGCGCGGATGTGGGAGCCGCAGCTCACCCTCGCGTCAGGAGGTTGGCGCATTCTCGCGCCGCACTTCCGCGGATTTGCCGGGACCGCCGCCGAGCCGCCTGCGAAGACGATCGACGACTTCGTCGGTGACGTCGTCGATTTTCTGGACGCGCTGCATATCGAAGATGCGGTCGTCGGCGGCCTCTCGATGGGTGGCTATGTCGCGCTCGCGATGTTCAGGCGCGCACCCACGTACTTTCGCGGACTCGTGCTCGCTGATACGCGTTCTCAGGCAGACACTCCGCAAGGCCTCGAAGGCCGACGCAAGATGCTGGAGGTGGTCGCAGAGCGCGGCCCGGCCGCTGTCGCTGACGACATGACTCCGAAGCTGCTGGGCGCGACCACGCAGCGAACCCAGCCGGAGCTCGCCGCGCGCGTTCGCGATTTGATCCTCGCCAATTCGGCGGAGTCGATTGCGGGCGCGGTTCGCGTGATGATGAGCCGGACCGATTCGACCGATCTGCTGCCGACGATGCGCATGCCGGTGCTGATCGTCGTCGGCGAAGAGGACGGCCTGACGCCGCCCACGAATTCAGAAGAGATGCACGCGTCCATTCCGGGTTCGAAGCTCGTCAAAATTCCTGCGGCCGGACACCTTTCGAGCCTCGAGCAGCCACTCGAGTTCAATACCGCACTCGCCCATTTTCTGACCCATCAGGTATAGTCGTCGTCATGTGGAAACTGTGGGGAGCCGTCGCGGTGGCTGTGTCGCTGACGTCTGTCACTCCTCGAGCACAGCAGGTCAAGAGCTACGACGACCTCCTCGATTCATACGTGCGCGGCGGCCTCGTGTACTACCGCGCGCTCAAGGCTGAGCGATCGAAGCTCGACAGCTACGTCAACCAGCTAGGCAATGCGAACGTCGATGGGATGCCGCGCGACGAGCAGATCGCGTTCTGGCTCAACGCGTACAACGCGCTCGTGCTCAAAACGGTAGTCGATCACTATCCGATCGCGGGTCACTCCGCCGCGTACCCGCAGAAGAGCATCCGCCAGATACCCGGAGCGTTCGACAAGACGACGCATCACGTCGGCGGTAAGACGATGACGCTCGATCAGATCGAGCAGACGATTCTTCCGTCATTCAAGGATCCGCGGGTGTACTTCGCGCTCGGCCGCGGGGCCGAAGGCGGTGGACGTCTTCGCAGCGAGATGTTCACTGCGACAAAGCTCGCCGCGCAGCTCGAGGAGGTCGAGAAGGAATGCGCGTCGCGCCACCAGTGCGTCCAATTCGACCGCGACGCCAACAAGGTGACGGCGTCGCCCATCTTTTCATGGCGCGAGAAGGAGTTCGTGGACGGCTTTGCCGACAAGGCGTCCTCTCAGTTCTCCAATCGCAGTCCGATCGAGCGGGCCGTGCTGGGATTCGTGGGCCCGAGCCTGCTGACGACCGAAAAGGAAGCCCTCGACGCCAACACGTTCCAGGTGGCGTTCGGGCAGTTCGACTGGCGCCTCAACGACCTGACCGGCCGCGGCGGACGTTGAGCTGACGTGGACCTTCAGCTCAGGGACAAGACGGCCATCGTCACCGGGTCGACGCGCGGCCTGGGGCTCGCAATCGCCGCCGCGCTCGCCGCGGAAGGCTGTCATGTGACCATCTGCGGCCGCGGAGAGGCGGATCTCAGATCGGCCGCCACGAGCCTCGGAGAGCAGGCGAGGGATGGTGCGCGCGTTCACGCCGTTCGCGCGGACGTCTCGACCGATGCCGGCGTGACCGACGTCATTTCGAAAGGCGTTGCCGCATTTGGCGGCCTCGACATCCTCGTCAACAACGTCGGGCTGGGTAAAGGTTCGGGCATCACGGACACGTCGGACGAGGACTGGCGCGAGGCTCTCGACCATACGTTGTTTCCCGCGGTTCGTGCGTCCCGTCTTGCGGTGCCGCATCTGCGCCGCCGGGGTGGCGGCTCGATCGTCATGATCGCGTCAATCTGGGGACGCGAGTCGGGCGGACGGATGACCTACAACGCCGTCAAGGCGGCGGAAATCAGCCTCGCCAAATCGATGGCGCAGCAGTTGGCGGCAGACAACATCCGGGTCAACAGCGTCGCGCCGGGATCGATTCGTTTTCCTGGAGGATCCTGGGACCGGAGGGTTCAGGCCGACCCTGAGGGGATGGCCGAATTCATCAGGAGAGAGTTGCCGTTCGGGAGGTTCGGCCGCCCCGAAGAAGTCGGGGCGGTCGTCGCATTCCTCGCGTCGCCGCGGGCCAGCTGGATCAGCGGTGCAAGTGTGACCGTTGACGGCTGCCAGTCACGCTCCCTGATCTGATCTGCGGGTCGGTGTTTTCGATGCGGCTGGTGCCAGACGATCGACCGGTGCTGGCTACTTGACGGGAAGGAACGGAAGGTCTTGCGACCCGGACTCGAACCGTGACGCCTTCGGGATACTCGTATTCGCCCCCGTAGGTCGTTTCGAGCTCACTGCCATCTGACGAATGAAGGAAGAAACCTCTGCGCCGCACTCGCGGCTCGCCTGCAACCATCTTCACGCCTCCTTGTGATCCTTTTCGGTCGCTAAAAGACAGAGTAACAGTACCGAACGCGCGGTCAAGACAAAAAACGAGAAAGTCCGTCGATCAGCGTCGACTGTTTGCAGCGAACGCGACTTGATACACAGGAATTCCCGCCGCGATGAGCGCGAACGTGATTCCGGTGGACAGCGGTTCGTGCACGAGCGCGTTGATGACGAATGCGATCACCGCGATGACGAATATGGCAGGGACTATCGGATAGCCGATGGCGCGGTACGGTCGCTCGAGGTCCGGCCGTCGTCGACGCAGGCGATAGATCGCGGCGACGCCGAGCGCGTAAAAGGGCCAGATCGCGAGGACGAACGTGTCGGTCAGCGACTCGAAGCTGCGGCTGAGAACGAGCGCCATTCCGAGCAATCCGGCGAGCAGGATCGCGATATGTGGGGTCTTGTAGCGCGGATGCACACTCGCTATTGACTTGAAGAAGAGCCCGTCATCAGCCATCGCGAAGAACACGCGAGGGCTCGCGAGCATGCTGCCGTTCAGCGAGCTGAACGACGAGATCATCACGAACATCGACACGAGCACCACGCCGGTGCGTCCGAAGATCGCCAGCATCGTGTCCGCCGCCACGAGGCGCGACTCAGCGACTTTCGAAATCGGATTGACGTAGAGGTACGCGCTGTTCGTCAGCACGTAAAGGACGATGATCGCGATCGTCCCGAGGATGATGGCTCGCGGAAGGTTCTTCTGCGGGTTCGTCACCTCGCCGGAGGCGAAGGAGAGATCCGCCCAGCCGTCGTACGCCCAGAGAATGCTGACGAGCGCCAGCCCCATACTGCCCAGCGCCAGCGGCGCTCCCGTTCCTGTCGTCAGGTTTGCGACCGAGGCGCCGTGGCTGCTGCCAAGAAGAAACGACGCGAGCGCCAGGACGGCGAGGGCCGTGAACTTGGCCCAGGTCGCGATTCCGACGATGAAGGCGCCGACGTTGGCGCCGCGGATGTTCGCAGCCGCGGCAAACGCGATGGCGGCCGCAGACAGGCTCCGCGCGACGATGTAGTGCTCGATCGGATCCACGCCGAGGCTTCGCAGCAGGTATTCGCCGAAGACGACGGCGATGCCGCCGAGGGCGTTGGCGCGGATGAGAACGAGCTCCGACCAGCCGAAAAGGAACGCCGGCAGCCGGCCCCAGCCCTCACGCAGGTACGCGTAGAGGCCGCCCGTCTCTGGAAGCGATGCGGCCAGCTCACCGAGCGAGAGCGCGCCGCACAGCGTGATGGCGCCGCCGAGGATCCAGAGGAACAGCATCGCGCCCGGATCGGGCACCTTCTGCGCGATGCCCGCCGGCGATCGGAAGATGCCGGAGCCGATCGTGATGCCGACGACGAGCGCGACAGAACTCCACAGTCCGAGCGTGCGAGGCAGCTTGTCGCTCTGCACATGATGGGTGGTCTGCATGTGATGGGCGCGCAAGACTAACATGGCCGTTCACACCGCCGGATCGCATTTGCCATTTGTTCGCCCCGCTGGTACGATGCACCGCCATGCTGCCGGCAAAGCGCGTTCCCTCCGATCACGCTCTCGACGCAGCGCTGCAGAGGCTGGCACCGGGCGATGTGGCGGCGCGGCCCGACGCACCGGACCTCCACGTCACGGCCGTTCGCCGACTGCCGGCGCAGGACGCGCAGCTTGCGCCGTTCCCTTCGTCGCTCGACCCGCGCCTCAGGGAAGCGCTCGCGTGTCGGGGCATCGATCAGCTGTATACGCACCAGGCGGAGGCGATCGCTCACGCGCTGAGCGGTCGGCATACGGTCGTCGTGACGCCGACGGCGTCTGGAAAGACGCTCTGCTACAACGCACCGGTGTTGCACGCGATCCTGCACGACCCGTCGAGCCGCGCGCTGTATCTCTTTCCGACGAAGGCGCTCGCGCAGGATCAGCTCGCCGAGCTCCACGGCGCATGCGAGACCATCGCGGAGCGGACCGGCGACCAGATCGGCGTCTTCACCTACGACGGCGATACGCCGCAGGATGCGCGGCGCAGCATCCGATCGCGCGCGCACGTCGTGCTGAGCAATCCGGACATGGTGCACTCGGGAATCCTTCCGCACCATCCGCGATGGGCTAAGCTCTTCGAGAACCTGAAGTTCGTCGTCATCGACGAGCTGCACGCGTATCGCGGCGTGTTCGGCAGTCATTTGTGCAACGTGCTGCGCCGCCTGCGCCGCATCTGCCGGCACTACGGATCGAATCCGGTGTTCATCTGTTCGTCGGCGACCATTGCGAATCCGCGTGAGCTGGCGGAACGCCTGATCGAGCAGCCATTCGAGCTCGTCGAGCGCAGTGGCGCGCCGCGCGGCGAGAAGTACTTCGTCTTCGTCAATCCGCCCGTCGTCAACCGGCAGCTCGGCATTCGACGTTCGTATCTGTCGGAGGCGAGAAGGGTTGCCGGCGAGTTCCTCAAGCGGAACCTGCAGCTGATCGTCTTCGCGCAGAGTCGGCTGACCACCGAAATCCTCACCACGTATCTCAAGGAGGACTTCGAGAACGAGCCGGGGATGCCGGAGCGGATCCGCGGCTATCGCGGCGGGTATCTGCCGCTCAGGCGCCGTGAAATCGAGAAGGGGCTGCGCGAAGGGCAGGTTCGTGCCGTCGTATCGACGAACGCGTTGGAGCTCGGCATCGACATCGGTTCACTCGACGTGTCGGTGATGGCCGGCTATCCCGGCACGATCGCCGCGACATGGCAGCGCGCCGGACGTGCGGGCAGGCGGACCGGTCGTTCGGCGGCGGTCCTCGTCGCCAGCAGCGCACCTCTCGATCAATTCGTCGTGCGGAACCCCTCGTACTTCTTCGACGCGTCGCCCGAGCGCGCGCTCATCGATCCCGACAACCTCCACATCCTCGTGGACCACATCAAGTGCGGCGTCTTCGAGCTGCCGTTCACGAGCGACGAGCAGTTCGGCCGCCACAATCTTCAGGACATCCTCGGCGTGCTGGCAGAGCAGGGCCTCGTTCACCGCGAGAGCGCCGGCGATGCCGACGATCAGGCCGACGCGCGCTGGACATGGACCGACGAGTCGTACCCGGCGGACGCCGTCAGCCTGCGGTCGATTTCGTCGGACAACTTCGTCGTTGTGGACACGACGGACGAGACGCGTGTGATCGGCGAAACCGATTTCACGAGCGGTCCGGCAACGCTCCATCCCAAAGCGATCTATATCGTCGAGGGTCAGTTGTATCAGGTGGAGCGGCTCGATTTCGACGGCCGCAAAGCCTTCGTTCGGGAAATCGACTGCGATTACTACACCGACGCAATCACGTACACGCGGGTGACGCCGCTCGATGTCTTTGCGGACGTCCCGCATCACCTGTGCGCGGCGACGAACGGCGAAGTGCACGTCGTCTCGCGCGTCGTCGGCTTCAAGAAGATCAAGTTCTACACGAACGAGAACGTCGGGTCCGGCGATCTCGATCTGCCTGAGCAGCAGATGCACACGACCGCCTACTGGCTCACCCTTCCCGAGGAGCTGACGCGGCTGCTGCCGTTCGCGCCCGACGATCGCCGGGACGGCATCGTGGCGCTGGCGTTTGCGCTGAAGCAGGTCGCGCAGCTGCTGTTGATGTGCGATGGGCACGACATCGGGATCAGCATCGACTCCGACGGATCGCCGGCGGGAGCGTCCACGGCGCGGATCTTCGTGTACGACAATTATCCTGGCGGCATCGGTTTCAGCGCGCCGCTGTTCGGCATGCACGACGAACTGCTTGCGGGCACGCAACGGCTGATTGGCGAATGCGGATGCGCGACGGGCTGTCCGGGCTGCGTCGGACCGGTCGGCAACACCGGTCCGCTGGCGAAGACCGTTGCCATGCGAATCCTCAACCTGCTGCTCGGGAACGAAATGACGCCCACTCGAATCGACCCCAGGGAGGTACAGGCGTTTTGAGTTCGTTGACCGATCGCGTGCGGACGATCGTGAAGGGGGGGACGCCAGTCAACCCGGTCGTTCCGCGAGACGCGTCCGTTTCATCGAGCCTTCGCGATGCGTCCGGTGTTCTCGGCGGCGAGTGGCGAGATGGCTGCCTGGTTGTCGAGCGTGCATGGCCGGCGACGGCGAACCATGGTCGCGTGCGTGTCGGCGCGGTCGCCGAGGCCATGGACTACGCCGCGTCGATGGCGCCGTTCTTCGCCGGTGGGGGCCCGGCTCGATCGCCGTTCATCTTCTTCGATCTCGAGACGACCGGGCTGAACGGCGGCGCCGGCACGTCGGCGTTTCTCATCGGATGCGGCTGGTTCGACGCAGGCACGTTCGTCACGCGCCAGTTCGTGATGACGCGTTTCGCGGACGAGCGCCGCATGCTCGAGAGCGTCGCCTGCGAATGCACGCGCGCCGGCGCGCTCGTCAGCTTCAACGGACGTTCGTTCGACGCGCCGCTGCTCGAGACGCGATATCTCTTTCACCGCCTGCCGTGGTTCGGCGTCGATCTGCCGCACGTGGACGTGCTGCATCCGGCGCGGCAGTTCTGGAAGCGCGACGAGTGCTCCCTTCAGGCGCTCGAGCGTCAGTTGGTCGGCCACCGCCGGACCGGCGACGTTCCTGGCTTCGAGATTCCGGGACGCTACTTTCAGTTCACGCGCACCGGGGACGTGGGGCCGCTTCGTGCGGTGCTCGAGCACAACCGGCTGGACCTGCTGTCGTTGGCGGCGCTGACGGCGCGACTGCTGCGTCTCGCGAAGGACGGCGCCGAAGCCGCAGACGATGCGCGCGAAGCCCTCGCGCTCGGCCACGTGTTCATGCGCGCGGGCCTGGAGTCGCGCGCGCGCGACGCATACGAACGCTCGATTACGATGAGCCGCGCGCCGCGCGGCGCGTACGACGCCGTCAGGATCGACGGACTTCGCGCGCTTGCGCTGGCCTGGCGCCGGGCCCGCCGCTTCGACGATGCCGCACACTGCTGGCAGACGCTGCTCGAGATGCGCGGATGCCCGGCGCACGTCGCCTGCGAGGCGGCAGAGGCGCTGGCCATCCACAACGAACATCGAGTGCGGGACCTTGCTGCCGCACGAAAGTTTGCGTTGTCGAATGTGGAACGGGCAGGAAAGGGCGGGGAACTGCGGGCGAAGAAGACGGGGTGGGCGGAGGCGGTGCAGCACCGCCTCGCCCGTATCGATCGAAAGATGAAGCGCGACGCTACCGAGCGGCCGCCGGAGCTTCCTTCTTTGCCTTGGCCGCCTTCTTCCGCTGCTCCGACGTCTGAGCCCCGAACTTCTTCGTGAACCGCTCGACGCGCCCTTCGGTGTCGATCAGCTTCTGCCGGCCGGTGAAGAACGGGTGGCAGTTCGAGCAGATTTCGAGGTGCAGCTCGGGCTTGGTCGACCGCGTCTTCCAGGTCGCACCGCAGGCGCACCGGACCTCGACTTCCTTGTACTTGGGGTGAATGTTCTCCCTCACGGCGAACTCCTTCGTCTTGCAGGCAAAACTCGATTATAACAGGCCGCGCTAGCCCTTTGAGCCGTTGCTCATCGACGCCAGGAAATCCTGGTTCGTCTTCGTCTTGGCCATCTTCGACAGCAGCAGTTCCATCGCCTCGACGGGCGACAGCGGCGTCAAAACCTTGCGGAGCACCCACACGCGATTCAGATCCTCCCGCGCGATGAGGAGCTCCTCCTTGCGCGTGCCGCTCTTCTGGATGTCGATCGACGGGAAGACGCGGCGGTCCGTCAGCTTGCGATCGAGGTGGATTTCGAGATTGCCGGTGCCCTTGAACTCCTCGAAGATGACTTCGTCCATGCGCGAGCCGGTGTCGATGAGCGCGGTCGAGATGATCGTCAGCGATCCGCCTTCCTCGATGTTGCGTGCGGCGCCGAAGAAGCGCTTCGGCCGCTGAAGGGCGTTGCTGTCGACGCCGCCGGACAGCACCTTGCCGGACGGCGGCACGATGGTGTTGTAGGCGCGCGCGAGGCGCGTGATCGAGTCGAGCAGGATGACGACGTCCTTCTTGTGCTCGACGAGGCGCTTGGCCTTTTCGATCACCATCTCGGCGACCTGGACGTGGCGCTGCGCCGGTTCGTCGAACGTCGAGGAGATCACTTCGCCGCGTACCGAGCGCTGCATGTCGGTGACCTCTTCCGGCCGCTCGTCGATGAGCAGTACGATCAGGTACACCTCGGGATGATTCCGCGTGATGCTGTTCGCGATGTTCTGCAGCAGCATCGTCTTGCCGGTGCGCGGCGGCGCGACGATGAGACCGCGCTGGCCCTTGCCGATCGGCACCATCAGGTCGAGCACGCGGGCGGAGAGGTTTTCGCCCTCGGTTTCGAGCCCGATGCGCGCCTGCGGATAGAGCGGCGTGAGGTTCTCGAAGAAGACCTTCTCGCGCGCCCGTTCCGGCGGTTCGAAGTTGACCGCTTCGACCTTGATCAGCGCGAAGTAGCGTTCGCCGTCCTTGGGCGGCCTGATCTGGCCCGACACGGTGTCGCCCGTGTGCAGATCGAACTTGCGAATCTGCGACGGCGATACGTAGATGTCGTCCGGTCCCGGCAGGTAGTTGTAGTCCGGCGCCCGGAGGAAGCCGAAGCCGTCCGGCAGCACCTCGAGCACGCCTTCGGAAAAGATCAGCCCGCTCTTCTCGGCCCGGGCCTTCAGGATCTCGAAGATGAGCTCCTGCTTCCGCATCCCGGTCGCGCCGGGGACGTCCAGTCCCTTCGCGATCTTCGTGAGCGCGCCGACGCTCATGTCCTTGAGCGTCGAGAGCTCTAGTTTTTCGGGAGGCGGCGCTGCCGGCGCCCCCCCGCTGCCGTTTGGCTTCGCGGCGGGTTGCGGGGAAGTCGCGGGTCGCTGCTGTTCAGTAGTCGGTCGATCAGTTTCCACAGTTCTTCCAGTCCTTCGCCCGTGTCGGCCGAAACCGGCAGCACGGCGTGTTCAAACACGGCTTCGTTCGCGGCCGTCGCGCGCAGCCGTTCGGCGCGCGACAGTTTGTCGATCTTCGTGGCGACGATCGCCACACGCTCCAGCGTCGAGTTGAGCCACGCCCATGCCTGCCGATCGGATTCCATGCCCGGATGGCGCGAATCCACGATCAGCAATGCCGACGCGTGCGTTCTCGCCGCTCCGTGCCCGCGGGCGTTGAAATACCCGTTCACGACCTGAAGCAGGTCGTCCGATCCTCCCCGTGCAAAGCCGTATCCGGGAAGATCGACGAGGTGGAACGGCGGCGCCGCGCCGCGCGCGACCCTGTAGATATTCGCCAGCCGCGTCTTGCCCGGCGCTGCGCTCGTTCTGGCGAGCCGCTGCCGGACCAGGGCGTTGATCAGCGTCGACTTGCCGACGTTCGACCGCCCGACCAGCGCCAGCTCCGGAAGCCCGTCGCGCGGGAGGTCGGCCGCGGCTGCCGCGCTTCGTACGAATCGGGCTTCAATCTTCAAACCGCGGATGTTCGATCGCGGATAACGGACGGGTGGCGCATCGGCGCATCGTTCCCCGAGTCAAGCCGCACTCCGCAGCCCGCAAGCATCAATGCGTAATGGTGTCGTCGCTGATGTCGACTGGATCGGTCGAGGCCGGATCCGGCAGCCGGCCCGCCAGCGGTTCGGCGAGCGCAATCTTCAAAACCTCGTCCATCGTCTGAACCATGTAGACGTTCAGCGTATCCAGGACGTTCTTCGGGATATCAGCGAGGTCTTTCTCGTTGTCCTTCGGCAGGACGATGTTCTTGATGCCGGCGCGGTGCGCGGCAAGCACCTTCTCCTTGACGCCGCCGATCGGCAGCACCTTCCCGCGCAGCGTGATTTCGCCGGTCATCGCGACGTCCTTACGGACGGGCACGCGCGCGAGCGCGGAGACGAGCGCCGTGGCCAGCGTGATGCCGGCCGACGGACCATCCTTCGGAATCGCGCCCTCCGGCACGTGCACGTGCACGTCCGTCTTGCGGTTGAATTCCTTCGGGATGCCGAACTCTTCGGCCTTCGTGCGCACGTAGCTCATCGCCGCCTGCGCCGATTCCTGCATCACGTCGCCCAGCTTGCCGGTCAACGTCAGGTGACCTTTGCCCGGCATCAGCGTCGCTTCCGTGATGAGCATCTCGCCGCCGACTTCGGTCCAGGCCAGGCCGGTCGCGATGCCGATTTCGTTCGACTCCTCGGCCATCGTGTTGCGGAACCGCGGCACGCCGAGATACTGCGTCACCTTTTCGGCCGTGATCTCTTCGCTGAAGCCGGCGCCTTCGACGACGACCTTGCGTGCGATCTTGCGGCAGATCGAGGAGAGCTCGCGCTCGAGGTTGCGGACGCCGGCCTCGCGGGTATAGCCGTTGATGACGCGCTGAATCGACTCGTCGGTGAAGCTGATGTTGTCCTTGGTCAGCCCCGTGCCTTCGATGGCCTTCGGCGTCAGGAACTTCTTGGCGATCTCGATCTTCTCGAGCTCGGTGTAGCCGGCGAGCTGCAGCACTTCCATGCGGTCGCGCAGCGCCTGCGGAATCGTGTGGAGCACGTTCGCCGTGCAGATGAACATCACGTTCGACAGGTCGTATTCGACGTCGAGGTAGTGATCGAGGAACGTGCTGTTCTGCTCGGGGTCGAGGACCTCGAGGAGCGCGGCCGACGGATCCCCGCGGAAGTCCATCGACATCTTGTCGACTTCGTCCAGCAGGAAGACCGGGTTCATCGTCCCCGCCTTCTTCATCATCTGGATGATCTGGCCGGGGAACGCGCCGATGTACGTGCGGCGATGACCACGGACTTCCGCTTCGTCGCGCACGCCGCCGAGCGACAGCCGCACGAACTGGCGATTCATCGCGCGAGCGATCGACTTCGCGAGCGACGTCTTGCCGACTCCGGGCGGTCCCGAGAAGGTGAGGATGGTCGCCTTCGGCTTCTTCACGAGGGCGCGGACAGCCAGGAACTCGAGAATGCGTTCCTTGATCTTTTCGAGCCCGTAGTGATCTTCGTTGAGGATTTCGTCGGCGCGCTTGAGATCGCGCGATTCGCGGCTCTTCTTGTGCCACGGCACCGCGATGAGCCAGTCGAGGTAATTGCGCGAGACCGTCGCTTCTGCCGACATCGGCGGCATCGCTTCGAGGCGCTTCAGCTCCTGGATGGCCTTTTCCTCGACGTCCTTGGGCATCTTCGCCGTTTCGATCTTCTTCTTCAGATCGTCGACCTCGTTGCCCTTTTCGTCCTTGCGACCCAGCTCTTTCTGGATCGCCTTCATCTTCTCGTTGAGGTAGTACTCCTTCTGCGCCTTCTCCATCTGCTTCTTGACGCGAGACTGGATGCGGCGATCGACCTGGAGCTTGTCGACTTCGATTTCGAGGATGCCGGCGATGCGATTCAGGCGCTCGATCGGCGAGATGATTTCGAGCAGGTTCTGCTTCTCGTCCACGCCCACGAGCAGGTGCGCGGCGATCGTGTCGGCGAGCTTGCCCGGGTCCTCGACGCGGACGGCGGCAATCATCGCGTCGTAGTGCAGGTTGTTCGACAGCTTGACGTACTGCTCGAACAGCGCCACGACGCGGCTCATCGTCTGCTCGGTGTCGGGGCTGGTTTCACGCGGCTTCGCGAGCACCTTCACGACGACGCGGTAGAAACCCTTGTCTTCCTTCCACTCGACCGCGCGGGCGCGGTCCACGCCTTCGACGAGCACCTTGATGTTGCCGTCGGGCAGCTTCAGGCTCTGCACGACGTTCGCCACGCAGCCCATCGTGAAGATGTCTTCAGGCCGCGGGTCGTCCACCGACGCGTCGTGCTGCGCCGCCAGGAAGATGCGCTTGTCTTTCAGCAGCGCATGCTCGAGCGCGCGCGTCGACGACGGCCGGCCGATGACGAACGGCATCATCATGTGCGGGAAGACGACGACGTCGCGCAGCGGGACGATCGGGAGGGTCTCGTAGACTTCCAAAGATGATTCCATGAAATTGGTGATTGGCGAGTTGGTGATGTGGTGAATCGTTCTGCGAGCGCCGGGCGGTGAATCGGCGAGTGACGTCGCCGGCTCACCGATTCACGGCATCACCAACTATCCTGCCTTTTCGATCAAGGTAATGGGTTTGTCCTTCGCCATGACGACTTCGCGCGTAATCGTGACCTCGCGAACCTTCTTCTGGTTCGGCACCTGATACATCAGGTCGAGCATGAGGTCCTCGATGATCATGCGCAGACCGCGCGCGCCGATCTTGCGCTCGAGCGCCGACTCCGCAATCGCTTCCAGCGCATCGTCGGTGAAGCGCAGCTTGACGTTCTCGTACTCGAAGAGCTTCTGATACTGGCGGGTGATGGCGTTGCGCGGCTGCGTCAGGATCTGGATGAGCGCCGCGCGATCGAGCTCGTGCAGCGTGCCGACGACCGGCAGCCGGCCGACGAACTCCGGAATCAGTCCGTACTTGATCAGGTCCTGCGGCTCGAGCTGCTCGAGGGTCGCACCGATGTCGCGGCCGCGCAGCGACTTCACGTCCGCCTTGAATCCCAGCGTCTTCTTGCCGACACGGCGTTCGATCTGCTTGTCGAGGCCGACGAAGGCGCCGCCGCAGATGAATAGGATGTTGCTCGTGTCGACCTGGAAGAATTCCTGGTGCGGGTGCTTGCGGCCGCCCTGCGGCGGCACGTTGGCGACGGTGCCTTCGAGAATCTTCAGCAGGGCCTGCTGGACGCCTTCGCCCGAGACGTCGCGGGTGATCGAGGGATTCTCGTCCTTGCGGCAGATCTTGTCGACTTCGTCGATGTAGATGATGCCCTGCTGGCACTTCTCGATGTCGCCGCCCGCGGCCTGCAGAAGCTTCAGGATGATGTTTTCGACGTCCTCGCCGACGTAGCCGGCTTCCGTCAGCGTCGTCGCGTCGACGATGGTGAAGGGAACCGAAAGGAGTTTGGCGAGGGTTTGTGCCAGGAGCGTCTTGCCGGTGCCGGTGGGGCCGATGAGAAGGATGTTGCTCTTCGTCAGCTCGATGTCGTTCCGGCTGCGCGGCTGCTTCTGGATTTCGATCCGCTTGTAGTGGTTGTAGACGGCGACCGCCAGCTTTTTCTTGGTTCGTTCCTGGCCGATGACGTACTCGTCGAGGAACTTCTTGATTTCCTGCGGCGTCGGCAGTGAGGAGCGAGTGCCGCGGTTTTCGAAGCGATTGTCGTCCGCGATGATGTCGTTGCAGACCTCGACGCACTCATCGCAGATGAAGACCGTTGGCCCCGCGATGAGCTTACGGACGTCGTTTTGATCCTTGTTGCAGAAGGAGCACCGCAGGACCTCAGTTTCCCCGGCTTTTTTCACCATGCGTCCAGCCCTACGCCCCTGGCCCTAAGCCCTTGCCCATTGGCCGTTTGAGACCCTACGCGCGTTTGCGGATGACATCGTCAATAATACCGTATTCCTTGCCCTGGTCCGCCGACATGATGTAGTCCCGTTCCGTATCGTCCTGGATGCGCTTGACCGGCTGACCGGTATGGTGGACCAGGATTTCATTGATGCGCTCGCGCATCCTCAGGATTTCCCGGGCTGCAATATCAATATCGGTCGCTTGGCCCGCCAGCCCAGACATCAGCGGCTGATGAATCACAATTCTGGAATTGGGCAGCGAGAATCGCTTGCCCTTCGCGCCGGCCGCCAGCAGAACCGCGGCCATTGAGGCCGCCTGGCCGATGCAGATCGTCTGCACATCGGGCTTGATGAACTGCATCGTGTCGTAAATCGCCATCCCTGCAGTAATCGAACCACCCGGGCTGTTGATATACAACTGGATATCTTTATCGGGATCTTCAGCCTCCAAAAACAGCATTTGGGCGATGGCCAGATTTGCCACACCGTCGTCGATCGGCGTGCCGATGAAGATGATGCTGTCCTTGAGGAGCCGCGAGAAGATGTCGTACGCACGCTCGCCGCGGTTGGTCTGCTCAACCACCATCGGGACGAGTTGCAGGTGCGTGTCAGGCGCGTTCTGTCGCATAGTCGTCGATCTTGCCGTCTTTTGTCTGGCTATGGTCGGGGAAAGTGGGCGGGTGTCGTGCGACTTACTCTCCCGTAATTGTAACATGCGACAGGACGAAGTCAATTGACTTCTCCCTCCGCAAACCCGCCGCCACCTGCGATAATCCGCCTTCTTTTTCGAGCGCCGCACGTACGGCCGCAGGTGTCCGGCCCGTCCGCTCCGCGTACCGCTCGACTTCGCGATTGATCTCGTCTTCGCTCACCGACAACTGCTCGCGCCGCGTGATCTCATCCAGGACGAGGGCCGCGCCGATCGCTTCCCGCGCCACGTCGCGCTGACTGTCGCGGAAGGCCTGCCAATCGATTCCGGCTTGCCGCGGATCCACTCGCTGGTCGACCAGCCGCCGTGCGAACTCTTCCACGCGCCGATCCATTTCCCGCTGGACGAGCGATTCGGGGACCTCGAACGGCAGACGCCCCGTCAGCGCTTTCATCATCTCGGCCCGTAGGTCGCGTTCGGCGGCGTGACGCCCCTCGTGCTCGAGGTCTTCGCGCACCTTCGTCCGCAGTTGATCGAGCGTCGCAAACTCGCCCAGGTCCTTCGCGAACTCGTCGTCGAGCTCGGGCAGCACGCGACGCTTGATCGCTTTCAAAACCACTTTATACGAGACATCGGTGCCGGCGAGCTCCCCAATCGGGTAGTCCGCGGGATAGTGAATGGTGAACGGCTTCTCTGCGCCAACCTCGAGGCCGAGCAACTGCTCGTCGAATCCGGGCGGGTTCGCCTTCGCTCCGAGCTCGATCGATACGTCGGCGTGCGTGTCCGCTTTGCTGTCCGATCCGCTTTCGTACCGCGTCAGGTCGACGGTGACGGTGTCTCCGTGGTCCACGCCGCGGCCTTCGACCGCTTCGAACCGCGCGGCGCGATCGCGCAGCCGCTGCAGCGCGCCGGCGACGGCTTCGTCGTCGATCGCGACCTTCGCGCGCCGAAGCGAGATGGTCGACAGATCGCCGGGGTCGAACGCCGGCAGCGTGTCGAACGAGGCGGTGAAGGTGAGCGGATGTCCTTCCTCGATGTTCACGTCGCGCACGTCGGGCGTATCCACCGCTTCGACGCCCTTTTCGCGCAGCGCATCATCGACGGCGCGGGGGACGAGATCGTGCAGCACGTCGTGGAGGATTTGATCCTTGAAGCGTTGCTTGACGACGCGCGCCGGCGCTTTGCCGGGACGGAATCCTGGAATGCGTGCTTTCCGGGCGTAGTCCTTCGCGATCCGGTCAATTTCACCGCTGACGATGTCGCTCGGGATTTCGACGCGCACGGTCTTGCGCGTTTCGTTCACATCTGCGAATTCAGTTTTCATGTGGCTGCGTTCTTCCCGGTCCATCCGCGGTGGAGTGCGAAAGGGGGGACTCGAACCCCCATAGCCTTTCGGCTACCAGATCCTAAGTCTGGCGCGTCTGCCAGTTCCGCCACTTTCGCGTGTCAGAGAACACTAGCTGACGTGATTGGTTGACGACAGCCTCGACAAGTCCGCGCCGGTGTTGATCCCTGTGCAACCCAGAGTAATCGAGACCCGTCTGTCTGCCAAGCCCAACCCGCGCCGTCAAGACTGCCTTCCCGACGAATCGTCTGACGAGCGCACGACGACTATTCGGTCGACCAGCACAGCGGCATAGATGAGGAGAAACGGCTGCAAGGCCAGACCATATCTCGGTTCGACGTACACGGGCAGATGTGCCGCACAGAAATAAACGGGGACGCTCCACAGCGGCACCAGTTCGATCCAGCGTCGGCGCGTCGCCAGAAATCCGCCGAGAGCCGCAAAGGCGACGAGCGTGTTTCCGATCGTGAACGCTGCTTTGAACGACACCGTCAGCCACTGTCCTCTTGAAAGCGCCGCGTCGAATGCAGATGTGTTCAGTGCCAGCGGAATCCAGTTGCCCGCATCCACGAACAGGTGTGGCCACTGGCTGAGTCGCGCAGCTATCCATGCCGCGGGATCTGTCCGGATGACTCGGATTGCCTGGATCCACGCGTTTCGCTCGCCTTCGTCGAGGTCAACGGGCGACTCGCCGGAAGGCACCAACAGGCTCCACGGATTTGTGCCGCGGTGAAGGCGAATCGTTCCGTCATAGAGCGTCGTGCCCCATCCTCCTGACGCGATCGTGACCGTATGGCTGAAAACGGCGTTGCGGACGATCCACGGCGCAAGAACAAGGGCGCCGCACGCGCAGAGCATCCACGACGTTCGGCGGAGCGTCGTCGGAAGAAAAAAAGATCCGAGACCGAGCACAGCCAGAAAAGGCCAGAGCATGACGCGCGCAAGCGTCGCGAGCCCGAACAGGAAACCCGCGCTGCCGCCACGCCGACACACCCAGGCCCACACCGCAGCCACGACGAGACACGTGAAGAGGGTCTCGGTGAGGAGCACGCTCGAAAAGCGCGCAGCGGTCGGAGCCAGCGCCAATCCGAGACCTGCGAGGACCGCCACCCTCCGCCCGAACAGTCGGAACGCAATGAGATAGACGAGTACCGCCGACACCGTTCCGAGAATTGCCTGCGCGGCGAAAATCGGCCAAAGCGAGGCCGTCGTCGTTGCCGAGTCGAGGGAGAGCCCGCTGCCGCGCCCGACAGCCGCAATCATCAACGGATAGAGCGGCGGACGATAGTGCGACGCCGTCACGCCGTCCATCGTGAAAAAACGCGACGTCAGCAGTCCGCGCGCAAGCGTCAGGTATTCGATGCCATCAGGGGTGAGCGCCAGCGGCGAGCGAAGCCAGAAGGCGCGCCAGGCGAGCGCGACGATCGCGATACCGATCACATCGCGACGGGTTGGGCTCCCGTCGAACGCGTGATGTCCGTGGTCCGGGGAAGTCGACTCAGGCGGTCGATCGTTCAAAGCGTCGCATCCCGCTCGGCCCACCACCAGATGCCGAGGGCCGTCGCGAGCAGGGCGGTCGCTGCCCCATAGACCGGAACGGACGGCGCGATTCTCTGGACGAACGTCACGAGCCCGCGGCCGAACATATCCGCGGCGTCGTTGCTGACGGCCGCCATGCCGCTTCGATGCAGCACCATCCACACCGCCGCGACGATCGCGAGGATGACGACGCCGATGGCGACGTTGAAGCCGACGTCGAGCAGTTGCTCGGTGCGCCAGCGGGCGCGCCGCACGCGGACGAGCGTCCGCGCCGTAAACTGCGGCGGCGGCTGCGGCGTGATGCGCTCCTGCAGCAGCGCGTCGAGACGACGTGCCGTTGCCAACGCGGCCGCGCAGTCCGCGCAGCTCGCGTAGTGCTCGGAGAGCCGGCCCTCCGGCGCCAGGTCGCCGGCCGCCACCGCTTCCACCGCATCGAGCGCTTCGTCGCAGTACATGAACCCGTTTTCCCTGCGCGAATCGTTTTTCCGATTCGCGTCCGCTCCTATTTCAAGTCCGTCTCGAGCAGCCGCCGCAGCTGCTGCTTTGCCCGATGCAGTTGCGTCTTCACCGTTCCGATTGGCAGCTCGAGCGCGTCGGCGAGCGCTTCATATTGTACGCCCCGCAGGTAATGCGCCGCGATCAATAGACGATAGTTCGCCGGCAGACGAGCGATCGCTTTTTCGAGCCGATCGCGCAGCTCGAGATCGCTGAACTGACGATCGCGCGTCGAGGCAATCGGCTGCGACGAGGCGCTGCCCGAGCCCTGCGTCATCGCATCGAGCGACACCGTCGGTTTCGACTTGCTGTGTTCCTGAATGCACAGGTTTGCCACGATGCGATACATCCATGTCGACAGACGCGCTTCGCCGCGAAAGTACGGCAGCCCGCGGTGGACGCGGAGAAACACCTCCTGCGCAAGATCCTCGGCCTGGGATCGATCCTGTACGGTCCGGGCGATCAACGCGAACACGAGGTCCTTGTAGCGATCGACGAGCTCCTGAAACGCCCCTTCGTCGCCGGACCGGCAGCGCTCCACGAGCGCGCGCTCATCAGCGACGTTCAGATGGTCCATCGACCACTGAATTAGAGCATGCGCCGGCGGAAATTGTTTCGCGCCGGGCACCTGAAACAAATCGGTGACGCGTCCAGTCTAAGCAGTCGAGACATATGGAATACCTGGTCTGGCCGCTCCTTATTCCCATCACCGCCATCATCGGGGCCTTCACGTACTCGATTGTGCGCGCGGTGTCGTCGGCGCGCGTCCGCGAGCTCGAGGTTCGCGAGCGCATCGCGATGATCGAGCGCGGCCTGGTGCCGCCGCCGGAGAAAGACCCCGGCGGGTTCGACCGCGCGATGTCGATGTACGACCGGCACCGCGAGGACTTTCGCTCGCGGCGCCCGGGCCGTTACCGCAGCGTTGGGATCACGCTGATCGGTATCGGGTTCGGTCTGATGCTGCTCATCAGCGTAGCGGGGGAGAACCCTGCCTCAGGGATTGGCGTCGGCGGCTTCATCGCCATCATCGGCGTGGCCTTCGTCATCAACGGCCTCCTCGGAGGCGGCTACGACCCGCCGCCGTTGCCGCGCGGCAATCCCGGACCGTCGGACGGCCCGCCAGCCGCAGGATGAAACGTCAACGTTTCCGGCGCGATACAGTCAGTAATCCATACCGATACAGCCACTCCTGACCGATACCTCACATAGGCGCGAGGCGTATCATCGCAGTCCCAGTCTGTGTCTTGATTGATACGGCTCGTCGATTCGAATCGTAATCAGTCACATAAAGTCTTATACGACTGTTGTTTAGAGGGCGGAGCTGTCTCGAACTCGCGTTCGGGCAGCCTCCCCACCCACATGCCTGAAGCAATCGAACTGGCTCCCAATCATCCTGCTCGCTCGGCCTCGGCGCTGGAGCTGACCGGCTCGTCCGCCGCCGTTGGCCGGGTGATGGAACTCGTTCGGCGTGCGGCCACGCTGGACGGGGCCGTCCTGATCACGGCGGAGCAGGGCTGCGGAGTCGACCCGGTCGCCCGCGAGATTCACGCGCGCGGGCGCCATTCGGACGGGCCATTCGTCAGCGTCATGTGCGGCGCGCTCGATGCCGCCGGTCTCGACCGCGCGCTGTTTGGCGCGCAGCCGTCCACGTCGCCTGCGGACCTGGAGGTCGTCGCGAGGGGCAGCCACATCGCCGCGGCGCTCGGCGGCGTGTTGTGCCTGCACGACGTGACGGAACTGCCTGCGAGCGCGCAGGCGCGACTGGCGCGCATCGCACGCGACGGACAGGTTCGGATTGAGCGTGTCGCGGTTGAGACGCGAATCAGGTTTGTTGCGAGCGCAACCGTGAGCCTGGAGCGCGAGGTGGACAGTCATCGGTTCCGTGCGGATCTGTACCGACGCCTGTCGATGATTCGGATCGATCTGCCGCCGCTCCGCGACCGCCACGAAGACATTCCTGCGCTCGCGACGCGGTTGCTCGAGGAATGCGGCGCGTCCCGCGGTGCATCTCCGCAGATCTTCACCCACGCGGCACTGGCGCTGATCGGTGCGCTGCCGTGGCGCGGCAACCTGTTCGAGCTGCAACAGTCGATCGAGCGTGTGGTCGCCAACGTACAAGACGACGTGATCCACATCGAGCATCTCGTGCCGGCGCTGCGTCTGCGCAACACGCCGGACCTGTTCGCGCCGAAGGGCACCTTGCGCGACGCACGCCTGCAGTTCGAGCGCGAGTACATTGCCTCGGTGCTGCAGCATCATGATTGGCATATGGCAAGCGCGGCCCGGACGCTCGGAATCCAGCGGCCGAATCTGTACCGCAAGGCGAGGCAGCTAGGTATCCCGCTCACGCGCGCCACGGACTAGCACACGGACGTAGCCATGACACTCCTCACCCTCGTACTCGTTGCCGTGTTGCAGACGCCGGCTCCGCCCGCGCCGTCGCAAAGTCCTCAGAAACCTACCGAAGGGACCGCCGCGCCCGCGCAACCCAACTATCAAATCGGCCCGCAGGACGAACTGCGGATCAGCGTGTTCGATGCGGACGGTCTCACGGGCGTCTACCGGGTCGACGATGAAGGGTTCATTTCGTTTCCGCTGCTGGGACGAATTCAGGTCGGAGGGATGACGTTGAGCGCCGCGCAGGAGAAAGTGCGCACGCTGCTGATGAACGGCTACATCCGCAACCCGCAGGTGCGCGTCGATGTCCAGGAGTACAAGAGCCAGAGTGTGTTCGTCAGCGGCGAAGTACGTGCGCCGGCGGAAATCCGCATGACCGGCGGTATGACGCTCCTGAAAGCGCTGGCGCAGGCGGGATCGCCGCTCTCATCCGCAAGCAGCGAACTGACGATCGCGCGGCAGAAGAAGTCGGCGGCCGCGTCGACGCCGGCGACGGGAACCACTGCGTCGAAAGCTGCCGAAACGACCGAGGTCATCCGCGTCAACTGGCGTGACCTCCAGACGGGCCGGGCGAACGACGTCGCGCTGCAGGACGGCGACGTGATTTTCGTGCCCAAGGCGCAGACGTTCTTCATCCAGGGCTACGTTCGCAACGGCGGCAGTTACGTGCTCGAGCCGGGCACGACCGTCGAGCAGGCCATCGCGATTGCCGGCGGGTTGACGGATCGCGGCACCAATCGCGGCATCAAGGCGACGCGACTCGTCGAGGGCAAGTCCGTCGAGGTGTCGCTCACGCTGTCCGACCGCGTCCAGGCTGGCGACGTCATCACGATCAAGCAGCGTCTCTTCTGATGTGTGGGATTGCCGGTCTCGTGCAGCGCGATGCCGCGCCGATCGCTGACGTCAGTCAGCTGGCGGCGACGTTGGATGCTGCGCTCGCCCATCGCGGACCCGACGGTTCCGGCTGCTGGCAATCGTCGTCCGGAGACGCGCTGCTCGTTCATCGGCGGCTGTCGATCATCGATACGTCGGCAGCAGCAGCACAGCCGATGGCGACCGCCGATGGAGGCAGGCAGATCGTCTACAACGGCGAGATCTACAACTATCGCGAACTGCGGCGCGATCTCGAGTCGGACGGCGTACGGTTCAGAACCGTGAGCGACACCGAGGTCCTGCTGCAGCTGCTCGTGCTTCACGGGCCATCGGCGCTGGCACGTGTGCGCGGCATGTTCGCGTTTGCGCTGTGGAATTCGCAGGACCGCCAACTGCTGCTGGCGCGCGATCGGTTCGGCATCAAGCCGCTGTATGTGGCGGCGCACTCGTCGCGAATCGCGTTCGCGTCAGAGCTCGGCGCGCTTCGCGCTGCAAAGCTCGTCGACCCGACGCCGTCGCCAACAGCTGTTCTTGCGTTTCTGTCGTGGGGAAGCGTACCGCCGCCGCTCGCGTGGAACAGTGGCGTCGAAATGCTCGACGCCGGCTCGTGGCTGGAATGGTGTCAGGACGGCCGCGAGCGCCGCGGCCGCTTTGCCGATCCTCGCGCGCCATACGCCTCATCGGAGTCCTCGTCGCCGAACGAAGGTGAATGGCGCGAGCACGTCCGTGCCGGCATCGCGCAGAGCGTGCGGGCGCACTTCGTGTCGGATGTGCCGGTCGGCGTCTTTCTTTCGGGCGGCATCGACTCCGGTGCGCTGGTTTCGACCGCATCCTCCGATTCAGTTGGCGATCTGCAGACGTTTACCGTGACGTTCGACGATGAGACGTCGGAAGCGGCGCGCGCGAACGATGTCGCGCACCGGTTCGGGACAACGCACCACGAGCTGAAGCTCGAGGCGGACGCGGTTGCGAAGGAACTGCCGTCGGTCGTTGCCCGACTCGATCAGCCGACGGTCGATGCGGTGAACTCGTACTTCGTTTCCCGCGCGGTGCAGTCAACGCGAATCAAGGCCGTGCTTTCCGGTGCCGGCGGCGACGAACTGTTTTGCGGCTATCCATCGTTCACGCGGCTGCCGGCGGCGATGACGATGAAGCGTGCGGCGGGTCCGTTGTGGCCGGCCATCGCGGGCGTGGGCAGGGTTGCCGTTCCGCAAAGACTGCGTTCGCGCTTTGACCATTTCGCGTCGACGAATGGAAATGTGGCGGAGGCGTACCGCGTCCAGCGCGGATTCTTCATGCCTGCCGAAATTACCGAGGTCGCCGGCCCTGCGCTGCTCGCGTCCTCGACGTGGCGCCGCGCGGTCGCCGAGCTTCACGCGGCTGAACAGCCACTCTTCGAGGCGGCAGGTGTGGAACGGCCGTCGGCGTCAATCGCGCGCCTCGAGACGCGCGTCTACTTGCAGTCGCAGATCTTGCGCGACCTGGACGCGATGTCGATGGCGCACGGGCTCGAAGTCCGTGTGCCGTTCGTGGATCATGAGTTGATTGGCACCGTCTGGCCCGAGCTCGGCCGCCATCGGGATTTGCGTGTCGGCAAGCGCCTGCTCAGCACGTCGCTCGCGTCGCCGTTGCCTGACGCGGTCGTGAGTCATCCGAAGCAGGGTTTCACGCTGCCGTTCGATCGCTGGATGCGCGGCGATCTGGGACCGTTCGTGCAGGACGGACTTCAGGCACTCGCTCAACGCCGATGGATTCGTCCGGAGTCGTCAGACCGCATCTGGAATGACTGGATGCGGGGCGACGCACACTGGAGCCGTCCATGGGGGCTGAGCGTCCTCGGACATTTTCTTGGCGCTCATCTTTAGGCGTTGACGTTCGCTGTGACCATCGCAACCGCAACGCACCGTCAACACCTCCGGATCGTGCCGGCAGGACCGTGGCGCACGCTCGACATCGGCGAGCTGTGGCGCTATCGCGAGCTGCTGTACTTCTTCGTATGGCGCGACATCAAGGTCCGTTACAAGCAGACGGTGCTGGGCGCGGCGTGGGCGGTTATTCAGCCGCTCTCGACGACGGTGCTGTTCACCGTCATTTTCGGGCAGCTCGGTGGAATGTCGAAGCAGGTGAATGGACCGTACCCGCTTCACGTGTTCGTCGGGCTTCTGCCGTGGACATTTTTTTCAAACGCGGTCGCTCTGGCGGCGAGCAGCCTCGTCGGCAGCAGTCATCTGATCAGCAAAGTCTATTTCCCGCGAATCATCGTCCCGGTTTCGTCCATCGCGTCCGGGCTGGTCGATTTCGCGATCTCGTTTGTCGCGTTGCTCGTATTGATGCCGTTTTACGGCATGGTGCCGTCGGCGTCGTTCGTGCTGATGCCGGTTTTTCTCCTCGGCACGATCGTTAGTGCGCTGGGTCCCGGACTTCTTTTTGCGGCGCTCATCGTCACGTATCGCGACTTTCGCTACGTGATCACATTCGTGCTGCAGCTGTGGCTCTACGCCACGCCCGTTCTCTACGGACTCGACATCATTCCCGCACGTTGGCGCACGTTATACGCGCTCAACCCGATGGTCGGGATGACGGTCGGATTCCGCGCCAGCATCCTGCGTACACCCGTTCCATTGGGCGTGCTCGCGATTTCGTGTGCGAGTGCGGCGGCGTTTCTTGTGGTGGGTGTCCTGTACTTCCTCCGCGTCGAGCGCCGCTTCGCTGATGTCATCTAAATCGGCGATCGCGATCGCGCAACTGGGAAAGCGGTACACGATCGGGACGCCGATTGGTACCGCGAACTTCAGGGAATCGCTGCTGTCGGCGATCGCGTCGCCGTGGCGGCGATTCAAACAGCTCGGCGGAGTTGGGACCGCCGAATCCCAATTCTGGGCTCTCAGAGACGTGACGTTTGGCATCAGCATCGGCGAGGTCGTCGGCATCGTCGGGCCAAACGGCGCCGGAAAGAGCACGCTGCTGAAAATCCTGTCGCGGATCACTCCGCCGACCGAAGGCGCCGTCGACTTGAATGGCCGCGTCTCGAGCCTGCTCGAGGTCGGCACCGGTTTTCACCATGAACTGACGGGCCGCGAGAACATTTTCCTGAATGGCGCCATCCTCGGAATGTATCGATCGGAGATCCGGCGCAAGTTCGACGCGATCGTCGCGTTCGCTGAGCTCGAACGCTTCATCGACACCCCGGTGAAGCACTATTCGAGCGGGATGTTCGTCAGGCTCGCGTTCTCAGTCGCTGCGCACCTCGAGCCCGAGATTCTGATCGTCGACGAGGTCCTCTCAGTGGGCGATCTGCATTTCAGGAATCGCTGCCTCGGTCGCATGCAGGACCTGCGCGATGAAGGTCGGACCGTGCTGTTCGTCAGCCACGATCTCACCAGCGTGCGACAGCTGTGCACACGTGCGGTGATGCTCAACGGCGGACACGTCGTGGACGACGGCCTGCCGGAAGACGTGACGAGGCGGTACGAACGTCTGCATCACGGAGACGACGATGCACATTCGGGCAGGGCCGAGCGGATCAATCCGCCTCCCGACTACCACCTGCGGCGGGTGGAACTGCGCGACGAGGCAGGTCATGTGACGAACCGTTTCGACGCCGGCGACACCATGGGCATCCACCTGTGGTCCAGTGGCCACGCGCCCGAGGACTCGTACACGGTCGAGTTCAAACTGTTCAACAATCAGGATCAAATCATCAGCTTCGGATCCGCGAATCCTGTCCGCGACACGTACTACCAATCGATGGACACCCACTTCGTCTGCCGGCTCGGTCCACTTCCGCTCACCGAAGGCTCGTATACCTTCAGCTTCAGCGTCAGGGTGTGGAACACGTTCCGTTGGGACTACTGGGACCGCGCCATTGGCTTCGACATCGTGCGCTGCGATTTGTTTCGAACCGGGCACGGCATTTCGAACGTGCACGACGGCGACTTCGTCATCCAGCAGGAGTGGACGGTTGGCGACTGACGCGCTGGTTTCGATCAACATGCCGTGCTACCGGCAGCTCGATCGTGCGCGTCGTGCAGTCGAGAGTGTCCTCCAACAGTCCTTCGGCGATTTCGAGCTGACGCTCTTCGACGACGACGCATCGGACGAGTATCGGGACTACGTGGAGTCGATCGCCGATGATCGGGTCCGATACTACCGGAACCCGTCGCGGCTCGGCGCAATGAACAACATCTTTCATGGCGTGAGAGCGGGGAACGGCAAGTACTCCCTGGCGTTCCATGAGGACGATCTTCTCGGTCGCCACTATCTGGCAGCCGCCGTTCAGATTCTCGAGCACGACGCGACGTGCGGATTCGTCGCAGCCGAAATCCATGAATTTGAGGAAGAACCAACTGAGCGCGACCTCGCTCGTTCCGACGTATCGCCGGTGCCTGTGACGTACGGCGCCGCTGCAGATTTTCTGCGCGCGATGTTTCGGGGCATGGAACCGATGTTCGGGTCGGTGGTGTACAGGCGTGCGGCGCTCGCTGGCGTGACTCCCGACCTCGACGCGTACGCGACGCTCGCAGACCGTCCGTTCCTGTTGTCAATCCTCGGGCGCTGGTCGTGCGTCGTGATCCGCGAGGCACCGCTTGCCTGGTATCGCAAACATGGAAACGACGATCGACATCTCGCAATGAGCGAGGATCACATCCTGCGGTTGTTCGAGACATACCGCGCCACGCTGCCCCAACCGCTCACCGCGGAGGACGAGTCGCTCTTCTACTCGTACACGGGGTATTGGCTGCTGACGTTGTTCGATCTCGTCGCGCCGGATCGACGGACATCGCTCCGTCAATTCATGTTCCGAGCTGTGGGGAAACGTTTGTACGACCTGGCGTCACTCAAACGGTCGGGGCGCAAGCGTTTTCTGAGCAGGCTCGTTCTCAACAGCTGACCGCCAGATGCGAATCATCGGGCTGATGCCCGTCAAGAACGAGGCCTGGATCCTCCGGCACTCGCTTGGTTGCTTGTCTGCGTTTTGTGACGTCGTGATTGTCGCCGACCAGAACTCGGACGACGACTCGCGCGAGATCTGCCGGCAATTTCCAAACGTCGTGGTGCTCGAGTCAGCCGAGAGCCGTGTCTGCGAACAGGCGCGATGGCAACTGCTGGATGCCGCGCGCGCGTTCGATGGCGACAACCTCTTGTGGCACAGCGACGCCGACGAGCTGGTGTCGCCGCGTCTGGCCGGAGAAACGATCGAACGCGTTCGGCAGCAGCTCGCACCGGGCGCCGCGATCGAGTGCAGTTTCTACCACCTGTGGAACGACGTCGGACACTACCGCGACGACGGTTCACTGTACCAGCCGCAGCAGAAATCGATGGCCGTTCTCGACGACCGCGGCGTCGATTACGACCGTTCGTCGACGCTCCCATTTCATCAGCCGCGGGTGTCCGCCAGCGCGCCGACCGTTCGCGCGCTCGACCTGCCGGTCTTTCACCTTCAATGGCTGATCGCCAACCGCAATCAGATCAAGCAGGCCTGGTATCGCTGCAAAGAGTGGATGAACGGCGGCCGGACGGCGGCGGACATCAATCGGCAGTACTCGATCACGCTTCTGCCGGCGCGCGCGCGGACGAGCCCGGTATTACCCGAGTGGGTTGACGGCATCACGTTCCCCTCGCTCGACGTGGATCGGGAGCCCTGCTGGCAGGAGGAAGACGTTCGGAGATGGTTCGACGAGCGCGGCCCCGCGTTCTTCGAGCCGCTCGAGATCTGGCACGTGCGAATCTTGCGCGAGAAGTTTCTTCGGGCGACCGGCCGCGCGCCGCGCCCTGATCGATCGTACCGGCCGCACTGGACCGAGCGGGCGGGCACCGCGGCCCGCCGGATCGCCGGCGGCGCTCGTCGACGGGTGAGAGCCGCACTGCGATGAGCCGGCCGGCGCTGACGGTGTTGACGAAACCGATATTGAGCGCGCCGACCCGCGCGTATCGCAGCGCGCGCAGGGCGCTGCGGCCGTTCGTCAAGCCTGGTGTGCCCGTGCCCGCTGCGTCGCCGTACCCGGGACACTACGCGCTCACGCGCAGCGTCGTCGAAGGACTCCGCGAGATTCGAGCCGACTTCAATTTCAATCCGGCGTCGTTTGCCGATCTCGCCCGCGTCGTGTATGCGCCGGCGAACGAAGCGCTGCGTCAGGCGATAAGCCTGAAGCGTCGCGGCGACGTCGACTACCTCGTGGCCGGACCAGTCAACGCGCTGTTCAGCGACGAGTGCGACGGCATTTTGAAGTCCTCGGAAATCGATCGCCTGGTCGTCGCGTCCGACTGGGTCGTCGACCTGTATGACGATGCGCCGGAGCTCAAACGAAAAAGCCAGGTCTGCCCGTGCGGTGTGGATCCTGTGTTCTGGACGCCTTCCTCAGCGAGGAAGGACGCCGCGGTCGTGTATTGGAAGAGCGGAACGGTTGAATTCTGCGAGCGCGTCGAAGCTGCCGTCGCCGCGGCCGGATGGACGCCGATTCGTGTGGCGTCGGCCGCAGGCGACTTCTCGAAGTTCACTGCGGAGCAATTTCGCGAGCAGCTCGATCGCGCGGCCGTCGCGATATTTCTCAGCTCGTTCGAAACGCAGGGCATTGCGCTCGCGGAGGCCTGGGCGATGGACGTGCCGACCATCGTCTGGAATCCAGGAGGCCGCGCCGAATGGCGCGGCCGGTCCTTCGCAAGCGTCACGTCGTGCCCGTATCTGACTTCAGCGACTGGCGTCGACTGGCGGACGTTCGACGAACTTGATTCAGCGTTGACCGAAGTGCTGGCGAATCGCGGCCGCTTTTACCCGCGAGAGTGGGTGCTGAAACACATGACGGACGCGATCTGCGCACGTCAACTCCATCGGCTAATTTTCGAAGGGGCGAGTCCCTTCGCCGCTGCCGGATGATAACGGCGATAGTCAACGGCTTGGCCAGTCAGCCGCGTGTTGATGCGCGTCGTGAGATTGCGCGCGGTCTGGTCGTTCGAGCGGCACTGTCGAGCGCGATTCCGCTGATGTTCTTGATGGTCACCGCTGTGGCGGCCGTCGATTTCGGTCAGTACTGGGACGACGAAGCGATGTTCACGAAAGTGAGACGATCGCTGGCGTCTCCCCCGACGCTGCTGCCCTACGCGTATGATTATCCCGGCGCGACGTTTCTTCTCGCGCTCGCCGCGACAGCGCCAGAGGCCGCGCATGACCCAGGCCTCCGGCACGTCATCCCCGACACATCTGCGCTGGAAGCATTCACGCAATCGGACGACTATCGGTGGCGTCTGCGCACGATATTCGCGGCTGTATCGTGCCTGGCCGCGTGCTTCGTCGCCGGACTGTCGTTCGCGATCGGCGGCACGCCGGTGCAGGCATTTCTCGCGGCGGCGTTCCTCGCCAGTTCATGGGAAGTCGGCTATCACGTTCGCTGGATCGCGCCCGATGGCATCACGATGGCCTTTGTGATCGGCGCGGTGGGATGTGCGACCGCCGCATTGCAGTCGCCGGATTCCCGGAAGCGATGGTTGCAGGCCGCCTCCGTCTGCGCCGGATTGGCCACCGGAACCAAGTACTCGGCATGGCCGATCGTGGTTCCGGTCTTTGTGTCGTCGTGGCTGACAGCGGACGACCGCATGTTCGTTCGTGACCGCCTGCTGGAAATCGCGAAGTTCGGTCTGGCGGCCGTGGCGACGTTTCTGGTGATTTCGCCCGGGACGCTGCTTCAGCCGACGCTGGCCGTCAGCGGCATGCGCGCGCAGGTTCTCCACTACAGCAGCGGCCACGGCATCTACACCGTCGGGCGCAGCGCCGAGCATCTGGTCAAGATGTTGACCTACGTCCTGTTCGTCCAGCCATCTCCATACGTCCTCGTCTCGGCAGCGTTCAGCGTTGCCGCAATCGGCGGCGCTATCTCGCTCGCGCGACGGTCGACGCGGACCGCTGTCGTCGTGCTCAGCTTTCCCGTGCTCTTCGTCGCCTATTTTGCGATACAGCGCGTGATGATCGTCCGCAATCTGCTCGTTCTTGCGCCGTTCGGCGCCGTTCTCGCTGCGCATGGTACTGACGCCGCATGGCACGCCGTCAAATCGAAGGCTATCGCGCGTGTTTGCGTCATCGGTGCCGTCGGTGTCGTGCTGGCGTTCGATGGCGCCTATCAGGTGGCCGCTGTCGAAAGCATCCGGACGCGCGGCCCGCGACGCACGCTTTCTGAATTCAGGAGTTGGCTGGAAAGACAACCCGCGGACTCGGTGCGCGTATCCGGTCGCCTCGCGCAGCAAATGGCTCTCGGGACCGGCGGCGCCGATTCCTCGGCCGCAGATGTTGCAATGTACGCCGTCGATGCCGCAGCCGGAGGGGTGCGTCCGAACGAATTCGGAACGTTCGAGCGCGTATTCGGCCCTCGCGAAGTGAATCTGAACTACTACCCGGATTGGCCCGGCGACGATCACATCGTCGTTCTTTCCCGCCGACAGGTGGAGAGGTTGCCATTGATCCGTGGCAGCGACGGAGCACGCCGCGAATGACGGTCACGTTTGGTGATCTCAGGCGAGTGGCGAGCCTGGTCAAGCGAGAGCTTCGTCCGAATGAGGCGGTCTCGGCCTGGCGCGCAGCCTGCCGCGCGGCGAGCACTGCGCCGCGCTTCGTTCACGGACAGATCACGATGGGACCGTATCTGCTCCAGTATGCGGACCTGTTGACCTTCTGTCCCCAGTGGGACGACATCTTCGTCCGGCGATCGCTCGACTTCCAGACGTCTTCGGCGAGTCCACGAATACTCGACTGTGGTGCCAATGTCGGTCTCGCATCGCTCTTTTTCAAGAGTCGTTATCCCAGCGCGCAGGTGACTGCGTTCGAAGCGGATCCCGCCATTGCAGGCCTCCTGCGCTCGAACCTGGCGAAGAACGGCGCGGGCGACGTCACCGTGGTCGCTGCCGCGGTCTGGACCCAAACCGGGAGCGTCCGGTTTTGTCCGAACGGAGCCGACGCCGGCTCCATTGTCGCCAGCACCGGCAATAGTTTGTCCGTCGAGGTTCCATGCGTTCGGCTGCACGACTTTTTGAGCGAGAAGCCCGTCGACTTGCTCAAGCTGGACATCGAGGGCGCAGAGCTGGATGTGCTCGCTGACTGCAAAAGCGCCCTTCGCAACGTGAAAGCTGCCCTCATCGAAATCCACGAACTCGACGCACGCTGCCGCATGACGCCTGAGATTCTTCAGTTGTTGACCCTCGCCGGGTTCGACTACTCGCTGACGCACACCACGCCCCTCGACGACGCCGAGCAGCAAGCTGCGCGTCGATTCCCCACGCGATCCGCAAAATGGATCACGGCTGTGGCCGCCTGGCGATGACATCCGTGCAGGATCGGGCTGAAGCCGTCTGGATCATGCCCGACAAGATGGGCGGCGTCGCAACGATCGCGGCGAACGTCCTGGCGCACCGCGCGCCGCGCGAGATGAGTGCTCGGGTGGTTCTGACGCGCAACATGCTCGAGCCGGCAATCCGGTGCACGCTGCCGTTTCACGCCGACCGCTATGCCGTCTTCGAATATTCGCTTCCGTTGGAGAACCTTCACGCTGTGCTTCGGCGACTCGATCGCGCGATCGGAACGGCGCCCGGCGTTGTCGTGTGCAACGATGCGCTCGAGCTGCTGCTTGCCTCGGCGCGCGATCTTCATCGAACTGTCGTCCACATCGTTCACGGCGACTTCGACTATTACTACGATCTCGCAGTCAGCCACGAGCCGTACGTTCACGCGTACGTGGCGTACAGCCGAATCGTTTACGAGACACTCTGCGCCCGCCTGCCGAAGCGTCTGGACTCGATCTTCTTTCTCCCCTACGGAGTGCCCCTCAGTCGCGATGTCACCGACGTGCAGGAAGGGCCACTTCGATTGTTGTTCCTAGGGCGGCTCGATGAGGCGAAAGGCGTTCTCGAGTTGCCGGAGATTGATCGGTCGCTCCGCGAGCGGAGAATCGATGTCACTTGGACCATCGTCGGCGACGGTCCGGCGCGCGAAGATCTCAAGAGCGCATGGCCGAATGCGAACGCAGTTACCTGGATTCATTCTGCAACCCCCGCGGACGCGCTGACGATCTGCCCGCGTCACGATGTCTTCGTTCTTCCGAGTCGGGGCGAAGGCCTGCCGGTCGCAATGATCGAAGCGATGGGCGCCGGCGTCGTGCCGGTCGCGCGCTACCTTCCGAGCCTTGTCGAAGTCGTGGAAAACGGCGTCACCGGATACCTGCCGTCCGATAGCGCGGGTATCGTCAGCGCCATCGAATCATTGGCGACGAACCGGGACCGGCTTCGTTCGATGGCGGCGGCGGCGCGACGGCTGGTCGAGGAGCAATACGACATCAATCGCCGGGCCAGGGATTACGAGGCGCTGCTGGGGAGGTGGCGCGAACTCTATCGGCCACGCCCATCTGCACCGCCGCCGAGTTATGGAAGTCGGCTCGATCAGCCGTGGATTCCCAATGCACTCGTCCGCCTCGTTCGCGCGACGGTCAGGGCGAGGCGATGATCGCGGGATCCGTGAAGCGGATGATTGGCCCGCGCGCAACTGTGTGGCTGCGATGCAAGCGAAAGGGGCTCGACTGGCCACAGTGGGGAAATCTGCGGCGCACCGAGCCATTCTCATCGACGTACGGGTTCGAGCGGGGTACGCCGATCGATCGCTACTATTTGCACCGGTTTCTAAAGTCGCACGAAGCGTTCATCACGGGGAGCGTGCTCGAAGTCCAAACCAACGCGTATACGAAACGCTTCGGTCACGGCGTGGCGCGATCGGACACGTTCGATATCGTGCCCGACTTTGCGCCCACGTTTCTCTGCGACTTCACCAAGTCGGAGAGCGCTGTACCGAGCCGATCGTACGACTGCGTGCTCCTGCCAAACACGCTTCCTCATTTTCGGAACCTTGACGGCGGATTGTCGGAAGTTCGCCGAGTCCTGCGTCCTGGAGGGGTGTTGCTGGCGTCAGCGGCGGGGATCATCCCTCTGACCGGTGACGTTCCGGATTACTGGCGGTTCTCGCCTGACGGCTGGCGCGAACGGCTGAACAGCGTGTGGCCGGGGACGTCGGTCGAAATCCAGGGTCACGGAAATTGTCTTGCGGCCATGGCTTCTCAACTCGGTCTCGCGGTGGAAGAGCTTTCGGCACCGGAGCTGGACGTCTTCGATCCACGGTTTCCGGTATTGACGACGATCGTCTGTCGAACATCGTGATCGCAAACACGCGGATGACCGTGACGAATCCAGAGAGCCCGCGGGTCAGCGTCGTCATGACGGCGTACAACCGCGCGGACTATCTGACCGAGGCTATCGAGAGCGTGCTGGCGCAGTCGTTCGCCGACTTCGAACTGATCGTCGTCGACGATCATTCGACCGACGATACCGTTGGTGTCGCCAGAAAATATCTGACGGACCCGAGGGTGCGGGTAATGTCGAACGCGCACAATCTCGGCGACTACCCGAATCGGAATTTTGCGGCGTCGCTGGCTCGCGGGGAATATCTCAAGTATCACGACTCCGACGATGTGATGTACGGCCACTGCCTGCAGGTCATGGTGTCGGCGATGGACTCGGAGAGTCGCGCTGACTTCGCGCTGACGTCGCATCGATCGTGGCCAGGCGGACCGTCGCCGATGTTGCTCACCCCGCGCCGCGCCTACGAGCGCGAGTTTCTCGGCACCGGCATCTTCCAGCTGGGACCGTCGTGCGGACTGTTTCGGCGCCGGTTCTTCGAGTCGATCGGAGGCTTTCCTGAAGAAGGCGGCGCTTCTGACTATCTGTTCTGGTTCAAAGCCTGTGCTCGTGGGAGAGCCTTGCTCGTGCCGGGCGACCTTTTCTATTACCGCGTTCACGCGGGCCAGATGCTTCAGCGCGACCAGAACGCGATTGAATACGCGCATGCGCGAAGGCTTGCGTGGTCTCAGCTGAGCTCGTCGGGGTGTCCGCTCGACCGAGCGGATCTCGAACGGGCGAAGCGCAATTTCGTGTTCACGCTTGCGCGTGACGTCTACTACCAGGTTCGCGACGGGAACCTCAAAGCGGCACGGGCGCTGTTCGGATCGCTCGACGCGCGCACTTGGGCCCGCTACCTCCGGCTTCCGCTCAGGTCTCCGGAGACCGCCGCACAGGACGGTTCCGTTGAACAGTCGGCCACTTCCGCGACATGAGTGGCGATGTGACATCGATCATCAAGAACGGGTTGCTCTCGAGCGGCTGGTACGGTTGGCGTCTCGGTCGCGACAGGCTGCCTGGCGTGCTCGTGCTGTGCTACCACGGGATTCGACCTGACGCATACATCAGCGACGGCATGGTCTTCTCGAATCTCCATATGCCATCTCGCACCTTCGAGGGGCACCTACGTGTCATCTCGCAGTGCTGCCATCCAATCAGCCTCGGCGAATGGCGGCATGCGATCACTACCGGCCGGCCGCTTCCCAAACGCGCAGTACTCGTGACCTTCGACGACGGATACCGGAGCGTGTTCACGATCGCCCGTCCGATGCTGAAACGCTACGGCATTTCCGCGTCCATCTTTGTGTGCTCCGAACCGATCCGACAGCAGCAGCTGTTCTGGTTCGATGCGATGGCGCGAACTGACGGCGAAGCGGCCGTCATGGACGCGATCGCTCACGATTCGGTGGCTGCATCGAAACGTTCGCAAGCTTCGCCGGCGACTACCGACGATCCGCTCGCGCCGCTGACGGTCGATCAGCTGAAGACGCTTGCTGACGAGGGATTCGAGATTGGCGCGCACACGGCCACACACGCACGCCTGGCGGCTGCAAGCGAAACCGATCAGACCGCGGAGATCACACGTTGCCGCGACATGCTCAGCGGATGGTTGCGCCGTCCGGTCACGACGCTCGCATATCCGTGGGGCCAGCCTGGTGTCGACTACACGCGCCAGACGGTTGAGATTGCCGAGCGTCTGGGATTCGACTTCGCGTTCACCACGAACTCCGCGTTTGCTGGATCACGCGAGGCGCCGCTCGAACGGTCGCGCTTCGTCGTGCTTGCGTCCGTCCGCCCGGCGGAGCTCGCACACCGCATCACGTATTCGTGGCGATGAAGATCGTCCAACTCCTCGGCTGGTACTTTCCGGACAGCGTTGGCGGCACCGAGATCTACGTGCGCGGCCTCAGCCAGAGGATTCGGCGCGCTGGCCACGACGTTCGCGTGGCAGCGCCGATTGCCGACGGGACGCCGACGTCCCACTACGTGCACGACGGCCTCGACGTGTTCCGGTACGCCATCCCCGCACAGCCGACCCGGGACGAGGCGTACAGCCGTGTCGCCGTGAGAGGCGCAGAGGTCTTTCACGATTGGCTCGCGAAACAGCGGCCCGACCTTTTGCACGTGCACAGCTTTTCGACAGGCGTCAGCCTGCCGGAACTCCGCGCCGCACGAGACCTCGGGATTCGTGTCGTCGCGACATGCCACCTCCCCGGCCTGGGCTACATGTGCCGAACCGGCGAGTTGATGCAGTGGGGACAACAGCCGTGCGATGGGATTGTGCTGCACCACAAATGTGCGGCGTGCAACCTCACGCGCCTCGGGATGCCCAGGCCGATCGCTCGCGTGGCGGGAGCGATACCGCTCTCGGCCGGTCGCGCGCTGCGACATCTTCCCGGCCGCATCGGCACGACCCTCGGGATGAGCGCATCGGTTGACGAGTACGAATCGATGCAGTGCGAGTTGTTTTCCCTCGTCGACCGCTTCGTGGTCCTGAACGACACAGCGCAGCGGATGCTCGTCGCCAACGGCTCGCCTGGTTCGAAGCTCGTGATCAATCGTCTCGGCATCAATCACGCGAGCGTGCCGGCGAAAGCGGGACCGGATGAGAGCCCGACCACGCGCCGCGTGACCTTCGGCTACGTGGGTCGCCTTCATGCCTCGAAAGGACTGGTCGAACTCGTGCATGCGGCGCGAGCGATTCCCAAGGACGTCGATTGCGTGCTCGAAATTCGCGGTCCCGACGCAAGCGAGGAGTCAGCTCGCTTCAAGCAGGAACTTCGCGAACTGGGCGGCGACGATCAACGCATTCGCTTCCTGCCCGCCTTGTCGCCAGACGACGTGCAGCAGTCTCTCGCCGGTCTCGATGTCCTCGTCTGTCCTTCGACGTGGTTCGAGAACGGACCCACCGTGGCTCTCGAGGCGAACGCGGTTGGAACGCCCGTCATCGGAAGCCGCGTGGGCAACCTCTGCGAAATCGTCGACGATGGCGTTAACGGACGGCTTGTCGCGCCGGGCGACGTATCTGCGTGGACAAAGGCGCTGACCGAGGTCGTCCGCGATCCCGCAGGCACCGTGGACGTGTGGCGTCGTCATCTCGTGGCGCCTCGCACGATGGACGATATCGCGCGCGACTACCTCGCGCTCTATCAAGCCGGGTAATAGATGTCGATTGCGATGCCGTGCGTGTGACGATTGTGACGGCCGGGCACCTGTCGACGTGTCCGCGGATGCTGAAGGCGGCCGACACCCTGCACAAGGACGGCCATGCGGTCCGTGTCGTAGCCACTCGTCACGAGCCGTGGGCCGTCGAAGCGGACGTCGACGTCGCGTCACGTCGACATTGGGTTGCTACCGTCGTCGACTATCGGCGCGGCGATGCGCCGCTGACGTACTGGCGGTCCGGCATTCGTTATCGCGGCGCGCGTGCGGCGGCGGAGGCGTTGGGACCGGCGAAGGCGCCGTTTCCGATTGCGGCGCGCGCCTTTTCACGCGTCCACGACGAGTTGGTGACGGCAGCAACATCGCAGCCTGCCGATTTCATCTACGGCGGTACGACAGGTGCGCTCGCGGCAGTTGCTGAGGCCGCAACGCGGTTGAAAGTGCCGTACGCCATTGACCTCGAAGATCTGCACCATGGCGAATCGTCGGAAGCCGATGCGGGCTTCGTCCATTCGCTGGCAGGGCGGGTCGAGGAGGCGGTCCTGCCAGGTGCCGCGTTCGTGACGACTTCCAGCGATGCGATTGGAGCTGAGTACGAACGACGGTACGGTGTTCGACCGGAGACGGTCCACAACACGTTCCCGCTGCCGGAAGACCCCCCGAGCTTTCGCAGGGCCGACAGCTCGATCTTGAAGGTCTACTGGTTCAGTCAGACGATTGGCCACGGACGCGGGTTGGAAGAGGCGATCGACGCGCTCGGGCTCGCCGACACGCCAAGCGAACTGTCGCTACGCGGCCGGGCGCAGCCGGGCTACCTCGAGGAGCTGACGCGACGTGCGACGTCGCGAGCGCCGCGCCTTCGAGTCCTGCACCTTCCGCCGGCACCGCCCGATTCGATGATCGATCTCGCACATGGTTACGACATTGGACTTGCTACCGAGCCATCCGAGCCTCTTAACCGGCGGCTCTGCGTGTCGAACAAGATCCTGACCTATATCCTGGCGGGTCTCGCCGTGATTTCGAGCGATCTCCCGGGCGTGCGAGTTGTCGCGCGCGATTTTGGCGAAGGGGCCGAGCTAGTCCCGGCGGGGGACGTGGCAGCACTCACTGACGCATTTCGACATTGGGCGGCGGACCCCTCAGGCTTGGAGCGCGCAAAACGAGCCGCGTGGTGCGCAGCGGTCAGGCGATGGCGATGGGATCACCCGCTCGAAAGCGGACGCCTGCGGGATCTCGTTCGAGGCGTGCAGGCGTGAGGATTCTGATCGTCATGGATCCGTTCATTCGTGTGCCGCCTGACCACTATGGCGGCATCGAACGGGTCATCGCGGATCTGGTGAGCGGGCTCGCACGTGCCGGTCATCGCGTGATGTTATGGGCGGCGCCAGGATCGCGAGTCGATGCTGACGTCCAGCCGTTCGGGCACGAAGGCGAGTGGACGCGGTGGAGCAACATCCGCAATGTCGCTTGTTTGTCGATCCGCTTCTCATTCCACCAGCGAGAATTCGACATCGTCCACAACTTCGGCCGATTGGCGTATCTCACATCCATTCTTCCGCGCGCCGTCCCGAAGGTGCAGACATACATGCGCACCGTGAATCCAGCCAACATGGTGACGGCGCATCGGCTTCGTGCGCGGCGGCTGCATTACACGGCAGTCAGCGGGGCGATTCGCGACACGGGACGGGCCGGAGGGGGGGACTGGTCCGTCATCTACAACTGCGCAGTGCCCGAACGCTACACGTTCAGCGAGTCGGTCGATGCTCAAACCGCGCCGCTTGTGTTTCTCGGTCGTCTGGACCGGTGCAAAGGCGTTCACCACGCCATCACGGTGGCTGAGCGGCTTCAGCGTCCGCTCATTCTCGCAGGAAGCATCTCGCCGCTGGCGCACGAACAGGCTTACTTCGATCAGGAGCTCAAACCGCGGATAGACGGATCACTGATTCGTTTCGTCGGCCCCGTCAACGACGCGCAGAAGCAGGCGCTTCTCGGCAGCGCCGCAGCGATGCTGATGCCGATCGAATGGGAAGAGCCGTTTCCGGTGGTCCTGCCCGAATCGATGCTCTGCGGCACGCCGCTGATCGCGTTCCGGCGCGGCGGCGTTCCCGAAGGCATCGACGATGGGCGGACCGGATTCCTCTGCGATACGGTGGATGAAATGACGGCGCTCGTTCCGCGCTTGGCAGGGATCAGCCGCAGGGACGTGCGTAATGAAGCCGAACGGCGGTTCAGCGATCGCACGATCGTCGCCGAGTACGAACGTCTCTATCAGCGGCTGTGCGCATGACCACGCTGACGCTGAAGCAGCGCGTTGGACGAGCGGTCTTTCCCCGGCTGCCGATTACAAGGTTTCTCTTCGATCAATTGCGATTCGAATTCAACGGCTGGTTCGTCAGGACGCGGTACCAGTTGTTGCCATCGTGGCGTGGCCGGCTGCGTCGCCTGCACGGCAGCCGCAACGTGCTCGTGAACGTTGCCTGTGGGCCGCAGGTGCTCGCGGGTTTCCTGAACATCGACCTGCTGCCCGCATCGCCCGCGGTCATCGCATGGGACTGCCGTCGGTCGGTACCTGTTGGCGACGGCGCTGCCGTGGGCATTCGCGTCGAACAGTTCGTTGAACACCTCGAGACGCGCGAGGAACTGCCCGCGTTTCTCACGGACTGCCGACGCGCGCTCGCGCACGCAGGAGTCCTGCGGATCATCGTGCCCGATGGCGAGCGCTATCTGCGCGCGTACTGCGCGCCGGACGATGCTGGCTTTCGATCGCTGGCGGTTCCGGATCCGTTTCCCGACGATCTGCCAACGCGGATGGACGTCATCAACCACGTCTTTCACCAGTGGCACGAGCATCGGTGGGCCTACGATTTCGAGACGCTCTCGCGGCGGTTGACCGACGCCGGCTTCTCGCGCGTCGTGCGATCCGCCTATCGACAATCGCTGGTGCCTCAACTGGCGAACGATCGAGACGTGCACGCGCCGTATTCGCTCTACGTCGAGGCAGTCAAAGACTAGACATGGCCGGCGACAGCGTTCCCGCGGGACTCTGGATCAATATCGGATCCGGACCAGGCAATGCCGACGGATGGATCGGCGTTGACGGATCGTGGCAGGCCCTCTTTGCAGGCCGTCCGCGTCTGGCACGCATCGCGTCTCGACTCGTCAGACGTCCGGTCGGAGCGTGGCCCGCCGGCATCGTGCGGAGCAATCTTCGTCGCCGTCTTCCGTTCGACGATGAGTCTGCGGCCGTTGTGTACAGCTCGCACACGCTCGAGCATCTGCACCGAAACGAAGCCGTGCGCGCGTTGAACGAGATGCGACGCGTCCTCAAAAGAGGGGGTGTGTGCCGGGTCGTCGTCCCGGACGTCCACGCGATTGTCCGCTGGTACCTCGAGAAAGCTTCGTCAGCCGAGCCCGAAGGCGCGAGCGATCAGCTGATGTCCATGATGTTGCTGCGCCCGCGATCGGCGGAAACACGTGTCGGTCTTCTTGCGCAGTACCGACGGCTCACTGATTTCGACAGCCATAAGTGGATGTACGACCAGGCGGGACTGGTGCGCTTGTTTCGCGACGCTGGTTTTGGGCGGCCCGAGCCGCGCAGTTGGCTTGACAGCGCGATTGACGAGCGTCGGCTGGCGCACGTGGAGCAACGGGATCGCGTGGCGGACGGTGCCGGCGTCTGTGTGGAGGCTGTGCGGGACTGATGCGCAAGGTGCTCATGATCTCGCCGCACTTTCCGCCCGACAGCAGCGCAGCCGCCCATCGCGTACGCCTTCTGGCGCCGCACCTGCCCAGCGCGGGGTGGCAGCCCACCGTCGTCACCGTCGAGCCCGAAGGCTACGAAGGACGGCTCGACCCGGATCTCGCGACCCTCGTACCGACGTCGATCGACGTTGTGAGGGCGCCTGCGTGGCCTGCGCGATGGACGCGACGAATCGGTGTCGGTGATCTGGGGATCCGCGCTTTTTCCGGATTGCGCCGCACCTGTCGCGCGCTGCTCGCGCGCGACCGCTTCGATGCGCTCTTCATCACGGTGTACCCGGTCTATCCCGCTCTGCTCGGTCCGCGGCTCAAAGCGGAATTTGGCGTCCCTTTCGTGCTCGACTATCAGGATCCGTGGGTGGGTGAATGGGGTCGATCCGTTGGCGGTCGTGCCAATGGCGCGCCGGACTGGAAGAGCCGCGCATCGCGGCGCCTTGGCGAATGGCTCGAGCCCCGAGCCGTGCGAGCGGCGGACGCCCTCGTCGCCGTGTCTCAAGGCACCATCGACGGCGTTGTTCGTCGGATTCAGGTGTCTCCCGCCGTACCGTGCGACGTCATTCCACTCGGCTTCGAGCCGGCTGATTTCGTGCACGTGCGAACCAATCCGCATGCCGGTGCGTCATTCGACGGTGCCGATGGCATGGTGCACTTGTGTTACGTCGGGACGCTGCTGCCCACAGGCGTCGAGACGCTTCGACTGCTGTTCCGCGCGCTGCAGCGAGTGCGTTCGATCGACGCGGTGGGGGCGCGCCTTCGACTGCACTTCTTTGGGACGAGCAATCAGGTCGATGCCGACCGCCTGCGCGTGATGCCGCTCGCACACGAGTGCCAGGTGAACGACGTCGTCAGTGAGGCACCCGGTCGGTTGGACTATCTCGATGCGCTGGCGGTCCTGGTGCGAGCGAACGGGGTTCTGCTGCTCGGCAATTCGGAACCGCACTACACCGCGAGCAAAGTAGGGCCCGCTCTTCTGGCGCAACGGCCGATTCTGGCGCTCTATCACGAACAGAGCAGCGTCATCTCGATCTTGAGCGCTGCCGGACGCGCACCGTCGATCCGCATCGTCGCCTATGGCTCGAATATCGTCACCGCGCCGCGCATCGACGAAGTCGCCTTGCATCTGTTGGCGCTCGCTCGAGGGCAGTCGTACAACGCGGCGGATGTCGATCTGAAACGGGCCGAAGCGTTCTCGGCGGAACAGTTGTCGCACAAATTGGCCGGCATCCTGAATCGAGTGGCGGCATGACGCCGATTCGCCTGACGGTCGTGCTGACCCATCCGATCCAGTACTACGCGTCGTGGTTCCGACACATCACGGAACACGCGCCGGAGCTCGCGCTGACCGTCGTGCATGGTGTGCAGCCATCAGCGGAGCAGCAGGGTGTCGGCTTCGATCGGCCATTCACGTGGGATGTGCCGCTCACCGACGGCTATCGTTCAATCACCATGCGCCACACGCGGCCGGACGAGCAGGTCGACAGCGATCACTTCTGGGGAGTGGACGTGCCAGAGATCGCAGCTGCCGTCCAAGAGACGCGCCCGGACGTCGTGCTGATCACCGGGTGGTACTCGGTCACGCTCATTCGCGCGCTTCGAGCGAGCCGCCGGCTGCGAGTCCCGGTCCTCTACCGCGGCGACTCTCACCTGCTCAGCGGACCGCACGGACTGCGCCGTCCGCTATGGGCAGCCAAGACATGGATGCTCTTGCGGCTGTTCGATGGGTTCCTTTCGCCCGGCACCCGCGTGACTGAATACCTTCAACGGTTCAGCGTCCCCGTTCATCGGATTTTTGCCGCGCCGCACGGCGTCGACAACGACCTGTTCGCACGCGTGGCCGAACCGTTGAAGGTGCCTTCTGTGCGGATGCAGATGCGCGAACAGTGGGGCATTCCATCGGATCACTTCGTTCCGATGTTCGTCGGCAAGCTCACGCGGTCAAAGCGGCCGTTGAATGTTGTTCGCGCAATCAAAAGGCTGGGCGGCAAGACCACGTTCCTGGTCGTTGGATCCGGACCGTTGCAGCGCGAACTCGAGGAGGAGGCCAGGCGACTCAACGTAGACATGAAGCTCGTCGGATTCCTCAACCAGACCGAGCTCGGCCGCGCGTACGCCGTCGCAGACTGCCTGACGCTTCCGAGCGATTTTCCCGAGACCTGGGGACTCGTCGTCAACGAAGCGATGGCGACCGGTCTGCCGGCTGTTGTCAGCAATGCTGTCGGATGCGCCCCGGATCTCGTGCGGGACGGAAAAACCGGATACGTCTATCCGCTCGACGACATCGGACAACTGGCGGATTGTCTCGACCGTGTTCGCCGGCGAAAGAACGAGGAGTACGACTGGGGCCCCGAGTGCCGGGCCATGGCGGGCAGATACAGCTATCCGGTCATGACCGAAGGGCTGGTGCGCGCTTGCCGCGAGGTGTTACCGCGGTCGGTCGCCCCCGCGGCGCCAGCGCAGTCGCCGCAGCGCATCATCGGGCTGTGCGGCCAGATGGTCATCGCGGGCGGTCTCGAGCGCATGTTCTTCCTCGTTCTTCAGGACATGCGTGCGCAGGGCGCGAGCGTTCACTGCGTCGTGAACGACTGGGAGAGCTTCCGCATCACGCGACTGGCCGACGAGATCGGCGCGACGTGGAGCACGGCGCCGTATCACTATTCGTTGACACGTCGGGACCTGTCGCCACTGGTCATGCTCAAGATGGGTATCGAGATTGGTCGCGTGAGCGCTCGTCTGTTGCGTGAGTCGATGCACTTTCGGCCAACGCACATTCTCGTGCCCGACTATCAGGCGGTCATCCGCAACGCTCCGGCCCTCGTCGCGTTGCGTGCGACGGGAGTCCGCGTCATCGTCGATCTTCAGAACGCACCGGTTCCCGGTCGCTTTTATCGCGCGGTCTGGCGTTGGCTCGTTGATCCATTCGTCGATTCGATCGTCTGCAATTCCGACTTCACGAAACGGGAACTGCTGGCGCACGCGCTCGGCGGTGACAAAGTGCACGTGATCCCGAATGTCGTTTCGCCGCGTGCGGATCGTTGGCAGGCAAGTGCGGACCGCATCGCCGATCGGATTATTTACGTCGGCCAGATCATCCCCGAGAAGGGTCTCGATCGATTGCTCGAAGCGGTTGCGATCCTGCGACGGCACAGGCCCGTCACGCTGGACGTCGTCGGCGACATCGGCGGGTGGGAGTCGCCGTCTTACCTCGGATTTCATCAGTTGCTCCGAGACCGGGCCGCACAAGACGACCTGTCTGGTGCGGTCAACTTTCTCGGCTGGCGTGAGGACGTTCCGACGCTGATGGCACGAGCGTGCGTCCATTGTTGCCCCAGCCTGCCCGAAATCCGCGAATCGTTCGGTCTTGTCGTGCTGGAGGCGAAGCTGTCGGGTATTCCGTCTGTTGTCTTTCCGAGCGGGCATCTTCCCGGGTTGATCAGCCACCGCCATGACGGGTGGATCTGCGAAGCATCAACACCCGAGGCACTTGCTGACGGCCTCGAGTTCTTTTTGGCAGACGCTCGTCGGCGCGAAGCATCTGGTAAGGCCGCGCTCGAATCGGCGCGAGCGTTCGACGCCGGCGCGTACGCGACGGCGTGGCGCGAGGTGTTCGCGTGATCCGTGGACGCGTCGGCGGCCTCTCGATCACCGAAGCCTTCGGTGGGCTGCTGATCTGCCTGCTGGTTGCCTTGTTTGGAGACGACTCGCAGCTCACGCTGTCGGTCTTCGTCCTGCTGCTCGGCCTGAAGCTCGTATGGACGGGCGACGGCCTGTTCGTCCTGCCGGCGGCATACGCCTTCCACTGGGTCGAAACGAGCATCGGCCTGATTTACAGGGCCGCTTTTGGTCGTGAGGTTCCGACCTTCGTGCAGAGCGACTACCGGCCGATGGTGTTGATCGCGCTCGGTTGCTGTCTGGCGTTGGCCGTCGGTATCCGGCTCGGGCTGACGCTCATCAAGGTCGACGACCGGCAGGATCGACCCGAGTTCGCCTTCTCGTTCGGCTTTGTCGCAATCACGTACATCATCTCGATATTCTTCGAAGGCACGCTGATCGCTATCGCGGCCGACTATCCGTCGGTCCGCCAGATCATCGTCACCGCGGATACCGCGCGCCTCGGCATTCTGTTTTTGCTTCTTCGACGCCTGCTCACGCCGACGCCGCGGTGGTTCTGGATTGGCGGGATTCTGGCGCTCGAGGTCACGCTCGGCATCACCGGCTTCTTCGCCGGCTTCCGCGAGCCGCTCGTGCTCGGTGCACTCGCCCTTCTTGAAATCTTCGACCGTCGGAATGCCAAGCATTGGGCGGCGCTGACTGCCGCGATGGTCGCGGGCGTCGCGATCGGCCTACTCTGGATGGGCATTCGAGGCGAGTATCGACGCAACTTCATCGCGATCGACAATTTCGAGACGTCCCGATCGGCGAGACTCCAAAGCATCGAGGCGTTGAGCATGGGCTTCCTGCACGCCGACAGCGAGTCCACGTGGGAGACGGCCGACACGCTTGTCGATCGGATGTGGACGGTCTACTATCCCGCGCTCGCCGTCGAGCGGGTTCCAGCGACCATCCCGCACACCCACGGCGAGATCCTGTCCGCCGCGCTTGTCCACATCGTCACGCCACGAGTCTTCTTTCCAGGGAAGCCGGAGCTGCAGTCAGAAAGCGAGAAGGTGCGGAAGTATTCAGGCGTGTTCGTGGCAGGAGCGGAGCAGAACACGAGCATCGCGTTTGGCTATGCGGCCGAGGCGTACGTCGATTTCGGCGTGCCTGTCATGTTCATTCCGGTTCTTGCCTTCGGCCTTGCGATGGGATGCACCTACCGCCTCTTCGAGCGCCTGATCATGCACCGTGAGCTGTTCGTTGCCTTCGGGACGGTGGCGTTCTGGATGTCGTTGTATCTCTTCGAACGATCGTGGGCGACCATGCTCGGGATCGCGCTCGGCATGATGGTGTATCTCGGGGGCCCCGTCGTCTTGCTCGATCGATTCCTGATGATTCGCCACGATCGCGACGGTCGCAATGCCGAACCGCTGCTCTATGGGGACGAGCATCCCTCGAGCCTTTGATCGTATGCGGGTGCTTCACGTATCGCCGTACTTCGCGCCCGCATTCGTGTACGGTGGGCCGCCGCGCAGCATTCTGGGCCTCTGCCGCGGACTCCAAGCCAACGGGGTCGACGTCGACGTCGTGACCACCACCGCCAATGGACGACAGCCGGAGCTTCTGCCATCGGCTGAACGATCAAGGTACAACGACGTCCCAGTTCGCTACTTCGCCCTGGACACGCCGCGCCGATTGTGGAACTCACCGCAGCTGCGCAACACACTGTTGGATGAAGTCCCGTCGTACGATCTCGTGCACATTCACGGCCTCTGGCATCGGCCAGGTTGGGATGCCGCTCGCATCGCGCGACTGCACACTGTCCCGTATGTGATCTCGCCGCGTGGAATGCTCGAGGACGCGGCTCTATCCGTGCACTCGTTCAGGAAGCGGGTCGCCTGGCGCCTTGTCGAGCAGCGCAATGTGCAAAACGCGTCGTGGATCCATGCGACGTCGCCGGCCGAAGCGCGAACCCTCGAACGTGGTGCATTCGGACCGGCTACCGTGCTGGCGCCAAACGGCGTCGACGCGGATGCCCTGCGATCCGCGGATCCGTCAGCGACGTTGAAGCGATTCAACCTTCGTGAGGCCGAAAAGTTCGTCCTGTATCTCGGACGTGTTCACCCGATCAAACGTCTGGACCTGCTTGCTGATGCAATCGGCCGCCGCCGAGGCGCTCCGACGCGCGTAGTCGTCGCCGGACCTGATGACGGTGGTTACCGAGACACCATCGCGCCACGGTTTGCAGCGGCTGGCGGCGACGTTGTCTGGACTGGGCCGGTCGACGGACAGGAGAAGGCGGACCTGCTCAACGCCGCGACGGTGCTTGTCATGTGCTCAGACTCGGAGAGCTTCGGCCTCTCCGTTGCCGAGGCGATGGCCGTTGGTGTGCCTGTCGTCGTCACCCGAACGTGTCCGTGGGAAGAAGTCGAGCAAGCCGGTGCTGGCCGTTGGGTGCCGCAGAACGCAGATGCGCTCGCTGCTGCACTCGACCAGATTCTTGGCAATGAGGAACTCGCAAGATCGATGGGGCTGCGCGGTCGGGAGTTGATGACACGCCGATACACCTTGACCGCGACCGCTCGCATCATCGCGGAACGGTACCGAGACACGATCGGTGGCCGTCGCATGGCGAGGACGGTTTGATCCGCGACAACGTCGGCGCTGCGAATGGCGCGAAGCGGGCTGTCGTCCTGACGCCCCGGATCGATGGTCACGATGGAATCTCCGAGCTGACGCGTCAGGTCGTTCACAGTCTGGCCAGCATGTACGGCAAGGATCGCGTCGAGGTGTGGGCGCTCGCCGGTGCGGGGCCGATCGACATCGCGCCGGCGTCGTTCTGGAGCGCAACGGGCAAACGCCTTCGTTTCGTCCACCGCACGATGGCCACGGCGGCACGCAGTTCAATCAATCTCGATGTGTTCGTGCTTCACGTGCATCTCGCTCCGCTTGCGGAAGTTCTGCGGTGCCGCGGCGCCCGGATCGTGACGTTCCTCATCGGCATCGAAGTGTGGAAGCCGCTTCGCTCGCGAGAACGAGTGTCCGTCCGTCACGCGCACAGACTAATCGCCATTTCGGAATTCACGGCGACGAACTTTCGACGTGCCAACCCGTCGCTCGCCGACTGCCCGCTGACGGTGTGTCTGCCCGGCATCTCGTCAACGGAGCAGGTCACCTGCAGTGACACCGATCCGGATCTGTCGTTGATCGTCGGGCGACTCTCGTCGGCCGAGCGATACAAGGGACACGAGCGACTGATTGATATCTGGCCGGATGTGCGGACGTCAGTTCCGAACGCACGCCTCCTCGTCGTCGGCGACGGCGACGATCGGCTTCGCCTCGAAACGCTCGCGCGGTCGCGAAGTCTGGTCGACGCCGTAATTTTTGCCGGCCGCGTGTCGGACGACGAACTCCGGCGCCTGTATAACAAGGCCGCAATGTTCATCATGCCGAGTACCGGCGAAGGTTTCGGATTCGTCTATCTGGAGGCGATGCGCGCGGCGAAGCCCTGCGTGGCCGTTCACGGCGCCGCCGACGAGATCATTCGCGAGGGCACCGACGGCTTCATCGTCGAACCGGGAGCGGACGCTGCGCTGGCGGCCGCGATCGTGAGGTTGTACTCGGACGCTCACCTTCGGGAAACGATGGGCAAGAACGGGCGCGCTCATGTGGAGGCATGCTTCTCGCCAACCAGCTTCGACCAGCGCTTCCGGCGCGCGGTCGAAGCGACCGAATCCCCATCGCAATCCGCCTGGTCCGCAACCGCATGAACATCCTCGGCCTGAACGCGTACCACGGCGACGTCTCCGCCGTCCTCGTGCGCGACGGACAACTCGTCGCGGCCCTCGAAGAAGAGCGCTTCCGCCGGATCAAGCACGTCGCCGGATTTCCCTCGCGTTCCATCGTCGAATGCCTTCGGCAGGGCGGCATCTCCGCACGCGACGTGGACCTGTTCGCCGTTTCGCGGAACCCTCGTGCGCACCTGTGGCGCAAGGCGCTCTTCATCCTCCGTCATCGGCCAGGCCGAACGATCGCCGATCGCGCGAAAAACGCGGTCAGCGTCGGCGCGCTGCCGCGCGCCATCGCATCGACGCTTGATCTCGACGAGCGTCACGTGCGCGCGAGAACGCGTTTCGTCGAGCATCATCCCGCCCACCTCGCCAGCGCGGGGTTTGTCAGCCCGTTCGACAGCGCCGCGGTCTGCGCGATCGACGGCTTCGGCGATTTCGTCAGCACGTCCTGGGGCCGCGTGGAGGGATCGTCGCTGCTCGTTGACGGCCGAGTGTTCTTTCCGCACTCGCTCGGCCTCTTGTATCTCGCGGTCACGCAGTATCTCGGCTTTCCGAAATACGGCGACGAATTCAAGGTCATGGGACTCGCGCCGTACGGCGAACCGCGATTCGTCCGCGCGCTCGAGTCGCTCGTTCACTTGCGACCCGATGGCCGCTTCGCACTCGACCTCTCATACTTCAGCCACTGGTCCGACGGCGTGCGGATGACGTGGGACGATGGCGAGCCGTCGATCGGTCGCGTGTTCACGCCCAAGCTGGAGACGCTGCTCGGACCGGCGCGTGCCGGCGGGGAAGCGCTGACCGACCGGCACGAGGCGATCGCGGCGTCGCTGCAAGTCGTTTTCGAAAGCGCTGCGTTCCACGTGCTTCAGCACGTCCAGCGTGCGACGGGCTCAACGAAGCTGTGCCTCGCGGGCGGCTGCGCGATGAACAGCGTGTCCAACGGCAAGATTCGCGAGCGCACAGGTTTCCGTGAGCTGTTCGTTCAGCCGGCTGCCGGCGACAACGGCACGGCGCTCGGTGCCGCCTTCGACGTGTGGCACCGAGAAACCGGCAAGCCGCGCGATTTCGTGATGCAGCACGCCTACTGGGGTCCGGCCTACGCGGATCGCGACATCTGCGCCGCGCTCGACGCCCGCTCCGCCGATGTCGACGCGCACGCATGCCGCCATCGGATCTGGACGAGCGACGACGAGCTGGATGTGTGGACGGCGATGCAGATTGCCGACGGCCGCGTTGTCGGCTGGTATCAGGGCGCGATGGAGTGGGGCGCGCGCGCGCTCGGGAATCGAAGCATCCTCGCCGATCCCCGGCGGGCCGATATGCGCGAAATCATCAACACGCGGATCAAGTTCCGCGAACGGTTCCGTCCGTTTGCGCCATCGGTGCTCGAAGAGGCGTTTGACGAATTCTTCGAAGGCGCGGCACCCGATCCGTTCATGCAGCAGGTGTATCCCATCCGATCGCATAAACGCGCGATCGTTCCCGCAATCACGCATGTTGACGGGTCCGGCCGACTGCAGACGGTCAGCCAGACGACGAACGTGCGCTACTGGAAGCTGATTCGCGCCTTCCACGCGGTGAGTGGCGTGCCGATGCTGTTGAATACGTCTTTCAACGAGAACGAACCGATCGTGCTGAAGCCCGAAGAAGCGCTCGACTGTTTTCTGAGGACGCACATGGACGTGATCGTCATGGGCCGCCACTCGCTCGAGCGTGCTCGACCATCATGATGAACGTCGCCGACAAACGAGTCGTCGTCACCGGCGGCAGCGGATTTCTCGGTCGCCACGTCGTGCAGGCGCTCGAGGCGCGCGGCTGCTGCGACGTGCTGGTGCCGCGCAAAGCTGTGTACGACCTCACGAAGGAAGCGCAGGTCGAGCGCATGTTTGCGGACATGCGGCCTCACGTCGTCGTTCACCTTGCGGCGGTCGTCGGCGGCATCGGCGCCAACCGCGAGGCACCCGGACGCTTCTTCTATGACAACGTGATGATGGGCGCGATGGTTCTCGAACAGGCACGCCTGCACGGCGTCGAGAAGTTTGTCGGCATCGGGACCATCTGCGCTTATCCGAAGCTGGCGCCGGTGCCGTTCGTCGAACGGGATCTGTGGAACGGTTACCCCGAAGAAACCAATGCGCCGTACGGGATCGCCAAGAAGATGCTGCTGGTGCAGGGGCAGGCGTACCGCGCGCAGTACGGTTTCAATGCGATTCATCTTTTGCCCGTCAACCTGTACGGTCCACACGACAACTTCGAACCGGCGTCGTCGCACGTGATTCCCGCCTTGATCCGCAAGTGCGTCGAAGCCGTTGAGACCGGTGCGGACGAGGTGAGCTGCTGGGGTACTGGCCACGCGACACGCGAGTTCCTGTATGTCGATGACTGCGCCGAGGCGATCGTGGCTGCGACCGAACGGTACGACGGCGTCGAGCCGATAAACGTCGGTGCGGGCTTCGAAATCAGCATACATGCCCTGGCGGAGCTCGTCGCCGAGCTCTCGGGATTCCGGGGACGCCTCGTCTTCGACCCGTCGAAACCCGATGGCCAGCCGCGGCGTTCGCTCGATACGAGCCGGGCCCGCGAGGCGTTCGGGTTTCAGGCGTCGACCAATTTTCGCGAGGGACTTCGGCGAACGATTCAGTGGTATTCGGCGTGCAGATCTGTTTCTTCAACCGCTCCTACTGGCCCGACCAGGCAGCCACCGGTCAGCTGCTGACCGAGCTCGCCGAGGATCTCGTCGCGCGCCACGGCTGCGCGGCGACGGTCGTTGCCGGCCGTGCGCTCAATGCTTCCAGTGATGCGTCCGCAGGCGGCTGGGGTCCGGTCGCGCGCGAGCATCGGCAGGGCGTCGCAATCGTTCGTGCGAACGGCACGCGGTTCCGACCGCGCCGTTTCGTCGGCCGTGCCTCGAACTACCTGACCTACTTCGGCTCGGCAGCGATCGCCTCATTGCAGATCGGACGCCCCGACGTTGTCGTCTCGCTGACGGATCCGCCGATCATCGGCCTGGCGGCATGGGCCGCGGCCAAACGGACCGGCGCGCGCTTCGTGTTTCTCTGCGAGGACATCTTTCCGGAAGTGGCGACGCTGCTTGAAGACTTCCAGAATGCCGCGGTGAACAGCGCGCTCGACCGCGTCAACCGGTTCCTGTTGAAACAGGCCGATGCGATCGTCGCGCTCGGCGATCGCATGCGGCGCCGGCTCGTCGAAGAGAAAGGCGCGGACCCGTCGCGTGTCCACGTCATCCACAACTGGGCTGACTGCGAGGCGATTACACCGGGTCCGAAGGACAATTCGTTTTCGCGTGCGATGGGGCTTGCCGATCGATTTGTCGTGATGCACTCGGGGAACGTCGGCCTGTCGCAGAACCTCGACGTTCTCGTTGAAGCAGCCGATCGCCTGCGGTCGAAGGAGCGTCTCGCGATCGTCATCGTGGGAGAAGGCGCCAAGCGCGCGTCGCTCGAAGCGGATGTGGCCCGGCGCGGGCTGTCGAATGTTCGCTTCCTGCCCTATCAACCGAAGACGCTGCTTCACGAATCGTTTGCTGCCGCCGACGCATTTCTCGTGTCGCTCAAGGCGGGCATCGAAGGCTACATCGTGCCGAGCAAGCTGTACGGCATCCTCGCGGCCGGCCGACCGTACGTGGCGGCCGTGGATCCGAGCTGTGAGGCGGCCGACATCGCGCGGGAGCATCGATGCGGCGTGCTCGCCGCACCAGGCGATGCAGGCGACCTGGCCGACAAGATTGCGCAGCTGTACGACAATCCAACCGCAACACGCGAGATGGGGACGGCGGCACGGCGTGCCGCGCTCGAATTCGATCGCCGCCGCGCCGTCTGGCAGTACTTCGAGCTGTTCGCGCAGGTCGCCGGCGCGAGGCGGGCCGCGTGATCAAGCGCGCGTTCGACATGACGTTGTCCGGCGTGGGACTCGTTGGTTCGGCGCCACTCTGGGCGCTGTTCGCGGCGGCGATCAAGCTCGAAGACGGCGGTCCCGTGTTTTTTCCGCAGTCACGAGTAGGGCTCGGCGGAAAGCCGTTCACGGCGCTGAAGTTTCGATCGATGGTCGTGGACGCCGATCGTCGCGGCCCCGTCCAGGCGAGCGAACACGATCCGCGAGTGACACGGATTGGGCGCGTGCTGCGCGCGACCGCGATGGACGAACTGCCACAGCTCTGGAATATTTTCGCGGGCGACATGAGCTTTGTCGGTCCGCGCCCGCTTGTGCCCGGCGAAGTCGAAGTGCGCGGCGACGGCCGCCTGATTGCGCTCGAGACGATTCCGGGATACGACGAGCGGCACAGCGTGCGGCCAGGACTCACGGGCCTGACGCAGGTCTACGCGCCGCGCGACATCTCACGCACGAGCAAATTTCGTCTCGATCGCCTGTACCTTCGGCGGGCGAGCTTCTGCCTCGATCTGAAACTGATCGCGCTGTCGTTCTGGATCACCGGCCGCGGCCGCTGGGAAGTGCGTGCGCCGAAAGTGTGACCAGCCAAAAGCGCACATCAAGACCATATAATGGCACCCGAAATGGCTGACTTCGAGGTGGACGTCCTCGTCGTCGGCGCCGGCCCGGGCGGTCTCTATGCCGCCGGACGCCTTGCGCGCGACGGCCATCGGGTCCTCGTGTGCGAGGAACACGAATCGGTCGGCGATCCGGTTCACTGCACCGGCATCATCGCGGCCGACAGCTTCGACGAGTTCGATCTTCCGCGCGGCGTCATCCTGAATCCGCTTCACCGCGTCCGATTCATTTCGCCGTCAGGCACGCCGATCACGTATTCAACGCCGAAAGCCGAAGCGGTCGTCATCGATCGCAGTCGCTTCGATCGGGCGCTCGCTGACGATGCGCGTCTGGCAGGAGCGTCGATCGCCACCGGCACGCGCGTCAGCGGGTTGAACGCCGACCACGACTGCGTCCGCGCCCTCGCCGGATCGAAAACTGTTCGAGCGCGGCTCGTGGTCCTGGCCTCCGGCGCGACCTACGGTGTGCAGAAACGCTCGCGTCTCGGCTGGCCCCAGCATTACCTGCACACCGCGCAGCGCGAACTGCCCGCCTCTGAACTGCACGACGTCGAGATGCATTTCGGTCGGACGATCGCACCCGGCGGATTCGCATGGGCGGTGCCCGTCGCGAGGCCGGAGGGTCCGCGCGTGCGCGTCGGCGTCATGACGTCGCACGACGCGCCACGCCACTTCACGGCGATGCTCGATCGAGTCGGTCCGCGCTGGGGAATTCAGAGCGACGATGTGCGGCCACGGCTGAAGATTCTGCCGCTCGGCGCGATTGCGAAGACGTACGCGAATCGGCTTCTGGCCGTCGGTGATGCCGCCGGCCTCGTCAAGCCGACGACCGGCGGCGGCATTCACTACAGCGTTTTGAGCGGATCGCTCGCGGCGGACGTGGGCTCCGCCGCGCTCAAGGCCGATGCGCTCGACGCGGGATCGCTGTCGGTGTACGAACGGCGGTGGCGCAGCCGGCTTGCGCGCGAGTTCGATGCGCAGCAGGAGCTTCGCCGCGTCGCGATCGGGATGAGCGACGACGACATCGACGCGCTCTTCGAGCTCGCCCGCACCGACGGCGTGATGCCGCTCGTTCGCAGGACCGCGCGGTTCAACGAGCATCGTCACCTCATCAAAGCGCTCTTCAACCATCGCCCCGCACGGCGGATCCTGCTTCGATCCCTTCTCGGCTCGGCGTAGGGATGCCCCTCTCCGCCGCGCATCGGCTGGCGGCCGCAGATCTTCTCCGCCAGCGATCGCTCGCGAATCTACTGCAGCATCTGGCGTCCGCCGGCGTGGACGTGCTCGTCATCAAGGGCGCGGCGCTGTCTGCGCTGCTGTATGACGAGCCGCACGTGCGCGAGCGCTGCGACGTGGACCTGCTGGTCCGTCGCGATCAGCTGGACGCGGCCGAGGCAGTGATCCTTGGGCGAGGCTACGCGCGGCAGATCGAGCCGGATTCGGTCGTCGCGAGCGGTCAGCGCCACTACGCTCCGCCGTCGCCGGCCGAAGACATCGTGGATCTTCATTGGCGGGCTGCCAATCCGCTGGCGTTCGAGCGTGTGCTCGACTTCGACGTCGTGTGGCCGCGGCGGATCCCTGTTCCGACGCTCGGTCCGGCGGCGGCTACGCTCTCGATTCCGGACGCGCTGCTGTTCGCCTGCGTGCATCGCGTGGCCCATCATGCGGATTCCGCCGAGCGCCGGTGGCTCGACGACATCGATCGTCTCGTTCGCCGATTGAGCGAAGCGGATCGGACGCAGCTGGTGGAGGAGGCGCGTCGGACGAAAACGTGCAGCGTCTGTGCGCGCAGCCTCGAACTCGCGCAGAGCTCCTTCGATACCCCCGTTGACGGATTGGTTCCCGCGCTTCGGGCGGCGAATGCCGGGAGCGAGCCGTCAGCCGCCTTCATCGGAGGGACGCAGGCGTTCGCCAGCATCGTCGCGTCCGATCTTCGCGAGAGCGGCTGGGCGACACGCGTAGCGCTCGTCCGCGATCACCTGCTGCCGCCGATGTCGTACATGCGGGCCCGCTACCCACGGTGGCCCGCAATGTTTCTTCCGCTCGCGTATGCCGTTCGCGTCGCGTTTGGAGCGCCGGCGTGGTTCAGACGTCAGCCGTGATGCGCGTGGTGGAGGAATCGCGTGTCGTTCGACTAGCGGCATGCCTTTCCATCGATGGCTCGTGGATGGCGACCGCGGCACAGACCGCGAACAGAACCGCGTTCGCGGGCATGCGCAGTCCCGTGTCCCACAGGCTCTGAACCGCAATCGCCGTCAGCGCGCTGACGGCGCCCGCCCGCATCCAGAACGCCGGCGACCGATCGGCCCTCAACCGTTCGGCGATCGAGACGCACGCGGCCAACGCCGCGCACGCCGCCGGAATTCCCAGCAGCCCCCCCCCCTCCGCCGCAATCTGCAGGTATTCGTTGTGCGCGTGATTGAAGGAGAAGTCGTGCGCGCCCTGATACACGCTCGTGGCTCGCTGAAACGATCCGACGCCGACGCCCGTGAACGGGAAGTCGCGGATGATGGCGAGCGTGAGGGTCCAGATTTCGCGGCGTCCGCCGATCCCGGAGCCGACGGCTTCGCCGACCCGCGTCATCAGGGCGCCGAGGTTTGCGTACGCGGCGCCGACCAGCGCCACGAGCGAGACGGCGACGAGCAGCCATCCTCGACCGCGTCGCTCCATCCGGCCGCGCGACAGCATCAGGATTGAGGCGGCGGCGGCGAACCCGGCAATCAGCCCGGAGCGGGACAGCGTTGCCGCGAGCACCGCGGCCATCAGGCAGATCGCCACCGCCACCCACACGCCGGTTGGATCGAAGACCGCATCGAGCGACAGTCGATTTTCACGGCGTCGGGCGTCGATGCGCGCGAGCAGGTAACCCGCCGTCAGCGGAATCGCCATCACCATCCACGCTGCCATGTCGTTGCGGTTCACGAACGGCGTGAACGGCGCTTCCGCCTTCGGGCTGAGCGGCCTCCAGATCCAGTACAACGACCGCGCCGCCGTGACGTGTTGAACGAGCGCGAGCGCCGCGGCGACGCCTCCCATTGCGCCGACGGCCCGCACCGCGTCGCGGGCGCGGCCGTGCCGGACCGCCTCGCGCGCGCACCAGAAAAACGCGATGACTGCCGCCGCAAGCGTCAGCCACTCGATCGCCGCTGATTGATCCACCGCAAGCGGCCGCGGCGATCCGGCAGACGGATCTGCCGCCGCATCGAGCCACAGCGCGCGATCCATCGACGCCAGCGTCGGCGAAACCCGGAGGCGTACTGCGGGCGGCCACGGGACGATCTGAAGGGAAGCGGCGATGAGACACGCGATGAGCGCGGCGTCGACGAACCGATCACCGCGATGCAGCACCGGAGGGCGCAGAACGATGAAGAGTCCGAAGGCGCCGACGATCAGCGGAACGATCGTCCACGTGTACGCGCCGGCGAAGGCGAACAGCGTCCAGCCGGTGATGAGGCTGACCGCGGTGACGGCGGCTCGCCGGCTCTTAAACGGCGACTTCGGCGTAGTAATTCTTGTACTGGTGGCCGTAGTACCGCGAATAGTAGTACTTGTTCCGGACGAAATCGACCTTGTTGAGCACGACCGCGCACATCTTCGGGTGGCTGGACGTAATCGTCTCGATCGCGCGTTCGGCCAGGCGTCGTCGCGTCATCTCGGCGCCGACGACGAAGGTGACGCCGGAGACACGCGGCGCAAGAATCACCGCGTCGGTAACGGCGAGCACGGGCGGCGTGTCCACGATGATCCAGTCGAACGGTCCGTGCGACAGGTTGGCGAGCAGCGTTTTCATTCGCTCGGACGCGAGCAGCTCCGACGGATTTGGCGGCGTCTTGCCGGCGGTAATCGCGAGAAGGTTCGGATCCACGGTCCGCTGAATTACGTCGCGCACGCGCGCCTGGCCGATGAGCACCTGCGACAGGCCGCGGTCGTTCGTCAACCGCAGCGGACGGTGCAGACCGGGACGTCGCATGTCTGCATCGACGAGCAGGACGCGTGATCCCCCGTACGCCAGCGCCATCGCGATGTTTGCCGCGGTCGTGGTCTTTCCTTCGAGCGGCTGCGCGCTGGTCACGATGACGATCTTCGTACCCTCGCCGGGATAGCGGGCGATGAGCGATGTGCGGAGCGACCTGAACGCCTCGCCGAAATCGTGCGGCACGTGCGCGGAGATCAGCACCGGGTGCTTCTCGCCGCGAACCGACGGCACCAGCCCGAGGAACGGCAGCTTCAGCCGCCGCGACACGTCCTCCGGCGTCTTGATCGTGTCGTTCATGTAGTCGAGGCCGAAGGCGACGCCGACCGCCAGCGCCAGGCCGACCGCCAGCGACATCAGCCACGTCCGTCGGCCGCCCGGCGTGATCGGCGCGCGCGGAATTTCAGCGCGATCGATGACGCGCACGTTGTTCGCGCGGCTGTTGCTCGCCACGCTCAATTCCTTCTCGCGTGCCAGGAGCGACTCGTAGACCTGACGGTTGCTCTTGGCTTCGCGCTCCATGACGTTGTAGCCAACGCTCTTGCGGCTCAGGTCCTGGGCATCCGCTTTCGCGGCCTCGAGGTTCGCCGCGAGCGTCCGCTCTTCGAGCACCGCGGTCTCGTAGTCGTTCTTGATCGACTGCAGAGCCTTTGCCGTCTCCGCGTCGAGCTGATTTCGCGCTTCCTGGAGGTTCGCGTTGACGGACTGCACGGCCGGCCACTTGTCGCCGTACTTCTCCGTCAGCTGCGCGCGCTGCTGCGCCAGGTCGGCGACCTTCGCCTTCAGCGCCTGGATCGTCGCGTTCTGCGCGATCGCCGGCATCGCGTCGGCGGGCGTTCCTGCCATGGCGCGCACCTGGCTATAGAGCGCGTCCTTCTGCGCCTTCGTCGTGCGCGCCTTGATCAGCGCGTCGTTCAACTGCGTCAGCCGCTGCGTGACGATGTTCTGCTTGTCGTCCAGCGAGAGCGCGTTCTTCTTGTCGCGATAGTCGCTGAGCGCCTGCTCGCTGCCCTGCACTTTCTCCTGCTGCTTCTGGAGCTCCTTGTTGAGCCAGTCGAGCATGTTCTGCGAGCTTTGGACCTTCATCTGAAGGTTCTGATCGACGTATTCGTCCACCAGCGTGTTGACGGCGAGCGCCGCGAACTTCGCGTCGCGGGCCGTGAACGACACGGTCACGAGGCGGCTGCCGCGGATCGGCGTGACCTCGACGCGCGAGATGAACGCGCTCACGAGCGCCGATTCGTCCGCGGATTCGTCGATCTGGGGCGCCTCGGCAGGGTGTTCCTGCTTCGGCCGAATCAGGCCGAGCACCTTGTCCTTGGCGTTTTGCACGAGCGTAGCCGGCGTCGTCGGCGGTTCCGCGGTGCCGTTGAATTCGGGAACCGACGCGAGATTCAGCTTCCGGATGACGCGCCGCGTGAGATCGCGACCCTTCAGGATGCGGTACTGCGTGTTGTAGTACGGCTCCGGGTCCTCGTAGAAAACCGTGTCAGCGCTGCTCAGTCCGGGTACCGCCGTGGCGCGCTCGTCCTCAATCATCACCTGCGCCTGCGCTTGAAACAGCTGCAGCGTGGTGTAGCCCTGGATCATCATCGCGGCGCTCGCGAGCACGAAGACGGCGATCGCGATGTGGCGATAGCGATACAGGATGGCAAGGCGGTCGAGCAGATGGACGTCGCTGTCCGGCGTGAACGACGGTGCGGGTCCTGGGGCGCCGCCGGCCAACTGTGGCTTCGGGAATCGTGAAGACGCGTCAGACATCAGGCTACCTGCGTGGGCTCACATCGTCGCCGACGACGATGGTGGCGAGCACACCGGCAGCGGCAGCCGTTGCCGTGACGAGGAGCGCCGTGGGATGAGCGAAACCGGCAGCCGCCGGAATCTGCGAAGGAATACGGATGACCGTCGCCAGGAAATCGCCGGCATTCGGATTGAGGATTTCGCTGGCGGCGAGTACGCGGCTCTCCTTGTCGAGCAGCTCGACGACGTAGCTGCCGGGCTCGACCGTTGGAAATTCGAAGAGGCCCGCGTGATCCGTGGTGGAGAACGTCACGATTCGTCCGGCTCGTGCATCGCGAAGCCGCACGGTCGCCCACGTGATCGGCAAATTCACTGCTGAGAAAACATTTCCACGTATTGACGCGCGTGTCCCGGTCCGAACGGCGACGGAGGGTCTATCCAATCGCAACGGAGTCCCCGGCGCCTGCTGGGCAGCGGCCTGAAGCGGCAGCGCGAGCAGCAGAGCGAGCGCGGACCAGCGATGATGGCGCACGACAGTATCCATACGGTGGCTGCCTCGGTTATCGGCCGAACTGTTCACGGACCTCAACCCCTGTATATAGAACTTAACACGACTTTATAGGACATTGACGAACGTCGAATCGATCAGGGTGACGGTCGGCGTGCTCTTCGGCCAGAAATTCGCTCAACCACGTCCCCGCCGGTGAGGATTGCAAGCGAACAAGCCCTTGATTCGAGGATATTTATGAGCACTCGACTCCCATGCCCTCCAAGCGTGGCTGGCTTTCCCGTTTTGGCCCAGTTCTGCCGGTCGTGCTGGCCGTCGCTGCAGCGCTGACACCGCTGCCGCGGCCGCTGGTCGATCGCTGGTATTCGACCGGCATCTATCCGTTCCTCCAGCCGTTGCTCACGGGCGCGTCGAACACCTTCCGCTTTGCGGCGCTGGACGTGGGCGTCATTGTCATGGTCGTCGCTTTCGTGTGGCTTGCGGCGCGCGAGTGGCGCCGTTCGTCGCGCGCCCGTGCCGCCGCGCGGATCGCCGTGCGCGCCGCGGTATGGGCGGCGTGGCTGTATCTCTTCTTCCTCGCAGCGTGGGGCTTGAACTATCGGCGCGTCGGCATGTCCGAGCGGCTGGCCTTCGACGATCGATCGGTGAACGACGCGGCAGCCGTTCGGCTCGCGGCGGCGGTGGTGGATCGACTGAACACGCTGCATCAGCCGGCGCACGAACATGGATGGTCATCGGGCGGCGCGATCGATCCCGCACTCGTCGACGCGTTCGAGAGTACGTCACGGGATCTCGGCGCACCGCGCCGCGTCGTCGCCGGCAGGCCCAAGCGGTCGATCCTGAATTGGTACTTCGAACGTGCCGGTGTCGCTGGCATGACCGATCCTTTCTTCCTCGAGACGCTCATCTCTGCCGACCTGTTGCCGTTCGAACGGCCATTCGTCATCGCGCACGAGTGGAGTCATCTTGCGGGCCTCGCAGACGAAGGCGAAGCCAATGTCTCCGGCTGGCTGACGTGCCTGCGCGGATCGACTGGACATCAGTACAGCGGATGGCTGTTCATGTTCGAGGAGATCATGCGCGCCGTGCCAGATGCCCAGCGCGACTCGTTGATCAAGCCGCTCGAACGCGGTCCACGCGACGACCTGCGCGCGATTCGCGAGCGTGAAGCGCTCCACGTGAACCAGCGACTTGCCGCCGCGGGGTGGCGCGCCTACGATTCCTATCTCAAGGCGAATCGCATCGAGGCGGGATCGAAAAGCTACGACGACGTCGTGCGACTGGCGCTCGGGCTGCGAGTGGCCGCCGCCTACTGACCCGGGCCGCCGATTGGAGTGACTGGCACCGTCGCGACGTCACGCGCGTCCTTCGCGTAGAACACGCGTGCGAGGAAGAGTCCCGACGGCGGCGCGGTGTGGGGTGCGGCCGCGCGCGTGTCTTCCACGAGGAACCGGGCCGCGGCGTCGGGCGGCAATGCGCCTCGGCCGACTTCGACGAGGACGCCGACCATCCGCCGCACCATCTTCCAGAGAAAGTGCGATCCCTCGACTGCAACGAGCACGAGATCGCCCGCTTCGAGAACGTCCACCCGGTCCACGAGCACGCGCGTGGACTTCGCGTCCTCGTCCGCGTCGCGATCGTCCTTCTCGACGAACGACCTGAAGTCGTTCATCCCGACGAACGCCTCCGCCGCGCCGCGCATGCGGCCGACGTCGAGCGCGTCCTTCACCCACCAGACGAAGTTCTTGTGGAATGCGGTTCGTCGCCGCGCGATCTGATACACGTATCGGCGAGCGACGGCGTCGTAGCGCGCGTGAAACCGGTGCGGGACGACACCGGCGTCGAGGATATTGATGTCCGCGGGCAGTTGATCGTTCAGGCGCCCGCGCAGCGCAGCCGGCGGAAGCGTGGTGGCGACGTCGAGATGCGCGACTTGTCCTGTTGCATGCACGCCCGCGTCGGTGCGGCCCGATCCGTAGAGCTCGAAATCACGCCGGCCGGTGACCTCTTTGACGGCGCGATCGATCTCGCCTTGAATCGTCCGCGCGTTCTTCTGAATCTGCCAGCCGCTGTAGCGCGTTCCCGCGTACTCGATCGTCAGCTTGAAGCGCGGCATGACGGCGTGTTCCGGCGACGAGTTTACTGGTCTTGATTGAGCCAGCTCTCCCATGCCTTGAAATCGAACGGCCGGCCGAGGAAATCGCTGACCAGCGTGGCCGCGGGCTTCGATCCGCCAGGCGCGAGGATCGTGTCGCGATACCGTTTCGCCACGCCCGGCGCAAGCAGGTTCGATCGATCGAACTGCCCGAACAGATCCTTGGCGATGACGAGCGACCACATGTACGTGTAGTACACCGCCGAGTAGCCGTCGAGGTGTCCGAACGACGTCTGGAAGTGCGTCCCTTCGACGTACGGGTACGGCGTATACGAGTTCGTCAGCTCCTTGACGAGCGCGGTCGTGTCCACGGACTTGGGAGCGCGGTCGTACACCGACAGCGACAGCCGCGCGTAGAGCATCTGCTGCCTGACGTTCAGCGCCTTGCCGAATTCGTTCGCGCGCCGCATCTGCCGCACGAGCGCTTCCGGAATCGGCTGGTTGGTCTCGTAGTGCTTCGCGAAGGTCGCGAGCGTCGCCGGATCCCACGTCCACTCCTCGAGCATCTGCGACGGCGCTTCGACGAAGTCCTGCTCGGTGGAGATGCCGCTGATGCCAATCCAGTCGTGTCGCCCGCTCACGAGCGCGTGGACCAGATGTCCAAACTCGTGGAAGAACGTGACGACGTCGTCGTGCGTCATCAGTCCTGGATCGCCGGCCTGTCCCCCGGGGAGATTGCAGATGAGCGCCGCTTCCGGCAGTTGACGTCCGGTCAGGCCGGTGCGAATGCCGAACTCCGCGGCGTGGTTGTACTTGTTCGCGCGCGGATGCATGTCGAGATAGAAGCGGCCGATCACCCGTCCGCCGGATGCGTCGACCATCTCGTATGCCTCGACCGACGGATCCCAGACTGGCACGTCGATCTTGCGGTAGCTCACGCCGAAGAGCCGGCCGGTCACGTCGAACAGCCCCTGCTTCACGCGATCGAAGGCGAAGTACGGGCGGACCGTCTGAGAATCGAAGGCGAAGTCCGCCTTTCTCACGAGCTCGGCGTAGTACGTGCGTTCCCAGCCGTTGACGACGGTCGCCCCAGGCCGGTCCTGCTGTTTCCGCTTCAGGATCGCGGCGTACTCGCTCTTTGATTTCGGACCCGAGGCAGAGACGACGCGATCGATGAAATCGGAGGCGTTCTTGGCATTGCCGACCATCTTGTCGGCGGTGATGTAGTTCGCCCACGTGTCGTACCCGATGAGCCGCGCAAGCTCGGCGCGCGTCGCGATCATCCGATCGAGGACCGCGATGTTGCTCGGATACGCGCGGTTGTTGTACTCCATGAACATGCGCTTGCGGAGGTCTTCGTCCTGCGCGTAGGAGAACACCGGCAGCGAGTCCGGATAGTCGATGGTCAGCGTGAGCTTCCCGTCGGCGTCGGGCTTGTGCCGCGCGATGTAGTCGCGCGGCAGCCCTTCGAGCTCGCGCGCATCGGTCTTGACCGTGCGGAGGTCGGTGCGGATGTTCCGGTCGAACGCCTGCCCGAGCTCCGTCAGCTCATCGCGAAGCGCCTGAATGCGCTTGCGCGTCGCATCGTCCTTGTCGACGCCGGCGAGCCTGAAGTCGCGCAGCAGCCGCTGCGCGTAGTACCGCGTCTCTGCGTCGGCCGATGCGACATCGAGGTTCTTGATCGCGTCGAAGACCGGGCGGTTGAGCGAGACTTCGGTGTTGAACGCGCTCACTTTCTGCGAGATCTTTTCGGCGGTGCTGCGCATGTCCGCGTCGGGATGAACCGACTGCATGAGCTGCGCCTGCTGGCCGACCGCGTCGATTTCGAGCTGGATGTCGTCGAACGCGCGCAGCACGGTGGCGGGAGAGTGGTCGCCGCCTTTCGCCGCGGTCAACTGTTCGAGCAGCTGACGAGCGTGGTCCAGCCGGGCGTCCATCGCATGTTCGAAGATCGATGCGCTGGTCATGCCGGTCCAGAAGGGGGCGCTCGTGGCACCGACAGATGGAGCGGTTGCCGCGCTCGAGGACGCGGGCTGCACTCGCGCATTGACGGCCAGCGAGCCGGCGACCAGCAGGCCGGCGACGGTTGCGATTCGTGTCGAGCTCATGACGAAATTATAATCGTCGCTTCATGACTGAACCCTCTGTTCCCCGACTCGTCATCACCGACGCGCTCGGTCGCCGGATCGTGCCGATCGACAAGCCCCTGTTCGTCATCGGACGGCGCACGGAAACGGACTTGCGCCTGGCCGGTGCGGACATTTCCCGGGTGCACGCCGAAATCACGCTCGAGCAGGGCGCGTACGTGATCCGCGACAAGGAATCGCGGTTCGGGACGTTCGTCAACGGCGAACGCGTCGCCCAGAAAACGCTGGCGAACGGCGATCACCTCCGCTTCGGGCAGGCGGGCGATATCGACGTCCTCTTCGCCGACGAAGACGAGGCGCCGTCGGTCGAGAAGAGCGCGGTCCTTGCGGCGACCGAGCTGCGTCAGATGGCGGCACTCCTCGAGGGCCTGCGCGCGCTCGGATCGGGGCGCGTGCTCGACGAAGTGCTCGCGCTCGTGCTCGATTCCGCCATCGAAGTGACCGGCGCGGAGCGCGGCTTCATCATGCTCGCGAACCACGAGCGGACGCTGGAGTTCAAGCTCGCCCGCGCGCGCGGACACGTCACGCTCTCGGGGCGGACGTTCGAAACGAGCCGCAAGATTCCCGAAAGCGTCTTCGCCACCGGCGAGCAGCGGATCGTCGAGGACCTCCTGGATGGGGACCTCGCGCAGCTGCACACTGGAACTGTCGCGCTCGGCATCCGTCACGTGCTCTGCACGCCGCTGCGCCTCGTGCGCTACGTCGAGCGCGCGGACCAGCAGGGCGCCGACGAAATGATCGGCGTGCTGTATCTGGACAGCCGCGAGCGCGGCGCGTTGCGGTCGGTTCCGGCGCAGCAGGCGCTCGAAACGCTCTCCGCCGAGGCGGCCATCGCCATCGAGAACGCGAGGCTGTACCGCGAGACGCTCGACAAAGCGAAGATCGAACAGGAGCTGAAGGTGGCCGCCGGGATTCAGCAGTCGCTGCTGCCGCCGGCGGCCCATCGCGGCGCATTCTTTGCGACCGCGGCGGCGAGCATCGCGTGCCGCGCGGTCGGCGGAGACTTCTTCGACTACGTCGATCTTCCAACCGGCCAGTTCGGGTTCATCGTCGGCGACGTCGCGGGCAAGGGATCGCCGGCGGCGCTCCTTGCGGCGGCAGTGTTGGGCATGTTCAGCGCGGAAGCCACGTATCAGTCGAGCCCTGCGGTCGTCACGACGCGCCTCAATCTCGGCTTGTTCCGCCGCGCGGTCGAATCCAAGTTCCTGACGACGTTCTACGGCATCCTCTCAGCGAACGGGTCGTTCACGTACTCCAACGCGGGCCATAACGCGCCGATGCTGATTTCCGCGTCCGGCGTCTGCCGGCTCGAGACGGGTGGCATGGTGCTGGGCCTCTTCGAGAGCGCGTCGTTCGAGGAGGAAACGCTGACGCTTCAGCCGGGCGATGCCATCCTCACGTTCAGCGACGGTGTGACGGAAGCGCTCAATCCCGCCGGCGAGGAGTTTACCGATGCCGGACTGCTGGCGGCCGTCGACCGGCATCGCGGCAAGCCGCCGCAGGAAATGGTCGACGGGATCCTGGCGGACGTTCACGCCTTCTGCGCCGGCGCCACCCAGACCGACGACGTGACCATCCTGATCGTTCGCTACAGCGGCTGATCGGCCGGGAGGCGGGATCGGACGGCTCTGATTCGCCGTCCGACGCGGTGAGCTCGCTGCGGTCGCTGAGGGATTGCGCGGTCGAGTTGACCGAACTCATGCAGATACGCGCAGCAGCTTTCACAGCTGGTCCATGGCCGCCCATGTCGTACGTGCGGCTGCCGCCGATAGAAGGATTTGGGGGTGCTTCGGTGGCGGATGTCGTCGGCGGCGTCGTCGTGTTGGCGGTCAGCGCAATCGTGCCGGTCGTGGTCGCACGGGCGGCCCTGTCCCTATTGATGATGGTGCTGACGCGTGGGATAGAGTGACGACCGGTCCCATGAAGCCGCCGAACAGCACATACCTCAAGGCACTGATTGCCGTCATCGATGGAAACGCTGCAATTCCGGTGGATATTCGCAACGAGTGTCACCGCCTGATGCAGGCCATCGACGCGAACAACGCCGACTCGATCACGACGTCGGTCGAACGCATCGAGCAGCTGGCCCGGGACGCGTCCGTCGCTCTGCCCGGCCGCGACCGCTAGCCGCGGTCAGCTTCGCGCCGGTCCGCGATTCGCGCGCGGCGCCGCCAGTTCGCCGCTCTTTCAGAACATCAGCAGGACAGACAGGACCACGAGATAGGCCACCGCCGCGTACGCGGAGACGATGGCGATGCGCGTCGGGCGCCGGCGCACGCGCCACGCGGCGTACGGATGCGCGCAGTGGGCAGCGGCGCGGCCGAAAAACAAGGCAGGGCTGGGTCGTGTCAGCAGCATAGGGTGCCGTCGGTCAGGCAAGATAGCGACCATCGCGGAACCCTCGGCGAACGCCGCGATCCCGTTGTCGAAGGTCGGATGCGCGCCGACTATAGTCCAGTCGCAGGGCGGCTGGCCGTTATTTTTCTCCCCGCCAGGACCACGCAGGTCCGGCCCGATCGGGGACGTCGAGCGCCGTGAACACGCCGAGTGGCTCGGTCGACGAGATCAGTTCGTCCCGCCTGGCGTCGAGCGCCTCGCGGTCCTCGCGCCGGAACTGCTTGTGCTGCTCGTAGACGACCATTTCGCTCCAGTATTCGACGACCAGGTATCGCGACGGACGGTTCTGATCGCGCAGGAACGACGACCCGAGGTACGACCGGCTGTGACGGTTGACGGTCGTCCAGTCGCCATCGACCCCGTAGAACTCCTCGAACGCCTCTTCCTGTCCGGCCTTGACCTCGAACTGCCACACGATCGCGATCATGCATCCCTCTTGCGATGTAAGGAAGCCGTCAATTTTTTGCCGGCGCGGCTGGCGCGGCAACGCGTCCCGTATCATCTCCTTTACGGGAGGTCCTGATGAAGCACAGCAGACGACTTCGACTGGTGCTCGCGATCGCGTGCATGCTGATGGCCGGCGCGGCCACGGGAATCGCTCAGACCAAGAGCAAGCCGGCGACGAAAGCCCCTTCGGCCGCCGCCGCCGCGAACCTGCTCGATCTCAACTCCGCGTCAAAAGACGACCTGATGAAGCTGCCCGGCATTGGCGACGCGTACGCGCAGAAGATCATCGACGGACGGCCGTACAAGGGCAAGAACGATCTGGTGACCAAGAAAGTGGTGCCGCAGGCGACCTACAACAAGATCAAGGACCTGGTCATCGCCAAGCAGCCTGGGAAATAGTACGGGAAGGAAAGTCGCGCGGGAAGTTGCCGGATGAGCTGGTGGCCCGATCCGGGCGCCAGTGAACAATCATCGAAGAAAAGGGGACCTCCGAGGGAGAAAGCTCGGAGGTCCTGTCGCGCGGCCGTCGTACGTTCAGGGTATCGGCGCGCGTGGCGCGTGTCCGTAGCCCGCGCAGCGCTGCGCAAGGTCGCGCGCTCGCATTCCCTCTCTACTGCGCGCGCAGAAGCTTGATGCTGCCGTTCACCGTGGACAGCGTCAGGTCGCGACCGCCCGCGCCGACGGTTCCCTGCAGATGTCGCGGGCTGATGGTGCCGGTCATCGTGATCGGAAAATCACTCGTCACCGTGCCGTTGACAGTGTCTGCACGAAGATTCACGTCGAACGCGCTCGGCAGCATGAGCGTAATCCCGCCGTTGACCGTCTTGAAGCTCGCGCCCTGCTCCCAGTCCGCGCGACCCATGGTTGCCGTCACCGATCCGTTGACGGTGTTGGCCATCGCCAGGCCGGTCGTCGACACCTTGACGGATCCGTTGACGGTGTTCGCGTGCGAGTCGCTCTGGAGCGAGTCGGCTTCGACGTCGCCGTTCACGGTCCGGCCGATGAACCCGACGCCTGGAGGCACGCGCACTTCGAATTGGACGACGGTGTCGTTGTCGCGGGTGCTCGAGCGGCCGCCCGACCCCGGCTCGCAGGTGTTGGGCTCACGTCCCGCAGGACTCGGGTAGACCGCGCAAATGGTCACGCCGCCGGCGTGGGGGACGGCCTCGATTCGCACTTCAGCAGGGTTACTGCGGCGAGCCGTCTTGGACGCGGTGACTTCCACCTGACCGGTCTGCGACAAACTCGCATGGACGCTGCCGTTGACGCCTTTGATCTCGATGGCCTGTCCGTTCGACAACGCGCCCCGCCACTGAAAATCCTGCGCCGACGCCCACGACGTGCACGCGAGCATCACCGCGGCCGTTCCGACCACCGACATGAACGTTCTTCGCATAAGGCCTCCGCGTCGAGGCCTTAGACGAGATCGACCGCGAAACCGTTGACGCCTTCCTGACGGGCTTCGCCTGTCCGGTTTTGCCGGGCACGTCGTTATACCCATCTGACGCCCGCGAAGCCGCCGGATTCAGGCCTTCGGCCCGCGTTTCTGACTGGAGTGTTGTATGCGAACGACAGCGATGTTTCTCGTGGCGGCCCTTGTCGCGCCGGCGGTTCAGGCCGCCGACCAGCGCTCGCTGGTGGACCTGTTGAATCGGGTGCCCGAGGTGCCGGCGACGCCGCAAGACGCGGTGAAATGGTTCGACAAGGACGGCAAGCTCGTGCATCCGGTCCTGCTTGCCCTGAAAGCGGATCTCGAGTCTGCCAAACATGCGAACGATGGCGCGTCGAACAAGGACGCGGCGGCGGCGACGAGCGTCACCGTGCAGGGGCTGGAGAACGTCGGCATCGATGTCGCGCGGATGAAGAGCGATCCGGCGTACGTCAAGGAGCTGCAGGAACGCCTCAAGCGGATGTCTCCGCAGGAACAGATGGCGTTCACGCAGAAGATGATGCAGCCGCAGAATCAGGCGTCGGTGCACGAGGTCCGCGCGATGGCGAATGAATCGCCGGCGGTCGGCGCGGCCGTCGACGTCGCCCAGACGTGGAACGACCGGCAGCAGTCGCGCCACACCGCGCACGCCGCGCTGTGGAAGGAGACGGAGCAGAGCATCAAGTCCGCACAGAAGCCGTTCGGTTTGACGAAGCCTACGATCGAGTACGACTCGCCGGGGTGCGAGCAGGCGTGCCTCGCGCAGTGGCACGCGTACGGCGAGAAGCTCTGGCCGCTCGTCCTCGCGCGCGAGACGACGACGCTCGATACGTGGCGGACCGCACTGCAGAAGGACCGCGCGTCGTTGTCGGCGCTGCTGCAGGAGGGCGATCGGCTCCTCGCGCCGACGCAGTACGGCGCAGCCGCGCAGAGTCGCACCGATCGAACCTGGATCAACGGCTACTACACCGGGCTCCTCGCCGAGATCGAACGCTGCCTCGACGAAACCGAATCAACCGCGCGGCGGTCCGCCACCGTCGTCAACGCCGGCGTCGAGCGGTTGTTCTGGGCCGGCTCCCGCTGACCTGAACGGAGCGTGCACGCATATGCGCCTGCACGCTCCTTCCCGCTTCCGCGCAGCGCCGCGGCGCCGCGTCTGCGATATGTCCCTCGCTGGACCGATAGGACGTCCAGATGCCACTGCGGGGGCGACACAGTCATCGTGCGGCCAGCGACTGCTGCGTGGCGGCGCTGCTCGTGATTCTGTCCCTGCCGGCGGCGCTCGCCGCGGCCGACGCTAATACCGAGGGTCCACCGACGGCCGTCGAGCAGGCCCTCATCGAACATCGATGCGGTGCGACCCGCGCCACGAGCGCGCCGGACACCGACGCTTACGACAAGTGCCTGAACGGCCAGCTCGAGTCCATCCGATCGGATTTCGGACGCGATCTCAGCCGACTGTCGCCAGCCGAGCGTCGAGCCACCGACGCGGTCTGCAACAGGATTCGTAACGCGGAAGGGCGTGACGCCTACGTCGCGTGCCTGAGCGGCCAGCTGATCGCGCTCCGCGCGCGGAGGAATCACGAGACTCCGGCGGTTGCCGAACAGGCTGCGGTCGTGCCGATCGCCGTGCCGGCGCCGGAGAATCCACCTATGGCGCCGCGCTCATCGCCGTTGTTGATGTGGATCGGCGCGTCGGCAGCCGCGGTGTTCGTCGGCGGAGCAGGCGCGATGGTCGCACTGAAACGGCGGCCGTTGGCGGCGACCGCGTGTCGTGTATGCGGCGTCCGCGTGTCAGGCGGCGGCGATCTCTGTCCGCCCTGCAGGCACGATGCGGCGGAATCGCTGCGCCGCGCCTCGCTCGAACGTGTGGAAGCCGCCCGCGCACAGGAAGATCTCGAGCGTCGTCAGCGGGAACAGGAAGAAGAGCTGAGCCGGCGGAAGGTGCGCGAGGACGAAGAGATGCGCCTGCTGATCGAAGCGCGGGCTCGCGAGGAAGAGCAGGCGCGTCGCGAGGCGGAAGCCCGCCGCCAGGAAGAAGCCGTCCGCGAACGGGAGCACTACGGCCTCGAGGAGGACGTGTTCGATCCGCACGCGATTCTCGGTCTGCCGAGTGACGCGGACCGCGGCGCCATCGAATCAGCCTACACAGCCGCTCGATCGAAGTACGACGCGGATCAGGTCGCGCATCTCAGCGAAGAAGTCCAGCAGCACTTCCGCCTCAAGGCGGCCGCAGTCGAGCGCGCCTATCAACTGCTCACGGCGTAAACGCGGCGCTCGCCGCAACGTTCTTTACTCGGCCCGCAGCGCCTGCAGCGGATCGACCCGGGAAGCGCGCATCGACGGGATGAGACACGCAAGCGCCGCGATGCCGACGAACATCGCCGAGACGGATCCGTAGACGGCTGGATCGAGCGGCGTCACGTCGAAGAGCAGCGTCTGAATCAATCGTGCCGCGGCCGCCGCGCAGACCAGTCCGCACGCAACGCCGATCGCAACCAGCCTCATGCCGGTGCCAAGCTCGCGCACGACGATCTGCCGCGGCTGCGCGCCCAGCGCCATCCGAATCCCGATCTCGCCCGTCCGCTGCGCCACCGTGTACGCGACGACGGAGTACAGGCCGAGTGCCGCGAGCGCCAGCGCCAGGCCCGCGAAAATCGCGGTCAACGATGCGACGATGCGTTGGACGCCGAGGCTCTGCGCAACGTTTGCGTCCAGCGTGGTGAATGTGGAGATCGGCTGATCGTTGTCGATGGACGTGACGGCGGCCTTGATGGCGCTCTGCAAGGCGGCGGGGTCGCCGTTGGTGCCGGCCACGATCGACATACCCGGCCGGCCGAGCTGACGCATCGGATAGTAAATCTCGTCCGGCACGGGCGAGTTCAGGCCGTTCGACTTCACGTCGGCGATTACGCCGACCACTTCCTGTTTGATGTCGGCGTTGGGTCCGCGCAGGATGACTTTGCCCAGTGCGGACTCATTCGGGAACAGCCGCTTCGCGAGCGTCTGGTTCAACATGCACACGGCCGCCGCGCCTTCCCGATCGTCGGGCGTGAACCCGCGTCCCTCGCGGATGGCGATGTTCATCGTCCGGAAGTAGTCGTCGCTGACGATCGCCAGAAACGCGATGGGCCGCTGCGGCAACGGCGGCACGACGCGTCCCGCAACGCCGTACGGCGCCTGCGGATTGCCGCCGAGCGGGAGTCCCAGCGACGCCGAGGCTGCCGTGACGCCGGGCGTCGCGCGCAGCCGTTCGATCACGTGATCGAAGAACTGTGCCTGCTGCGCGTTCGTCGGATAGCGCGTCGGGTTGAGGCCGACGAATGCCGTCGCGAGACCGTGCGGGTTGAAGCCTGGCGGCGTCCGTTGAAGCCGAAGGAAGCTCAGAAGCAGGAGCGCGGATCCGACGAGCAGCACAACCGAGAGCGCGACTTCGACGACGATCAGGACGGCGCGCGAGCGTCCGCCACGTCCGCTCGTCGAGCCGCGGGATCCTTCCTTCAGGACCTCGACGACGTGGCCCTTCGATGCCTGCCACGCGGGCGCGAATCCCACGAGCAGCGAGCACGCCAGCGTCACGCCGAGCGTGAAGACGAGCGCGCGCCAGTTCAAGGTCAGCACCGTGTTCGGAGGCAGCTGGGTGCTGAACGTCGACTGGATCGCGGAAATGCCCCACAACGCGAGCAGGACCCCGAGTGTCCCGGCGATGATCGAAAACACCAGGCTTTCACCGAGGAACTGGAAGATGATCGCGCGCCGCGTCGCGCCAAGCGATTGGCGGATGGCGATCTCCTTGTGCCGGACCGTGAGTCGTCCGAGGAACAGGCTCGCGACGTTGGCGCACGCGATCAGCAGAACGAACGCCACCGCGCCAAGCAGCGTGTAGAACGTCGGACGCAGATTTCCGGTCAGCGCGGCGACGAAGTCGTGCGGCTGCGTGATGTTGTTGGCGTCGAGCCGCGTTGAGAACGCGGCCTGGTAGTCGCGTCCGAGCGCGACCAGTTCGGCTTCCGCCTGGCGAAGGCTGACGCCCGGCTTCAGCCGCGCAATCGGCTGCGAGTATCCGGCGGCGTTCTCGACCTGCACTTTTGTCAGGCCGCTGACCTCGAACACGCGCGGCGCCAGCACCTGCGCCTGCGAGAACGGATTGCTGAAGTGCGGTGGCAGGACGCCGATGACTTCCCACGGTTCACCGTTCAGGAGGACGTTCTCGCCAACGATGGTGTTTCGTCCGCCAAAGCGCGTTTGCCACAAATCGTGGCTGAGCACGCAGACGCGCGGGCCGTTCGGCATATCTTCCTCGCGCGTGAAATTGCGGCCCAGAGCCGGCGTCACACCGAGCGTCGGCAGGAAGCTCGCGGTCACGCGCAGGGCGTTCAGTTGTTCGGCGTCGCCGTTGCCCGTGAGCGTGAAGGTCTCGAATGAGCTGTTCGCGAGCGACGAGAACGATCGCGTGTGCGCGGTCATCCATTCGTAGCGCGGCCACGAGACCGCCGGCGCGTTGAAGTTCAGGTTCGTGTTGACGACCCAGATGGCGACGAGCGACGAGGGATTCGTAAAGGAAACGGGGTTGAGTACGAGCGTGTCGAACACCGAGAAGAGCGTCGTGTTGGCACCGATGGCGACGGCAATCGTCAGGATCGCGCCCAGCATGAACCCCGGTGTCTTGAGCAGCGATCGCAGCGTCAGTCTGAGCTGAGACATGGTTTGACATCTGCTTGACGAACAAGCCGCGTGCCAGGAACGCAAGACCCGCTGCGCATCAGACCCACAGCATTCGCGTCACGACCATCTGAGCGTGTATCGCGAATGGCCGGACGTGGGATGCGCGTGTTCGCGTGTGGGACGCGTCCTGTCGCGCATCCTTCGAATCAGCGTCTCGCGCGGGATGTCGTTTTGACAGCCGCCAGCCGCCAGAACTGTTCCTCGTTCAGCAGCGTGATGCGATGGCCCTTGTCGCGCAGCCGTTTGATCTCCATGAGCTTCAGGCCGCCGTCGCGTCCCGCGGCCTGAAGGGGGTTCGGCCGGCCTCGGACGATGACGGTCGTCTGCGCGGAGGGACCGCTGTGCACCAGCGCGCCGGCTTTGCGCGCGGCGCGGATCGCGTCCTTTCGCTTGCAGCGCAGGATTCCGGTGAACGTCAGGTGGACGCCCTCCAGCGAGCGCAGGACGCCGGCCCTGAGCGACGCGGGCGGACTGCGGAGCGCTTCGATCAGCTCGTTCGCGCTTTCGTAGCGCTTGCGCCGCTCGCCGATGCAGCGATGGACGATTTCCTTCAAGTGATCGCTGCAGTCGAGCCGCCGGATCTCGCTGGTGCGGATGCGCGTCCCGGTGTCGCCCTTCACGAGCATCCCCACGAGCTGCCCGACCTGGTAGACATCGTCGCGCGCCTGCCATTTGGGGACGAGGCGCTGAAGAATGTCGCTCGGCGCCGTGAGCGCGTTCATCGTCCGCGCGGTGATGCCCCGCGAGTCCGACTGCTGACGCGCGATGCCGAAGTCGCCCAGCTTGAGATGGCGGCCTTCGCACACGAACACGTTGACGGGCGTCAGGTCGCGATGGAGCAGCTGCCCGCGATGCAGCTTGCCGAGCACTTCGAGGATGCCCGAGATCTCACGGCGGACTGCTGATTCAGGCCAGCCTTTGGCCGTGCGCGTCACGAAGGCGCTGAGGTCGCCGTGGCGCGCGTACTCGATCGCGAGGCAGTACAGAATCCGCGACGGCTGCACGAGCGGGAACGTGTCGTAGATGCGGATGGCTTTCGGATGTTCGTCGAGCAGTTGGCCGAAGTACGCTTCGCGCAGCCAGCTGTCGATGCGTTCGCTGACCTTGATGCAGATCGTGTTCGGCACTGCGGCCGAACGGTCGAGGCGACGCGCGAGGTATACCTGTCCGAATCCGCCCTGGCCGAGCAGCCGCTCGACGCGGTAGCGCAGCCCGCTTTCGGGACTCGTGATCGTTTGATCGACAGCGAGCAGCCGCGACGTGCGCGTGACGCCGCCACGCGCTCCGACGGTTCGGGTCGTCGCGGACGTCGAGCCGCCGGCCATGCGAAGTGGAGACATGGGCCTCGAGTGAATGCTCTGAGCATAGCCGACCCGCCGGACGCCGATCCACGGCCGGCGTGGACGAGGCAGTCCGAACCGGGTCGTCCACACCTTCGTCTAACGGTCCGATGCTGCCTGAAACCTTGAGTCAGGACGTCCGAATCGGCTTCCGCGTTCTCCTCAAGGATCGGGCCTTCTCGCTTCTCGCCATCGTCGTCCTCGCGCTCGGCATTTGCAGCGTGACGACGATGTTCAGCGTGGTGAACGGGACGTTTCTTCGCGGCTTCTCGTTTCCGAACGCCGCCCGGCTTGCCAGCGCCAATTTCATCGATCCCTCGAGCTCGAATTTCTTCGGCGTCAACGGCCAGGTCAGCACGATGGATTTCGAGGAAATCCGTCCGGTGCAGACGTCGTTCGAGCGTCTCGCCGCGTACCTCAACGGGTCCACGGTCAACGTGACGATCGACGGCCGCCCGCAGCGCTACACCGGCGCGTACGTGACGGAGGACTTTCTTCCGAGTCTCGGCGTCGCGCCGATCATGGGACGGGATTTCACGGCCGACGACAACCGATCGGGCGCGGAGAAGGTGGCGCTCATCGGATACGGCGTGTGGCAGCGCGATTTCGGCGCCACGCGCGAGATCGTCGGCAAGCGGGTGCGCATCAACGGCAAGAGCGCCACCATCGTCGGCGTCATGCCGGTGGGATTCGCGTTTCCGACCAACGAGGAACTGTGGCTGCCGCTCTTCAGCGAGTTCCCGCCGCGCCCGCGCAGCGATCCGGCGAGCGTTAATCCGGCGCTGCTCGGTCTCCTGAAGCCCGGCGTCTCGCTGGATCAGGCGAACGCGGAATTCACGACGCTGGCGAAGCGGCTCGCCGAGGCCTATCCCGCGACGAACAAACAGTTCAACACCGGCCAGGTGCAGCGTCTCATCGAGACCTTCACGCCGCGAGTGATCCGCAGCACGTTGTACACGATGCTCGGCTTCTGCGTCGGCGTGCTGCTCATCTCGTGCGTCAACGTGATGAACATGCAGTTCGGACGCGCCACGCTTCGCGCGAAAGAGCTCGCGATCCGCTCGTCGCTTGGTGCGACGCGCGCGCGCCTCATCCGCCAGATGCTGACGGAAAGCGTGCTCGTCACCTCCGTCGGCGCGTCGATTGGCGTCGGCATGGCGTACTTGTCGACGGCGTGGCTGCAGCGCACGATTCGCGCGCTCGACAATCCGCCGCCGTCGTACATCAGGTTCGACGTTGACGCCGTCGTCCTCGCGTTCACGGTCGCCGCCGCTGCCCTCGCTGCCGTTTCTTCAGGGCTGCTGCCCGCGTGGATGGCGTCGCGCAGCCAGGCCAGCGCCGTGCTGCGCGACGGCGGCCGGACATCCACCAGCCGCCGGGTGGCGCTCGTCACGCGCGGGCTCGTCGTGTTTCAGATCGTCGTGACGTGCGTGCTGCTGATCGGATCGCTGCTCCAGGTGCGGTCGATTCTCAATCAGCAGACGATCGACTACGGCTACGACACGTCCGGCCTCATGACGGCCCGGATGGGGCTGATGGACGGCGACTATCCGTCGAACGACGCGCGCAAGCTCTTTTACGATCGGCTGGTCCGCGATCTGAACGACAGCCCGCAATTCGCGGCGGCGGCGCTCACCAACCGGTTCCGCATGGTGTTCTCCGGCAACAGCGCCGTTGAAATCGAAGGGAATCAGTACAAGGAGAATCGCGATCGTCCGCGGGCGAACTTTGAGCAGATCACGCCCGCGTTCTTCGGCGTCACGAACCAGAAGATGCTCGAAGGACGCGCGTTTTCCGGCGACGAGCTCGACTCGAAGCTGCCGGTCGCGATCGTCAACGCGGCGTTTGCGCGAAAGCATTTCGACGGCGAGAGCGCGATGGGCCGCCGATTCCGCACGTCGATCAACAACGGCACGCAATTCGGACCCTGGCGCACGATCGTCGGCGTCGTCACGACGATCCGGATGCTCGGTCCGTTCAACAATCCGAACGTGGACGACAGCGGCTTCTATGTGCCGTTCTATTCGAACGCCGCCGGACCGGCAACGCCCGGTCCCTTCATCAGTCAGTTCGCGACGGTCATCGTGAAGCCGCGGCCAGGACAGCAGATCGATACGCTGGCGAGCGTCCTTCGCCGCGAGGTGCAGAAAGCGGATCCGAACCTGCCGCTCTATTTCGTCGGCACACCGCACAGTCAACTGGACGGATTCGTCGCGCAGAACCGCATCATCGCGACGATGTTCACCATCTTCGGACTGGTGGCGATCGTGCTCGCGTCGGTTGGTGTTTACGGTGTGATGTCGTTCGCGGTCAGCCAGCGGCGCCAGGAGTTCGGCGTGCGAATGGCGCTCGGTGCCAACACGCGGCGCATCCTGCGGATGGTGCTGAACCAGGGAATGGTCCAGTTGACGATCGGACTTGCGCTTGGACTCGGCCTCGCCCTGGCGCTCGCCGTGGCTGCAGCCGACGGCATCCAGAACATCCTCTTCGGCGTCAGCGGACGCGATCCGGTCGCGTATCTGGGCGTCGCCGCCCTCGTGACGGTCGTTTCATTGATTGCCACCCTGGTACCGGCATTTCGCGCAACCCGCGTCGACCCGATGATCGCGCTGCGAGCCGAGTAAGTTTCCTGCGCACACGTTTTCCTTACGCTCGAAAATGAAAGTGTGCTTGCAGATGTGCTCGGTTTTCGGACACGGCCCGCGAATCGTCGTCAGCGTTGAATCTCGTCTAAGACCTTTGAAATCTGCCGCTTGAACTGAATCTGCCGTTCATTGATCGCCTGGCGTCGTTCTTGACCATGCCGGGGTGTTGCTTCCAATCAATCGAAAGCGGATGCCCGGAAGGGTGTCTCTCGTTGCACTGTTCCTGTGCGGCAGTGTCTTCGCGGCCGGTGTCGTGCGAGCCGTCGCGCAGGAAGGGCCCGTCGTCCCGCTCGAACAGCGTGCACGCGGGGCCGAGCGCGTCGTCGTTGGACGCGTCGCGACCGTCACGCCGGCATGGCGGGTCAATGACTTCGGCGATCGTCTGATCGTCTCCACGCTCCGCGTACAGGTGGACGAAACGCTGAAGGGCAACGCGCAGTCATCCGCGGACATCGAGGTCGAAGGCGGGACCATCGGCGAACTGACCCTGCACGTGTCCGATCAGCAGACGCTCGTCCCCGGCGATCGAGCGGTGTTTTATCTGAAGCGGAACGCCCGCGGTGTGTTCGTGCCGCATCTGCGCGGCCAGGGCGTCCTGCGCCTGGATCGATCCGACCGGGTACCAAACAGCAGCCTGACGCTGGACGAGATCCGGCGGACCGCCGCCGCTGGACGCGTACCGTGAAAGCGGCAGGTGATTTGTGAAACTTGGCGCGCATCGCGCGTTGTTCGCGGCAGGCCTGGCCGTCGTCACCCTGCTGTCCGGCAAGGTGAGCGCGTACGTCCTGAGCGGCGTGTCGTGGCCTGATCGGCCCGTGCCGTATTCGATCAACACGACCAACATGGATCTGCCCGACGCCGCCGTGGAAACGGCGATGCAGGCGGGCGCGAACGTCTGGAGCCAGCAGACGAACGCGTCGGTCGGCTTCACCTACACCGGCCGGAGCGCGCAGACGACGACCGGGAATGACGGCCTGAACCTCGTCGTCTTCCGAAATGCGGCGAGCGGATCGGCGATTGCCACGACGTACTGGTGGTCGCAGGGGTCGGCCATCGTCGACGCCGACGTCATCTTCTGGGACGGCGCCTTCCAGTTCTTCGCCGGAGCGACCGGCTGCGTCAACGGGTTCTACATCGAGGACATTGCCGCGCACGAGTTCGGCCACGTGCTCGGGCTGGGCCATTCGACGGTGGCGACGGCGACGATGTATCCGTCCGTATCGCCGTGCAACATGAGCAACCGCACGCTGGATCCGGACGACATCGCGGGCATCACGGCGCTCTACCCGCCGATGACGCTACCGACCGCACCGACGCGCGTCCGCATCATCGGTCCGGCGCTTCACTGACCGTCGCGTCGTTTCGTCCGCTTCCAAATCCCTTACGCGTCCGGCATGCGACGGTTCAGCTGCGCGTGACATAATCGCGGCTATGGTCCACGTCCGTCGCTGGTCGCTTTCGACCGCCCTTCTCACGATCGGCCTGTTCTTCGTCAGCTGCACTGAGACGCCGACTACACCGACCAACTCGGCCCCGTTCAGCCAGACCGATCTCGTGGTCGGAACCGGCGCGACCGCATCGACAGGCGCAACCTTGAGCGTGGACTACACCGGCTGGCTGTACGACTCGACGAAGTCGGACAACAAGGGACTGCAATTCGACTCGTCGATCGGGAAGGCGCCTTTCTCGTTCATCCTCGGCAACGGCGACGTCATCAAGGGATGGGATCAGGGCGTGGCCGGGATGCGCGTGGGCGGCGTCCGTCGCCTCGTCGTGCCGCCGTCGCTCGCGTACGGCGATACGCGCAGCGGACCCATTCCGCCGAACTCGACGCTCGTGTTCGACATCACGCTGCTCAGCGCCGGCACCTGAGGCGCCTTCACTGCGCAACGCGCAGTCCCGCCGACGATCTCTAGGGGAACAAGTGGAAGCGGATGCCGATGAACCCGACGTTCATCGACTCGTCGATGCTGCCGTTTGCGCCGTGCGTGATGTCGCCCTCGACACGGACGATGTTGAACTCTCCGTAGACCGCGATGGTGTTGTTGACCCACGCTTCGAAGCCACCACCGGCCATCCAGCTCCAGCCCTCGGTCTTCTGTGCGAATGTTTGCGTGCCGCCGGGGATCGTCTGAGTGATCCCGTTGACCGTGGTGGTCGTGTCGTTAATCGTTTCTGTCGTGGTGAACGTCGCCTCGTGGCGGTTCATGCCGCCCATGCCGTAGAGGCGGACGGGACCGATTGGGCCGCCTGCCTTGCCGGCGAGAATCAGCATTCTCGTCGTGACCGAGCTGTCGAAGTTGAAGGTGTCGCCCTGGCCGCTGACGGTGACGTCCGCCGGCTTCAGATAGCCGATGTGCCCCGCGGTGAATCGCGTGAACCAATAATCCGCTCCCGCGTTCAAGGCGATACCGGCATTGCTGTTGAGGCACTGCGTCACGTTCCCGCAGGCTTTGTCGGCGACGCTGCCGAATGTCGAGAACCCGATGGCGGCCGACAGCACGAGGCCCTTCTCCGGCGTGCCGTTCAGTCCGGTGCCCGGCCGGGCCGCGGCCTGTCCACGCAGCAGCCACGCCGCCGGCGGCGGTCCCTGCGACACGTGGACGGCGACGCTCGGCGTGATGTCGACGACGAAGGTCGTCGTGGTGCGCATGATGAACATGCTGCCAACGTCGACGCGCGTGCAGGCCGGTTGCGGCGGCGCGGGCTGGAGTCCGCGCGCGTCGAGCTGGATGCGGACCGAACTGGTGCAGCTGTCGATGTAAATCAGGACGTCCACTTCGTTTCCGCCTGCGCCCACGGCCAGCGTGGCGTCGCCGTCACTGTCCGCCGTCGCCGTCGCCGCCTGGTTGTTGTTGAACATCAGCTCGATGGCGGCGTTCGGTGGCGCGCTCTGCACCATCACGGTCTGCGCGGAGGCGACGCGCCGTCCTCCGGCCATGAACAGTGCGATCAGGAGCAGACGCAGAAGGACCCTTGGGGAAGCGTCGACGCGAAAAGGCATGGACCCCGATTATCGTTCAGCGCGGCGCCCGGCGGCTACCCGCGTCAGTCCACCCGGAGCGCGTCCAGCGGATTGAGGCGTGCGGCGCGCCGTGCGGGCAGCCAGCATGCCACGAGCGCGACCGCGAGGAGCGTCAGCGTCGTGACGACGAGCACCGCGGCATCGTGGGCGGTGACGCCGTACAAGAGCGACTGCATCACGCGGCCGCCGGCGAGTGCCGTCGCCAGGCCCACGGCGACGCCGATGAGTGCCGCCGTTCCGCTCTGCTGCACGATCATCGTGACGACGTCGTGGGCCGTCGCACCGAGCGCCAGCCGCACACCGATTTCGGCGGTGCGCTGGCTCACGATGTACGCCGTCGCGCCGTAGATGCCGACGACGCCGAGAACGAGCGCGACGCCCGCCGCCGCGACGAGCAGCACCATCGTGAATGCGGTCTGCGACGATGCGCGGTCGACGATGTCCTGCAGCGTCAGCAACTGCGCCAGCGCGAGATTCTCATCGACTCCCGCGACCGCGCGTCTCGCCGGCGCCGCCAGCTCCAGCGGCGGCATCGTCGTCCGCAGGACGTAGCTCATGGCGCCGAGCGGCGGCACGATGTTCAACGCGGGAAACGCGGCCATCGGCAAGTACATCTGCGGCACCGGATTCCGTTCGGCAAGCGATCGGTACGCCGTGTTCGCGACGACGCCGACAATCGTCAGCCAGGCCGGGTCGGTCGTCAGCGTCGGGTTGCCGATTCGCACGCGCTGTCCGATCGGATCCTGATTCGGGAACGCCGTCCTGGCCAGCATGTCATTCACGACGACGACCGCTTCGCCGCGCTCGACGTCGGAGCGGTCGATCGGCCGGCCGCGAAGCAGCCGCATACGCATCGTGTCGAAATAGCCTCCTGCGACCGCGAGAAATCTCACCAGTGCCGCGTTCGCTCCCGGCTCGAGCGCCCGATGTTCCACGAAGAGCGGCCCTGCGAAGCAGCCTTGCTCGGAAAGCGGCAGGCACGTCGCCGCTGACGCTGCGGTAACGCCGGGGATGGCGGCGAGACGATCGAGCATCGCGCGATGCGCCGCAGCGGCGCGGTCGCGGTCACGATAGTCCGCCGGCGGTAGACCGACGCGGAACGACAGCGTCGACGTCGCGTCGAAGCCGGGGTCTACCGCGCGCAACTTCTGGAAGCTGCGGAGCATCAGGCCCGATGCGGCGAGGAGCACGAGCGCCACGGCGACCTGCGCGGCCATCAGGACGTGGCGCACACGGTGGCGTGCGCGACTTGTCGTCTGGCCGCGACCGCTGTCCTGCACCGAGAGCCGGCGAGGCGCGAGGCGCAAAAGCGGAATGGATCCAAAGAGGATCGCGCTCGCAGCCGTCAGCGCGGCAGCGCATGCAACCGCCACGGTGTCGAGACGGACTTCGTGAAGACGCGGAAGGGTCGCCGGTCCGACGGCGCGGAGCAGTTCGATGCCGGCCCACGCCAGCACGAGCCCGATTGATCCGCCGCCGACCGCCAGCCATGCGCTCTCGGCGAAGAAGTACGCCGCGATGCCGCCAAATCCTGCCCCGAGCGCTCGACGGACCGCGACATCGCGCTGCTTCGCGTCCGATCGAACGAGAAAGAGGTTCGCGACGTTCGCGCACGCGACGAGCAGCACCAGCGCGACCGACGCCAGCAGGATCCAGAGCGTGTGCGAGATTCGTCCGACCGTCGCCTGGAGAAGCGTCGTCGCCGTCGACACGAGCTGGTCGTATCCGTTGTTCGGTGCCACCGGCGCCAGTTCGGCCGACAGCCGGGTCAGTTCGGCGCGGACCGCGGCGATCGTCGCGCCATCACCGATTCGTGCGACGACCGTTCGATCGAACACGCCCGAGTTGGCGCGCGAGTTCGCCGTCGTCGCCGAGATCGGATCCGGGACCCACGCATCGATCCGCGAATCGGGGAACGCGAAGGACGCCGGCATGATCCCGACGACCGGTGTCGGTACGCCGTCGAGCGCGACGAGTTTACCGACGATGTCCGGGTCCTGTCCGTAACGGCGGACCCAGAGACCATGCGATAGCACGACGGCCGGTGCCGCGCCTGGCGCACCTTCTTCTTCCGCGAACCACCGGCCGCGTTCGGGATTTGTGTGCAGGAGCGGTCCGAGCGACGGCGTCGTCCGCAGGACCCTTATTCGTTCCGGCACGCCGTGTCCGGTCAGCGTCTGCTCGCCGGCTCGATACATCGCCATGCCGTCGAGCGTACGGGCACGTTCGCGGTACTGGTAATAGAGCTCCGCGGACATGCTGAGGCCGGAAGCGATGTTTCGCGACGGCAATCCGTGATCGAGGAGCAGCAGTCGGCTGGAATCGCGGTATGGCAGCGGATTCAGGACGACGCGGTGGACGATGGTGAAGATGGCGACGTTCGCGCTGATCGCAAGCGCCAGCGTCAGCATCGCGGCCAGCGTGAAGACTGGCGTCCGCGCCAGGCGGCGGGCGGCGTGACGCAGTTCGCGGCTCAATCGATCGACGGATGGGCTTGGCATGTACGGCGACGGCCTGTTAGACGGAACTGCGTTGCGGTTCATTTGCGGGCCGTCACCATGGATGCCGCGCCTTTCCGGTAGATAAATGCCTTGCGGCTGAAGCCAACAGTGTCAGACTGCCCCAGCGCCGCGTAACGACGGTCTCGATCCGATCACTATCCAGCGAACGAGGGTGTATGAATCGCAAGAAGCTCGCTCAGGCGGCCCATCCAACCGCACTGTCAACGTATCTCGTCAATCGGCCGATGCCGATGATGCACCACGGCGACGGCAAGGTTGAGAGCGTGCGTCAGGCCGACTACGAGGGCCATCACATCGTGATCCGGACCACCTACGTGGTCGAAGTCGACGGCCGCGGCCTGGATCTGCCGCTCGGTGTGGACAACGACGGCCACGTCCACTGCCACTCGCTGCCAAATTATCAGTTCTCGTCGGCGATCGACATGGTCAAGCAAGTCATCGCCAGCTTCCCGGCGGATTTTCCCAAGCCCGGCAAACAGCCGCCGAAGAACACGGCCGCTTCGCCGCATGACGGCATGAGCATGCCGATGCGGATGCCGATGCGGAAAGGAAAGAAGTAGCCATGGCGGTCACGAGACGCAACATCCTCAGCGACGCCAACGTCCGCGCGCAGTTCGGCAAGGCCGTGAATCAGTTGAAACAGGAGTCGTCGGGCCGCACGACCGCCGACTTCGGGGTCGCCGGCGCCGCGGTCGACGTCAGCACGTACGATCTCTTCGTCATCTGGCACTACCAGACGATGATGACGCTGACGCCGGCGGGCAACTCGGCAGGACGCAACGCCGCGCATCGCGGGTCGATCTTCCTGCCTTGGCATCGCGTCATGCTGATGCTCTTCGAGTCGAACCTGCAGCGTGTACTCGGCGACGACACGTTCGGCCTGCCGTACTGGGACTGGGCGAAAGACGGCGACTCGACGGCGGCGAAACAGAAGAAGTCGAAGGTCTGGGCGGTCGACTGCATGGGCGGCAGCGGGTCGCCCGTCAAGAACGGTCCGTTCCGCTTCGTCGCAGCGGATCCAGCGTCGTTCCGCGTGCGCATCGAGGCGGATGCGTTCGGCCGGCTCCGGCCGGTGAATCGCGGACTCCAGCGGGCATTCGCCACATCGGGGATCGGGACGCTGCCGACGTCTCAAAGCGTCAAGGACGCGCTGCAGTTGTCGCCGTACGACGAAGCGCAGTGGGATGCGGACTCCGACGGGTTCCGCAATCGCGTCGAAGGCTGGAGCGGCGGGCCGGACGGAGAGCCCTGGATGCACAACCGCGTGCACGTCTGGGTCGGCGGCGACATGGGACCGGGGACGTCGCCGAACGATCCGGTCTTCTTCATGAATCACTGCAACGTCGATCGGATCTGGGAGAGCTGGATGAAGAAAAACGGGCGGATCTACAAGCCGACGATGACGGCGCCCGCCGATCTCGCAGGCCAGCGCATCGACGATCCGATCGCGTCGCCCGATTCGACCACGACGCCGCGCGCTGTGCTCGACGTGTCGAGTGTCTACGTCTACGACGCGCTGCCCTAGCGCCATACGCGAGGGCTCTGTCCAGCCCTCGCGCCGAATCCCTCCGATCCAAGAAACAGCCTGCTCGCGCGAAAATTGCGCCCCGTCCGCTCTTTCGCGCCTTGACAGCATGGTGGCGTCGGCATCTATCATCCCAACGCCTCTGTACGGTAGTCCTCTGTAAACACCCGGTTGCAGCAGGAGGGACCGACCGTGAAGCTCCCCGTTCAGATCTCCGTCAACGGCGCCGCCGTCCGTAGTGAAGTCGAGCCGCGCCTTCTTCTGGTCCATTTCCTCCGAGACGTCGCCGGGTTGACCGGCACGAAGGTCGGCTGCGACACCAGTCAGTGCGGTTCGTGCACCGTCATCGTTGATGGGCTCGCCACGAAGTCGTGCACGCGGCTCGCCGTCCAGGCCGACGGATCGTCGGTGACGACGATCGAAGGGCTGGCCGATCACGGCACGCTGCATCGCGTGCAGGAGTCATTCTGGAACAAGCACGGCCTGCAATGCGGCTTCTGCACGCCCGGCATGATCATGACGGTCGTGTCGCTCCTCGATCGAACGCCCGATCCATCACCTGAGCAGGTGCGCCACGGCCTCGAAGGCAATCTCTGCCGCTGCACCGGATATCAGAACATCGTGCGCGCGGTGCTCGACGCTGCCAGCGCGCCGGTCGCGGCTGCGGCGGGAGGTCGATGATGGCCGCCAAGGTATTCGGTTCGGCGATCCGACGACGCGAAGATCCGCGGCTCATCACCGGGACGGCCACGTACACGGACGACCTGGTCCTGCCCGGCATGGTCCACGCCGCGATTCTGCGAAGTCCGCACGCGCACGCGCGCATCAAGCACATCGACACGTCACGCGCGAAGCAATCGCCTGGCGTCATCGCGGTCTACACGGCGGCGGACACCGAGTCGGTCCTGAAGCCGATGCCGTGCGCGTGGCTGCTGCCGAACTCCGAGCTCAAGATTGCGACGTATCCGCAGCTGGCCAAGGACGTCGTGCGCTACGTCGGCGACTGCGTGGCGGTCGTCGTCGCGGACACGCGCTATCAGGCGCAGGACGCGCTCGATCTCATTGACGTCGACTACGAAGCGTTGCCAGCCGTCGTCGATCCGCAGAAGGCGGCCGCGAAGGGCGCGGCGCAGCTGCATCACGATATTCCCGGCAACCAGGCGTTCCATTGGACGGTCGCCGGCGGCGACGTCGACGCCGCGTTCGCGAAGGCCGACGTCATCGTCAAGGATCGGATCATCCAGCAGCGTCTGATTCCGACGGCGATGGAGCCGCGCTCCACGCTCGCACGATGGACGCAGGCGACCGGCGAGCTCACGCTGTGGAACACGACGCAGAATCCGCACATCCTGCGATTCCTCGGGTCGCTCATCACCGGAGTGCCGGAGGACAAGCTGCGCGTGATCGCGCCGGAAGTCGGCGGCGGATTCGGCAGCAAGATCGCCGCCTATCCGGGCGAGTTCATCGCCGTCTTCTGCTCGATGAAACTGAACCGGCCCGTGAAGTGGACCGAGACGCGCCGCGAGAACTATCAGGCGACGACGCACGGACGCGATCACGTGCAGAAAGTGGAGCTGGCCGCGACGCGCGACGGCAAGGTGCTCGGCTTGCGCTGCAGCGTGTGGGCCGGCATGGGCGCGTATCTTTCGACGGCCGCTCCCGGGATTCCAACGATTCTGCACGGCCTGATGCTGTCGGGTCCCTACAGCGTGCCTGCGGTGAAGGAAGACGTGTACGGCGTCTACACCAACACGACGCCCGTTGAGGCGTACCGCGGCGCAGGCCGTCCCGAGGCGACGTTCATGCTCGAGCGGATGCTCGACAAGCTGTCCGACGAGGTGAAGGTCGATCCGGCGGAAATCCGCCGTCGCAATCTGCTGCCGCCGTTCGACAACGGCTGCGCGGTCGTCACGGGCCTGAGCTACGACAGCGGAAATTATCAGGCCGCGCTCGACAAGGCGCTGAATCACGTGGACTACAAGGCGCTTCGAGCGGAGCAGGCGAAGCTCCGAAAGGAAGGTCGCTACCTCGGCATCGGCGTCTGCAACTACGTCGAAATCTGCGGCCTCGGTCCGTCGCAGGTTGCCGGCGCAGTCGGGTTCCAGGGCGGACTCTGGGAAAGCGCCATCGTCCGCATCCATCCGAGCGGCAAGGTGAACGTCTTCATCGGCGCGTCGCCGCACGGACAAGGCGAGGAGACGACGTTCGCACAGATCGTGTCCGACGAAATCGGCGTGGACGTCAACGACGTGAAAGTCATTCACGGCGACACCGACTCGACGCCGATGGGGTGGGGCACGTACGGCAGCCGCACGACCGCGGTCGGCGGCGCCGCGCTCGCGACCGCGGTCCGGAAGATCAAGGAGAAGGCGAAGGTGTTGACCGCGCACCTGCTCGAAGCGTCGCCGGACGACATCGAGTATCAGGACGGCAGGTTCTTCGTGAAGGGCACGCCCGTGCGCGCGAAGACGATTCAGGACGTTGCGCTCTTCGCCAACGTCGCGTGGAATCTGCCGCAGGGGATGGAAGCCGGGCTCGAGGCGACCAGCTTCTACGACCCGCCGAACTTCGTCTACCCGTTCGGCGCGCATGTCGCGGTCGTCGAGATCGACAGGGAGACAGGACAAGTCGATCTGAAGCGATACGTCGCCGTCGACGACTGCGGTCCGCAAATCAACCCGATGATCGTCGAAGGACAGGTTCATGGCGGCGTGGTCCAGGGCGTCGGTCAGGCGTTGTGGGAAGGCGCCGTCTACGACGACAGCGGACAGCTGGTGACCGGATCGCTGCTCGACTACGCGCTGCCGCGCGCCGACGTGCTGCCGGACATCGACGTGCTCTCGACCGTCACGAAGTCGCCGCACCATCCGCTCGGCGTCAAAGGGATCGGCGAAGCGGGGACGATTGCATCCACCGCCGCCGTCTACAACGCCGTCATCGACGCGCTCGAGCCGTTCGGCGTCGACAACCTGACCATGCCGCTCACCGCAGAACGGGTGTGGCGGGCGATGAACAAGTAGATGTTTGCGGCAACACTCTTCGAACGATCGTGAAAGGAACGCGCTGACATGTTCTCCGCTCCGTTCGACTACTATCGCGCATCGTCGCTGAAGGACGCGCAACAGCTCCTGCAGCAGCATCCCGGCGCAAAAGTGCTCGCCGGCGGCCATAGCCTGATCCCGCTGCTGAAGATGCGGCTGACCGCGCCGGCGGCGCTCGTCGACATCGGCCGCATCGCGGATCTGAAGGGCATCACGGTCAAGGACGGCAACATCCGCATCGGTGCCTTGACGACGCACGCGGAGCTGGCGGCGTCGGAGGCGCTCAGAAAGTCGTGTCCGATGCTGGCCGAGGCGGCGGCGCAGATCGGTGATCAGCAGGTCCGCAACTGCGGCACTATCGGCGGCAACGTCGCGCACGCCGATCCCGCATCTGATCTGCCGACCGTTCTCTCCGCGCTCGACGCGCGCTTCGTCGCCCTCGGCCCATCGGGCGAACGGACGGTCAACGCATCCGATTTCTTTCAGGGAATGATGTCGACCGCGCTCGACGAGCGTGAAATTCTCACGTTCATCGAGCTGGCCGCGCGAAAGGCCGGCGAGGGTATGGCCTACGCGAAGTTCACGCATCCGGCGTCGCGCTACGCCGTCGTCGGCGCCGCGGCGGCGGTTGTCCTGGCCAACGGATCCTGTACCGGTGCGCGCGTCGCGATCGGCGGCGCGCTGCCCGCGGCCGCACGGGCTTCGTCGGTGGAGCAGGCGCTTGTCGGCAAGCAGCCATCGGCGCAAACGATCGACCAAGCGGCGTTGCGCGTCGCGGACGCGCTCTCGACCGACGTCCTCGAGGATCTGTACGCGTCGGCGGACTATCGCAAGGCGATGACCGCCGTCTTCGTCAAGCGGGCGCTCACGGCCGCCTTCAGCCGGACGGCGTAGTGTCCCGGCCGGAATCGGTCGACCAACTCGCGCAGCTGCTCGCCGGTGAGCGCTACATCGCGGACCGCGCGCTCGCGCTGTCGATGTTTCTCGCGCTCCGGCTGCGCCGTCCGTTGTTCCTCGAAGGCGAGGCGGGCGTCGGGAAGACGGAAGTTGCCAAGGCGCTCGCCGCCGGGCTCGGCGCCGAGCTCATTCGCCTGCAGTGCTACGAGGGGCTGGACGTCGCTCACGCGCTTTACGACTGGAACTATCCGCGCCAGCTGCTCGAAATCCGGCTGCTCGAAGCGTCCCACGAGCTCGAGAGCAGCGAAGAGGACACGCGCAAGGCGCGGCGCACGCGCGCCACCGAACGCCTCTTCACCGATCAGTTCCTGATCGAGCGCCCGCTCCTGCGCGCGCTTCGTCACGAAGTTGGCCGTCCGCCCGTGCTGCTCATCGACGAGATCGATCGCGCCGACGAGGAGTTCGAAGGCTTTCTGCTCGAACTCCTGTCGGACTACCAGGTGACGATTCCCGAGCTCGGAACGATTGCCGCGCCGGAGCCGCCCATCGTCATCCTGACGTCGAATCGCACGCGCGAAGTTCACGACGCGCTGAAGCGCCGCTGCCTGTACTTCTGGATCGCGTATCCGGATTTCGACAAGGAATACCAGATCATCACGACGCGTATGCCGGACGCACCGCGGCGCCTCGCCGAGCAGGTGACCGCGTTCGTGCAGGCGCTGCGCGATGCCGATCTTCAGAAGATGGCGGGCGTCTCCGAGACGCTCGACTGGGTGGCGGCGCTCGTCGCCCTCGATCAGCGGCAGCTGGAAGAGCCGGTCGTCGACGACACGCTGGGCATCCTCCTGAAGGATCACGACGACATCGAAGCCGTCCGTGGCGATCGGCTGCGCGCCCTCATCGCCGGCGCCCGATCCCGCGCGGCCACGCTCTCCTCGTAGCGCGGCCATGCCCGAAGAGCTCGTCGCGAACCTGATCGTCTTCGCGCGGACGCTGCGGGCCTCCGGCGTCGCCGTCCGGCCGTCCGGCGTTCCCGACGCGCTGAGCGCGCTGGGCGTGGTGGGCGTCGAAAACCGTGGAGACGTGCGCGACGCCCTGCGCGCCGTGCTGTTGTCGCGCCACGACGACTACGCCGCCTTCGACAGCGTGTTCAACCAGTTCTGGCGCGCGTGGCGCGAGTCGTCGGACGCGCTGCCGCAACCGATGCACGTGCCCGAGCGTGGGCGATCGCGCGTTCGCATCACGGCGCCCGGCATCGCGACAGCCGATGCGACGGACCGTCAGCCATCGTCCAGCGACGAGCCCGTCGGCGTCCGCACCTACAGCGCGGACGAGACATGGCGGCGAAAGGATTTTGCGACCTTCACTCCCGAGGACTTCATCAAGGCGTCCGCGGCGATGTCGATGCTGACGTGGAATCCTGGCGTGAGGGTGACACGACGATGGATACCTGGCGCCGGCCGGCATATCGATTTGCGCCGGTTACTGCGCGCGAATGCTTCGCGCAGCCACGAATGGTTGATCATCCCGAAGCGCACGCGCCGCACCGAGCCTCGTCCGCTCGTGCTGATCTGCGACGTGAGCGGATCGATGGAGCCGTACGCGCGCATGCTTCTTCTGTTCGCGCACGCGATTGCCGGCGACACGCGACGTGTCGAGGTATTCGTGTTCTCGACGCGCCTGACTCGCGTGACGCGTCAGTTCGCGACGAGGCGACCAGAGGTTGCCATGTCCGCCGTGCGCGAAGCGGTCGGCGACTGGTCAGGCGGCACGCGGATCGGCGCCGCGATTCGATCGTTCAACGTTCATTGGGCGCGGCGCGTGCTGCGCGGTAATCCGGTCCTGCTGCTCATCTCGGACGGATGGGATCTTGGCGATCCGCAGGAGCTCGCGCGCGAGATGGCGCGGCTGCAGCGAAGCGTCCGGCGGCTCATCTGGCTGAACCCGCTGCTCGGGTCGCCAGGCTATGAGCCGCTCGCGCGCGGCATGCACGCAGCGTTGCCGTTCGTCGATGACTTCCTGCCGGTCCACAACATGGTGAGCCTCGAAGCGCTCGCCGGACGGTTGAATGAGCTGAAGAACTGACATTGCCAATGCGGATTGCGGATTGCGGATTGATTGGGGATTGTGGATTGCGGATTGTGGATCTATTGGGGATTGGGGGATTGTGGATTGCCGATGACGCGAGAATGGGCGTGACGCTGTGGAGCTGAAGGGACAGTACCGGTTCGACGCGCCGGTGGCGCGAGTGTGGGAGCGCCTGATGGATCCGGCGACCATCTCGGCGTGCCTGCCGGGATGTCAGCGATTCGAACCGGCGGGAGACGATCGCTATCAGGTGGTGCTGACGGCCGGGGTTGCCGCCATCACTGGCACGTTCGAAGGCACGGTGACCATCGCCGACAAGCTTCCCGAGCGATCCTATCGTCTAATCGTCGAAGGCAAGGGACGGCCTGGGTTCGCGACGGGCGAAGCGCACATCGAGCTCACGCCGGACGACGCCCGGGTTGTCGTCGACGTTGCCGGCGCCATGACGGTCGGCGGACTGGTGGCGCAGGTCGGTCAGCGTCTGCTGGGCGCAACCGCGCGGATGATGATGGACCGGTTCTTCAAGTGCCTGCAGGGCAAGATCGCCGGAGCGACGTAGCGAAGGGGTCAGACGTCCGCAAGCGTCAGCGGCCGCGGCGTCTTGCCGTCCACGTCGGCGAACTGATACTCCTGTCCGACTGCGGCGGCGACGAGCACGCGACCGCTGTGACGCATGACGTTCGGATCGGCCGCCAGCGCGGCGACGGCGCGGCCGACGTATTCGGGCGACTCCGAGTTGCTCAAGTCGAGCCACGCCGCGGCTTCCATCACTTTCTCCGTGCGCACGAGACCCGGATAGAGCGACACGACCGCGACGCCGTGCGGCTTGAGTTCCGTCGCCATGTCGGCGGTCATCTTGTCGGTCGCCGCTTTCGACACGCCGTACGCGACGTTGCCGATGTGTTTCTGCGCGGCCCAGAAGGAGATGTTGACGATGAGGCCGCGCGTGTTGGCGATCATCGAGGGCGCGACGAGCTGGCTGGCGCGATAGTGCGCGCGGACGCCGGCCGCGAACATCGCGTCCCACCGCCACAGCGGCTGCGTCCAGAACGGCTTGGACCACGTGAACTGGCCGGCTTCCATCATGTTCTCGTAGCCGCCCCAGACGTTGTTGACGAGAAGGTCGATGCGGCCTGTCTCGTCCAGCATCCGCGCGAACGCGGCGTCCACGTCCGCATCGTTGCGGTGGTCGCAGTGAATCGTCCGTACGCCCGAGTCTTCGGTCGCGGACGGGTCCACGGAGCGGCCTGTGATGAAGACGACAGCCCCGCACGCGGCGAGCGCGCGCGCAACGCCGCGTCCGACGCCGCGAGTGCCACCGGTGACCAGGGCGATCTGTCCGTGCAACGTGTCCATGCGCGCCTCGTCGGGAGTGTCGGGACACAATCGCACCGAACCGCGTCGAACGCAACCGATGGCGCGCGATCCGCTTACGCAGGACGCGAAGCGGGCACGCTCGTCTCGTGCTCGTCGAGTGCGTTCGAGCGGCCGATCATGAGGCTGTGCAGCTCGACGATCGTGCGCTTTGGCTTGATGCCTGCCGGTATGTTCGGGTGGATGTGTTCCGCGAAGAACCGTGTCGCATCCGCCTGCGTTTCCCAGATTTCGAACGTTTTCCATCCCCCGGCGGATGGTCCGGCGCCGTGCGCGATGAACCCGCGTGCGCGCTTCAAGAGCGGTGCGAGCGCCGCGAGCATTCCGTCGTACAACTCCTGGGTCTGACCTTCGACTTCAGCGATGACGAGCACGGCCATGATCTCTCCCTTCCGCGATCGAATGTGCGGTTGCCCACCGCGCGATGCGGACGCCTCGAAATTACCGGCTTGGGAGCGAACTGTCCTTAGCGAACCGTTGGAGTGCGGTGAGATTGGCTAGCGGAGGACCGAAGATGACGGTGAGTTGAGAGTTGAGAGTTCTAAGTTCTAGCTTCCTGAGCGAAGCGAAGGTTTGCGTCCGATTGGCGTGCGCGACCACCTCGGAGAGAGGTGGTGCGCCCGGCAGGATTCGAACCTGCGGCCTACGGCTCCGGAGGCCGTCGCTCTATCCAGCTGAGCTACGGGCGCCAATCATCAATGCGGATTGCGGAATGAGGATTGCGGATTGATTGAGGATGGTCGATTGGTTGATTGCGGATTGAGCTGATTGATGATCGAATCATCGATCAGCAATCGCCAGATTCAATCCGCAATCCTCAATCCGCGATCAGCAATCAATCCGCAGTCCGCAATCCTCAATCCGCAATGGATTGTTCAAGCCTACCACATCCTTCTGAACCGCCTTTGCCACAACCCGCGGTAGACTTGCGGACATCCAAACAGACGCGCCGGCGCGTAGAGACGTGATGAGGCCACTCGACGTCAGGAGCGGATGGTGATCGACGACGCGAGCGCAGAAGCGAGCGGGCTCGCGCGCGCGGACCAGTCGATTGTCGCGCGGATTGCGACGGGAGACGCCGGCGCGCTGGGCGATCTGTACGATCGCCACGCCCGCGCCGTCTATTCGCTCGCCTTCCGGATCGTCGGCGATCGCCCTGACGCAGAAGAGGTGGTGCAGGACGTGTTTACGCAGGTGTGGCGCCAGAGCGGGCGGTACGACCGCGCACGCGCCAGCGTGGCGGGATGGCTGCTGATGATGGCGCGCGCCCGCGCCATCGATCGCGTGCGTGCCCGCCAGTCGCGTCCCGACCGGCTCGCGACCGACACCGTCATCCCGGATTTACCGGCGACGACGCGCAGCCAGGAAGCGGCCGCCATCGGCGTCCAGGCGGCGCAGGGCCTGAAGAGCGCGCTGCGGATGCTGCCGGACACGCTCCGCCTGCCGATCGAGCTCGCGTACTACGAAGGACTGTCGCATACGGCGATCGCCGAGCGCCTCGGCGAACCGCTGGGAACGGTGAAAACGCGGATGCGCACCGCGCTCCTGAAGCTGCGGACCGCGATCGCGGGCGAGGGAGAGCCATGACGCTCGACCACGACGCGCTCCGCGAGTTCGCGACCGGCTACGCATTCGGGACGCTGGATGCGCCCGAACGTGCTGCGTTCGAGGAGCACGTGCGGACGTGCGTCGAATGTCAGCAGGATGTGCGCGATGCACTTCGTCTGGCAGAAGGCCTCGGACAGTCCGTTGAGCCGCAGGCGCTTCCGTCCGATCTGCGCGAACGCGTCCTGCGAGCCGCGACGTCGTGGGGACGGGACACGTTGCCGTTCGTCGCGCCGCCGGCCCGGACGACGACGCGTACGGGCGCGGGGCGAGTGGCGCCGTGGCTCGCGTTGGCGGCGTCGCTCGCAGCGCTCGTCGCGGGCACCGCCGCGTGGACCGAACATCGGCGCGCCCTCGACGCCCTGGCCGACGCAGCGCTCGCGCGCCAACAGGCCGCGGCCGCCGAGCGCGCCCTCATGACGCTGCAGGCCAACGTGACCGAGACGCGCCGCGCGGTTCAGATCCTGTCGGCGTCCGACGTCGATCGCGTCGATCTGAAAGGGCAGGCTGCGGCGCCGCGGGCGGCGGGCCGCGCGTTCTGGAGCGCGTCGCGCGGCCTCATGTTCACGGCAACCGATCTTCCGCCCTTGCCGCAAGGACGGATCTATCAGCTGTGGTACGTCACCGGTGCGGCGCCCGTCAGCGCCGGCTTGATCACGCCGGACGCCTCGGGCCAGGTCAATACGATCATCGCGCCGTCCGCACCCGTTCGTCCGCGCGCGTTCGCGTTGACGATCGAACCGGAAGGCGGCGTCCCTGCGCCGACCGGCGCAATGTATCTCGTCGGTTCGTTCTAGTCGCGAGCACTGGTTCGGCGAGCCACGTTCGACCGCCGCGTACGACGCGTACAAAGGACGGTGGCGCGCCTGGATCACCACCGTCCCATCGCATTCGTCGTCAGCCGTGTTCTTCGAGCGCGTGAGGCGTTCTAAAACGGACAGTTTGCCGGTTGCGCCGCGTCGATCCGTCGCGTCGCGCCCGCAGGAATGAGCTGCACGGCGTAGCCGGTCGCCACCGTCGTGCCAGTGTTGATGATCTGGTGGACGTGGTCGCCGCCCTCGTCCACGAGCGTGGCCGGCAGCGCCGGCGTTCCCGTGTACACCTGCGCGGTGCATCGTCCATCGTGCCCGCTCTCGTAGTTCGTCACGGTCCCGCTCGTAATCAGGATGAGGCTGTGTCCCGGGTGACTGTGCCAGCCCGTGCTCGCGCCGATCTGCCAGACGTTGCTCTGCACGTACAGGTCCGAGTTGCCTTTGGTCTTTTGCCACGAGAGCCATACGTCGCTCCTCAGCCAGTTCTTCCAGAAGTCCGGCGGAACGACCGAGTTGAACACGTTGATCTCGCCGAATGTCCCCGCGACTATCGTGGTGCCGGTGAAGCCGGAGGCCGGCGTCGCCTGAAGACGGGGAGCTGACAGCGCGGCGATTGCGAACACGGCACCGACGAACGCACGAGTGAAACTCTTTGTCATCGCACACCTCCTGACGCCTCCGGCGCGGAGGCGTGCGCTGAAAGTGCGGGATGAGCCGGTGCGTCCGCAAACCGCATTCGACCGATCGCGGCGCGCGCGGCGGAATACCGTGCTTTGCCGTGCTTCGGAACCGACCTAGAATGGCCCTCCGTCACCCACGCTGCGAATCGGGACATGGCCGAACCGCCCACTGGCACCCCCAGCCGACCGTCCGAGGACCGCCTCGATTCCTGGAAGGAAATCGCGACGTACCTGAGGCGGGACATCACGACCGTGCAGCGCTGGGAGAAGCGGGAATCGATGCCCGTCCACCGGCACCTGCACGACAAGCAGGGTTCCGTGTACGCGTTTCGATCCGAGCTCGACTCATGGATTCGCCTGCGTCAGGCACCGGCAACTGAACCCGGCGAGCTCGAGCAGACTCCGTCACCGCCCGTCTCTGTCGAACCGCCGCGCAGACGATGGATCGTCGTGGCTGGATCGATCGCGGTCGTCGTAGTCATCGTCGCGGTCGGACTGGCGCTGTTGAGTCGGGGCGATGCGGGCTCTTCGCGCCGCGAGCTGACCGACGCGCGAGTCGAGTCGGTGACCGATTTCGACGGCCTCGAGCAGGCGGCGTCCATCTCGCCGGACGGACGTTTTGCCGCGTTCCTGTCGGAGCGCGACGGACGAACGGACGTCTGGCTGACGCGGATTGGATCGGGTCAGTTCCACAACCTCACGGCCGGCTCGGCGCCGGAACTCGTCAACCCGTCGGTCCGCACGCTCGGATTCACGCCGGACGGCGACTCGGTGACCTACTGGATGCGGCGGCCGGGCGCCGACGGGACATCCGACATCGGGATCTGGTCGGTGCCGATCGTCGGCGGCACGCCATCGCCGTATTTGAACAAGGCCGCCGAATTCGCCTGGACGCGCGACGGATCGCGCCTCGTGTATCACACGACCGGTCCCGGCGATCCGATGTTCGTGACGGGCGATCTGCGGCAGCTGCCCGGGACGCCAATATTCACCGCGCCGGCGGGTCGCCACGCGCACTTTCCGATCTGGTCGCCCGACGCGAAATTCATCTACTTCGTGCAGGGCTCGCTGCCCGACACGATGGACATCTGGCGAATGACTGCCGCGGGGACGGACGTTGAACGCATGACGAATCACAACAGCCGCGTCAGCCATCCGGTATTCGTCGACGCTGCGCGTCTCGTGTATCTCGCGACCGATTCGGACGGACGCGGTCCCTGGCTGTACGAGCTCGACGTTCAGACGCGAGCGCCGCGGCGTCTCCTTGCCGGCGCCGATCGTTTCACGTCGCTCGCGGCCTCCAGCGACGGCAATCGGCTCGTCGTCACCGTCGCGCATCCGAAGCGCACGTTGTGGCGGTTGCCGCTGCGAAGCACCGAGGACGCCAGGCCGTCGGCGATCGATCTCTCGAGCGGCACCGGATTCTCTCCGCGCTTTGGTTCTGATTATCTGGTCCACGTGTCGTCGGTCGGCGGCCGCGACCGCCTGCTGAAGATTGCGGGAAGCGTCTCGACCGAGCTCTGGAGCGCACCCACTGGACAAATCGTCGGCGCTCCGGCGATTTCGTCCGATCGGCGTCGCATCGCGTTCTCGGCGCGCGTGGACGGCAAGACCGCGCTCTACGTAGTGAGCGCAGACGGCTCGGAACTGCGCGTCGTCACCGATGCGCTCAGACTCGCCGGCTCACCGGCGTGGACGCCGGACGGTCGCTTCATCACGTCCGCGGCCGACGACGGCGGCACGCCGAAACTCGCCAACATTCCGCTCGACGGATCGAATCCCGTTCCACTCGTTCACGAATATTCGACGGACCCATCGTGGTCGCCCGACGGCAGAATTCTTTTGTATTCGGGTCCCGACATCGGCACGACGTTCACGCTGAAGTCGATGGCCGTCGATGGGTCAACCGCGAGGTCGATTCCGCCGCTGACGCTGACCCGCGGTTCCCGCCACGTCGCGTTCTTTCCGGAGAGACACACCGTCGTTTTTCTGCGCGGTGAGATCGAGCACAAGGATCTCTGGGCCATCGACCTCGACACCGGAAAAGAAATCGAGTTGAGCCGCGTTCCCGCGGAGTTCACCGTCACGGACTTCGACGTGTCGCCGGACGGCGGTGAGATCGTGCTGGAACGCTCGCAGGACAACTCGCACATCGCGCTGCTGGAGTTTTCGCGGAAGCCGCGGTGACACGCAGAAAAGATTGTGGTTCGAAGCGAGGGGAAAGTGGCGCGCCCGGAGGGACTCGAACCCCCGGCCTACAGGTTCGAAGCCTGCCGCTCTATCCAACTGAGCTACGGGCGCAATCTGTTGACCGCACAGCACTTAGCGGTTTAAATATCGATAAGCCGGTTTTGCGATTACGCTGGTTTTTCCGCTGGTCCGTGCCTACCGACAGCGACCACGGTAGCATGCTGAGTCGTCCAAATCCAGTCACCGACGATAATTTGCAACCCGATTCACGCCGCACTTGTTGGCGCGTTGGCGGGATCAGGCTTATCGCCTTCATTCACGCTCACGCGAAATGCGACCATTGCCAGCAACGTGCAGATGAACGCGCCGCCGTAGTTTGGTCCCGCTTCGCGCACGTAGTCACCCACGCATTCCGTTCCATCTCGCGTCGGTGCTTCGTCGGTGCAAACGTAATGGTCCTTGGCTGTCACGGCTTCGAACGCAAGCACCACCAAGCCGCCAGCGACGATGCCCGCTAGAGTTCGTTCCAAACGGGTTTTCGTAGTCGCGTTGCGTCTCTGCCAGACCGGGCGGAGCATGAACCAGCCAACGCCCACAGTAACAATAACAAAGCGAAGCAAAGGCGGGACCATCTCACTAGCCTATCGGTTCGAGCGAAGGCGATCCTTAGAATCCTGTTCCGACGCCGAAGTGGTCGAGTCGACTACTTCATATCGTCCACGACCCAATTTTCCAGCGCATTCGCCAGCACCGCCATTTCAGGAAAGATGAGCAACGACGCATGGACGATGTCCGGTGTCACCGGCTCAATGCTCGCCGGGTGTCCGGCGTCGTTGCGCGCGGTGCGAATTTGTCCAACGAATGCCTGCCAGTAGTTGTCGTAGCGGTCCCGAAGTTTCTGATGCGTTTTCTTATCGATACCCGCGTCGAACATGCGGTCCAGTCCGCGTGCGATGACGCTGATTTTCCAATCCTTCAAGTCCTTCGGTATCGTGCGCTTCAAATCAACTTCGAACTTTGACACCACAAGGTCACGAAGTTCGAGCAACATGCTTTCGGCAGCGGCACCCACCATCACTGCCGCTGCTTTGAAGAACCCGGCTACATAGCAGTCCAAGCCTTCCGTCAGATAGGATCGCGTGACCCGTGACAGTGCCACTTTCTGCGCGAGAAGGTGTTGTAGATATCCTTCAGGGTTGCTTGGATCGCGTGACGCATTCGCCAACGCACGTTTGCCGCTTTCCGTGACGTGGCAAAACGGTGGTTCGGGGTTTGACAAGTTCATACCCCACGCGAGCAACCCGGTTCGGAACAGTTCGTTCCATTGCGTGAGAATTGCCAGTTCAATCGGATGACCGTGATGCGGCACGTTGATTTTCTGACGAACGGCTTGCAATACCGAATGGGTTTGTGGACTGCCGCCGCTTCGAATGATTTCGTTTATCGTTTCCAACAACACGCCACGAATATTGACCGTTGGCTCTGTTGCCATCGCTACAGCTTGGATTTGACGTGTAGCCACATGGACAGATCCGATTCCGAGTCTATCCCCACGTCGAAGGCGTGCTCACCATTCAACAGCAACCGCAGATGCGCGCCTGTCGGCTTGATTCGCTGTAGTTGCGCGCGGACCTTTGCGATGAATGTGGCGTCGAACAGTTGCACCGACTTGAGCGTGTGGACGTGCTCAAGGAAGTCGTTCGCATCGATGTAGGTGTTCTCTTGCTTGTTGCGGGAACGCAGGTTCTTGTTCAAGTCGAGACGAATGCCGAAAGGGTCGGCGGCTTCGATGGCGGCATCTTCGGCAAACACAGTAGTTTCGCCGTTTGCGTAGATGATGGAAATCGCTTCAGCGCCTTTCTTGAGCGTGAACCACATGGCGGCATTCTACGCCACGGGCTTCAGTTTGCTACCGGGCGTGCGCGGTTCCCTGCCCGTCTCCAATTTCGAGTCCGGTTACGAGCCCGCCCGGTAGACCACTGTGCCGGTGAAATTGGACGTGTTCGTCAAGTCGCTGGTCGTCACACTCACGGCAGTCATCGTGTTCGTCGCTGGCGGGCAACACATCTCCCGGCACATCCCGTAGTTCATCTTCGAAGGCTTGCATGTCGTCGGCTTCCACCAAGTCAGCCAGCGTGTCGATGTCTACGTCGGTCACAGTCATGAACGTCATGCGGTGTTGTCTCCCTGCGATCCACTCTAGGAATCAGCCCAAGGGTCGTCAACACCACGTTTTGTAAGTGCGTAAGTCCTCTCGCATGTGCGACGAGACAACTCCACCGTGGACAACTCTACCGTGGCGTAGGCGGGAAGCTGTGTCGTCGGAATTCGAAACGTGGGATGGTGCTAAGGTTTTTGATCTGGTTGCGGGTTGGCCGTTTTGGCTTGTGCGTGCCGGGTTTTGACCGCTTCAGCTTCAGTTGGCGAGACCAACAGCGTGTTTCTAGATCCATTATTCGAAACGCTCGTCACACGAAAAGAACTTCCACGCCGACAGGCAAGCATTTGCACCGACAGTTCTTCGCTATAGCCACTTTCGAGCGGAGTCGTGAACATCAAGAACCGTCTGACGGGCTGAGGTGAACATTCGAGCGTGACACCCTGCAAGGTGAAACCGCTGTCGTTCCGAACGCGTACGCTCGAAACGCTGATGTTCCACGTTCGGTTGTCATCGGCAAGTGTGCGATGCGCAAACACAGACGAGACAACAGTGACATGGCGCAGAACGTCGGGATTGGTTGACAAGTCCACTAGCGCGACGGCTGTCGGCGTCTGCTGATAACTAGCAAGACTCTGCGGCTGTGTTGTCGTGGTCCGCCGCGAAGATGAGTCGAGTAACACGTAGGCGACCACCAGCCCGAACAGCCCAACGACCGTGAGCCACATTTTCGCTATGGCATGCGACGGAACTCCGAGCATCCGAAGTTCCTTCGTAATCAATCGCGCTTCGCGGACCCAAAGCCGACCGCTATTGCGAGCCATCGTCGGAAGTCCTGAACTCTACCCTACCCTGCGTCGTTCCGCTATTTCTTTGCGTCCTTTCCGAACTTGTCAAACGCCTCGTTGTTGATCGCGGCAGCTTGGTCCAACATCAACACCAATTGTTGCTTGTCAACGAGTCGAATGGGACAGGCAGTCATGATGGTAAGCCTGCCATCGTTTAGTGGTGAAATTTTGCCAAAATCGATTTCGCTGTTGAAATTGAGAAGCCGCCGGAGAAAGTCCGGTGTGTCTGGAAAATCAGACATCGTTGCGAACACGGAAACGGTCATGAGCACGTCGGCATCGATCACGTCTTCTTGCAAAAGAAGTGCACGGACACTTATTTGTCTCAACCCGGTTCCACGATACGTGCATTCCCACACATCACCTTTGTCAGAGACTTTTTCACACGTCTTTTCGTCCAGCTGCGCAAACAACTCTGCCAGCTTTCGTTGAGATTCGGGAGCGACTCCCTTGCTTTGTGCTGATGCAATCGATGCCGACGATGCAAGGAGTAGAACAACCCAAGTAGCTAAGCGCATAGTCCGATTCCTTTCCGCTGGCGCGGAGTAACACTGCTTTTATCGAAAACTGATGAGCCAAGATTGTTTATCGGCGGGCATCGGTGCGCCAGCAGAGGGATACTCGTAGTGCTTCGAAAAACTGGCGTTATTGCGTTATTTCGCTTTTACTTCGCTGATCTTGCGACGACATGTCGAAGCCGGACGACTCTCCCTAGCTAGGGGTTCCATCGGTAAAGTTCCTAGCCCTGTTAGGTTGGGGTCTATCCGTAGCCCCTTGCGTCTATCCGTAGCCTGAGTAACCGATCCCATAGCGGGAGTCCGAACCCTAGTGCACTTTCTTGATTGATTGCCAGTTCGGTGGAAGGCGTGGCGGCTTGTTCGTGTTGCAATCGGGACAGGGCGTCGCTGCACCGTAGCAGTTGACATCGTGACCGATGACGTTGTCGGGATGAAACTCGCACACCCATCGTTCGCCGTTGCATCGTTTGCACGGCACAGGTGTTTTCATGGGCAACTGTCCGCCTAGCGCGGGATGTTCGCTTCAAACATCTTCTTCCCATCCTTCATTGCCCACAACACCTTGGCAGGCTTTTTCGGTGCCTTACCAGACGATCTACACGGATACTGGTGTTCTGATGGTGAGCTTGGAGAACCTGAGTCAGTATGCCAACGGCTACAAAGCGCGATTCGCGTTCGGCAACCCGCAGTCAATCGATTTCGATAATGTGGAGATCAAACTGCGATGGGGGCCTGCCCGGCCGAAGAAGTTTCAGCCCGGTGAACAGCAACTCTGGAGGGCTAAGTTTCAAACGGCTACTCAAAAAATCGGAAAGAGGATCCATGCAAGTTCATGGAATCCGACTGACATAATCCTCTCGCCCGCAACCTCGGAACAGGTCGGCGTCATCGAGATCGAGTCGATTTCAGCCCCCACCGTCTTTATGCGGCAGCAGTAGTCACTTAGGAAAGCTCCCGTCATGGCTTAACCGTTGTGTTCGGCGCATGCCCAGGTTTCGCCGCTAAAACGAACTTTTCAACCGCGACGCACTTGACGAGTGCAGAATCGCATCCTACAAAAGACCCGTCCCAAAAAAGGACTACACACAAGAGCATCGAACCTTCTAGGCTTTCGTAGGGTTTCGGAGCTTGTGACCGTTTGAAAAGTCTGCGCCGACAAGATCGACGACGACATCAACTACTAGTTGATGTCATGTTGGCCGGTCCTCGGTGCCAGGCACCGAGTGCCCATGAAAGGTGCAACATCGGAGCGATCAAGAATTTTCAAATGACACTACAACATATGGTGGTGCGCCTGTCACGCTCGGTGAGACCATAGATTGATTGTGGAGCGAGACACGACGATGAATCACTCCGACTGGAAAGCGACGGTCCTCAAGATCGTTATCGGCTTGCTGTTTTTAATCGACATCGGGGAGTTTGTCGTGTGGAAGTTCCATCAGTTGGCTGCTGCCTGGCATCCATAGTTCGTGGTCGTTGGGGAGGCTATCCTGTCCGCCGAATCACAAAATAGAGAGCGCCGATGTTTCTGGTTCGGCGCGGGTGCGTAACGCCAATGCTCACAGGTGAAATTCGCAGTCAGATTGATGCCGTCTGGAACGCCTTCTGGTCCGGTGGCATCTCCAATCCGCTGGAAGTCATTGAGCAGATCACCTACCTGCTGTTCCTGCGGCGGTTGGACGATCTGCAAACGCTTGAAGAGAACAAAGCCGCGCGTTTGAAAAAACCCCTAGAGCGTCAAATCTTCCCGGCGGGCAAAGACCCCAAGAAACGTCCGTATCAGGATTTCCGGTGGTCGCACTTCAAGAACTTCGCGCCCGCCGACATGTTCACTGTCATCAGCGAACACGTGTTCCCGTTCCGGAGCGCTCGGCATGCTTCTCACGTCGCTGCGACGTCGCCGGAACAGCAACTGACGGTCTGATCCAATTCGCCGGGCCGCACCAATCCAATGTGAGAAGGTGTGGCTCGGCGGCATGGCAGATCGCCAGCCCACGTCAGGATCGGGAGCCTGACGGCCAGAGAGCGGCCGGTTGCCACGAGGCGCGCGTGATGTTCCTTCGGAGAACCGCTGAGATAGCTCGAGATCTACCGCTGGCTAGCCGACGAGACGACGGGGCAGCAGCGGATTCAGGTGCATCGTCAGATCGTAGACCGATGTCTTGCACGCCTCGTTCACGTCCTCGGGGCGTGATCCTTCCTCCCAATCGAAGATCGTTGCCTCATCTCCGATCTTCACGCGCTGTTCCGCGCCGAGTTCGACGATGCAGTGGCTCGCTGAGACCGTCGCGACGATGCGATAGAGCGCGCCGTTGATGCGGACGCGGGCACCCTGCGCAGCTTCGCGTGGCAGACCGTCCGCGTGCCCGACCGGAAGCGTCGCCACCCACACGGCATCCTTCGCGATGTAGGCGCGGTTATAGCCGGCGCTGTCGCCTTTCGGCAGTTGCTTCAGGTACGCCACTCTGGTCTTCAGGCCGACCGCGGGCCGCAGATCGAGCGTGCCGGAGTGGCGGAACTCCGGCTCCGAATAGGCGCCGAACACCGCCATGCCGGGTCTCACCATGTCCATGAAGGCGTCCGGACGTTGAAATAGCGCAAAGCTGGACGCCGCATGTTTCCGTCCAAGCTTGACTCCGCTGTGTTCCAGCGACTCGCAGAGCGTCTTGAAGCGCGCCAGCTGTTCGACATCGAACTGCGGATCTTCGGTGAACGTCATCATCACGCCAGCGATCTCGACGGACTTTCGCGCCGCCAGATCCCGTACAAGCGGCGCCGCCTGACGGAAGGGCACGCCGACGCGACCGATGCCGGTGTCGATGCAGACATGGAGAGGCGTCGGCTTCTGGCGCGCTGCCGCGATTCGATCGAGCGCCGGACCGATCGGTGTGTAGACCATCGGCATGATGTCGCGGGCGATCAGATCGGCGAGGTTGCGTTCGTCGAACGGCCCCATCAGCAGGACCGGTTTGCGGACGCCGGCGTCGCGCAGCGACATGGCTTCGTGCAGTTTGACCACCGCGAGGCCCGCGATCGCAGAAGACGTCTCGAGCAGCTTTCCGGCGTTGACCACGCCGAGCCCGTAGCCGTTGTTCTTGATGACGGCGAGGATCGGTCGTGCGCCGACGCGGCGTGAAATCTCTGCCACGTTGTGCTGCAGGTTGGTGCGATTGACTTCGACCCACGGATCGAATGACGAATCGAGCGCCGACTCCACTTGAAAACGCGCCAATGACGCCGAAGAACGGCGGCCGTGTGCCGGCAGAGCGAGCGCGGTCGAGAGTACGGACCTGCGGGTCATCTTCATACGAGCCTCATTTCCGACCGTACTTCGCCATCACCGCCGACAGACGATCGTAGGGCAGCGCGTAGACTCGATTGCCGTTGATGCCGGTCATCGTGTCCGCTTTCGTCAGCGCGTTGATCACGGACTCTTCGGTCGCTTCGACGACGGCCTGGAACAACGGATTCAGCGTCGCTGTGGATTCCGGTGAGATGAACGTCACGGACACGGTTGGGGACGTGCTCGATTGCGGGATCGTGTTTGCGCTCGAGAACGCGATGAAGATATCGCCGCTCGTATTGCCGGATGTCGATCCCGTGCGCGCCAGGCCGAGCGCGGCCCGCGATGCGAGTCGTTCGAGTTGCCGGGATGAGAGTGGCGCATCGGTGGCGATGACGACAATGACCGAACCTTCGTGGTCCAGGTTGACGTCGGCCGCCGGGCCGCTTTCGTGGTGCGTCTCGGGCATGAGATCGCTGATTTCCCGACCGACTGGCACTCCGGAAATCGTGAGCTCCGGACGTCGGCCGAAGTTCGCCTGCACCAGCACGCCGACCGTATAGCCTCCGGCCGCCGCCGGAGTTTTCCGCGACGATGTGCCGATGCCGCCTTTGAACGCGTAACAGACCATGCCGGTGCCGCCGCCGACGTTGCCTTCCGCGACCGGTCCGCCCTTGGCATCGTCGATAGCCGCGAAGACGTGCGTCTTCTTCACGTGCTGGCCGCGAACATCGTTGAGCGTCCCGTCCCATGTCTCTGCGACCACCGGCAGAAACGCCCAGTCACGAGTCGGATGCCGCTCGTTCATGTACGCGATCTCCGCCTCGTGAACCGTTCCGACGCTGCCGGTGTTGGTGATGAGCACGGGGTGCATCAACGTCTCGCGGTCGCGAATCCAGTGAGTGCCGGTCATTTCGCCGTCGCCGTTGAGCGTGTGGGTGGCGGCGTAGACGCCGTTGAACCAGATGTCTTTTCTCGGCAGAACAGCCGTCAGGCCCGTTCGAACCGGACCCGTGCCGATTTTCAATTCGCCGTCACCGCGGATGATCGTCGCGTGTCCAACGAGTACGCCGCTGACGTCGGTGATGGCGTTGAGCGGACCGGTCGGCAGCGTGCCGACGACGATGCCGAGGTCGCGTGCGCGGACGCGAGGGGTCTGCGCGGAGGGCACAGAGACGAAAACGGCGAGAAAAGCGATCATCAGCCGGTTCATGGCCGAAGTCTATCAGCGCAGCGAAGCCGCACCGACGCCGAAATCCTGATAGGCTCTCCGGCGTCAAAGACATTCGGTCTCTGGGATGCACACCGCGCCGATAGCGGATAGTTATGGCCATCATTCGAGTGTTCCGTGATCGGTTGCTCTCGCTCTGGCAGTCGTCAGTTGCGGACGTTTTCGAGGCTCACGGACACGCCGACCATGAGTCGATGCGGGCCACGGCCGACTACGGGGAGGCGTTGGCGAACAGACCGGCTTGGATGGGCGTCGAGGATATTCTCCAAAACCTCAGCCACGACAACTATCCCGCCTTCGTTTCCGGCGTTCATCATCAGCTCGCGATCGCGCGTGTATCCGAAGATGGACGCTTCTTTGAGCATCTCATCGGACTTGCTCGTGACGCAGCATTTTCGCTATTCGGCAAACGATTCGAGGAGGGCCACGACCCGCGCTGGGGACGTTGCATACAGGTGTACCGCGAGTATCACAGGAACATCAACGAGCCGGAACGCTATCGACACGGGAGCGTCGACGGGGAGGTGAGAGGTGATTTCTCGGTCATCGATCCAGCGTTCGGCCGGTCTGCGCGGATTGGCTTGGTCGGTGACTGGGGAACAGGTGAACCAGAGGCGCTCGGAGTATTCCGAGCGATGGTGGCTGAAAAGCCGGACCTGATCATCCATCTCGGTGACATTTACTATTCAGGCACACCTGCGGAGTGCGAGAGACACTTCAAGGACGTCATACGAAGCCAGATTGGCTACGGCGGGCCGGTATTCATTCTTGCCGGCAACCACGATTACTACGCGGCAGGGGCTGGTTATTTTTCATTGCTCGACACCCTGAACCCCGGACGGCCACAGGAAGCCAGCTTCTTTTGTCTGCGAAACGATCATTGGCAACTGTTGGGGATGGATACTGGCTATTACGACTCAGTGCCCATGCAGGCACAAGTTGGACGCGCGATTCATGCATCCATCGCGACTCATCTGCGCCAGAGCGAGGTGGACTGGCTGGCGTATCAACTCAAAAGCGCCGGGGACCGGTCAACGATCCTGCTGTCTCACCATCAATTGTTTTCCGCCTACGATCAGATCGGCATTGTGCGTCGCGGCGAATCACTGAACGACGAATTGTGGATGACGTTCAGGAAATATATGTCCGGGAGGCATGGCAGCAGTTCGCGCGTGCGTGCGTGGTTCTGGGGTCACGAGCACGATTACATGACATTTGATCGTGATTACAAGGAATTGAACCTGGGTGTCTGCATCGGCCACGGAGGAATTCCGGTCCGAGTAGCCGATCATCCCAAACCGCTGCCGGCGCCGTATGGCGGCTTGTCGCAACTGAGTCAGCACGAACTCGGCGCGGACGAAACGCACTATCGCCACGGATTTTCTCTGCTCGACCTGGACAAACAGATCGCGCAACTCCACACATTTGAACTTCTCAATGGTCAGCTCCATCGGATTGGGCACGCCGTCGTGTGAAGGTCTGGTGAAGGGACGCAATGTGCGCTGGCGAACGAATCGGCGCCGTCAGGGAGTTTCGTTGATGCATCGTCAGTTGACGTCAATGACGTTCGTCCTGTTGGCGGTCCTGTGGGCGCCGCCGTTCATCCACGCGCAAGCCGACAAGCATCCCTTCACGTTTGACGACTGGGTCGCGCTCCGCACCGCCGTACCGATCGCAGTGGCGCCGGACGGAAAAACCATTCTGTATCGCGTCGATTCGGGAGTCCCGAAGGGTCGGACGCATCACGAATGGAAAATCATCAACCCGGACGGGACAGGATCGCATGCACTCGAACTGCCGGACGGCTTCACGCCGTCGGGGTACACCCGCGACGGGTCACTCTACGGGACATACCAAGTCAACAAGGTGACGCAACTCGCCGTCGTGCCCCTCGCGTCAGGCTTCCGCGCGGAGATGCCCTCTCGCGTCATCGTCCTGCCTCGCGGCATTCACTCGGTGCAGATTTCGCCGGACGGTGTGCGCTTCGCGGTGCTCGCCTCGCCTGGTGAACGGGATCAGCTCGACGGCGTCAGGACGGTCGTCGAACCGGATCGGACGAGCCTCTACGTCGTGAACGTCGACGGGACCAACGGCGCGTGGTGGTGTCCTGCGTTGACGCGAATCGCCGATGGACCGATCGCCGGCGGGGCGTTGGCCTGGTCGCACGATTCCGCGAGCGTGGCGCTCGTTTCGCAGACACCGAAGATCGGCTTCAAAAATCTCGCCTCGTACATCGACGTCTGCGGCCCGAACGGTCCGCGACGCGCCGCGGAGGTGCCCAACAGCGTGAGCGGCATCGCCTGGACCGACGGCGGACGAACGCTCGCGTTCCTCAGTACGACCACCAATGTTCTGACACCCGATCACGTGTGGACCGTACCGGCCGCCGGCGGGATGCCGGTCGATCGCACGCCATCGCTCGCCGGATCCGCCACAAGTCTCACTGGCGACGCCGCAGGCCGTGTCTGGGTGACCGTCGACCGAGGCGTGCAGGGCGAGATCGATCGATTTGAAAACGGAGCGCTTGCGACCGCCTACCGTTGGCCCTCCGGCAGCCTCGTCGGACTGCCCGTTTCGTCCGAGCTTGCTTCCACGACGGATCAGATCGCCGTTTCAGTCGGTGACCCCGAGCACGGAACGAGCGTGGCGGTTCCATCGGCGAACGGGCTCTCGCGACTGACGATGGAGGGTGACGCCGCGACCGCGCGAATCGATTTCGGCACCGTGCGTGTGATGAAGTGGACGAGCAAGGAAGGCATCGCGCTTGAGGGCATCGCGACGTTTCCGGCGGGCTACCAGAGTGGCCGCCGGTATCCGTGCCTCGTGCTGCCGCACGGTGGACCCGAAGCGAACGATCGGCTCGTGCTCGATGCCTTCTCTCGCATCATTGCCGGCCTCGGCTATGTGGTGTTGCAGCCGCAGTACCGCGGTTCCACCGGCTACGGCTCGGACTTCATGCAGGCGATCTACCAGCACTTCGGCGATCGCGCGTTCCGCGACGTCGACAGCGCCACCGACTTTGCCGTGGCGCAAGGGTGGGCGGATCCGGAGCGATTGGCGATCTTTGGCTGGAGCGCGGGCGGCTTCATGACGTCGTGGACGGTCACTCAGACGAACCGCTACCGCGCGGCCATCGAAGGAGCCGGCATCACGGATTGGGCGAGCTTCATGTGGACGAGCGACGTGCAGCAGTGGGATTACGACGCGAGGTGGCCGGAGAAAGATCTGCAGGCGTTCACACAATTCTCTGCCGTGACGCAGGCCGAACGCGTGTCGACGCCGCTGCTCGTGCTGCACGGCGAGGCGGACGAGCGCGTGCCGACGTATCAGGGACGCGAGTTGTATGAGGCGCTGGCCGCGCACGGCAAGGCGGCACGGATGGTCACGTATCCGGGATCGGGTCATTTTCCGAGTCTCTGGGAACAGCGTCGCGATGTGTTCCGGGAGATTGCCGCGTGGCTCAACAAGCACAACCCGTCGTGAGGAAATCAGCCGCAGCCGTGCCACTCGACGTCACCGCGATGCTCATCGAGCGTGGTGCCGACGTCAACGCCACCGACGCGCCGGCGCATGACGGCGTCGTAGCGCTGCAAGAACATTGTGATCGCGGTGAGCACCCTCATACGGTAGCGACGCCTGGTGCCGGTTGCGCGACGAACGCGGCGCGTGTCGCGAAGGCGATCTTAATCGCGTCGGCCGCGTCGCTCCCGATTTCACGTCCGAGCTCACGATAGCTCTCGAATTGATCCTCGCCGTAGAATTGATCGCCGGTCGTCTCGTGCGGAAACGTCGGATGGCTCGCCTTGTACTGCCGGACCGCGGTGTCTTCCTTGCCGGTCATCGAGGCCTTCAGATAGACGAGCGTGCCTGTCACGTTCTTGCCGTAGTCGATAGTGCCGACGGCGAAGCGTTTGGCGCCTGCGTGGATCTCCGTGACATCGATCGCAATCTTCACGTCGAAATCGACCTCGCACATCCGGATCAGCGTGCCGAGCCCCTCGAAGGCGAGCGTCGGATCGCATTCGCCATCGCTGATCACGACCACCGGGCAGCGGCGGCGAATCAGCTCATAGGCCGCCAGGTTCTCAAAGTGCCCGCCGTCGGAAACCATGACGAAGCGCGACTTGTCGTTCGCGCCGCCGAACAGCTCCGCGATCAAGTACGTCAGGTTGAAGATCGGCGACGGTGTGTCGGTGCGGGCCCGCGCGGGATTCGGGAACCACCAGCCGAGGCGTGCGTTGAAGAGCGTCAGCAAGAAGGCCGTGACCGATGACGTGTGATACCCCATGTTCGGGCTGGCCGCGGCACCGGAGACCGAGATTGCCTGCCCGAGCGTCGGCGCATTTTCTTCGCCGCCATAAGTCATGGTCGAAATGTAGCCGAGCTCCGCATCATTGCCTGACTGGTCGCGCGACTCGTAGGCGCTGCCGCAGTACAACGGCGTGAGCGTGAACGCCGCGCTATGCCGCGTGTGCAGCGCCAGGTCGCTCGAGCCTCCCAGGTTCAACGCGCAATTGACGATGTGCAGCGGCCCGAAGTGAGCCTGCTGACCGCACAGGCCCACCAACGCGACATCGTCATGGCCATCGAAACCCGTGAAGTTCTGCGGTTGGCGTTCCCCTTTCGTGAACCTTGTCGCGCCGAGATAGCAGCGAACGAGCCGATTGCGATAAAACGCGTTGAGGCTGAACTGGTTGATGTCGACGCGCGCCGCCATCAGCAGCATGGCGACCGCGCAGGCGGCCAACGCGACGAGCGACACGATCAAAAACTGGTGGCTGGAATGAGTCGCGTCGCCGACGGCGGTCCAGTCCATCTCCGCGTTCAGCCAGACGATCTTGTCGAGGACCCACGAGATGGCGATCAGGAGTCCCGCGATGAACACGAACGGCGCGACGCGCGCCAGGACTTCCTTGACCAGCGTGCCCGTCGATTTCTTCGACGTGTCACCGTTGGTCGACTGCGAGTTGCCGGCGAAGAGTCCGGCGACGACCGTGCCTATCCAGCCGCCGGCTGCCGTCATCGCTTTCCAAGGATGCGATTGCGCGGCCCAGCGAACCAGCAACGGGCCGTAGACGGCGCTGAGGGCAACGACCATCCAGGCCGTCGCGTAGATATCGATCCACGCACCGAGACGGCTCCACCACTCGCGGGCTTCGTCGGTCGATTGACGACCCATCACGCCGATCAGCGCGACGATCGACACGACGAACGCGAAGGCCACCAGCGGCGGTCCCCATACGAACGCCTTCCACGCTCCCTCGCCAGGCGCGTTGGCCCAGTCGCGTAACAGCAACATGATGGCGCAGAGGAGTGCGTGAAGGACAGCCGCTGCGACCACTGGCGTCCACAGCGCAGTCAAGGCGCCGGCCGCGTCCCGGCGCTGAATTGCGCAGGCCGAGAGCAGCCAGAACGACACGAACACCACCGACAGTGGGAACGGCCAGACCCAGAACGCCTGTTTGACGAGCGCGCCGTAGGTGTCCAGGCGCTCGAAGCTGGGGACGCCCGCGGCACCCGTGGCCTCGCCCCACAGGATGGCGGCCACCAGATATGCCGTGATGATCAGCGGGACGACGACGACGCCCTGCACCCAGTTCTGGGTGAAGTTGATTTGTTGCGGCCGATTGGTCGGCTCGTACGCCCGGCCAATCAGCCATACGGCAGCGGGCTGGAGTGCGAAGGCGCCGGCAGCGAGCAGAACGGCAATCGGCGCCGCAGCGTAATAGTTGACCGTGCCGTTGACGAACGGATCGAAATCCATCCAGACGCCGTAGCGCCACGCCACCAGCCCGCATGCGAGGCCGCAAATCGCACTCCAGGGCCAGTTCTCCGCGCGCAGCAGCCACACGCGTTCGTTCGACAGCCGCAGCTGGTTGCCGGCAATGCCGACGATGCCGAGCAGGAAGAGAAAAATGGTCACCCAGCGCAGATTGCCGACTCGCGGCCAGTGCTGGAACAGCTCGAAGAGCGGCCGCGGCAAGATCAGCACGCACGCTATGGCGAGGATGACCGTCGTCTGGATGAGCAACGTGTTTCGCAGCCAGATGGTGATCATCGACCACGTGTCGGCGCTGAAGAATCCCACCTTCGGTGACAGATAGTTTGAGTAGCGGCGCAGGTGGGCGATCGACGGCAGCCAGTCCGCGCTCGGCTCGCGCCAATTAGTTTGCCGCTGGCAATTCGCGCTGAGCCATGCGCCGATGAAGCCCCCGCCCGAGACAGTCGACAGGTAATCGAACTGCGGGAGAAGCGAACGCGCTTTCAACGTCTCCAGGACGCCGAGCGCAAACGTGGCGCTCCGGATGCCACCGCCCGAAATGGCCAGGCCCGAGCGCGGCCGCGTCACATCGGGCTGGCCGATCCGCCGCCGTCCAACTTCCTTCAATTCCTCGGGTTCGATCTCACGCCATGTCCGAGAGGAGCGGCTCGCCATGTCGACAGCCTCCATTTCCTGTGGGGCGCGGGCCCTCCTCCGCCGGAAAAGCGAGAGTCGGGCGGTGTTGCTCACTCTTCAAGAGACGCTTCTCGCGGTCGACCGGGCGATCGATCCGGCCTCCAGCTTTCAGTGCGTCGCTTAGCTGAGTGCGAATGAGCGTTGACGCCGCTTTCACGTCTGACGATATGACGAGAAGACGTCAGGTCGACTTCATCTCAGTCCCACCCAATAGATCCATCTGAGATTCGCTGAGCACGAGCGAGTAGACTGCGTCGGTTTCGTACAAGAGATTGTCAAACTGACGACCATAGTCGAAAAACGCCTCTGCGACCGGACGGTTGCTTCTGATCAACGCATCCAGCATGTCATTGTAGAGACGACTCAAATGATCCAGCGCCGCGTCGGTTTGTGGCGTCAGGATCATCCCAGCGACTCCCTTGCACGCTAAAAGTTTATCGACGGTCCCGCGTTCGACCATGTTCTTGGTGAACAATTCGATCGACGATTGTGTTTCGAAGCTCGGACGCCACCCATCGCCGAGGGACTGTGCAAGCCAGCGACCCTTTTGTCTGATTTCCTCGAGGAGTTGAAGCAGCTGCCAGTACAGCTCGCGTTTTAGATCCCATCTGCGCTGATGTATCCAGCCGGCGCGCGCGATTTCGCTCTTGATCCGCTCGGTCTCTTCGGTTTGCAGGCGGAGTTGTTCCATCAAGGAATTGAAATCAGCCTTCGTTGCCAGGTTTTCGCCGCGCCTCCGAGCGTACGCGCCGACGAACGCTCCCAGCGTCCCTCCCAGCAGCGAGACAAGTGCGATCAGGAGGTAGACGGCTGGATGGAGCTGAATGCCTTCGCCGATCACTCGCCGAAGCAGTAATTCGAGTTCTGCTGCCGACATAACGCCCTCCGGCTACATTCTTGCGGCCGCTATCCTACATCTCCAAGGATGATCCAGTGCACCGTCGACCTTCCCTCGTTCGATCAATTCGGGAATGACGGATTGGTTTCAATCTTCTGGGACATGTGTCGGTCGATGTGGAAACGCAGGAACTCCAGCCGCTGCCGAAGATCGAGCCTGAGATAAAGTGCGGATAGATCACATCTTCCAAATCAAGGTTCTTCGTGTGACCAGCGAAATCGGGGAGGATCGGCGTCAATGATCGTGTGGCCGAGCCCCCCGCCCCCCCCCAGCAAGCGATGGGCCCACCGATATGCGGCGTGTCAATTGACGGTGCCGCCTCCTTCGGTTTCCACGTTTCCGCGATCACTTGCTCAATGCTTTTCCCGTGATGCGGTCGGTCCCCCGTCCAACGACTGCCTTCGCGATGCCGCCATCAGCCGTGGCCTTCACGTGCAGCGCTTTCCCTTTGCGGAGTGACGCGAGCGTCGCGCCGTCCAGAGTCAGGTCGACAGGAATGTCTTCTGGAGGTTTGGGAAGGATCTTGCTCTTGCCAGTTCCGCGTGGTCCCCACATCAGCAGGTTGAGTGCGTTGGACTCGTGGACCAGGACTCCTTTCGCGGTTGGTGAATAAAGTGTTTCTTGCGAGCCATCAGCATGGGTAAGGACAAAATCCTTGGAGGGATCGGACATAGGCAGAGGGAGTCAGCGACTGCGAACTGGCTTGGGGCTGAGAGTGAGGTGTGCTACGCGACGGAGAGAGGAAGTTGTTCGAGGGTCGTTCGGGGTGGCACGCTAGCGGGGATCCGTCAGGAAGCCTCGATATTTTCGAAGCCTGCCGCTCTATCCAACTGAGCTACGGGCGCGTGGTGATGCGAGTGTAGTGCACGCGCGCGGTTCGTTCAAGCGATCGATCCGACTCGTGTGTTAAGATCGGAGTTTCGCCGCACGACGATCGGGCCGGTAGCTCAATTGGCAGAGCAGCAGACTCTTAATCTGCGGGTTGTGGGTTCGATTCCCACCCGGCTCACCAGATTTCCCACCATTACCTTCGGAGATTTGCGGCGTAAGCAGACGAAGTTTCGCGGCCGTGCGCTGTCGAACGATGAGGCGTGCATCTTCATCGGTCGATCAATCAGCGACGTCGACCGGTTCGCCTAGCCCGACGCAGCCGGACTCGACGACGGAAGCGTAGAGCCCCAGGCATTGATCGGCCTCGCGAACAACCGTTCGAAGGACCGACGCATCGCGCGGCAGCCCGGATTGTGCGTGCATCGGCATCGCGCATCGCATCGTGGGCATCTCGCCCTTGACGGTAAACCGCCCGATGCGGACGCGCTGTCCGATCCATCGCCGTTCGATCTGTTCCGCTGCGTGAGGACCTGTGTCGACGACAATGTTCGGTCGAAAGCGGCGCACGTCCCAGTCGGCGCCGGGATTGAGGCGCGCCATCATCGCCAACGCACCGGTCGTGAGGACGTGCACCGGGAACGCGTCGAAGTAGGTTCCCGGCGGCGTATAGAACTCGAACAGCTCGGCGGGGACACTGGTCAGGTCTGGCAGCGCCTCGCCGCGGTCGCGTCCAAACTCCGCGCGGAGATCTCCGCCGGCGAGACCGTGCGTCGCCATCCACGCGAGCACACGCCTGGCCGGCCGATATCGCGCGAGCGCGCCGATGATCGCCGCGCCCGGCTCTCGCCGCCGATAGTAAGTCGTGTCGGTCGCAGGCCGAACGGGATGCAGCGCCACGCGGCGACCCATCAAGTCGGACAAGCGGGCGGCCAACGCCGGCGAATCGCTGCCGATCGTCTCGCCGTCCGGAAAGGTGATGTCCACGTTGGGAATGCGATCGCCGGTCGGCGGCTCACGATAGGCCGCCGCACACTGCATCAGGCGCGGAAATCGCTTCGCGTTGTGGATCTGGCCGGAGTCGCTGCGGACCGCCCAGCCGCGGTCGCCCTGGAGGCCGTGCCCCCCTATGTCGCTGTAGTCCAGCCGCTCGCCGCCCATGGACTTGACGGGATAGCGCCAGATCTCGCGAACCGTTCCAACCGGCACCCGCCAATTATTGCGCAGTCGCCGCTGCACTTCACTGCGAACCCGGTGCGACGCAAACACCATTCAAACAGTCGCGCGTTGTCGTTTTCGCCGCGTCGCGATCGGTATTCCCAATAATCCGCTAGCGAGCAGGATCAGCGTGCCTGGTTCGGGGGTACTACTGACACCCTTGACATCGAAGGCTCCGAGTGGATTGTTGGGCACCGGCGTCCAATTGGTTCCGTTGTCCGACGACAGCGCGATTGTTCCTATCCCGGGATTGCTAGGCGGGCCCAACATCCAGTCGCCATCAAAGTCTGGCGGCGGGAACACGGCAAGCCAGTATTGGGTTCCGGCTTGCAATACCGGGTGCAGGGTAGACACCGCGGTCTCGAAACAGTTGGTGCACTGCGTCACCAGGAAGTTGGTTGTGAGATTCCAGCTTTCGATTGTGGTACCGGGTACACCTCCAATGCTTGACATCAGCGCAAGGGTGAACGGTTCGAATCCCGAGGGGGAACTGGCAGTGCCAACAGCCACATCAATCGCGACCAATGGAGACGTTGGACCAGGCGAGAAGGCCATCGAGACCAGGTTGCCCCCGCCATTGAAACCGTTGTGATTCGAACCGAATTCTGGCCGAGCATCGCAGCAATCGTACGTGTGGCCTGGGCCGAACGTGTCGAAGAGGATCAACGGATCCCCGCGCACGGGCGACGGCAACGCGATGACAGCCAGCAATCCAATCCACAAAAGCCCATGTCTTGGTCGCGCCATGTGGGATCTCCGCGATGAACGGGCAGTTGCCGGGAGGACTCCAACGTTTCGAGGGTAGCCACCTTCTTTGCGTCTCGCAAGGTCAACAGAACGGACTCCGCGCGTACGGCAGCTCGTCCTGAACCGACATGGACGAACTTGGGTAGACTGACGCCCATGCCAGACGCCACCGCCTACGTCATGGGGCACGATGACCGGGAACGGCGCCGCCTTCTCCTTCAAGCCTCGATATTGAATCCTCTGACCGAACAACTCTTCCATCGCGCGGGGATCACGCCGGGCATGAGAGTGCTCGACATCGGCTGCGGAGTCGGCGACGTCTCGCTGCTCGCCGCTCGATTGGTCGGGCGCTACGGCAGCGTGACGTCAGTGGACATCGATCCGGCCGCGCTCGAGATCCTCGAGGGGCGCGCGTCCGCTGAAGGGGTGCACCACATCGAATGTATCCAGTCCGACATTCACGGATGGAAACCGGACCGCCGGTTCGACGCGGTCGTCGGCCGCCATATTCTCATTCACTCACGAGATCCGCTCGCCCTCGTGCGAGACGCGGCCGCGCTGCTGCACGGGCGAGGCCTCGCCGTGTTTCACGAATACGATTTTTCTGTCGTCCACCGCGGATGGCCGCCGACGCCGTTGCGAGATCGACTGATGGACGTCTTCGATCGATTTTTCGCACGCGCCGCGTGCTCCAACATCGGGTCGCGTCTCTGGACGATCTTGCAGGACGCCGGATTCGAGTCTCCCGATTGCCGCGCGGAATATCCGATCAGCGGCGGTTCAGACAGCGTGTACTACGAGTGGATCACCGAGTCCTTCCGATCCATTCAAGCGCGCGCGATCGCGCAGGGGATTGTCGCGGAGGGCGAATTCGACGTCGACACGCTCGAGCAGCGAATGCGCGAGGAGGCCACAGCCGGTCATAGCTGCATTCCGGCGCCTGCGATGGTCGGGGCGTTTGCACGCCTGCGCGCGTGACAAGCCGTTGAACGTGAGCTGACTAGTCTGAAGGATCGGGCTTGCGGCGCGTGACATCCTGCGGCGTTCCCGGCGTGCCTGGCTTCGGGATCGTCCACACGTGGCCGCAGCGGTCGCAGCGCCAGTAGTCGACGTTGGCCAGGTGGCTTGGAGCGTCCAGTCTCCGGCCGCTATCGGACTGGCAGTTCGGACACTGGAAACCGGGCGGTGTCGGCGCAGACATCCTCAGTCGGACGGAATGTTACCGACCCGAACATGACAGGACGATGAACGCGTCGTCTCACATCAGTCTCAGTTTCGTCTCAGCGTTGATCTTTCGTCGCATCCATCCGCAGCATGTTGCCCAGCGCGTAGTTTCCTTCGTGGCAGGCGTATTCGAAGATCTGGTAGCGGTCGTCCCTGTTCATCGGGAACGCCACGGTCCACGGCCTGGTGTACACATTCGGATCGTCAATCGTCGCGGTGTACTGAATCGTGCTCGCATCGACGCGCGTAAAACGTTCGACGACGTGGCACGCCTCGCTCTGCGGAATGCCGCGGATGCGTCCGGCAGCCGCATTCGTGGCGATCCAGCCCTTCCCGTTGAAGTTCGTCGTGTCGACGACGAGCGTGTCGCCTTCCCAGCGACCGCGTGAATCGCCCTCCCACGATTTCATGCTGGAATCGAGGTGCGGCCGTCCGTTCAACGGAATCACACGTGCTTCGTGGATCATTTCCGAATGGACCACGACGTAGTCGGCGGTCTGCACGATCTGATGGCCGTTGTTGTACGCGCCGGGAAAAAGCGATGAAGGCACGCCGCGCGTGATGCACCGCTCCCAGGGGCCGTAGTGTTCGAGTTCGTTGCCCGGCAGCGCGAGCTCGCGATCCCGTTGCGCGATGGCCTCCGGCCGGAGCGGCACCTTGCCATCCGGCGGATCGACGACCATCGCCGGCCGCCGAGCGCTCGTCGGACTGGGCTGCACCAGCCAGTCGGCGGTGCTCACGCCGGGTGCGGGTGGAAGTCGTTCCTCGGCGCTCAGTCGCTCGAACGGCGTCGGATCGTAGTTGGTCCAGATGCCCTGAAGATCCGGTTGTCCCGCCGGCGTCCGGCCGACCGTCCATTTGCCTGCGGCTGTCTGGCGCTCGGCCTTCGAAAATCCGGGACCGAATGCGGTGGCCGCGAGCAACGCCACAGGAACTGCCACCAGCGCCATCGATTTTCCAAGACGGTGAAACATGTGCGCGTCGCGCCTTTTTGAACGGGTGACGAAGGAATGCGGGCCTTATCATGCGGCCGCTGCGGATTCCGGTTCAAGCTGTGAAAATCCGGCCGCGAAAGCCGCTGAGCTCACCACCGACGAGGCGGCGCCCGACAGGAACGCATGATGCACGCTAGTCAGCTGTTATGTTGTCCCTGCGATCGTTTCACGTGATCCTCATCGCGATTGCGATCATGCTGGCCGGTGGTGTCGGCGTCTGGGCCTTGACCAACCGCTCGCCCTGGCTTGCGGGCTGCTCGTTGGTGTTGGGAGTGCTGCTGATCATCTACGGCGCGTACTTCGCGCGAAGAAGTCAGCAGGTCCACCTGGACTGACGCGGCGGATTCGACCCGGCTCGGGTGTTCGGTGCCCGAGCAGTTGAAAATCCGGAGGACCGGCCAGCCTGGCTTGTGTATGCTGGTCGCTCCCGCATGACCGTTCGCACGATTCTGACGCGGCGATTTCAGTTACATCTTGTGCTCGCCGCGCTCGTCGCCGCGACGGCGTGCGCACCCCAGCCACACGTCCAGAATCTTTACGACGCTCAGCGAAGCGTCGAGCGCTACATTGCATCCGGCGACTACGATCGCGATTTCAATCGCGTCGTGGCGGACGCGCGCGACTACCTCGACCGGCGCGCGAAGACGGCCAGCCGCCCGGCCATCGTGCTCGATATCGACGAGACATCGCTGTCCAACTGGCCCGCATACAAGGTCAATGGATGGGGGCGCGTCGTCAACGGGCCCTGCGATCTCGAGAAGGGGCCGTGCGGCCTGCGCGCGTGGCAGGCGCTCGCGCAATCGAAGGCCCTCGCCCCGACCTTGCAGCTCGCGAAGCACGCAAAAGAGCTTGGCGTCGCGGTCTTCTTCATCACGGGCCGTCCGGTCACGTTGCGCGACGCGACCGAGCGGAATCTTCGCGAGCAGGGATACGAGTGGGACGAGGTCGTCCTCGAGCCCGCGGGCGCGACGTATGCCAGCGCCGTTGATTTCAAGGCGCCCGAACGGAAGAAGATCGCCGATCGCGGGTACACGATTCTCCTGAGCATGGGCGATCAGGAGAGCGATCTGAACGGCGGTTACGCCGAGCGCGTGTTCAAGCTGCCGAATCCCGTCTACTTCCTGCCGTAGGACGAATTCCTCTTCGCAATGATGTTCACGAAGCGGCTTCGCGAAGGAGTGCGGCGCGGCCGCATCAGATGCAGCGTCCGCATCTGGATGAGCCCGCGCGTCAAGGTCGGCGGCCGCTACCGCATGGACGACGGCCACATCGTCGTCGACTCCATCGAGCCCATGGACCTCGACGACGTGACCTACGATCTTGCTCGCGAATCGGGATTCGACAACGTCGACGATTTGCTGGCCACCGCGAAGCATGGCCGCGGCGACAACGTGTACCTCGTTCGCTTTCACTACCTGCCGCCTGGCGCGTGGGACCGGCCGAGACCGGGTGCGAACGCAGCGGCGCACGTCGCGCCGGTCAGGAAGAAACGACGCTGACGACTGAACGATCGCGCGGATCGACTCAGAGATACTGAAGCCAGCTGTCCCGTCGTCGCTGTTTGACGCCGGAGAACCACAGGCAGATCGGAAACAGCGCCACGACGACGAATCCCCAAATCGCGTAGACGACCGGGAGCGAGTATCCCCAGCCTGGAGGACGCGTAAAGGGATAGCTCGCCAGGGTCGGCGACTCGAACATCCAGTGCGCCTGACCATACTGAGCCCAGCAGAACACAACGGCGAGCGCGTGGATGAACGGAAGGTGCAGCAGAAAGTAGAAGAGCGGCACGCGTCCGAGCACCAGGACTGGATTGCGCCAGCGCGGCGTCGAGCCCTCCAGCGCGGACAGCATGATGAGAGCGGGCCCGAGGGTCATCAGCAGAAAGAGCAGCGACGGCGGGTACTTGTTCGCGTTCAGGAACGACAGCACCGTCCGCATCGTCGTCGCCTGCGTCGTCCACGGGGTCGGGTCGCCGTACAGATTCGAAGCGCGCAGCACGACAAACGCGCCGGTCAGCACGAGGCCAAGCCTGCGGAGAAACACGCGCCGATCGTCCGTCTGCCATTCGTACGCGCGCCCCAATCCGTATCCGAGCGCCGTCACGCCCATCCACGGGATAAGCGGGTACGCAGCGAACACCAGAAACCGCGACGTGGCGAAGACGATGCCCTGAACGTGCAGGACGGTCCATACGGGTCCGAGCGCCCCCAGCGACGCTGCGGTCACGCCGTCCGCCAGGTTATGCGTCGCGACCATTACGCCGCCGACGATAACGATTGTCCGTGGCTGCAAATAGACCAGTGCGGCGAGACCGATCATCGACCAGCCGAGCGCCCACAGGATGACGAGCATCGTCACGCGATAGTCGGCGTTGAACTGATAGCCAAGGCATCGCACGACGGTCAATTCGAGGACGATCAGCCAGAGTCCGCGCGTGAACAGAAACCGGGACATCTCGCCAGCGGAACGCTCGCGGCGCCGGAGCGCGGCGGCCGTGCCGGTCAGCAGGAAGAAAACGGGTGCGCAGAGGTGCGTGATCCACCGCGTGAAGAACAACGCTGCGGAGGCGGTCGCAGGATCGGTCGGATTGCCGGCGGCGCCGAAGAAGTCGCGCACGTGATCGATCGCCATCAGGATCATGACGATGCCGCGCAGTACGTCGATCGATTCGATGCGGCTCGTCCGCGGTGGTTTCGCGGCCGCAGCGAGGACCGGCGTTGTCATCGTCCTTTCTGCAGGTACCGTGTGGCGCGCGCGAGATCGACGCCGCGGGATTCCCGCAGGCCGCGCCATAAGTCGCCGACTCGTTCGAGACGCGACGGCACGGTCGCCATCGTGAGATCCTCGCGATCGAAACCAGCGTCGATTTCGTCCCACGACACGGGCGTGGACACGCCGGCGCGGTCGTTCGCACGCACGCTGTACGCGGACGCGAGCGTCTTCCCGAGCACGTTCTGCAGGTAATCGACGTAGATGCGTTTGCCCCGCACGGCGACGCTCCGCTCGACGGTCGCGACCTTCGGGTGCTTCTGCGCAACCATCGTCGCCACGATCTGACAGAAGAGCAGTCCCGCGTCGTACGGCGTTTGCGGCGGCATCGGCACGTACACGTGCAGCCCGTCGGAGCCGGACGTCTTTGCCCAGCCAGTGGCACCGAGCGAGTCGAGCTCGTCGCGAATCCAGCGCGCGACGTCGAGACACCGCGCAAACGGAACGCCCTCGGACGGGTCGAGATCGAGCGCCACCTGATCGGCGAACTGCGGCTGATCGATCCGGGAGAACCACGGGTCCTGCGAGATGGCGGCCAGCTGCGTCGTATAGAGCAGCGTCTTGAGCGTGCCGCCGATGATGTGCGATCGCTTGTCGGCCGCCGGCACCACTTCCGTGCGAATCCCTGCTGGCACCTCCTCGGCGCGGTGCTGATAGAACGGTTTCGCGGCGATGCCGTTGGGAAAGCGCCGCATGACGAGAGGCCTGTCCGCGATCGCAGGAAGGACGAATGGGGCCACGCGCGCGTAGTAGCGGAAGAGATCTCCTTTCGTCGCCTTGATCCCGGGCCAGAAAACCTTGTGCAGGTTGGTCACGCGCAACGAATCGCCGTCGGGCAACTCGATGATGCCGTCCTTCCGCGCGCGCTCCAGTTCCTGGAGCGTCTCGACCAGAGCGGCAGTCGAAGGCGCGGTACCGACAGATTCTGGAGTTCGTGACGTGCGGGATCGCGACGGCCGTCGAGCGGGCTGTTTGTCGCGCTCGGCCTGGCCTCCGGCTGTCCGCGGCTCTTCACGACGAACATCTGCCGCACGCTTGTCGTCGCGCAAGCCGAGGTAAACGGGGTGACGCAGTTTGTTGTCGCTCGTCCACTCTGTGAATCTCACCTGCGCCACCAGCTGCGGCTTTACCCAGTGCGGTCGCTCGTTGCTCTTCACCTTCTCGTTGAACGGCGACTCGCGCGTCTCGAGCGGCCTGAGCAGCTTCATCAATCGCGCAAGCTCTTTTTCGTTGAATCCGGTGCCGGTGTGTCCGGAGTACGCGAGCCGCCGCTTCGGTCCGTCACCCTCGTAGACGCCGAGGAGCAGGGCGCCGAAGTACGCGCGCGTGTTGCGCGGTTCGGTCCAGCCGCCGATGACGAATTCCTGCTCGTGGACGATCTTCAGCTTGCGCCAGTCGGGGGTTCGCTTGCCTGACTTGTAGAGAGACCCTGCGTGTTTGGCGATGAGGCCTTCCCAGCCGCGTGAGAGCGCCTCCTTGTACAGTGCGCGGCCGTCACCACGGACCTGCGGACTCAATCGGACGAGCGGCGTCGTCGTACCGTTCAACATTCGCTCGAGCGCGGTTCGGCGCTCGCGGAGCGGCTTGTCGCGCCAGTCCGTGCGTCCGTCCTTCAGGAGGTCGAAGGCGATGAAGGCGACACCGGGTTTCGAGCCGCCGGCGTTGACATTCGCGCGCGCCCCGCGCGACGGCGACCCGGGCTCTAAAAGATGAATGCGGCCCTGGAGCTTCTGGAATCCTGCGGGCTCGCCCCTGTCGTCAAGCGCGACAATCTCGCCATCGAGTGTCGCGGGTGCAGACAGATGACGCGACCACTTCGCGAGGGCCTGGACGATTTCCGGAAACTGATGCGTTTTTTCGTTGCCGAGCCGGGACCAGATGCGAACGCGCGGACCGTCGATGTCGACGATGGCGCGGATGCCGTCGTACTTCGGCTCGTAGACGAACTGAGGATCGTCGAGCGGCGCCTCGCCGACGGACGCCAACATCGGCTGGATCATGCCGCTCAGCTTACCGCCGAATCGCTATGCCGCGTGCCGCGCGCGCTTCCGCGGCGCCGTCTTCTTCTCGCGCCGCGACGTCGCGGCTGCCTTCTTCGTTTTCGGTGCGCCTTCAAGGCTGCGGCGCAGCCGCTCCATCAGGTCCACGACCTCGGCCTGCCGCGGCTCGGTGTCCGACAGAAGCGCGACGTCTTTGCCCTTGCCTTTGATCTTTGCCTTGATGATGCGCAGCAGGTTCTCGCGGTACTGATCTGTGTACTTGAACGGATCCCACTCGGCCGCGAGGCTGTTCACGAGCGCCTTCGCCATATCGAGTTCCGGCTTGCGGACGTCGTCGGCTTTCGGAAACGTCAGCTGGCCTTCGTCGACCAGCTCGTCCGCGAACCGCATCACGCTGAGGACCAGCGCATCCTCGATGACCTCGATGGCCGCGAGATGCTGGGCATCGCGAAGGATGAACTTGGCGATGCCGACTCTTCCGGAATCTCGAATCGCCTCGCGCAAGAGCGCGTACGCGCGCTCGCCGCCCTTCGTCGCGGTCAGATAATAAGGCGTCTCGAAGTACCGATCGTCGACGTCAGTCGCCTTGACGAAGTCGACGATGTCGATGGTCTTCGTCTTGTCGAGCGCCGCGGCTCGAAAGTCATCGCGTGTGAGGACGACGAATCGGCCCTTCTCGTATTCGTAGCCTTTGACGAGATCTTCCCACGCGACCGGCTTGCCGTCCTGGATGCAGACGCGCTCGAATCGCACCGGCGACCGATCGGTGGCGTGCAGCATCCTGAAATGCGGACGGTGATCCCGCACGGCCGTGTGCAGTTCGATCGGAATGTTGACGAGGCCGAAGGAGATCGATCCCTTCCACAGTGCTCGCGGCATATGTATGACCTTTTCAGTCGCTCAGAAATTCGCTTTCCGATGCTTCAGCTCGTGCTCCGCGGCGATCCAGTCCTCAAAATCGGCGCCATCCTTTCCGCCGCGGTCGAGATAGCGGTGGTACGCGCGCAGGCGAATGTCTTCCTGGCTCGGTTCAGACGACATCGACTCGGAGCGTGCGGCCTGATCGGCGACGTCGCCGGGCTCTGGAATATTCGGCAGCTCGTCGGTTGTGAAACGCGATTTCGACGGTGCGTCGTTCTGTTCGGTTCGAGCGGAGCTCTTGCGTGAGGTGTTGCGCTTTGCCATGAATTATTTCTCCGAGGGTGACGAACGAATCATTTCTCGACGGGCCGACCGTCGATGAGTTTGCGGATGCCGAGCAGCGGAATCTGGACCCACTCCGGTCGGTAGTTCAATTCGTATGCTAGCTCGTACAGCGCCTTTTCCAACACAAAGGCCTGCAACATCCGATTCCACGACGCGCCGCGCGGGACCAGACCACTTCGCGCGCCATCGAGCTCGAGCGCATCGCGATAGCCGCGCACGAACGCATCGGCGGCGGAGCGCTGCCACGCGTCGGCCCATTCTGCGAGCAGACCGAAATCTTCGGGCGCGTGTAACACGAATGCAAACAGCGCGGCGTATGCGGCGTAACTGAACGAGCGCACCATGCCGGCCACATCCTTGACCGGCGACTGCTTGCTGCGGCGATCGGCGATCGATCGATCGGGCTCGCCTTCGAAGTCGAGGATGATGAAATCTTCCTCGGCGCGCAGCACCTGACCGAGGTGATAGTCGCCGTGGATTCGAGAGCGCGCACCGAGCGACTCTACGGTCCGCAGCGCACGAAATCGTTCGCGCACCACGCTGCGCGACGCGAGGACGGCTCTCGCATGATCGCGCGTCGCTGCATCGAGATCGCGCTCCCTGCGCGCCAGCAGGTCGAACGCGCCGTCCACGCGCGCGGTCATCGATTCCGCCGATGCCTGCAGCGAGGTCACGGTCATCGGTTCCGGCTTGAACGCATCGCTCGCCACCGTGGCGAGCGCGATGTGCATGTCCGCGGTTCGTCGTCCGAGCAGTTCGGCGTTCTGCAGCGCATAGTTCGCCAGCGCAGTGAAGAAGGGCGCGGCGCCTGGTCCTTCGCGCGACGCTTCGGCAGCCTCTGGCGCCGCTTCGCGGGCGCCCGCTCGCCTGCCGCGGGCCGAGATGCGCTCGTAGAAGCGGCGCAATTCGTTCAGCGCAAAATCCCAGGCCGTCCCCTGGTTCTTGATGGCACCCTGTACGATGCCGAGCGTGCCGGTTTCGAGGCCGGGCCGCAGGTATTCCAGCGCGCCGACCAGCGGCGGAATGCGAGGGAAGCCGGCTTCGGTCAACGTCCGGCCGATTTCGTATTCGGGGTTGATCGACGGTTCGATGCGCCGGAACAACTTGAGCACGAGCTTTTCGTTCACGAACGCCAGGCTGTTCGATTGGTCGGCGGTCGGACGCGTCCACTTGCGTTCCGGTTCGACACCGATGGACGGCATCGCGGCGCCGCCCGACGCGGGCAGCCGTCCGACGACGCCATGCACGGTGCCTTTCGACGTCTTCACGTCGAGCGCGTTCAGCGCCGTCCCCAGCAGCGCGTCGCACATGTCGTCGTCCTGGAAGCCGTCGAGGATGACGCCCTTTCGCGCGCCCGTAATTCTCGCGAGCGTCGACGCCGCGCGGTGCGTCAGGATCGCCTTCGCGTGGTCGTCGGCCACAAGGGCCAGCGGCACGAAGTAGCTTTCCGTCCAGCCGTCGCTGTACTCGAGCGAGACGACGGTCAGAAACGAGGGAAGCTGACCGCCGCGCAGCCGGCTCCAGTCGGTAAAGCGCGCGCGCCGCACCTCGCGCGTCTTCGACGCGAACCAGCGCTGGCGCTGCAGGAACGGAACGAGCGCGCGCTGCTCGATGATGGTCTTCGTCCCCGAGTCGAGCAGCGTCTGCCAGTCGACGCCGACGAGCAGCGCCGGCAGCGCGTCCACGATGGCCGCGTTCGGATCGGTCGTTTCTGTCGCCCGCGGCGCCATCTGCATCGGCTCGCGGCGCAGCTGGAACCAGTAGAACGCGTACGGGCCGAGCGTCAGGAAGTACGGCTGCTGGCCGATTCGCGGAAACTCCGTCATGCCGATCATCTCGACCGGGATGAGGCCGGCGAACGCCCGCAGATCGAGCTCCGCAGGCTGCACGGCGCGCGCGAGGTTGACGACGCAGAGCATCGTCTCGCGCTCGTCACGCCGCAGGTAGGCCAGGATTTTACGATTCGGACAGCCCACGAATTCGATTGCACCGCGTCCGAATACGCGATGCTGTTTCCGCATTGCGATCAGCCGCTTCATCCAGTTCAACTGGGAGAACGGGTAGCGCTCCTGCGCCTCGACGTTGATTGCCTGGAAGCCGTAGACCGGATCCTGAATGGGCGGCGCATACAGCCTCGCCGCGTCGGCGCGCGAGAAGCCGCCGTTGCGATCGCTGCTCCATTGCATCGGTGTGCGGACGCCGTTGCGATCGCCGAGGTACACGTTGTCGCCCATGCCGATCTCGTCGCCGTAGTAGACGACCGGCGTTCCAGGGAACGAAAAGAGCATCGCCTGCAGCAGCTCGACGCGGCGCCGGCTGTTCTCCACGAGCGGCGCGAGCCGACGCCGGATGCCGAGATTCAGGCGCATCCGCGGATCGGCGGCGTACACCTGATACATGTAGTCGCGCTCCTCGTCGGTGACCATTTCGAGCGTCAGCTCGTCGTGGTTCCGCAGGAAGAGCGCCCACTGGCAGTTCTCGGGGATGTCGGGCGTCTGGCTCAGGATTTCCGTGATGGCGTGGCGATCTTCCTGGCGAAGCGCCATGAACATCCGCGGCATCAGCGGAAAGTGGAACGCCATGTGGCACTCGTCGCCGTCGCCGAAGTACGGACGGACGTCGCTCGGCCACTGGTTCGCTTCCGCGAGGAGCATCCGGCCCTTGTAGCTCGCGTCGAGCGCGCGGCGCATCTGCCTGAGGACCGCGTGCGTCTCCGGAAGATTCTCGTTGTTCGTCCCTTCGCGGACGCACAAGTACGGCACGGCGTCCAGCCGCAGCGCGTCGACGCCGAGATCGAGCCAGAACTTCATGACGTCGATCACCGCCTGCACCACCGCCGGGTTGTTGTGATTCAGGTCGGGCTGGTGCGAGAAGAAGCGATGCCAGTAGTACTGACCCGCGACTGGATCGAAAGCCCAGTTCGACTTCTCGGTGTCGAGAAAGATGATCCGCGTCTCGGGGAACGACTTGTCCGAGTCGCTCCACACGTAGAAATTGCGCTCCGGCGATCCGCGCGGAGCGCGCCGCGCCCGCTGGAACCACGGATGTTGATCCGACGTGTGATTGACGACCAGCTCGATCAGCACGCGGATGCCGCGGGCGTGAGCCGCTTCGACGAACGCCTTGAAATCGCTGAGCGTCCCGTAGCTCGGGTGAATGTTCAAGTAGTCCGCGATGTCGTACCCATCGTCCTTCAGCGGCGAGGGAAAGAAGGGAAGCAGCCAGAGGCAGTTGATGCCGAGCGACGCCAGGTAATCGAGCTTCTGCGTCAATCCCGGGAAGTCGCCGATGCCGTCCTGGTTGCTGTCGAAGAACGACTTGACGTGCGCCTGGTAGATGATCGCGTCCTTGTACCAGAGCGACGGATCGTCGGCGGGCGCCGGCGAGATGACGACGGCCGGGCGGCCGCTCAGGTTCGTGGCGTCGGCAGACACAGGAGGTGTCCCTGGCGAACCTCCGGCTCGAAGCGGACGTAGTTCCAACCGCGCCGCCATCGGTAGTCGGTGTCGTCGAGCAGGTCGCGAACGGTGTAGGCCGCTTCGTCCACCGGTGTATCGACGAAGCCGTGCTGCGTGTGATGCGGATCGAGATTGACGATGGTCATGACGCGGTCGCGCCCATCGGGTGATGTCTTACTGTACGCGATGATCGCGTCGTTGTCGGTGGCATGGAAGCGGAGCGTGCGATCGATCTGGAGCGCGCGGTGCGTCCGCCGCGCCTGGTTCACGCGTGCAACCAGCTCGACGATGCCCGAGCCAGCCGCCCACGCGCGCGGCCGGAACTGATACTTCTCCGAGTCGAGATACTCCTCGGACCCAGGCCCCACGGCTTGTGCTTCGCACAGCTCGAAGCCGCTGTAGATGCCGTAATTCGCGCCAAGCGTCGCCGCCAGAAGGAGGCGCGCCGCAAACGCCGGACGTCCGCCCTGCTGCAGATACTCGGTGAGGATGTCGGGCGTGTTGGCGAACAGGTTCGGCCGCAGGTATTCGGCGGCCTCTGACTGCGTCAGCTCCGTGAAGTACTCGGTCAGCTCGGCCTTCGTGTTCCGCCACGTGAAATAGGTGTACGACTGGCTGAAGCCGGCTTTTGCGAGATAACGCATGACCGCCGGCCGCGTGAACGCTTCAGACAGGAAGACGACGTCCGGAAATTCCGCGCGGATCGACGCGATGAACCACTCCCAGAAGCCGAACGTCTTCGTGTGCGGGTTGTCCACGCGGAAGATGCGGATGCCGCGATCGATCCACGCCCGCGTGACGTCGAGCAGCGCGTGCCACAGGCCGTCGCGGTCCTCGCTCTCGAAGTCGAGCGGGTAGATGTCCTGGTACTTCTTCGGCGGATTCTCGGCGTACTTGATCGTCCCGTCCGGCCGATGACGGAACCATTCCGGGTGCTCGGTCACCCATGGATGATCCGGCGAGCACTGCCAGGCGAGGTCGAGCGCGACCTCGAGCCCGAGGCGCGCAGCTTCTGCGCGGAAAGCGAGAAAGTCGTCCAGCGTTCCCAGACCCGGTTCGATGGCCGTGTGTCCGCCCTCGTGCGAACCGATCGCCCACGGACTGCCGGGATCGTTCGGGCCGGCAGTGGGTGTGTTGTTGGGACCCTTGCGATACCGGCGGCCGATCGGATGGATCGGCGGCATGTAGATCACGTCGAAACCAAGATCGGCGATGCGTGAGAGGCTCGCAGCCGCTTCGCGGAATGTGCCACTCCGGCTGGCGTCGCCGCCGGCCGATCGCGGGAACATCTCGTACCACGATCCGAACCGTGCGCGATCGCGATCGACCCACACGGTCAACACCGGCGACATGGTCGCTCGCGATCGATCCGCGCGCAGGATCATCTCGACCCGCAGGCGTTCGTCCATCGCCAGCGCGACGCGATCGGCGATCGCGCCGCGGTCGGACAGCGCGTCGGCGCGGCGACGCAGCCAGTCGCGCGAAGCATCCGGCGCGGTTCCGCGCTCGGCAGCCTCGACAACGAGCAGCGATCCTTCGAGCAGGTCCACGCTCGATTCCTGTCCGAACGCCGCCTTCTTCTGCAGTTCGTGACGCCACGACAGGAATCGATCGACCCATGCGACGACGCAGTATTCGTGGACACCGACGTCGGGGACGTCGAACATGCCAGCCCATTCGTCGCGACCGGGCGCGACCAGTTCCATGGCGACTTCGCACCACGCCGAGCGCTCGTCGCCGGACGTTGGCCGCCGATGCCGAAGGCGTGCCTGAACGACATCGTGCCCGTCGGCGAAGATGTCAGCGGTCACGGTCACCACGTCGCCGACGGTTCGCTTCACGGGGAAGCGTCCGCCATCGATGCTCGGGCGCACGCGCTCGACGATCGTCCGCCGCGTCAGCGCATCGGGCAATCGCGACGGCTCCCGGCCGACCGGTGACCGTCGGCTATCCGTTGGCGGCCGCATGACCTTCCTCTGAGCTGACCGGCTCGGGCACTTGACGCCGATCGGACATGCGCCGACGCAGACGAACGGGCGTCGCGACTTTGAAGATCGCCACCGATCGTCCCTGAAGCGGATAGCGACCGCCGGCCCTGAACATCACGTCGCGCGCGCGCGGGTCGTCGGTGTCGAGCACGCGCTGCCAGCGCTCGTCCTCGTCGACGGACGGCAGCTTGAACAGCACCCGTTCCGAGTGCGCGTTCAGCAGGACGAGCAGCGTGTCGCCCAGCAGCGGCTCGCCGCGCTCGTTCGTCTCCTCGATCGCGCTGCCCGACAGCCGCATGCCGATGGAGCGCACGAAATCGGCGTTCCACGCGTCGTCGTTCATTTCGTTGCCGTCGGGCGCCACCCACGCGAGATCCTTGACCTCGCCGCCGCGGATGTTGCGCCCCTGGAAGTAGCGCCGGCGGCGCAGCGTCGGCTGCGACAGGCGCAGCTGGACGAGCTTCATCGTGAACGACAGGAGCGTCCGCCGATCCTCGTCGAGATTCCAGTCCACCCACGAGAGCTCGTTGTCCTGGCAGTAGGCGTTGTTGTTGCCGTGCTGCGTGCGGCCCACCTCGTCGCCGTGGCTGATCATCGGCACACCCTGCGAGAGCAGCAGCGTCGTGAGGAAGTTCCGCTTCTGTTTCTCGCGCAGCGCATGGATGGCCGGGTCGTCAGTCGGACCTTCGACGCCACAATTCCAGCTCAGGTTGTTGTTCTCGCCGTCGCGGTTCTCTTCGAGGTTCGCCTCGTTGTGCTTCTCGTTGTAGCTGACGAGATCGTGCAGCGTGAAGCCGTCGTGCGCGGTGATGAAGTTGATGCTCGCGTACGGCTGCCGGCCGTTGTGCGCGTAGAGGTCGTTGCTGCCGGCGAGACGCGTCGCAAGCTCCGACACGATGCCGCCGTCGCCGCGCCAGAAACGGCGGACCGAGTCCCGATACTTGCCGTTCCACTCTGTCCAGAGGACCGGGAAATTTCCGACCTGGTAGCCTCCCTGGCCAAGGTCCCAGGGTTCGGCAATGAGCTTGACGTGGGACAGCACCGGATCCTGGTGGATGATGTCGAAAAACGCTCCCAGCCGATCGACGTCGTACAGTTCGCGCGCGAGCGCGCTTGCCAGGTCGAAGCGGAACCCGTCCACGTGCATCTCGAGGACCCAGTAGCGGAGGCTGTCCATGATGAGGCGCAGCACCTGTGGGCTCTGCATGTTCAGCGTGTTGCCGCAACCGGTGAAGTCCATGTAGTAGCGCGGATTGTCGGCGACCAGCCGGTAGTACGCCGCGTTGTCGATGCCTTTCAGCGAAAGCGTCGGTCCGAAATGATTTCCCTCGACGGTATGGTTGTAGACGACGTCGAGGATGACCTCGAGGCCGGCGCCGTGCAGCGCGCGCACCATACGCTTGAATTCGCGGACCGAGCCGACCGGTGTTTTGGAGGCGGCGTAGCGCCGCTCGGGCGCGAAGTAGCCGACGCTGCTGTAGCCCCAGTAGTTCGAAAGCCCGCGCTCGAGGAGATAGCGATCGCTCGAGTGATGATGCACTGGCATCAATTCGACGGCGGTCACACCCAGTTTTTTCAGGTGTTCGATCGCCGGTTCCATCGTCAGCGCTTCGTAGGTGCCACGCAGCGCCGGCGGAATCGCGGGATGCTGCATCGTGAAGCCGCGCACGTGCATTTCGTAGATGACCGTGTTGTGCCACGGAGTGAGCAGCGGACGATCGTCGCCCCACGTGAATGCCGGGTCCACGACCGCGGCGAGCGGCGCGTACGGCGCGTTGTCGTGTTCGTCCATCACCATGTCGCCGTCGTTGTTCCCGACGACGTAGCCGAACATCTCGTCGGCCCATCGAACCGATCGCGCGATCGATTTGGCGTATGGATCTAGAACAACCTTGTTTGGATTGAATCGATGGCCGGCGGCCGGATCGTATGGACCGAGTACACGGTAGCCGTAGAGCTGGTTCGGCCGCGCGTCAGGTAGAAAGCCATGCCACACCTGGTCGGTTTGCTCAGGAAGCCGGATGCGTACGCTCTCCGCGGTCGCATCCGCGCTGTCGAACAGACAAAGATCGACGCGCGTGGCGTGAGCAGAAAAGATAGCGAAGTTGACACCCACACCGGTCCACGTGGCGCCCAATGGATACGGATAGCCAGGCCAGACGCGCATTACACGGATGGGGTTCAAGCGGTGTGCCAGTTCGAATTCATTGCCGCCGGATCAGGAGTCGTGTAGGCTTCGCCGCATGCCAGCTCTGCTTTTGATTCCTGCCCTCATCGGTCTGCAAGCCGCCGCGTCGGCCGCTTCGCAAGCGCCGCCTGCGCCATCGTCGGCGACGACGTCGAGCGTCTACATTTCCGCGGCGGAGATCGACGCGACGTTGAAGCAATCAATCGCGAACAACGTCGTCGATCAGCCGGTGAAGGCGATGGACATCACGACGCCGTCGGGCCATCGCGCGTCGCTGGCGCTGCTGCGGCGCACCAAGGAAGAGACGACCGCGCTCATTCACGATCGTGTGACGGAGATTTACCAGATTGTGGAAGGCGCTGGCACCATCGTGACCGGCGGCCGGTTGAGCGAGGCGAAACCCACGGACCTGACGAGGCTCAACGCCGGGCCGAGTCAGACCGGTGTGCATGAGGGCGGCGACAGCCGTCGTGTGGGTCCCAGGGACGTCATCATCATTCCAGCCGGCACGCCTCATCGTTTCAGCGCTCTCGACGGGCCGATCACATATCTCGTCTACAGATTCGAGCCGAAGTAAAAACAGGGTGCACCGGTGCATGGGTACACAGGTACATGGGTGCGGTACTTGGGTACTCAGGTGCTCGGGTACTCAGGGACGGTGCACCGTGCACCTCGCGTCGCACCTGTGAACCGTACACTTGTGCACTCGGCTCGCACCTGTGAACCGAGTACGGTGCACCGGTGCACCTGCGCTTTGACAGATCCTTTCACGACTAAAATGTATTTGTGGAACCTGTAGATCTCGTCGAGCGGCGGCAGCGGTACATCCAGCGGCAGATTGCGCTCGACAAGAGCGCGGTGGACGTCCAGTTCGTCGGACAACCGCCGCAGGGCAGCGGTCCCGTCAACCGTCACGGGATGCCGAAGCTTCCCGTTGGTCAGCACCCGGTGAAGAACTGGCCGGTGCTCGACCTCGGTGAGCAGCCGCAGGTTTCGCTGAAGGAGTGGAAGCTCGAGATCGGCGGTCTTGTCGAGCATCCGGTCACGCTGCGCTGGGAGGACTTTCTTGCGCTCCCGCAGGTCGACGATGTGAGCGACTTCCACTGCGTGACGACCTGGAGCAGGTACGACAATCGATGGCGCGGCGTTCGATTCCGGACGATCGCGGAGCTGGCCGTCCCGCTCGAGTCCGCGAAATACGTCCTCTGCACCGGCTACGACTTCATGCCGGGAAGCTACATCCCTTACACGACGAACCTTCCGCTCGCGCGCGCGGTGGACGAAGACGTGCTGCTGGTGCACACGTGGGAAGGCGAACCGCTGCCGGTCGAACACGGTGGGCCCGTCAGGATGATCACGCCGAAGCTGTACGCGTGGAAGGGCACGAAGTGGATTCGCAAGATCGAGTTCCTTGCGAACGACAAGAAGGGTTTCTGGGAGATCCGCGGCTACTCGAACAGCGCCGAGCCGTGGTTCAACGACCGCTATTCGACTGAATAGTCGGCGAAACCAGGAAACGTGGCCTAGTTCTCCACCTCTCCGTTCGCGTCCTCTGAAGACTTCGGCGCGACGAACTCGTGCGGCACGAAGGCGGTGGACGTCGTGTGGAGGGAGGCGGCGAGCGGGTGCCGCCGGCTCGCCTTTTCGCGATACATGCGATGGTCCGCCTGCGTGAGCAGCGCCTCGTACGTCGTGCCGTCGTGCGGGAAGACCGATGCGCCGGCGCTGGCGGCGAGCGGAAGGAACTTACCGGTCCGCACTTCGAGCTGGATGTCGCCGACGAGCGTCTGCAGCTCGCGACGCTTCTCCTCGGCAATTTCCGGCGAGCAGTCCGTCAGCACGATGATGAACTCGTCGCCCGCGTAGCGCACGCACAGGTCGTACGGCCTCAGCGCCTTCTGCAGCGCGGTGGACACCTCGCGCAGCGCATGGTCGCCGACGCCGTGTCCGTAGGTGTCGTTGATCGTCTTGAAGCCGTCGACGTCCATCACGATGAGGGCCACCTCGGTGTGATGGCGCTCCGCGCGTGCCAGCTCGCGCGAGAGGTGGACGAACATCGATCGCCGGTTCGGCAGGCCGGTGAGCGGATCCGTCAGCGAATCCTCCTGCGTCTGCTCGAAGACGATCGAATTGTGAATCACCGGCCCGGCCTGCTCCGCGATGCGTTCGAGCAGGCGACGGTGATCTTCGCCGTAGTGATCGGGCTCGACGTGATAGAGCGCGAGGCAGCCGATGAAGGTGTCGTTGAAGTGCAGCGGGCAGATGATCGCCGACTTCAGCGACGTGTCGATCGAGATGCCGGCGGCCGAGAAGGTGACCCGCGGGTCTCCGTTGATCAGCATCCGCCGGTTGTTCGCCACCCATCCCGACAGGCCGCTGCCGGCCTTGAGTGTGGAGTTCAGCAGGCGAGGCGCGTCAACGCCAGCGGCGAACCGGCATTTCAGCGTGTCGGTGTCGGCGTGATGCAGGAACAACGAGCAGCCCGACCACGGCACGAGCTTGGCGAGCTTGGAGGAGATGAGCGCCATCGTGTCGGAAACGCCGAGGCTCGTGCCCATCGACTGCGCAATCTCGTACAGCGCATAGATCTCGCGGTGCGCGAGCGCGATGTTTTCGAACGCGCGATTGCCCGATGACGGAACGCCGGCGGGCGTCGCGCCAACCTGTTCGTGAACGGGGGACGCCGGCCGCTGGTTCATTTCCTCCTCGCCGAACTCCGCGGCGAGCGCCGGCAGCAGGTCGATGAACACGGGAACGAGTTGCGGATCCAGCGCGCGGCCCGCTTCGTGGCGGAGCAGGCTGACGGCGCCTTCGCTGCTCAACGCTTTGTGATACGGCCGTTCGGTCGTGATCGCGTCGTAGTAATCCACGATCGTGAGGATGCGCGCGCCGATCGGGATGTCCTCGCCCCTGAGGCCCTGGGGGTAGCCGCGGCCGTCCCACCGCTCGTGATGGCTGAGGATGAGCGGCGCCACCGGATAGGGGAATGGCACGGCCGCGATGATTTCGGCGCCGACCTGCGGGTGGATACGAATCTTCTGGAACTCTTCCTGCGTCAGCGGTCCGGGCTTCGACAGGATGTGCTCGGGCACCGCCAGCTTGCCGATGTCGTGCAGGAGCGCCGCGGTCTTGATGCCCTGGATGGCGTCTTCGGTCAGGCCCGCGGCGCGCGCCAGGCCGACGGCGTACAGCTGCACGCGACGGATGTGCATCTGCGTCATCGCGTCCTTCGCGTCGATGGCGCGGGCGAGCGCTTCGATCGTCGCCAGGTGGAGGTCAGAGGTCTGCTGCACGTGCCGCTGCTCGTCCTCGACGCGTCCCATGTAGACCTTGTAGGTCCGATAGGTGAGGTACAGCGGCGCGAACGTGAACGGCGCGATCCAGTAACCGGCCTGCGCAACCAGCATCGAGGCGAGCGCCGCGGTGCCGGCGCCGATGAAATAGCTCGGCGCGCTCCACAGGAAGTTGTTGTGCCACGTCTTGATGATGGGCTGACGCGTCGAGAGCGCGATCGCTGCCGCAACCAGCGACGTGTTCAGCAGGAAGTACACCGTTGCAGCAGCGACGAGCGGGCCCGGCAGCGCCGACAACGGCATGGGCTCAGGGCCGCCTCCCAGCCAGCGGAACGCGAATCCGGCCGCCTGCACGGTAATCGCCAGCGACGCCACGCTGAAAAGCGTGCGATACGTCGGGTTGTCTTCCTTCGTGTTGAGATGACACTGGCTGATCGCGCCGCCGGCGGCGACCAGCATCGTGTCGTTCGGTCCGAGGAGCAGCAGCGACGCGAAGTTCACGGCGTACGAAACCGACAGCGTCGATCCGCCGGTGTTGATCGGCAGATAGACCTTCAGCGCCGCCGTAACCGGGGCGAGCAGAAGAAGCGCCGCGAACAGGAACGGTTCCTTGAACGTCAGGAGCGGCAGGCTGGCCGCCAGCACCACGGCGCCGAAGGCGATGACCAGCGTGACGTAGATTTGCGCGGGACGAGGCAGCTGGTCCATCAGTGCACCCGACTCGCGGCCGAGACCCAGTGCTGGCCCCAGTCGTCCCTCAGCACGGACCAGAGAACCTGATCCAGGTATTCGTCGTGACGCCGCGCCGATCGGCGCAGGATGCCTTCCTGCACCGCACCCAGCTTCCGCAGCGCGCCGTTCGCGCGTCCGCTCTGGAGCAGCGCGCGCGCCTCGAGGCGGTGAGCGCCGACCGTGCCGAACGCGAGCGATCCCGCCAGTCGCGCGACTTCGAGAAACACGCCCGTGCCTCTGACCGACGGATCCAGCGTGCACTCCCACTCCGCCGCTTCGAATGCAGGATCGAGCTGCCTGACCTGCAGCAGACCGACGACGTTCTGCGACGTGGCGAGCGTGACGATGTAGGTGAACGCGCGGCCGGCGGCGCGCTCCAGCGGCGCCGCTTCGATGAACTGCTGGACCCCGTAGGCCGTGACCGGCTCGTCGACCCCGAATCGCGTCGCATCCGGCAGCGACAGGACCGAGAGCACCGCCGCGACGTCCGCATGGTCCGGCTCACGCAGCAATACCTGCGCGCCAGCCAGGACCGGGAGGCTGTCTCGCCACGAACCGACCATTGGCGTGGGATCGTTCAAGGCTTATCCAGTTCCTGCTGAGCAACAGTGATTCCAAGCTGGACAGTGCGAAGTAAGTTACTGCGACTGTGCGTGTTACTGGCTCAGTGCACAGGCCGTCACAGGCCGCTGGATGTGCGTTTGAAGGACAAGAAAGTCCAGGATGTCAGTCACCGGGGTGACTAGGTGTTGCGCCCACAGGGGTTGCACGCTAAGTGCGTTGTTTGAGCACAGTTGTGCCGTTTAGGAGCACCTCGGGAACGTGTATAACTGTGCCGTGGACGGCCACGACGGGCAGCCTCCGGCCGGCGGGACAGGGCGCGTGCCGTCGGCCGATTCCCTTCCGCGCGCAATTACCGATCTCTTCGAGACGCTGACCGACCCGGCGCGCGAACGCGTCGCCGACGCGACCGCCGATTCGCTGGAAACGCCGGCGACAAGCGGCGACTTACACGCACGAGAGCCTGAACCGTACCTGGCGTTCTATGGCCTCGCAGAACCGGCGTTCGCGTCGTCCAGCGATCCGCGATTCTTCTGTCGCGGGCCGATGCACGATGGCGCGAGCCAGAGGCTCCTGAGCGCGATTGGCCGCCACGAAGACGTCGTCGTTCTCACCGGCGCAGCCGGGACCGGAAAGACAACGCTCTGCCGAACCGTCCTCGAGGAACTCGATCGGCGCACGCTGACGTCGTTCGTCGCCGACCCGTCGGTGTCGGCGATGGCGTTGCTCAAGCAGATTCTGTCGGACTTCGGCGTCCTCTCGCGCGGCGACCGCGTGCACGGGCCGGTCGCCAGCGAGCAGGACCTGATGACGACGCTCCAGTCATTCGCGGAATCGCTCGCCCCGCTCGGTGCCAGCGCGCTCATCGTCATCGACAACGCGCACAACCTGACGGATGACGCCCTCGATCAGCTTGGCGGATTGGCGGAATCGGCGAAAGCCTCACGTCCGCTGCAGCTGATTCTCGTCGGCGAACCTTCACTCGACGACAGCCTGCGGCGGCCGGAACATCAACGCCTCCAGCGGCGTGCGACCGTCCAAGTCCGCCTCGACGCGCTGCCGCCGAACGAGTTGTCGGACTACATCGTTCATCGACTGGGAATCGCGGGTTGCTCACGAGCGGTTTTCGATCGCTCGGCTGTCAGCCGGATCCACGAGCTGTCGCACGGCAACCCGCGTGCGGCAAACCGGATCTGCGATCGCGCACTCGTTAGAGGATTTGAGATTTCGGCGGAGCACGTGACCACGGCGCTCGTCGACATCGCGGCCGAAGATCTCGGTCTGATTCCGGTGAAAGGCGGGACGTCGCCCGCCGTTCATCGTCTACTGACCGTCGCGGCACTCGCGGTGTGCGCGATCGCTGGTGCCCTGGTCGCGGGGTGGATTTTCCGCGACACGGTCGCGCGGCTGCTCGCCAGCTGGCACCTCGCGCCGTGACCTGCGTCGCCGTTCTATCGCCGTGCGCGCGCGTCGTACGGGTCGGCTTGCGCTTCGGGCTGGCCGGGGGCGGGATTTCCGCGTCGACCAGGATGGACATCGCCGGCGCCGATGGGTGAGTGCGGACCGAGTTGAGCCTTTCCGCGGCGAATTTCCTTGTAGAGATACGGAATCCACAGACCCGCCATCAACGCCACGGCGATGATGAGCGCAATCGTCAACCCCGCACTGTTCAGTACGGACATAAACAGCCTCCCCGAGCTTCGAACGCAACGCACGTGCCTTCGATACGGCCGCGTTCGAAACTGCTCGGGGGCGACGGCTGAGCCGAGCGCCGCTGCTCAGCGATGGAGATGATTCTGGATGGGGTGGGCGACGGGGATCGAACCCGCGACCTCTTGAGCCACAGTCAAGCGTTCTACCACTGAACTACGCCCACCATTCGTCTGGCGCAGAATTCCCAGTGTAGCACTACGCTTCAGGTTCCTCCAACGCCGTGCGGTCTTCTTCCGCCTCGCGCGATTCGACGAGCATGCCGTTCACGAGACGGGCTTTGACGAGGAAGATGTGGCTCGCGCGCTCGCCCTTCGCTTCGTACATCAGCTTGTCGGCGCGCTGAATCAGATCCGCGGCGAGTCGTCGCGCAATAAAACGCCGATCGGCGACGCGTCCCAGCCACAGGCAGACGACGCCGACATCGACGCGAACGGGTTGCGCCGCCAGGCGCCGATCTTCCGTAGACCAGTCGAAGCGCTCGACGGCTTCGCGGAAGCGTTCGCCGACGGCGTGCGCCTGAGAGCACTCGGCCAGATCCGGAATCATGAAGCAGAACTCGTCGCCGCCGAAGCGCGCGTGCAGTTCCTTGCCGCGTTCTCCAAACGCTGCGTCGGCCAGCGGCGACGGCCCGGGAACGGCCGGCCGCTCCTGCGCGATGAGGTCGTCCGAGCGGACCTGCTCGCGGAGCAGCGTGGCGACGCGTTCGATGATGCGATCGCCGACGGCGTGGCCGAGCGCGTCGTTGTACCACTTGAAGCCGGTGATGTCGACGAGGCCCACCGCACACCAGCGGCCGCGTTGTTCGAGCGCCAGAAACGACTCGAGCTGCTCGGTGAACCGGCCGAAGTTCATCAATTTCGTCTTCGGGTCGCGGTGCGACTTGTCCGTGAGCTCGGCGACGAGCGCCTCGAAATAGTGGGAGATGCTGGTGACGGTCGCATCCTTGGCCGAGAGCTCTCGCTTGACGCGCGCCATTTTCTCGGCGAACCCGGTGGACAACGCCTGAATCGCTTCCTGCTTCGATTCCTGCCACAGACGCTCGTGACGGGTGAAAACGGCATCGATCGCTGCAAGAAGTGCCGATTCCTTCTCTGGCAGAAGATGCAGGTTGCTCCGAACCCAGACGTGAAGCTCGTTTCGCGTTTGCGGGGACGCAACGGGATGCTCGAAATCGTCGGATTGCATCTGATGTCCGCGCACGATGGGCTCAGCCATACTTCGCCGCTTTAGACTCTACAAACGGCGTGCCCGATACCAGTTTCCCGATTTGCTGAGGTTTCTGCTCAGCTCACAATTTCGTGTGCATGAATCGCCACACTACAAAGGTAAACTCCGCCGTTTCGTGTACAGCGGCGCACACAGGATGGGGAGCACGAGTCGTACCGAAGACGTCAGGGCGACCTAAACCGCGGGGAGTCTTGCCACAAAACGCGGAGGGATGCTGTCCGTCGCCGATCTGACGGTTCGTACAGGAGTGATTTCCGCGTCCGACAGGTGGCGGATTATCGAGCGGCGACGAGCTTTGCGACGATCTGCCGGGCAAGCGGCAAGCTGACGCCGCAGGTCGGATCGTCCACCCGGCAACGCGCGACCGTCAGGTCGCAGCCGCACGTGCACGACTGTCCATTCAGCTTCGTCAGTGCCTCGGTTCGCTGCGCCGCTGACAGCTTCGAGAGGTCCACGCCAGGGATATCGATCGCCTGCGCCCCGTTCGCGAGGCTCAGGCCCTGCGACTGATCGACGCGTTCGACCGACGCGTTTACAGGAAGGCCGGCGAGAGACCGCGCCTCGAGCTCGGTCAGCGTCGGGTTCAGCATCCCGACGTGCTTCTGAACCAGCCGTCCCTCGCGATCGAGGATGAAGGATGTCGGCAGCGCGTGGATGCCCGGGAAGATCTTCTCGAGGTCGGCCGTGGACATCACGATCGGATAGTTCATGCCGTGGTCGGCTGCGAACCGCCTGACCTGCTCGGCCGGCACTTCGTCCTGCGAGATCCCGATGACCTGCAGTGTGTCGCGATATTTTTCCTGGAGCGCTACGAGATCGGGAATTTCGGCGCGGCACGGCGGGCACCACGTCGCCCAGAAGTTGACGATGACGACCTTGCCACGGAAAGCGTTCGAATCAACGCGGCGGCCATCGAGATCGGCCGCAGCGAACGCAGGGACCACGGCCGGATCGCGGAACAGTCGAATCGTGGCCTTCTCGGACGCGCCGGCCGTTCCGGCTGTCTCGGCGTTCTCGACCTGCGCCTCCGGGCTGCCCGACGGACGCGCGTAGTGAACGCCGGTCCAAATCAACGCGGCTCCGCCGATGGCCAGCGCCGCGGTCAGCAGACGTCCCGTGTGCATCGCGATCCAGTGTATCCCAACGTCTTCGCGACCCGAAGCTCCGCGACTCCTGCCGGCCGGGCGCGAGAGCATTGAGAGTAGACTTGCGCATGCTCACTCGCTCTGGCCTGGGGATTTTGGGGGTCGCGCTCGCGGCCACTGCGCTGATGGTCGAGCCGGGCCACGCGCAGCGTGGACGCGGCGGAGACAACCCCTTTCCGGGTGGAACGAACCCCGACGGCTCCCTGCGTCCGACCGCGCCGCTGACCCGCCTGTTCACCCAGGACGCCTACACCGAATACAGCATCCTGGCGCCGGGCAGCGAGGAGTTCCGGATCCGCTTCCTGCCGGAGGAAACGCGCGTCGGCGCCACCGAGCTCGTGAATGCCACGCGCGGCGGCAGCGAGGGGTCGGGTATCGAGGTCTACGATCCGCGGACCGGCAAGGCGCTTCCGTTTACCTACGAACAGGACAAGAACGATCCCGAGACGCACGCGATTCACGCCAAGCTCCCGATCCCGGTCCCGGCCGGCGGCATCGGGCGCGTCCTGATTTACAAAACCTACAAGGATCCGCGTACCTACACGATGCACGGCGACGATATCGTGTGGGTCCGCAGCCTGAGCGGCTATCGCCTCGGAGTCCTGCTCCCCAAGGGGTTTGCGTTCATCTCCTCCAACGTCGCCGCACAACTTTCGACGGCATCGGACGGGCGGCTCAAGCTGGCCTTCGCCAATCCAAGCGGACAGAGCAACCCGGTGACGATCCACGCGCGCCGGACGTCCGCCGCGTTTCCGTCCACGTCGTACACCGACATGTTCTTCGACGACGTGAAGACGATTTACGACCTCGACGATCCGGCGACGCATCGCATTCACGTCGACCAGAGCTACAGCGACTACCGGAAAGGCGCTGTCGCGAAGCTGGACGCGCTGTCGTATCTGCCGCTGCTGGAGGTTAAGGTCGTCGACCTGGACACGGCGCACGCCTTGACGACCGCGAAAGAGAACGGCGCGTCGGTCGCCAGGCTCGAAGTGCCGATCACCGATGACAAGCAGAGCGCGCACCTGCGCATCACCGGCACGTTCAGCGATCCCAAGTATTACAGCCAGAACGGCGAGCTGGTGTTCGAGCGCGCGGTCCACGGCCTGCGCAACACGATTCTCCTGCCGGCAGGATGGGACGTATCGGCGGTCTCCCAATCAGGCACGATCGGCACCTACGAAGGCCGCACCTTCGTCGCGCTGATCAATCTGAACGCAGAGAACAACTACACCGTGCGCATTCGCGCGCACAAGCGCTAGGAGAAGGTCATGAGACTCTCGAGACTGCACGTGCTGGCCGGTCTGCTGACCATGGGGGCGCTCTCGATCGCGGTCGCGGCGCAGCAACCGGCGGCGCGGGCGACGCTGCCCGAGCTGCAGAAGGTCAAGGACAATCTCTACGTCATCATGGCGTCGAGCCCGGCGCCGCGTGAGAACTTCACCGGCGGGAACGTCGGCGTGTTCGTCACCGATGCCGGCGTCACCGTCGTCGACACGAAGCTCGCGGGCTACGGACCGGATATCATCGCGCGAATCAAGGCGGTGACGAGCAAGCCGATTACGACGATCATCAACACGCACACGCACGGCGATCACACCGGCAGCAACGACGGATTTCCTGCCACCGTCGACATCGTCGCCCACGAGAACACGAAGGCGAACATGATGAAGATGGACGCGTTCAAGGGCGACAAGGCGCAGTTCCTGCCGAAGCGCACCTTCAAGGACAAGCTGACGCTCGGCAGCGGCAAAGATCGCGTAGAGCTGTACTACTTCGGCGCCGGACATACGAACGGCGACACGTTCGTCCTGTTTCCCGCGCTGCGCGTGCTGCAGACCGGCGACATGTTCGCGTGGAAGGATGCGCCGCTGTACGATCGCAGCAACGGCGGCAGCGGCGTCCAGCATCCCAAGACGATGGCCAAGCTGCTGGCCACGGTCAAAGACGTGGACGTCGTCATTCCGGGACACAGCCCTCTCATGACGCTGAAGGACGTGCAGGAATATCAGCGCTTCACGGCGGAGTTGTTGTCGGCGACGGAAGCGGCGATGAAAGCGGGCAAGAGCGCGGACGACGCCGCAGCCGGTATCGATCTCACCTCGAAGTATCCCGGCTACAAAAACGAGCGTACGAAGGCGGCGGTTGCCGCCATCTACGACGAGCTGAAGAAGTAGCGGCTATTCGTCCTCGGTCCGGCCGCCCAATCGCGGGAGGCCGGACGTCTTCGACGGCGCGATCAGCCCTCTCTTGGCGTACTCGAGCAGCTTGTCGCGCGTGTCCACGATATCCAGGTTCCGCATCGTCAGCTGCCCGATGCGATCCTGCGGCGTGAAGAACGCCTCTCCCTTTTCCATCGTCAGCCGTTCAGGCTTGTACGTGAGATTCGGGCTCGTCGTGTCGAGGATGGAGTAGTCGTTTCCGCGGCGCAGTTCGACGGTCACTTCACCGGTGACGGCGCGCGCGACCCACCGAACGGCGGCCTCGCGCCGCATCATCGCCTGCGAATCGAACCAGCGTCCCTGGTACAGCAGCCGGCCGAGACGGCGGCCGTTCTCCCGGTATTCTTCGATCGTGTCCTCGTTGTGGATGCCGGTGACGAGGCGCTCGTAGGCGATGTAGAGGAGTGCGAGACCCGGCGCTTCGTAGATGCCGCGGCTTTTGGCTTCGATAATCCGGTTCTCGATCTGATCGCTCATGCCGAGTCCGTGGCGTCCGCCGATGGCGTTTGCCTCCATGACCAGCGCCACGTCGTCATCGAACGTCCGTCCGTTCAACGCGACCGGTCGGCCCTCTTCGAAGCGGATCGTCACGGTCTCCGGTGAGACCGCCACATCGCTGCGCCAGAAGGCAACGCCCATGATCGGCTCGACGATCGTGATGCCCTTGTTGAGGAATTCGAGGTCCTTCGCTTCGTGGGTTGCGCCGAGGATGTTCGAGTCGGTCGAGTAGGCTTTCTCGACGCTCATCTTGTAACCGAAGCCGGCGCTATTGAGGTACTCCGACATTTCCTTCCGGCCGCCGAGCTCGTCGATGAACTGCTGATCGAGCCACGGCTTGTAGATGCGCAGCTGCGGATTGGCGAGCAGGCCGTACCGGTAGAACCGCTCGATGTCGTTGCCCTTGAACGTGCTGCCATCGCCCCAGATGTGGACGTCGTCTTCCTTCATCGCGACGACCAGCATCGTGCCGGTGACGGCGCGGCCGAGCGGCGTCGTGTTGAAGTAGGTGACGCCCGCCGTGGAGATGTGAAACGCGCCCGACTGCAGCGCCGCGATGCCCTCGAACACGAGCTCGCGCCGACAGTCGACGAGGCGCGCCTTTTCGGCGCCGTATTGAAGCGCGCGGCGCGGGATGTCGTCGTAGTCCGGCTCGTCCGGCTGTCCGAGATTCGCGGTGTACGCGAACGGCACCGCGCCTTTCGCACGCATCCAATGGAGCGCGGCGCTCGTGTCGAGGCCGCCGGAGAACGCAATGCCGACTTTTTCGCCGGCCGGAAGACGCTGGAGGATGTGGCCCATGTGAGCCGTTCATTTTCCCACAAGTTGCGGCCCAGCCCTGCCGTAGCGCGACGAACGCGCGTCATTCATCACCTGCAACGTGCTGTCGACGCGGGCTCTTCGATGCTCGACGCGATCAGGGCGCGAAACCGCACAGCTGATCGGCGCTCGTTTTGCAGCCTCTGCCGAATCGGAGGTTCCGATGAAGCTGTGCTGTGCGGCCATGCTGGTGGCGTGCGCGACGCTCGCAGCGTGCAACAACGACTCGTCGCCGACGACGCCTACGGCGCCGGCGACGTGCCAATACACCGTTTCGACGACCGCGCAGACGCCCACGTCCGACGGCGGCGCGTTCAACGTCACCGTCACGAAGACATCCGGCAGCTGCACGTGGGCCGCTTCATCGAACGCGAGCTGGGTGACGTTCAACGGGCCCGCGACGGGCGGCGACAGCGGAACGCTGAACGTCGTCGTCGCCGCGAACAGCACGACGTCGGCGCGGTCGGGCGCAGTGACGGTCAGCTGGAGCGGCGGCAGCCAGCAGATCGCCGTCAATCAGAACGGGCTGGCATTCGGCAACTGTGTCTACAGCTTCGCCGCGCCGATGCAGGTTGTTCCGTTCGGCGGCGGACCGTCGGGCGCCGCGCTCACAGTCGGCGGCAGCGGCTGCACGTGGACGGCGACATCCGATCAGTCCTGGCTGACGATCACGTCGAACGCGAGCGGGACGGCGAGCGCGACGATCGGGTTCACGGTGGCGGCGAACAACGACGCCGTGCCGCGCACCGCAACGATCACCGTGACGTATCCGACCGGCAGCACGAAGCTGACGATTTCGCAGGACGGCGTCGCGAATTGCAGCTACACGCTGGCGCCGACGACGCAGTCGGTCCCCGCGGCGGGCGGATCGTTCAGCTTCGTCCCGACGCGAAACACACCGAACGGCTGCTCGTTCTCGGCGTCGACGTCGACGCCGTGGATTACCTTCACCAGTCCGACGACGGGCCTGAGCGGACAGGCAGTCAACTACGACGTTGCTGCCAACACGACCGGTGCGTCCCGGACGGGCACGATTTCAGTCGGCTGGTCGGGCGGCGTCGCCGCCCTCACGGTCACTCAGACGCCTTGAGGTACATGCGTCCGTAGTCGAGATACTGCTCGACGGCGTTGCGCGGGTACGTCATGCGCACCGCCGTCACATTTCCCTTGGCGTCGAAATCCGCGGTCAGCGCCGGATTGATGCCCGCCCAGTAGGTCGGGATGTCGAGGGCGCGGTACCGTTCGACGATCTGATCGCGGATCTTCGGGTCGAAGTGGACGCCGTACTTGTCCACGAGCGCCTTGATGGCGTCGTAGTCGCCCTCGGCCTTGATGCGCATCAGCTCCTTGAGCAGCATCCCGACGCCTTCGCGCATCTTCTGGTAGTCCGTCACGCGAATGTAGGTCTTGCCCCCGCGATCGAACTGCTCGATCGCACCGGTCTTGTCCATGATGTAGTTCGTGATCAGCTGACGGTTGCGCTGGTGGTCCTCCTCGATCACGTCGCCCTTCGGGATGCGCCGCAGCTGCGTCAGCTTCACCCGCGCCGCATCGTCGTACATCGTGCGCGCGACGGCGTCCTGGTCCTTGACGAGTCCGAGCTCGCGCAGTTTCGGGTCCCAGACGTTCCAGAGGCCCATCAGATCGGCGCGTGCTTCCTCGAGCGTGGACGAGTACTCCTTCAAATACGCGCCGGCGCCGCCGACCAGCCGTTCGCTCAGCTTGCCCGAGCCGTGGCCGATCACCTCGTGCATGGCCGTCAGGAGATCGGACGCGTCTTCCTCGTACTTTTCACCGCGCGTTTTTTCGTCGGGTGAGGCGCCGAATTCGATGAGCATCCGTCCGGCGCTGGCAGTCGACAGCGCGTGGCTGCTGCCGAGCAGCAGGAAGTTCTTCGTGCCGTACATCTCGTGGATTTCGTTCTCGTTCGGCAGATTGTCGCCGATGGTGGTGACGCGGAAGTCGCCCGTCTCGATGAGCACGTCGACGGCTTTCACGACCGGCGGCTGAAATGACTGCTTCTTGTACTTGGCGTCCCACGGTGCCCGCTGCTCGAAGTACGCGGCGTTCTGCGCCAGCTTCACCATCGTGTCGGTGACCGATTTATCGGTGACGGTGACGAAGCTCTGCGAGCTGCCCTTGACGCCGCGCGCGTCGCGATACACCTCGATGAACCCGTTCGCGAAATCGACCGTCGCGTCGTTGCGAACCCAGTCGGCGCCGAAGTGAAGCCAGTCCGTCGGATCGCCCGTCTGGTAGAAGCGAATCAGTCCGCCGATGACCTTCGCCTGCGCGGGATCGGCGACGGCGCGCGCTTTTTCCAGATAGCTCACCGCGCGCTTCAGGTAGGTGGCGTACAGGCCGGGCGGAACGGTCCCGTCCGGCGTCCCCGCGCGATACACGTCCTCCCGCAGTGTGCCGTCCGTACCCTTCACGACCCGCGAGTTCAACGGGTACTTCTCGGTGAACGTTTTCAACTGCTCGAGCGAGACGCCTTCATAGAAGGTGTTGGAGCTGGCCTGGATGATGTCGAGGCCAGCCGGCGGCGTTTTCGCCGTGACGATTGGATCGGTCGCCGCGTCGAACGTCGCCTTGTCAACCGCGTCGAGCTCGCGCGTGACGGCGTTCGCGTCTGAGAGCGCCGGCAGATCACCGTACGCGGATCGGAATGCGCCATTCTGCTGCGCGCGAAGGGCCGCCTGCCGCCACTCGTCGCGCGAGAACGTCGGCAGGAACTTCTGGCCGGTCGTCTCGTTGTGATTGCCTCGATTCGCCCAGAAGAGGAGCGCGTAGGTGCGAATCCTGGCGAACGTCGCGTCAGGGACGCCCTCGTGATGGCCGACGATTTCCTCGAGGATCCGCTTCTGCCTCAGGCCGGTCCTGGAGAGCTGATCGTAGATGATGGGATCGATGGCGATGGACGCCTGCGTCAGCCAATACGCCAGCGCCTGCTGCCGCGCGTCGAGCTTTCGGAAGCTTTCGGCCTGCAGCTGAATGAAACCGGTGTCGCCGACGCGTTCGACCAGAGAGCTGGTGGACGACTGCGCCGGCAGATCGATAGGAAGCGCAGCGCAAATCGCTGCGACCATGAAGCAAAGCACGCATCGGGGCATCATGAGCCGATTTTACGGCTATGCTCTGGCGATGAGAATCGAAACCCTGACGGCGGCGGTTGCGCTGGCGTGCTCGGCCGCTGCCTCAGCACAGGAGCTTCCGCGGACGACGCCCATCGCCGACGGTGTCTATACGTACGAGCACGTCGATCCGACGAAGCGCGGCGTCGCCGTGAACAATCTCATCGTGGTCAGCTCCGACGGCGTGCTCGTCGCCGACGGCCAGGGCACAGTCGACAACACACGGCAGCTATTGGACGCCATCGCGGCGATCACGACCCAGCCGGTCAAGTACGTCGTCGTGGGGTCCATCCACGGCGATCATCGCGGCGGCGATGCCGCTTTTCCGCCGGGAACGACGTTCGTCAAGGAAGCGCGAGACCTCACGCTCGGCGGCCGCGCGATCGACGTCAAGTTCCTCGGCCGCGCGCATACCGGCTCCGACCTCGAAGTGTTCCTGCCCAAGGAAAAAGTGATGTACATGAGCGAGGCGTTCTCGAACGCGATCTTTCCGTCGATGGCCAACGGATTTCCGAGCGAGTGGATCGCGGCGTTGAAACACGCCGAAGAGATGAACGTCGATACGTACGTGCCGGCGCACGCGGCGCTCGGTGCGAAGGCGCTCGACACGTCCCGGGCCGGCGTCGCGCTGTATCGATCCGCGCTCGAGCGCGTCGTCGCCGAAGGACGACGCCTGCACGATGAACACGTGCCCGTTGAGGAAGCGCCAAAGCTCGCCGACTTCGGTCAGTTCGCGTCGTGGGTGCGAGCGGCCGAAAACGCTCCGGGCGCGCTCAAGCGTGTGTACGCGGAGCTCGACGGACAGCTGAAATGAATGGACGCGCGAACGATCGCGCGCCTCACTCCGAACGCAGCGCCTGCATGACGTCGACGCGCGCGGCCCTCGCGGCGGGGATCACAGCCGCTACGATCGCCGCGAGTATCAGGATCGTCGCCGCGGCCAGCACCGGGAGAGGACCGGGCAGACGAACACCCTCGACATAGCCGGCGATGACTTTAGCGAGCGCATAGCCTCCGGCCGCGCCGGCAAGCACACCCAGACCAGCCATCCACGCGCCCTCGCCGAGTATGCCCGCCAGGACGTGTTGCGGGCGCGATCCGATCGCCATCCGGATGCCGATTTCCCGCGTGCGGCCGCTCACGGAAAACGCGAGCACGCCGGCGACGCCGACGATGGAAATCGCGAGCGCGACGGCTGCGAACCCGCCGAACACAATCGCGTTCAGCCGGTCCGGCGCCAGCACTTCCGCCTTCACGTCGTCGAGCGTCGCCGCGCGTTCGACCGGCTGCTCCGACGCCATGCTGCGCACGATACGCGTGATGGCCGGCACGAGCGCGTACGGATCCGCCTGTGTGTGAACGAACAGCCGGCCGCCGCCGATCTCCTGCTCGTACGGGTGATAGACCAGCAGCGACGGCGACGGGTTCACGTTCTCGTCGTCGATGTCGGCCACGATGCCGACGATGCGTCGCGGCTCGTTGCTGAGGCCGATGAATTTCGTGATGCCGTCGGTCCACATCATGTGATGGTTGACGGCGTCCTGGTTCGGGAACATCCGCTGCGCGAGGCTCTGGCTGACGATGACGACGCGTTCGGCACCGTCGCGGTCCGCCTCGGTGAAATCGCGGCCGGAGAGAATCGGGATGCCGAGCGCCGCAAAGAAACCGGGAGTGACCGATCGGAACTTCGCGCGCGGGTCGTCCTCGCCGTTCTCGCGCGTCCTGCCTTCGACGGAAAACTGGAAGCCCGGTCCGTTGCTGCCCGCGTCGCGCCACGGCACGAGGCTGCCGATCGCGACCTGCTGGACGCTGGGCAGCGTTTTTACCTGGCGGATGATGTCGCGGTAGAACGCTCGAATCTGTTCCTGCGATCGGCCGAACGACGTGACCGGAACGTTGACCGCGAGGATGTTCCGCGTCTGAAATCCGGGGTTCGACGTCTGCAGTGTCATCAGCGTGCGCACGAGCATTCCAGCTCCGGCGAGCAGGATGAACGATGCGGCGATCTGCGTGACCGCGAAGATGCGCAGGCGACGGTTCGTGTTGCCGGTGATCCGTACGCTGCCGCTCGCGAGACCAAGCCCGCGCGAACCGTCGGCCGACGGCAGGCGCGGCACGAAGGCGAGCATGACCGACGCCGCGATCGCAAGTGCGACGCCGACCCACAACAGGCTCGAGTCGAGCGTGAGATCGAGCGCGCGCACGGAGAAGCGCGCCGCGTATTTCGAGAGGATGCCGACCATCGGCTGCGCCACCAGGACGCCGAGGACTGCGCCCGTCGTGCAGAGGATGACGCTTTCGGCGAGCAGCGTGCGGCGAAGGGCGCCGTGTCCGGCGCCAAGCGCCGCACGGACGGCAAGCTCGGACTCGCGGCGCACCGTTCTCGCGAGAATGAGATTGGCGACGTTCGAGCACGCAATGACGAAGATCAGCGCCGACGCCGCGAGCAGCACCCACAGGATCGTACGGGCGCGCTCCGTGATCTGATCGCGCAGCAGGACGGCATTGATGCTGAAGTTCGCGCGCGCCGTGTACGTTTCGGGATGTTCCTTGACGATCGCGCCGTGAACGGCTTTCAGCTCCGCTTTCGCCGATTCGAGCGTTGCACCCGGCGCCAGCCGTCCGAAGATTTCCGTCATCCGGTGTTCCCGGCCGGTCACCATCGTCGCCGACAAGTGATGCGGGCTGGTGACGACGTTGGCGATCAGTTCTGTTTCTGACGGGTACGGTACCGACGGCTCGAGAACGCCGACGACCGTGGCGGAACGCGACCCGAGTCGGATGTTCTTGCCGAGAACGGTCGTGTCGCCTTTCAGGCCCGTCATCCAGAACCGGTACGTCAACACCGCTGCGCCCGCCGCGTTGGGGCCATCGTCCGTTTCGTTCAGCAGGCGGCCCATGACCGGACGCAATCCCATCACGTCGAAGTACGACCCGCCGACGACGCCCGCGCGGACGACGCGCGGCTCGCCGAGACCGATCATCGTGAACGAGATGGTCGAGAAGTCGCCGATTGCGGAGAGCGACTTGACGCGACTCTTGAGATCGATGATTTCCGGAACCGAGAACGCTTCGTTCTCGGCACCGATGCCTGGCGCGCTCTGCCTGATGTAGATCAGGCGGCTCTCGTCGCGATTGACGAGCGGCCGCAGGAGGACACCGCGCACGACGCTGAAGATCGCGGCGTTGGCGCCGATGCCCAGCGCCAGGGTCAGGATGACGGTGACCGACAGTCCTTTGACGCGGGAGAGGGAACGCACGGCATGACGCAAATCCTGCAGGAACACCACGTCACCACCTTTGAATGTTTTCTTAGACGGCCACTCCCTCGATTTAGCTCCCGGGAAACGCGTGGTGAGCATACTCCGGAGCTGTGCCGATCCGTTCGCGAATCGAAGCCGCGCAGAGACGTCCGCTATCGAACACCGGACGTTGCGCTATCGAACACCGGCGCGTACACACCGATGCATTCGTGCTGCGGAGCCGCGCCGACGCGGATGCCGACTCGTATGTCTCGAAGCAGAGGCTAGGGACTGACCAGCGTTCGAAACGCCGGATCGCTCCAGATCGACTTGAACGTCTTGTTCTTGGGCAGCTGTCTTTTGTTCGCCTCGTTCAGCGTGATTGCCTGTGCCAGCGCCTTGATCGCGTCGTCCTTCCGCCCGCTCTTGAGGTGAACGCCTGCGAGCGCGACCCACGCGTTGTCGTTGTCGGGCGCCTTGTCGCGCGCCGCGGTTGCGGTTTGCAGCGCACCTGCCGCGTCGCCGGCCGACAGTTTCCGGTTGGCTTCGGTGATCAGCTGGCCGGCTTGATACAGGTTCAGGAGATGCCGGAGATCGGGGAGCGGTTTCCGGCTGTCGTCGACTCGGATGTCGATGACGCGGTCCGAGAATCCGCCGGCACCGCCGAGCGCGCGCGTGACGATCATCGCCGCAGACTGCACGCCGCGCGCGTCGCCGCCGGCCGCTTGCGCCGCGTCGAGCGCGTCCATCAACCGGTCCGCGATCGGTCGTCCCGATGACGCTTCGAACGACGTTGCAAGCGCGTCGACGACCTGCGGTCCAACGAGGATGTTCCCCTGGGCGCAGTAGTTCACGCCGCAGTGGTGGCCTTTCCAGTCGTTGGCCCCCGGGCCGTCCCAGTTCGCGGATCGGCCCTGCGCGTCGAGAATCGCGATCTGGCGCGAGTCGCGGCCTTCGTCGCTGCGCAGCATCATGTCGAGCGCCTGCTGCGGCGTGTAGCCGGCGCGCAGCAGATCGAACCCGATCTCGCCGTACATCGGGTTTGCGGCCGCCTGGTGCGCGATGACGCCGAGCCCGGCCTGGATGTGCACGGCGCGGTTTCCCGCCGCGAACGCCTTCGACTGCACGGCGAATCCCAGCTCGCCAGTCGCCGGATCGCGCGCGATGATCGAGAACGTCGCGAGATAATCCGGATCGAAGTCCTGGACGCCGGCGACGAGCGCCAGCGTCAGCAGCGCCGCCGTGAACGCCGCCATCACTGCGACGAATCCCGCCCGCGCGGCGTCGGGAGGGCCTTCCGCGGCAGCTTCTCGTTGCGCATCGCGGCGTCGTACGCGAAGACAGCGATCACGGTCGCCTGCTGGATCATGTCGTCGCGCTGGACGCGATCGAACGTGTCCATGTTCGAGTGATGCGTCCGCGCGTTGTACTCGAGGCGATCGACGAGGAACTGGAACGCGGGAACGCCGACGTTGTCGAACGACACGTGATCGGTCGCGGAAACCGACCGCGGGCCGAGAATCGTGACGCCGAGATCCTTGAGCGGCGCCATCCACTGCTCGAAGATCGGCGCCGCGGCCATGTTGCTCTGCAGCCAGATGCCGCGGACCTTGCCGGTGCCGTTGTCAGAGTTGAAATACGCGGCAATCTTCGCGTGGTCCGGCTTCAGTGCCATCGTGTCGACGTCGGCGAGGTGTTCCTTCACGTACGCCCGCGACCCGAGCAGTCCCTGCTCCTCGCCGCCCCACAGGCCGACGCGAATCGTCCGGCGCGGCTTGAGGCCGAGCGTCTTGATGATGCGCATCGCTTCCATCATGGCCGCGCTGCCGGTCGCGTTGTCGGTCGCACCGGTCGCGTACGGATGCGAGTCGAAGTGCGCGCCAAGCATGACGACTTCCGACGCGAGATCCGATCCTGGAATCTCGGCGATCGTGTTGAAGCCGTTCATCGACGCCTCGTCGTAGAACTTCGTCTCGATGTTCACTTCGACTTTCACGGGAATGTCGTGATCGAGCAGCCGGATCATCCGGTTGTAGTGCTCGACCGCCAGCGTGACCGACGCGACGCCCGATCCCGCGTGCTCGTCGCGCGGGCCCACGCCGGCGGGGAACACGGTGCCGCCGTCGGGATGCTGCTGCTGCCACGTCAGATCGCTGCCGCCGGCGGCCATGTCGCTGTTGCTGCCGCGATCGAACGTCGCGACGACGCCCTCGGTGCGGTAGAAGTCGCGCAGCTTCTGCGCGAAGTCGTCGCTGCCGCGTCCGCGGCCGCTCGACGGTTCCGGCACCGGCGTCGTCAGCGCTTCGGCGGTCCACTTGTCGTCCATCCGCAGAATGATCGGGCCCTCGAGCATGCGGACAGTGCGGGCAGCCTGCGTCAGCACGATCTTGCCCGCGAGCTTCCCGTGATATCTGGCGAAGTCGTTCTCGCTGGCGATTTGCACACGGACGACGTCGGCGACGACCGGACCCTTGGTGCCGGGCGACCAGGACACGGGATAGCCGATGATCGGCTGCACCTGCGGCTCGACGAGGTTGGCGTTGAAGCGGACGAGCGACCAGCCCTTGCCGAACGCCCAGCGCTCCTGGTGGACGTTCGACAGTCCCCACTCGTTGAACCGCTTCATCGCCCACTCACTCGCCTGCTGGATCGCGGGCGAACCGGTCAGCCGCGGACCGTACACGTCCGTCAGCCAGAAGATGTGGTCCATCACCTGCGAGCGGTTGAAGCCTTCGTCGCGAATCCGACCGATGGCAGGGTAGTCGAGCCGCTCCGATTGCGCGAGCGGCCACACCGCGGCGACGACGACGAGCAGCAGGGCGAGCGCCGTACGGTTCTTCATGCCCGTAGTTCCTCGTTTTCCCTTTTCACTTTCAAGTTTTCACTTCTTGATCGTCGCTCCCGCGAGCTTCGCCACCGCCGCGAGCGTCGTCTGCGCCGCGTTCAGGCCGAGGCGGAAGTCGGCGTCCGAGTACGTCGTGAAGACGTCGGTCGGCTGATGCCACTGCGGATCCCATCCGGCGCCGATCTGCGTGCCGCGTTCGTTCTCGCGCACGCTGATTGACGGCGTCAGGTCCATGAACGGCGTCGAGTCGGTGTTCGTCATGTGACGGCCGACGGATGCGGGATAGTCGGTCGCGTATTTCTCGTTGGCGTCCTCGAGCTCCCACGCCAGCGTCTGCGCTTCCGCCGCGAGCTTCGCGGTCGCCTGGTACTCGACGTTGACATCGGCTTCGAGGCGCTGCTCCTTCCGCATCGTGCCGTCCGGCAGCGGCATCCCGTGGTCGAACATCATCATGTCGTGCTGGATCATGCCGAGCCACTTCGGCTCGGGATACTTGCCGGAGCCGGGAGGATTTTCTTTGCCCTGGAGATCCTTGCGCTGATCGACGTACGCGCGCGCGCCGTTCAGTCCCGTCTCCTCGTTGTTCCACAGCGCGAAGCGGATCGTCCGGTCGGTCTGCACGTCGGGGCTGCTGAAGACGCGCGCGAGCTCCATCACCAGCGCGGTTCCGGAACCATCGTCATTCGCCGCCTCGCCCCAGCCGTGGCCGTCCATGTGTCCGCCGAGGATGTACATCTCGTTGGGATGCGTCGTGCCGACCTTCGTGCAGAACACCTCTTCACGCGGTCCGTCGGTCGTCGGCTGCGTGTTGAGCGCGCGCAGCTTCTCGTCCGGCTGCTTCATGGGATCGGTGTTGACGCCCGTCGGGATCCGGTTTCCCCGGATGCGTCCGCCGCCTTGCGCCTGCGTCGTGGTGCCGCGGCCGCGTCCGGCGTTCGGGTTCGGCGGCGGCGTCTTGTATTCGTAGTGGACGCGCTCGGTCGTGCAGCCGTAGCTCTTGAGCTGGGCCTCGATCCAGTCCACGGCCGCACGGTTGCGGTCCGTGCCCTGGCGCCGGTCGCCGAACTGGGTCAGTCCCTTGACCGTGCCCTTGTACCGCTCGAGGTTCAGCCGATCGACCATGGTTTTGACCGGGTCGTCCTGGCCGCGCACGGGGATGTACCAGGCGGCGAGCAATCCGAGGATGACGAGCGTCGAGCGAGCACACCGCATAGGAATCCTCCCGGGACGTTCAAAGAAATAAGCCGGTCGTCGATGCGCTATTCTCTTCAAGAGAGGGCCAGACAGCAATGCCACTGTTCGACTACCGCTGCCGCGCCTGCGGCCACGAGTTCGAGGCGCTCGTACGACCGCAGGATCCGTCGGCGCCGCAGTGTCCGTCCTGCAGGAGCGCCGACCTCGAGCGTCAACTGCCGACGTTCGCCGTAAGCTCCGAGGAGAAGACGCGCGCCGCGGCCACGAAGAAGCGCGCGAAGGAAGCGCATACCGCGAGGCGCGACAACATCGCGATGGACATCGAGGCAGAGAAGCACAGGCTGGAAGACCACTAGGAATTGAGAATGAGGGATTAGGAATTAGGAATTCCGCGGACAGCCGTGCGGTTCAGGCGGCTACCGAACCGTGAGGTCGAACGCCGCGGTCTTCACGATGCCTTCCGGCTTCATCTGCACCCAGATCCGGTACGCGCCTGCTTTCGGAAACGCGTAAGGAATCTCGACCGACGCCGGCATCGGCATGTCGTGGCCGCTGTGATCGGCTATCGAGCCGCCGGAGAACTTCTGGAGGGCGGCCATCGAGATGCTGCCGGACGGGTGGAGGTGGGCAAACACGGATCCATCCCGGCTCGCCACGACGACGTGGGCGACCATGCCCATGTAGGGCGGCACGTCGATGATGGCGCCCTCCGCGTTTCGAGCGGCAAACGTCAGCAGGTGTTCGTCGCCCTGCGCGAACGCGGCGTTGCCGCGATTCCACTCCAGGCGAACACCGTTGCCCCAGTCGAACGCGGCCGTTGCCGACTCGCCGACTGCGTGTCCCGTGAACGATGAATCATCCGGATCGGTGGGTGACTCGGTCGGCGCCTTGAGATCCGGAACGTCGACGCGATTGACGAGCGTCTGCGCATACCCGCTCTCGTGCACGATGTCGGCGTACACGCGATAGGTGCCGGGCGGAAGCGCGGGAAGATGCGTGTCGAAATCGAGCGCGGCGGTGCTGCGCGCGACGGGATGCAGGTGCGCCATCGCATCGCCTGACTCGCCGACGAGAAACAGGTGCATCAGCTTGCCGTGGTCCGGAAGCAGCGCGTTGTAGCGCGCCAGCGGATTGGGTTCGCCGGTCCAGCGCGGATCTCGAATCGAGAGCGTCAGTGTCTCTGCCGCTTGCGGCGTACCCGCGACCGTCACGTTCGATTCGAACGGACGGAACAGCACGTTCGTGCCATAGCTCGACGCCTCGGCATTCCACCAGGCATTTCCGCCCCACAGGACGAGAACCGCCAGCACGCCGGCGATCGCAACGCTCATGCGCGCGCCGCGCTTGTGCGCGGCGTCGGGTTCTTCGCCCGGCGGCACGACGCTCTCGCGTACGGCGGCGCCGATGATCGTCATGAGACCGACGGTCAGGAAAATGGCGAGCCCGGCGAGAATCGCGCCGAGGCCGGGCACCATCGATCGCTGCGCGGTGGCCAGCGCCATCACGGGGACGATGACCTCGCCGTGGCCGGACGGACCATCAACGGCGACGAGCAGTTCGTAGGAGCTCGGCGTCATGAACCAGAGCTCCGCGGCACGGAGCGCCGGATCGCCGGGCACGATGGCGGCGGGCTCGGGTGGCGGCGCGCCCTTCATCCCGACGTTCCATTGTCCCGCGCGGACGGACACTGCGTGCCCGCTCTCGGCGGTCGCGCCGGCGACGCGAACGGAGACCTGCGCGCGTCCCGGAATCACACCCGGCAACCTCACCGTCACGCGCACATCGTAGGGACCGGCCTTGCCGATGAAGAAGGTATCGGGGCTGCCCACGTGCGCCATCGAGATCACGGCGAGCAGCAGCGCCGCCGCCCGCGCGCGCCTCGTCACCGCTGCACGCGCGACATCCAGTTGCCCCACCATAGCCCGCAGCGCGCGGAGAGGAAGCCGATGACGACGGCGATCGGCAGACCGACGGCGAGATTGTCGGGACGATTGAGCACGTACCAGCGCGCCTGCATGGTCGGGTCGACGCTGTACTGCATCCGGTCACTCACGAAGAACCAGTTGCGCGCCCACGGCGTCATCAGAAAATCGGCAAACGGCCACTGGACGACCAGGAACGCGGCGACGAAGACCACCGCGAGGACGGCTGCAAGCGTCCAGTCGCGTCCGCGCACGCGCTGCATGACGAGGTCGAGGCAGAATGCCGGCACGACGAGCAGGATCGGAAAGTCCGGCGGCAGAAAGCGATCGACCTGGACGTAAATCGGACCGAGCAGCGGCCGTCCTGCGAACAGCGGCAGGAGCATCAGCATGAACAGCGTGAGCAGCGTATACACGACGGCCGCGGTCGTCGCCGGCCAGCGCGCCACGGATGCGCGCGCCGTGCTGACGAGGAAGAAGAGAAACGCTCCGGCGGTCACCTGGTAGAACAGCGACTGGTGCATGTCCCATCGCTGCGTGTACTCGGTGCAGATCGTCGCGATCAGCAGGATGAGCAGGCCGGCGCCGAGCAGGAACAGCCGTCCGAGCTGACGCCGATCGCCTTGCGCGCGGTTCTGCCACGCGACCGCGGTCAGCATCGCGCCGAATTGAATCGCGGCGATGCCGGCCGCGAGCAGCATGTGCGGCGGGCTCACGATCTTCACGTCGAGACCGTAGGCGCTGTGCCACCAGTCGTCGAACGGCGCAGACGTGAGCATCGCGAACGCGCCCCAGATGGCAACCCATGCGCCGAGCGGCGCGCGGAATCCCCAGAAGCGCACGGATGCGCCGCGCTCATCAGGCGTACCGAAAAACGTGGTGTGGATGGCCAGCCAGCCGCAGGTCAGCCCGGCGACGACGCCGCCGAGGTAGATGGCCATGTGCGCCGGCGTCCAGAACGTGTCCCGGCCGATCGTGCGGTGCCAGGAAATATCCCACAGAACTCCGAACACGACGCACGTCGATGCGAAGAGAACGGCGTAGACCGACCATGGCGCTTTTGCCACGGTGGTGGCAGTGCGGGCACCGACGCCCGGAAACGACGCGGCGCGCGCAGCCGGAGTCGCCATAAGTAGGATAGTCTGGTATTTTCCACCAAGTACCAGCCCGTGTCGATGAAGAACACAGGGAATGAGAATGAACTCATGATCGGCTGAACGGGGGGCGAGCGATGGAGCGAAAGAAAGCGTCCGACTATCCGCAGGAGCTGCTGGATCTCTTCCACGAATACCAGCACGGTGACATCTCTCGCCGCGACTTCTTCGAGCGCGCAGGGAAGTACGCGGTCGGCGGCCTGACGGTCACCGCGATCTGGGAGAGCCTTCGTCCCAACTACGCGTGGGCGCAGCAGGTCCAGAAAGACGACACGCGGATCAAGACGAGCTACGAAACGGTGCAGTCGCCTCAGGGCAACGGCAGCATCAAGGGCTACTTCGCGAAGCCGGCGAATGCCAGCGGCAAGCTGCCGGGCGTGCTCGTCATTCACGAGAATCGCGGCCTCAATCCGTACATCGAGGACGTCGCCCGCCGTTTCGCGGTCGCCAACTACATTGCGTACGCGCCGGATGGACTCACCTCGGTCGGCGGCTTTCCCGGCAACGACGAGCAGGGCGCGGTCAAGTTCCGCGAGGTCAACGGGCCG
>DATBHR010000102.1:0-9703 GCA_036557365.1 Vicinamibacterales bacterium
CGGATCGAATCCCATCATCTTCGCGGACACGGCGTCGATGGCCACCTGATCGGCGGACGCGAGCATTACGTTCTTCACGACGGGATACATCGTCCGCGGGCCCGGCCCGTTGCCTGCGGTCGTGCCGTCCATGATCGCAAACAGGCCCGGGTGGATCTCCTTCTGGATCGCGAGCAGATCCACGAGCGTTTCGTGAATCCACGAATGCGTGTAGTGGCGACGCGTGTTCAGGAGGCCCCCGAAGGCGTTCTTCATCGCCCCGGTCGTCGTCGTGTAGATGTGGCACTTCGTCGTCGGCAAATGGACGATGTTCTTGCCGAAGAAGTAGTCGGGGATGTGGACGCCTTCCGGGAAGATGCGGTTCAGGACGCGCATCCTCGCCTTCGGCTCGTAGCGCACCCACGTCATGTCCTCGTCCTTGAAGTTGTAGCGGACGGGAACCTGATAGCGCTTGAAGATCGGCAGGTAGTGGTTCAGATCTTCGCCCTTGAAGGCATTCGTCACCACCGTCTTGTTCTGGACGCAGACCTGATCCGTAAAACCATGACGCGCGAGCGCCCGGATCGTGCCTTCGAGCTGCCACGGCGTCGTATTGGCGCCGGGGAACGGGAAGTGCCACGAAATGTTGTCCTTCAGGATCGTCGTCTTGCCGGGTGCGAGCGCCTGCGAGACGCCGGCGAGATCCACGAGACGGTCGACGTCGGACAGGATTGAATCAGGGGTGACGCGAAGAACTGAGACTCTGGCTTTCATTTCCCACTGGCCACTTGCGTGTTGAGAACAACCGGCTCGCCCGCGTACTGCTGGACGACGGAGAGCAGACCCGTATAGAGGAATCCTACCTGGAACAGCACGAGAAACGGCAGCGTGCCGTAGATGCCGTTGGCGAGCGCGTAGAACACGGTCCACGTGAAGTACAGCCCGAGCAGCAGCTCGATGAGCGGCTGGACCGCCACCGACTGCCGGTACTTCTTCCCGACCCACTCGTCCGCGTCGGCCTCGATGCGGTACTTCGGCGTCCGCGCGAACTCGGAATCCTTGTGCAGCAGCGCCTCGAACACCGCCCGCGTGTTGTTGATCGACAGGCCGATGCCGACCGACATCAGGAACGGCACGTACTTCACGCGTGCGCGCCAGTCCTTGTGAATCTCGCGCTGGCAGACGACGTAGAAGTTGCAGAAGGAGAACGTCGCCGCGAAGAAGAGCGGGATGTCGATGAGCAGCATTTCGTACCAGCCCATGTTGTAGCGAATGACCATCGCCGGGAACATGAGGATCGAGAGCATGCACATCAGGATGTAGTTGAAGTTGGCGGTCAGGTGGAAGAACGCCTCCGCCTTCACGCCGAGCGGCAGCTTCGAGCGCAGGATCGTCGGCAGCAGCTTGCGGCAGGTTTGAATCGAACCCTTGGCCCATCGATGCTGCTGCGACTTGAACGCGTTCATCTCGACCGGCACTTCGGCCGGCGCGATGAGGTCTGGCACGAACACGAACTTCCAGCCGCGCAGCTGCGCGCGATAGCTGAGGTCGAGATCCTCGGTCAGCGTGTCGTGCTGCCACCCGCCCGCATCGTCGATCGCCGCGCGGCGCCACACGCCGGCGGTGCCGTTGAAGTTGAAAAAGCGCCCGCCGCGATTGCGGCCGCCGTGCTCGAGCACGAAGTGGCCGTCCAGCAGGATTGCCTGGATCTTGGTGAGCAGCGAGTAGTCCTGGTTGATGTGGCCCCACCGCGCCTGCACCATCGCGACCTTCGGGTCGATGAAGTGCGGCATCAGGCGGCGCAGAAAATCGGAAGTCGGGATGAAATCGGCGTCGAAGATGGCGATGAATTCGCCGCGCGCGGTCGCGAGGCCCGCTTCGAGTGCGCCCGCCTTGTAGCCGGTCCGATCGACGCGATGGCAGTACTTGACGTCGACGCCCTGCGCGGCGAACCGTCTGACGGCGAGCTGGGCGATCGTCTGCGTTTCGTCGGTCGAATCGTCGAGGACCTGGACTTCGAGGAGCTCACGCGGATAGTCGATGCGGCAAACGGCGTCGATCAGACGATCCGCGACGTACATTTCGTTGTAGAGCGGCAGCTGGATGGTGACCGTCGGCAGCGGATCGAGCGCCGCCCCGAGCATCGGGACGCGATTGCGGTACTTCATGTACAGATAGACCAGGTAGTACCGGTGCCATCCGTACACGGCCAGGATGATCAGCACGAAGAAGTACGCGGCGAGCGTGAGGGTCTCAGAAGGCGTCATCGTTTGGGGTCGCGCGGGTCGGTCGCGACATGACGCGACGAAGGACAACACTCGTCGCAACAATCACTTATATTAATGTCGGGCTGGAATGACGTCAAACAAACAGCTCCAGGATCTGCTCGAGCAAGTTGCGCGCGGCGAAATTGCCGTTGATGCGGCTCGCGATCAGCTGGCCAACGCCATACGCGCACGGCCGATGGAAGACTTGGGCTTCGCGCGAGTCGATCATCATCGGGCCATTCGACAAGGCTTCCCCGAGGTCGTTCTCGGCTTAGGCAAAACACCTGCCCAGATTGCCGCCATCGCGGCTGAAATCGTGGGACGCGGATCGACTTTGCTGGTGACGCGCGCAAGCGCGGCAGCATATGACGCCGTGCGCCAGGTCGTGCCGGCCGCCACGTATTACGCTGATGCAGCAATCATCGGATTGCGTCAGCAGGATGTCTCCAAAGGTAAAGGCACGATTCTGATCGCGGCCGCCGGAACGTCCGACCTGCCTGTTGCCGAAGAGGCTGCCCGTACCGCCGAATTAATGGGAAACGACGTGTGTCGGCTCTACGACGTCGGCGTCGCCGGCATTCACCGCCTCCTCAGCGCGCGCCCGACGCTCGAGGCGGCGCGCGTCATCATCGTCGTGGCCGGCATGGAAGGCGCATTGCCCAGCGTCGTTTCGGGGCTCGTGTCGGTACCGGTGATCGCGGTGCCGACGAGTGTGGGATACGGCGCGAGCTTCGGCGGCATCGCGGCGCTGCTCGGGATGCTGAACAGCTGTGCGTCGGGAGTAACCGTCGTCAACATCGACAACGGTTTTGGCGCGGCGACGGTCGCCTCTTTGATCAACCATCTGTCGTAATTGGGTCGGAGTCGCGGATTGGCCGCGACGACTTGGTACGCTAGAATAAGGGGTTCTTCTCTACCCACCAATTCTGCCCAAGTGATGCAGCCAGGCGCCTTTAGGGCCCTCGAATTCGATCGGATTGTCGAGGCCGTGACGAGTTTCGCGTTGACGCCCATGGGCGCCGACCGCCTCGGCAGGCTGTCGCCGTCTACCGATCCGGCCCAGGTGGCGCAGCTCCTCTCGGCGACGACGGAAACCGTCCGGTACCTCGGCGCCAACGGCGTGTTTCCGCTGCGAGCCTCGGACGACTTCCCGCAGACGCTGACCGCGCTCGCCATCGAAGGGCGCGCGCTCGAACCAGCCCGGCTCCTCGAGCTCGCGTCGCTCCTCGAAGCCGTGGACGAAACGCGGACTGCCATCAAGCGTGCGCCGGGCGCTTTTCCGCAGCTCGAAGCTGTCATCGGTGCCGCCGCGTCGTTCAAGAACGAGACGACGGCGATTCGCGAAAAGATCGACCCGAGCGGCGACGTCCTCGACACCGCGAGCGCCGACCTGAAGCTGATTCGCGATCGCCTGCGCAAGCAGCGTGGCCGGCTCCGGACGACGCTCGAATCGTATCTGCGCGGCAAGGACACGTCGAAGTACCTGCAGGACCAGGTCGTCACGGAGCGGAATGGCCGCTACGTGCTCGTCGTCAAATCCGAGCACCGCAGCTCGATCCCCGGCATCGTCCACGGCGCGTCGACGAGCGGCGCCAGCCTCTATCTCGAGCCGCTCAGCACCGTCGAGATCAACAACGACATCGTCGCGCTCGAGGAGCAGGAGGCAGAGGAAGTCCGCCGGATTCTGCTCGCGCTGACCGACGCGTTCCGCAGCCGCGCTGCAGACATGCACCGGACGATCGAAGCGGTGACCGAGGTCGACGTCATGCAGGGACGCGCGAGGTACTCGCAGTCCGTGGACGGCGTCGAGCCGGCGCTCACGAGCGACGGCGCGTTCGAGCTGCAGGCCGCTCGGCACCCGTTGCTGCAGGGGCGGGTGGGGCAAGTGGGTCGGGTAGGTCAGGTGGGTCAGGTGGGTCAGGTAGGTCGGGTGGGTCAGGTGGGTCAGGTAGGTCGGGTGGGGCAAGAAGGGGACGAGGGCCGTGCGGGCGAGGTCGTGCCTGTCACCATCAAGATCACGCCGCCGTCGACCGTGCTGCTCATCACCGGTCCCAACACCGGCGGAAAAACGGTCGCGCTCAAGACCGCCGGATTGCTGGCGCTGATGGCGCAGTCCGGACTTCGAATTCCTGTCGCCGACGGATCCCGCATCCCGGTTTTCCGATCGATCTTCGCGGACATCGGAGACGAGCAGTCGATCGAAGCCAGCCTGAGCACCTTTTCCGCGCACATCACGAACATCGCCGGGATGGATCGTGCGCTCGCCGTTCCTGCGCTCGTGCTGCTCGACGAAGTCGGCTCGGGAACGGATCCGGTCGAAGGCGGCGCGCTCGGCGTGGCCATCATCGATCATTTCAAGCAGCGCGGCGCGACTGTCGTCGCAACGAGCCACTACGAAGCGTTGAAGGCGTACGCGTCCACCACCGACGGCGTTGCGAGTGCCGCGTTCGGATTCGACGCCGAAACGTTTGCGCCGACCTATCAGCTGCGTTACGGCACGCCGGGCCGCAGCCTTGCGCTCGAGATTGCCGGCCGTCTCGGCCTCAACGCGGACATCGTCGCCTCGGCGCGCGCAAACGTGAGCGCGCGCGACGCACAGGTTGCCGAGCAGCTCGCCAAGATCGATCACGACATCCGCGAGCTCGAGCACGAGCGCCGCCTGACGCAGAGACAGCGCGACGCGCAGGACGCGGCGGACGTCCGAATCCGGCAGCGTGAAGACTCGCTGCGCGAGCGCGAAGAAACGTTCAAAAAGCGCGTGACGTCAGATCTCGAAGCCCAGGTCCGCCAGGCGCGCCGCGAGATCGACGATGTGGTGACGCAGCTGAAGGCGAAGGCGGCGGCGTTTGCAAGCGCGCCGCGGCTCGTGTCGACGGGAGACACCGGTGCGGTCCGCAGCAATGCCAGAGCCGCCGTCGAGGCGATTGCGAAGCGCGCGCTCGATCCGCAATCCGGCAATGCGGGGTCAGACAATCCGCAATCGCCCGATGCGCAATCCGCATTCAATGTGCAATCCGCAATCAATCCGCAATCGCCCAATCCGCAATCGACAATCAATCCGCAATCCGCAGTCCGCAATCCGCAATCCGGAGCGCTTGCCATCGGCGATCGCGTCATCGTCGGCGGTCTTCGTCTCGAAGGCACCGTGACGAGCGTGCACGACGGCACTGCGGAGCTCGACGTCCGCGGCAAACGGATGCGCGCGAGCATGCGGGATTTGCAGTTGGTTGCGCGCGCGGCCGGCGCCGGCGAGACACCCGCTCCCGCGAAGGTCAGCGTCAACGTCGACCTGCAGCCGCGCGAGAACACGACCGTCGATCTCAACGTGATCGGCTGCACTGTCGACGAGGCGCTCGCGCGGGCGGAACGGTTCCTCGACGAGTCGCTGCTGACCGATCAGCGCGTTGTCCGATTCATTCACGGCTATGGCACCGGACAGTTGAAGCGCGCGCTCGCGGGATTTCTGCAGCAGCATCCGCTCGTGTCGCGGTTCGCGACCGCGCCGCCGGAACAGGGCGGCGGCGGCGTGACGGTGGTCGAACTGAAGGAATGAGCCTGTTTCCGCAGCACTTCATCGACGACCTCCGCCTGCAGGCGAACATCGTGCAGGTCGTGCAGGAGTACGTGCCCCTCAAGCAGGCCGGACGGACCTTCAAGGGGCTGTGTCCGTTCCACTCCGAGAAGACGCCGTCGTTCACCGTCAATCCCGACAAAGGATTTTTTCACTGCTTCGGCTGCAAGGCCGGCGGCGACGTCTTCAAGTTCCTCGAGCTCCACGAGAAGCTGTCGTTCCCCGAAGCGGTGCGCATGCTGGCGCAGAAATTCGGCGTCGCGCTGCCGGAGATGGCGGACGGGGATGAGGCGTCGCGCCGGGACTCCGCGCTCCGCGAGTCGCTGCTCAAGGCGCACGAGGTCGCCGCGGCGTATTTCCGCGAGCAATTGATGAATCCCGGAGGCGGCAGGGCGCGTCAACAATTGAGGGACCGCGGCGTCTCGCAGGACGCCATCGATCAGCTCGGTCTCGGTTTCGCCCCCCATTCGCGTGACGGCCTCAAGGCCCGACTTCGTTCACAGGGTTTCGCAGAAGGTTTGCTGATCGAGGGCGGCCTGCTCCTCCGTCGGGAGAACGGCGAGGTCGTCGATCGGTTCCGGAACCGGCTGATGGTGCCCATCTGCCGCGATACGGGGTCTGTCATTGCATTTGGCGGCCGTCAGATGGACGCCGAGCAGGGCGGCGCAAAGTACGTGAACTCGCCTGAAACGGCGATTTATTCGAAGAGCCGCACGCTGTACGGGCTGAATCTGTCGAAGCAGGACATCCGCAAGTCCGGGTTCGCGGTGCTGGTCGAAGGCTATTTCGATTTTGCCCAGGTCCAGCTGTCGGGGGCGGCGCCGGCGGTCGCGTCGTGCGGGACGGCGCTGACACTGCAACAGGCGCAGCTCCTCCGTCGTTTTACATCGAAAGTGATCATCAGCTTCGATCCTGATACAGCAGGCCAGGGCGCGGCGGCCCGGTCGTCCGAGCTGCTCGTCACCGAAGGATTCGACGTGAACGTCGTCGTGCTCGACAAGGGTGAGGACCCGGATACGTTCGTCCGCAAAAACGGGCCGGACGCCTATCGCGGCCGCCTGCGCGGTTCGCGGCCCTATCTCGAGTATCTGCTCGACCAGGCTGCGTCGGGCGTGGACCTGGCGCAGGACGAAGGACGACGGAAATTTCTGGGCCAGATGTTGACCGTGGCGGCGCGAGTCCCGGATGCGGCGGCGCGGGATCAATTTGCCGATCGGATTGCCCATAAGGCGCGCATTACAGAAGAGGTGGTACGCGCTGAAATCCGTAAGGCGGCCGTCCACAAACAGACCGTCGTAACGACCCGTGAACTCCCGTCGCTCGGCCAGCTGAAGCAGGCCGAGCGGGCGCTGATCTGGGGGCTCGTTCACGAGACTGCGGCGTCCATGGATGCGCTCGCCGTCCTGGAGGCCGAGGATCTGGACGGGTTGGCGGGTCGCGACATTTTCGAGGTGGCGCGGAGCCTGCACGACGAACCTCGAGAATTCTTACCCTCGACACTGTTGCAGCGTCTAAGTACAGTGAACGCCCAACTCGTGACGAGTATCGCCGCCAACGCGACCGCCCCTGCCCCGCCGGCGGCCTGCGTACAGGCGATCAAGCGGCTTCGCTGGGAACGCGAGCGGGCCTCGATCAAGCGCGAAATCGACCGCCTTCAGGAACTGGACGCCAAGGAATACGGCGCTGAGATAGACCGGTTGTCTCGCCGTTTGCTGGCCGTCGCCACGCAACTCGACCGGGACGTGACAGGAACAAGAGACTAAACATTTATGGCAGCGGAAAAACGAACTCCTCCATCGCATCGAAACCCCGACGCGGCCGGCGGCGACAAGGAACATCTCTCCATCGAGGAGCGCTACGACGAAGTCCGGCAGCTCATCAACATGGGCAAGGAGAAGGGGTATCTCCTGTACGACGAAGTCAACGAGATGCTCCCGTCCGAGATCACGTCGTCCGACGAGCTCGACGATCTGTTCAACACATTCGGCAGCGCCGGGATCGAGGTCATCGACTCGGATCAGAAATATCTGCGCGACGATGTGAAGCCGATCGATCGGACGGCCGAGGGCGCCGAGGAGATGGAGCTCGATCTCACGCCCGGCGCGCTGGACAAGACGAACGATCCCGTCCGCATGTACCTGCGCGAGATGGGCACCGTGCCGCTGCTCACGCGCGAAGGCGAAGTCGAGATCGCGCGCCGCATCGAGCGCGGGAAGCTCGCCGTCATCAAGTCGATTTCGCGGACGCCGCTCATCGCCAAGCGGATCATCCAGCTGGGCGATCAGCTCGACAGCGGCGAGCGCACCATCCGCGAGCTCGTGATCTTCAACGACGAGGAGATCACTGACGAGCGCATCGAGCAGCGGCGCAAGCAGGTGCAGAAGCAGATCGACGCCGTCCGCAAGGCGCGCGCGGCCTACGAAAAGCTCGAAGAAAAGCTCGCCGAGACGCCGCGCGGCACGACGACGCGCGAGAAGCGCAAGTACCGCAAGGCGAAGTGGCTCGCGATGCGCGCACAGGTGGAGCTGTCGCAGCGCATCCGCGAGATCGAGTTCACCGAAGCCGTCAAGCGGCGCCTGATCGAGGACATGAAGGACGCCGTCGAATCGGTCCGGCGCGAGCAGCGCGAGATCGAAGCCATCGACCGCCTGCTGAATCCGAAGAACAAGAAGACGAAGCTGCGCGAAGAGGACAAGAAGACGCTGCAGCGCCAGGTCAAGGACATCAAGGCCAAGATCAAGACGCTGACCGACAGCCTCGAGCAGTCGCCCGACGAGCTGAAGACGACGCTCGATACCATCATTCGCGGCGAGTACCAGGCCGAGCAGGCGAAGAAAGAGCTCGTCGAAGCCAACCTCCGCCTCGTCGTCTCCATCGCGAAGAAGTACACGAACCGCGGCCTGCAGTTCCTCGATCTGATTCAGGAAGGCAACATCGGCCTCATGAAGGCCGTCGACAAGTTCGAGTACCGCCGCGGGTACAAGTTCTCGACGTACGCGACGTGGTGGATTCGTCAGGCCATCACGCGCGCGATTGCGGACCAGGCGCGGACTATCCGTATTCCGGTCCACATGATTGAGACCATCAACAAGCTGATTCGCACCTCGCGCGCGCTCGTGCAGGAGCTCGGACGCGAGCCGACGTCAGAGGAAATCGCCAAGCGGATGGACATCCCCGTCAGCAAGGTGCGGAAGGTTCTCAAGATCGCGCAGGAGCCAATCTCGCTCGAGACGCCCATCGGCGAGGAGGAAGATTCGCATCTTGGCGACTTCATCGAGGATCGCCAGGTCGTCTCGCCGGCCGAGGCCGTCATCAATCTCAATTTGAAGGAACAGACCGAGTCCGTGCTGAAGACCCTCACGCCGCGCGAGGAGAAGGTCATCAAGATGCGGTTCGGCGTCGGCGACGGCAGCGAGCACACGCTCGAAGAGGTCGGCCAGAGCTTCGCGGTCACGCGCGAGCGCATCCGGCAGATCGAAGCCAAGGCGCTTCGGAAGCTGCGGCACCCGTCGCGGTCGCGGAAGCTGCGGGCGTTTCTGGAAGGACGAACGAGCTGAGAAGAATGCAATGCAGGAATGCACTTCATTCTGCATTCCTGCGTTCAGGATTTCCCTGCTCCCGATTAGCCGACTGTCCGCAAAGGTCCCGATCGCTATCTCGAATTCCCTCTCGTCATCGTCGCCGAAGTCGCTGTGGCTGACACACTGATCCATGGTTTCGACGCGGACGCCCCGTCCGTGCCGACGACGCTGGGAATCGCGCCTCGGCGCCGCCGATGGCAGGAGTATTTCTAAATTCTCTCTGTCGTCGTACGCTCTTCCAACCACTGATGGCGTCGCAACCTGGCACCTGGCCCACCCGGTACCGCGGGCGTCGAGTGCTCAAG
>DATBHR010000103.1:0-25495 GCA_036557365.1 Vicinamibacterales bacterium
GACTCCGTGAGATCGACGCGTCATTCGTGCCAGCGATCCATCCGCCTGCCGCCAGTCGGCCTGCGATGCAGGCCGACCCGTCGAATCTCCGTTTCCCTCCGTTGCTCTGTTGCAGATTCTTTCGCGATCCCGTTGCCTCAATCGTTCGGCACACGGTACTGCGCGAGGAGGACCGTCACGTTGTCGGGGCCGCCCGCGTCGAGCGCGAGCTCGACGAGGCTGTCGCTCATGTCCTGCAGCTTGCGCCGCTGCGCGAGGACGTCGGCGATCCGTTCGTCGGGCACGACGCACCACAGTCCGTCCGTGCACAGCAGCACGCAGTCGCCGTCTGAGACTCGGTACTGTCCGATCTGCACGTTGGGCGTGCCGCCCGCGCCGCCAATCGTGTCGGTGAGGATGTGTTGAAGATCGTCGGTCGCGTACGCGAAGGCGGTCGGACGGCTGGACTGCGAGAGTCGGTTCTCGACCGTCTGATCCCGCGTGAGCTGCCGCAGCTCCCCTTCTCGGAAAAGATACGCGCGCGAGTGCCCCACGTGCGCGACGAACAGATCGTCGCCGGCACTGTACGCCGCCGTCAGCGTCGTCGCCATGTTGGCGAGCTCGGGCGCGACGCGCCCGTGACGCTGGACCGCCTCGTTCACGCGGCCGTACGTCCACTCGAGACGCTCGGTGACTTCCGCCGCCGTCCGCGGATCGACCCGCAGATTCCAGCGACCGTAATGAATCGCGACGTGCACGAGCGTGTTGAGCGCGACCCGGCTCGCGATGCCGCCGGGGCCGCTGCCGCCGAGGCCGTCGGCGACGAGCATGCCGTACGCGGCCTCCTCGAAGCGGCCGGGCGTTTCGGCGGTGGACAGGCTCGACGCGAGCGTCTCCTGGCTGCGCCCCGCGCGGATGATGATGTAGTTGTCCTCGTTGATCGTCCGCGTCCGGCCGATGTGCGAGGACGCCCCGAACTCCAACCGCACGGTCGAGGACAGCGGCTGAAAGTCGTCGGACCCCAGCACGGGCGACATCGCCCGCCGACGCTCACGTTCTGAACGTTCGTCCTGCATAGTCATGGTGCCGGCGCCGGCGTCTCGGATTTCCAACGAACGACGATGGACGCGGTCGTAGTCGTGTCGCTACGCTTGAAACCGGGAACCGGATCGTGATTGTAGCGCCAGAGGAAGCCGAACTTCAGCGCGAGGCGCTTGTTCATCGCCGCCTGCGCGGTGACCTCGGCTTCCGATCGATAACCGGTGCTGTCGCTGAAGTTCGGGTAGAAGGTGAAGCGCTGCGTCGTATCCCCGGCAGTGCCGAAGAGATACTTGCTCGACAGCCCGAGCACGGCTTCCGCCTCGTTCTCGGTGACGCCAATCACCTGCTCCTCATGCCGCCACGCGAGCGACGTCAGGCCGTCCAGGGACCATTGCGGCTGCCGGACGAGGACGTACGCCAAGCCGCCGTCGAGCAGCGAGCGCAGATCGAAGCCGGCCAGTCGATCGCGTTCGAGTTTCAGACCGCCCGTCGCCGAAATGCGCTCGGTCAGCTTCCTACGGACCCGGAACGCGCCCATGTACTGTTCGGCGGTCTGGACATCGTCCTCGCTCGTGCGCACCGCGGTGGCGAGGCCGTCGATGATCCACACCGGCCAGCGCCGATGCGCTTCGAAGTTCGCGCCTAACGACGACGTCTCGGAGTTGCCGCTGGTGCCGACGAAGGACGCACCGAGCTGAACGTCCCAGAGCGGCGTCGGTTCTTCCGGTTGCTGCGCCGACGCAACGCCACGAAGGCAGACGAAGACCGAGAACAATACGACGACTGCGCGAGAAAATCTGGACCAAGGGAATGCCGGCCGGACGACGGACGGCGGACGTGTGATGGGCATTGCGCAAAGCCTCCGCGATCGGGTCACTTTGCCGCTATGCGGAAACGGCAATGGCGTTCCCACGAGTCGATAAGCGTCACGTGCAGGAATCAGGCGGATTCGGCGGCCTGTTGTTCGATAACGGACGGCGCAACGCTTTCGACCACCAGCGGCACGCGCACACCGATCCGCGTGCCTTCTCCCGGCGCGGAACGGATGACGAGCTGGCCACCGAGGTGATTGACGCGCTCGCTCATGCTGACCAGGCCGAGGCCGCGGGCTTCGAACGAGTCCGGATTGAAGCCGACGCCCTGATCCGCGATCTGCATGTACAGCGTCCGATCGTCGCGCGACAACCGGACGGCCGCGCGCCGCGCACCGCTGTGCTTGATGACGTTGTGCAGCGCTTCCTGCAGGATGCGGTAGAGACACAGCGCCGTGGACGGACCGACGGCCGGCGGGACACCCTCGTGCGAGAAGTCCACGCTGATGTTGTACTGCGCGCCCATGTCGCGACAGACGCCGTGCATCGCCTGGATGAGGCCAAGCGTCTTCAAGCGTGAGGGATGCAGCTGATGCGACAGCTGGTGGATGTCGTGTGCGATTTCGGCCGCGCGGCGTGAAGCTTCGCGCGCCATGTCCGCGAGATCTTTGGACTGGGAATCGAGTCGCCTCGTCAGCTGATCGAGGTCCATGTTCAGGAGCGCGAGGTTCTGGCTGAGATCGTCGTGGAGGTCCCTCGCGATTCGCTCGCGCTCGGCCTCCTGGCTGGCGATCAGGCGGCCGGCGAGGTCGCGGTTGCGATCGTAGCTGGCGCGCAGCGCCGCTTCGCGACGCCGCAGCATCTCGAGGTTCACCTGCCGGTCCGTCACGTCTCGAACGATCGAGACGACCCGTCCTTGCTGATCGGTCACCATCCGCGCCTCGTAACAGCGCAGGATGCCCTGGATCGGCAGTGTGTATTCGATAACGACGGTGTCGGTCGAACGCGAGGCCCTGGAAAGCGCCTCCATGAAGCGGTCGGCGAGATCGGGCGGCATCACGTCGCGAATCTTCTTGCCGATGAACTGTTCCGGCGGCACGTAGAGGTCGGCGGGGTCGCGCGCGTAGAAGTCGAGATAGGTGCCGTCCTCGGCATGCACGAACATGAGATCCGGAATCGCGCGCAGAATCGCACTGTCGCGCGCTGCGATCTCAGGAATCTTCTTGTTCGGACGCCGCCACTTCATCGCGGCGCGCCCGGACCGCCATTGCCGGGCGGGACGTCGGACGCAGAGCTGGCCATACGGCTTCGGGATTGTAGCGCCGATTCGCTCGTACGCGCGCCATTGTGGTCTGTCACAAAAGTGTCGCAAGTACACGCTTTGCCGAAATTGCACGTCGTTGACATGGCTAAGCTGGTATCGTGCGCGATGGCATGCCCAGATCACTTCTGATTCCAGCTCTGCTTGCGACAATCGTAGGACTCGAACCGGCCGGCGCCGCACAGCCGGCGCTCCCGCCGGATATCGCCTGGGTGGTCAAGGACGCCGCGCAGTTTCCACCCGACCAGATCGACGCCCTCCAAAAAGGAAGCGTCATCGTCAACGCGTCCACCTCCGGCGACGACCTCGAGGCCGCCGTGATCGCGCTCGTCCGGATCAAGGCCGCCAAGCAGCAGACGGCCGATTACTTCAAGCAGGTGATCGCGTACGAGGACGGTGACGTCACGCTGCGGCACGTCAAGTTCAGCCGGCCGCCGGTCGCGGCCGACCTCGCGCGTCTGACGCTCGACGATGCCGAGCGGGCCGAACTGCGGTCGTGCAAGCCGTCGGCGTGCGACGTCAGGATTGGCGCCGCGGGCGCGCGAGACGTCCAGTCAGCCATCGACTGGAATGCGTCGGACGCCTCGGCGCGCGCCGACACATGGGTCCGCCAGCGTGTGCTCGCGTACGTCTCCGACTACCTGGCGAGGGGCGACGCCGCGCTCATCACCTACGACGACAAAGCCAAGCCCGTGTCGCTGCAACAGGAGTGGCTCGGCATGCTGAAGAACTCTCCTGCGCTGACGGCGTACGCACCCGCGCTCCAGCGTCACCTGACCGAGTTCCCGTCAGGCAGCCTGCCCGGCGCGCAGGACGAGCTGTACTGGGACAAGCAGCATCTGAGCGGGCTGAAGACCATCCTCGGCGTCACGCACATGGTGACCTGGACGGACATCGCGCGGCCCGATCGCATCTTCATCGCGCAGAAACAGATCTACGCGAGCCATTACTTTTACGGAAGCCTTGCCGTGACGATGGTGCTGCAGGATCCGGCCGATGCGAATCCGCCGGCGTCGTACGTCGTGTACGTGAACCGCGCGCGCGGCGATCTATTGAAAGGCGGCTTCGGCGGAATGCGGAAGCGACTCGCGCAACAGACGGTCACGTCCGCCGCGAAGGACATGCTGAGCCAGATGAAGCAGGCGCTCGAGCGCTGAGCCCTTAAAATGCTTCGCCGACGCCGACGTAAAACGCGTGGCTGTTCTTGCCCCACGCGTAGTCGGCGCGTATGTTGACGTGGTTGCGGTTTGCGACGGTCACGCGCAGGCCGACGCCGGCTCCCGGCAGCACCTGGTTCCATGTGAGCTTGTCGAATGCCGGGACTGTCTCGCCGGCACCGACGAATGCCGTGCCGCCGATAAATCTCCAGATCTCCGCGCGATACTCCGCCTGCGCGGCGACCAGCCCGCGGTCGCGGTACTGACCGACGACGTAGCCGCGGAGATCCTGACTCTTGCCGAGCTCGCAGAGGTCGTAGAACGGGACGTCGCTGGCGACGGCGCACGCGGATGCGCGCCACGCCAGCACCTGACGTTCACCAAGTGAGAGGTACTGGCTGCCCCACACCTGGTAGCTCTGGTAGCCGCGCTGTCCGCCGACGTCCTGGCCGTAGAACGCCGCCATCGCATTGAAATAGACGCCGCTGCGCGCGTAGAACGGATTGTCGCGCGTATCGAGCTCGATTCGCGGACCGAGCGATGCCGTGCGCAGGTCCACGTCGCGATCGAGACTTGCGGGCAATTCGGTCGCAAGTGCGTCGGTATCGACGCGCACCTTCATCTGCATCAGCGTGTACTGGGCGCCAGCAAACCATCGCCCGCCGACGCGAATCAATGCGTTGGCGAGGCCCGCCCCACCTTCCTGCACGAGCGGAACGGACGTGTTGGCCTGGCCTGCTGCCTGCCCGATGCCGAAGAAGTCGTAGTGGACGCTCGCGTACGCACCCGCTGCCTCGACGCGCACGCGGTCGCGCCCGAAATGAAACTCCTGGCCTGCCATCACGCCCCAGCTGTGATTGTCGGTCCCGAAGCCGCCGACGAACGTGCCGGAGGGCGGCGTGGTGTGATCGTCGGGATTCAGGCGATAGAGGTAGCCCGCGATGACGATCAAACCGCTGCCGATGGTGGGATTGACGAGCGGCAGCGGTGCGATGACGGGTTCGCCGCGTTTCGTCGACGCGGCGTCGGGGTCAACGGCCGTGGGTGTCACCGGCTCCGTCTGTCCGCTGCCGCGCGGCGCGCCGGAATCCTGCGGGACGACGCCGTAGAGCGAGACCGGAGGCGCGGAACCCTGCGACCCTGGCGAACTCTGTTGCGCGCGCGTCGTGGCTGCGGTCGCCGCGAGCACGAGCAGCGCGGCCAGGGCGCGCCGGAGCGCCACTACGCGAGCGACTTCACGCGGAAGCTCAAGGCCACGAGCATCGCGCCGAAGACGCAGGCGTAGATGCCGATGATCCAGATGACCGACAACGCGCCCGCGCCAGGATTCATGAAGAGCAGGAAGCCGAAGAGAATCGAGATCACGCCTGCCGCGATGAGCATCCACTCGCCGGAAATCACCTTGCGGAACTCGAAGGCGACGACGATCTCAATCACGCCGCGCACGATCGCCCACGCGGCGATGAGATACAGCAGCACGAGCGCGGTGAGACCCGGATACGCGAACGTCGCGACGCCGGCGAGGATGCTCACGACGCCGAGAATCAGCGACTGCCAGAAGCCGCCGCCGAATCCGCCGGTCAGCGCGACGACGCCGTCGATGAGGCAGTACGCGCCGTAGACGAGCACCAGCGTGCCCAGCGTCAAGCCGGGCATCGTGAACGCAAAGAGCGCGAACAACAGCGCCGCCAGTCCCCTGACGAGCAGAATCCACCAGTGTTTCGCCACCGTCTGTCGCAGGCCGGCCAATGCGGGAGTAGTCGCCACGATTGCCTCCTGTCCGCAGCCTACGGGCGGTCGGTGTTGTTCGCTATGCGAAATCGGAAACGCCGGGGTCCCGTTTTACTTGAGCACGGATGACAGGAGGTTCCCGACGCCGGCGCCGCCGGACTTCGTTACGAACTGCGTGAGGATGGGCACCGCTTTGCTCACCATCTCGGGTTTCAGACCGAGCTTGGAGAACGCACCCGCGGCTGCGGCCAGACCGCCCATCGCGCCCGCGCTGCCGCCGGCCAGCGACGAGAGCGGATTCTCCGCCGAGCTTGGCGCCGCTTTGAGCAGCCCGGTCATGCCCGGCACGGCCGCCGCGACCTTCGTGAAGTCGCCGGCGGACAGTCGGCTCTTCGCGATCCCGAACAACGTGCCCGCCGCCCCTTCCGCCTGGGCGGGCGTGGATCCGAGGCCCTTCGCCAGATCGGCAACGAGCTCCGGGCTGGCCGTATCAGCCGCGGTCTTCGTCTGACCTTCGGCTCGAGCCGTCACGAAGGCCATGCCCACTACGAACAACGCCGCCGCTCGACCGCATCTCGAGATCATCATGGCGATCTCCTTTCTGTTCTCCCGCAGCCTAGAGAAGGACCGCCGGCCGCACTATGCATTTTCGGCATCGCGCGATCGCCTCAGAATGCATCCTGGATCGCGAAGTACACGCCGTGCGATCCCGCCTTCCCCACCGCGAAATCGACGCAGAAGTTCGTCCGCGACCGCTTGTTGAAGAGGACGCGCAGGCCCGCTCCGGCGGCCGGCGCGAATGAGTCGAAGAGGTGCTCGCCGGCGTCGAGATTGGTCAGCGTCGACGTGTTCACGAACGCCACCATGCCAAGCAGCCCGTCGCTCCGGAGCATCCCGCGGTACTCGACCTCGCCGTACACGAGACGCTCGCCGCGATAGCGCCCTTCCTGGTACGCGCGGGACGATCGGGCGTAGGTGTCCGACACGGTCTCGGGCAGATCGAAATACGGCACGGTCCCGTGCGTGGATACATCCGCGAAGGTCCAGAGCGCGAGACGATGGCGCGCGGGAACTCGACTGCCTTCCCGCGCGCGGCCCGCGAGCGGAATGTACATGCGGCCCTCGAGATGCGCGAGCTGCCAGCCCGAATCGCCGCCCAGAAAGCCGTCGAACGACATCCGGTAGAAGCCGCTGACCAGCCAGCCGTCTCGCGAGTCGATCTCCCCCACCCGCTTGTCGACGAGCACGTTCACGCTGACGCCGCCGGACTGCTGGCTGTCGGTCGGCAGGCCCATGGCTTCGCTGTAGGTGACGAACGGCGACGCGGTGCTTCCCGGCTCGATGCTGCCATGCGAGTCGAACAGCAGCCCGCCGCCGAGATAGACGGCGCCGCCGACGTTGCGATAAACCGTCTCGTGCAGGCGGACGAAGTTGTACTTCGCGTCGATACCCGCAGACGACGGCGTATCAGTGCCGAGGCCGTACACCGTCTGACCAGACTTGTAGAGGCGATTGTCGCCTTCGATCAGCCACCGGTTCTCGTTCGTGAAGATGTCGAAGCGCGCGTTGAAGAGCACCTGGTTCTTCGTGGAGTACGACAGGCTGCTGACCGAGGACGAAATCCGTGTGTGCTCAGGATCGCCATCGACGAATGCGATCTGCGCCGCCGCGCCGAAGGTCATGCCGAACGTCGGGTTCCAGCCGATGATCGGCGCAACGGCGAGCATCACGCCCTGCGCCTCCGGCCGCTTTTCGGTCTCGTCGGGTTCGCGCCTGAGCTGATGCCACAGATCCAGGAGGTCCCGCTGTTCGACCATGTCGGCCTGCGCTTCCGGCGTTGGCTCCTGCGCCGCTGCCAGCGACGACACCAGTGCGAGGAACACCAACGGTGCCAGCCGACGGATCACCCGCGCGGTCCACACGTCAGCGCACCGCCGGCGATTCGGACCCGCGGCGATCCATCGCATCGGTGGGATTGAGCGGAGGCAGCGGCGTGTCCGGCGAGCCGTCGACGAACCGACGCGCGCGGAGCAGCCGCGGACGCGCGCGCGCGATCAGGCGCGAGAACTCGGGTCCTGACCAGACGCCGTGCGTTGCCGCCGGCCGCGCATAGAGCGTGTCGAGCAGCGCGTCGCTCTGACGACGCAGTTCGGGATCGCCCGAAAGGGTCGCGGCTCGCTCAAGCGTCATCAGTTCACCGTCGCTGGCCCACGCGCGATCGAGCCAAGCCAGCGTGGCGGCGTACGTCGCACGCGCGTCGCCGGTGCGGCTCGCACGCGTCACCTTCCGGAAATACATCGGCTCCGATCGCTGGACGCGGCGCCACGCGGTGGTGAGTCGCTCAGCTGCTTTCCGGCCGAAGCGGCGGACGAACCAGACGACGAAGACCGCGGCGACAGCGGCGACTGTCCCTGCGATGAGAATCTGCTCCCGCCGGCGGCGTTCGGCACGTGCGGCAGCAGCGCGCTCGCGGGCCACCGCTTCTTCGTCGGTGAACGCAATCGCCGACGAGGACGCCGCAGCGCCCGCAATCGTCACCGTCGCCGATGGCGACGTCGCCGTTCGCAGTCGGTGCTGGCTCTGGTCCCACCAGCGCACGGTGATCGGCGGGAGATCGACCGTGCCGGCGCGCTCGAACACGTAGCTCACGCGCTCCACGCGCGTCGCGCGGCGAGGACCGCCCCGCTCGTTTACCTTGTCGTCGGTCGTCGGCTGCTCTGCATGGACGGAAACGCCGTCAATCGATTCGATCGTCAGCGGCGGCAGCATCGCCGACCAGGCGCCGTCTGCCGTCATCGTGATCGTGCGCGTCACCGCGTCGCCGACCTTCAGGCCCTTCATCGGACGGTCGAAACGATCGGACAACTCGAACGATGAGGCCGCCACGAAGTGGTCCGATGGCGCTGCACCCGGCGGCAGAGCCGCGGAGAATGTCAGTGGCGAGGATTTCAGCGCCGTCGCCGGCGACGGCCGGCCTTCGACGGAATACGACACGATGACGGAAATCGGCGGCACCGTGATGCGCCCGGTTGCGAGCGGATAGACGCTGTAGGTGCGCGAAATGCCCGCGAAGCTCTGGTCGCCGACGCGCTCGGTCGAATTGACCGCGCGCGCCTCGTCGAGCCTGCCGATCGCGTGCGCGATGTCGATCGTGTCGGGCCACTCGGGTGCCGTCGAGAAGAACGTCGGCGCAAACACGCTGACGGTGACGCTGACCGGTTCGCCCACGATGACGCTCGTCGGCGGGGGCGGGGTGAACTCAGCGCGGATGAACGGCCGCGCATCCTGCGCGCGCAGCGAGGCGGCCGCCACGACCCACACGCCCGTCGTCAGCGCCAAGAAACGCATCCGAACGCTCACACAACTCTCCACGCATACCATACGGACGACACGCTGCTGCGACTATGCAGTTTCGGCAGACACGACGTGATGATCATCCGTTCGTCAGCGCTTTCGCGTAGAGTGGTTTCATTCGACCACGCACAGTCGAGCTGACACATGAGGAGCGTATGAAAGCCGTCGCATATCTGTTCGTCGCATCCGCGTCCGTTGCTTTCGTGACGGCGCAGGCGCCTTCACCGCAGGAACGAGCCGCCGCGATCAAAGAGGCTGTGACCCAGAATCAGGCGGCGCTGCGTCAGTACTCGTGGATCGAGACGACCGACGTCAGTCTGAAGGGCGAAGTCAAAAAGCACGAGCAGAAGCAATGCTCGTACGGGGCCGACGGGAAGGTCCAGAAAACACCGGTGCCCGGCGCTGCCGCTCCCGCTCAGTCTTCACAATCCGGCGGACGTGGCCGACGCGGCGGCCGGCTGAAGCAGAACGTCGTCGAGAACAAGGTCGAGGACATGAAGGAATACATGGAAAAAGTCGCGGCGCTCGTTCACGACTACGTGCCGCCCGATCCGCAGAAAATTCAGGCCGCTCAGGCTGCCGGCCACGTGACGATGCCGGGAGCGGGATCCAACGAGCTCGCGATCGCGGACTATGTGAAGCCGAACGACAAGCTCGCCATCGGATTCGACATGGCCGCGAAGAAGATCGCGACCTACAAGGTCAACTCGTACGTCGAGAAGCCGAAGGAAGATGACGTCACGCTGAATGTGACGTTCGGACGACTCGCCGACGGGACGTCGTATCCGCAAACGACCGTGCTCGACGTGGCCGCGAAGAAGATCCAGGTCAAGGTCACGAACTCGGACTACAAAAAAGGAGGCGCGTAGCGATCACTGCGGACGCTTTGCACCGGTCGCTTCGTCCGCCTGAATGGCGAACTTCATCTTCAGGAAGCCTGCCGGCGTCATCTGCAGCCCGCGCAGCCAGATGTCGGCCGCGGTCTCGGCCTGGCTCTGATCGACGAGGCCCTTCTTCCCTTTCTTGCCTTTGTCGTCGAACTTCACCTCGTCGGGCTTCAGGTTGACGCCCTGCTCCTGCTCTTGCTGTTTCTTTTCCTCTTCGATTCGACGCAGGACGTCGAGGACGAGATCGAGATTCTCCTTCGCGTCGCGAAACCCCGGCCGCTCCGCCAGCGCATTCCGGTACGCGTCGGCTGCCTGCTGCCACGATTTCAGCTGCACGTACGCGTTGCCCAGGTTGTACGCGCCGTCAGCCGTCTGCACGCGGACGAATGCATCGACGGCGCACGAGAAGTCGCCCGCGCGATAGCACGCGATGCCTCTCCATTCCGGATCTCTGAAATGCGCGGCCGCTTCCCGATAGTCGCCGCGGTCGAATGCCCGGCGCCCCTGCTGATCGGGCGTGAGCCAGAGATCGATGAACTGCCAGGACCGCAGCATCGGCGGCGTCGTCCGTGGCGCGTCAGCCGCCGCTTGCGCAGGCGTGCCGCCCGTCTGGGCCTTCGCCGATGCCGGAAGCAACACGAGCAGCCACAGCGCCGCCCACTGCATCGTCCACCCGCGCCTGAACGACACGAGCGTGAGCAGCGCGATCACCGGGACGAGCAGGTAGCCTTCGTCTTTCCAACGCGCGCTGCCCGATGCGTCGCCGGCGCGCTCGATCTGCGTGCGTGCGCGGCGCTGCAGGCGGGCGACGTCGGTGCCGTCCACCGTGAACGTTCCGACGTAGGCGTCGCTGTCCCGCGCGAGCAGCCGGAGACTTTCCGCGTCGAACGGCGCCACGATGGGTCGTCCCGCGCGCGTCAGATAGCGGTTGTCGCCGATGCGAATCGGCCCGCCGGCGTCCGTGCCGACGCCGAGGACCATGAGGCCGCTCGATCCGCCGGTGAAGTCGTCGAACGCCGCGAGTTGATCGCGCGGAATGCCATCGGTGACGAAGAGCACCGACCCGGGCACGCTCTCGCGTTCCAGCAGACGGCGCGCAATGGCCAGCGCCGCCTGCGGATTGTTGCCGGGCCGTGGCATGAGGTCCGTCGCCAGCGCGTCGAGATACAGGCCGCCGACACCCGGGTCTGCCGTCAACGGCAGCACGAGATGCGCCGTTTCCGCGTACACGACGATCGCGGTCTTGGCATTCGAGCGCAGCGCCAGCAGATCGCGGATCTTCTGCTTGCCCCGCTCGAGCCGCGTCGGCTCCACGTCCACCGCATCCATCGTCTGCGACAGCTCGAGTGCGATGACGAGCGGCGACTCGTCGCGTGTGAAGGGGGTCTCCTCGTGCTGCCAGGCAGGACCGGCGAGCGCAACGGCGCCGAGCGCGAGGGCCGCCATCGTGAAATGCGACGGCCGCCATCCCCGCGACTTGCCGCGCGGCACCAGCAGATGCCGCAGGAGGTGCGGCGCGATCAGACCGTCGCCGCGAATGAGCTGACGGTCGAGCATGCGCTGCAGCAGGAAGACCATGATTGGCGCAGCCAGCAGGCAGAGCCACCACGGTCGCAGAAAGTGAAGGTCGCCGATCATGCCGGCAACCTCCGCCACCGCCACGCCGCAAGGCTGGCTTCGACGAGCAGGTACACCGCCCCGAGCGCCATCGCGGCGCCGAGCGGCCACTGGAACAGCGGACGCTTCGGGCGGTACGAGAGCGTCTTGAACGTCTGCTTCTGAATCGTGTCGAGCTCGTCGTAAATCGCTTCGAGGCGCTGACGATCGGTCGCGAGGTAGAACTGCCCTCCCGTCCGCGTGGCGATGTCGGTCAGGAGCTTCGTGTCGACGACCTCGCCGCCCGTCGCCTTCGGATCGCCCAGCGCGATCGTGTAGAGCGTGATGCCCTTGTCCGCGGCGATCTGCGAGGCCTTCGCGGGCGGCACGCGGCTGCCCGTGTCGTTGCCGTCGGTCATCAGGATGACCACCTTCTGCGGCGCGGTGCTCTTCTCGAACAGCCGGATCGCCAAACCGATCGCGTCGCCGATGCTCGTCTGCGGTCCGGCCATGCCGATTCGGGTTTCGTGCAGCAGGCTGATGACGGCGTCATGGTCCAGCGTCAGCGGCACCTGCAAGTACGCGCCGAACCCGAAGACGACGAGGCCGATGCGATCGCCGGGACGCCGCTTGATGAAGTCTTCGAGAACGGCGCGAGCCGCGTCGAAGCGGCTGAGGAGCGGACCGTTCGCGGCCTTGAAGTCACGCGTCTCCATCGACTGCGAGATGTCGACGGCGACGAACAGATCGCGCGCCGATTCGATCTTCTCGATGGGCGGCTCGACCCATTGCGGCGACGCCAGCGCGATCACGACCAGCGCCCACACGATCGGCGCGGCCAGGCGCTGCAGCCAGGTGCGGCGCAGCACGACGGCGCCGCGATCGGCGCGCAGGCCGGCAGCTGCCGCGAGCGGCCCGAAGAAGGGCGTGCGCACGGCGGCGAGGCGCTCGCGGTACGGCGGCAGCAGCAGCCACGCGAGAATCGGCGCCGGCAGCAGCACGAGCATCCACACGCGATCAAACTGGAACACGATGACTCCTGATCCAGTTGCGGACCATCGCCGCGAGCGCGGCTGCGCGTTCGGGTGGCACGGCTGCCCGCTCTCCTTTCGACGCGTATGGCAGATCGGCGAGCGCTCGACCGTCACCCGTTGAAAAGGTTGAACCGCCGGACGATCGGTCCAGGAAGGCCAGCCATGCGTCGCCCGACAGCGCCGCGACGTCGCTCCGCGGATAGGCCGCGAGCGCCACGCGCTTCACCAGGACGTCGAGCTCGACGATCGCTGCGGCGCGGCCGTCGCCTTTGAGGCGTGCTTCGATCGTCGCCAGCTCGGCGAGCGCCGCGCGGCGATAACGGCCCGCCCGGCGATGCGCGCGCCACCGCAAGACAATCCACACGAACGCGAGGACCAGCAGCGCGCCGAGGACGTACCAGCCGGCCGTCGCCGGCGCGTAGCTGACCGGGGTTGGAAGCGCGAGATCATGGAGGCGCGTAAGATCGACCGTCGGAACGGGAGGCTGCCCTCTCATCGGGCCGCTCCCAGCCGCCGTTTCCCGAGCAGCTGCCGCACCTGATCGGTGACGTCCTCGGCCGTCGTCAGCGGCATCACCGGCACGCCCACCTGATGACACCAGTCCAGCACCTGCTGCAGGCGTCCCGTCGAGGCGTCGAGCAGTCGCTGACGGGTCGGTCCCTTCGCGAGGTCGACCGCCACCTGCAGCTCGCCATCCGTGGCGACGACCCGTCCGCGCTCGGGCATTTCCCGCGCGGACGGATCCTGGACGAGAACCGCGACGACATCGTTGTGCTCGGCCAGCTCTGACAGAAGTCGCTTCGTGTCGAGGTCGGCGCCGTCGAAGTCGCTGACGATCAGCACGGCGTAGTCGTGGCCTGCGATCCGCGCGGCCGATCTCAGCGCGGTATTCAACATCTGCGGCGCACCGGGCGCCGCTCGCGCATGCAGCGCGCGATTTCGATCGACGATGGCGTGCAGGATGCTGAGGACGTGGCTATGGCTGCGGCGCGGCCGGAACACGGCGGCGTCGGTGTCGCCGAAGACCACGGCGCCGACGCGATCGCCGACGGAGAGCACGCGCCACGCCGCGAGCGCGGCGACCTCGGCCGCGGTCACCGACTTGAACGCCACGCGCGTGCCGAAGAACATCGCCTGGCGCTGGTCGACGACCAGCAGCGTAGGCCGATCGCGTTCCTCGGTGAACACGCGCACGAGCGGCTTGCCCGTCCGCGCCGTCGCCTTCCAGTCGAACGATCGGATGTCGTCGCCCGGCAGGTAGTCGCGGATCTCCTCGAAGTCCAGGCCGCGGCCGCGCATCCGCGACGCGTGGCGGCCGGCGAGGACACTATGCGGCGACTGGCGCGGGAGAAACGTCAACCCGCGCGCTTTGAGCCGCATCCGCATCAGGTCGTCGAGCGACACATAGACGCCGCGCTCATCGCTCAACTGCACTCGTTACCCCATGGAAGATCGCCACTACCGCTTACAGGGTTTCGTCGACGCCGACTTGCCACGTTCGAATTCCCACCGCGTGAGCACTCGAGCACAGCGTCCCTGAGCACCTCGCGAATGCACCCGTGTACTCGTGTACCGTGCACCCGTGCACCTCGCGATCGCGGCACGACCTGTCGCCGCTGCCTGGCCAAATCCGAATTCCGCGGCCGGACCGCGCTGCGAGGACCGGAGCCGCCGAAAGCCGCGAAGTCCGTGACCTCGCTCGGTTCCCCGAGTCTTCTCGCGCGGTCATGAACCTGATCGGCCGCTCCATACGGATTCGGCCAGTCAGCGCCGACAACCCGTGCTTCGGCGCGCTTCCTTCCGTACCCCTGAGCACCCGAGTACCCAAGTACCTCGCGAATGCACTGGTGTACTCGTGTACCCGTGCACCGGTGCACCTCGTGATTCGTTACGCCACCGCGACGAGCTTCAGCAGCTCGTCGATCACCTGGTTCGTCGTGACGCCGTCTGCTTGCGCCTCGTACGACAGGTGCAGCCGATGCCGCAGCACGTCGTGCGCCACGTCCCGCACATCGTCCGGCGTCACGTGGTCGCGGTTCTGCAGCCACGCCCGCGATCGGGCGGTCCGATCGAGGCCGATCGACGCGCGAGGGCTCGCACCAATCTGAATCCACTTCTTGAGGTTCTCGCCGTATTGTCCCGGCTGCCGCGTCGCGAACACGATATCGACGATGTACTTGGCGACGGCGTCCGAGACGAACAGCTTGTGGATGTCGCCGCGGGCGTCGAAGATGGCCTGCTGCGGAATCCGATCGGCGCCGCTTTGGGGCGGTGGCGCCTTCCGCTGATCGCTCGACTTCGCGGCCTCAGCGGCTTTCGCCGCCGTCTCGTTGGTGTCCTCGAGCGCTTCCTCGCCGCGGACCAGCGCGACGATTTTGCCCTCCGACGCCTCGTCCGGGTAGTCGACGAGGACGTGCATCAGAAAGCGGTCCATCTGCGCTTCCGGCAATGGATACGTGCCCTCCTGCTCGATCGGATTCTGCGTCGCCATCACCAGGAACAGCGGAGGCAGCTTGTGCGTTTTCCCGGCGACGGTGACCTGCCGCTCTTCCATCGCCTCGAGCAGCGCCGCCTGGACTTTCGCCGGCGCGCGATTGATCTCGTCGGCGAGCACCAGGTTATTGAAAATCGGTCCCTGCTCGAAGCGGAACTCGGACTTACCGTTGGCCTGATAGTAGACGTCAGTGCCGGTGATGTCCGACGGCAGCAGATCCGGCGTGAACTGGATGCGGGACAAACCCGCATCCAGATTCCTCGCGAGGCTCTTGACCGCTCGCGTCTTCGCGAGGCCGGGCAACCCTTCGACGAGCAGGTTGCCATTCGAGAGCAGCCCGATGACGAGCCGCTCGATGATGTGCTCCTGGCCGATGATGGATTCGCCCATGCGCTGCTGCAGCGCCGAGATTTGCTCGCGAGCTGTCGTCGCCGCCATGTCGAACGTTCCCTCCGTCTCGGCACAGCCTAGACCGCCGGTGCGGCCCGCGACTGTGCGAATTCGGCAACGCTTATCCGCCTTCCCCTGCAATCCAGCGGAAGTAGGGATTCTCGGGATTGAGACGCATCGCGTTGCGGAGCGCCCGCTCCCAGCCCTCACGATCTCCGCGATACGCGGCCAGCCCTGACTGGTAGAACTGGAGGAGCGCCTCGCGATCGACCCTCAGCTGGATCGCGAAATCGGGCGCCGCCGCGACGAGCGGCGCCGGCATCCTCAGGGCGAGCACCTCCGGCAGGACGCGGCCGAACTCGCCGCGGCGCACCCAGCCGGCGTACTCGATGCTCGGCCAGTCGTCGGTCACCGCCCGCGCCGACGCGGCGTACTGTTCGAGGCCCTCGCGGCCGGCAATCCACGTCGCGAGCAGCGCCTCTGGCGATCCGACGCCAACCTCGCGGAGCGCCGCCGACACCTCGGGCTGATTGAATCGCTGCGCGATCCGCTCGACGTTCAGCTCCATCGGCTCCGGTGACCCCACGAGCATCATCTCGTGCACCTCCGTCGTCCAGAGCGACACGTACGGAAAGGCGTCGAGAAAGCTCCGCACGAGTCCCCTCGAGTCCTCATCGTTTTGCGTCGCCAGCGGCCACCACTGCGCGACGATGCCGTTCGGCTGGAGCCGCGCGCGCGCAAGCTGGTAGAAGTCGCGCGAGTAGAGGTTGACGATGCCGGCGGCGGACGGCGGCGGAGGTTCGAGCGTGATCAGGTCGTAGCGCTCGCCGGACCGGAGCAGCTCGCGGCGGCCGTCGCGAAGACGGATCTCGAGTGTGGGATCGGCCTGCGCGTTGAAGTTGCCGTGGAACATCGAGCCGGCCGCAACGACGGCTGGAAGCAGCTCCGCACAGACGCGTCGTTCGAGTCCCTGGTACCGGCCCGTCGCGCCGGCCGTGATGCCGGTGCCGAAGCCGATCACCAGCGCCGACCGCGGCTCGCCCCGGTGAATGATGAGCGGCAGCAGCGCCTGAAGCCGCATGTAACGCAGCGACGGCATCGCGTCGCCCGAGTTCGACACGCCCTGGATGTACAGCCGATTGAAGCGGCGCGGTCCTGGTTGCGTGACGACCGCGACAGTCCCGGCGGCGCCCTCGCTGTAGAACACCACCTCTCCGCCGCCGCGCGTCGTCGGGAGCAGCTGCGCAAGGCGATCGGCGGGCGTCGCCGCGGCCGCGACGAGCGTGCCTGCGGCGATGACGTACATTGCGGGACGACCAGCCGCGCCGCGGCTCGCGCGTCCCATTGCGACGATTCCGACTGCCGCGGCGGCCATCGCGAGCACCGCCAGCGTGTGAACGAGGCCGAGCGCCGGCAGGATTCCGAAACCGACGACGAGCGTCCCGACCACGCCTCCCACCGTATTCCAGGCGACGACGTCGCCGACATCCCGTCCGACGTGGCTGCCGGCAGCAAGGCGAAGCGCCGCGGGAAACGCCGCGCCGAGAGCGATCGTCGGCAGAAGCACGAGAGCACCGGCCGCAACCGCGAAGCGGCCCAGCATCGCGGTCAGCTCGTTGCCGGTGAGTCGCCGCAGCAGTTCCTCGACGTTCGATTGCGCCGTCATGACGGGCGTGCCGATGCTCGCGACGAGCGCCAGCGCGAGAAACCCCGCGCCGCCGACCAGCACGCCGAAAGTGATCCACGGATCGCGGCGGCCGAGTTGACGGGCATGGAGCGCGCTGCCGAGGGCCAGCCCGCCCAGGTACGTGATCAGCACGACGGAGAACGCGAACGTCCGCGTGCTCATGAACTGCACGAGGACCTGCGACCACACGACCTCGTAGCCGAGCGCGATCGCGCCAGCCAGCGCGTACAGGACGAGCGCCGCGAGACGGTCCTTCGCGGCGTCCCGTGGTTTCGATGGCTTCGCGGTTTTCGGCGTTGCGGCGACAGGCGCCGCGCGCGGCTTGTCCAGCGCCAGTGCCGCCAGTCCGGCCGCAGCGTTGATCGCCGCGGCCGCGATTGCCGATCCGGTCACGCCGAAATGCGGAATCAGGTAGAACGTCGATGCCGCAACGCCGAACATCGCGCCGCACGTGTTCGCCGCGTACAGCGAACCGCCTCGCTGCGCGACATCCTCGTCCGCGGCGACGCGGACGACCACCGGCAGAGTGCCGCCCATCAGACACGCGGGGATGCCGACGAGCGCGAACGGCGCCAGCCAGGCGACGATGCCGACGCGATCCTGGAGGACCGCAAACGTCCCGGCCGCATGCGCCAGCAGCAGCGTGGCAAGCACACCCGCGACGGCCGTCGCGCCCTCGAGCAACGCGTACAGCCGGAACGGGCGCCCAGTGCCATCGACCATCCGTCCGAACACGGCGCTTCCCGCGCCGAGGCCGACGAAGAATGCGCTGACGGCAATCGTGACGGCATAGACGTCCACGCCGACGATCAGCGAGAGCTGCTTGATCCAGAGAATCTGATAGACGAGCGCGGCCGCGCCCGAGCAAAACAGCAGGACCGAGCATGTTCGAGACACCGATCGGATCTTATCCCGCCAGATCAAATCCGTCGGCAGTACAATCTGCCTCATGTCGCCTGACGGCGCTTCAACGCGCGCGGGACGAATCACCGTTCGGCGCTTCGAATCCGCCGTCGAAGCCGATCGGCACGACGTCGAGTACTGGCGCCACATGCCCGAGTCCGAGCGCGTCCTGCACGCGTGGCGGCTGAGCCTGGAAATCTGGAGTCTCCGAGGTGGTCGCCCGCATGAACCCCGACTTCATCGATCTGTTACGCGCGTTCATCGACGCTAAAGTTAGATTCCTCGTCGTGGGCGCCTACGCACTGGCGCTCCATGGAAGGCCGCGAGCGACCGGTGACCTCGATGTGTGGATCGAAGCGACGCCAGAGAATGGCGTTCCGCCTGGCCGCATTGACATCCTCACCGAACTCACCGGCCTGACCTTCGCGGAGGCGTGGACCGGCAGGCTCGGGCGGCCGTTCGGCGACGTCGAAGTCGACTTCATCGGACGCGAGGCGTTCATCCGGAACAAGCGTGCGACGGGGCGCCCGAAGGACCTCGGGGACATCGACGGATTAGAGTGACGCCGCGGCGGCTGCCGACGGGCAGCCGTCCGCGGCGTTGGTGGTCGATACGCCGACGGTCTACTTCTGCATTGAGCCAATCGATCTCGTCAGCGACTCCATCATCTGATCGATCGAGAACGTCCCGACGCGCTGCGAGGGCGGGTACTCTTTCAGGCTTTCGAGAAACGGCTGGATCCTGTACATCGCCCACTGCATGACGTACGCGTTCTTCGTGAAGAAGTCGTAGTACTGATCCGAGACGACGTCCGCACGCTCGTAGGGATCCATCCGCAGGTTGAATGCTTTCGGAACCCGCAGGCACGTGAACGGATTGGCCCACACCTGGAAGCCGCCGGGCTGACGCTGCTCGCAGAACACGATCTTCCAATTGTCGAACCGCGCCGCGACCAGATCCCCGTCGTCGTTGAAATAGTAGAACTCGTGCCGGGGTGAGTGCTCCTCCTTGCCTTCGAGGTACGGCACCAGGTTGAAACCATCCAGGTGGACCTTGTAGTTCGTGCCTCCCTGCTGCGCGGCCCAGCCTTTCAGCAGCCGGTCCTTGATCGTCGTATCCCCGGCGGCGGCCAAAAGCGTGGGGAACCAGTCGAGGCCCGATACCATGTCGTTCGAGACCGTTCCCGGCTTGACGTGCCCCGGCCAGCGAATCATCGCCGGCACACGGAACGCGCCTTCCCAGTTCGTATCCTTTTCACTCCTGAACGGCGTGGTGGCAGCGTCGGGCCACGAGAACTGGTTCGGCCCGTTGTCGGTCGTGAAGAGCACGATGGTGTTGTCGGCGATGCCGAGATCGTCGACCGTCTTGAGCAGCTTGCCGACGTTCATGTCCATCTCGATCATGCCGTCGGCGTATTCGTTCCCGGGCATTCCGCTCTGTCCCTGCATCGACGGACGCACGTGCGTGAACAGGTGCATGCGGGTGAAGTTCATCCAGGTGAAGAACGGCTTGCCCGCGTTCTTCTGCCGCGTCATGAAGTCAATCGCCGCGCTCGTCGTCTCGTCGTCGATCGTTTCCATGCGCTTCCGGTTCAGCGGGCCGGTGTCCTGAATCCGACCGTCGGCGAACGAATGGAGCACGCCTCGCGGGCCCATCTTTGCAAAAACGGGATCGTTCTTGGGATAGTACGGCCGCTCAGGTTCTTCCTCGGCGTTCAGGTGATACAGGTTGCCGAAGAACTCGTCGAAGCCGTGCGCGGTCGGCAGGAACTCGTCGCGATCGCCAAGATGGTTCTTGCCGAACTGCCCGGTCGCGTATCCAATCGGTTTCAGCGCCTCGGCAATCGTGATGTTCGCTTTCTGCAAGCCTTGTGGAGCGCCGGGGATTCCCACCTTCAGCAGACCCGTGCGGAATCCCACTTCGCCCGTGATGAACGTGGAGCGGCCGGCCGTGCAGCTGTTCTCGGCGTAGTAGTCCGTGAACATCATCCCTTCTCGGGCGATGCGGTCGACGTTTGGCGTCTTGTAGCCGACGACGCCAAAGGAATAGGCGCTGAGGTTGGTCTGGCCGATGTCGTCCCCGAAGATCACCAGGATGTTCGGCTTGGCCCCCGAGGCGGCCTGCTGCGCTGCCGCCGCGCGTGCGACTGCAGGCGATGTCGTGACCAGCGGCTTCTTCGTCGTACGCGACGCCGTCTGCGCGCTGGCTGCAGACACCGTCGGTGCGACGCTTCTCCAGCTCGTCACGATCAGTCCCGCGATGAAGCCGAAGCCCACCACGGCAGCAATCGATGATGACGATCGTTTCCGACTCATCGCTCCTTCTCCTGTTCTGATCGGCCTACTGCTGTGTGGGCGACGACAGCTTCCGCATCACTTCGTCGAGGTTGAAGCTGGCCGGCTTCTGCCGAATCGGGAATTCCTTGAAGCTCTCGAGCCACTGTCCTACGAGCGCGGCAGCCGCGTACTGATACGGCACGTGGGTGATGAAGTACTGGTCATAATAGATCGAATCGTTCGCCCGCTCGAAGGGATCGGCGAGCAGGTCGTAAATGGTCGGAATGCGGAGCTTCGTGAACTCGCCTCGCCAGACACCGATACCTGTGTGATTCTGTTCGAAGAAGTTGATCTTGAAGCGACCGACGCGAATCGCGAGCATGTCGCCATCGTCGCTCCAGTACAGGAACTCCTTGCGAGGCGATTCCTTTGCCTCGCCTTTGAAGTACGGAATCAGGTTATAGCCGTCCAGATGGACGTGAAACGACTTGCTTCCCAGCCTGCACGTCTTCATGCACCGCGCCACGACGTCCGTGTCGCCGGCGGCTGCCGCGAACGTCGGGACTAGATCCTCGTGCGCGAAGAAATCGTTGTAGACGGTTCCGGGCTTGATGACGCCTGGCCAGCGGATCGCGGTCGGCACGCGGAAGCCGCCTTCCCAATTCGTCGCCTTCTCTCCCCTGAACGGCGTCGCGCCCCCGTCGGGCCACGTCATGACCTCCGCGCCGTTGTCCGTGGTGTAGACGACGATCGTGTTGTCGGCGAGGCCCAGATCGTCCAGCTTCTTCAGGAGTTGACCGATATGACCGTCGTGCTCGGTCATGCCGTCGGCCTGAAGGCCCAGGCCCGTCTTCCCGTCGGCCGCTGGACTGAGGTGCGTGTTGATGTGCATTCTCGTCGAATTGAAGTAGCAGAAGAACGGCTTGTTCGCCTTCGCGTTGCGATCCATGAAGTCGAGCGCCGCAGTCACGAACTCCTGATCCACGGTCTCCATGCGCTTCTTGGTGAGCGGACCGGTGTCCTGGATGCGCCCGTCGGCGTACGAATGCAGCACCCCGCGCGGTCCGAACTTCTTCTTGAATGCGGGATCCTTGGGATAGTCCGGGTACTCAGGCTCTTCCTCGGCGTTCAGGTGGTACAGATTGCCGAAGAACTCGTCGAAGCCGTGATTCGTCGGCAGCATCGCATCGAGATCGCCGAGATGGTTTTTCCCGAACTGGCCCGTCGCGTAGCCGAGCGGCTTCAGGATCTCGGCGACGGTCGGATCTTCAGGTCGAAGTCCGGTATCGGCGCCGGGCAGGCCCACCTTAGTCAGTCCGGTGCGAATCGGTGACTGGCCGGTGACGAATGCGGCGCGCCCGGCAGTGCAGCTTTGCTGACCGTACCAGCTGAGGAACAGTCCGCCTTCGTTGGCGATCCGATCGATGTTTGGCGTTCTGAAGCCCATCATCCCGCGGTTGATGGCGCTCAGGTTGAACCACCCGATGTCGTCGCCCATGATCATCAGGATGTTGGGCTTCCGTCCGGCTGCGGCCGGCTGCGCCCGGGCGTCCGCCGCTCCAGACGCCGCCGACAACACGGGCGCGGAGCGCTGCCACATCGCGATCACCAGTGCTGCCGCAAGGCAGAATCCGGCAGTGCGCAGTACTGATTGCCTTTGCTTTCGCGGCATGTCGAGACTCCCCGCCTTCGGAGTGGCCCTCACTCGGGCAATGCGCGCAGTCTACGAGGCGTGTGCAGTCGCGACTATGCAGATTCGGCAAGCGGTTGCCTCGGTCTTACTTAGAGCGGGGTTCCTGCGCGTGTGCTACTTAGCGGGCCCTTTAAAAATCCGCTTCCACTCCGCCTTCATGTCGACGACCGTCCATCCCTTCTCGTTTGCCTCGTCCCACGCCTTGTCGAGCTTGCCGACCGACGATTCCCGGTCGTACGCGAATTCGCGCTCGGCATCGGTGTGATGGACGATGCCCATGAATCGAGGGCCGGTGCCAGCGGCGGTCCATTGGAGCATCTGTTGATCGCCGTCCGAGTTTCCGAAGGCGAAGACCGGACGGTGCCCGATGTACTTGTTGATCCCGACCGGCTTCCCGGGGCCGTCGTCCACGAATTCGAGCTTCGGCTCGCGCATCAGCGACGGCTTTCCGCCGTTCATCTGGAACGTGGTCTCCATCGTCGTGCCGACGACCTGTTCCGGCGGAATGCCGTACACCCGCTGGGCGAAGACGCGCATGAAGTCGGCTTCGCCGCCTGACACGATGAACGTCTTGAAGCTGTTGGCGCGCAGATAGCTCAGGAGCTCGAGCATCGGCTGATAGACCAGATCGGTGTACTCGACGCGGAAGCGCGGATGCCGGGCGGTGCGCAGCCAGTTCGAGACGATGCGCGCGTACTCGTCGGTGGTCATGCCCGTGCTCGACGCCGCCAGGACTTCGCCGATGCCGCGCTCGCCACTCGCGGCGAACGCCTTCATGTCGCCTTCGATGATCGCTTGAAACGGCTGCGTGGTCTTCCACTCCGGATGCTGCGGCGCAAGTTCCCTGATCCGGTCTATAGCGAACGCGAACTGGAAGTAGATCGGCTGCTCGGCCCACAGCGTGCCGTCGTTGTCGAAGACCGCGATGCGATCGGCGGGCGCGATATAGCCCGACCCGCCGCGCATGACCGCCGCCGTCACGAACTTGAGGATCGCCTGCTTCGACGGTCCATCGTTCCAGGACGGCAATGGGTTTGTTTGCGCGAGGCCGACCGGCGACAGCGAAGCGGTGACGACCGCGGTGAACGCCAGCAGAAAGGAGCGACGACCGATTGCGCGCATACGGACCTCTCGAACAGAAGGAAGCCGACGAGATCTTTTTCAGATTGGCTGGCCACGAAGTCACAGGCTCACGAAGCTCACGAAGATTCCGACCTCAGGTTTCGTGTTTTTGTGCTTTCGTGGCGATCAACGGTCTTTGCAACAAACCCAATCAGCCACGAAATCTCGAAAGCACGAAAAGAAGATTCGTTTCAGATCCGTTCGCCACGAAGCTCACGAAGATTCCGACCTCAGGTTTCGTGTTTTCGTGCTTTCGTGGCTGCCTCGATCGCCGAAGCACTCGCACCCGAGGAACCCGTGCACTCGAGTACCCAAGTACTTGCCTGTGCACCTGTGTACCCATGTACCGGCGCACCGGCGCGTCTTCTGACACGTATTTATCTCCTCCGCCCGCCTCCAAACGATCGCCCGCCGCCGAAGCCGCCACCCCAGCCGCCGTGGAATCCGCCCGACCGGGCCGCGCCCGACTGCCAGTTCCCGTTGATGCGGCCCGTGCGCTCGCGGTTCAGGCGCGCGTCGCCGGCGCCACCCGTGTTCGACCAGCCGCTGCCCGGCGTGTAGTGCTCCCAGCCGCTGCCGTTGTTGCGATAGACGTTCCCGTCGCGCCCGGCATACACGTTGTTGCCGATGCGTGCCGCCCCGCCTTCGTCACCGCGAATGGAGTTGTAGGTCTGGACCTGGCCGTTTGGCCCGCGAACGACGCCCTGCCGCGCCGTCGCAGAATTCCCCGTGTAGGCATTGCCGACCGTCTCGCTGCGGCCGGCCGCAGCCGCGCCCGTACGCGTGTTGACGGCTGCACCGCGCGATCCAGCCGCGTAGTTGCCGGTATAGACGTTCCCGACCGCGCCGCGCTGTCCCGCAGACGCGACGCCGGTGCGCGAGTTGTACGACCGGCCCGCCCGACCGGCCCACGCCTGCCCCGTCCATGCGTTGTAGCCGCCGGTGGCGCGCGTCACCGCGGTCGTCGATCCCCAGCGGTGATAGATGTTGCCGGTCGTTCCCGAGAAGTATCCGGGCCCCCATACGCCGACGCCTCCGCGCGGACCCCACGCGACGACGCCGCCCGGACGATACGCCCAGGGGTAGTACGCGCCCCAGCCGTACCCGCCCCACCACGGATACGGCCCCCAGCCCCATCCAACGGCGACGGTGGCGACGCCCCACGTCCAGCCGAATCCGAATCCCACGTGCCAGCCGGCCCACGGCGTGTACGCGATGCCGACGCCGAAACCATACGTCACCGGCGGGCCGTACCAGACGGTCCCTACCCACGGCGCGTAGTAATAACCGGTACCGTAGACGATGCAGCCGCCGCTGACGTAGACGCCGGTGTAGCCTGGCGTGTAGCCCACGATGACGTAGTCCGGCGTGTAGTCGTAAATTTTCACGTACGTCACGTAGTGCAGCGGCGAGCTCGCCGGGATCGAGTAAATCGCCGACGGCACCGTCGTCGCCACGAGCCACGGCCCTTCGAGGCTCGTCGAGACGAACCACACCGCGTTCTGGACACCGAAGTACTCCACCGGATTGCCGACGACGACGATGGGCTGCGACGAGTTGCTGACGTAGCGCATCTCCGTGCCCTGAATTGGTTCGATCTTCGGCGCGCCGTCGTAGGTTGGCGAGAACTTCGCCTGGCTGCGCGTCACCTGCGCCGTCTGCGGGATACTGTTGGCGACGACAGCTTCTTCCGCCTGCTCCGTGCCGGGAATCGACGCCTTGACGTTTTCGACAGGACTGTCGTCGGGAATCATCGGGAAGTCGCCCGGCAGCTTGTCGCCGGGGACGAACGACCACGGTCCCTTGAGCGAAGACGGTCCTTCGAACCACCGACCGGTCACCAGCACATAGGCCCGCTGGTTGCCGGAGTCGACGAACAGATGTCCCGTCGTGTTCTCGGCATAAATCAAACCGGTGCCGGTCACCGGCACGAACCTCGGCTCGCCGTCGAACACGATCAGTTCCGTCGGCTTCGTCGCAACGAAGATCTTCGGGACCTGCTTCTTGAGTGAGGGCGC
>DATBHR010000104.1:0-23427 GCA_036557365.1 Vicinamibacterales bacterium
GATTCGCGGGAAAACCAGCAGCAGGATGACGCCAATGAGGTGGGCGATGAATGCGAGGAGGATCCCCTCGCGCACCGAGATGACACGGCCAATCGAAGGGACGTCTGGCCGATAGTCCTCGAAATCGAAATACATCAGGAACTTACCGCAGTATACCAGTGCGGCTCGTCAGTCGCGGCGCGGTATCGCAGTGTCGGTGGTCGCGCGTGCTCGAGCTGTATAAAGAAAGACGATGCCGAAGGTGAGCGGGACGGCGGAAATCGACTGAAAACCGCTCTGTCGCAGGATTGTCACGAACTCGTCAGGCGTGGCGAATGCGGCAACGGACGCGGGCAGGTAACCGTACGCGGCGTTGTGGCGCGAAACGACGCGTCCAATCATCGGCAGCACACGGCGAAAGTACCAGAGATACAACGGTCTGATGAGCCGGCCCGTCGGGATTGCAAATTCGAGAATCGCGAGACGGCCGCCCGGCTTCAGGACGCGATGAATTTCCGCGCATGCCGCGCGGGTATCGTCCACGTTGCGGATGCCGAACGCGATGGTCGTGGCGTCGACGGAGGCATTCGCGAGCGGCAGCCGCGTCGCGTCGCCGCGGGCCAGCGTGATGCGATCGTCGACGCGCATCCGCCGGATTTTGGCGAGGCCGACGCGAAGCATCTCACCGGCGAAGTCGACCCCGACGACCCGTCGCGCGCCGGTCGTCTGCGTCAACGCCGCGATCGCCAGGTCGCCCGTGCCGGTACACAGATCGAGCACGATGTCGCGGCCATCGAGCTGGAGCGATCGAACTGCCAGCTTCCGCCAGCGTCGATCGATGCCGGCGCTCAGGAGATGATTGAGGAGGTCGTAGCGACCGGCGATGCTGTCGAACATCCCGGCGATTCGACCCGCATCCTTCGAGAGCGCGTCAGGATCCAACCTGACCTGTCCACGACGGATACAAGTCGTGCTCGAAGCCGAGCGAGGCGAGGATCTTGCCCGCCATGAAGTCCGCGAGATCGTCGAGGGTTTTCGGCTGCTGGTAGAACGCCGGCATCGCCGGAAGAATCATCGCGCCCGCTTCGGCGCACAGGACCATGTTCCGCAGCTGCGGCAGGCTCATCGGCGTCTCGCGCGGCACGATGACGAGGCGCCGCCGCTCTTTCAGCATCACGTCGGCCGCGCGCTCCACGAGATTGCGCGAGAGGCCGTGCGCCACGGCCGCCAGCGTTTTCATCGAACACGGGACGATGACCATTCCTGAACAGCCGTGGCTGCCGCTCGCGATCGTTGCGCCAAGGTCGCGGTTGCTGTGAAGCGTGATCGATCCCGACGAAACCTCGGACCCGTACTTGCCCGTCAAGTACGGCACGAGCCGATCGACGCTCGCGGATTCGCCCAGCTCGTCACGCAGCAGTCGCCGTCCGTAGTCCGACACGATCAGCTCCACGTGCACGCCGCGCGCAAGGAGCGCCGCCAGCGTCCGCATCGCGTAGATCGCGCCGCTCGCGCCGGTCACGGCCATCGCGACGGAACCCCGGCTATCGCCCATAGAGCGCGGCCACGAGGACCAGCAGGTAGAGGATGCCGACGTAGCCGTTCAAGTCGAATGCGCGCTTGACCTGCGACAGGTCGGTCGCCGACACGAGCGACTGCTCATACACGAGCAGCGCGGCCACAATCGCCACACCGGCGACGTAGATGCCGCCGAGCGGCGCGACGAACGCGAGCGCCAGCAGACACACGACGGCACCCGCGTGCATCACTCGTGAAATCGCCAGCGAGTGCCGGATGCCGAAACGTACGGGGATCGAGCGCAGCCCGTGCGCGCGATCGAAATCGAGGTCCTGGCACGCGTACAAGACGTCGAAGCCGCCGACCCACATCCCGATCGCGAGCGCGAGGAGCCACGGCTCCCATCCGCCGCGGCCGCCGGCCGCCAGCCAGCCGCCGACCGGCGCAACGGCCATCGACAGGCCGAGGAATAACTGCGTCCACGTGGTGTATCGCTTCGCGAGCGAATACCAGAACACGATCGCCAGCGCGACCGGTGACAGGACGAGGCAAATCGTATTCAGCTGCGAGGCGGCGCCAATGAACACCAGCGAAGCGATCGTGACGAAGGCAACGGCTTCGCGGAGCGACATCGCGCCGCGCGGCAGTTCGCGCGCCGCGGTCCGCGGATTGAGCGCGTCGATCCGCGCGTCCACGATCCGGTTGAAGCCCATCGCGGCGCTGCGCGCGCCAACCATGGCTACGAGAATCCAGCCGACGGTCGTCCACGTCAGCGGCGTGCGCTGTGCAGCCAGCAACGCCCCGGCCAGCGCGAACGGCAGCGCGAAGACGGAGTGGCTGAACCGCACGAACGACGCGTAGGTAGTTAAACGTCCTCTCGAAGCCACGTGATTTGTTCCGGCTGAATGCCGCTCACCAGGTATTCTTCCACATCGTCCATCTCGGGCGGCAGGCGCACAGCGAGGAGACGCGCACGCTTTCCGGGCTCGATCGTGCCGTAATCGGCGTCGAAGCCGAGCGCGCGCGCGCCTTCGGCCGTCGCGCTCCGGAGCAGCGCCGCCGCCGGCACGTCCGGCGCCAGCGCGCGCATCGTCGCCAGCTCGGCGAAGACGTTCAGGTCCGGCGTGCTCGCGAGGCTGTCGGTCCCGACCGCGACGCGGACACCGGCATCGTAGAAGTCCTGAATGGGCGGCGCGCCCGCGCCCGTATGCCCGTTGCTGCGCGGGCAGGCCACGAGCGTCGTGCCGCGCGCTTTCAATCGCCCCAGATCGTCGAGCGTCATCTGCACGCCGTGGACGGCCAGGACGTCCGCGCCGAGGAAGCCTGCCTCGTCGAGGAACTGCACCGGCGACACGCCGGGCGGCACCCAGCCCGGATTCCACGCGCCGACGTCTTCGAGCAGCGTTCGCCACGCACCGGTACCGGAGCGGATGAACTCCACCTCCTCCACCGACTCCGACAGGTGGACGCTGCACGGACTGAACGCGTCGCGGTCTGCCGCCTCCCGGATCGCCCGCAGCACGAGCGGCGCGACGGAGTACGGCGCATGCGCCGCGAGGCTCGCATGCACGAACTCCGTCGGTGTCAGCGCGCCGATTGCCTTGGACGCGGCGTCCACGAACGTGCGCGGGTCGTCGGCGTTGAATCGAATCAGCTCATAGAACACGACGGCGGCGAGCTCGCTCCGAGCCAGCGGATCGAAGGTCACCAGCGTGTTGCTGATGTCGCCGATGACGGCGGTGCCCGCGGCGGCCGACTCGGCGATCGCGGCGTCGATCGCGGCCATGATTTCGGGAGCGCGCGGATCCGGCTGTTGTCGTCTCGCCATCATCACGCCGCGAATCCACGAAACGAATTGCGAGGCCGGCAGCACCTCGTCGCGCAAGTGCGACAGCTCGAGGTGCGTGTGCGCGTTGACCAGTCCCGGCATGATCGCCGTCGCCGCGAGGCGCACTTCGGGCACGCCGTCGGTCAGTGCGCGATGACCGATCGCGACGACACGTTCGGCATCGACCGCAACCCAACCGTCAGCGATCGGCGGGCCGGAGATCGGCAGAATCCAGGGTGCGTGGAAGCGAATCAACTGGGCCGAGGCGAGACGACGCGGAGCTGCTTGCCGGCGCGGCTGCGGGCCTCGTAGTTGGAGAGTTCCTCGGGGACGGACACATCGCCGTCGGCGCGCGCCGTGGCGAGCGTCATCATGCGGGGCACGCCGCGCTCGAGATAGATCGGGTCTCCGAGGATTTCGTAGTGCATGTTGCGACGCTTGGCGACGAAGCCGGCGTCCTCGATGTTGCGGACGATCTCGACTTCGTCCATGCAGTAGCTGGCGCCGGCCGCGCGCACGACGTTCTCCTCGATCATCACGCTGCCCATGTCGTTCGCGCCGTATGCGAGGCTCAGCTGACCGACCTTCCCGCCCTGCGTCACCCACGACGCCTGCAGGTTGTCGAAGTTGTCGAGGACGATGCGCGCGATCGCGAGCGTGCGGAGATAGTCGACGCCCGTCGCCTCGACGCCGGCGAGCTCCGTGTGATCGGGCTGATAGCTCCAGGTGATGAACGCCGTGAAGCCGCCGGTTTCGTCCTGCACGTCGCGCAACCGCAACAGGTGCTCGATGCGCTCCGCGTCCGTCTCGACGGTGCCGTACATCATCGTCGCCGTCGTACGCAGTCCCGCGCGATGCGCGTGGCGCATGACGTCCAGCCACTCGTCAGCCGTTGCTTTTCCATAGCAGTGCAGCAAGCGCCGCACGCGGTCGACGAGAATCTCGGCGCCGCCGCCGGGAATGCTGTCGAGGCCGGCTGCGATCAGGCGATCGATGATTTCCGGAACCGGCAGCTGAGACAGGCGCGACAGGTGAATGACTTCTGGCGGTGACAACGCGTGGAGCTTGAACGACGGGTAGCGCTCTTTGACGGCGCGAAACAGATCTTCGTACCACTTCAGCGGCAGGTCTGGATTGTGGCCGCCCTGCATGAGCAGCTGAACGCCGCCGACGGCGATCGTCTCGTCGATCTTCCGGAACAGCTCGTCGAACCCGAGCACGTACCCGTCAGGCGAGCCGACGTCGCGATAGAACGCGCAGAAGTTGCACTTCGCCACACATACGTTCGTGTAGTTGACATTGCGGTCGATGATGTAGGTGACGACGCCCTCGGGATGCTTGCGGCGGCGCACTCCGTCGGCGAGCCGGCCGAGGAGCGCTGTCGGCGCGTCGCGGTACAGCCGGAGCGCCTCGTCCGCAGTGACGCGGCGACCTTGTCGAACGCCCTGTGCAATCTGGCCGATGTCCATGTCGTGCACTGCGAGGATTACGTCGCGTAAAACGTCAGCGGGCCCGACCGCTCGACGAGGCCAAGTTCGGCGGCGTACTGATAGAAGAGCGTGAGTCCCGCCCGTTCCTCGTCGCGCAGATAGTACTTGATATTGTCCCGCAGGTATTCGGCCCCTCGGGCGTGCCACTGCGGCGTTCCCGCCAGATACTCGCGTGCGAGCTCCTCGGGCCGCAGAACACCTTCGTCACGCGCGCGCTGCAACGCGTGCACGTCCGGCGGGGTGAGCGCATCCGGTCGGCCGGCCCAGAACGCGTAGACGAACGGCAGGCCCGTCAGCGACGTCCACGCCGCTCCAAGATCGATTTTCTCGATCGCCGCTGCATCGGCCGGAGGGAACAACGCGTTGTCGCCGATGATGAGCGCCGCGTCCGCACGCGCGAGCATGTCCGCGAGGTCCGGTCCTCTCGATTCGAGCGCGGGATCGATCGTGAACAGGCGGGCGCAGAGCACGCGAACCAGCGCGACAGACGTCCTCGAGCTGGTGTCCAGCGCAATCGAGCGCACGTCGCGAATGGACTTTCGCGTGAACAGCATGACGGACGCGACGTCGCCGCGTGAAGCGATCGCCAGGTCCGGCGCAATGCTGTACGGACCGCCGCGCAGATATTCGATCGAGGGAATCAGGCCGACGTCGATGTCGCCGCCATGCAGCAGACGCGCGCATTCCGACGGGACGTCGTACCGCAGATCGAACGGCGAATGCTGGTCGAGGCCGTACACGAGCGGACGGGCATTCAGGTAGCCGACGGCGCCGAGTCGGATGGCCGTCATGCCGTGTGGAGATCGAAGCGGCCGTTGCGCTCGGCCGGTTCGAATCCCGCCGCGCGGATGTTCCGGCGAATATCTTCGAGCGGCGCCCGGCGACGTCCCTCGGTCGTCTCCCCCGCCGCCGAAACTGCATCCACATCGTCGGCGCCGACTGTCAGCGCCACCTGCGCGAGCTTCGGGCCGTAGAGCGACCAGTCAACCTGGATCGACGGCACGTTGTCGCAGACGAGGCGCGCCAGCGCGACGCGTTTGACGTCGTCGTATCCGGTTGTCGGAACCGACGGATTGAGGCGGCGTGGCAGCGGCGCGAAGGCGCGAACGACGCCGACCGAACGTTGAGCGTCGGCCACAGTCTTGAGGAGCGGCAACGGATCGGGGGATGGCGACTGGCTGACCGTGAGCCGCGCGAGCGCCAGGCCCGCGATGTTCACTTCCTCGATCGCTCGGCGCACGTCCTGCAGGCGATCGACCGGCGCTTCGGCGACGAGTTCCAGTCCCGCAGCATGCAGCTCTTCGAGCAGCAGGCGCAGCGTGACGTGCTCGTCGCCCGCGAGCCGCTCGAGATCGTCGAGCGAGAACGCCGACAACGGAATGCCATTCACCGACGCCGCGACTCGGCGAACGCGCTCGATCGCCGCCGCGCGCGACACAGGTGAGCCGGTGATGCGAATTTCGCCGGCGCCGGACGGCCACGAGACGTCCGCATCGGCGTCAGCGCTGACGTCAGCGACGCGAACGAACGTCGTCCGTGTACCGTGACGGCCCCGACGCACTTCGTCGGCCGCCATGCCGATGCTGATGATGTCGTGCGAGGCCGCGAGGCTGGTGAGCTCTCGTTCGGAGACGGGCATCCGATCGAGCTTACGCTACGGCCGGGCCGAAGAACAAGCCAAGGAAGACGGCGATGGCGACCGCCAGCAGCCATCCCACGGCACACACGACGACCGCGCGCGCCGTGCTCCGGAAATCGAGCGCCTGGCGGACCGCGACGATCATCGCGAGCAGCATCCAGATCGCCGTCACGGCGAACACCGGAATCGTTGCCGCGGACATGACGCCGAGCACGCGAAGGAGGCCGGGCGCCGACGCGAATCCGATCGTCCGCAGCAGTTCGCCGGCGTCGACGCGCGTCTCTTTCTCCGGCATCAGCCTGCCGCCGACCGCGAGCACCACGAACGCCCACGCCGCCCAGGCGATCAGCGACACGATGGTGATGAACGCGACGCCGCTGACGGTCGTCCCTCCCAGGCCGCGCGATCCGATGCCGGCGGCAAGGCCTGAGAGGAGCACGACGGACATCGCCTGGCCGAGGGCCGATTTATCGGCTTCGACCTCCTCGTAAATGGTCGAGTCGAGGGCGACCGCGCCAATCAAACGCTGAGTGAACGAGTTGGTGGACACCGGGCTCGTCATGGTCTGACCTTTTTAGCACACCTTTCGTTGAGTCCCGTGAAGAGCGTCCCCATAATGGCGATGATGACCGGCCCGCTGGCGAGGACGTCCGGTCCGATCGCGGCCATCGTGGCGGCGCTGTTGACGGCCGCGAGCTCGACCGCGTTTCTCAAGACAGACCCGGCGAAATCGCTGGCGCGCGTGCGGCTCAATGTCGTCGCGACCGCCCCAATCACCGACATCACGTTCACCGGCGTCACCCTCGCCAGCTACACCTCCGTCGTCCTCGCGGGCGCGGGCGGCGCCAGTGAAACCGGGTCCACGCTGCGGACCTCCAACGCCTCGCCGGGTCAGCGCGTCGAGACGCAGTTCGACATGATCCTGGCGGACGTCGTCGCCGGCGGCAGCATCACGTGGACGATTTCGACGACCACGAGCGCCGACACTTCGGTCGAGGTCTACTCGACGAACGATCCGAAAACGCCGCAGCTCGTCGATCGCTTCGAAGCCACGGCTGCGAGCAGTCAGTTCAAGAGCGACACGGGACGGCTGACGTCGTCCGATGCACTGAACGTCAGTCCGTTCGCGCCGCCGCTCGTGCTGGCTGAGTACTATCCGTGGTACACGCTGGACGGGTGGCAGAGCTCGCAGTTCGGCGACCGTCCGGCGCAACTCTACTCGAGCGATTCACAGAGCGACGTCGATCGTCAGGTGACGCAGGCGAAGTCGGCCAACATCGACGCGTTCGTCGTCTCGTGGCAGGGACGAACGAATGTCGAGAACGATCGCCGGATGCGCCTCGTGCTCGACTCCGCGGCGCGCGCGGGCATCCGCGCCTGTGTCTACTTCGAAACCTACATCGTCAACCCGACCAACGACGCCAATCTGCCGGTCGATCCGGCGACCATGGTGCAGTGGCTCGAAGATGCGGTGGACATGTACGGAAGCCATCCGGCGTACCTGCGCGTGAACGGACGACCGGTCATCTTCATCTATCTCGCGTCGAGCCTGAACGAATTCGTCTGGGCCGATATCCTGACCGCTGTGCGCCGCACAGGACGCAATCCGATCGTCATCGGAGACTTCTACCACTCGCGGCTGATCACGGCGCTCGACGGCGAGTATCAGTACATCAACGTATCGCTCTCACCCGCGGATCTCATCGGCGTGTATCACACCGAAACGCTTCGCGTGCGAACGTGGAATCTCGCAGCCGGCGGAGCTCGCCGCATCTGGGTGGCGTCGGCCTGCCCGGGCTATGACGATCGGCTCCTCACAGCGCGAAGTCAGCATTCGGTCGTGGATCGCGCGAACGGCGGCGTGTACGACACGCAATGGAGCACGGCGGTCGCGATGGCCGCCGACTGGATCATCATCACGACGTGGAACGAGTTCTTCGAGAACACCGAGATCGAGCCGAGCGTGCGATACGGCACGTCGTATCTCGATCAGACGCGAACGTGGGCGGCCAAATTCAAGACGATCGTGCGCGCCCCGCACGCGTCCGCTAGTTCGCCTTCCCTTCCATGACCGCGTAGATGCGCGTCATCGCCACGGCAGGCACGCCAGGCCCGGTGATGCCGGCGTAATGCGCCTTGTGCGCCGTCATGTCCGCGCGCTTCGCGGCGTCCGCCGCGGGGACTCCGTCGGCGTGCAGCTTCGTGGCCTGCGTCCAGAGATCGCGCAGGTAGGCTTGAAACCAATCGATCCGTTCCTTGCCCTTGAACGGCTCTCCGTGGCCGGGGATCACGTCCACGAAGTCGAGCGGCTTGAGCTTCTCGAGCGCCGCCGGCCACTCGTTGACGTAGCCGTCCACCATGTTCGCGATCTGGTTGACGAGAAGATCGCCGCTGCAGAGGACTCGCTCTTTCGGAAGGTAGACGACGACGTCTCCGCCCGTGTGTCCGTGTCCGAGATACAGAAGACGAATTTCGCGATCGCCGCGGAACAGCGTCATGTGATCGCTCAACGTCACGTTGGGCGGCGTCGGCTTCGTTTCGCGAACCTGCTGATTGAACGCCCGCTGTCCTGCAAGCTGCGCCTCCAGACGGGCTTTCGCCGTCGCGTCCTGCTCCGCGGCGGCACGCTTCGCGAGATCGTCGATCTGCTTTGGCAGCGTATTCAGCAGCTCGGCGAACATCCCGTGCTGCAGGATGTCGCCGGCCAGGCGCTTCCGCGTGTACTCGTGGCCGATGATGTCGGCGATCGGCGCGAACACCTGATTGCCGTCCGTGTGGTCGTAGTGGAAGTGGGTGTCGACGACGAAGCGGACCGGCTTGTCGGTGATCGTCTTGATGTCGCGAAGCAGTGCGCGTCCGGCTTCGGGCGTCATGTGCGCGTCCACGACGAGCACGTCGTCCTGGTTGACGATGACCGCGGAGTTCGAGCCGGCGTTCGAGCCGGCGGTGCCGACTGCGCTGTAGATGCCCGGCGCTATCTGGGTGAAGGTATGCGCACCGGTTGTCGTCGATGGCGGAGCCTGCGCGATGGCCGCCGCGCCGGCGGCGACGAGCAGACAGGCAGTCGTAAATCTCGCACGATTCATGCGGCAGACTTTACTTGCCGCCGAGGACGATTGGCAACCGAGCTAGCGGACGCGGGTCCAGATGTCGGCCACGCGCCGCGCGACGGCTTCGGTCGTCGACACCCTCGCCGGCCAGGAGCGCGTGTAGCCTTCCGACGCCCACTTCTTCGTCGCGTCGATGCCCATCTTGCCGCCGTACGCCGGCAGATCGGCCGCGTCGTCCAGGTCGTCGACGGGACCTTTCGTCATCTGGATGTCGCGAAGCGGATCCATGTGCGTGCCGACGATCCACGCGACCTGACTGAGGTCGTGCACGTCGACATCCTTGTCGACGACGACGATCGTCTTCGAGAACATCAGCTGGCCGAGGCCCCAGAACGCGTTCATGATTTTTCGCGCGTGCCCCGGATAGCGCTTGTCGATCGACACGAGCACGAGGTTGTGAAAGATGCCCTCGGCGGGAAAATGCATGTCGGCGATCTCGGGCAGCGTCTTGCGAATCATCGGGAGGAAGATCCGCTCGCTCGCGAGCCCGAGATAGTAGTCCTCCATCGGCGGCACGCCGACGACGGTCGTCAAATACGTCGGCTTCTTGCGGCGCGTGAGGCACGTCAGATGGAAGACCGGAAAATCGTCTGGCTGCGAGTAGAGTCCGGTGTGGTCGCCGAACGGTCCTTCACGACGCCGCTCGCCGGGCTCGACGTAGCCTTCGAGCACGATGTGCGAACTGGCCGGCACTTCGAGATCGACGCTGACGCACTTGACCATCTCCACGCGCTTGCGCGAGAGAAAACCGGCGAGGAGCAGCTCGTCGAGTCCCTCCGGCATCGGCGCGGTGGCGCAGTACGGCAGCACCGGCTCGGCGCCGAGCGCCACCGCAACCTCGAGGCGCTTGCCCAGGCGTTCCGCGACGCGGTAATGCTGAGCGCCGCCTTTGTGCCGCTGCCAGTGCATCCCGGTCGTGCGCGCATCGAACACCTGCATCCTGTAGGTGCCGATGTTGCGCATCCCCGTCTCGGGATCCTTCGTGAAGACGAGCGGGAACGTGATGTACCTCCCGCCGTCGTCGGGCCAGCACTTCAGAATCGGCAGCGAATCGAGCGAACCGTCACGTTCGACGACTTCCTGGCAGGCCGCGTCTTTGACCGTCTTCGGCATCAGGTCGCGCAGGCGGCCGACCATCGGCAGCATCTTGAGCGCATCCATGACGCCGGCAGGCATCTGCGGCGTCATGAGCTCGTCGATCTCGGCGGCCAGATCGTCGAGCGTCTTCACGCCGAGCGCGAGGCACATGCGCTCGTACGAGCCGTAGATGTTCGACGCGACCGGCATGTCGAAGCCCGTCGGCTGCTCGAACAGCAGCGCGGGTCCGCCACCAGGCGACTTGCACGCGCGGTCGGTGACCGCGGCAATTTCGAGATCGGGACAGACCGGCTCCGCGATGCGCGCGAGCAGCTTGCGGCGGGCGAGGTCGGCGAGAAAGTCGTTCAGGTCGTCGTACATGCGCTCCGCGGCCTAGACGGCCGCCGCCATCTTATCTGCAATCTGCTGCGCGAGCGCGAGCGCACGTCGTCCGTCGGCGCCGGTCACGCCCGGCGCACGACGCGTCGCGACCGCGTCGGCGAAATCCGCCAGCTCGCGCTTGAGCGGTTCCTCGCCCGGGATGTCGAGCTCGCCGCCGCGAATCGACGGCATCGGTCCGCCGCCCGCCTCGAGGCGCCAGACTTCGACTTTCTGCGCGCTGTAGTCGATCGACACGTAGGCCGCCTGCTGGAAAAAACGGATCTTGCGCACGCGATCGCGGCTGATGCGGCTGGCGGTCAGGTTCGCGATGCAGCCGTTCGCAAACCGGATGCGCGCGTTCGCGATGTCGACGCGCGGCGTCACGACCGGCACACCGACGGCTTCGAGTGACTCGACGTCGGACTTCACGATCGACAGCGCGACGTCGAGATCGTGAATCATCAAATCGAACACGACGTCGATGTCGAGGCTGCGCTCCGGAAAGGTGCCGAGCCGGTGCACTTCGATGAAGCGCGGATCCGTCAGGAGCGGTCTTGCGGCCGCGACCGCCGGATTGAAGCGCTCGGTGTGGCCGACGGCGAGCAGCGCACCGCTGCGCGCGGATGCCGCCAGAAGCGCGTCGGCCTCCGCCAGACTTCGCGCCATCGGCTTCTCGACGAGCGCGGCGATACCGGCGTCGAGACACGCCGTACCGATCTCCGCGTGCAGCGCTGTCGGCACCGCGATCGTGACGGCGTCCACGCGCCCGACGACGTCGTGGTAATCGAACACCGCCGCCGTGCCGTTCGCCGCGGCGATTTCTTCCGCGCGCTGGCGATTCACGTCAACGATGGCCGTCAGCTGGACGCCCGGCATCGCTGCGAACAGGCGGGCATGGTGGCGCCCGAGATGGCCAACGCCGATCACGGCGACGCGAAGGGGTGCGCTCATGACCCCTGCGGCGTCCGCCGCCGGCTAGGCATCGAGACGCCGTCCTGAGATCGCGATGCCGTACTCGTTCGCTTTCCGGACGATGGACTCGCCGTCGATCATCAGCGTCTTGCCGGCGTCAACCGACAGCACGGTCGCGCCCGCGAGCCGCATCGCTTCGATGGTCGAGACGCCGACGACGGGCACGTCGAAGCGCATGTCCTGGTTCGGCTTGGCGACCTTGACGACGCAGGTGCCGGTGCCGGCAAGCTGGCCGGCGCGCGCGATGACGGCGTCCGTGCCTTCCATCGCCTCGACGGCTACGACGGCCGCTGACTTCACGACGATCGTCTGGCCGATATCGAGCGCGGCGATCTGGTCAGCGACGCGGCGTCCGAACGCAAGGTCCGCCTGCTCTGTCTCTGTCGGCGCCCGGCGCGTCAGCACGCCCTCGCGCGCCATCAGCGGCGCGAGAAAGGCCGTCGAGTTGATCAGATCGATGCCGTGATCGCGGAGGACGTCGGCGACGCCGGAAATCAGCGCGTCGGTGTTCCTCGCCTTCAGCCGCATCAGGACACCGAGCAGCATGGTGTCGGGCACGATGTCGGCGAACAGCTTGGTGTGCTTGACCTGGCCCGCCATGACCGCCTGCGTCACGCCGGCACTTTTCAGCGTGTTGACGCACTTTCCCAGCTGGCCGAGCGAGATCCAGTGGACGGGCGCCACCGGCGCACGGGCGGCGACTTCGGCGAGCTCGGGAAACGTTTCTTCCTTGAGCGCGATGACGGTGACGTCGTGGCCGGCGCTGCGGGCTGCGTCGAGAACCAGGAAAGGAAATCGTCCGTTACCCGCGATGAGGCCGAGCCTCGACATCAGGCGATCACTCCTCGGCGAGCACTTCCTCCGCGCGCCGCGACGCGCGGCGGAGGATGACCCCGCGCTGCGACGTGCGAATGAAGTCGAGGAGGTACTGCACCTCGGCGCACGCGAGCGAACGATCGCGCTCGATCTGGTAGAGCGCCTTCGTCGTGTTGAGCTTCGACTGCAGGAGGTAGCGGAACGATCGCTTCAGCTTGTCGATGACGTCCGACGCCATGCCGCGCCGCCCGAGGCCGATGGTGTTGACGCCATAGATCCGGGCCGGACGGCTGCCGACGGTGCGCGCGAACGGAAGGGCGTCCTTCGTCACGACGGAGTAACCGCCAATGAACGCGTGGCGTCCGACGCGGCAGAACTGATGGACGCCGGACCCGGCGCTGATGTTGGCGAAGTCGTCCACCGACACGTGGCCGCCGAGCGTCGCCATGTTCCCGAAAATCGTGTCGTTCGCGACGTGGCAGTCGTGCGCAATGTGCACGTACGCCATGAAGACGTTGCGATCGCCGATGGTGGTCACGCCGCCGCCGCCGCGCGTCCCGCGATGGATGGTGACGAACTCGCGGAAGATGTTGCGCCGGCCGATGACGAGCCGCGTCTCCTCGCCCTTGAACTTCAAGTCCTGCGGGACCTGGCCGATCGACGCGAACGGGTAGATTTCGGTGTCGTCGCCAACCTCGGTCCAGCCGTCGACGATGGCGGAAGCGCCGACGCGGCAGTTGGCGCCAATCGTCACGCGAGGACCGATCATCGCGCGAGGGCCGATCGTGGTGCCGTCTCCGATGCGCGCGGCCGGGTCGACGATCGCCGACGGATCGATCGAGGTCCGGTCGGGCTTGAGGACGAGCACGAGCTCGGCTTCGGCCACGACCTGGTCTTCCACGAATGCGGACCCTTGCGCGCGCACGAGCGAGCCGCGGCGCGGCCCGAGCACGACCTCGAGGCGCAACCGGTCGCCGGGCACGACCTGGCGCCGAAACTTCGCGTCGTTCACGCCGCGCAGGTAGACGCGCTCCCGCGGACGCGGCCCCCCGCGCTCCACGAGCAGCGCCGCAGCGACCTGCGTGAGCGTCTCGAGCATCAGCACGGCCGGCAGCAGCGGCGCGCCGGGGAAATGGCCCTGAAAGAACTCCTCGTTGACGGTGACGTTCTTGACGGCCGCCATCCGGCGGCCGGGCTCGTGCTCGGTGATCCTGTCAACGAGCACGGACGGGTACCGATAGCACAGGCGATCGAGGAGGACGGGGATATCGGTCACGAATGTAGGGAGGCGAAGACGGTGAAATCGGCCTGACCGATTCTATCGCTCAGCCGCTGAAGTTGCATTCGTGCATTCGTGCCCCGCTGCATTTCCCGCCGCGCATCAACGGACCCAGGGGACCCAAGGCGCTCAGTTCTTCGGCGGCGTCGCGGTCTTTCCGGCGTCGAGCTTCTTGATGATCTCGGTCGACAGATCCAGGCCCGGATCGACCCACGCGAAGCCGGCGTCGCTGGCGTTGAAGACCAGCTGGAGTCCCTTCTCCTTGGCGATCTGGTCGATCAGCGGCTGGACCCTCCGCGCGAACTCGTTCTGGACCTCGGTCTGGAGCTCCTGGATTTCCGCCTGCGCATCCTGCTGGAATCGCTGGAGGTCGAGCTGCTGCTTCTCGATTTCCTTTTCCAGCTGCGAGCGCGCCGCGTCGCTCATGACGTTGCCGCTCGACTGCAGTTTCTGCTGGTTTTCCTGGAGCGTCTTCTGCCGGGTGCCGTTTTCCGTCTGCTTCTTCTGCGTCAGCGTCTGCACGCGGGTCAACGCGGCCTTGCCGTCCGCTGACTCCTGGAAGATGCGCTGCGGGTTGATGAAGGCGACCTTCGCACCGGCCGGGAACGGCGCGGGCGGCTGCGCCAATGCGGGCGTCGGCGTCGGCGCGGGCGTCTGCCCGGTCGGCATCGTCGGCGGCTTCGCCGGCGTCGTCGCAGGCTGCGCCGGCTTCGGGGGCTGTCCAGCGCCTTGAGCAAAAGCAGAGGCGGCGCTCAGCACCACCAGAGAAGCAGCAAGCGACGCGGCGATCGCGGAAACCTTCATTACACAAAATCCTTTCGCTGGGCTACGGAAGCCCATGATTCTACAACAGATTACAGAGAGTCCGGTAGGTCGGGCCGCAAGCACCCCGCTAGAACGTCGACCCCACGGCAAACCTGAACTGGAACGCCTTCTGCGGCTGCAGGCTGCTGTCGTACACCCCGGAGCGCTGCGGGTTATAGGCGAAGATCAGCCGGAACGGGACGTTCAGCACCGGCATGAAGAAGCGGACCTCGAGCCCGGTAGACGTCTTGAAGTCCGACCAGGTGAACGACTTCCCTGGCACCTGATAGATGTTGTACCCGCCGACGTCGACGAACGGCGTCGACGTGGTCGTCTGCCCGGGCTGCACCTGGCCGGCGTCGTAGAACGCGATCAGGCGGACCGGGCCCGCGATGGTGAATTGTTCCTCGAAGTTGAAGAGGAGGCTCTTGTCGCCGCCAACGATCAGGTAGGGCGTGACCGGATCGGACGGACCGATGGTGCGGATGTCGAAGCCGCGCACGGAGTATTCGCCACCGAGGAACAGCTTCTCGAAGATTGGCAGTTGCGCACCGGTGCCGGTGAACTGGTGGATGTATTCCCACTGCGCGCGCATGCCGAAGACGAGCCTGTTCGTCTGCTTGATGTACCAGACGCCTTCCACCATCGGCTTGTAGAAGTTCGTGTTGCCGCCGAGGCCGGCGAGGTCCATCGACGCGGTGAAGCGCTTGCCGGTCGTCGGGAAGATCGGCTGATCGACCGAGTTGTACACGATGCTCGGCGTGACCTTGGACACGATGCGCTCGCCGTTCTGCGCGATGAGGAGCGAATCGGCGAGGAACGGATTGCGCTGGAGCACCGTCGGGTCGGTGTAGAGCTCGTTGATTTCGCTGACGCGCACGCGCTGATAGCTGTAGTTGTTGAACATCCGCCAGAAGCCGCGCCCGAGCGGATATCCGAACGTCAACACCGTGCCGGTGGACTGCTGCGTGTACTGGCCAACGTAGCGGACGTTGGTCCTGAACACCTGCGCGCCCATCGTGATGTTGCGATCGAACATGAACGGTTCGGTGAAGCCCACCGAATAGGTTTGCGCGCGCGAGCCTGACTGCAGCGAGACGGTGACGCTTTCGCCGCGGCCCAGGAAATTCGACGTCTGGAACGACAACTGGCCGAAGATGCCCTCGTACTCCGACACGCCGGCGCCGAAGGTGAGCTGGTTGCGGTTCTGCTCTTCCAGCTTCAGCTTGACGTCCACCTTGTTCGTTTCGCCCGGCGTCTTCTCGACATTGACGTCCTTGCCGCCTTCGAGCGCCTTGAAGTACCCGAGCTGATTCAGCCGCTTGATGCTGTACTTCAGCGCTTCCGTATTGAAGACGCCGTCCTCGACGAGGCGCATCTCGCGCCGGATGACGTTGTCGTGCGTCGTGTTGTTGCCGGTGAACACGATGCGGTTCACGAAGAACTGCTGCCCTTCGACCATCCGCAGCGTGACGTCGACGACGGCGTCGTGCTGTTCGGGCTTGGCGGGCTCGGGCGCCGCCAGGAGTTCGGGCGCCTTGGGTTCGTTCGGATTCGGCTCGTCGCGGAACTTGTAGTCCGGAAATCCGGTGAACTCGAAGTAGCCGCCCTGCCCGTACACCTCGCGCGCCTTCTCGAGACCCTTACGGATTTTCTTCTCGGAATAGTATTCGCCGGGAAGCGTCTTGAAGAGCGGCTTCAGGTAGTCGCTGCGCACGACGGTGTTGCCCGCCACGTCGAAGGTCCCGACCTTGTAACGCTCGCCTTCCGTGACAGGAATTCTGAGCTCGATGAAGCGCGTCTTCTTGTCGTCGGAATCGTTGATGACCTTCAGCTCCGGGACGCCGACGTTGGCCTTGATGTAGCCGTGATCGCGATAGTAGGCGACGATTTTTTCGGCGTCCTCGTCGAACTTCGCTTCCTTGTAGGTCCGGTCGCCCATCGCCGACGAAATCCACGTCCAGAGATGCGCGAAGTCGCCGAAGCCGGCGTTCTCCTTCGTGTCCTTCAGCTGCGCCTTCAGCTCCGAGTCGGTCATCGCCTTGTTGCCGACGAAGTTGATGCTCCGAATCTCGACGCGCGGTCCCTCGTCCATGTGGAACGTGAGATGTACGAGCTTCGGACCGCCGGGCACTTCCTGAATTTCCGGCGTGACGGTCGCGAACTGGAAGCCCTTCTCGCGCAGCATGTCCTGCACGATGCCCTGGACTTTCCGCACGAGGCCGGGATCGATGAAGGTATCGAGGCGAATCTGCGCGTTGGCGTCCTTCAGCTTGTCGTCGATCTTGGACGTCTCGATCTTCTTCGAGCCGACGTAGTCGACAAGCTTGACGCGCTGCCGTTCCTCCATGTTGTAGGTGACGATCTTGCCGACCGTCCCGTTGGTGAACTTGTAGTCCGAGACGTCCACCCACAGGTTGTCGAGGAAGTTCAGCGCCCAGAGGCGGCGGAAATCGCCCTCGATCGTTTGTTCAGCCTTGTCGTCGTACGGGACCCACTTTCCCTGCGACGGCTGACTGGCCTGCAGTTGGATGTAATAGACGTAGGTCTGCGGCTCGATGACGGACGCGTTGCCCTGCGCTTCGAAGCAGGGCGCGATGAAGAGCACCACCGGTGCTGAGCCGGCTGGCGGTTCGGCGCGCGGCTGGGCCGTCTGTCCGCACACGGTGACGGCCGGCCCGACGGCCGGCTGGTCCTGGGCGCCCGCGACGCCGGCTGCCGCCAGCCAGGCGGCGGCAGCCAGTGCGGGTGAAAACTTACGCATTTTCACGATTTTAGACTGAGAACGGCCCGAGTCGGTCTGCGTTCTCGTCGCCGGCGCTCAGGCCAGCTTACGCCCGGCCTCCACCTCGCCCGCCGGACGGTAGGCGAGTTGGCCGGCCTCGAGATAGACGTCGATGTCGCCGCCGCGCAGGTGGCCCCGGATGAGCTCCTCCGACAGCGGATCTTCGACGTAGCGCTGAATCGCACGGCGCAGCGGACGCGCGCCGTACGAACGGTCCTTGCAGGTGACCTCGATGATCCAGTCGACGACTTCCGGCGTCAGCGAGATGCGCAGCTTCCGGTCCACCAGGTTGGCGTTCAACTGGTTGACGAGCAGCGCCATGATCCGCCGCAGGTCGTCATCGGAAAGCGCCTCGAAGACGATGATCTCGTCGATGCGGTTGATGAACTCCGGGTTGAACGTGCGCTTGACCTCGCCGAGGACCATATCCGACACGCTCTTTTCGATAGCACTCGTGTCGGCGGCCTGAAACCCGAGCGAGCTCTTCTTCTGGATGAAGCGCGCCCCGATGTTCGAGGTCATGATGATGATCGTGTTCTTGAAGTTCACCCGGTTGCCGAGACCGTCGGTGAGATGGCCGTCCTCGAACACCTGCAGCAGGATGTTGAAGATGTCCGGATGCGCCTTCTCGATCTCGTCGAGCAGCACCACCGAGTACGGATTGCGCTTCACCTTCTCCGTCAGCTGACCGCCCTCTTCGTGCCCGACGTATCCGGGCGGCGATCCAATCAGCTTGCTGACCGAGTGCTTCTCCATGTACTCCGACATGTCGAAGCGGATCAGCGCGTGGTCGCTGCCGAAGAGGAAATTCGCCAGCGCGCGCGCCAGCTCGGTCTTGCCGACGCCGGTCGGTCCGAGGAACACGAAGCTGCCGACGGGCCGGTTCGGGTTCTTCAGTCCGGCGCGCGAACGGCGGATCGCACGGGAGATTGCCGAGATCGCTTTCTCCTGGCTGATGACGCGCTTGTGCAGCTCGGTTTCCATCCGCAGGAGCTTGTCGCCTTCGTCCTGATTGATCGACGCCATCGGGACGCCGGTCCACTTCGAGACGACCTCGTCGATCTCCGCCTTGCCGACGACGACCTTGCGCGTCCCGGACTTGACGTCGAACTTCTCGCGCACCAGCTGCTGCAGGTTCTCGCGCGCGGCGTCGCCCTGGTCGCGGTAGAACTGCGCCTTCTCGTAGTCCTTCTGCGAGGCGGCGCTTTCCATCTGCTCGACGTTGATGCGGATGCTCCGGTTGATCTCGCCGAACTCCTCGCTGTAGCCGGCCTCGCGCAGCTTCGCGCGCGCGCCCGCCTCGTCCACCAGATCGATGGCCTTGTCCGGCAGGAAGCGATCCGTGATGTAGCGGTTCGACTGGTACACCGCCGCTTCGATCGCTTCGCGCGTGTACTCGACGTGATGGAAGTTCTCGTAGCGATCTTTCACGCCGAGCAGAATCTCGATCGTTTCGCGCTCGCCTGGCGGATCGACCTTGATGGCCTGGAAGCGGCGCTCGAGCGATCGATCCTTCTCGATGTACTTCCGGTACTCCGCCGGCGTCGTGGCGCCGATGCAGCGGATTTCGCCGCGGCTCAACGCGGGCTTCAGGATGTTCGCCGCGTCCAGCGATCCTTCAGCCGATCCTGCGCCGACGAGCGTGTGCAGCTCGTCGATGAACACGATGATGTTCGGGTTGTCGGTCAGTTCTTTCATGATCGCCTTGAGGCGTTCTTCGAACTGACCGCGGTACTTCGTGCCCGCGACGATGAGCGAGATGTCGAGCGCGAGAATGCGCTTGTCCGCGAGAAAGTGCGGCACGTCGCCGTACACGATCTTCTGCGCGAGCCCTTCGACGATCGCGGTCTTCCCGACGCCCGGCTCGCCGATGAGCACGGCGTTGTTCTTCGTGCGGCGGCAGAGCACCTGCTGCACGCGCTCCACCTCGTGCTCGCGCCCGACGAGCGGGTCGAGGTGGTTCTTCATCGCCGACTCGGTGAGATCGCGGCTGAACTCCGCGAGGAGCGGCGTCTCCTTCACGCGCGTCATCGTGCTCTTCTCGTTCAGCAGCTGGACGATGTCGTCGCGCACGGTGCTGAGGCGCATCCCTTTTTCCATGAGGATGGACGCCGCCACCGATCGCTCTTCGCGCAGGATGCCGAGCAGCAGATGCTCGGTGCCGATGTAGTTGTGCAGCAGTCGATCGGCCTCCTCGGCCGCGAACTGCAGGACGCGCTTGGTCTCGGCGCTGAAAGGAATTTCGACGGAAGTGGAAACTTTTTCCCGGAAAACCGTGCGCCCTTCGATTTCTTTCCGGATATTTTCGAGGGACAGATGCGAGCGCGCAAAAATGCGGCTCGTAAGTCCTTTGCCTTCGCGAATTAGTCCGAGCAGCAGGTGCTCGGTCTCAATGGAGATGCTGCCCAGCTGGCTGGCTTCGTAGCGGGCGAAGAAGAGTACTCGTCGAGCCCTTTCGGTATACCGTTCGAACATCCGGGGTACCTACGTGAAAGCCGATTGTGTTGTGGTCACGGAATCGATGACCACAGTATAAGGCATCGCTCGTGCTAAACCCAACGGATTCCGCCCCATAAATCCCTATCGGCCTTAGGGTTCGCGCCCCACAGCTCCACCCTCGACTTCGCAATCGCCGTGCCGCAGTTTTCGTGAAGTGGCGTACAGGGGTCAGGCGGGAAGAAGACGGCCTTCCTGAAGGCGCAAGGTCCGATCGCAGGCTGCGGCCAGGCGGGGGTTGTGGGTGGCGATCACGGACGTGAGGCCGAAATCGCGATGGGTCTCGCGAAGCAGAGCATGCAGTGACTCGGCTGTCGCCTCGTCCAGGTCGCCCGTGGGCTCGTCGGCCAGCAGGATCGACGGACGCATGACCAGCGCCCGCGCGACGGCGACGCGCTGCTGCTCGCCGCCCGACAGCATCCCGGGCCGATGGTCGAGCCGTTCGCTCAGGCCGACGCGCGTCAGGAGCGCCTCAGCTCGCGGCCGAGCCTCCGCGAACGGCGTCCGCGCGATGCGCAGCGGCATCTCGGCGTTTTCGACTGCGCTGAATTCGGGCAGCAGATGGTGGAACTGGAACACGAACCCGACGTGCCGGTTCCGGAACGCCACGAGCTCGGCATCGGGCATCGAAGTGACGACCGCTCCGTCGATGGCGATTTCACCGGCGTCGGGTCGATCAAGACCGCCGAGCAGATGCAGGAGTGTGCTTTTGCCGACGCCCGACGCGCCGACGACCGCCACCATTTCGCCGCGCTCGACGTCCAGATCGAGCTCGCGCAGCACGGTCAGCAACCGTCCCCCGGCGGTATACGACTTCACGACGCCGCGGGCGGTCAGGAAGCTACTCATACCGGAGCGCCTGCGCCGGGTCGAGTCGTGCGGCCTGCCGCGACGGATAAAGCGTCGCGATGAAGCAAATGAAAATGGCGCTCGTCACGACCAGGAGCAGGTCGGTCGGCAGCACTTTGAACGGCAGGTGCGAGACCTGATAGACGTCGACCGGCATCCGAATCAGCTGATATCGATCCATCACGCGCGAGACCAGTACGCCGAGCGTGCCACCGACAATCGTGCCGACGACGCCGATGATGACGCCCTGCAGCAGGAAGATGACGGTCACGCTCCTGGCGCTCGCGCCCATCGTCTTCAGGATCGCGATGTCGCGGTTCTTCTCCATCACGAGGAGGATGAGCGACGCGATGATATTGAGCGCCGCGACCATGACGATGAGCCCGATGGCGAGCGAGACGGCGATCTTCTCGAGCCACAGCGCCGAGAACAGCGAACGATTCATCGCCGCCCAGTCCTGTGTTGAGTAACCAGGACCGAGGCTCTTCTCGAGCTCGCGCGCAATCTCGGGAGCGCGCCAGATGTCGTCGACACGCAGCTGGATGACGTCCACCTGATCTTTCGCGAACAGTCGTCGCGCCGTCGCAATCGACACGTACGCCATGGTCGTATCGAGCTCGTACAAGCCGAGGCTGAACGTGCCCGCCACGCGCAAGCGTCTCGGGTACGGCATGCGGCCCGTCGGCGTGAGAATTCCTTCCGGCGTCGTGAGGTTCACCGAATCGCCGACACCGACGCCGAGGGTGGACGCCAGATCTTTTCCGATCAGGACGCCCGGAAAGTCGTTCTCGTCGCGCGGATCGAGCGCATCGAGGCTCCCGGTCCGCATCGCTCCCTGCAGATCGGTCACCCCGGGTTCGAGCGCCGGATCGATGCCCTTCACTTCGACCGGCTGCGTGCGCGTCAGCGCGGAGATCAACGCGCGGCCGAGGATGGCCGGCGCAGCGCCGACGACGTGCGGCGTCTTCCGAAGACGGGCAATCTCTTCACGGTAATTGGGGAATCCGTCGGTGCTGACCACGTAGATGTGCGGGCTCGATCCGAGGATGCGATCGCGAAGCTCCTGCTGAAGCCCGGTCATGATCGCCAGCGCGATGACGACGGCCATCACGCCCACGGCGACGCCCAGCGTCGAGATCGCCGAGATGACCGAGATGAACGCCTGCTTGCGCTTCGCCAGCAGGTACCGCAGTGCGATGTGGAGTTCGAAGGGGATGTTCATGAAATGCAGGAATGCACGAATGCACGAACGCACGAATGCATTTCAACCATCGCGTGTCGCATGTCGGCCGGCAGGCGATTCACGTCACTCATCGCGCGCTTGTTCCTTCTTCATCAGCGGGAACAGGATGACGTCGCGGATCGACGGGCTGTTGGTCAGGATCATCACGAGCCGATCGACGCCGACCCCTTCGCCGCCGGTCGGCGGCAGCCCGTACTGGAGCGCGCGGATGTAGTCTTCGTCCATCGCGTGCGCTTCCAGATCGCCGCGCGCGCGGTTCGCGAGCTGCGCCTCGAAGCGGCGCCGCTGCTCTTCCGGATCGTTCAGCTCGCTGAAGGCGTTGGCCACCTCGAATCCGCCGATGTACAACTCGAACCGCTCGACCGTGTCCGGATCGTCCGGCTTCTGCTTCGACAGCGGCGAGACTTCCGTTGGGAAGTCGTAGACGAAGGTCGGCTGAATCAGCCGGTCTTCGCAGAGACGTTCGAACAACTCCGTGGCGATCTTTCCAGGGCCGTACGCGTCCTCAATCGCTATCCCGAGTTCTCGCGCCAACCCGGCCGCCTTACCGCGGGCGCGCAGATCCGAAGCCGGCACCGTGCGATTCAGGCGACGCGACGCCGCCTCTGCTGCCGCCTCTCGCAGCGACAGCCGCACGAACGGCGGCGCCAGCGAAATCTCATGACCGCCGAAGGTGGCAACGTTCGTCCCCGTTGCCGCCCGCGCCACATGATCGATGAGCGCCTCGGTCATCGTCATCAGCGCCTGGTAGTCCGCGTAGGCTTCGTAGAACTCCATCATCGTGAACTCGGGGTTGTGCTGCGTGGACATCCCTTCGTTCCTGAAGTTCCGGTTGATCTCGAACACCTTCTCGAGCCCGCCGACGGTGAGCCGCTTGAGATACAGCTCCGGCGCGATGCGGAGATACAGATCCATGTCGAGCGCGTTGTGGTGCGTCACGAACGGCCGCGCGATCGCGCCGCCGGCAATCGGCTGCATCATCGGCGTCTCGACCTCGAGATAGCCGCGCGCGGTCATGAAGCCGCGAATGGACGCGACGATCCGGCTGCGCGCCTCGAACACCTTGCGCGAGTCCGGGTTCACGATCAGATCGAGGTAGCGCTGGCGGTACCGGATCTCGACGTCGGTGAGCCCGTGCCACTTTTCCGGCAGCGGCAGGAG
>DATBHR010000105.1:0-39946 GCA_036557365.1 Vicinamibacterales bacterium
ACGAAAATCGGAATGACGTTCAGCCGGAAATACAGATCCTCGCGAAAGCGCCCGCCGCGAATCTCGGTCTGCAGATCCTTGTTGGTCGCCGCGAGGACTCGCGCATCGACGCGGATCGTCGCCGTCCCGCCCACCGGCTCCATGGTCTGTTCCTGCAGCACGCGCAGAACCTTGGCCTGGGTCTTCAGGCTCATGTCGCCGATCTCGTCGAGAAAGATCGTGCCGCCATCAGCTGCCTCGAACTTTCCGCGGCGGTCGGCGACGGCGCCGGTGAACGCTCCGCGCACGTGGCCGAACAGCTCGCTTTCGATCAGCTCCTCGGGAATCGCCGCGCAGTTGACCTCGACGAACGCCAGGTTGCGCCGCCGGCTCAGCTGATGAATCGTGCGCGCAACGAGCTCCTTGCCCGTACCGTTCTCGCCGTAAATGAGCACGCGTCCATTCGTCGGCGCAGCCATCGCCACCTGCTCGCGCAACTGCCGCATGGCGTAGCTCTCGCCGACCATCGCCTGCGTGCGATCGACTCTTGCCCGGAGCGCGCGGTTCTCCTGTTCCAGCCGCCGCTGGTGCAGCGCGTTGCGGATGACGAGCACGGTCTTTTCGAGCGACAGCGGCTTTTCGACGAAGTCGAACGCGCCCATCTTGATGGCGCGGACCGCGGACTCGATGTTGCCGTGGCCGGAAATCAGCACGACCTGCGAATCGACCTGCCGCTCGCGCAGCCGGGCCAGCGTCGCGAGACCGTCCATCCCGGGCAACCACACGTCCAGGACGATCAGATCGACAGGTCCGCCGCGCGTCATCCGCTCGAGGCACGCTTCCCCGCTCGACACGGCCTCGACCACGTAACCTTCGTCCTGCAGCACGCCGCTCAGCGCGGATCGCACGCCAGGCTCGTCGTCGACAATCAGAATCGTCGGGGTCACAGCGGGTTCGTCACAATGCAGGAATGCACGAATGCAGAAATGCCAAAGGACCGCGATGCACCGTGCGCGCCCGGACCACCCAGCGCCTTGTCACTTCCGGCACACGGTCCCCGTGCGGCCCCTCGATTCCGCATTGGTGCATTCCTGCATTCCTGCATTCCTGCATTTCGAGTCTTCACCCTCAACAAGGCAGTTCTATCGTAAACCGCGTGCCTCTCGGGACGTTGTCGCCGACGTCAATGCTCCCGCCGTGCTCGGCGATAATCCGGCGCACGATCGCAAGACCCAATCCGCTGCCGCGGCGCTTGGTCGAGTAGTACGGCAGAAAGAGCTTCTCGCGCTCGGCGGCAGGAATTCCAGGCCCGTTGTCCGCGACCGTCACGCGGACGATCGCGTTCGACGAGTCCAGCTGCGTCGCGACGACGATGTCGCCGCGGCGTTCCATGGCTTCGATTGCGTTGTCGATCAGGTTGATGATGACGCGCCGAATCTGCTCGGGGTCGAGCCGCACGAGCGGCACATCCGCCTGCAGGCGGCGCTCGATGCGAACGTCCGCAAAGATGCCGTCGTACAGCGCAACGGTATCGGTGACGAGCTGCGCGAGATCTGACGGCGCCGTTCGCGGTGACGGCATGCGGGCGAACTGTGAGAACTCGTCGACGAGACCTTTCAGCGATTCGACCTCGCCGACGATCGTCGACGTGCACTCGTCCACGAGGCTTCTCGCCTGCTCGGGCGCACCCGAGAAATGGCGTCGCAGCCGTTCGGCCGACAGCTGAATCGGCGTCAGCGGATTCTTGATTTCGTGCGCGAGGCGCCTCGCCACTTCGCGCCACGCCGCGACCTTTTGCGCTCGAATCAGCGGCGTCACATCGTCCAGCACCACCACGACGCCGTCCGGAGCGCCGTTGTCGCCAGACAGCGTCGTCGCCATCACTGCGAGATGACGGTCCTGCCCTTCGCTCGGAATCGCGAACTCGCGAGCGGCAGGCTCGGACCGACCGCGTGCAGCTGCCAGGACGAGCTTCGCCAACGGTTGAAGATCGACGCGGTCGAATACCGCCTGCGCAGGCTGCCCGACCATCTGACGATTCAAGCTGAGGAGCCGAGCCGCTGAACTGTTGATCGTGGTCAGGATGCCGTTCGCATCGACCGCGACGACGCCGGTCGAGATGCGCTCGAGGATGGTCTCGATGTAACGCCGGCGTCCCTCGACTTCGACGTGCTTCCGCTCGAGGGCAATCGTCCCGCGCTCCACGCGGCGGCGACTCGTTGCCAGCTCACTCGCCATCGCGTTGAATGCTTCGACGAGCGATCCGAATTCGTCATTGCTCTCGAGCTCGATGCGCTGATCGAGACGGCCTGCTCCGATCTCCCGCGCCGCAGCAGCCAGCGCCTGGACCGGCCGCGTGATGCGCTTCGCCACGTAGAGGCCCATCCACGTCGAGCCGACCAGGATGAGCAGCGTCGTCATGAGAAAGAACGAGAGATAGATGCCGGTGAGGGGACGCTTCAGCACGCGCAGCTGATTGTAGTTCTCGAACGCCTGCGTCATACGCCGCGAACGCGCGGCGAGATCCCCGGTCAAGTAGTCGGTCGCAACCACGACGCCGGTCGGCTGGCCATTGGCGCCTGTAATCGGAGCCGCCGCGTGCAGCAAGTCGCCACCGTCGCCGAGCGTTTCGATCGACCGAGCGACCGTTCCCGCATGAAGCGCTTGCACGGCGAGTCGATCGACTGCCGCGCGACTGTATCCCGCGGGCAGGCTCGGCGCCGCGACGTCGACAATCGGTTCCACGCCCGCCTCGCCTTCAGCCTGGGGCGCCGCGCGGTACACCTCGATCATCTGCACACGCTGAGTCGTTACGTCGGGGGTCAGGCGATCGCGGACGGGTTTGACGTCGCGGTTCGACAAATCGAGCGTCGCGAGCGTCCTCGCGATACGCACGGCCTGATCGCTCACGATGTTCTGGCGCTCGGCGTAGTAATCGGCGGCGATCTTGTTCGCGGACGACAACACCTCGTCCATCGGTGCGTTGAACCAACGATCGACGCTCGTGCGAATGAGCTCGCTGCCGACGAGCAGCACGAGCACCGCTGGCACCAGCGTCATCCCCAGCAGCAGCATCACGAGCTTGGCCCGGAAACCCGCGAACGGCAACGCACGCCGTCGCTCGACGAGCAGCTTGACGATGTTGCGCGCCAGGACGAACGCCAGCGCCGCCAGCATCGTGAGATCGGCGGCCGACAAGGCGTAGAGGACGAATTCGCTGAGGAAATCCGGCGCGAAGCCGGGCGTGCCGTTGGCCAGGACGAGCAGCCCGATCAGGATTGCAAGAAGGATCAGGATCCCGATCAGGATCAGGCGTGGATTGTCGCGGAACGGCCGGCGGCGTCTCTCGGTGTCGACCGGCGCTTCCGTCTGCCGCGGCGCGATTGACGTTATGCTGGCCGGCACCCGTCACTCTTTCGGGTTCAACAAATCCTTCAGCTCGTTGGCGAACTCGTTGATGTCGCGGAAATGACGGTACACCGAAGCGAAGCGCACGTACGCGACTTTATCAAGCTGCTTGAGCGCTTCCATGACGAATTCGCCGATCTCGACCGTGGCCATTTCTTTCTCGGACCGCTCCTGAAGCGTCGCTTCGACGCGGTCGGCAACGGCTTCGAGCGCGGATGGGCTGACCGGCCGCTTCTCGCACGCCTTCAAGAGGCCGGCGACGAGCTTCTGGCGGTCGAAGCGCTCGCGCGTCCCGTCCTTCTTGATGACCATGTACGGGATTTCGTCGATGCGCTCGTAGCTCGTGAAGCGCTTGCCGCATTCCAGGCACTCGCGGCGTCGGCGAATGACCTCGCCTTCCTTCGACTCGCGCGAATCGACGACCTTGTCCCCGAGATGCGCACAGTACGGACATTTCATGCCGTGTTTCCCTGTTCTGCCTGATCGGCCAGTCGTCGCATGCCAGCGACGTTCAGACCTTCCTGCGCGGCGAACACCAGGCCGAGCAGTAATGCGGGACCGATGGAAAACAGGTGAAGAACGATTGCCGCACCGACCGCAGCGTCGTCCGAGGCGCCGAAGAACGCGACCGCGCCGAACCGAAATGCCGCATGAAATCCGCCGACCGCTCCAGGCGTCGGCACAGCCACGCCGAGGACGAGCAACGCGATCATCAGGAAGGTCCCCGTGAAGGGAACGTCGATTTGAAACGCGATCGCGCACGCCCAGATGCCGACGGCGATGGACAGCCACAGCGGGACGGACCAGGCCAGCGCGACGATGAGCTGTCCGGGACGTCGGATGGACCCGAGACCTCGCGCGAATTTCTCCGCAATTCTCGCGATGAGTCCGGCGAGCGACGACGGCAGCACGCGCTCGAGCCGTTCCATCGTCGCCTTGAGCCGCTCAGGATTACCCGCCAGCATGAACAGGATCAGCAGCGCGCCGACGGATCCGAGACCGGCTGTCGCGCCCGCCCACTTCAACGCGGCGAACATCACCGGATTCGACGAGCCGAGGTGGCGACCGAAGATGAAGACGTAGCAGGCCAGCAGCGCGAGGACGGTGAGTACGTCGAGGAGACGTTCGAGGACAATCGTCGCGAACGCTCCGGTTGCCGTCATCCGATCGGAGTGCTTTTCGTGGCGCGCCAGGAAATACGGTCGAATGACCTCACCGGCGCGCGCGGGCAGGATGCTGCTCGCCGCGAACCCGACTGCAGTCGCCCGAAACGCACCGCCGAACGTCGTAGGACCCAGCGGTTCGAGCAGATAGCGCCATCTGAGCGATCGGATCGCGAGGTTCGCAAACGTGGTGGCGACCGACAACACGAGCCACTCCGGTCGAGCCTTGACGATGTCGCTCGCGACGCGCCACAGATCGACGTTGCGCAAGAAGAGCGCGACGAGACCGACAGCGACCGCGATGACGAGCGCGTTGCGTACGTACGATTTCATCTGACTTGAGCGCCCTCTACTATACCGCCCCTACATGTTGTTGTTGTCAGGCGAAGCGGCCAGCCTGTAAGATTCAGAACTTCCCAGTCAGAGGAATTTTGTTGTCTCTCGCCACGCCCGTACTTCACACAACGCTTGGTGGCCGCCGACCCGACCGACAGGGAAAAGTCCGAGACATCTATGACTTCGGTGACGAGCTCCTCATCGTCGCCACCGATAGAATCTCGGCGTTCGACTACGTGCTCGGCTCCGGCATCCCCGACAAAGGCAAAGTCCTCACGCAGATTTCGGCGTTCTGGTTCAACAGGACGCGCGGCACCGTCGCCAATCACGTGCGCGCGACCGATCCCGCGAGCTATCCTGCCGCGGCGCGCGGCGACGCCGAGATGCTGCGCGGTCGATCGATGCTGGTCACGCGAAGCGAGCCGCTCGCCATCGAGTGCGTCGCACGCGGGTACGTGTCGGGGTCCGGCTGGAAAGACTACGTCGCGACCGGTGCCATCTGCGGACACAGCCTGCCGAGCGGCCTGAAGGAATCGGATCGCCTCCCGCGTCCGCTCTTCACGCCGGCGACCAAGGCCCAGAGCGGTCACGACATCAACATCACGGAACGCGAGGCCGCGGCGATCGTCGGCGACGCGGTGCTCGAGCGCGTTCGCGATCTCACGCTGCGTCTCTACGCGGAGGGCTCGGCGCATGCCGAGACCTGCGGCATCATCGTCGCCGACACGAAATTCGAGTTCGGCATCCTGCCCGACGACGGACGTCCGGCCGCAGACCGCGTGATCCTGATCGATGAAATGCTGACGCCGGATTCGTCGCGCTTCTGGCCGCAGGATCAGTACAAGCCCGGCGGACCGCAGCCGAGCTTCGACAAACAATTCGTGCGCGACTATCTCGAATCGATCCGATGGAACAAACAGCCTCCGGTGCCATCACTTCCCGACGACGTCGTCGGCAGGACGCGCGAGAAATACGTGGACGCATTCCGTCGGCTGACCGGAGGCTCGCTGCAGTGACCGCTCCGGAGGGACGCTCGTGATCTCGGACAAACTCGAGCGCCTCGTCGAGGAGATGGTCGACAAGGGCGTGCGGTTCGACGACGCCGTCCACGAATTCGAGAAGCGCTTCATCGCCAAGGTCCTCGGACACTGCGACGGCAGCCTGTCGAAGACCGCCTGCGAACTCGGCATCCACCGCAACACCCTCACGCGGAAAATGGGCGAGTACAAGCTCAAAAAGCGGGCTTCCTAGGCCGATCTTATCCGTCCACGTCTTTAGCACTCCGCCGTTGACACTGCTAGGCCGACCCGCATATATTTAGCAGTCGTTCTGGGCGAGTGCTAACGCACAGATCAACATTTCTCCGGGGGCCCTCCCCCGGGCACTCTTCACGACAGACGGAGTACAGAGCATGAACGTCAGACCGCTTCACGATCGACTCATCGTTCAACGCATCGAGGAAGGCGAACAGAAAGTTGGAGGGATCATCATCCCCGACACCGCCAAGGAGAAGCCGCAGCAGGGCAAAGTCATCGCCGCCGGCAACGGCAAGGCGAAAGACGACGGCAAGCGCATTCCGCTGGACGTCAAGGCGGGCGACACCATCCTGTTCGGGAAGTACTCCGGCCAGGAGATCAAGATCGATGGTGAGGAGTACCTCATCATGCGCGAAGACGAAGTTCTGGCCGTCATTGAAGGCGGCGGCGAGTCCAAGAAAAAGAAGTAGTCAGCGCGGATTCTGAAGCAGATCTGCAGGAGAACAACGAGATGGCAAAACAGATTGTGTACGGCGAGCAGTCGCGCCAGGCGGTGCTGCGCGGCGTCAACCAGCTGGCCGACGCGGTGAAGGTGACGCTCGGCCCCAAGGGACGCAACGTCGTCCTCGACAAGAAATTCGGATCGCCGACCATCACCAAGGACGGCGTGACGGTCGCAAAGGAAATCGACCTCAAGGACCCGCTCGAGAACATGGGCGCACAGATGGTCCGCGAAGTCGCCAGCAAGACGTCCGACACGGCGGGCGACGGCACGACGACCGCGACGGTCCTCGCGCAGGCGATCTACCGCGAAGGCGCGAAGAACGTTGTCGCCGGCGCGAACCCGATGGACATCAAGCGCGGGATCGAGAAGGCCGTCGAAGCGGTCACCGTCGAACTGAAGAAGATGTCGAAGCCGGTCAGCGGCAACATGGTGGCGCAGGTCGGAACGATCTCGGCGAACAACGACGAGACGATCGGGAAGATCATCGCGGACGCGATGGACAAGGTCGGCAAGGACGGCGTGATCACGGTCGAGGAAGCCAAGAGCATGGAAACCTCGCTCGACGTCGTCGAGGGCATGCAGTTCGACCGCGGCTATCTGTCCCCCTACTTCGTGACCGATCCCGAGCGCATGGAATGCGTGCTCGAGAATCCGGTCATCCTCATTCACGAGAAGAAAATCAGCTCGATGAAAGATCTCCTGCCGGTGCTCGAGCAGGTCGCGCGGCTCGGCCGCCCGCTGCTCATCATCGCGGAGGACATCGAGGGTGAAGCGCTGGCGACGCTGGTCGTCAACAAGCTGCGCGGCACGCTCCAGGCCGCGGCCGTCAAGGCGCCGGGATTCGGCGACCGCCGCAAGGCGATGCTCGAAGACATCGCCATCCTGACGGGCGGACGCGCAATCACCGAGGACCTCGGCATCAAGCTCGAGTCGATCAAGCTCGACGACCTCGGCAAGGCGAAGAAGGTCACGATCGACAAGGACAACACGACGATCGTCGAGGGCGCGGGCAGCTCGTCGTCGATCGAAGGCCGCGTGAAGCAGATTCGCGCGCAGATCGAGGACACCACCTCGGATTACGACCGCGAGAAGCTTCAGGAACGCCTGGCGAAGCTCGTGGGCGGCGTCGCGGTCATCAAGGTCGGTGCGGCAACCGAGACCGAGATGAAGGAGAAGAAGGCGCGCGTCGAAGACGCGATGCACGCAACGAAGGCGGCCGTCGAAGAGGGCATCGTTCCTGGCGGCGGCGTCGCGCTGATCCGCGCGTCGAAGTCGCTCGGCAGCGTGAAGCTCGGTGGCGACCAGCAGATCGGCGTCAACATCGTGGCCCGCGCCATCGAAGAGCCGATGCGCTGGATCGCGACGAACGCCGGCCACGAAGGCTCCATCGTCGTGCAGAAAGTGCGCGAGATGAAGGAGTCCGAGGGTTTCAACGCGCTGACCGACACCTACGAAGACCTGGTGAAGGCCGGCGTCATCGACCCGACGAAAGTCGTCCGCAACGCGCTCCAGAACTCGTCGTCCATCGCGTCACTGCTGCTCACGACCGAGGCGCTGATCTCCGAGATTCCCGAGGAGAAGAAGGAAGCGCCGGCGATGCCGGGCGGCGGCGGCATGGGCGGAATGTACTGAGAAAGGCAGCGGAATTCTGAGTGGCTCGGTGGGAGAAATCCTGCCGAGCCTCTTTTTTTGTGTGTCGATGCGCGGTCAGCGCAGCGTGAACGTGAGCTCGATCGAAATCAGCACCGGGACCGGTTCGCCCATCCGGGTGCCAGGCGCGAAGCGCCAGGCCTTGGCGGCCTTGATGGCTTCCTGATCGAGACCGAACGTGGAGTCGAGCGAGCGAATCACCTGGACATCGCCAACGGTGCCGTCCGGACGGACGACGCATTCCAACGTGACGACGCCCTGGACTTTCGCACGCATGGCGTCGGAGGTGTAGTTCGGCCGGACCTCGCGAAGCACTCTCGGAAGCGTGACGCCGTTTCCGGGTCGATACACGCCGCCGCCTGTCCCGCCACCGCTGCCCGGACCAAGTCCGGATCCCGAACCAGGACCGATCCCGGTGCCGTTGCCCGTTCCCGCGCCGCCGCCGGATCCAGAACCCTGCGAAAGCGTCGGCGGTCCGGGAGGAGCGTCGATGGCGCCCGGCAGCGTTTCCGCCGCCGACGCGAGATTCTTGGCTGGAATGTTCAGCTGCTCGACTTGCGGCGGCGGGTCGTTCTTGGCCATCTGGGGTTCGAGCTTCGGGGGCTTCTGAACGGGAACCGTAATCTTGTCTTTGCCAGGAGCTTCGGCCTGGCGCGGAGGCTCCTTCATCCGATTGCCGCCACCGCCGCCGCCGCCGCCCGGACCTGGCTCCGAGAGCCAGATGATGTTCGTGTTCTGAGTCTCGGGAAGGATCGCGGCGGTCGTGTAGGGCGCGGTCGGGAGCGTGCTCAACCAGATGAGCAGGCCGAGAAACGCCACGTCGAACACCGCCGACGCGACGAACGACGCGGTGAGACGCCGCGGCTCCTGATCAAACGAAAATTCGACTTCGGCGGCGTGGTTGCTGTCGACATGAACGGACAGATGTCCGGCCGACGTGTTCGTGCGCGCACCTGCCGAGGGTGTTGGTTCGGTCATGTAGAGCGAATTCTGGCTGACAGAATCATTTTCGCGCACGACGTCCCGGAAGGCAATCTGCAAAAGAAATGCCTCGGACCTCGAGCGTTAGACGTGGAATTTCAGTGAAAGGCCGGAACTAGACGCGTCCTGACCAGGCGCCAATTGCGGCGTTGCCGCCACCGTACGAGTGCAGGATCGCCAGCGCATCCGCGGCGCGCGGCTCGGAGCGAATCGCGACGAGAACGCCGCCCTTGCCCACCAGTCGCTCGAAGATGCGGCCGTCGTGCGGCTGAAATCCCGCCTTGCGCATCGTCGCGGCGATGCCGAGCTTCGAAAGGTCTTTCGAAGATCCCTGGAGCGCATCGACGAGACGCCCGCGCGCGACCACCGTGCCGACGGGCGGCACGTCGAGCCGCTCGCCTCCCGATCCGAACGTCCGATCGATCAAGGCGGCCGCCGGAGGTGTGTCCTGCGCGAGAATCGTCAGCGCCTCAGCGGGAAATCCCTCGGCTTTGAGCGCGTCCAATCCCTTGGTTGCCCAGGACGCATCCTGAAACACAGCCACCGTGAACAGACCGCTCTCGACGTCGACCATCGCGCCTCGCAACTCTCAGTTGATGATTGGGACCGCCGCGCCGGACTGCAGGCCGTCCGGCCGCGAGCAACGGTAATGTATCACGATGCATGTCGCGGTCATCGGCGCCGGACCTGCGGGCGCGTGGACTGCGTACGAGCTCGCGCGGCGAGGCGTGCGCGTCACCGTCTTCGACGCCTCGCACCCGCGCGAGAAGCCGTGCGGCGGCGGCGTCACAGGGCGCGCGCTCGCGATCGTATCGAGCGCGCTGACGCACGCGGCGTTTACTGCGACGCCGATTGAACGAGCGCGCTTCACGCGCAACGACGGCGAGTCGATCGCGACCGTCGATCTCGATCCGGACATACTCGTCGTCGCCAGTCGGCGTCAGTTCGATCAGGCGCTGCTCGATGCGGCTGTCCGTGCGGGCGCGACGCTCTGCCCCGTCCGCGCCCTCGATGTGCACGTCGAGAGCGGAACCGGAGGAGCGGCGATTCGGACAAGCAAGGGCCGCGAGCACGCGGACGTTCTCGTCGGCGCAGACGGTGCCAACAGCCTCGTTCGTCGTCGCGTCGCGCACATGCTGCCGCGACAGCAGCTCTCGATTGCGACAGGATTTTTCGCACACGGCGTCACCAGCCGCGAAATCGTCCTGGAGACGGTGGCGAATCCGTCCGGCTACATCTGGTCGTTTCCGAGAGCCGATCACCTCGCGATCGGCATCTGCGCACAAGCAGTTGACGGCACGCGATCCGGACAGCTGCTCGATCGGGCCGCCGCGTGGATCGAACGCTCGCGCATCGCGCCCACCGCGACGCTTCAGCCATACTCGTGGCCGATTCCGACGCTCGACGCTCAAACGCTCGCGACGCAGTCCGTCGCGGGCAACGGCTGGTGTCTCGTCGGCGACGCAGCGGGCCTTGTCGATCCGATCACCCGCGAGGGGATCTACTTCGCACTCCAGTCAGCGTCGTATGCTGCCGAGGCGATCGCGGCGAAGGGGCCAGCCGCCGCTTCTGCGTACTCCTCACGTCTCCGCGAAGACATCGTGCCCGAGCTGACGAAGGCCGCGCAGCTGAAGGCTGGCTTCTTCAGAATGGCGTTCACCGATCTCATGCTCGAGGCGCTGCGCGACAGCGCCAGGATTCGCCGCGTGATGGCTGAACTGATCGCCGGTGCGCAGCCATATCGGTCGCTCGAACGACGTCTGGTCAGAACGCTCGAATTCGGTCTGGCCTGGCGCGCGCTCAAAGTGGTTCGCGAAGGTCGTGCGGGCTCCTAGAGTGCTCCTCACGCGGGCCGATCCGCGTTTGGTGGTACAATTGCCGCGTTAAGGAGCACTGTCATGGGCCGCATCGGTTTGCCAGAGCTGCTGATCATTCTGGCCATCATCGTCATCATCTTCGGCGCGAACCGGTTGCCGGGCCTTGGGCGCGGAATCGGAAGCGCCATAAAGAACTTCAAAGAAGGCATGAAAGATCAGTAGTACCTGCACGATACGGCGCCCGCCGTCAGAGCACCAGCCTCGAATCGCCCGTCCTCCGGGTCACGCGCTCCCTGTCAAGATATTCGAGTAAAGGAATCGCAAATTTCCGGCTGACCCCGTACCGCTGCTTGAAGGTCGCGACGTCGATCGTCAGCGGTCCGTGCGCAGCCGCCTTCATCGCCGCGACATCATCTTTCAGCGAATGCAGCGCGCTCTCATGAAACCAGAGCGTGCCGACGCGTACGAGCGTGTTCTGACGCTGTAGCAGTTTCAGCATGCGGTCCGTGGCAGCCGGATCGATGCCAAGCACCGCAGCAACTCCGGCGGTCTCCGGCGGCTTCAGACCCGCGTCGCGATACGCGTGATTGAGCGCGTCGCGCGCGCGCGCTTCCGCAGGCGACAGCGACAACTGATGGCCGGCCAGCGCGACACGATCGCGCAGGGCAACTTGATTCGACGCCGCCAAATCCGCGAGCGCGCGATCGAACACGGCCTGATGTCCACGCGGAAAACTATGCCGACGCAGTTCCTCGCGCGGAATACCTTCCGACAGTGGCGACGAACGATGATGAGCCGTCAACGTCGCAACGACTGACGCCTTCAGGTGCGCAAGAACGGAAGGCTCAACCAGCACCCCGTCGGCGGACGCCGCGACGCCGCCGGCCACGAGACGGTTCACGTAGCTCTCGAGGTTCCTGGGATCGATTCCAATGCGCGAGGCGAGCGACGGGACCGGCAGTCCGGTTGCTCCCGCGTCGGCAATCAGCGCGCGTGCAGCCGAGAAGTCGTCGTCCGATGCGCCGTTGTGAGGAGCGATCGCGAGGGCTCGACAACGCTCGCGCGCGGTCGCCAGTCGAATCCGGTCTGACGGCGGCGCAGGGTCGAGTACGACGCCGCCGGCGATCGTCCGGGGCGGCGAGTACGCGCGCAAAATGAACCGATCGCCGCGCGACAGCACGATCGGCGCCTCGAGACGCAGGCGCGCGAACCCGCGACCGCCCGGTGCGATTTCCGTGGCGCTGACGTCGATGATGCCGACGCGTCCGATGACCTCCGCCGTTCCCTGGTGAAACCGCACGCGCGCACCGTGGCGAAGCGGCCGTCCGTTGTCGAGCGCTTCGACTTCGACGTCAGCGATCCGCGTGTCGACGAACGCGCCAGGCGTAATCAGCGTCTGGCCTCTCTCGACTTCGTGCGTTTCAAGGCCAGCCAGATTCACGGCACATCTGTGTCCGGCGACGGCCTGACTGACACGCTGCCCATGCACTTGGAGTCCCCGCACTTTCACCGGGCGCTGCCCGGGCGCGATCACCAGATCGCGATCGATTGCGACTGACCCGGAGACCAACGTTCCCGTCACGACGGTTCCGAAGCCTTTGATCGAAAACACACGGTCGATCGGCAGTCGTGTCGCGCCTTCAGTCGACCGACCGGGCACTTGCCGCCCCGCCTCGACGAGCGCCGCGCGGAGCGCGTCGAGCCCCTCACCCGTTCGCGCGGACACCGGCACAATCGGTGCGCTCTCGAGAAACGATCCGCACACCAGATCGCGAATCTCGAGCGTCGCCAGCTCCTGAGTGTCCGGTTCGGCGAGATCCGACTTGGAAAGCACGACAACGCCGGCTGACACCTTCAACAGGCGGCAGATGTCGAAGTGCTCGCGGGTCTGCGGCATCACTGATTCGTCTGCGGCGACGACCAGCACTGCCAGATCGATGCCGCCGACACCGGCGAGCATGTTCCGTACGAATCGCTCGTGGCCCGGCACGTCGACGAACGCAAAGTGCGTGTCCTCGATGTCCACGTGAGCGAACCCGAGATCGATCGTGATGCCGCGGACCTTCTCTTCCTTCAAGCGATCGGGGTCGGTCCCGGTGAGCGCTTGCACGAGCGAGCTCTTGCCGTGGTCGATGTGACCCGCCGTTCCGACGATGATCGACTTCATCCGCGCAGGCTCAGCGTACTACCGCTTTCCGCGCTTGCGGCTTTGGCGCTCACGCCGACCTGGCCGCTGCTTGCGCCGCGGCTTCATGTGTCGTGGCTCGCCCCGGCTTCGGCGCGGTCCACGCTCACCTTCGCGGACACGCTCAAGGATTTCGACGAGGCCGAGATCGACCTGCCGCTGTTCCATGTTCACGCGAACGACCTGGACTTTGACCTTGTCGCCGAGGCGGTAGACCTTGTGGGTGTTCTCGCCGCGCAACAGGTGTGCGCTCTCGACGTACCGATAGTAGTCGTCCGCCATGGTCGAGACGTGGACGAGTCCCTCGACGAAGTGCTCGATCAGCTCGATGAACAGTCCGAATGATGCGACGCCGGTGACATAGCCTTCGAACTCGTCACCGACCTTGTCGGCCATGAACTTGACCTTTTTCCACTGCAGCAGCTCGCGTTCGGCATCGTCTGCGCGGCGCTCCATCTCTGATGTGTGGCGCGCCATCTCCGGCAGCTCATCCGTCCAGTCTTGCAGCGTCTCGTCGGCAGCGGCCGCTTTCGGATCGGCTTCGGTCAGGCGCGCCGCGCGCAGCGCTCGGTGGACGACGAGGTCCGGATAGCGACGGATAGGCGACGTGAAGTGCGTGTAGCTCGCGGCCGCCAGACCGAAGTGCCCCAGATTCTGCGGCGCATAGCGCGCCTTCTGCATCGTTCGCAGCATCAGGAACGCAATGGGCTTCTCCTCGGGCTTGCCGTGTATGCGCTCGATGAGCTTCTGAAAGTGCCGCGGACGGAGCGCGGTCAATGGCGCGCCGAGGCTGTAGCCGAATCCGGAAATGAAGTCCTCGAACTTCGAGATCTTGAGGACATCCGGCTCTTCGTGAACGCGGTACAGCGCCGGAGCGTTCCGCGTCTCGAGGTACGACGCAACCGTTTCGTTGGCGAGGAGCATGAACTCCTCGATGAGCCGATGAGCGACGTTTCGCTGGAGCGCGATGATCGCCTCCACCTGGCCGGCGTCACCCATCACGACCTCTGCCTCGTTCAGGTCGAAGTCGATGGATCCCCGCCGCCGTCGTGCGTCGTTCAGGATTTGAAAGAGCTCCTGCATCTGCTCGAACATCGGGACGAGCTCTCGGTACTGCTCGATGAGCGCAGGATCTCGATCACTGAGGATCGCGTTGACGTCCGTGTACGTCATGCGCTCGTTGCTGTTGATGACGCCGTCGTGAAACTCTGAACGAACCACCTGCCCGTAGCGATTCACCTCCATCAGGCACGACTGCACGAGGCGATCGACCTGAGGATTCAGGCTGCACAGTCCCGTCGCAAGCTCGGACGGAAACATATGAACCGCCCGCTCCGGGAAATAGACGGACGTGCCGCGCTCGTATGCTTCGCGGTCGAGCGCGCTGCCCTCCTCCACGTAGTGCGACACGTCGGCGATGTGCACGCCGAGGCAGAAATGCCCGTTCGGCAGCTGCTCGATCGTGATCGCATCGTCGAAGTCGCGCGCGTGCTCGCCATCGATGGTGACCGTCGGCACATCGCGAAAATCTGTTCGTCCGCGGATGTCGCGCTCGGCTACCGCCGCCCCGAGCCGCACAGCTTCGGTGATCGCCTCGCTCGAATGGGCATCCGGGATGCCGTGCGTTCGGATGATGATCTCGGTGTCGACACCGGGCGCGTCGATGTCGCCGAGGACATCCGACACTCTGCCGACGGCGCCGCGAGTCTGTGTCGGCCAGCGCGTCAGCTCGACGACGACCATTTCGCCGGCGTCGGCTCCGCCTTCCTGGCCTGGCGGAATGAAGATGTCCATCAGGACGCGGCGATCGAACGGGACGACGTAGCCCATGCCACCGTCGCCGCGATCGTAGCGGCCGATAATCGATTGATTGGCGCGCTCGAGAATCCTGATGACCCGTCCTTCCGCCCGTCCACCCTCCTTCAGGCGTTCGATGCGGACGACGACGCGGTCGCCGTGCATGGCTTCGTTGAGGTGAGGTCCCGCGATATAGATGTCGCCGCCCGACTCGAGCGGTCTGTCGGGCGTGACGAAGCCGTAGCCGGCCGGGTGCGTCTGCAGCCGGCCGACGTAGAGGTCCATCTTTTCGGGCAGGCCGAATCGATGCCCTCGAATCTGAATGAGATCGCCGGATGAAACGAGGGACTTGACGTGGCGCTTGAACGTCGTGCGTTCATCGCGCGGAACTTTAAGAATTTGAAGAAGCTCGCGGATGCCCGCCGGATGGTGGACACGGTCGCGCATGAGCGCGAGCACCTGGTCGCGTGAAAACATAGGTACAGTCTGTGGGAAAACGCAGCCTGGCCGACCGCATTGCGTGAGAACGGCTCTAGGCTAGCAGAAGCACCTGCAGGTCGCCCACATTCGTTCGGGTCGGACCGGTGTGGATGAGGTCTCCAAGTGCTTCGAAAAATGGATATGAATTGTTCTCGTTGAGATACTGATCGGGACGCATCCCGATCGCGAGGGCACGGTCGATCGTCGTAGCGTCTGCGTAGGCGCCTGCCGCGTCGGTCGGCCCGTCGACGCCGTCCGTGCCGGCCGACGCAATGGCGATGGACGAACCCGTCTGATTGAGCAGTTCGGCAGCGGCAAGCACGAACTCCTGGTTGCGGCCGCCGCGCCCGGATCCTGTGACGTGAACCGTCGTCTCGCCGCTCGACACGACGCACAGCGGCCGGCCGAGTCCGCGGGCGAGCGCGAGGACCGCGCGAAGGTGCGACGCGGCGACCCGCCGCGCTTCGCCAACGATCGCATCGTCGATTCGAATCACGCGATAGCCGCGGGAAGACGCTTCCGTCGTGGCGCCGTCCATCGCGTCGCGGCGCGATCCGATCACCTCGGCGTGGGTGCGCGCAAGGCGCGGGTCGCCCGGCTTGGGCGTCTCGGGAACGTCGCCGGCAGCGCCTTTCGTCAACCGCTGAACGACGCGCTGCGGAAACATCCTCTCGCCGCCGTAACGCCGCAGAATTTCCAGGGCGTCCGCGAACCGACTCCCGTCGGCGACCGCCGGCCCGGATCCAATCACGCCGAGATCGTCGCCGACGACGTCTGAAACCGCGAGCAGCGTCACCGTCGCGCGTGTGGCGGCGGCAAGTTGTCCGCCTTTGATCGCCGAAAGGTGCTTCCGTACCGTGTTGAGCGCGTGGATGTCGGCGCCCGCTCGCAGCAGCGCAGATGTCGTCTTCTGCTTGTCGTCGAGCGTCAAGCCTTCCGCGGGAACGGCCATCAACGCCGACGACCCGCCCGACAGAAGAATCAGGAGCTCGTCGTCCGCCGGCAGCGACTGGGCGAGCGCAAGCGCCGCGCGACCAGCCTCCTCGCTCGCTGTGGTCGGGATTGGATGCCCGCTCACGATCTGCCGCAGACGGGAATCGAGCTGCGACGCTGCAGGTCCGATGACGAGCCCGTCGACGAGCTCGCCGCCGAGCTGTGTCACCGCGGCCTGCGCCATCGCGGTTGAAGCTTTACCGACCGCGATCACGTGCGTTCGTGGCCGTGCCGCGCCTGATCCTGGCGTCGGCGCCCGCTCGGTGTGGCGAACCCTGGCGAGGGCCCGCGTAGTCAGCGCACCAGCGTCAGCGGCGCGCACTCCGGCCGCGATGATCGCGAGCGAGTCCTGTCGGAGATCTGCGAGAGACCGGGTCAGTGTGAACGCTTGGGATCCGACCAGGCCGAAAGGCCGGTCACGACGTCGAATTGCTTGAGGAGTGAGCTGACGAGTTGCGCGGCGTTGTCTTGCGTCGAGAGTTGTTCGAGCTGGCTCATGATGCGGGCGAGAGCGGCTTCGACATCGGTGATAGCGCTCTCGGAGTAGTACGGTCGCTGGCGCTCGAGACAGCGACGGTGTTTGGCGAATTCTTCCCGGTAAAACTCGGCGATTGGGTGCTGCGCGCTGATCGGCCTCGATGTGGTCACGAAGCGTGGCATGCAGATCCTCGAATTGAGTTATCGGTCAGAACGATCCCAGTGTAGTGCCGCGTGAAAACGGGTGTCAAGATTGTGTAAACCGGGCCGCAACCAGTCCGCCCAGACAGCCCACGGCCATGCCCCCGACGACCAGCAAAAAGCAAATGCCGACCGGCAGGAAGTGAACGGACGACAGGTTGACGGCTGCAGCCAGCGGCACCAGATAGCGTCCGCGGATCGCGAAGAACACGAACGCGAGTGCCAGCAGCGCGACCAGCGCGCCGAAGCCGCCCTGAAGCACACCTTCCATCACGAACGGGCCCTGGACGAACATCTGCGGCGCGCCGACGAGATGCATGATCTCGAGCTCGTCGCGCCGGGCGTAGAGCGCGAGACGGACGACGTTGGCAACCGTGAGCGCTGCGGCGAGCGTCAGCACAATGCCGAGAATGAGGCCGGCGCCGCGGACGACGGCAATGCCCGACATGACGCGCGACAGCCATTGACGATCGTAGCGGACGTCCGCGACGCCGCTCGTCAGCCGCAGCCGCGCGGCCAGGTCATCCAGCGCGGCTGACGTGCCCGGCGAATCGGTGCGAAGGCGAACTTCGTAGGAAGCAGGCAGCGGGTTTTCGCCAAGGCTGTCGACGCTGGCAGCAAGATCTGCGAACGTCTGCTTGAACCGTGCGAGCGCGTCGGCTTTCGAGACGAACTGGTTCGCTGCCACGAGCGTACCTGGTGCGAGCAGCTGTTCGACCGCCGCACGATCAGTCGGTGTCGCATCGTCTTTCAAGTACACCGACATCTCCGCCGTGCTGCTCCACTCGTTGCCAAGGCGCTCCAGATTCGATGTCAGGATGAGGAACGCGCCGAGCACGAAGAGCGCAAGCGCGATCGTCGCCGTCGACAGCAAACCTGACTGCCGACCCCGCCAGAGGCTTCGCAGCGCTTCGTCGAACGCGTAGCGGAAGGCCGGCATCAGGCGAGCTCGGCGATCCGGCCGCGATCGAGCGACACCGTGCGTCGCCCGACACGGCGGATCAACTCGCGGTCGTGCGTCGCGACGACGACCGTCGTGCCGCGGGCGTTGATTTCGCGGAACAGGTTCATGATCTCGAGGGACAAGTCCGGATCGAGGTTTCCTGTTGGCTCGTCGGCGAGGACCAACTGCGGATCGTTGACGAGCGCGCGCGCGATCGCGACGCGCTGCTGCTCGCCGCCCGACAGCTCTTCCGGAAGCGCATTCATCCGGTGCTGGAGGCCGACCCATTTCAGGACCTGGAACGTCTTGCGCTGCTGCGTGGCGAGCGGCAATCCGAGCACGCGCATGACGAAGGCGACGTTCTGAAACACGCTCAGTCGCGGAATCAGCCGGAAGTCCTGGAACACGAAGCCCACGGTCCGGCGATAGGCCTGAATCTGCGACGACTTGAGACTCCGGAGGTCTCGACCCATGACGCGCAGGTCGCCCTCGCTTGGCAGATCCTCGCGCAGCAGCAGTCGCAGAAACGTCGACTTGCCCGCCCCGCTCGGGCCGGTCAGAAACAGGAATTCGCCTTTGTCGATGGTGAGGGAGAGATCGCGGAGCGCGTACACACCGCGTTTATAAAGCTTGGAAAGCTTGACGCTTTCAATCACGCTGCCTGTGCACCCACGGGCTGACTGTCAGTTGGAGTAAGAGAAGTATAACACGGCTTCGAGCGTCCACTACGCGGTTCCAAGGGCTTTCTTCAAAAGCTCGTTGACGCGCTTCGGGTTCGCCTTCCCCGCCGTGGCCTTCATGACCTGACCCACCAGGAACCCGAACGCGTTGGCCTTGCCGCCGTTGAACTGAGCGACCGCGTCTGCGTTCAGCGCCAGAACGTCCCCGATCGCACGGGTCAGGCTCGACTCGTCGTCGATCTGTGTCAGGCCTTCGGCGTCCACGATCGACTTCGCCGAGGCGCCGGTCGCCATCATCCTGTCGAACACGTCCTTGCCGATCGAATGGCTGATGGCCCCCGAGTCGATCAAGCTCAAGAGCTCAGCCAGTGCCGACGGAGCTACGCGCTCCGCGATGACCGTCACGTCCTCAGTCGCGGTGTCGTTCATCTTCGAACGGACCGGCCCCATGACGAACTTCGCTGCGGCTCGCGGTGACGCCCCGGCGAGCACGGCGGCCTCGAAATATCGGCCGACTGCAGCGTGAGAGGTCAGCGCCGACGCGTCAGCCTCCGTCAGCGCATATTCGGCGACAAGTCGACGCCGCCACGCCGTTGGCGATTCCGGCAGAGCTTTCCGAATCGATTCCACTCGATCGGCCGTGACCACGAGCGGCGGCAAATCGGGTTCCGGAAAGTACCTGTAGTCGTGCGCCTCCTCTTTACTCCGCATCGAGACCGTTCGGCCCGCCGTCGAGTCCCAGAGCCGCGTCTCCTGAACGACGCGCCCGCCGTCCTCGAGCAGCTCGCGCTGCCGCGCAACCTCGTAGTCGATCGCCTTCTCCATGAACCGGAACGAATTGAGGTTTTTGATCTCCGCCTTCGTTCCGAGCGTCTCGGTTCCGACGGGTCTCACCGAGACGTTCGCATCGCACCGGAGGCTGCCCTCTTCCATGTTTCCATCGTTGGCGCCGATGGCGACGAGCAGCTCGCGGAGATGACTGAAGAACGCCGCCGCGTCCCTCGCGGTCCGGAAATCGGGCTCGCTCACAATTTCGATGAGCGGCGTCCCGGCGCGATTCAGATCGACGTAGCTGTAGCGATCGGACGATCCGACGCCTTCGTGAAGGAGCTTGCCGGCGTCCTCTTCCAGGTGCACCCGTTTGATCCGAATGTCGTAGTCAGGCGTCCAGTAGTCGCTGCGCGCGGCGATCAGACCTCCGGTCGCGAGCGGCTGCTCGTACTGTGAGATCTGATAGCCCTTCGGCAGATCCGGGTAGAAGTAGTTCTTGCGGGCGAAGATCGACGTGGGGTGCACCGTGCAGCCGAGCGACAGCGCCGCGCGGATGGCGGTGTCTACGGCCGCGCGATTCAGTACCGGCAGCGCTCCGGGCAGTCCGAGACAAACCGGACAGACGTGCGTGTTGGGCGGGGCGCCGAATGAAGTCCGGCAACCGCAAAAGATCTTGGTTTCGGTCAGGAGCTGAGCGTGAATCTCCAGACCGATGACCGGTTCGAGACGCATGGAACGAGCGCGGTCCGGCCGGCGGCGCGGCTATTCGCGAGGGCCGGCGGCCAGGACCTCTGCGCTGACCTCGGTTTCGAAGACCTTGAAGTTCTCGCGGAACATGCGCGCGAGCTTGAGTGCCTGCGCGTCGTAGGCCGCGGCGTCGGTCCACGTGCTGCGCGGGTTGAGCACCGCGGCCGGCACTTCCGGACAGGTCATCGGGACATCGAGGTTGAAGACCGGATCTTTCGCGTACGCGACGCCGTCCAGCTGACCGGCGAGCGCAGCGCGAACCATCGCCCGAGTGTAGCCGATCTTCATCCGCTTGCCGACACCGTACGGGCCGCCGCTCCAACCGGTGTTGATCAGCCACACGCGCGAGCCGTGCTGCGCGATCCGCTCGCCGAGCATCCGCGCGTAAGTGCTCGGCGGCAGCGGAAGGAACGGCGCGCCAAAACAGGTGCTGAACGTCGCCTTCGGCTCCGTGACGCCCTTCTCGGTCCCTGCAACCTTCGCCGTATAACCCGAGAGGAAGTGGAACATCGCGCCTTCAGGCGTCAGGCGCGAGATCGGCGGCAGGACGCCGAACGCGTCCGCCGTCAGCATGATGATGTGCCGCGGGTGGCCACCCTGTCCTGCCGGCGCCGCGTTCTCGATGAACGAGATCGGATACGCCGCGCGCGTGTTCTCCGTCCACCGATCGTCGTCCAGATTCAACGTTCGCGTCACGGGGTCGACGACGACGTTCTCGAGGACCGTCCCGAAACGCCGGGTGGTCGCATAAATCTGCGGTTCAGCCTCCGCCGAAAGTCGGATCGTCTTCGCGTAGCATCCGCCCTCGAAGTTGAAGACGCCGCGGTCGCTCCAGCCATGTTCATCGTCTCCGATGAGCATGCGATCGGGATCGCTCGACAACGTTGTCTTTCCGGTGCCGGACAACCCGAAAAACAGCGCGCTCTCTCCGTTGCGGCCGATATTCGCCGAGCAATGCATCGGCAGCACGCCGCGCAGCGGGAGGATGTAGTTCAGGACGCTGAAGATCGATTTCTTCATCTCGCCGGCATAGCTCGTTCCGCCGATGAGGACGACTTTTTTTGCGTAATTGACCGCGATCACCGCCTCGGAGTTGGTGCCGTGGCGGGAGGGATCCGCCTTGAAGCTGGGGCTGTCGATGACGGTGAACTGCGGGTTCGCCGCAGCCTCTGCTTCGGCGTCGTCGATGAACAGATTCCGGCAGAAGAGATTGTGCCAGGCCAGCTCGTTGACGATTCGCACCGGCAGCCGGTACGTCGGGTCGGCGCCCGCAAGGCAGTCGAGCACGAACAATTCCTTGCCGGACATCGACGCCGTGAAGTCGCGATAAAGCGCGTCGAAGTGCGCCGCCGACATCGCTCGGTTCACCTTGCCCCAGGCGATCGTCGCTTCGCTGGACGGTTCCCGTACGATGAACTTGTCGTTCGGGGAGCGGCCGGTGTACTGCCCGGTTCGACAGGCGAGCGGTCCCTCGGTTGCGATCACGCCTTCGCCGCGGCGGACGACCTCTTCGTACAACGTCGCGGTCGGCAGATTCCATCTGATGCGATCACTCGAAATTCCTTCGCGCTCGAGGCCTCGACCGCGCTCAACCTCGGTGCTCATCAACGGCTCCTAAAATATGCTGGTCCAGTAACATACGAGAATCTGCCCATCGTACTCACCCGGATCACCGGAGTCAACCGCGTGAGATGAAGTTGTGACACGTTTGGTAAACTGTAAACGGCGGTCCGACCAGGACGTAATGCCCTATGAGTGCAGACCAGCACACAATCCGGGACGCAGATCCGGACTCGAGCGTCACAGCCGAGTCGGATCGTGCGAGGCGAGCGACGGGCGCTACCGCTCCGGTCACGCCACCAAGTAAGGATACGCGGATCGCAATCGAGATCCGCGCGCTGGTCGAGCGCGGCGAAATGGACGAGGCGCGCGACCGCTTCGGAGAACTGGTCGCCCTTCATCAGCGTCGTGCGACGCGCATCGCCTATCAGTACCTTCGCGACACGTCCGAAGCCGACGAAGCGGTGCAGGATGCGTTCGTCAAAGTTTTTACCCACATCGGTTCGTATCGCGAAGCATGGCCCTTCGAGGTCTGGTTCACGCGGGTCCTGGTCAACAGCTGCCTGGATCGGCGCAAGGCGCGCAGTCGTCGCGACCGGTGGTTCGTCGGCGAAGTATCGGCGGCTGATGAGGCGCGGCTTTCGGCGGCCGGTCCGCCCGACAATCCGGAGCAGCGGCTCCTGGGACGCGAGCGGCGCGCGCGAATCGCGGCTGCCATCGACCGGCTGGACGGTCGACAGCGGACGGTCTTCATGCTGAGCCAGTACGGTGAATACACGCCGAAGGAAATCAGCGCGGTGACCGGCCTCAACGAATCCACGGTGCGCGTCCATCTGTTTCGGGCAGCGCGCAAGCTTCGCGGTCTCTTGGGAGGCAGCTCGTGACTCATCGTCCGCACCTCGCAGAGGAGAAGTTGTTCGATTGCTATCTGGCCGAACACAGCGGCGATCTCGTCGATCCGCCGTCGGCCGAGCATCTGGCCGACTGCAGCGCGTGCGCGGCCCGTTATGCCGAACTCGCCGCGTTCATGGACGGCTTGAGACAAGGTGGCATCGCTGAAGCCGACGCGCTGTTTACGCCGGATCGACTTCGCCTTCAGCAGCAGCAGATCGCGCGACGCCTCGAACAGGTGGGCCGGCCCGCGCGCGTGATCAGCTTTCCCACGCGGCTCGTGCGCCGGACGATGAGCGGTTCCCCGTCTCACGGAGTACCGCGATGGGTCGCGGCCGCAGTGGCGGCGGGTTTGTTCGTCGGCGTGGCGGTCGGCGCCGGTTACCAGTACGAAACGCACGCCCGCGCCGCCGCGCATATGCTGGCACGGCAGACGACGGTCCATCCGCTGACACCCATCGCGAAGCGCGGCGACGCGCCGGCGCAACTCGCCGCCGACGACGCGTTCCTGTCGGATCTCGAAGTGGCGCTCGAGCGCCCGCACACGCGCGAGCTGATGGCGTACGATGCGTTGACGCCGCACGTGCGTGACGTGAGCAACCCGCGATAACGATACGCGCGGCGCGGGGTCGCCCTCGTCGCGCTGATCGTATGCCTCGATGCCATCGCTGATTTTCCGAAAAGGACTCGACCTCAAGCAGGCCGTCGCCGGCATGCTGTCGGAGAGCTATCACAGCGCGCTCGTCGAACGAATCAAGCAGGAAGATTTCACGTTTCGCGCGGGCCGACTCACCATCCACCTTGCCCGCGAATTCGGGTTCTGCTACGGCGTCGATCGCGCCGTCGACTACGCGTACCAGACGCGCGAGCGCTTTCCGGATCGGCCCGTCTATCTGACCGGCGAAATCATTCACAACCCGCACGTCAACGACAAACTGCGCGCGATGGGGATCCGGTTCCTCAGCGACGATCCGGGCTCCATCGATCGACTCGGACCAACCGACGTGGTCATTCTCCCTGCGTTCGGCGTCACCGTGGGCATGCTGCAGCAGCTCGACCGCCGAGGCTCGACGCTCATCGACACGACGTGCGGTTCGGTACTGAACGTGTGGAAAAACGTCCGCCGGTACGCGGAAGGCGGCTACACGTCCGTGATCCACGGCAAGGTCTGGCACGAGGAGACGCAGGCGACGGCCTCACACGCCGTCGAGTACGGCGGCCGTTACATCGTCGTCTACGACCGTGCCCAAACCGATATCGTGTGTGAGTTCATCCGCGGCACGCGACCAGCGGCCGACGTGATGGCGGCGCTCGGAAAGTCAGCATCGCCGGACTTCGAGCCGGAACGCGATCTCGCCCGCATCGGCCTCGCGAACCAGACGACGATGCTCATGAGCGAGTCGATGGAGATCGGGGAGATGCTCCGGGCCGCCATGCTCGACCGCTACGGCGAAGAGGGTATCGCCAGCCATTACATGGCGTTCGACACGATCTGCAGCGCCACTCAGGATCGCCAGGATGCCGTGGTCGCCCTGCTGAAGCAGGAGCCCGTCGACCTGATGGTCGTGATCGGCGGGTACAACAGCAGCAATACCGCCAATCTGGCGCGCATTTGCGCGGAGCACTGCCCCACCTTTCACATCTCCGACCCGGACTGCCTCGTGTCGCCCAAGGTCATCCGACACCGCCCGGTAGGACGTAAGGAAGAGCTCGAAGCATCCGACTGGCTGCCGACTTCCGGGCCTGTCAGCATCGGTCTGACCTCAGGCGCCTCCACACCCGATAACCTCGTCGGCGCCGTCATCGCTCGCCTCACAGTGTTTTGCGAAGGAACCGTCGGTTTCTCGTAAAAGATTGTCACCTCATTAAATAACGGTAACTGGTTCGTCGTATTCCCTGAAGTAACTGTATATTCAGAGGTTTACGAATGAAGTCCAGATGGCGCGCGTGGGCGATTGCGGCCGGGCTGCTGTTGATGCTGAGCCCGGTGGCGCAGGGTCAATCGTTCGGCTTTCCGTGGTGGCGCGATCCGCAGTTCCAGCGCGACCTCTCGCTGACGACGGAACAGAGCTCGAAAATCGACGCGGTGTTCCAGCAGACGATTCCGACGCTGCGTGAGAAGAAGACGCAGCTCGACGCGCAGGAAGAAGAGCTGTCGAAGATGATCGCGGCGAACGCGGACGAAGCGTCGGTCACGCGCCAGGTCGACAAGGTGGAATCCATCCGCGCCAACATGAACAAGATGCGCACGCTGATGCTGCTGCACATGCGGCAGGTACTGTCGCCCGATCAGCGCGTCAAATTGAACAAGCTGCACGACCAGTGGGAGAAGGATCACCGTCGCGAGCGCGGCCGGTGACGAAGGAAGCGCCGCGGCTTCGGCCGGGCGATTGGAGACAGACTGCAATGAGACGGAGTGAGTACACAGTTACGGTCCTCGGCGGATTCCTCATCGCGATGGGTGTGTCGAGCATCGCGAGCGCGCAGGCGCAGCTGAGCGAAGCGCGCATCCAGGAACTGATCAAACAAGCCGCGATCAACGTCGCGACGGCCCAGCCGACGCAGACACAGTCGCAGGCGCCCGGCCAGGCCCGGCCGGTCGTGCAGCTGACGCTCGAGGACGCGGTGAAGTTCGCGCTCGATCGCAACCTCGACATCGCGGTGCAGCGGCTGAACCCGCAGATCAACGACATCGCGGTCGCGAGCATCCGGACGGTGTATCACCCGTCGCTGACCTCCGTCTTCAGCGGCGCCGGCACGACCACGCCGAACTCGTCGTCGGTCGCCGGGTCGAGCGTGGCCGGCGTGCCGATCATCACCGGCGCGTCCACGTTCAACGGCGGCATCGCGCAGCAGGTGCCGTGGGGCGGCGGCGCGTTCCAGGTCGCGTTGAACAACAACCGCACGACGACGACCAGCCTGAACACGCTCTTCAACCCGACCTACAACACCAACTGGTCGGGCTCCTACACGCAGCCGCTGCTGCGAAACTTCCGCATCGACTCGACGCGGCAGCAGCTGGCGGTCACGAGAATCAACCGCGACATCTCCGACGTTCAGCTCCGCTCGACGATCACCAACACGCTGTCCAACGTGCGCAGCGCGTATTGGGACTACGTGTTCGCGATGCAGTCGGTGGACGTCGCAAAGCAGTCCGTCGATCTCGCGGAACAGCTCGTCAAGGACAACCAGACGCGCGTCGAGGTCGGCACCATGGCCCCGATCGACGTCGTGCAGGCGCAGTCGCAGTCGGCGACGGCGCGGCAGAATCTTGCGGTCGCCGCGCAGACGCGCGACACGGCGGAGCTCGCGCTGAAGCGTCTCATCGTGAACGGCACGCAGGACGCCAACTGGAATGTGCAGCTCGATCCGGTCGACCGTCCCGATTTCCGGCCGGAGGCGATTGACGTCGAAGCAGCGGTGCGACGGGCGCTGAGCGAGCGGACTGACGTGCAAATCGCCAGAAAAACCGTCGAGGAGAACGACGTCACGCTGCGGTACCTCAACGATCAGCTGAAGCCGCAGCTCGACTTCGTCGGGTCGTACGGCCTCGTCGGCCTCGGCGGCGCGCAGTACACCTACGCCGCCGACGCAGGCACCGGCGTCAACCGTCAGCCGAACGGCAGCCTTCCCGGCGGCTACAACGACGCGCTGACGTCGCTCTTCAGCGGCGCGAATCCGCGCTGGACCGCGCAGCTCAATTTCTCGTACCCGCTCGGCCAGAGCGTTCAGGAAGCGTCCGTCGCTCGTGCGCGTGTGCAGTTGAGCCAGATTTCCGCACAGACCAAACAGATCGAACTTCAGGTGGCGACCGACGTCACCAACGCCGCCGTGACGGCGAAAAGCAACGTCGACCGCGTACAGGCGGCGCAGGCGGCGCGCGAACTGGCGCAGAAGCAGCTCGAAGCCGAGCAGAGCAAGTTCGAGGTCGGCATGTCGACCAATTACAACGTCATTCAGTCGCAGCGCGATCTCGCGACCGCGCAGATCAACGAACTGCAGGCGGTCCTCAACTACCGCAAATCACTCGTCGAGCTCGAGCGGCTGCAGCAGACGACGTTGAGCAGCCTGAACGTGACGCTGCTCAACGCTGGCGGCGCGGCGGGCAACGCGCTTTCGACCACCGCCAACACCGCGGCGAACACGGTCAACACGACGACGCGGCCCGGCGGACAGTAGAGCCGGCGGATAACGCATGAAGCGAGCGATTACCGTTCTCTTGCTGGTGGTGGCGATTGGCGCAGTGGCTGGTGCGTACTACTACACGCACAACGGCACCGAGGTGCAGGCCAACACGGCGCCCGTCACCAAGGGAGACATCATCGACACGGTGGGTGCCACCGGCACCCTCCAGGCCGTCACGACGGTGCAGGTCGGCAGCCAGGTCTCGGGCAACATCTCGTGGCTCGGCGCCGACTTCAACTCCATCGTCAAGAAGGGCCAGGTGATCGCTCGCCTCGATCCGTCGCTCTTCGACGCGCAGCTGCAGCAGGCGCGCGCGAACCTTGGTCAGGCGCAGGCGAACCTCACGAAGGCCCAGAGCGACCTCGAGCGTGAAAAGGTGATGCTCACCGACGCGCAGCAGAAGTACACGCGCGCCAACGAGCTCTCGCAGCGGAAGCTCCTTCCGCAGAGCGATCTCGACGCGGCGAAAATCGCCGTGGATTCGGCGCAGGCGAGCCTCGCGTCGCAGCAGTCGACCGTGAACCAGGCGCAGGCGGCGGTCAAGCAGTCGGAAGCGACGGTCAATCAGAACCAGGTCAACCTCGATCACACCATCATCGAGGCGCCCATCGACGGCATCGTCACGCAGCGCAGCGTGGACGTCGGGCAGACAGTCGCAGCGAGCATGCAGGCGCCGACGCTGTTCATCATCGCCGCGGATCTCACCAAGATGCAGGTGAACGCGAACATCGACGAGGCCGACGTCGGGCGAATCCGTCCGGGACAGAACGTTTCGTTCCGCGTGGACGCCTATCCGACCGAGGATTTCCACGGCACCGTCAGCCAGATTCGTCTGCAGCCCGTGGTCGTCCAGAACGTCACGACGTACGGCACTGTCATCGACGTGCCCAACACCGAGCTGAAGCTCAAGCCGGGCATGACGGCGAACGTGAAGATCGAGATCAACCGGAAGTCCGACATCCTCCGTGTTCCGAATACGGCGCTGCGGTTCAGGCCCACGCCTGACATGTTCTCGGCGCTGAATCAGGCAGTGCCGCCCGAAGTGCAGTTCGCGGGCGGACGCGGACGCGGACGAAACAACGGTGGCGCAGCGGCTGGGTCCGGAGGAGGCGCGGCGAGCAGCGCTGCTCCGTCGACCGCGCCGGCGGCACCGAACGGCAGCGCGCCATCGAGCGCGGCTCCGACCGATTCCAGCACGCAGGGCACACCGGGCGGACGCGGCGGCAGCGGAGTCGATCGTCAGGCGCGGATGATCGAACGTTTCAAGTCGATGACGCCCGACGAGCAGAAGCAATTCATCGCGCGCTTGAAAGAGCGCGGCGTGGACACGACCGATCTCGAAAAGCAGGTCACGCCGTCCAAGGACCAGAAGACTGCGGGCGACAAATCAAAGAAGCCGAGCGGACAGGTCGCCGAGACGATCGACGCGCTGTTCGCTCCCCTGCCGCCGGTCGAGTCGCGCGGACGCGTGTGGCTCTTCGTGGAGCATCAGCTGAAACCCGTCAACGTGCGGCTCGGCATCACCGACGGCACGAACACCGAGTTGTTGAACGGCGATCTCCAGCAGGGCACGGAGGTCGTCACGGCGATGACCGGCGTCGGATCGGTTCGTTCGACGAACGGCAGCGGCAGCGGCAATCCGCTCATGCCGGGCGGCCGGGGTCCTGGCGGTTTCGGCGGCGGGCGGGGCCGCTAGCCAAGATGCCGACGGTCATCGCGGTCAAGAACCTCGTCAAGACCTACATCGTGGGTGAGGTCGAGGTGAAGGCGCTTCGAGGTGTGAATCTCGACGTGCAGCGAGGCGAGTTCCTCGCGGTCACGGGACCATCGGGATCCGGAAAGTCAACGTTCATGCACATCGCGGGCTGCCTCGATCGTCCGACGTCCGGCCACTACTTCCTGGACGGCCAGGACGTGTCGCGGATGTCGAAAGACGAACTCGCGGCGGTCCGCAACAAGAAGATCGGCTTCGTATTCCAGGGGTTCAACCTGCTGTCGCGCACTTCCGCCCTCGACAACGTCGAGCTGCCGCTGCTCTACGGCGGCGGCGCGATGAAGACCGTCGAGCGTCACAAACGCGCGAAGGAAATGCTCGAAGCAGTCGGCCTGGGCGCGCGATCCGACCACCACCCGAACCAGCTGTCGGGCGGACAGCAACAGCGCGTGGCGATCGCGAGGGCATTGATCAACGACCCGTCGATTCTGCTCGCCGACGAACCGACCGGGAACCTCGACACCCGAACCAGCATCGAAGTGATGGGCCTGTTCCAGCGGTTAAACCTCGAGCGGGGCATCACGGTGCTGCTGATCACGCACGAAATGGACATCGCGGAATACGGGACCCGGATTGTGTCCTTCCGCGACGGCCAGGTTGTCGCCGACCGCTCGGTCACCAAGCGGCGCGACGCAGCCGACGAGCTGGCCAACATTCCTCCGACGGCGGAGGCGGTCTAAGCCATGTCGATCATCATGATCTTCCGGATCGCGCTCAAGGCGCTCGGCCGGAACAAGATGCGCACGGCGCTGACGATGCTGGGCATGATCATCGGCGTCGCGGCGGTGATCACGATGGTCGCGCTCGGCACCGGCGCGCAATCCTCGATCGAATCGCAGATTCAGGCGGCCGGCACCAACATGGTGATGGTCAGCGCCGGCAACTTCTCGTCCGGCGGCGTGCGGATGGGCCAGGGCAACGCCAGCACGCTGACGCCAGACGACGCGAACGCCATCCAGCAGGTGCAGGGCGTCCAATACAAGGCCGCGGGCGTGAATACGCGCGGCCAGGTCGTCGCCGGCAATCAGAACTGGAACACGCAGATTCAAGGAACGGACGTCGACCTGCCGCTCATCCGGTCGTGGCCGACGATCGACGGCGCGTTCTTCACGCCGGTGGACGTCGCGACGGCTGCGAAGACCGCCGTGCTCGGCACCGTGGTGCGCGATCAGTTGTTCGGGACCGACATGAACCCGGTCGGCCAGGTCATCCGCATCAACAATCTGCCGTTCAACGTGGTCGGCGTGATGTCGAGCAAGGGCCAGTCGGGAATGGGCACCGACCAGGACGACGTGATTTTCGTCCCTTACACGACGGTCATGAAGAAGATGCGCGGCATCACGTTCATCCAGAACGTCACCGTGTCGGCGGCGTCGGCGACCGATACCAGCGCCACCGCCGATCGCGTCGCGTCGCTGCTCCGGTTTCGCCACAAGATTCAGCCGGGCGATCCCGACGACTTCATGGTCCGCACGATGGAAGAAATGGCGAGCGTCCGGGTCCAGGCGACGCAGACGATGACCGCCCTGCTCGCCAGCATCGCCGGCGTGTCGCTGCTCGTCGGCGGCATCGGGATCATGAACATCATGTTGGTGTCGGTCACCGAGCGAACGCGCGAGATCGGCCTGCGTATGGCGATCGGCGCGCGCGGACGCGACGTGCTGCTGCAGTTTCTCGTCGAAGCGGTCGTGTTGAGTCTGTTCGGCGGCGTCATCGGAATTGCGCTGGGCTTCGCGCTCTCGCGGGGCGTGACGTTGTGGATGTCGTGGCCGACGTCGGTGTCGCCCCAGGCCGTGGTCGTTGCGTTTGGATTCGCCGCGATCACCGGTGTCTTCTTTGGTTTCTATCCCGCACGGAAGGCGGCGGCGCTCGATCCGATCGACGCGCTCCGATTCGAATAGTTCATGGGAATTCACGCGATGAAATGGCGTTCGATGGGCCCAGCGGCAGTAGCCGCCCTAGGAATGGTGACGGCCGCATGCTCGGGCCAGGCGCAGCAACAGACGCCTGGACCGGGGACCGGCCGCGGCGGCGGACAAAACACGCCGGTGCCGATTACGGCCGCGCAGGTTGAACAGAAGCCGGTTCCGCTGGACGTGCAGGGAATCGGCACCGTCATCGCCGCCTCCACGGTCGCGGTCCACGCGCAAATCACCGGCGAACTGACGTCCGTCAACTTCAAGGAAGGGGACGACGTTCAGCAGGGACAGGTGCTGTTCACGCTCGACAAGCGTCCGCTCGAAGCGGCGCTGCTCCAGGCGCAGGCCAACCTGCAGCGCGACGAGGCGCAGGCGCAGAACGCGCGCGCGTCGCTCGTGCGCTACGAGGATTTGCTGAAGCGCGGCATCGCGACCCGTGAGCAGGTCGATCAGTTCAGGACGCAGGCCGCGGCGCTCGACGCCACGGTCGTCGCCGATCGCGCGGCTGTCGACAGCGCCAAGGTCCAGCTCGATTACGCCACCATCAACGCGCCGATCAGCGGCCGGACCGGCCTGCTGCAGGTCCACCGCGGCAACCTGGTCCGCGCGAACGACACGATCCCGATCGTGACGATCAACCGCATCCAACCCGTCTACGTGTCGTTCGCCGTTCCAGAAGCGATGCTGCCGCAGTTCAAGCACTACATGGCGCAGCGAACCATCAAGGTGCTCGCGCATGCACCGAATGAGGATGGCTCGCCGTCCGTCGGCGAAATCGATTTCATCGACAACATGGTCGACAACACGACCGGCACCATCAAGGTGAAAGGCACGTTTGCGAACAGCGACCGCCGACTCTGGCCGGGACAGTTCGTCAACGTCTCCGTCACCCTCACCACAGACCCGGACGCCATCGTCGTCCCGACGACGGCCGTTCAGAGCGGACAGCAAGGCACGTACGTCTACGTCGTGAAGTCCGATCAGACGGTGGATCTGCGGCCGGTGACCGTGGTGCGCACGCACGGCGACGATTCGATCCTCCAGACAGGCCTGAAGGCCGGCGAGACGGTCGTGACGGACGGACAGCTCCGGTTGATTCCCGGAAGCCGCGTCAGCATCAAGACGGCCGACGCGCAGAAAGCGACGCCATGAACCTTTCAGAGCTGTTCATCAAGCGCCCGGTGACGACGACGCTGATCGTCCTGGGCATCATGGTGTTCGGCGCGATGGCGTACCGGCTGCTGCCGGTCAGCGATCTGCCGACCGTGGACTTCCCCACCATCCAGGTCGGCGCCGGCCTGCCGGGCGCAAGCCCCGAAACGATGGCGTCGGCCGTCGCGCTGCCGCTCGAAAAGCAGTTCGCGACGATCGCCGGCTTGAATTCGATCAACTCGACGAGCGCGCAGGGCAGCACCAACATCGTCCTGCAGTTCGATCTGAGCCGGAACATCGACGCGGCGGCGCAGGACGTCCAGGCGATGATCGCCAAGACGCTGCGACAGCTGCCGCCGCAGATGCCGGCGCCGCCGTCGTATCAGAAAGTGAACCCCGGCGATCAGCCGGTGATGTTCCTCGTGCTGCACTCGCAGACGCTGCCGCTGTCGCTCATCGACGAGTACGCCGAATCGACGCTGGCGCAGCGCATCTCGATGGTGAGCGGCGTCGCGCAGGTGAACGTCTTCGGCGCCGCGAAATACGCCGTGCGCGTGGACGTCGATCCGCGCAAGCTCGCCGCGCATGGCATCGGCATCGACGAAGTCGCCGACTCGATCACGAACGCGAACGTCAACCTCCCGACTGGAACGATTTACGGCGAGGACAAGACGTTCGTCGTGCAGGCCAACGGCCAGCTGTTCCGCGCGGCCGCGTACGGACCGACGATCATCGCGTATCGCAACGGCAACCCGGTCCGCCTGAGCGAAGTCGCGCACGTGTACGACGGTATCGAGAACGACAAGAACGCCGCGTGGTACAACGGCGAGCGGACGATCTATCTCGCCATCCAGAAGCAGCCTGGCACCAACGTCGTCGCCGTCTGCGACGCGGTCAAGGCGCTGCTCCCGACCTTCCGTGAACAACTGCCGGCGTCGCTCGCGCTCGACATCCGCACCGATCGATCGATTCCGATCCGCGAATCGGTGGCGGACGTGAAGTTCACGCTCCTCCTGACGATCGGCCTCGTCATCGCCGTCATCTTCCTCTTCCTGCGCAACCTCTCGGCGACGATCATCCCCAGCCTCGCGCTGCCAGCGTCCATCGTCGGCACGTTCGCGGTGATGTATCTGCTGGACTACAGCCTGGACAATCTCTCGCTCATGGCGCTGACCCTGTCGGTCGGCTTCGTCGTGGACGACGCGATCGTCATGCTGGAGAACATCGTCCGCCACATGGAGATGGGCAAGGGCCCGATGCGGGCGGCGTACGACGGGTCGAAGGAGATTTCATTCACGATCATCTCGATGACGATCTCGCTCGTGGCGGTGTTCATCCCGGTCCTGTTCATGGGCGGGATCGTGGGACGCCTGCTGCACGAGTTCGCCGTCACGATCGGCGTCGCGATTCTCGTGTCCGGCATCGTGTCCATCAGCCTGACGCCGATGCTGTGCAGCCGCTTCCTCAAGCCGCCGCACGCCCAGCATCACGGCTGGTTCTACAACGCGACGGAACGGATGTTCAACAGCTGGCTGAAGCTGTACGACTGGTCGCTTCAGCTCAGCCTCCGCTTCAGCGCCGTCACGATGGCCATTTCGATCGCGCTCATCGTCGGCACCGGGTACCTGTTCACCGTCGTTCCGAAGGGATTCCTGCCGAGCGAGGATCAAGGGCGATTCACCGTCAGCACCGAGGGTATCCAGGGCATTGGGTTCGACGAGATGGTCCGTCACCAGATGCAGGTGAACGAGATGGTCCAGAAGGACCCGGACATCATCAGCATCAGCAACAACGTCGGCTCCGGACCCGGCGGCGGCGGCATGAACAACGGCCGCATCAACGTCGACCTGCGATCGCGGCCGGCGCGCACGCGCTCCGTCGATCAGATCATGGCGGAGCTCCGGCCGAAGCTCGCGCAGATTCCCGGCATCCGCGTCTACATGGTCAATCAGCCGCCGATCAACCTCGGCGGACAGCAGGGCGCGCGCAGTCTGTACCAGTTCACGCTGCAGGACACCGACACGACCGAGCTGTACAAGTACGCGCCGGTTCTCGAATCGAAGATCCGCGAGATTCCGGGGATTGAAGACGTGTCGAGCGACCTGCAGATCAAGAACCCGCAGGTGATGGTCGCGATGGACCGCGACAAGATCTCCGCGCTCGGCCTGACGGTCAACCAGGTCGAGACGGCGCTCTACAACGCGTACGGGACGCGGCAGGTCTCACAGATCTACGCGCCGAACAACCAGTACCAGGTCATCCTGCAGGTGGCGCCGGAATTCCAGAAGGATCCGGCCGCGATGTCGATGCTCTACGTGCGCTCGCGCAACGGCGCGCTCATCCCGCTGAGCACGGTCGCAACCACGAAGACCGATGCCGGCCCGCTCGTCGTCAGCCACACGGGTCAGCTGCCGTCGGTGACGATCTCGTTCAACCTGCGGCCGGGCGTCGCGCTCGGCGACGCGGTCGACGAAATCCGGCGGGCCGCCACGGCAAACGTCCCCGCCACCATCTCGACGATGTTCCAGGGCACCGCGCAGGCGTTCGAAGACTCGGCTCGCGGCCTCGGCCTCATCCTCCTGATGGCGATCGTCGTCATCTACATCGTGCTGGGGATCCTGTACGAGAGCTTCACGCATCCGCTGACCATCCTGTCCGGTCTGCCGTCCGCGGGCTTCGGCGCGCTGCTGACGCTCCTCGTGTTCAAGACCGAACTGAGCCTCTACGCGTTCGTCGGCGTCATCATGCTCGTCGGCCTCGTGAAGAAGAACGGCATCATGATGGTCGACTTCGCGGTCGAAGCGCAGCGCGAGCATGGGAAAACGCCGCGCGAAGCGATCCACGAAGCATGTCTCGTCCGCTTCCGGCCGATCACGATGACGACGATGGCCGCGCTCGTCGGAACGCTGCCGATCGCCCTCGGAATCGGCGCGGGTGCCGAATCGCGGCGGCCGCTCGGCCTGGCGGTCGTCGGCGGCCTGCTCGTATCGCAGCTCCTCACGCTCTACATCACGCCCGTTTACTACGTCTACATCGAGAACACCCGACTCTGGCTCGCTGGCCGTCGTCAGCAGGCAGACGTCGAGCCGCGCCGCGACATCCACGGCGCGCCTGCGGCAGAGCCATCCATCGCCCTCCAATCCGCTGAAAGCAGCCGCGGCCGCGCATAGGTGAAATGACCGTGCGACCGGCCAGCGCCTCGATCCGTCTAATGGATAAAAAAAGGATAAGCGCGTGCGCTACCTCTCATTAGGATTTCCTTTCGTCGCCGCAGCCCTCGTGGCCGGCTGCGAAAACATGGCGGGACAGGGCGGTGCGGGAGGCCGCGGACGCGGGAACAACGCCGTCGTACCCGTCCAGACGACCACGCTGCAGCGCATTTCGGTGCAGCGCGAGGTGGACCTCCAGGGAACGCTGCTCTCTCCCGATCAAGCCAAGGTCAGCAGCGAAGTCGCCGGCATCATCCGCGACGTACCGGTTCAGCTCGGCACCGAGGTGAAACCCGGCGACGTCCTCGTCCGCATCGAACCGCGCGAGCTGCAGCTTGCGCTCGACCGCGCGGAAAGCGCGCTTCGCCAGACCGAGGCGCAACTCGGCATCGATCCGTCCCAGGACAAGCATCCGCCGGCGGACAACCAGATCGCGTCTGTTCAACAGGCGCTTGCGAACCGCGACGACGCCGTCAACGCGCACAAACGCGCCGAACAGTTGAACCAGCGCGGACTGCTGTCGAAGGTCGATTACGACGCCGCCGAAACGCGGCTCAAGGTGAGCGAAGCCAACTATCAGGCCGCGCTGGACAATGTTCGCAGCCTCAAGGCGCAGCTGCAGGATCGTCGTGCCGCCTTCGAGCTCGCGCAGAAGAAGCTGGCGGACGCCGTCGTACGCGCGCCAGTCGCCGGCGCCGTGGCTGAGCGGCTCGTGCAGCCAGGTGAGTTCATTCGCGAAAACACGCAGGTCGTCACCATCGTGCAGATCACGCCGCTGAAACTGAAAACCGCGATCCAGGAGCGCCACGCCGGCGTGATCCGCGCGGGACAGGTCGTCAAGTTCACGGTTGAAGCCTTTCCCGACCGCGCGTTCGCCGGCAGGATCGCGTACGTCAGCCCCGCCGTCGATCAGGCGACTCGAACCTTTCCAGTCGAAGCGCTGGTCGACAACGGAGACCGCGTGCTGAAGCCGGGCTTCTTCGCGAAAGGTGTCGCGGAAGTGAAGCTGGACACCGACGTCCTTGCCGCCCCGGAAGGCGCGATCTCGACGCTCGCCGGCGTCTCGACGGTCTACGTGATCGAAAACAACAAAGCGCGCCAGCAGCAGGTCGCGCTCGGGGCGCGCAAGGCGCAGCTCGTCGAGATCACGAGCGGTCTGAAGGGCCATGAGACGCTCGCGACGACGAACCTCAGTCAGCTGGCGACCGGAGTCAGCGTGCGCCTCGCCCAGCCTGCGGACGAGGAAGGCGGCCACGACAGCGCGCTGAACCGTCCGCCGGCGCCAACCGGCCGCGCCGGCGACGGAGCACGTCCATGAAGCTCGCCGACATCAGCGTCAAACGCCCGGTCTTCGCGATCATGATGACGCTCGCGCTCATCGTGCTCGGCGCCGTGTCGTACGAAGAGCTGGGACTCGATCTGATGCCGAAGACCGATGCGCCCGTCGTGTCGGTCCAGGCGAACCTTCCCGGCGCGAGCGCGGAGGAAATCGAGACCACGATCACCAAACGGATCGAGGAAGCGGTCAATACCATCAGCGGCATCGACGAGCTCCGCGCCTCGTCCGATCAAGGCAACTCGCGCGTGACGATCACATTCACGCTCGAGCGCGAAATCGAATCGGCCACGCAGGACGTCCGCGACAAGCTCGCGCAGATCGTCAACCAGTTCCCGCGCGACACCCGGCCGCTGCAAATCACGAAGATGGACCCCGACGCGCAGCCCATCTTCGGCTTCGCGGTGTTCGGTCCGCGCGCGCCGAAGGAAATCACGGAGATCACGGAAAAGCGCGTCAAGCAGGAGCTCGAAACGGTCAAGGACGTCGGCTCGGTCGGCTACAACGGCGAACGCAAGCGCGAAATCCAGCTGATGCTCAATGCCGATCGGCTGAACGCGTACGGCCTGACGGTCGATCAGGTGCGCAACGCCGTTCAGCGGCAGAACGTCGAGATACCGGGCGGACAGTTCACGAACGGCGCGGCGGACGTCGCACTGCGCACGATGGGACGAATCAAAAACGTCGACGATTTCAAGCGCATCGTGCTCTCCTACCGCGCCGATGGCTCGGTGGTTACTTTCGCCGACGTCGGCCAGGTGATCGACAGCGTGCAGGAAGTTCGCAGCGCCACCAGGCTCAGCGGCACGCCGGCGATCGGCGTCCAGATCCGGAAGCAATCGGGAACCAACACGATCGAAGTCGTCGATCGCGTGCAGGACAAGCTGCAGCGCATTCAGCAGCAACTGCCGGCCGACATCCAGATCAGCATCGGCAACGACCAGTCGCGGTTCATCCGGCGTTCGTTCGAGGACATCAAGCTGCACCTGATCCTCGGCGGCCTGCTGGCGTCGGCCGTCGTCTTCCTCTTCATCCGCAACATTCGCGTCACCATCATCGCGGCCCTCGCGATTCCGGCGTCGATCATCGGCACGTTCACGTTCATGAAGCTCGCCGGCTTCACGCTCAACAACATGACGATGCTCGCGCTCTCGCTCGCCACGGGCATCGTCATCGACGACGCGATTGTCGTCCTCGAGAACATATTCCGGTTCGTCGAGGAGAAAGGCGTGACGCCGAAGGAAGCCGCTGCGGAAGCGACCGCCGAGATCGGCCTGGCGGTCATGGCGACCACGCTGTCGCTCGTCGTGATCTTCGTGCCGGTCGCGTTCATGACGGGCCAGATCGGCCGCTACTTCTATTCCTTTGGCCTGACGTCGGCAGCGGCGATCCTGCTCTCGATGTTCGTGTCCTTCACGTTGACGCCCGCGCTCTGCGCGATGTGGCTTCGGAAAGAGGATGCGAAGTCCGATCATTCGACCAGCAAGTCGAGCGGCTGGTACGCGCGCATGGATGCGGTCTACGGACGGATGCTGCGATGGTCGCTCGCCCACCGTGCGGTGATGCTCGGACTCGCCATGGCCGTCGTCGCGTCAGCTGCCATCCTGTACCCGTACGTCGGCAAGGAACTCGTCCCGGACGACGATCAGGGCGAGTTCAGCATCAACGTGAGGCTGCCGAGGGGAACCAGCTATCAGCGGACGGAAGAATTCATCAAGCCGATCGAGCAGGAAGTCCTCGGACTGCCGGCGCTCCAGCGCGTCATGCAGAACGTCAGCCCCGGATGGGTGAGCTTCAACATCACGATGACGCCGCTCGAGGAGCGTACGATTTCGCAGCAGACGCTGATGGTGCGGGCCAGGCAGATGCTTCGGAAATACCAGGGGGCACGCATCAGCGTCTCCGGCGGCACCGACATTTCGGGCGCGTCCACCGGCCGCGGCGGCGGACCGGGCGGCGGCGGCTTCAACAGGCTCAACATCCTGATCCAGGGTCCGGACATCGAGCAACTGCAGCAGTACACCGTCCAGTTGATGGACAAGGTCCACGAGATTCCCGGCGTCGTCGACGTCGACACCAACTTCGAGGCGACGCAGCCGGAGCTTCGGATCAACGTCGATCGCGCCCGCGCGGCCGATCTCGGCGTGGACATCGATTCGCTGGCCAACAGTCTTCGCACGCTCGTCGGCGGCGAGGAGGTGTCGGAGTTCAAGGACGGCGACGATCAGTTCAAGGTGCTGCTGCGTCTCGACGAGCCGTATCGCAACGTCGACACGCTGAGCGGATTGCTGATCCCGGCAGGACCTGCGAAGACGGTCAAGGTGAGCGACGTCGCGCAGCTGACGCGCGATTACGGTCCCGCGTCGATCGATCGTTACAACCGTCAGCGCCAGATCTCTGTCAACGCCAACATCCAGGGAGTTCCGCTAGGCGAAGTGCTCGCGAATGCGCGCGTCAAGGTGGACGAGCTCAATCTCAAGCCGGGCTATCAGGCGGTGTTCGGCGGCAGCGCGCGGACGCTCGCGGAGGCGTCGAGCAACTTCACGATCGCGCTCGTCCTCGCCGTCATCTTCATCTACATGGTGCTCGCGTCGCAGTTCAACAGCTTCGTCCATCCGTTGACGATCATGACGTCGCTGCCGCTCAGCCTTCCCGCCGGGCTGATCGCGCTGATGGCCTTCGGCATGACCATCAACGTCTACAGCGCCATCGGCCTGATGATGCTCTTCGGCATCGTGAAGAAGAACTCGATCCTGCAGGTGGACTACACGAACACGCTCCGCGAGCAGGGCATGGAGCGGCACGAGGCGCTCATCGCCGCGAACCATGTCCGGCTCCGCCCGATTCTGATGACGACCATCGCGATCATCGCCGGCATGATTCCGATTGCGCTCGGCAGGGGCGCCGGCGCCGGATCGCGGGCGTCCATGGCCATCACCATTCTCGGCGGCCAGACGCTGTGCCTGCTGCTCACGCTGCTCGTGACGCCTGTCGTCTACTCGTACTTCGACGATCTGCGCGAGTGGAGTCCCCTCCAGACGGCCTCGCGGACGCTCGGCAAGATATTCCGGAAGACGGAAGGCGCCGAAGCCAGGCCCTGAAAGACGCCGCGGACGGAACTGTCAGTCGCTTACAGATTTCGTCCCGGCACACGCGCAACCCTGCGAAATTCCGCCGCGAGACCGTCATCGGGGCAGGCGCGTCGTTTGCTTCGATACGCCAGTCCCGTGTACAACGTCGACGTCGCCGCCATCCGTGAAGCCCGTGCCGCGTCAGGGCACAGCATCTGGCTTCGCGTCTCACGCACCGTTCTCATCCTGGGCGCCGTCAGCTGCTTCACCGACATTTCGTCGGAGATGGTGGCGAGCGTCCTGCCCATCTACGTGCTCGTGCACCTGCAGCTGTCGCCGCTGCAGTTCGGCGTCGTCGACGGCCTGTATCAGGGCGTCACCGCGCTGGCCAGGCTCGCGAGCGGCGTGCTCGCGGATCGATCCGGCCGCCACAAGATCGCGGCCGTCGCCGGTTACGGCCTGTCGGCGCTCTGCAAGCTC
>DATBHR010000106.1:0-17800 GCA_036557365.1 Vicinamibacterales bacterium
GCCGCGCGAGACGAGCAGGTTCACAATTTCCTTCTGCCGATGGTACACAGCGGTTAGGATGGCACTGTCGCCGGTCGCGCTATGGGCCTCCACGAGACCCGGATCGGCCGACACCATCGCCTTCACGCGATCGAATTCACCTGCTTTGATGGCATCGATGAACGCTGCGTTATCGGGCATGGCCCGATTCTATCTCGCTCTCGCCCTCGCGATCGGCATTCCAACCGCCGCCGCCGGACAGACTTCGATTCAATCGAGTGAGGATCGCCCGCCGCTCGGCAGCACGCTGACCGTCGACGCACTCGGCTTCCTGCCGTCGAGCACCACGGTGTTCGGATTGCTCGACACGGCGGTGCCCGATGTGATTTCGGATCGACAGGATACCGGCGGCCTGAACACCGGGGAGGTCGCGCGGGTCGGCGCGCACGGCAGCTCGTGGACACAAACGTTCTATCGCATCGACGATGCCGACATCACGGATCCGCGGACGTCGGGAACGCCGCTGCTCATCCCCGGCGTCAACGAGTGGGAACAGGTGAACGTCGCGACCGGCATCATCCCGATCGATCGCGGTGCGCCCGGCATGGCGGTGTCGCTCGCGCCGCGGCGGCCGTGGAGCGCCTGGGTCGGCTGGCTCGACATCGCGGGCACTCCGTCTGGATTCGCGGCCGGATCGGCAACGATGGATCCGCCGGCGATCGAGCGGATGAACAACCTCGCGACGGGCAACGGGACGGCCGGCGGACCGATCACCGATCACGTCGGTACGTTCGTCAGCGCGACGCTGACACGGTCGTCGCTGTTCGAGCGCGACGGGACGAGAGCGTTCAACTCGACGCTCGGGTCCATCTTCGCGAACTTCCTCGCGACGCCTCGCCCCGACGAGACGATGCGGCTGACCACGTGGTTTCAGCACACCGGGTTCCCGATGGCGAACCACGATGCACTCGAACAGCCCGATGCACGCGAGCGGGACCTCGCGTTCAGCGCGCAGCTCGCGTGGAACCGTCGTCTCGAAAAGTTTCCGATGAACCTCAGCGTGTTCGGCGGCTACACGCAGCGCGGCCGCGACACGACGGCGGCGACGCCGTCACCCTTCGTCACGATGGATCGGCTGACGGACGGACCCGTCCCCGATCTTCTGGACGCGGGCGACGGCACCGACCGCATCCTGCAGGCGGGTGTGCACGTGAGCGGGGATCGGTCCACGGGAACCGGACGCTTCCACAGGCTCGTCGGCGGCATCGAGGTGACGCGCAACTCCACGACGCAGCAGGCCGCATGGGCAGGCCAGGTGGGCGAACTGGTCAACGGCATTCCGGCGCGCTTGTGGGACTGGACGGATCCCTCCACGCCGTCGTCCTGGCACGGGACGACGTTCGCGACCTACGCGGCCGACACGCTGACGTTCTCGCCGCGATTCTCGGTCAACGTCGGCCTGCGCTTCGAAACCGTGCGCGGCGCGGCAAGCGACGGATCGACCGGCACGATTGCGTGGAACGACTGGTACCCGCGCGGCGGACTCTACGTCGCGATCACCGACTTCTGGAAAATCGCCGGATTCCTCCAGTTCGCGCGGTACGGACACCGCCTGCCGCTCTCGGATCTGTCGTGGGGCGATCCGACGGCGCCAACCGCGTCGGTCTATCGATGGTTCGGCGGCGACCCGAGTCAACCAGGCGCGGTAGGTCCGCTCGTCGAGCGGATGGGACCGGGCAGCGCTGGCAATACCGACTTCGCCACGATCGATCCCGCACTGCGGCGGCCGGCGCTCAACGAGATGACGTTCGGGTTCGAGTCGCGGCCGCGTCCGTACGCCTTCGTCCGCATGGCGGCGATTGCCCGGTACGAATCGCCGCTCGTCGGCGTCGTCAACGTCGGCGTGCCGACGTCGACCTACACGACGATCGGCGTGCCGGACACCGGCGTCGACCGCGTCGGCAGCCAGGACGATCAGACCCTCATCTTCTACAACCGGTCGCCGTCCACGTACGGCGCCGATCGTTTCCTCGTGACGAACCCGGACAACGACTGGGAAACGTTCGTCGGCGTCGATCTCGTGGGCGAGGTGCACGCGAAGCGCCTGTATCTCCTCGCCGGCGGAACGGCGGGCCGGTCGGAAGCGCTGTCAGCGAACCGCGGATTCGGTCCGCTCGAAAACGACGCGGGCCTCCTCGGCGAGCTGTTCATCGATCCGAACGCGGGCGAGCACGCGCAGGGACGTGTCTTCACGGAGCGCGGCTACACGATCAAGACCTCGGCGTCGTATCAGTTCGATCACGACTGGAACGCCGGCATCGTGGCGCGCTACCAGGACGGCCAGCACTTCGCGCGGCTCGTCGTCCTCGACACGCTCAATCAGGGCGCGGAAGCCGTGCGGGCGTTCAGGAACGGACGCACACGCTTCACGTACACGATGACGGTCGATGGCCGCGTGCAGAAGACGTTCAGAATCGGCGGCCGCGCATTCATCGCGACGCTCGACGCGTACAACATGTTCAACCAGTCGTCGTCGGTCGAAGAAGATCAGGTGACCGGCGCCGGTCCGCGCATCGAGACGGCGATACAGCCGCCGCGCGTGGTTCGCATCGGCCTCCGCATCCCGTTCTGAGAAAGCGGCGACGCCGCGCGCGGCGTCGCTCCGCTCACCCCTCGTCGGTCTTGTCGACGAGAATCTTGGTTGGCCCTTCCTGCTGCCGCGACTTCAGCTTCCAGTGTTCGCCCTCGCCGACCCACTCGTCGTGGAAAAGCGTCTGCTCGGCGATGACGTGCGCCTTCCCGACCGGTCCGTACTTGCCTTCGTTGTCGACGATGTTCCGCACGTCCGTTCGGAGCACGATGACGCTCGCACCGCCGGGCACCAGGCTGAACTTCTGAATCGCCTGACGGAGCGCATCGCTCTTCGGCTGTGACAGCGCAGCCACTTCCTGCTGCCTGACTTCGGGCCAGGTGTGCTGCTGGCCTTTCGCGTCGGTCATCGACCAGTCGGACGTGTACAACGCGCCGTAGAAGTCGTCGATGTCCGACTCGGTGCCGAACTGCAGAGCTGCCTGGCTCATTTCGTCGTACAGACCCTGCACCTGAGCCTGCAGCAGGAACGGATCGGGCGATGCCGACTGCAGGAACCCGGTCAGCATCAATGCGAATAAAGCAGTCATAACAGGACCTCACGCGCGGTCGGCGAACTCATCAGTGACGGAAACGATGTGAGCTTTGGGCGCACTCTTATTCAGACTTCGTTCCTGTGAACCTGATGTGGAGAGAGGAAGAAAGGTCCGTGACGGGATGTAAGATCCAGGTCTTTGACGAAACGGGAGAGCCGGTCATCGCAAAGTCGCTGACCAAAGGCTGGACCCCGGGGCCCGGCGCCTTCGATCGCCTGCTGCACTGGCTCGACGGTGAACTGGAGTCGAATGGCGAGACGTACCTGGCGATGCGGCGGAGGCTCGTGGCCTACTTCGACCGCAAGCGCTGTGCGGCCCCGGACGATCTGGCCGATGACACGTTGAACCGCGTTGCACGCCGCCTTGAAGAAGAAGGGGCGATCACGGATGCCCCTCCTGCACGCTACTGCTACATCGTCGCCAAGTTCGTGTTCCTCGAGTACCTCCGGCGCGTCAAGGTCGAGCGCGAGCTCGTCACCGATCCGGCCGAACCGCCGCAGCTCGAGGACGAGGCGACGGACGAAGCGGCACTCAGATGCCTGGACCGGTGCCTGCAGGGACTGCCCGCGGCCGACCGCGAGCTGATCCTGGAGTACTATTCCGGCGAACGTCGCGCGAAGATCGACCGTCGGAAGGCACTGGCCGCCAGGCTTCGGTTGACGACGAACGCGCTCAGCATTCGCGCCTGCCGGATCCGGAGCCGTCTCGAAGCGTGCGTCAGCGCCTGCGCAGAAGAGCGTGAAATGTTTCCACGCCGTTCTTCTTAACTAAGGAAGCGATGTCGCAGGCTCCGCCCTTCCCAACCGATCAGCTCCTCATCAGCTATCTGGTCGGCCGCTGCCCCGCCGAAGAAGAAGAGCGCCTCGACGAATTGAGCATCGTGGACGACGAGTTCGCGGACCGGCTGAACGCGGTCGAACACGACCTCGTCGACGCGTACGTGGCCGGCGAGCTGAAAGGCGACACACTGGACGCGTTCCGGTTCCGGTATCTCGCGTCGAGCGTCGGGCGCCGCAAGATCGCGTTCGCCGACGCCCTGCGCAGCCGCGCCGCCGAGAGCAAACCCGTCCCGGCGGCCGAACCCGAACGCCGACGCTGGTTCACGTGGCCGCAGCTCGCGCCGCAGTGGGCGATGGCGGCCGTCGCGGTCGCAGCCGTGGCGGCGAGCGTGTATCTGGTCGTCGAAAACCGGCGGCTCACGACTCAGATCGGCGAAGGACAATCCGCGCGCACAGCGCTCGAGCAGCGCCAGACCTCACTCGAACAGCAGCTGGCGTCGGAACGATCGGCCAGCAACGCGGCGAACCAGGAACTGACGCGCGCCAGGGATGAGATCGATCGGTCGGGCAAGTCGTCACCCGCCGGGGCATCGCACGCCGGGCTCCTCGCATTTCTACTGCCGCCCGCCACGCGCGGCGCGGAGACGATGTCGATTCGCGTGCCGCAGGGCACCGATCGGATACAACTGCGGCTTCCGCTCGAATCGACCGACTTTCGCGCGTACGACGCGACGCTCAAGACCGCGGCCGGAGACGTCGTGTGGCGCGGCGCCGCAGAGCTCTCGACGCGCGGCACATCGCCCGAAGCGACGATCACCGTACCCGCCGCCGAATTGTCAGCCCGCGGCTACGTCGTCGAGTTATCCGGCCTCACGCGCGCCGGGACCAGAGAATTCGCTGGCAGCTATCCATTCCGTATAACGGGACACTGAAAAAGATGGTTCGGTTTCACGCGTTCACCGTCGTCATGACGGCGCTCGCAGTCGTGGGTCCGTCCGCCGCTGGACCGCAGTCAACGCCGCTCGCGCCCGGCGAACCCGTCGTTCAGCAACTGACGGCGGGCGAAGCGTTCGTGTACGACGTCGCGCTGCGCGCAGGCGAATGCGCGCACGTCACCGTCGAACAGCGTGGGGTGGACGTCGTCCTCGAAGTTCGATCCGCAGACGATGTCGTCGTCGCAAACGTGGACGGCGAGAGCCGACCGTCGGGATCGGAGACAGTCGACCTCGTTGCCGATGCGGACTCCACCTTTCACGTCAAGGTCCGCGCGAGGTTTCCGCATCATCCTGCCGGCGGCTACGCGATCGCCGTCGATCCGGCGAGAACTGCTGCCGAGCGCGACATGCAGCTGGCCGATGCGCGAAAATCGGTTGCGCAGGCCGACGCCGCGCGCGCAGCAGGCAAGTACGATCAGTCCGCCGCGAGCCTGAACCACGCGCTCGAGATCGCGGAATCAGCCGTCGGCCCGCACGATTCGTACGTCGGCCTCCTCCTTCAGCAGCTCGGGGCCGTGGAGCGGACACGCGGCAACAACACCACCGCCGAGAGTCTCCTGCTGCGAGCGATTGCGATCGACGAGGAAACGCTGGGCCGCAAAGATCTGCAGACGGTGGCGGCGATCGGCCAGCTCGGCTCGATGTACCGCTACATCCAGGAATACAACAAGGCAGAGCCGCTGTTGAAAGAGGAACTGGCGAGCACCGAGGCGGCGCTCGGCGAGTGGCATCCGCGGATGGTTGGCGCGTTGATGGACCTGTCGGTGCTCTACGACGAGCGGGAGGACGATGAGAGCGACGAGGCGGTGCTGCAACGTGCGCTGACGATCGCGGAACGGACGCTCGACCAGGACGACTTCCAGCTGCTGGCCATCGAGAACAACCTTGGCAACATGTACCAGCAGATGGACAAAGACGATCGCGGCGAGCCGCTGCTGCGAAAAGCGCTCGAGGGCATCGAGCGAACGCTCGGGCCCGACAGCATCCGCGTCACGAATCCGCTGCTGTCGCTGGCGATCATCAGCCGCAAGCGTGGACAGTTCGATCAGTCGGTCGCTGACATCGAGCGCGCGCACGCCGTCCGCGCCAAAGTGCTGGGCGCGCAGCACGCCGAAACGGCGTCGACGCTGATCACGCTGGGCAACACGTACACCGCGGCCGGCAACTACTCGAAGGCGCTCGACAGCCACCTGCAGGCGCTCGGCGTCCTCGAAACGACGGTCGGGCCGTACCATCGCCTCACGCTGCTCGCGCTGATCAACGCCGAGCGTGCCTACGCCGCGCTCGGGCAGACCACACAGGCACTCGCATTCGAGACGCGAGTCGACGGCATCATCGAAAAGAGCCTGGCGCTCAACGATGCGATGGGATCCGAGCGCGAGCGGCGCACGTACTTCGATTCGATCATCGAGCGGACGGGCCGGACCGTTTCATTGCACGTGAATCAGGCGCCGACCAGTCCGGACGCCGCCGATCTCGCCGCTCTCGTCTTGCTGCAGCGCAAGGGACGCCTGCAGGACGCGATGTCGAACAGCCTCGCGACGCTCCGCGCCCGTCTCGATCCAGCGGATCAGCAGCTCCTCGATCAGTTCAAGACGACGACGGCGAGCCTGGCGCAGGCGGCGCTGAGCGGTCCGGGAAAGACGCCGTTTGCCGACTATCAGAAGCGGCTGCGATCCCTCGAGCAGCAGCACGAGCAGCTCGAGTCGGACATCAGCGACCGCAGCGCGCAGTTCCGTTCGCAGGAGACGCCGGTCACCCTCGAGGCCGTGCGCGCCGCAATTCCGGCGCACGCGGTCCTCATCGAATTCGCCGTCTATCAGCCGTTCAACCCGAAAGGGACACGCGACGAGGAGATCCACAGCGACCTGCGATACGTCGCCTACGTCCTCAGCCACGATGGCGAGGTCCGCTGGAAGGATCTCGGCAAGATCGCCGACGTCGATCGGGCTGTCGCCGCGTTTAGGCGCGCGCTTCGCGATCCGGCTCGCACCGACGTGACTGAGCTGGGGCGCGATCTGGATCGACAGGTCATGCAGCCGCTGCGCAGCGTGGTCGGCGATGCGACGACGCGCCTGCTGATCTCGCCGGACGGCGACCTGAACCTCGTTCCGTTCGAGGCGCTCGTGGACGAAAACGGCCGCTATCTGGTCGAACGCTACGCGATCAACTACCTGACGACCGGGCGCGATCTGCTGAGGCTCGGTGTGCCGCGCTCACCGAAGAATCCGCCAACAATCGTCGCGAACCCGCTGTTCGGCGAACCCGTCACATCGCCGGCGCGCACGGTCGAGCATGGAGCGATGGCGCGTCGCAGCGTCACGGCGGGCGACGACCGATCGGACATGTACTTCGCGCCGCTGTCGGGAACCGGATACGAAGCGCAGACGATCAAGTCGCTCTTCCCCAACGCGCAGCTCCTCGACGGCAAGAACGCGACGAAGGCCGCTCTCGCAAGGGTGGACGCACCGCTCATCCTGCACATCGCCACCCATGGCTTCTTTCTGCGCGACGACCCGCCGGACAACGCGTCGCCCGGCCCGAACGGCAGCCGCGGCGCAAAAGCCGAGGTCCATATTGACAACCCGCTGCTGCGGTCCGGTCTCGCTCTCGCGGGCGCCAATCTCAAGGGAGGCGACGAAGCGAGCGGCGTGCTGACGGCGCTCGAAGCCGCGAACCTGAATCTGTGGGGAACGAAGCTCGTGACCCTGTCGGCGTGCGATACGGGCGTCGGCGAGATTCGCACGGGCGACGGCGTGTACGGCCTGCGCCGCGCGTTCTTCCTCGCGGGCGCGGAAACGCTCGTGATGAGTCTGTGGCCTGTCAGTGATAGTGTGACGCGCGAGATGATGAGCACGTACTACGCCGGCCTCAAGGATGGGCTCGGCCGCGGCGACGCGCTGCGACGTGCCCAGCTCGCCATGCGCCTGCGCAAGAACCGCCAGCATCCCTTCTACTGGGCGGGATTCATCCAGGCCGGCGAGTGGGCCGACCTGAAGGGCCATCGTCCATCGACTGACTGAAATACTTTCGCCGCCCGTGCTAAACCAGTGCGGGCAAATCCTGGGAGGACAGGAGGCGCAGATGTTTTCGTCATTCGTGTCGCGTCTATCATTCGCACTCGGCGCCGGTGTCATCGTGGGCGTCACGGCGACGGGCGGTGGAACCGCCGCCGGCGACCCGAGCATCGGTCTCATCGCATCGCCTGATCCGACCGGTCAGCTTCGAACCGTCAACGTCAACGGCCCCTTCGATCTGAGTAACCCCTTCTTCCAGGATCTGGGCACCAACGGCCGAGTGTGCTTCACGTGTCATCGCCCCGACCAGGGATGGTCCGTCGCCGCGCGCGACGTCCAGCGGCGATTCACCGAAAGCCGCGGCCTCGATCCGATCTTCCGCACGAACGACGGATCGAACTGCGAGAATGCCGACGTCTCGACACTGGCGAAACGCCGATCGGCGTTCAGCCTGCTGATGAAGCGCGGCGTGATTCGTGTCGCCGTGGACGTGCCGCAAGGCGCGGAGTTCATCATCGACAGCGTCGACGATCCGTATTCGTGCGGCGCATCGCTGGCGGGTGCGTCCATGTACCGGCGTCCGCTGCCGTCCACGAATCTTCAGTTCCTCAGCGCGGTCATGTGGGACGGCCGCGAGTCGAGCGCCGACAGCGCCATCCTCGACGATCTCGCGCATCAGGCCGACGACGCGACGATGGGACATGCGCAGGCGTCGCGTCATCTGTCGCCCGCCGAAGCGCAGGCCATCGTCGCCTTCGAGACCGGCTTGTACACCGCACAAGCGCGAAGCGACGAGGCTGGATCGCTCAGAGACGATGGCGCGAAGGGCGGACCGATGTGGCTGTCGAAGACGCCGTTCTTCATCGGCATCAACGACCCGATCGGGCTGAATCCAAGCGGCGACGCGTTCGATCCGCGCGCCTTCACGCTGTTCGGCGCGTGGTCGGGCGGCGGAAACGCGAGAACGGATCTCGTCCGCGCGAGGCGCGCGATCGCGAGAGGCCAGGAGCTTTTCAACACGAAGCCGATCGTCCTGACAGGCGTCGCCGGGCTGAACAACGAGACGTTTCCGAACGGCGTCACCGTGCCCGACTCGTTCACCGGCACCTGCACGACGTGCCACGACGCGCCGAACGTCGGCGACCACTCCGTCAAGGCGCCGCTCAACATCGGCCTGACCGATCCTTCGAGGCGGACGCCCGACATGCCGCTCTACACGCTGCGGCGGATCTCGACGGGCGAAACGGTTCAGACGACGGATCCCGGGCGCGCGATGATTTCTGGCAAATGGGCGGACATCGGGAAGTTCAAGGGACCGATCCTGCGAGGCCTCGCTGCACGCGCACCGTATTTCCACAACGGATCGGCGGCGTCCCTCGACGACGTCATCGATTTCTACGAGACCCGATTCAATATCGGGCTGACGAAGCGCGAGCGATCGGATCTCATCGCGTTCCTGCTCGCGCTCTGAGGATCGGCATCGCGAGCGGCGCCGGCGCCGCAGGCGTGACCAGGCGTTCGTGTCGAGCCGCCTCTATCGGTTGAAGCCAACGGCTACGTTCATGATGGTCTCCACAGGCACTCCGTCGAGACGCGTCGGCATGAACTGCCATTGCGACACCGCTTCGATGGCAGCAGCGGCGAACGCCTGATCGGCCGGCGACACGAGCCTCAGATCGATCACAAAGCCGTCGGTGCCGATGCGGCCCTGGAGCGAAACCGCTGCGTTCTCGGCGTCCTTCCCTTCCGGAAATCGCGGCTTCACATCTCGAATCTTCATCGGCGGATCGATGCAGCCGCTGACCGAGCCCGCGCACGCGCTGGTCAGCGCGGCCGGCGACGGCCGCCCGCGGCTCGACGGTGGCTGACCGGGCCAAACCGCAATCGTCTCCTGGATGGCTCCGACCTGCAGCGGGACGTCGCGTTCGACCTGCTGACCTGCGCCGATCGTGACGCGGTAGCGGGATGTGAAGCCAGGCACGTTCGTATCCACGCGATACTCGCCCGCCGCGAGGTCCGTGAATGCAAAGCGGCCCGCCTGATCGCTGCGCGTCGAGTGCGCCGCGTTGGTGGCGGCGTTCGTGAGGCTGATCGGTTTGTCGGGCAGCGTCCTCCCCATCGCATCCATCAACGTGCCTGAGAACGACGAGGTCGGCCCGGCCGCACCCTGCGCCGCGGCCGACCGGAGGCCGGACCCGAGCGCCAGCACGGCGGCGATAGCGGATAGCGCACCCAACGTTGACATGTTAATTTTGTAGCACATATGCGAATGAAATAGCACATCACGAACGCTCGCGTCAACCCCGCGGGCGTTTCAGCGGCCTTCCTCGGCTCCTGAGCCGTTCCGCGGGCCCGAATGTGCGTCGCCGGCTTAAGCTAGGGTGAAGTGCAAGGTGCACTAGTACTCGAGTACCAGTGCACCTCGTGGTCGTTTCGTATGTCGATTTCCGCCGTTCCCGTTCGTCTCTGACATGAACGCGGGCGATGCCGCCCGCTGGACTTCCAGGAGGACAGCGATGTCGCAGTTCATGCTCTTGCTCTACAACAGCAACCCCGACCGGTTCCGGGAACTGGGCCCGGAAGAGATGCAGAAGGCCATCGAGAAGTACATGGCCTGGTCCAAGAAGCCGTTCACGGTCGCCAGCCAGCGGCTCGGCGACGACGCGGGCAAGGTGATCCGGACGGGCGGCGGCAAACCGCGCGCGACGGACGGTCCCTACAGCGAGACGAAGGAAATGCTCGGCGGGTACTACACGATCGAAGCCGCGAATTACGACGAAGCGGTGGCGCGCGCGCTCGACCATCCGCATCTCGAGTACGGCGGCACGATCGAAGTCCGCAAGTTGTTCGAGATGTGACGGCTCCTGCCGAGACCGGCGTTCTCATCGAACACCTGTTCCGCCATCAGGCGGGCCGCGTCGTGGCCCGCCTGACGCGCCTCCTCGGGCCGGCCAACGTCGCGCTCGCGGAAGAAGCGGTCCAGGACGCGATGCTGAAAGCCCTTCAGACGTGGCCGTACCAGGGCGCGCCGCAGAATCCGGCGGGCTGGCTGTTCCGCGTCGCCCACAACGCCGCCATCGACACGCTGCGCCGGAACGCATTGTTCGGCGACAAGACCGAGGCGCTCGTCCTCGAGCTGACGCGGTCGGCGTCGCAGACGCTCGCCGCGCCGTACGTCGAAGATCAGCTGCGCGACGACGAGCTGCGCATGATTTTCATGTGTTGCCACCCGGCGCTCACACGCGACGCCAGCGTCGCGCTCAGCCTCAAGTCGATCGGCGGATTCAGCGTCGCCGAGATCGCGCGGGCGTTTCTCGTCGAGGAATCGACGATTGCGCAGCGGCTCGTGCGCGCAAAGCGGCAGATCCGCGACGAGCACCTGACGCTCGACTTTCCGCCGCGCACCGAGCTGGCCGCGAGGCTGGATTCGGTCCTCGAGGTGCTCTACTTCATGTTCAACGAGGGCTACAGCCCGCGCGACGGCGAGCGCCTGATCAGGCAGGACCTCTGCCTCGAAGCGTTCCGGCTCGCGCGGCTCGTGGCGTCGGCGCCGATCGCCGAACCGCGCGTCCACGCGCTCGTGGCGTTGATGGCGCTGCTCGCGGCGCGGCTTGCGGCGCGCGTGGACAGCAGCGGCGACCTCATCCTCTTCGACGACCAGGATCGCCATCAGTGGGACGAGCAGCTGATCGCGCTCGGATTCCACCACTTCGACCAGTCCATGAGCGGCGGCGAAGAAACCGAATATCACGTGCAGGCTGCGATCGCCGCCACGCACGCGCGCGCGGTGGATCCCCGCACGGTGGACTGGCGCGTCATCCTCGCGCTCTACGATCGACTCTTCGCGCTCAATCAGTCCCCGATCGTCGCGCTCAATCGCGCGGTGGCGCTGGCAAGGGTCCACGGCGCCGCCGAAGGACTTGCCGCGATCGAGGAGCTCGAGGACGATCCGGCGCTGCGCCGATACCATCTCCTCCTCGCGGCGCGCGGTCAGCTGCTGATCGAGTTGGATAGGCGAGCGGAGGCGGCCGACGCGTTCCGAGCCGCGCTCGATTGCCCCTGCAGCGAGCCGGAGCGTCGTTTTCTACAGCGCAGGCTCGACGCGTGCGCGCGGCCGCACTGACTCACACCGCCTGAGGCGACTCCGTTCGGGCCGCCGCCACCGACACGAACGCGCTCGGCAAGCCGATGCCGAACACGTGAATGAAGATGCCGTTCAGGAACGGACCGCGCGTGAACGGCTGAAAACCGACCGCGGACAGCGGGATGACCACGAGGTTCATGAAGAAGTAGACGCCGATCCCGTACAGCGCCCCGCACACCACCGGCCGCTGCGTCAGCACGGGCCACTTCCGGCTCGCGGCCATGTAGACCGACACGATGCTGAACGCGATGAAGTAGTGAATCGCCATCCCGAGCGCCGCAACCGGCAGGCCGCCACGAAACGCGTCGCGGCCAAGCAGGCCGCGCGCGATGCTCTGGAAGATGCGGATGGCGGACGCGTTGAAGTACACGACCGCGTCAAGCGCGTCCAGCGTGCCGACGACGAAGGTGCCGAGCAGGACGGCGCGGGGTCGTGTCATGCAGACTCATTCTGTCACCGACGCGCGGCCGCGATCGATCCACTTTGGCGCGGCGGCGTGAGGCCAGTACACTCATGCGCGGCGCGCTGTGGAAGTCCATCTCGTCGACGGCACCTACGAACTGTTCCGCCACTACTACGCGGTCCCGTCCGCACGCGATCGCGACGGCATGGAGGTCGGCGCCGTGCGCGGCGTCATCGGGTCGCTGCTCGGCATGGTCAACAGCGGCGCCACCCACATCGGCGTTGCCACCGATCACGTCATCGAATCGTTCCGCAACTCGCTCTGGCGTGGCTACAAGACGAGCGCCGGCGTCGAACGCGACCTGCTCGCGCAGTTCCCGCTGCTCGAGGAGGCGATCGCCGCACTCGGCATCACCGTCTGGCCCATGGTCGAACTCGAGGCAGACGACGCGCTCGGCGCTGCCGCAGAAGCCGCGGCGCGCGATTCGCGCGTTACCCGCGTCATCATCTGCACGCCGGACAAGGACCTCGCGCAATGCGTGCGCGGCACCCGCGTCGTCCAGTTGAATCGACGCACGCGCGTGGTGCTCGACGAAGCGGGAGTGATCGCGAAGTTCGGCGTTGCACCGACATCGATCCCCGATTACCTTGCGCTGGTCGGCGATGCGTCCGACGGCTATCCGGGCCTGCGCGGCTGGGGCGCCAAGTCCGCCGCCGCGGTCCTCGCGCGTTACGGTCATATCGAGCAGATTCCTGCCGAGTGGCGGGAATGGGGCGTCAACGCCTCGAGCCCCGCGCGCCTCGCCCGGGTCCTCGCGGAACAACGCGACAACGCCTTCCTCTTCAGGAAACTCGCCACACTGCGCACCGATGTGCCGTTGTTCGAATCGGTGGACGAGCTCAGATGGAACGGCCCGACTCCCGGGTTCAAGACACTGGCGGCGCGCTTCGACGCGGCCAAAACAGCCGCCCCCAGCTCTTCTTGACAGACGTGGCAGCTCTCTCCCACGATCGTCGCTGTATGGGAGACCGCATCATGCGCAACCGGTTCCTCGTTGCAATCGGACTGTCGGCAGGCTCGGCTCTCCTCCTGGCGCCCCAGCTCGGCGCCCAGGCGAAACCGGCCGCTCCCGCAGCGCCGACCGCGAAGGCGTCCTCGATTCAGAGAATGCCCGACGGCCACCCCGATCTCCAGGGCACGTTCGACGTCGCGACGATGACGCCGGTGGAACGGTCGCCGGGCGTGAAGTCGCTCGTCCTGACCAAAGAGGAAGCGGCCGCGCTCGAGCAGTACGAGGCGCAGCGGCAGGTGAAGAACGACGCGCCGTTGAGCGCCGATCGCGGCGCCCCGCCGGTCGGCGGTGAGAACACGCAGCCGAAGTCGTACCTCGAGTTCCTGGAGCGCGCGGGCGGCGGCGCTGTCGGCGGCTACAACAATTTCTGGCTCGCGGGCGGCACGAAGATGATCGCGGTGGACGGGCAGAAGCGCAGCTCGCTCGTGATCGATCCGCCGGACGGACACATTCCGCCGCAGACCGACGAAGCGAAGAAACGCAACGCGGCTCTTCTGGCCGGAGCGGTCAGTCCCGATGCGGCGGAAGGCGCGGCCTCAGGACCTCCCGGCGCGTTCGACGGCCCCGAGCTGCGGCCGCTGGCCGAGCGATGCCTGCTCGGCTTCAACTCGACGTCGGGTCCGCCGTCGCTGCCGAACTACTTCTACAACAACCTGAAGCAGATCGTGCAGACGCCGACGAGCGTCATGATCCTCAACGAGATGGTGCACGACGCGCGCGTCGTGCGGATGAACGCGGAGCACCTGCCGTCGAACATCCGCCGGTGGATGGGCGACTCGATCGGCCACTGGGACGGCGACACGCTCGTCGTGGACACGACGAACTTCACGACCAAGACACAGTTCCGCGGATCGAGCGATCAGCTCCACGTCGTCGAGCGCTTCACGCGCGTTGACGCGAAGACCGTACTCTACCGGTTCACCGTCGACGATCCGCACACGTGGGATCGCGCGTGGACCGGCGAGTACCCGTGGGTCGCGACGGACGAGCGGCTGTACGAATACGCGTGTCACGAAGGAAACTATTCGCTCGGCAACATGCTTCGCGGCGCGAGGCAGATGGAAGCCGACGAAGCGGCGAAGAAGAAGCAGTAGAGCGTCACCAATCGCGCCGCCGCGGACCTCGCGTCAGCGGCGGCGACTCAGCCAGCGGGCGACGTCAGGCCAGAATTCGTCGAAGAGATTTCCCGCCAGCCTTCCAAGAAATCCGTTCACGCTTCGCAGCGTCGTTTCGCCCGGCGTCGTGACGCTCGGCGGCAGCCACGCGTTCTCGATGACGTTGTTCAGCGTGTTGCCGACGACGCGTCCCCAGGCCGGCGCGAGGTGGCCGTCGGGACGCGGCGCGAGAAGAACGGTTTTCATCGCCCATCTCGTTCGCTGCCAGAAGCGACGGCACGAGCACGGGATGTAGCGTGGATCCTCTCCCCAGATCGCGCCGACGCCGGCTTCGAGGCCGCCGGAGATCGCGATGTCCGCCTGCCGCTCGAGGTAGCGCTTGCCGAATCCGCTCCACGAGAATCCCCACTCTTCAGGCGTCACCCACGTCGTCTGCCACCAGGCAGAGAGAACGCCGACGCCGTTCGAGCGCGGGCTGACCTGTCCTTCGAGCAGCCAGTCGATGCGCTCGGCAGGCGTTACGGCGACGTAGTTCGCGGGCATGCCGCTCGGCTGGCCCACCGACGCGAGTTCCGAGGTTTCTTCGGCGTCCGGTTCTTGCGCGTGCACTGTCGACGGCACCGATAGAGATCCGAGCAGAACGAGCAGCAGGGCGACTCGCATCATCGCGACGCCGTCACCGCATGCGGATTGATCAGCTGAGCGCGGCATGGCCATCCGTGGCGACCGCCAGCGCGCGGCGTGCGACCTGCTCGAGACAGAACCAGTGACAGGCAAACGGCGCGAGCTCTGTTTGCTGATCCGCATCGAGCGTCGATGGAGCGGTCGCGCCAATCAGGTCGACGAGAGGCTGGTGTCGAACCTCCTCGGGCCAGGCAAGCGTGACCGATTGATTCGTGCGAGCGAGATTCGCCACGACGACGATCGCTTCATCCTCGCAGCGGCGGACGAATGCGAGCACGCGCGGGTTGTCAGTGAGGAGAAATTCCGTCGTGCCGCGACCGAACACAGCGTGGCGACGACGGACCGCGACGAGCCGGACGATGCGGTTCAGCAGCGAGCCCTCGTCGCGAAACTGACGCTCGACATTGACCGTCGGGTAGCCGAACTCGTCGTCGTCGATGAGCGGCGACACCAGGCGGTCCTGTGCGGCGCGCGAGAATCCGCCATTCGCGGCGTCGGACCACTGCATCGGAGTCCTGAGACCCTCGCGATCGCCAAGCGCGACGTTGTCGCCCATCCCGATTTCGTCCCCGTAGTAAAGCACCGGCGTCCCCGGCAGCGCCAGAAGCAGCGCGTGCGCGAGGTCGAGGCGTGCACGATCGTTGCCCATCAGCGGCGCGAGCCGCCGACGGATTCCCTTGTTCAGCCGCATCCGCGGATCCGGGGCATAGGCATTCAGCAGCACCTCGCGTTCGTCGGCGGTGACGGCCGAGAGCGTCAGCTCATCGTGGTTGCGCAGGAACAGCGCCCACTGACATCCCGCCGGCACCTCGGCCGTACGCGCAATGATGTCCACGATCGGCGCCGCCCGCTCCTGCTCGAGCGCGAGGAACAGGCGCGGCATGAGCGGAAAGTGGAACGCCATGTGACACTCGTCGCCGTCGCCGAAGTACGGACGCGCGTCGCCAGCCTGGTTCGCTTCCGCAAGGAGGATGCGATCGCGATAGCGACCGTCGATGTCGCTCCTGAGACGCTTGAGGAACGCATGCGTTTCAGGCAGGTTCTCGCAGTTCGTACCTTCCCGCTCGAACACGTGTGCGGCGGCGTCGAGGCGGAATCCGTCGACGCCGCGGTCGAGCCAGAACTGCACGACCTTGAGCATCGCGCGGACGACGTGCGGGTTGTCGAAGTTCAGATCCGGCTGATGGTGGAAGAACCGATGCCAGTAGAAGGCATCGGCCGTGGAATCCCACGTCCAGTTCGACGACTCGAAGTCGCGGAAGATCACGCGCGCGCCCGCGTACTTCGTGTCCGTCGCGCTCCACACGTAGAAGTTGCGTTTCGCCGATCCCGCCGGCGCGCGGCGAGACGCCTGAAACCAGGGATGCTGGTCTGACGTGTGGTTCAGCACGAGATCGACGATGACGCGGATGCCGGCAGCGTGCGCAGCATCGACGAACCGCGAAAAGCTTTTCAGGCTGCCATACCGCGGATCGACACGTTCGTAGTGCGCCACATCGTATCCATCGTCACGCAGCGGCGACACGTAGAAAGGCAGGAGCCAGACGCAGGTCACGCCGAGACGCGAGAGATACGGCAACCGTTCGATGAGGCCGTCGAAATCGCCGAGGCCGTCGCCGTTGGCATCGGCGAACGTCTTGACGTGGAGCTGGTAGATGATGGCGTCTCTGTACCAGGCGGGGGCGGCCACCGCCTTCATTCTTACCACAGAGCGGGAGAGAGACCATGAGCCAGCTCAGCGCGGCACGGCTCCGGCCGCAGAAGGTGGGACCGGCTGACGAGACGTTTTATACTCACAACATGATGGCCGCTCATACTTCGAGGCTGCGCGCTGCGGCGTCGGTCACGGCAGCAGTCGTCGCGACGGCGTCCCTCGTCGCGCAGACGCAGATCAAGCTCCCGAAAAACAAGTACACGCCCGAACAGGACGTGGAGATCGGCCGGAAGGCCGCCGCGGAAGTCCGCGCGCAATACCCGATCATCAAGGACGAGGAGATCGCGAAGTACCTGACGACGCTCGGCGACCGACTCGTGGCGGTCGCGCCGCCCGAGCTCAACCAGAAGGTCTACGAATATTCGTTCACGCCGGTGAACCTGAAAGAGATCAACGCGTTCGCGCTGCCCGGCGGGCCGATGTTCGTCAACCGCGGCATGATCGAAGCTGCGGCCTCCGAGGGCGAGGTGGTGGGCGTGATGGCGCACGAGATCAGCCACGTGATCCTTCGCCACGGGACCGCTCAGGCGAGCAAGGCGACCAAGTACGAAGTGGGGCAGCTGCTGGGGGCGATTGGCGGCGCGATCATCGGCGGCTGGCAGGGCAGCGTCATCTCCCAGGGAACGCAGCTCGGGCTCGGCACCTATTTCCTCAAGTTCAGCCGAGAGTACGAGCGCGACGCGGACCTGATGGGCGCGCAGCTGATGGCGCGG
>DATBHR010000107.1:0-62285 GCA_036557365.1 Vicinamibacterales bacterium
CTCGCCGGCATGCTCTGGGGCAAGCAGTTCTACCACTTCGATCTTGAGCGATGGCTTAGCGAGCACAATAGCCACCCGCTGCTCCAGGGCAACGGCCAGCGTGTCCGGAACACGGAATGGTTCCACATGCTGAATGCCGACGTGATCTCGATGCCCGACAAATGGGAATACCCGTGGTATGCCGCCTGGGATCTGGCATTTCACACGACGTCGCTGGCGCTCGTGGATTTCGACTTCGCGAAAGAGCAGCTCCTGCTGATGCTGCGCAACCTCGACTTCCACCCGAATGGTCAGATCCCGGCCTACGAGTGGAACTTCAGCGACGTCAACCCGCCCGTGCACGCGTGGGCCACGCTCTTCCTGTTCAACATGGAACGCACGCTCGGCCGCGCCGACATGCGCTTCCTCGAGCGCTCGTTCCAGGGGCTGATGCTCAACTTCAACTGGTGGGTGAATCGAAAGGACCCCGCCGGCCGCAACGTGTTCGGCGGAGGATTTCTCGGACTGGACAACATCGGCGTGTTCGATCGCAGCGCCGAGCTTCCGACGGGCGGCACGCTCGAACAGGCGGACGGCACGGCGTGGATGGCGTTCAATTGCCAGTGCATGCTGGAGATCGCGCTGATTCTGTCCGACTACGATCCGATCTACGAGGAGGTGGCCTTCAAGTTCATCCAGCACTTCATGTGGATCTCGTATGCGATGGACCGCATCGGCGATCACCACGACGAGATGTGGGACGAGGAAGACGGATTTTTCTACGACTTGCTCCGGCTTCCGAACGGACAGGCAACGCGCCTGAAGGTGCGCTCGATGGTCGGGCTGCTGCCGCTGTGTGCGTCCACCGTGTTCGAAGCCGACGTCACGAAGAAACACCCGAGGCTGATGGAGATGATCGCGCTGTTCCGGAAACGTCATCCGGAACTGGCGTCGCATGTCGCGCCCACCGAGACGGGATTCATTGGCTACAAGGGGCGACGGCTTCTGTCGATCCTGAACTCGACCAAGCTGCGACGCGTCCTCAAGTATTTGCTCGACGAGAAGGAGTTTCTCGGTCCGCACGGTATCCGTTCGCTTTCGCGGTATCACCTCGATCATCCGTTCAGCTTCTGGGCGGGCGGCCAGGAATTCACAGTCCAGTACCTGCCGGCCGAATCGAACACCGGGATGTTCGGCGGCAACTCCAACTGGCGCGGACCGGTCTGGATGCCGGTGAACGCGCTGATCATTCGCGCGCTGCTGAACCTGTACGCGTTCTACGGCGACGACTTCACCGTCGAGTGCCCGACCGGGTCGGGCCGGCAGATGAACCTGTTCCAGGTGGCCGAGGAGATCACGCGACGTCTCGGTGGCATGTTCAGGCGCAACGAGCAGGGGAAGCGGCCGGTCTACGGCGGGTCCGCGAAGTTCCAGAACGATCCGCACTGGCGCGATCTGATTCTCTTCTACGAGTACTTTCACGGCGACAACGGTGCCGGGCTCGGCGCAAGCCATCAAACAGGCTGGACGGGCCTCATCGCGCTGCTCGTCGACCTGTTCGGACGCGTCGACGCGAAGACTCTTCTCGAGTCGCAGCGGGCACTCCTGCAGGCGCGCGTCGTCCGCGAGCAGGTGAGCGGCGAAACGGTCGTGGTCTAGCGAGTCCGGCCGCGCGTTGTGAGGACGATGACCGCGAACTCGATTGCCGTTCTGATCGCCCTCAGCGCGCTCGTCTGTGCAGGATGCGGCGATCTCGCGCCGCATGATGTATCGAGCCTGTTCGTCCCGACGCTCCGCCGGTCGGAGATCATCGGGTTTCTGGCCGGCTTCGGGACGACGTTCGCGGCGGTGCCTGATCTGGTCGCGATGTTCCGACGCCGATCGACGCTGGGCATGAATCCGAGGATGGCGGCGATCATGGGCGTATTTCAGATCCTGTGGATCTATTACGGCCTTCTGATCGCCTCCCGTCCCATCATTGCGTGGAACTTGATCGCCGTCGTGATCAACCTCTCGGCGGTCCTCGCGTACCGACACTTTCTTCGCCGTGAATCGTCGCAGGAGCGCCTCTAGAACGCGATCAGCGCGTACATCACATTGTTACGTGATGGTACGTCTCGCCGCCGGACGTAGCGGACTGCTACGTCAGCGTATGCGTGAACGACTCGACCATTGTTCCGCACGCGCACCGTTCGAGGCGCAAGACGTTCCATTCTCAAGGACTGACGGCCGCTGCCCTTGCCGGCACGAATATTTCTTCGTGTGATGGTCTCCACCACACATACGGAGGCGTCTATGGACAGACCACGTCGAAACAGTCCGACTGCCGAAGGACCCAGCGACATTGTCGTCGGCCTGGAAACGTTGAACCGCGACTCCGTTCACAATCGTCCCGTCGCCGATGAATCCGTTGCAGAGCGTGCGTATCGCCGGTTCGAGGAACGCGGCCGCGAACATGGGCGGGACCTCGACGATTGGCTCGAGGCAGAGCGGGAGCTCGGACGCGGGAAGACGGAGTCGTAAACACCGTTTCAGCGGGACCGCATCCACGCAGCAGGAAACGCTGACGTAAAATACCCGCGCAGGCGTGGTCGACCGACCGGGCGGCGCTGGAAGGCTGGCGGTGTGTGCCCGCCCGGCGTGCTGCGCGTGCCTTGTTTTCTTGCTCGGCATGAAGGAATCACGCGTCGGTCGCATCGACCGCAAAGCTGTCCCGATGATGCTGAGCCGCCACGCAACCCCCGAGATTCCGGAGGGGACTACGGATTAGCGTCGCTTGCCCCAGCTTCAAACACGAAAACAGGCGCAATCTGACGTGTTAGCTCTGGCATACTGGGTGCACCTCGCTCTGACACCCGTTCGCCACGCTGAGGACATCCCTGCCTTGAAGGGGGCTGCCCGCGGCTTGGACAGGGCGACGCCAGTCGGCGATGAAGACGTGCTGGTTTCGTGGAGAGCGCGGAACCGCGCCGGCTGAATCTCGATGACAGGGAGCAGGTTGACCATGCCTACCAAAGACGCTGACAAGTCTGCCGCACGTCCTTCCGAAACACCGGGTGACGCCTCTCGGGAGAATCCGTTAGCCGATACACGCCAGTTGCTCGCCCACGTCGTCCCGCAGGGTGTCGATCGCCGGAGTTTCCTGATGCGGACCGCAGTCGGCGGAGCAGCCGCGGTGATGACCGGGTGCGCGCCGTCGCCCGAAGAGAAAACCGCCAAGGCTGCGGCCACCGCGGCACCGGCAGCCGCCGCGCCGGCGCCGTCAACACCGCCGCTCGCTCCAGATCTGAACGTCGTCAAGAAGGAAAAAGGTCCGGTCCTGACAACGGTGGACGAGTTCTACAAAGTGGGGCCGGGCCCTTCGAGCTCGCACACGATCGGCCCGATGCGCATCACGTACGACTTCTATCAGCGCGCCACCAAGCTGCCTGCTGACAAACTCGCCACCGCGACGAAGCTGCAGGTGAACCTGTTCGGCAGCCTCAGCGCGACCGGCAAGGGACACGGCACCGAGCGCGCGGCGCTCGCGGGACTGGTCGGCAAGGAACCGGCGACGGTCGATCCGAAATTCCTCGACAGCCTCCGCGACAAGCCCGACCAGGTGTTCCCCGTGAAGCTTGGCGACAAGTCGGTCGACGTCAGCCTGAAGGACATCGTTTACGACGCGACGAAGGGCGACTTCAAACATCCGAACACGATGACGTGCAAGCTCCTCGCCGGCAACGATGTGCTGCTGGAACAGGAGTACTACTCCGTCGGCGGCGGATTCATCGAGTGGAAGGGGTATGAACCACCGAAGAAGAACCCGCCGAAGTACCCGTTCGCGACGATGAAAGAGCTGCGGGGTTACGCTGACGACAACAAGACCACGATCGCCAAGATCATGCTCGCGAACGAGATGTCGATCACGGGCCGATCGGAGGAAGAGATCAACGCGTTCCTCGACAAAATCATCAACGCGATGGTCGCAACGGTGAAGTCCGGGCTGTCGATGCCGGAAGACGACGTGCTGCCGGGCCCGATCAAGCTGCACAGCAAGGCGGCCACCGTCTACAAGCGCGCCCTGGACGACAAGTTCGAGGCGGAACGCGGTATCGGCGCCCTCTCGGCGTTCGCGCTCGCGGCTTCCGAAGAGAACGGCCGCGGCCACCTCGTGATCACGGCGCCGACCGGCGGCTCCGCCGGCGTGATGCCGGCGCTCGTCTACGGGCTGCTCGAGGTCCGCAAGGTGCCTCGACAGAAAGTTCGCGACGGCATGCTCGCGGCTGCAGCGGTCGGCTATCTCTGCAAGCACCACGCAACGCTGTCGGCGGCCGAAGGCGGCTGCCAGGCGGAAATCGGCGTCGCGTCGTCGATGGCGGCGGCGCTGACGGCGACCGCGCTCGATCAACCGTCGCTGGTGGTGGAGAACGCCGCGGAATCGGCGCTCGAGCATCATCTCGGCATGACATGCGACCCGGTTGCCGGTTACGTTCAGGTGCCGTGCATCGAGCGGTGCGCGTTCGGCGCCGTGAAAGCGTGGACCGCCTTCGCGATCGCGAGCAACGAGATCGCGTCCAGGCACCGCGTCAATCTCGACGCAACCGTGGCCGCTCTGGCCGAGACCGCCAAGGACATGAACAGCAAATACAAGGAGACGAGCGAAGCCGGTCTCGCCCTCTCCGTGACGCTCTGCTGATTGAAAGGGCTCCTCGTTCGAACTCGCCCGAGTTCTTCGAGGAGCCCTCGGTTTCCCGGCGACGCCTCGCCAAATTTCAGGAGTGTTCCGTGGCCCTGGTGAGCGTCGTGCTCGCAGTACTGATTACCTGCTTTTCGGCGTCTGCCTTCGGACAGTCGTCCCCGCCACCTGACCCGCAGGACGCAGCGCCGCCGCCGGCGGCGGATCCGGCCGGCGCGTCAGGTCAAGCCGCGACCACTCCACCGCCGCCGACCAGCGAGCGATATCGCGACGGCATGGTCATCTGGGAAACTCCGTCGGACGCGCAGGTGCCTTTCCTGCTGAAGTTCAACATCAATACACAGCTCCGGTATCTCAATACCCAAAGCAGCGAGGAAAGTTACACAGATCACCTGGGCGTGATCCGCGATGTGAACACGCGCAACGACATCACGGTCAACCGCGCGATGTTCATCTTCGGCGGATACGTGTTCGACCCCCGGCTCCGTTACAGTTTCACCGTCTGGACGTCCGCCGGGGCCGCGTCAATCGTCGTCGCGAGCAACGTCGGCTGGCAGTTCAACAAAGCGCTCATGATCATGGCGGGCTACACGGGCGTTCCCGGCAGCCGCTCGCTGGTCAACACTTTCCCATTCTTCACGTCCACCGACCGGAGCATGGCCGACAACTTCTTCCGACCCGGGTTCACGCAAGGCGCTTGGGCGACCGGCGAACTCGGGAACGGCGTGAACTACCTGGCGTTCGTCGGCAACGGCCTGAATACCTTGAATATTTCGGCGAACAAGATCGATACGCACCTCGCGTTTTCTGGCAGCGTCTGGTGGGAACCGTCGGGAGACTACGGTCCGCCGGGCAAGTCGCGGAACATGTACGACGACTACTTCGCCTCGAAGAAAGTACGCGTTCGCATCGGCAGTTCGCTGACGAGATCGCGGGAAGATCGTTTTTCCAATCTCGATCAATCGAGCCCGGAAAACACGTCGCTGTACAACTCCGACGGCGTGCTGACGTTCTCGACGGGAGCGTTTGCGCCCGGCGTCACCGTCAACGAGGCGACGTATCGGATGTGGGCCATCGATGCCGGCATGAAGTGGAACGGCCTCGCGATCAACGGCCAGTATTTCTTCCGTTGGCTGAACGACTTCGACGCCGACGGTCCGATTCCGCTCACGTCCACCTTCGACCACGGCGCTGAAGTCACCGCCGGCCAGTTCGTCATCCCTAAGAAAGTCATGGTGTACGGCCGAGGCTCATGGGTGCGTGGCGAGTTCGGCGACTCGCACGAGATTGGCGGCGGGGTGAAGTGGCACTTCCTCCCGACCGAGCGGCTCTGGCTCACCGGCGAGCTGTTCAAGATCGATCGGGCGCCGTACAGCGGGGCTTTTACTCCGTATACTGCGGGCATGACGGGGTGGGTGCCGATGGTGCAAACCGTTCTCGCGTTTTGAGAGTCCTCGCCGCCGTTACCGCCTTCCTGTTCATCTCGATCGCCCGCGGCGGCACCACCGCACCTCCCGATGTCCCCAGGGTGTGGGACGACGATGCGATGCGGGAGGTGGAACTGCCGCTCGCTGCGCATATCCCGGTCCGTCACATGACCGCGGAGTACTACTACCGGATTCCGACGCGGCCCAACGTCAGGAGCTATCCGATCTACGCGCCAGGCCGCGAACCCGCCGGCTACTGGGAATGGCTGCAGCAGCAGGCGCCGCAGCCGGCGTTCGATCCAAACGCGCTGAAAACCGACGCCGACTGGATCGCCGCCGGCCGCCTGATCTTCGAAGCGCCGAAGGATTTCAATCCTTACGACGATCCGTTCACCGACGTCCGCAACCCGAAATGGTACGAGTACACCGGCATCCGTCTGCTGCCGAACGGGGAGCTGCCCTACTACCGCTACGTCATCCGGAAGAAAGGCGTCGTGGAGGTGAACCTGGATTCGTGCGCCGAATGCCACACGCGCGTGATGGACGACGGCACGGTCGTCGCCGGCGCGCAGGGAAACATCCCGTTCGGCAAGATTTTCTCGTACAACATCGCGCATTTTCCGGGCGTCCCGCAGACGGCACCCGCGCAGCGGGTCTTGTCGCTCTTCTACGGCGCGCCGTGGATTCACCCCGATCCCTTAGCGCCTCTGTCGCAGAAGCCGCTATCCGATTTGGTTGTACAGCTCGCGCGCATTCCGGAGGGCGTCAATCCACGGCAGGGAACGAGCGCCACGTACCCGGCGCAGATTCCGGATCTCATCGGCGTGAAGGACCGGCAGTATCTCGATCACACCGGCCTGCAGCAGCATCGATCGATCGTGGATCTGATGCGATACGACGCGATCAACAACTTCATCGAAGAAGTCACCGACTACGACGGCTTCCGTCCCGTCACCGGCAAAGCGTCGCTGCCCGACGTCAACGAGCTCGCGCGCGAGGGCGACCTGGAGCTCTACGCCCTTGCCCGCTACATTTATTCGCTGCAGCCGCCGCCGAATCCGAACGCGTTCGACGAGACGGCGGCGCGCGGCGAGAAGGTGTTCCAGCGCGAGGGCTGTACGCGCTGCCACACGCCCCCGCTCTACACGAACAACATGCTGACGCCGGCGCTCGGCTTCAAGGTGCCGGACGAGGATCGCCTCAAGTACCGCATCATGAACGTGAGCGTCGGCACCGACCCGTTCCTCGCGACGCACACGCGGCGCGGCACCGGCTACTACAAAGTGCCCTCGCTCAAAGGCGTGTGGTACCGAGGACCATTCGAGCACAATGGATCGGTCGCCACGCTCGAGGACTGGTTCGACGCCCGTCGTCTCGACCCCGGCTACGTGCCGACCGGCTACCGCGGATACGGCGCGACCGCCCGTGCGGTCAAAGGCCACCCGTTCGGACTGGCGCTCATGGCCGACGACAAGCGTGCGCTAATCGCCTTCTTGAAGACGCTCTGATTCCGATTCCCTCCGCGGCTAGCCGCGACACACGCCGCGCTCGAGCTCGATCGCCTTGGGAAAGAGCACGTTGTTTTCGAGATGCACGTGCTCGTGCAGGTCGCGCTCGAAGCGCGCGAGCTCTTCGAATGCGACGCGATACGTCGTGCAGCCATCCGCTGGCGGCGTGTAGTTGTTCGTCAGCTCGCGAATCTGCCGCATCTCGTCCGCCGCCTGGCGGTGTTCGCGCTCAATCATCCGAATCGGATTCTCGACGGTCCCGAACGGGCTCGGCGACAAAACGTCGTCCCCTCTCGCGCCCAGCGCACGCACGTATGGAAAGAGCACGCGCTCCTCCTTCGTCATGTGCTGCCGGAGATCGGCACAGACGTGATCGAACGCCACCGCCGTCTGCGCCAGCTCGGGATGCCGGCAGCCGTGCACGTCCACGAGCTTCGCCAGGTACCGGCCGATGATCGGGATCATCAGATAGAGGTAGGCATGGTGGCGGTCGAGGATGTGATCGATCAGCTGGTCGACCGACCAGCGCTCGGCATGACGACGGTCCGGATCGTCCGTCGCAGGAAGCGCCTTCAACGCGCGCTCGATCACCGCCGGATCCACCGCGGCCGCGCGACACGCCTCGGCGACCGATCGCCGGCCGCCGCAGCAGAAATCGATGCCGAATTGCTGAAAAATACTCGCCGCGCGAAAATCCGCCGCCACCACGTCGCCGACCGTCGCGTGTTTGAATGAATCGCTCATGACACTCCCTCGATATCCTCAGCGTAGCGAAGCGCAGAGAGCGGCGGTATGACGGGCGGCATATCGACGACAATGAGGGCGATATGACGGAACCGCTCGACGACGTCCTGCGACGGACGACGATTTTTCGACGCCTGACGGCGGACGACCGCCAGCGGCTGTCCGCCGTTTCAAGCATGCAGGCGTACGACAAGGGCGCGTTGCTGTTCAGCGAAGGCGACCCATCGGATCAGCTCTACACGATCGTCAACGGCCGCGTGAAGGTGTACAAGACGACGGCCCGCGGTAGTGACGTGATTCTCGAAATCTTCGGTCCCGGTGATCCGGTCGGCGCGGTCGCTGTCTACGAAGGGCGGCCTTATCCCGCCAGCGCCGTGACGCTGGAGCCGACGACCTGTCTGCTCATCCCGAGACAGAGCTTCTTCACGCTGCTCGAGACGCATCCGTCAATGGTCCGCGGATTACTTGGCGGCCTGACCCATCGCCTGGTCGAGTTGACCAACCGGCTCGCCGAGTTGTCGGGCGGACGTGTCGAAGCGCGCCTGGCCCGGTTCTTCCTGAAGCTCACCGCGGACATGGGCCAGAACCGTCCCGATGGCGTGTACATTCCTCTGTCACTCTCGCGGCAGGAGCTCGCCGACATGATCGGCACGACGATCGAGACATCCATTCGCATCATGAGCCGTTGGGGGAAGGAGGAGCTGGTCCGCACCGAAAAGCAGGGCTTTCTCGTCGTCGATCGACCTGGGTTGGAGGCGATCGCGCAGAGCTGAAGCCATATGACGCCCGTCATAGGCGACGACGCTTCGAAAGGTCATGCTGGAGACGGAGGCAACCCATGACCCCATCGGCACTGCTCCTCGAGGAACCTGTCGCGACGACGGCGACTGCGACATCGAACACGCCTGGGATAGGGTTCAGGCTGCGCTCGATCATGCGACAAGGCACGGCCGCCAGCATTCCGGAGACGTGGACCCGTTTTGAGTCGATTGACGACGCGCGCCTGGCCGTGAAACACATGTACCACGACGATCGCGTCCTGAAAATCTTCATCGTGACCGACGAGGCGCCCGCACGATTCGTCGAGTGGGTCGATCGATGACGGCAGCTGCGGGCAAGCTGCCGGCGCGGGCATTGCCGATTCTGTATCTGGGAACGGCACATGTCTCGCTCGCACTGGCCTGCCTGTTCGCAGCGCTGTGGCCGCAGGCCGTCGCCGGATTTTTCTATCACGCGTGGCTGGTCGGCCTCGTCCATCTCGTCACGCTCGGATGGATCAGCTTTTCGATTCTGGGTGCGATGTACATCGTCGGTCCGCTGGCACTGCGCATGGAGATACCGGCGCGACGCATGGACTACGTGGCGTACGCGTGCGCCGTCATTGGTTTGATCGGCATGGTCGGCCACTTCTGGATTCAGCAGTACGCGGGCATGGCGTGGTCGGCCGCCACGATCGCGAGCGGCATCGTGTACATGACGGTTCGCATCGTGGCGCGCGTGCGTACCGCGAGCCTTCAACCGTCGATCGCGCTGCACATCGTGCTCGCGTGCGTGAACTTCTGGATTGCGGCGTCGATGGGTCTCCTGCTTGCATTCGACAAGTTCGAGCACTTTCTTCCCGGATACGCGCTGACGAACGTCTTCGCGCACGCGCACCTTGCAGCCCTCGGGTGGGCGACGATGATGGTGCTTGGAGTCGCGTATCGTATGCTGCCGATGATGTTTCCGTCGAAGATGGCCGACGGTCGATTGATGTATGCCAGCGCGGTGCTGATGGAGACTGGCGTGCTCGGCCTGTTCGTCGCGCTGCTGGTCCAGAGTCCGGCGGCGGCGGCGTTTGGAATCGTGATCGTCGCCGCGCTGGTCGTATTCATCACGCGCGTGGCCTGGATGCGCCGGCACATGGTTTCCAGACCAATCGGAGCACCGCGCGTCGACTTCGGCCAGCTTCACGCCGCGTCAGCGGCGATCTCGCTGACGGCGGCTACGGCGATCGGGATGGTTCTCTTGTTTGGACCGCCGTCGTCTGCGCTGCTGCGGGCTGCGGCCGCCTATGGAGTGCTGGGACTCGTCGGCTTTCTCGCACAGATGGTGGTCGCGATGGAGGCGAAGCTTCTGCCGATGGTTGCCTGGTTCTGGGCGTACGCCGGCGGCGATTATCAGGTGGCGCCGCCTTCGCCACACGTCATGCGGCGTCGATCGCTGCAGGCTGCTGTGTTCGGCGCGTGGACCGTCGGCGTCCCGTGCCTCGCCGCAGGCATGTTCTTCGAGTCTGCCCACCTGGTCGCGGTCGGCGCGTGGGCGCTGTTCGCCGGCGTGTCGATCGGAACGCTGGACAGCGCGTTCGTCGTCGCGCACGGATTTCGTTCGGCGGCTGCGACACCGCGTCACGCCGCCTGAGGAGACTGCATGCTACTGAAGATCGGCCAACGTCCGGATCACGGGTTCGACGAACCCTTGGGTCTGCTGAGCGACTGCCATCGACGGATCGAGCACTTCCTGCGCGTCCTCGAGGTGACGACCGATCGCGTGAACGGCGCTGCGCTCAGCGCCGCCGAGCGCAGCCAGGTTGAAGGTGCGATGACGTATTTCGCGACCGCCGCGCCCCGTCATACCGCGGACGAGGAAGAGAGTCTTTTTCCACGGATGGAAGCGTCACGCGACGCGAACGCGATATCCGTCGTCGATGCGATCCGCCGCCTCGAATCCGACCACGAGGAAGCGAACGGCCACCACGGCGCCGTCGATCGCCTCGTTCGGCAGTGGCTCGCCGATGGGGTTCTGCCTGCGGTTCTTGTTCAGGAATTGAAGCAACACCTCGCTGCGCTGGCGACGCTCTATGCCGCGCATATTTCCTTCGAGGATCGCGAAATATTTCCGACGGCGGCACGCCTGCTGTCGGCCGCAGACATTCAGGCGATCGGCCGCGAGATGGCAGCTCGACGATTGGTTCGACGATGACGAAAGTTCCGCTTCATCCGGTACACCCCGAGCGCACGTGCTGGGGTTGCGACAAGTTCTGTCCCGCAGACGACCTGCGCTGCGGCAACGGCACCGTTCGAACGATGCATCCCTGTGAGCTGTTTGGAGACGACTGGCTCGAGTGGTCGAATGCGAAGGTCCCAGTGGCTGGCGGCGTCGCACCCGCGTGCACGAAGCCCTGAAATCGGAAGCGGCGCCGTGATATAGCTAACGGGGCGATCGATGCAGCACCTGGCTCGCGACAAGCGATCTGCCGCCATGTGGGGCGTGCTCACGACGGCCGTCCTTGCGGCGCTGATCGTGATCGGCTCGCGCACTCTCAATCATTTCGACGCCGCGCTCGTGGGCTACACCTTTGCCACGCTGTTCGCGACGTTCGCCATCACGTACCGGTACGCCATGTGGCTGCGCCGGCCGCCAACGCGCATGTACTGGCGACGCGGCTGGTCGGTGTTCGCGACGCGTCAGTTCATCGGCGCCCACGTACTCGAGGCGATCAAGCGCTTCTTCCTCGCGTTTGCAGCGAACCAGTTCATCTTCCGCCGCGGCCGGCTGCGCGGCGCCGCGCACTGGCTGATCATGTGGGGCTGTGTCCTGGCGGCGGCGATCACGTTCCCGCTCGTCTGGGGCTGGATTCATTTCGAGAGCGTTCCCGGTCGTCTTGATCTGTATCGCACGTACGTTTTTGGCTTTGCCGCGAACACGTTCGCCGTCGACTCCGTGCTCGGCTTCGTCATTTTTCACGGGCTGGTCTGGTCCGCCATTCTCGTGATCGCGGGCGTGATGCTCGCCTTCCGGCGCCGGATGGTCGATCACAATGCCGTGACGCTTCAGCTCTTCGCGCAGGACATCCTGCCGCTCGTGCTGCTGTTCGCCATCAGCATGACCGGCCTGATGCTGACCGCGAGCTACACGTGGATGAAGGGATACGGATACGACTTCCTCGCGATCCTTCACGCGATTACCGTCATCGTGACGCTGCTCTATCTGCCGTTCGGCAAGCTGTTCCACATCTTTCAACGGCCGGCACAGATCGGCGTCAGCTTTTACAAGGATGCGGGCAACCGAGGCGAGCAGGCGCGCTGCCGCCGCTGCGGCCGCGAGTACGCGCCGCTGATGATGATGCGCGACCTTCAGGAGGTGGAGCGGGCGCTCGGCTTCTCGTACGAGATGGAGAGTGGTGCGGACCACTACCAGCAGATCTGTCCACGCTGCCGCCGCGCCCTGTTCGGACTCGCGCAGGGCACCGCGTGGAACGAGCATCTGACGGCACGGTCGACGGCGTCCGCGCGACAGTGACGTGGCAACCCTTCCTGTCGACCAACTGAAGATCATCGAGCGGTTCGGTCCGCACCGGTCGGCCATGGCCGGCATACGCCTCTCCACGAGCGCAGAACCCGAGCGGCTCGTGAAGACGCACTGCTGCTTCTGCGGTCAGCAGTGCGGCATTCAGCTCAAGGTGCGCGACAACGAGGTCATCGGGTTCGAACCGTGGGAGGAGTTTCCGTTCAATCGCGGCATGCTCTGCCCGAAGGGCGTCAAGCGCTACCTCCAGGGCGCGCACGTGGATCGCTTGACGACGGCGTTCCGACGCGATCAGTCGTCGCCGTACGGATTCTCGCCGGTTCCGTACGAAGAGGCGATCGCCAGGGTCGCATCCGAGATCGCGCGCATCCAGCAAAGCCACGGTCACAACGCGATGGCCGTCCTGAGCGGTGCGAGCCTCACGACTGAGAAAACGTACCTGATGGGAAAGTTCGCGCGTGTTTGCCTGCGAACGCCCTACATCGACTACAACGGACGGCTCTGTATGGTCAGCGCCGGCGCGGCCAACAAGAAAGCCTTCGGCATCGATCGAACGACGAACCCGTGGTCCGACATGGTGGGCACCGATGTCATCTGGGTGGCAGGATCGAACGTTGCCGAATGCTCGCCGATCACCACGAACTACCTGTGGCAGGCGCGCGAGCAGGGCGCGAAGATCATCGTCCAGGACCCGCGCATCACGCCAATCGCACGCACCTGCGATCTGTATCTGCCGGTCAAACCGGGCCGCGATGCGGCGCTCTTCGCCGGCGTCCTCAATCTGTTAATCGAACACAACTGGGTGGACCACGACTTCATCGACACGCTCACGATCGGCTTCGACGACGTGGCGCGATACTGCAGCGAGTGGACGCCCGCGCGAACCGCGGAGGTGACCGGCGTTCCCGAACGTTCGCTGCGGCAGGCCGCAGAGTGGTGGGGTACGGCAGGAACCAGCTTTCTGTTGCACGCTCGCGGAATCGAGCATCATTCCAACGGCGTCCAGAACTCGCTCGGCACCATCAACCTGGTCCTCGCGACGGGCCGCATCGGCAAACCGAAGAGCGGCTACGGCACCATCACGGGACAGGCAAACGGCCAGGGCGGACGCGAGCACGGCCAGAAATGCGACCAGCTGCCCGGCTGGCGCGACATCGCGAACCCTGACCATCGAAAGTTCATTGCCGGTGTCTGGGGAATCGACGACAAGGATATTCCTGGGCCTGGCGTCGACGCCTATGAGTTGTTCCGCAAGATCGACGCGGGCGAGATCAAGGGTCTGCTCTCGATCTGCTTCAACCCGAAAATCTCGTTGCCCGACAGCGCGTTCGTCACGCGTGCGCTCGAGAAACTCGAGTTCTACGTCGCGATCGACTTCTTCCTGAACGACACCGCGCGCCACGCGGACATTGTTTTGCCCGGCAGCCTGCAGGAAGAGGATGAAGGCACCGTGACGCAGGTGGAGGGCCGCGTCATCAAGATCAACCAGGCGATCGATCCGCCAGGGGACGCGCGGCAGGACTGGCGAATCATCCAGGACATCTCGCGCGCGCTGGGGCGGCCGCACGGCTTTACCTTCGGCAGCCCGCGCGAGATCTTCGAAGAACTTCGGCGCGCGAGCAAAGGCGGCGTCGCGGACTACTCCGGAATCACCTACGAGAAGATCGAACGCCAGATGGGTGTGTTCTGGCCGTGCTACAGCGAAGATCCTCGAACCGGCGAGCCGCTCGACGATCATCCGGGCACGCCGCGTCTGTTCGAGCGCGACAGCTACAACCCGGTGGCGAAGGGACATGGCCCCTTCTACTTTCCCGACGGCAAGGCGAGATTCAACGTCGCGCAGTATCGGCCCGCCGTTGACGACGTGAGCGACGAGTATCCGCTCTTTCTGACGACCGGCCGAGTCGTCAGTCAGTTTCTCTCCGGGACGCAAACGCGCCGCATCGGTCCGCTCGTCTCGCAGTACCCCGAGCCGCGCATCGAAATGCATCCGCGGCTCGCCGGCAAGCTCGGCATCGCCGATGGCGAGTGGACGACGGCCGAGACGCGGCGCGGCGCGATCACGCTGCGCGCGATGGTCGTCACCACCATTCGTCCCGACACGATCTTCGTCCCCTATCACTGGGCCGGCGACAAGAGCATCAACCGGCTGACCGTCGCCGCCCAGGATCCAATCAGCAAGATCCCGCAATACAAAGTGTGCGGCTGCCGCGTCCGAAAGGCGGACGGCGCGCCGGCCTACGCGGCCCTGCTGGAGCCGCAGCAATAGCACCATGCCGAAACCCCAGTACCTTCATTTCTTCATCGACCCGAACCGCTGCATCGGATGCCAGGCTTGCGTGCAGGCGTGCACCGAATGCGATACGCATCGCGGCGACTCGATGATTCATCTGGAGTTCATCGACCGCGCGCAAAGCGTCCAGACGGTGCCCGTCGTCTGCATGCACTGCGAGCAGCCGACGTGTGCCGAGGTGTGCCCTGCCGACGCGATCAAGCGTACGGGCGACGGCGTCGTTCAATCCGCGCGCAAGCCGCGGTGCATCGCCTGCGGCAACTGCGTGATGGCGTGTCCGTTCGGCGTGCCCGAGGTGTTCGAAGATCGCCAGATCATGATGAAGTGCGACATGTGCTACGACCGGACGAGCGTCGGCAAGAAACCGATGTGCGCGACCGTCTGTCCCAGCCAGGCGCTCTTCTTCGGGACGCGCGAGCAGGTCGAGCAGCTGCGTCCGATGTCGACACCGGTGAATCGTTTCAAGTTCGGTAACCAGACGATCTCGACGCGGGTGTTCATGATGATGCCGGCGGAACTCGTGACCGCGCGGCCGTACGTGGACGTGACCGCCGCCATGGCGGACCGGCCGCGCGAGCGCGCTGTGACGCTGACGCCGGTTGACGCCGATCCGTTCGCGGCGGTGGAGGTCTAGATGTCCGAGGATGGCCGCGAACGCATCGACGTGCGCATCGACTCGGCCGCGCGCGAGGGCCTGACCGGCACCACGCCCGCGAATATCTACGGGCCGCTTCGTGAGGTCGATCAGGTGACGATCGCGCCGGACTGGCGCCCCATGGACGTGCAGCCTGCCTGGCGCACCGATTTTCCGATCGACTGGCCGCAGGATCACTACGTGGAGCGCCGTGACTTCATGAAGTTCATGGTGCTGACCAGCCTCGCGTTCACGGTCGGGCAGTTCTGGATCGCCGCGCGGGACTGGTGGAGGCGCCGTCCCGACCAGTTCCAGGCAGCAGTCGTCGCCACCACGAATGACGTGCCCGTCGGCGGAACGCATGTGTTCTCCTATCCCACCGAACACGATCCCTGCGTGCTCGTCCGAATGGCCGACCAACATTTCGTCGCATACAGCCAGAAGTGCACGCACTTGTCGTGCGCGGTGCTGCCCCAGGTGGACGCCGGCGTCATCCGGTGTCCCTGCCACGACGGTCTGTTCGATCTCGAATCAGGTCGTGCGCTCGCCGGACCGCCGCGCCGCCCGCTGTCCCGCGTGACGTTGACGTTCAACGGCGACCGGATCCTCGCCACCGGTATCGAAGACCGTATGGTATGAGCGTCAACCGTCCCTTCACGCGCGCGCAGCGGGCGACCATCGTCAACGGCATGCTGGCCTTCGTCGTCATGCTCGTCGTGCTGCAGCTCTGGCTTCTGACGGCGACGATGAACGCGTACCTCGGAGGGGATGAGTCGGTGATCTGGCCGGCGGCCGCTGGCAGCCTTGTGTGCCTGCTGCTGAACGCCGGGCTGCTGCGCTACCTGTATCACATCGAACGCACACGGCAATGATGAGCGCCATCGCGACGCTGCATCCGGCGTACTTCGCGCTGGTGATGGCGACGGGGATCGTGTCGATCGCGTGTTCGCTCGTCGAAGTGCGGCCGATCGCCGTCGTCCTGCTCTGGCTCAACAACGTGTTCTTCGTGGTGTTGTGGATACTGACGATCATCCGGGTCGCGCGCTTCCGCGATCGGGTGGTCGCCGACTTGATGAAGCACGACCGGGCGGTTGGCTTTTTCACGATCGTGGCCGCGACGTGCGTGCTCGGCAGTCAGTGGTTCGTCATCGGCGGCGCGTGGACGCTCGCCGCGTGGTTGTGGGCAGCGGGCATCGTGTTGTGGGCGGGAGTCACCTACACGATTTTCACCGTCCTGACGGTCAAGAGCGACAAGCCGTCGCTGGCTGACGGCATCAATGGCGGCTGGCTGGTGTCGGTCGTCGCCGCACAATCGGTCGCGGTACTGGGCGCGCAGCTTGCGTCCGGATTCCTCGGGCGCGCACCGGTTGTCCTGCTGTTCTCGGTCGCGATGTGGCTCGGCGGCGGGATGCTGTACATCTGGATCATCTCGCTGATCTTCTATCGCTACACATTCTTCGAGATGCGTCCGTCCGATCTGGCGCCGCCGTACTGGATCAACATGGGCGCCGTCGCCATCTCGACGCTGGCCGGCTCGCTGCTCGTCGTCGCCGCGCCGTACTCACCCGTCATCCGCGACATCCTCCCGTTCGTCAAGGGGCTCACGCTGATGTTCTGGGCGACGGCGACGTGGTGGATTCCGATGCTCGTGATCCTTGGTATCTGGCGTCACGTGTACAGACGGTTCCCGCTTCGATACGATCCGCTGTACTGGGGAGCCGTGTTTCCGATCGGCATGTATACGGTCGCCACGTTCAGGCTCGCGCAGGCGATTCAGACGCCGTTCCTCATGTCGATCCCGCGTGTGTTCGTCTACGTTGCGCTCGGCGCGTGGACATTGACCTTGATCGGGCTGCTGTTCAGCTTTCGCCCGGTCACATCTTTTCCTTCAACGCCTTCAGCGCCTGCTCGTAAACCGGCAGGTTGACCTTCTGGGCCTCCGGGATGTTCGCGAGCGCGATCTCCCAGTTCGCGATCGCATTCTTCGTGTCTCCGAGCGCCGTGTAGCCTCGCGCGAGCCCGACGTAGGTGACGAAGCGCTCGTCGGAATGCCGCTCACGATTCATCCTGAAGACCGTCATCGCTTTGTCCTTCTGCCCGGTCGCGAGGAGCGACGTCCCGTACTGATGGATGCCCATGACGGGCGCGTCCGCCATCGCGACGGCCTCGTCCATGACGACGTTGGCGTCGGCGTCGCGGCCCATCGCGCGCAGCACCGCCGATTTGGTTTTCAGCGTGTAGAAATTTTTGCGTCCCTGCGCGGCGTTGCGGAACGGCTCGCTGATCGCCTTCTCGGCCCACACAAGCGCTTCGTCCAGATTGACTTTGTTGTCGGCGCAGAACTGCGCCGCGTTCTGCCAGTTCTGATAGTTGAAGCCCGGCCAGCCGAGGAGGTCTTTGCGGATCTGATCGACGTACAACTGGAGCGCGTTCGGCACCTCGATCTTGAGCGCGACGCGCTGCTTCTCCCACTGCAGAAACGCGACGGTCGATTGCAGGCGGCGATCCTCGAAGCTGTACGTCAGGAACTCCGTGTACGGCGTCGGCTCCGGCGTCGCCGCAACGCGCGCCACGTCGTACTTCGGGTCGTACTGATACGCGCCCCATCCGGTCTGCGTCGACAGGATCCACGTCCACGGCCCCGACGACTGCGTCTCGAGGAAGAGTCCGTAGGTTCCGGCGTGAATCGCGTGGCCACCGATGGTCACGTCATGCGAGAAGCTGACCGTCGTCGTTTCGTTGGCGCCCGCGCGCCACGGCGCCGCCTTCGACGGTCGGAATCCGTCGTCGAACATCCCGTACTTGACCAGTTCGCCCCAGATATGGCCCGTGCGATCGGTGCCGGCGATTCCGTGCACGTTGGGACTGTGGTACGCGATCGTGACTTTGACGAGACCGATCCACTGCGACACTTCCGCCTGCTGGTTCATCCCGTTCGGCGGCAGCGTCAGCTCCGAGAGCTCCTGGGCCAGGACGCCGGTGGGAACGCTCAGCAGACCAATCGAGACGGACACGATGGATGTCCGGCTCTGAACGCCGGGGCGTCAGCCGCGCTGTGCCGCCTCGATCCGGCCGATATCGATATTCTTCATCGTCATCATCGCTTCCATCGCACGTTTGGCGGCGGCGGTGTCGGGATCGGCGAGCGCTGCGGTGAGCGCGCGCGGCACGATCTGCCAGCTCAGTCCGAACTTGTCCCTGCACCAGCCGCAGACGTTTTCCTGGCCGCCGTTACCCACGATCGCATTCCAGTAGTGATCGGTTTCTTCCTGGGTGTCCGTGAACACCTGGAACGAGACCGCCTCGTTGAACGTGAACGCGGGACCGCCGTTCAGCCCGACGAACGGCTGACCGAGGATGGTGAACTCCACCGTCAGGGCATCGCCGGTTTTGCCATTCGGATAGTCGGTCGGCGACTTGTGGACGGCGACGACCCGGCTGTCCGGAAACGTCGCGGCGTAGAATCTCGCCGCCTCCTCCGCGTTCTTGTTGAACCACAGGCAAGGCGCGATCTTGATCGTGTCGGTCATGAGTCTCCTCGCTTCTCGTGCCGTTCAGGCTTCACCGTGAGTCTTCTGGATCTTCGCGCGGCCGGTCAACGTTGAAGTGAAACGATCTCTACTGACGAGCTCTCCCTGGTACTTCCGTTGCTCTGACCGAACGAGGGATCTGCGTGAGCAATACGCCTGAGAAAGCCTCGCGTCCGCAGGCACATCGATTCGCGTCGATGTGGACGCTCGCAAAGCAATCCATATCAGCCTGGAACAACGACTACGCGTCCAGCATGGGAGCCGCGCTCGCGTACTACACGCTGTTCTCGCTCGCGCCTCTCTTGTTGCTGGTCATCGCGGTCGCCGGCCTCGTGTACGGCGACGAGGCCGCGCGAGGCGCCGTCCTCGGCCAGTTCGGCGGCCTCGTCGGCAAGGAAGGCGCGACGGCGATACAAGGTCTGCTGAAGAGCGCAAGCCACCCCGCGAGAAGCATCATCGCGTCCGCCATCAGCATCGTGACGCTCATCGTGGGCGCCACGTCGATTTTCGCTGAGCTGCAAAGCGATCTCGATCGTGTTTGGCGCGCGCCGGCGGCGATCAGGCCGGCAGGAATCATGGGCCTGCTGCGGACGCGCCTGATGTCGTTCGGCCTGATCGTGTCGATCGGATTTCTGCTGCTGGTCTCGCTCGTGGTCAGCACGGCACTGGCTGCGTTCGCGAAGTGGTACGGCGCGTGGTTTCCCGGCTGGGTCATCACCTTGGAGACCCTGAATCAGGTCGTCAGCCTCGTATTCGTGACCGTGCTGTTCGCTCTGATGTACCGGATCCTGCCGAGCGTGCGCGTGGCGTGGCGCGACGTCTGGTACGGCGCATTCGCGACCGCGGTCCTGTTCACGATCGGCAAGTTCCTGATCGGCTTCTATCTTGGCAAAGCCGGTGTGACGTCCGGCTTCGGCGCCGCCGGTTCGATCGTCATCTTGCTTGTCTGGGTGTTCTACTCGGCGCAGATTTTTCTGCTGGGAGCGGAGTTCACGTGGCTCTACGCGCACAGCCACGGATCGCGTGTCGGTGAGCGTCAACCAAAACCTTCGACAGCGTGACGCACGATCAGGACTTCGACGCAGTCCGGCCGCGGCCGCTCCTGCCGTTGTTGCCGCACGCCTGAGTTTCATCGAAGCTCCGCTCGTGCTGCGTGATCACCTGGTCCGATCCTCTCCGCATCGATTCGCTGCGCTGCCCGTCGCTACCGCAACAGTCCGCGCCGCGAGTGGAGTGCTATTTCTGCGGCGACGCGGACCCGGGTTCAGCCTGCTTTCGATGCATCTCGGCCAGCACGCTCGACGGCGTGACGTTGGCGATGGCCGACTGCAGTTTGTTCTTCCAGCCCGTCACGACATCTCCCTCACCGCGCATCATCGCCGCGTATCCCTGTCGCGCGACATCCGCCGCATCGTCTTTCTTCGACTGGCCGATTTTCGTGTCCGAGAGGTCGGCGCGCTCGAAGAATTCGGTTTCCGTCGCGCCGGGCATCAGGCACGTCACGGTGACTCCGGAGTCCTTGAGCTCGGCCCGCAGGGCGAACGAGAACGAATCGAGGAACGCTTTGGATCCGTTGTAGGCAGCCTGGAACGTACCGGGCATGAACCCCGCGATCGATCCGGTGATGAGGATGCGTCCGGCGCCGTGGCTTCGCATGTCGCGGCCGACCTTCTGCAGGAGGTACAGCGTGCCGGTGACGTTCGTGTCGATGAGATGGTGCACGTCGTCGAAGTTCTGATCGAGAAAACCTTTGCCGAGGCCGTGGCCTGCGTTGGCGAGCAGGGCGTCGACGACGCGTCCGTCGATCGCGTCGTAGAGTCGATCGACACCTTCCTTCGTGGACAGGTCGGCTTCGATCGCGTCGACCGTCGCACCGAGCGCGCGAAACGCTTCGGCCGCGACCTGCATCGGTTCGTCGGCGGCGACGAGCAGATCGAAGCCGTCCTGCGCGCAGCATTTCGCCGGACATGCGCACCCCCGACGTGCTCAGACGTGGCACACGTTCGAGACCGAGTCCGCGACCGTCACTTCTTGCGCGAGCGCGAGCGCGACGACTTGCGGCGACGAGGGACCTTCGCGCCCTTTTCTCGAGCTTCGCTCAAGCCGATCGCAATCGCCTGTTTCCGACTCTTCACCTTCCGCCCCGAACTGCTCTTGAGCGTTCCCTTCTTCCGGCGATGCATCGCCGACTTCACGCGCCGTCCGGCCGCTCTACCGTATTTAGCCATGCACTTGAGCAATGCAAGCGCTGTGCTGAGTGGGCGGTCTGGTACGTGAAATGCTCGACGATACAGTGCGACTTCGATGGCGAGCCGGCGAGCTATGGACGTCAGCGACATCAACGCGACCATCGGCGGCTTTCTGCGCGACATGGCGTTTGCGCAGCCGACGCCGGCCAAGATGTTCGGCTACAAACGCGCCGCTGCCGCGGTGCTGGCCCTCGAGGACTCGCTGGTTGAACTCCGCGGCGCGAATGGCGAAGCGCTTCCGAAAATCGCGGGTATCGGACCCGCTTCCACGCGTGTCATCCTCGAAGCGCTCGAGAGCGGCAGCTCTCAGACGGTCGAGCGCGCCATCGACGACAGCGGTCAACGCGCGGAGATCGATCGCCGGCGGCGGCTCCGCGCCCGTTTTCTGAGTCGAGCGGAAGTGCTCAGAGTTCTTCGCGACGCGACGCTCGGCGGACCAACCCTGCCGCAATACTTCGGCGATCTGCAAATGCACTCCGAGTGGAGCGACGGCGTACCGAGCGTCGGTGCGCTCGCGCAGGCGTGTCAGGCGCGCGGCTATCGGTATGCGGCCGTCACCGATCATTCGCACGGCCTGAAGATCGCCGGCGGAATGTCGCGTGAGGCGGCTGAGCAGCGGTCCGCCGTCGAGGCGGTCAACAAATGGAATGGCGCATTCCGGCTGTTGCAGGGGATCGAGGCGAACATCGATGCCGACGGCGATCTCGACCTCAGTCCCGACGAGGCATCCACGTTCGACCTCGTGCTCGCTGCACCGCACTCGCGTCTTCGCAAAGTGGAGGATCAAACCCGCCGGATGCTGCGCGCGATCGACGTGCCCGCCGTTCGGATTCTCGCGCATCCGCGCGGCCGGATCGTCGGATCGCGCGCCGGCGTCGTCGCGGACTGGGATGCCGTGTTTGCCCAGGCGGCACGACGAGGCGTCGCGATCGAAATCGACGGCGACCCGGCTCGTCAGGATCTCGACTACGACGTCGCCGGCCGGGCTCTCGACGCCGGATGCCTGTTCGCGCTCGACAGCGACGCGCACACGACGGATCAGCTCGCGTACGCGGAGACGGCCATCGCTCACGCACGACTGGCCGGCATCCCTCCCGACCGTATCGTGAACTGCTGGACCGTCGATCGCCTGCTCGCGTGGATCGATGAGCCGGCACGCCAGGCAGACGCGAAACGCACAGCTCGCGGATGACGATTGGTACATAACGTGCTGCCAGTGGTTGTACGTATGGATACATCCCTGAACAATCGCCCGACGATGATGGCGGAGTCGGAACGCTGGATCGCGCTGGGAACGGGAGCGTTCCTGTTGTTGTTCGGCGCGTCACGCCGCTCTGTTCCAGGCACGTGTGTCGCGCTTTCCTCGGCGCCCCTGCTCTATCGCGGCGTCACCGGCCGTTGGCCCGGCAATGCAGACGGCGTCAGACCCGGCGACACGAGGACCACGCTCGGCGGCGGCCGCGGCGTTCACGTGCGCGAGTCGATTCGCCTGGAAGTGCCTCTCCCCGAGGTCTTCCGTTTCTGGCGGCATCTCGATCGCCTGCCGCGATTCATGTCGCACCTCGAACGCGTCACCGAAACCTCGAACGGTCGATCGCACTGGATAGCAGCCGGTCCGGCTGGCATGCAGGTGGAGTGGGACGCGGAAATCATCAACGAGGTCGAGAATCACGTCCTCGCGTGGCGTTCACTGCCCGACTCGGACGTGGCCACCGCCGGCTCGGTGAACTTCGACACCGTCCGCGGCGGCCGGAGCACGCAGTTGACCATCAACCTTCAGTACGCCCCGCCTGCCGGGAAAGCCGGCGCGCTCGCGGCGACGCTGTTCGGTCGTGAGCCGTCCCAGACCATCCGCGAGGACCTGCGCCACTTCAAGCAGATGCTCGAAGCCGGCGAGATTCCGAGAGCCGCGTAAAAGGAGTTCACGATGCGAGCCGTGTGCTGGGAAGGCAAGGAAAACGTCCGCGTCGAAACGGTACCCGATCCCAAGATCCTGAACGGGCGCGACGCCATCATCAAGATCACGTCGTCCGCGATATGCGGCTCCGATCTGCATTTGTACGACGGCTACATTCCGACGATGGAGAAAGGCGACGTGCTCGGCCACGAGTTCATGGGCGAGGTCGTCGAGGTCGGGAAAGAGAACTCGCGCCTGAAGGTCGGCGACCGCGTCGTCGTTCCATTTACCATCGCATGCGGCCGCTGCTATTTCTGCAAGGAACAGCTCTGGTCGCTCTGCGACAACTCGAATCCCAACGCCTGGATTGCGGAAAAGCTGTACGGCTATTCAGCGTCGGGACTCTTCGGCTACTCGCACATGTACGGCGGCTATCCGGGCGGACAGGCGGAGTACGTGCGCGTGCCGTTCGCCGACATCGGTCCGCTGAAAGTGCCGGACAGCCTCAGCGACGAACAGGTCCTCTTCCTCTCCGACATCTTTCCGACGGGCTACATGGCGGCGGACAACTGCCAGATCAAGCCGGGCGACACGGTGGCCGTGTGGGGCTGCGGACCCGTCGGGCAATTTGCCATCAAGAGCGCGTTCCTTCTCGGCGCCGAGCGCGTGATTGCGATCGATCGCTTCAAGGAGAGACTCGATCTCGCTGCCGCGCAAGGCGGCGCCCAGACGCTGAACTATTCAGAGGTGAACGTCCTCGACGCGCTGCGCGAGCTGACCGGTGGCCAGGGACCCGACTCGTGCATCGATGCAGTCGGGCTCGAAGCGCACGGCACGACGCTCGACGCCTGGTACGACCGCGCGAAGACGTCGATGTACATGGCCACGGATCGTCCGCACGCGCTTCGCCAGGCCATCAGCGCGTGCCGCAAGGGCGGGACGGTGTCGATTCCCGGCGTCTATGGCGGATGGCTCGACAAGTTCCCGCTCGGCGCCGCCTTCGCCAAGGGGCTCACGCTGAAGATGGGCCAGACGCACATGCACACCTACATGCCGATCCTGCTCGAACGCATCGAGCGCGGCGACATCGACCCGTCGTTCATCATCACGCACCGCATCGGCCTCGACGACGCGCCGGCCATGTACCGGACGTTCCGGGACAAGGAGGATGCGTGCATCAAGGTGGTCATCAAGCCGGGCGGTCTCGTCAACTGACGTCGCGCCGACGTGAGGGCAGTCAGTAGCTCTTGACCTTCGCTTCGTCGCCGAGCTTCTTGCCGTTGCGCCAGGTGTTCTCGCACAACGGTGCGCGAACTCCGACGGCCCGTCGACGCTCGTGTACACGATGTCATCCGCGAATTCGCCCTTTTCGGGATCCAGGTTCGCAACGTGACGGATGCGCTTGGCGATCTCGTGATCGGCGCACGCGGCACTGTGCATTGAACGGGTTTGGCTCCGCGACGCCCCAGAGCGTATGCCCGGGCTGCGTCACGCCTTGGCTTTCGCGATCGCCTGACTTCCCGGCCACGGCGTCGATGGGCAGATGTTGAACCAGCGTGCCCCGGCGCCGCCACGCCACCCAGAGGACGCGCACCCACATGATGGGGGCGCGCTCCTTAAGAGAGAGCCGACGATGCGCGACTACGCGGAATGTGCCGGAGCCGATTCTTGCTGGCGAAGCTGCCAGGCGCTCCACGACACGACGCCACGCTCAGGTTCCGGCACCGCGTCCAGCATCGCCAGATATTCGAGCAGGTGACCGTCGGGATCGCGAAAGTAAATTGACGCCGCCGGCATCCAGCAGAGGACGACCGGCTCCTCCGTCGGCTGTCCGTCGAAGTCGAGCGGCGCGACGCCGGCAGCGCGCAGCGTCCGCGGCGACGCGAGCACATCGTCAACGGTCGCGGCAAATGCGACGTGCGAGACGATTCTCTGCGGCGCTGATCCGGCCGCCCAGACACCGAGCATCGAGCGTCCGCGCGAGCCGATCCAGAAGAATGCGGCGCGGCGGCCCGGTGTGACGTACGCCAGTTCGAAGCCGAGCACGTCGCGATAGAACGCGATGGACGTGTCGAGATTGGCGACCTCGATGTGTGCCTCGAATAGTGCGGTGGCAATCATCGCGAACGCTTGCGGCTCGTGCGCGTCTTCTGTTCGCGCTTGTCCTTGAGATTGAGCGCCACGGCCGCGCGGATCAGATCCTTCAGCGCCGCCTCGTTGATCGTGTCGCCCTCGTGGATGTCGATCGCGCGCCTGACGTTGCCCTCGAGGCTGGAGTTGAAGAGGCGGAACGGATCTTTCAGCGCGGCGCCCTTGGCAAACGTCATCTTGACGGCGTTTTTGTACGCTTCTCCAGTGCACACGATCCCGCCGTGAGACCAGACCGGTGTGCCGGGATTGGTGGGCTTCACCCACTTCCACTCCTCGACGATCTCCGGGTCTGCCTCGTGAATCAGGCCACGGACCGTCGCCAGCATCTTTCCACGCCAGTCGCCGAGTTTCTTGATGCGTTCGTCAATCGACGCCGACGCAGACTTCGCCGCCGCAAGCTTTGTCATAGCAGCTCCAACGCCTGGCATTCACGTGGCTGCCCAGCGTACTTCGCAACCTCCGCCGGTGGAAAGGATCTTCGCCGCGAAGATAGACTGGGCCGTCGACCATCACGAACGGAGGATCTCATGCAGCGCCGGGCCGGTCGCACATTCGTTCTGGCCGCAACGATGCTCGCCGTGTCGTCCATCTGGGTCTCCGCGCAGGACTTCGCCGCGCGCGAGAAGCTGCGGGCCGAGTCGGCCGAATTCCGCCAGGACGTGATCCGCGTCGCCGACGGCGTGTACGTCGCGGTTGGCTATGCGGCCAGCAACGTGATCCTGATTCAAGGCACCGACGGCTCGATCATCGTCGACACCTCGACCGACCCGACCGCTGCACGTGCCATTCGCGCCGCGTTTGGAGATCTTCTCCGCCCGCCGGTCCGCGCCATCGTCTACACGCACTCGCATCCCGATCACACCGGCGGCGCGAGTGTCTTTGCGGGAACGGATCGTCCGGAGATCCTGAGCCATCAGCGGCTCGTCGATGCGGTGCCGGATCTCGGCCGCGCCGGCCGCGACGGCGGCGATCAGTTCGGCATGTCGCTGCCCGCCGCGATGTTCATCAACGCGGGCGTCCAGCTCGAATTCCGACGCGTCACGCCGCCGACTCGCGAAGGATATCTGCGTCCGACTCGAACGTTCAGCGGCGACGAACTGCCGTTGACGATTGCCGGCGTGCAACTGCAGCTGTTGTCCACACCGGGCGAAACCGCGGATGCGATCTCGGTCTGGCTGCCCGACAAGCTTGTGTTGATGACCGGCGACGATTTCCTGCGATCGTTTCCGAACATCAGCCCGATCCGCGGTGCGCGTACGCGTTCGCCCGAGGATTGGATCGCGAGCCTGGACAAGATGATCGCGCTTCGCCCCGAGGACGTCGTGCCGAGCCATACGCGTCCGGTGCTTGGCAACGCTGCGGCGACCGCGGCGCTGACGGCGTATCGCGACGGCATCAAGTCGGTTCTCGACCAGACGATCGAAGGCATGAAACGCGGCGAACGTCCGGACGAACTCGTGCAGCACGTCAAGCTTCCGTCGGCGCTGTCACAGAACCCGTACCTCCAGGAGTTCTATGGCGGCGTCGAGTGGACGGTGCGCGGCATCTACGCCGATCGCGTCGGTTGGTTCGACGGGAACGCGACCGGTCTTTATCCTTTGCCAACAAACGATCGCGCGGCCAGGCTGGTCGCGCTCATCGGCGGCGCCGACCAGGTGCTCGCGCGCGGACGCGAGGCGCTGGCCGCGGGCGAATTCACATGGGCGGCTGAGCTCGCCGATTACGTGCTGGCGAACGACAGCGCGAACGCGGGCGCGAAGCGGATCAAAGCCAGGGCACTCACCGAGCTTGGCGAACGCCAGATGAACGCCATCGCCCGCAACTACTACCTGACGTCCGCCATGTTCCTGCTGCGCGATCTTCCACCGCAGTGAGCGTCGCGCTCGACGAACCGCATTCGCGTTGACGGGTTTTGCTACGGCCGATCGGACCGATCGATACACCCGGGCTGGCGCCGAACGCGCGCGCCAGACGAATCACGCGCGAGACGCGTCGGCCGGCCGATACAGATACCGGCCGTCGTGCGTCCGCTTCAGGACGTGCGCGTCCTCGAGCGCCGAAATGACCGGTTCGCAAAGCGATGGGTCGACGCCGGCGAGGCGCGAGGCCTGAGCAACGGACAGCTGCGTTTCCGGGATCTCCTGAAAAACAATCGTGAGCCGCTTGATCGCTTCGATGACTCGTTGGGGCATACCACGGTTCGCTGGCGCCGTAACAGCAACGCTCATGCCGATCAACTGGCGACCAGCGCCGCCTGTCCGAGGCTCACGCCGCCATCGTTCGGCGGCACGGCACGATTCACCCAGATCTGAAGACCGTTCCGCCCGGGAGCATCGCGGATATGCTCGAGCAGCAGCTGATTCTGCATGACGCCGCCGGAGAGGACGATGGTGTCCACGCTGGCGGTGTCGGCGCACACGCACGCGCCGTCCGCGACCGCGCGGCCCAGCGCGCGGTGGAAGCCTCGAGCGATCGTTGCCGGTGCCACGCCGCGGACTCGCGCGTGCGCGATGGCGGCCAGTGTCTTTCGCCAGTCGATCTCCAGGTTTGCAAAACGGCACGGCAGATCGATGTCGTTCCCGCTCTCCGCCCCAGATCGTCCCATCGTCGCCGTATCCGGTGCCGTCGAACGCCACGCCGACGACGCGGCGATCGAAGGCGCCGCGCTCCGCCAGCACGCTCGCGACGTGGGCGCGATGGTGCTGGACTGAGACCGCGCGCGCGGAGAGGCCCGTTGCGAATGCGGTCGAGGCGTACTGCAGATCGCGAATCGTCTGCTCGAATGCGCGGCGTGCCGCGAGGTGCGACAGGTCGCCGATGTGCTGGCTCACATAGGCCTGTCCGTCGACGACGACCGTGATCGCATTCTTGAGGTCGGCGCCGACCGCGAGAATCGACTTCGCGGTTGGCAGCGTGGCGACGACGCGCCGCTGGTGACCTACGCGGTCGTCGTACGCGTGCTGGTGGGGGTCGCGCTCGGTATGCCCGCTGCGCTGCTCGTGGCCTTCTCTAGATCATTCCTTCAATTCGACAGCAATCCTGTCGGCCGACTGGCCGGACGCATTTTCTTCCGCATGCTTCGAGGCACCTGCCACGCGGACGTCGTCCGCTTTGGCGCCAGGCTGGTCGTTCAGATAAACGACGACGCGGTTCAGGAAGTGTTCGTGCATCTGGCCTTTTTCATGCGGGCCGTAGTGGATCCGGAGCACGCGCACCTGATCGTTCTCGAACTCGACCTTGTAATGCTCCGGATCGACGGCTGCCGGATCGAGCGTGGAAGGATGCGTCGATCCCGTCGGCGGTTTCTTGAGATCGATCTCCAGAATGCGAATCGGATGGTCGCTGACGTTCTCCGCGATGTACGCGCCGCTCGCCGGACGCCAGCGCACGTCGCCGCGGCGGAATTTCACCGTCGCGGACGCGCCGCCCTCCTTGCGCGTCATCTCGCCATCGTCCAGGTAGATCAGTACGCGATTGGTCGCGTGACCGTTGGCGGCAATCGCCGGCGTTCGCGGCTGCAGCGTCGCGACGATGACGCGTGCCTGCGGCGTGTCGAGCCGCGGAGTAATCGTCGGCGGCGCGGCATTCTGGCCGTGAAGGCCGGCGGCACACATCAACACGAACGTCGCGACGAACCATGTGCTTCGCATCGGCAGTCATCCTTGACGCATGGTTTCCGATTCGACTGGCAATCCGCCGACCGGCGTCACGCGCGCTGCGACGACTGCCACGTGCCGTGCAGGTCGCGAACGAGCGCGACGGCTTCGTCCGCCGTCTCGACGCAGCGCGGAATCTCGAGGTCTTCGGCGTTCACGAGCGCGAGCCGCGGATCGAGCATGCTCGCGCGGGCCCAGTCCACGAGCCCCTTCCACATCTTGCCGACGAGCACGAGCGGCACGTTCTCGATGTGCCGTACCTGCAGCAGCTGCCAGACCATGAGCGCCTCGAGCACAGTCCCGACGCCGCCAGGCACGACGACGAAGGCGTCGGACGCGATGACGAAATGATGAAGACGCGTGAAGAACGTTTCGTGCTCGAAGGCCTGGTCGACGAAAGGATTGGCGTGCTGTTCGAACGGCAGCTCGACGCGGATGCCCATCGAGCCCGGAGCGCCGGCCGCGTGCGCACCTTCGTTCGCCGCCTGCATCAGCCCCGGTCCGCCGCCGGTGACGATGTCGCAGCCCATCGACGCGAATTCGGTCGCCAGGCGCTTCACTTCGTCGTAGACGAATGTCCCTGGCCTTGCGCGCGCCGAACCGAAGATGGCAACGCGATACCGATCGCGCTTCGAGGGACGCAGCCGCGTCAGGTTGTTGACGACTTTCCAGAGGTTGAGGACGGTCGTCTCGAGGATCTCCTTGACCGCGTCTTCGTCCGACAGGCTCACGAGATGCGCCGTGCTCGACTGCTGCGGGTCAGTGGCCATCAGTGTCTCCGCGAACGCCGATCGATCTCAGCATTCGATCACTTGACGATATCGTGGCATCTCGGCCGTCAGACCGAGGCGCTCGTGGATGCGTGCACGCATTGCCTGCCGCGGCCCGTCTTCGCCGTGCGTCAGCAGCACGCGCGGACAAGATTGTGCGAGCGATCCCAGCCAGTTGAGGAGGTCGGACTGCCCCGCGTGTCCGCTCAGGCCGCCGAAGAGGTGCGTCTTCGCGCGTACGGCGACTCGCTGTCCGGCGATGCGCACTTCTTTCGCACCGTCCGCCAGCGCACGTCCCACGGATCCGCGCGACTGATAGCCGACCATCAGGAGCAGCGTCGTCGGATCGGGCAGATGGTTCTGAAGATGATTCAGGATGCGGCCGCCGGTGCACATGCCGGCACCTGCGAGCACCATCCACGGTCCGGGCTTTCGCGTGAGCGCCATCGAGTCCTTCGCCTTCTGGCAGGCCTTCACCGTGCGCAGGTTGGCCGACAACTCTCCGGACGCGCGCATCGCGATCGCTTCTTCGTCGAAGAGCTCCGGGTACGAGCGATAGATGCCGGTCGCGCGAATGGCCATCGGGCTGTCGAGAAAAATCGGAAACGGCGTGAGCGTGCCGCGCTTGAACGCGCCCGCCAGCATGTACAGGAGGAGCTGCGATCGACCGATGGCGAACACAGGCACCAGCACGCGGCCGCCGCGATCGACGGTCTCCTTCACGGCCGCGCGCGCGGCCGCGGCGGTCTCCGCAAGCGACGGATGCTCCTTGTCGCCGTAGGTGGATTCCATGAACACCAGATCGGCGTGCTTGAAAGGCACCGGATCGCGGTGAAGCGGCGCGCCGCGAGGGCCGATGTCGCCCGAGAACACGACGACCTTCGTGCGGCCGTTCTCGCGCACCGTCATCTCGAGGCTCGCGGATCCAAGGATGTGACCGGCCTCGACCGCACGAACGGAAATACCAGGCGCGACGTCCGTTGCGTGCTGGTATCGCATGCGGCGGTACAGCGAATGCAACCGGTCGACTTCCTTCTGCGTGTAAAGCGGCTCGACCGGCGGTTTCCCGGCTTCCGATCGCCGTCGATTCTGGCGCTTGGCATCTTCGCTCTGCAGGTACGCCGAGTCCTTCAGAATCAGCTCGGCAAGCGCAATCGTCGCCGCGGTCGCGTAGATGGGTTTCTTGTAGCCGAAGCGGGTCAACAGCGGCAGCCGTCCGGTGTGGTCGAGGTGCGCGTGCGTCAGGACGACCGCATCGAGGCGCTGCAGCGCGCTCGTGGTCGGCAAGCGATTGGAGTTCTCGAGCTTCTGCGCGCCCTGGAACAGGCCGCAGTCCACCAGCACGGCGGCATCGTTCGTCTGCACGAGGTACGAGGATCCCGTGACTTCACCGCCGGCGGCACCAAGCAGGGTGATCTTCATGCGTCGCTCTTGTCGATGGTTGAACGTGATTCTACATGGATGAGCTGAACCCCCACGATTTCCTTTACTGCGTGAGCCGGTCGCGTTGACTCCTCGCCCACCGTCAGAAAAAATGGCCAGTCGTCACATTGAGGCGTCCATGACCTCTGAAACCGCCGTCGCCGCCGCCAGGACGATCGCGTCCACCACGCTCGCGCCGTCAGCCGCTGAAAACGATCGCGTCGGTCGTTTTTCCGACGAGGCCACCCACGCGCTTGCTGAAGCCGGCCTGCTCGGCATGATGCTGCCGATTGATGTCGGCGGCGCTGCACTCGGTCCGCGCGCGCTCTCATCGGTCATCGCCTCGCTTGCCGAAGCGGACGCCTCGGTCGCGATGGTGTTCCTGATGCACGCGTGCTCGTCGCTGACGATAGCGGGCGCAGCGCGCACGCCGGCAATCGAGCGCGTCCTCGGCGACATCGCCGCAGGCCGCCATCTCTCGACGCTCGCGTTCAGCGAATCCGGCTCGCGCAGCCATTTCTGGGCGCCAGTGTCGCGTGCGGTCAGCCTGAACGGCAGCGGCGCGAAGGTCAGCGCGCGCAAGTCGTTCGTCACCAGCGCCGGCCACGTGCAGAGTTACGTGACTTCAGCGCTCGCACCACAGGGAGCAGGACCCACCGACACGACGCTGTACCTCGTCGACGCCGCCACGCGGGGCGTCACCGTCCTGACGCCGTGGGACGGTCTCGGCCTTCGCGCGAACGCGTCCTCTGCGGTGACGTTCGACGAATGCGTCGTTCCCCACGACTATCGTTTGACTGATGACGGCGCCGGCTTCGCCGCGATGCTCAACATCGTCCTTCCGCTGTTCAACGTCGGCCAGGCGTCCGTGTCGCTCGGCCTCTGTCGCGCCGCGGTCTCCGCCGTCACCGCACACCTGAAATCGGCGCGCTTCGAGCATCTCGGCGCGACGCTCGGCGAAGCGTTGCCGAACCTGCGCGCGCAGCTGGCCACGATGCAGATCGAGACCGACGGCCTCGCGTCGCGACTCGACGATGTCATCGATCACCTCGAACGGCCGGACGAGCTGACGATGCTGCGGGTGCTGGAGGCGAAGGCCGCCGCATCGGAGGTTGCGATTTCGGTGACGTCGCTCGCGATGCGGACGTGCGGCGGCGCCGCGCTCTCGCGTCAGACCGGCATCGAGCGTCTGTTCCGCGACGCGCAGGCCGGTGCGGTGATGGCGCCGACCACCGACGTGCTTCGCGAATTCATCGGCAGGGCGCTGCTCGGCCTGCCGCTCTTCTGACAGGAGGCTCCTCGTGTCCCAGCGCACGCTCTGGCTCGGCGCGGTTGCGTACGATCCCAAGGTCGTCTCGATCTGGGAAGGCATGCGTCGCTTTTTCCACGACGAAGCGCGGTTGCCGATCGAGATCGTGCTCTTTCAAACGTACGAAGCGCAGGTCGCGGCGCTCCTTGCCAAGCCTGGCGACAGCGTTCCCCGCATCGACATCGCGTGGAACACGAACCTCGCGTTCCTTCAAGCGCGCGAATGGAGTGGTCGCGCGTGCGAACCGCTGGCCATGCGCGACACCGATCTCGGATGGGCCACGGTCATCGTCGCGCCGACGGGAGGCGCGGTGAACACGCTCGACGATCTCAGAGGACGCACGCTCGCGCTCGGCAGCCGCGACAGCGGCCATGCCGCGATCCTGCCCGTGCACTTCCTGCGGCAGCGCGGTCTCGAGGAAGGACGTCACTACGCGTCGCTGCGCTTCGACACCGACGTCGGCAAGCACGGCGACACCGGAACGAGCGAAGTGGACGTGCTGCGCGCCGTTCTCGACGGCCGAGCCGACGCCGGCGCCGTCGGCAGCCCATTCTGGTCAACCGTCGACGCGCAGCGGATCGCACCGTCCGGCGCGCTGACCGCCATCTGGACCTCGCCGCCGTACTCGCACTGCATGTTCACGGCGCGCACCGGGCTCGAACCGGAACTGCGCACGCGCTTCGTCGACGCGCTGCTCGCGATGCGCTTCGACAACCCGGCGCACAAGCCGATCCTCGAGGCCGAAGGACTGAAGCAGTGGATCGTCGCCGACGTCTCGGGCTACGACTCGCTGCAGGCCGCGTGCAACGAGCAGGGCCTGTTCGAACGAGCGGCCGCGGCTCAGGCGCAGTAGAAGACGGACGCGAGGCGGTCCTGGTGCGCGCGCGCGCGGGCCAGCGCCAGCCGCACTGCGTCGAACGCATCCGCGAGCGGAAACATCGTGCGTGTCACCAGCAGATCATCGTCTTCCGCACCGACCGGATGCCAGTACACGCCGTCAGCGGTCACCGTGATCTCCGGCACCAGATCGGAGCGTCCGAGCGCGACCCCGTTCGCCGCGAAGCCGCGCAAAGCGACGCGCCGCACCACGCGATCGTCGGGAGCGATCGCCATCCGATCCAGGAACTCCGCGAACGCCTGGTCATCCGCATCCGACGAAACGGTGGCCGCGAGACGCACGCGGAACCCTTCGGCACGCGCCGTCTCGATGCCTTCCATCGCACGCACCCACGCGCCGCGGCCGCGATGCCGATCGTGAACATCCGGCGTCGGACTGTCCACGCTGATCTGCAGCACCACGCGTTCCCGCGGCAGCCGCTTCAACTGATCCAGGCGCGGTCCGCGGAACAGCATGCCGTTGGTGAGGAGCGTGACCGGCGCGGCGTCCGCAAGCGTCAGAAGGATGTCGTCGATGTCAGGCAGCAGGAACGGTTCGCCTCCGGTGACGAAGAACGCGTTCACGCCGAGCGGCGGCGCTTCGCGGGCGATGCGCCGGACGGCTTCAAGGCCGAGCGCTCGACGCGGTGCGGTGGGAGACGAGCGCACGCAGCAGTAGTCGCACCGAAGGTTGCAGTCGAAGTTGACGTAGAGCCACAAGCGCTCGCCGAGCGGACGGGGATCCGGATCCGCCGGTGCCGGACCGTGGCGAAGCATCCATCGCACGCTCCCGTTTTCGACGGAGCGCGAAACGATGGGATTGTTCGTCAACCGCGACCATGCGTCGAGATCCGCGTCGATCGTGTCGTCGTCCGCGCCGGTGACGGCGATCAAGTCGCCGTCGGACGTCTGGCGAAGCGCAGCGATAAGATCGAGGAGCAGGCCGGATGTGAAGGTTCGACCTCGCGCGTCGATCGAACATCGCGCGGCCAGACGCGGAAACGTCGCCACCGTTACCAGTCTAAGCCGGCAGACATGCGTCCCGCTTCCAATGACCGCGGCTGACGATCGCGTACTGGCCATCATGATGAAGGCGCCGCGGATCGGGTGCGTGAAGACGCGCCTCGCCGCCGCGCATTCGCCGGAGAGAATCCTCAGCCTCTACCACGCGCTCATCCAGGACACTGTCGGACTGTCGGAGCGGGTGCGCGTGCGAACGGTGGCGATCTGCCCGGAGGGAGATGAGGCCGAGCTCGCAGCGTGTCTTCCGCGGGGCATGGACGTCGTCGCTCAACGCGGCGCCGGCCTGGCGGCGGGACTGCGCTCTACGTTCGAACAACTCTGCACGCCTGCGGGACATCGCGTGATCGCGTTCAACGCCGACAGCCCGCATCTCCCCGCCAGCGTCATCGAAGATGCCTTCGCCGCGCTTGCGACCGCAGATCTGGTTGTCGGTCCGTGCGACGACGGCGGCTATTACCTCGTGGGTGCGCGGCGATCGCATGACGATCTGTTCGACGCGGCGGCAATGGGTCGCCAATCGGCGTGTGACGCACTGCTCGCCGCTGCCGCGCGGGAAGGCCTGCACGTCGCGCTCAGCGCCGAGCACTACGACGTCGATTTTCCAGAGGATCTCGTCCGCCTGACCGCAGAGCTGGCGCGCGATCCGACGCGCGCTCCGCATACCGCGCGAATCCTCGCGCACTGGACGTCCGATCGCGCCGGACGCTAGCGCGCGCGCCGATAGAACGTCGTCAGCATCTTCGTCGGCACGCCGAAGAAGTACAGCCATGTCACGAGCCATACCGTACCGGTCGTCCGCAGCCATCCGCGCCGCATGTGCCGCCGCGCTGACGTCACGACGGCGTTCCGTGTCATGAGCAGCGCTCCGAAGCGCCTGAGCCGACGCAGGATTTCGAGATCTTCCATGAGGCTCCAGTCGCGAAATCCTCCGGCGCGGAGAAACACGTCCCTGCGGACGAACAGCGCCTGATCGCCCAGGAACACGTTGAAGATCAGCGATCGCGCATTGACCCACGCCGCGGTCGCCCGCGCCATCGTCGAATCGTCGTCGAATGCCAGCCGGAACGCGCCGCCCGCGACGCACGAGCCGGCGAGGATGTCATCGATCTCGGCCTGCGCATCGCGAGGCAGCAGCGTGTCGGCATGCAGGAACAACAACACGTCGCCGTGCGCGATCTCTGCCGCCTCGTTCAGCGACGCGCCGCGCGACCCGGTCGATTGAAGGACGACGGCGTGCTCGGCCGCGGCTGACGCCGTCGCGTCCCTGCTGCCGCCGTCGATGACGATGATTTCCTGTCCGGGGAGCGCCTCGGCCGCGCGCCGCACGATGCCGACGATGCGGTCGGCTTCGTTGAGCGCGGGAATGAGGACGGAGATCGTCTCCACGGCGGCGTCCGATCCACACTATGCCATCGTGACTCTCGACGTGGCGCGGTCGCGGTGGCGTCCAACCTCGACCACGTGTCAACATTCAGCGACTCGAATCCGATGAGCCAATCTTCGACAGAACGTTCTCCCTTCCTTTCCTGGACTGCAGCCGTCCCGATCGCCGCGGTCGTTGTGCTCGCGCTCAGTTGGGGCCGGGCGCTGCCGCCGTCCATCGTCGGCGTCGTCACCGCGTTGCTTGCGGGTTCGGTGCTCGCCGCCGTCCACCATGCGGAGGTCGTAGCGCATCGGATCGGCGAACCGTACGGGTCGCTCGTGCTCGCCGTCGCGGTGACCGTCATCGAAGTCGCGCTCATCGTCACGCTGATGATCTCCGGCACCAGCTCGGCCGAAACGCTCGCGCGCGACACGGTCTTTGCGGCGGTCATCATCACGTGCAACGGACTCGTGGGCCTTTCGATACTGGCGGGCACGCGGAACGGATCGGTCGTGACGTTCAACGCCGAAGGCGCCGGCGCTTCGCTCGCGACCGTCGCGACGCTGTCGACCCTCGGCCTCGTCGTCCCGACGTTCACGAAGAGCAGCCCGGGTCCCGTCTTCTCGCCGCCGCAGCTCGCGTTCGCGGCCGTCACCGCCCTTGCGCTCTACGGCCTGTTCGTCGCGCTGCAGGCAGGCCGGCACCGCGACTATTTCCTGCCGGTCGCGCCCGACGGCACCATCATCCCGACTGACGACCACGCGACGCCGCCGTCCGACCGCGCGGCGCTGACGAGCCTCGCGCTGCTGCTGGTCGCGCTCGTCGGCGTCGTCGGCAATGCGAAGCTGGTTTCGCCGACGATCGAGCGAGGGGTGGCCGCCGCGGGATTCCCGGTCTCGTTCGTCGGCGTGATCATCGCGATGCTCATCCTGCTTCCGGAAACGCTGGCCTCGGTGCGCGCGGCGCGCCGCGGTCGGATGCAGATCAGCCTGAACCTCGCCTTCGGCTCGGCGATGGCCAGCATCGGGCTCACCATCCCGACCATCGCCATCGCGTCGATCTGGCTGCCCGTTCCGCTGCACCTCGGCCTCGACTCGATCGACATCGTGCTGCTGGCGCTGACGTGCGTCGTGACCGTCCTGACGGTGGTGCCCGGCCGCGCGACCCTTCTGCAGGCGGGCGTCCATCTCGCGCTCCTCGCCGCCTACCTGTTCCTCGCCGTCAGCCCATGAAGCCGATACCAGACCGGTCTGCCAACGCCTCCGCGTGCCGCCGCGTCTAAACGGGCGTCGTGCTGCAGGACATCCAACTCGGGATTCGCGCGCTTCGCAAGCGGCCGGGCTTCACGGCAATCGCGGCGCTGACGCTGGCGCTGGGCATCGGCGCGACGACCGCCGTGTTCAGCCTCGTGCAAGGCGTCCTCCTGACGCCGCCGCCGTATTCCGACCCGGACCGTCTCGTGCTCATTCCATCGGTGCGCGTCGACAGCGAGCGCGTGCAGCGGCTCGAGCCGACGCCGGCCATCCAGTGGCTCGACTGGCAGAAGCGCGCCACGTCGTTCGACGGAATCGCCGCGTACAGCTGGATATTCAACTTCCTCGTCGATTCACAGGGCAGCACGTCGCTCTCGGGCATGGTGGTCACGCCCGAGTACTTCCGGGTCGTCGGCGTGCAGCCGATCGTGGGACGCGCGTTCGTCGAGTCCGACAGCACGCCGCCTTCGACCGTCATCATCCTCGGATACGACTGCTGGCAGCGGCTCTTCAACGGCGATCCGCAGATTGTCGGCAAGACCATCCGCATGAGCCGCAGCAACACGCCGCCGACCGTCGTCGGCGTGATGCCGCCCGGCGTGCGCTTCCTGCCGTCGCCGCAGGCATCGAGGGAGCCGAACTACAACGTCAACGCTCACGTCGACTTCTGGATCACCGGCGCGCCGAACCCGCAGCGGCTGAAGCAGTCGCGCTGGGATGTGATCGCGCGACTGAAGCCGCACGTCACGATCGAACAGGCGCAGGCGGAGTTGGCAGTGCTGAGCGCGCGCGAAGGGCAGGACGATCCCGACCTCGATGCTCACGCGCCCGGCGTGCAGCCGCTCGTTGCCGAAATCAATCGCGACGGCCGCCGCGTGCTGCTGCCGCTGTTTGGCGCGGCGGCGCTCGTGCTCCTGATCGCCTGCGGTAATACCGCGGGATTGCTTCTCGTCCGCGGACTGCAGCGGCAGCACGAGTATGCGGTCCGCATCGCGCTCGGTGTGGGTCGCCTGGCGCTCTTTCGTCAGATCCTCGCGGAGAGCCTGTCGATCGCACTCATCGGAGGCCTCGTCGGCGCGGCGATCGCGATCGCGATCGTTCGGGTCTTCACGTCGATTGGCAGCCTTGCGATTCCCCGGCTCGATTCCGTCACGGTCGGCTGGCCGATCCTTGCGTTCGGCTGCGGCGCCGCCGTATTCGCCGCAATCGTGGCGGGCGTCGCGCCCGCTTTGCGGGCGATGCGTCACGATCCCGTTGACGCGCTGAAGAGCACCGGTGGACGCAGCAGCGCCGGCCGCAGCGAACGCCGGACGCTGCGCGGCGTCACGATGATCCAGACGGCGCTCACGTTGGCGCTGCTCGTCGGCGCCGGTCTGCTCGTACGCACGCTCCAGAACGTCTCGAACGTCCGCAGCGGATATTCGCTGGATCGCGTCCTCACGATGACCGTGACCGCAGTGCAGGGCGACTGGTCCGACTTCCACCATCGCGCGCTCGAGCGCGTGTCGCGCGTGCCTGGCGTCCGGAACGCCGCGTTCGTGTGGGGAACGCCGCTGACCGGCAACGACTGGCCCGCGCTCGTCGAAATCGAGGGCCATCCGGTCGCGAAGCCGAGCGATCGATTCGCGCTGCCGCTCCGCGCGGTCACGCCAGGCTACTTCGCGCTGTTCGGCATCCCCCTTCTCGACGGCCGCGACATTCGAGACACCGACTCGAGCAAGGCGTCCGCTGTCGCGGTCGTCAACCAGGCGTTCGTCGATCGTTATTTCTCCGGCGTTCCCGCGGTCGGCAAGAAATTCTGGCTGACCAACGCCGAGCATCCGACCGAGATCGTCGGCGTGGCCGGCAACGGCCGTACGAGCGACCTGACGCAGGCGCCGTCGCCGGAAATCTACCTGTCGCTCTGGCAGGCATCGGCCTTTTCGAAGGATCTCGTCGTGCGAACCGCCGGCGATCCGCGCGCGGTCATTGCGGCCGTCCGGACCGAGCTGCGCGCGGTCGATCCGACCGTCGCGATCGAACGCGTCAAGACGCTCGACGAGATCCGCGCCGACTCGCTCGCATCGCGCACGTTCGCCGAGCAGCTCCTCATCGGCTTCTCGAGCGTCGGGACGCTGCTGACGGCCGTCGGCATCTACGGCGTCCTCGCGCTCTCGGTCGCATCGCGGCAACGCGAGATCGCGATTCGCACGGCGGTTGGTGCACGGCCGCGCGACATCCGGAACCTCATCGTCGGCGAAGGCGTCCGGCTGCTGACGTTCGGCATCGCCGCAGGCATCGTCGCCGCCGTGATGGTGTCGCGCGCGCTTCAGTCCTTCCTGTTCGAAGTCGGACCGACCGATCCGCTGACGATCGCCGCGGCGGCGCTCCTCTTCAGCGTGGTCACGCTTCTCGCCTGCTGGGCGCCGACGACGCGTGCAGCGGCGATCGATCCGCTGGAGGCGCTGAGAGCGGAATAAAAGCCTTTCGCCCTGCTGACCGCATCCTTATATATAGGTGGCGATCAGGACCCTCGTTTTTCGCTCTTTGACGACTACAACCATGCCGCCACGTACGGCTGGCGTCCTATCGAACGCGGCTCGTGGACATCGACGGGGCGACGAGTTTTCTGGTCCTGGACAACATCACATCGAGCGCTTCACGCGACACGGGTTCGCAGGCGTTTCTGTTGTCGAAATCCGGCGACGGAAACTGAACGCTCGCCAACAGGCTTCTTCCCGACTCGGTGATCGAGACGCTCTGGACGACACGCCGTCGCGACAGATCTTCACGCGCGTCCTCGAGCCGCAATCATCCAGCACGCAGCAGTGAACCTGACGTCGGCGCCGTCCACGTAGGAATCGAAGGCGGGACGAACGGCTTCGACGATGCGGTCGCGCGACGGCGCGTCCATCTGCATGAGCGCGCGGCCGACCGGACCGAACCGCGTCAGATAGGAGACGAGCGCGTTCTCCGGCATCGTGCACGGAATGTCGAGCGGCCGCAACTCGACGGACATCCAGCCGCTCCGCTCGAGAATCTCGCGAACGCGCGGCTCGTCAGCCAACGCGAACTGGCCCGGCCCGTCCGGCTTGCGCGGCGGCAGATCCGGCAGCAGCGGCGCCGCAACCCGCTCCGCGGTCGTCATGAACGGATTGTCCGTCATGCTCCGCCAGGTGATGCAGCGCAGCTCGCCGCGGTCGGCTGCTGCGCGACGCAGGTTCGCGAAGGCGGCCGTGAAGTCCTCGAAAAACATGACGCCGAAGCGCGACATGATCGAGTCGAAGCTCGCGGAGTGAAACGCGTGGTCCTGCGCGCTGGCGCGAATGAAATCGACGTGGACGCCTGCGCGCTCGGCACGGGCTCGAGCGGCAGCGAGCATCGTCTCCGAGATATCGATGCCGGTGCAGCGGGCCTGTGTTCCGAGCCGTCGCGCCACGCCGACGGTCGTCACTCCTGTGCCGCAGCCGACGTCGAGCACCCGCCCGGGAGAGTTCGCGCAGACCTCTGCGACGAGCAGCTCTTCGATCGGCTTGAACGTGCGGTCGAGGAGTGCCTCGGCCTCGACCCACGCCTGTGCGGCAAGGCCGTTCCAGAGCTTTTCCTGCTCGCCGCCGGCTTCGCGACTGGCGTTCATGACGAGCCTATGCGGGAGCGAGCTTCCGTGCGGCAGTCCCGAGCATCAGCCGCGAAATGCCGGTGATCAGCAGGTTCACGCCGACGAGCGTGCCGATCGCCCACACCGAACTCGACGGCCAGTGAATCCAGATGAGGCCGCCCAGCAGCAGCGTCACGATGGCGTTGACCAACCTCCAGCCGGAATTCCATTCGCCGCGCATCGTGAAGTACGCGACGATCTCGACCACCGCTTCTGCGAGCAGGATGGCTGCGAGGACAAGCGTCAGCGTCCCGAGGCCGAGCAGCGGGTGCGTCAGGAAGTACCAGCCGCCGATGATGTAGAGCGCCGCCAGGACGACCTGCCAGACGACGCGGCCGGGGCCTCCGCCGCCGAACGCATCCACAGCGTGCGCGGCGCCGGCGAAGATGAGCACCCAGCCGACGAGAATCGCAACAGCCAGGCCGGCGACCGCCGGCTCGACGATCGCGAGCACACCGAGCACGATGAACACGATGCCGATGACGGTGAGCCAGCGTCCGGCTTTCCTGACGATGCCGCCCGGTGTCAACAGTCCTTCACTCGCGCTCATCAGCCACCTCCGGTCGCGTGCAGTCTACTCCCGGTTTGTCACGCTCACCACTCGATCTGACGGCGATCGCGGAAGAATCCTCCGGTCGGACCGTTGTCCGGCAGCGTGGCGAGCCACACGATCGTATCGGCGCCTTCCTGCGGCGAGCGTGGCGCGGACGGACCGCCCATGTCCGTTCGCACCCATCCAGGATCGACCGCGTTCACGAGCACTCCCTGGCCTCGATACGTCGCTGCCAGAATCCGCGTGAACGCGTTCAGCGCCGCCTTCGACATCGAATACGCCGGCGCATACGTTGCCATCGTCGCCAGCTGCCCGGCGCCGGACGACACGTTGACGATGCGGCCGTAGCGCGCGCGTGCCATGGCCGGCGCGAACACGCGGCAGACGTCGACGACGCCGAAGACGTTCGTGTCGAACGTGCGATGGAATGCGTCCGCCGGGATCGAGATGACGTCGTCGTTCCCGGACAGCAGAACGGCGGCATTGTTCACGAGGACGTCGACGCGGCCGAACCGGCTGGTGACTGCGCGCTGCGCACTCCTGATCGAAGCCGCGTCTGTAACGTCCAGGCGAACGCTCATCGTGCGCTCATCGTTTCGACCGAGCGCGCCGAGCGCGCGCTCCAGCGCAGCGTCGTCACGTCCGGCGAGGACGACGTTGAAACCTTTCGCGAGCAATTGACGACTCGTTTCGAAGCCGATGCCGCGGTTGGCGCCGGTGACCAGCGCGACGCGTGGTGCAGTGGTGGGCACACGCCGATTCTAGTCGGCCAACGGCGCGCTCGGCTCCCATCGCATGAGGAGCAACTTTCGTGTGAATCCTGTCCCGTTCTTAAAGAGGTTCCCTGCCCGGCGCGCTGTGCCGCCCGATCGCGACGAGCGCGATGAATCCGAGCACGACGAGATTCGGAAAGAGCAGCGGCGCCATCGGCGGCGCGCCTGCCAGGATTTTTTCGAACATCGTCGGTGCCGCCCGGTCGAAGTCGCCCAGCACGTGGAGCGCGAAGCCGGCAATCCCAACCAGCGCCTGGACCACGAGCACGCCCGCACACAGCGTCAAATAAGACGTCGTCACGCGGCTGACGAGCGGGACGATGAGCAGCCCGATCGCGAACGCACTGCTCACGACCGGAATCCACTCGGCGCGATTGAAGAAGCCGTTCTGCGCGTGGTCCGTCAGGCTGAAGACAAAGTTTCCGACGAACCCTCCGAGTGCGAGGAGCAGCATCCACTGCGCCCACTCGAGCGAATCGGGATCGACCATCCGATTCGCGATGAGCAGCAATCCGAGACCGGTGTACGCCAGCGGCGCGGCGAACGGCGCCGCATACGTCAGGCTGCGGATCGTGCGCTCGTAGAAGAACTGGCTGTCGAGATGCAGGATCACCCCGGCCAGCCCGACCAGAATTGCGAGCCAGCGACGAGATGCCCGACGTCGCGCCACACCGCCGGCCAGCGCCGACGAAGCGGCACGACGATGGCCAGCACAATCGTCGCCGCAATCGAGAAAACCAGCGGGATGTATTCGGACGAACGGCGGAAGTGATTCTCCGAATGCGCGAGGAAGATGTCGACGACGAGCCCTGCGAAGTTCAGGACGACGAAGAGCTCGACGAGCAGCCGGCCGCGCTTACCGTCCATGACGGCGGCGCAGTTCGTCGGCCATCGATCGCAGCTGCACGGTCTTCGCGAGCATCGGGTAGTTGCCGTGCCACTGGACGAAGTCGGCGCCGCCCATGAACGCGCCGTGCTTCGACGTCCGTCCGTCGTAGTGCCACAAATCGAAGTAGACGAAATCGATCGGCTGCGAGAACGGCGGTCCGCTGGCAGCGCCTTCCTTCTTCAGCGACGCCATCAGGTCCGACGCCTGCTGCACCTGCTGATTCGTGTTTGCGACGACTTTCTCGGCGTCTGTATACATCCGATCGATGATCGAGCGCGCGTGACACTGATTGCAGACCTGCTTCATCGCCTCCTGCGCGTGCTCCTTGTTCGGCCTCGGCTTCGTGATCGCGTCGGCCAGGTTGTAGGAGAGACGGTCCGACGGATCGTGCGTCAGCTTCTGGCCGTTGATGCCGCTCATGTGGCAGGTCGCGCACGTCGGGATCCACATGTCGCGAGTCGTCAGCGTCTTCGCGGGCGCGTCGAGATTGAGCAGGTGCTCCTGCGCCTGAAACATGACGCCATGCTTCGATTCTTCGTAGATTTCGAGCTGCGAATGATCCGGACCCATATGACACTGCCCGCAGGTCGTCGGACGCCGCGCAATCGCGACCGAGCTCGTGTGTCGCGTGTGGCACGACGTGCAGCTGCCGATCGTGCCATCGTCGTTCGGCCTGCCGATGCTGTGACAGTTGGCGCAGCCGCTCGTCATTGCCGACGGTCCTTCCAGCTTGACGAAAGGATGCGGCGGTCGGCGCGCGTATCCCGGCTGGAAGCGTTCGGCGAAATCGACCTGCTCGGGCTTCAGACCGTCGGAGCCGAACACGGCGGCCCACGACACGGCTGCGTGACGGCTGTGGAGGTACTCCTGATAGATCGGCTCGTGACAGCTGCGGCAGTTGCCCGCCGTCAGCTTCGTGACGATCGTGAAGCCGTTATGTTCCTGGCCCTGCTGATTCGCAGCCGGCTGGTGGCAGTCCAGGCAGTTGACGCCCTTTTGGGCGTGCCGGCTCATCTCGTATTCGTGGACGATGGAGTACTGCTGCCGCGTGTGGCACTCGGCGCACTTCCCCGAAGCCCGCACGAACTCGGCCGACGGCTGCTGCGTCTCGACGCGCGGGCGCGCGCGGTTGATCAGGAACGCGCCGACGATGAGCCCGAAGGAAATGACGACCGCGATGAAGACAGAGCGGAACGACATGCGGAGAGGATACCGCCGACTCGACCTTCAGACGAGATCTTCCAGCGTGTCGCGGACTACCGGCACGGCGTTCCGCACGGAGCGCGGTCAGAGTGAGATAGAGGCGCGTGTGGCTCACGGACTCTCCTCTGCGGAAAGTCAGGATAGTTCCGTCGCGTGAGGGCGCCCCTTAAGAGGTGATAAGACGATCGACAAGGCTCTGTCGATCAGCCGGCCAGAGACGATTCGCCGGATCAGTTCTGTGTGAAGGATGGAGATCGGCAACTGCTCCATTTCGCCTGCACACCGGACTCGATCCGACGAATCACCGCGTCATTGCTGTTGAGCAATCATCCTCATCCACACGTTACTTGGCCGGCTGCGGCGCGAACCGCTTCATCCACTCGTCCTGACGCTGCTGCATCTCCTGCGGCGTGAGATCTTCCTTGTGGGTGGCAATCGTCCAGCGGTAACCGTGCGGATCGTCGAACGTGCCGGTGCGATCGCCCCAGAACTGATCGGTCAGCTGTCCCATCGCGCCGCCGTAGACCTGCGCGCCAGCGGCCACGGCGCGATTGAACAGCGAATCGCAGTCGTCGACGTACACCCACAGCGACGCGGGCGACCCGCCGAGCGCTTTCGGTCCCTTGCCGCCCATCATCGCGTCGTTGAGCATGATGCGCGAATCGCCGATGCGAATCTCGGCGTGCATGATCTTGCCTTCGGGCCCGACGGCTCGCGACATTTCTTCTGCGCCGAGCGCCTTCTTGTACCACTCGATCGCCTGGACGGCGTTGTCGAGCGTGAGCTGCGGGGTGATGGTGTGGTGACCTTCCGGAACGCTGTTCTTTGCTTTCGCCATTGCAGACCTCCTTCACGCGTATCGATCGTCAGCCTGGCATTCTCGTGTGACGGCGAGGCGACACTCAAGCTGAAGAAGACCGCACACCCTCGCATCGTCTATTGTCAAAATTAATTATTTGACAAATCAAAATCGACGCGCTAGAGTTCGGGAACGCCTAAGACGTCTGACCAGCGTCGCGGGGGACCCAAGGGCGCGATTCACGCGCACAGGGGCGAATGAGGCAGCGCCTCAGGAGGACTCCAACCTCCAGCCCGTCAGCTAACCCCGCCGGCCGATTGGAGCACTCCGTGACTCGCGTACTCGGATCGCCCGACGCGTCGGCTCTCCGTTCGACTCCCATTGCCAGCTTCGGCGCCGCCCTGCTGCTGCTCGGAGGTGCGGCAGCGCTCACCTGGTTTCTCGGATCGTCGAACCCCTTCACGCCCGCGGGCTACGTCGGCTACGTCACGCAAGGCGCCGTCGTCGGCCAGTCGCACTTCTACGGCGTCCAGCGCGGACCGACGTCGTCGGGGCGCCGGTGGCTCCTCGACGTCACCAACGTCAGCGTCACGCCGTACACGTACTCGGAAGACTTCACAGCGAACGACGCGGTCCTGAGCCGCGACAACCTGAAGATCGCGTTCCGCGTGCACACGGTGTGGCGCGTGGACGACACGCGCATCCCGCTGTTCATGGAGCGCTACAGCACGACCTCGGGCCATCACGAGATCGAAAAAGATCCCGACGCGATCGTGAAGGTGGCGTACGCGAACTTCGTGCGCGAGCCGCTCAAGACGTACGCGCGCGACGAAGTGCAGCGCCGCAATGGACTGGAAGTGAAGGACGTGCTGATCGCGATCGGCGATGCGGTGCTTGCCCGCATCCGCGCCTATGCCGACGGCAGCCCGTTCATCATCTCGAGCGTCGTCGTCGGCAACGTGCAGTATCCGGCGGAAGTGGCGGACGCCGTCTCGCGCAAGCTGGCGGCGACGCAGGAACTGCAGCGGAAGGACACGGAAATCGAGATTGAGCGCAAGGAGCGCACCAAGCGCGAGGTCCAGGCGCAGGGCATCGCCAACGCGATGGAAATCATCCGCGGACAGCTGAACCCGCTGTACGTGCAGCACGAAGCCATCGAAGCGCAGAAAGCGATGGTCAACTCGCAGAACCACACGGTGGTCTATGTGCCGGTCGGCCCGATGGGCGTACCGATTACCGGCACCTTCAACACGACGACCGGCAAGTAGCAGCGGACTGAAGCCGCCGCTTCACGTCAGAAGGTCGCGATCGCGTTCAGGGGAAATCCGGTGCCGCCCGTCACCGGCACCGGCGCGATCGCGATCATGAAATCCCAGCGGTTCAGACGCGCCGCCGTTGCACCGAGCGCCTCGAGATCCTGATTGTCGAGCAGATTGATCCCCATGGCGGTGATGAGCAGCGTGTGGACCGGCAGCGTAACGCCCTCGACCATCGACGGTGTCACGTCCTCGCCGACGTCGCTGCCGACGAGGGCGGCGCCGCGGGCCTTGATCCACGGGGCGATGGACGCGTGGAATCCTGCGGCGCTCTGCGCCACGTTCCAGGGTCCGAGCTTCGCACGCCGCGCCCAGCGGCCCGTACGAAGCAGCAGCACGTCACCTGAGGTCACGCGGACGCCGGCCTTCTTCTCCCACGCCTCGACATCCTCGGCATAGATCGGCGTGCCCGGCTCCAGATATTCGACGGCGCGCAGCCTGGGAATGTCGATCAGCACGCCGCGCGTCACGATGCCGTTCTTCAGCTGATCGATGCCGAGCTTCGCGCAGCCGGTGTCGCGGTTGACGTCGGCGCGCGCGTAGCCGTTGTAGGTCTGGTCCTTGTACAGGAAGTGGCAGAGCGCATCGATGTGGCTGTGCGCGTAGCCGTGATACGTCACGGCGTAGCGATCCATGTTGTTGCCGCGAAGCATCGTCTGCTCGAACGGATTGTTGTTGTCCTCCGCGCGCTCGGTGAGCGGGTTGTGCGCGAGCGAGACGCTCACGCCGCTCTTCACCAGCGCGGCCGCCTGCTTCCGCTTCTCCGCGGTGATCAGATTCACCGACCCGAGCTGATCGTCCTTGCCCCAGCGGCCCCAGTTCGACACCTGATGGAACAACGCGTCGAACTCGGTCTCGTTGCGCGGAGCACGTGTCGCGGAAGGCTGGAGCATCCATCCGATCGACATCGCCAGCAGCAGCACCATCGCTTTCATGTCCGCCCCCTTCTTCAACCCTCGTCGACACGTCGCCCGTCTCGACAGGTGCCAAGTGTACAGTGGGGTTGGCAGCCGATTTTGAATGTGCCGCTATCGAGACACAACCCTGAATCGAAAGTTGGACCCGCTTCCCCACGCCGAGCCCGCGCGAGGTTCGACCGTCAGCGTGTAGTCACCCGGCGCGAGTTGGGCTGAGGACAATCCGACGGCAAGTGATCCACTCGCGCTGGCAACGAGATGGTCGTCCGACCAGACCGTCCGGTCGCCGCCGCGCAGCGTCCCTCGAAAACGATCGGCTTTCGCGGGCACGTCAACGAGCAGCACGATCCATTGCGACGACGCCGGCAGCGAGATGCGATTCGGCGGCGCTGCCGTGTCGCCTGTCCGCGTCTGGACCAGCGCGAATACCGGCGCACTCGCTGGCGAAGTCGATCCGGCGGTCGGTCCGCTTTCCACCGTTCGCTTGAGCGCTGCGACTTCGTTTGACAGCGCGCGCACGCGCTCGTCGGCAGCCGCGCTCTGTCGCGTGAGGTCGTCCGACACGAGTGTCGCTTTGCCGAGCGCCTGATGCGTCCGTATCAGATCGACCGTCCCGATGGCGATAAGGACGCCTGCTGCCAGTGCCGCCACCTGCAGCGGACGGCTTTTCCGAACGCTCTGCCGGTCGTGAAGCGCTCCGACTCGTGTCAACGGCTGCCCGGCGGCGATGGTCTTGAGCGCAGCACCGAACTGATCCAGCTGCTCGAGCGTGTCGAGACATTGCGCGCAGTCGACGAAGTGCTCCTCGAACTGCGCGCGCTCGTCGGGAGGCAGCGAGCCGATCAGATACCGGTTCGCGACGTCCTGCTCGGCGATATAGGTGTGATCCATCGGCGGCTCACGCCTTCTTCCAGCAAAGTGTCGATTCGCGGCCATTCATCTCAGCCTCCGCCGGCGCTCGATTTCGATATCTTTTCATACAGGACGCGGTAGCGCTCGCGGGCCCTGAAGAGGACCCGGTTGAAGTGAAGCGACGTCAGGCCCAGATCGGCGCAGATGTCGGCCTTGCTCTCCTCGGCGACGTAGAACCTGAAGAGGATCTCCCGGTCGCGGTCGGACCCGAGCTCGGACAGCACTCTCCGGACCACCGACACGCGTTCGTGGGTCAGCAGACGATCGAGCTGGCTCGGCGACTGATCGCGCGCGTCAGCGAGTGACTCCTGCCCCGCCGATCCAATCGGAGCCACGCGCCGAAAATGATCGACTGTAATGTTGCGGGCGAGGCTGCACATGAAGCCCGACAAACGATCGGGATCGCGGACGTCGCCCCTGCGGATTTTCACCAGCGCCAGGCGAAACGTTTCCTGACACAGATCCTCGACGCAGGAGCGATCGCGGCTGGCGCGGCTGATGATCATGCGGATGCCGCGGGCGTAGCGGTCGACCAGTTCGGTCTCCGCGTCCGCGTCGCCGCGACAGATCCGCTCGACGAGCGTCGCGCAGGAATCCGGCGCCGCGCGTTCCCCGCGCGTCAGCGCCAGTCCCCTTGCAGCGTGAAGCCGGCCCAGAAATACGGACGCGACCAACGCGGATTTTTTCGAAGCGCCAGCTGCGCGCGCCGCAACGCAGCAGACGCCGACAGGTGATCGCGGACGAGGCCGGTGTAAAACCTCGTCATCAATTCCGCTGTCGCCCGATCAGGCACCTGCCAGAGGCTGGCGACGACGCGCGGGACGCCGGCGTACATGAAAGGCCTGGTCAGGCTGACGAGACCCTCGCCGCGGATTTCTTCGCCGAGCGCCGTCTGGCACGCGCTCAGCACGACGAGATCAGCGTCCAGCTTCGTCTTGTACAGCTCGTAACTCTGGACGAACCCGTTCTGCGGTCGTCCCGATCGATCCACGAGCGACAGCACGAGACCCGACAGCTCGGGGTGCTGGCTGTTGATCAAGCCGTGCGTCGCGATGTGGACGATGCGATAGTTGCGCAGCGAATCACCGAGCATCAGGCCGCGGTTCGCGTCGAAGTCGAGCGCGGTGAGCCGGTCGGCGGATGGAACCAGCGTGTCGATGACGTCCACTTCCTGACGGCTGTATGGCAGCCGATCGAGCCCGGACACTCCGGCCTCCGCCGCCGAACGCCGAACATCGGTGCCGACGCGTGGCCCGGTCGCGTCCGATGCCGCTGCGGACCCGTTCGTCTGCCCACTCACGACGCGCACGTCGTGCGCATCGAACACCGGATCAGCGATCGCCGCGATAAGCTTCGGTGCGTACGTGCGTCCAGCTTCGTTTCGCCGGAGCTCCGCGAGCGTCGAGACCGACGGCAGCATCACGACTTCGTAGTCCGCCAGGAGCGGCGCGCCTGCCCGGCCCGGCAAGGCGGCAAACGGAAGATATTCGAGCGCGCCATCCGCGACGATCGCAACGCGGTGCACCGCCACGCTGCGCACTGGTCCGACCAGCAGCGCTGAGAGTTCCTTCAGCGAGCGATCGAGGGAGCCGTTCGTCGAGAGATCGTTGACGCTGACGTCGCCGTAGGCGCGTCGGACCGCTTTCTCGAGATCGCCGCGCGACGGGAGCTGTCGGACGTCGACCGACGAACGCGTCACGGTCCAGACGAAGCTTCGCTCGTCGCCGAGTGCATACTCGACGAGCGCGGTCTCGTCGTCCAGGAGATCGCGCTGCACGTCCGCGACGGTCGCGGTTGACGGCTGCGTCAGAGCCGCAGCGCGCGGGCTTTTCGCGCGGATCTCGCTCTCCACGTCACGAAGCGCGCCAATCAACGCATCGATCTCGCGCCGCGTCAGGGCGACTTCCGCATCGCTCTTCGATGGTCCCTGGCCGCCTGCGGCGTACTGAATCTTCGCCGCGAGCGACGATTCGAGCGTGCGCTCGCGCGCGAGCAGGTCTGCGTCGAGGCCTTCGCGCAGATCGACGTGCGACTCGTTGAGCAGATCCAGCAGGCTTCGGGCTCGTGCGCGCTCGGCGACCTCGAACGCGGTCAGGCGGAGTCCTCGCTCTGGCGTGACCTGATCCTGACGGAGCAGCACGTCGATGAGGAGGTCGTACGCTTTGTGCGCCGTCGCGAAGTACCGCGCCCGGAATTCCGGACTCGGCAGCGTCGTGCGGATATTTTCGGCGGTGCTGACGGCGCGATCGAGGCTCGTCTGTGCGTCGGCGAGCCGTCCCATCGCCGCCTGCGCGCGGCCGGCCTGATAGCGCCACTCGACCTCCGAGAATCGATCGCCCGTCAGCTCGGCGATTTCGAGCGCGCGATCGAGATCGGCAAGCGATTCAGCGGCACGACCGAGGTCGATCGTCGCGGTCGCTCGGCCGCCGCGCGCCCGCGCCTCGCCGCTCGGGTAGCTCTCCTCCATGAATGGAAGCGCTTCGTCGAAGTAGCCGATCGCGCGCTGCGGTTCGTGGCCCGCGTTCGAGATCTCGCCGAGCAGCACCAGCGCTTCGGCTTCTCCCCGTCGGTTCTTGCGCTCGCGCATCATCCGCATCGCACGATCGCCGTATTCGAGCGCCGTCGCGCGTTGACCGAGACGTTCGTACGTCCCTGCCATGTGCGTCAGCGTTTCGGCCTCGGCGTCGCGATTGCCGATGTCGTGGCGGATCTGGCGCGCCTGCTCAAACCAGTTCAACGCGGTCTGCGACTCCCCCAGTCGCTCGTACGCAGACCCCATCGTCTGTGCCGTGAACGCTTCGCCCGGTCGATCGCCGGTCGCGCGGCGAAGGGTGATCGATTCTCTGAGATATTCGAGCGCCGTCTGGACGTCGCCGAAGCTCTGCGCGATGTTGCCGAGCAGGTAGAGCGTCTGGCCGGCTCCACGCTTGTCGCCAATCTGGCGTCGGAGCGCGAGCGCCTGCTCGAGATACGCGTTCGCCTTCTGGATCTCGCCGATGTTGCCGTTGGCCGATCCCATATTGCTCAACGTGAGCGCGCGCGAATAGACATCGCCGGGCTCGAGCTTCCCGAGCGACTCTGCGTACACATCCAGCGCGCGACGTACATCGCCGATGTTCATCAGGGGAGTGCCGAGATTGCCGAGCGTCTTGGCCTCGGCGACGGAATCGCCTGCGGACCGCAGTCCGATCAAGGCTTCTTCGAACAGTGCAATCGACCGATGCGAGTCGCCCGCCACGAAATACGTGCCGGCCAGATCTGCGAGCGCGACCGCGTGCGGTCCCTCGCTGCCCTCGAGCAGCGTGGCGGCCTCGGTTCCCTCGTCGATGGCTTCGCGCATCTTTCCAAGCGATCGATGGACCAACCCGAGCGTCCGCAAAGTTGCGGCGAGCTCTATGCGATCACCAATCGCACGCCACAGATCGACGGCCTTCTGAAACGCAACTGCCGACTGCTGCAGCGACTCGGCGGTGCCCTTTGCGCGAAGCGCTGTCGCTTCGGCGACGAGACGCTCGGCCTCGGCCTTCTGTGCATCGAGTATTTGTGAGGAGACCGCCGGAATCCTGGCGGCAAGGACTTCGCCCGAAAGGAGGCACGCCGACATGGCCGTGCTGGCGAGCAGCAATGTCGTGCGGGCGAACTGACAACCCATCAATGCCACCCTTGCGAGGCGCGATCATAAAGCAACCGACGGGAAATGTCCGTGATTGTCAACGGCGGATCGCGGAAGTAATGGACTCGTAAAGATTAGGGCGACGACGGGTAGAATGCCGGCATGAACTGGCTATTCAAGGAAGAACCGTCGCACTACAGCTACGACGACTTCGCGAAGGACAAGGGGACGGTCTGGAGCGGCGTGAAGAATCCGGTCGCGCAGCGGCATCTGCACGCCGTCAAAAAAGGCGATCGAGTCTTCTACTACCACACGGGCGACGAAAAACAGATCGTCGGCATCGCCAAGGCGACCGGCAACTCGTACGCCGATCCGAAAGATCCGTCCGGGAAATTCGCGGTCGTGGACGTGGCGCCCGTCAAGAAACTGAAACGCCCGGTCACGCTCAAGGAGATCAAGGCGGATCCCTCGCTCAAAGACTTTCCACTCGTGCGCATTTCGCGTCTCTCCGTGATGCCGGTCTCCGACGCCGAGTGGACGCGCATCGAACGCATGGCCGATTCGTAGCGTTCGAAAAGCATCAACGTCTCCCGCACATTCGTTTCACGACGACGCCACCTCCTCGTCACAGGTACGCGGTCGAATTGGACAGATGCCCAGTGCCGAGGAGAGTCGTCGATGCGTGCACTACTTGCCGCCATGGTCGTGCTGGCTGCGGCGCCAGCATTTGCCCAAACCCAGCCGGACGAACGGATCTACGTCGGGGGAGTTGGTGGGTTCGCCGTTGCGCCCGACGGAACGTCGGGCACGGTCATGGGTGAGGTGGGATATCGAGTCGCGCCGAATCTCTTCGTCGTCGGCAACCTCGGTCAGTTCCACAATCTGCAGCCGTCGTCTATCCAGCCGTCGATCGACGACGAGACCCTCACGCTGCTGAACAGCGGACTCACGGTGACCGGCACGGCGCAAGCGCCGGCGTGGTTTACGACCGGCGGCGTCCGCTACGAAATCCCGCTGCGGAAGCGAATCGCACCGTACGTCTTCACCGGCATCGGCTTCGCGCGGATGACGCCGACCGCGCAGTTCACATACGGCAGCGGCACGCTCCTCGGCAGCTCGCCGAATCCCGGCGACGACGTGACGCCGCAACTGTTGGCGCTCGGCGACTACATCCAGCCGCCGTCGGAGAACGCGTTCATGTTCTCCGCCGGCGCTGGCATCAACGCGCCCCTCGCGCCGCACTTCGGCCTCGACATCGGCTACCGGCTGTCACACATGGCGTTCGATCAGCCGATCACCGCACAGAGCGTGACGTTCGGGATCGGGTACCGATTCTAGGTTCGCGCGTCCCGCTTGCCGGCTACTTCGCTTCCTTGAAGCCCGCCGGCACGGCGACGTCGGCGGCCGCGACGTTCGTGACGACCTTCAGGACTTCGGTGGTGGTCGTCATGAACGTCGCGCGGGCCTGCGGCGGCTGATCGCTGCCCATCTTCTTCGCAGCAGCTTTCTTCGCAAACGAACCGAGCATCCCGCTGACATTCGTCGGCTTCTTGGTTTCGGCTTCGGACGACTTCGCCGGCTGCGCCTGCGCCATTTCCTCTTCGGACTTGACGGAGTCGATCGTCGTGGTCGTCAGGACCGGCGTGCCGTCGATCTTGCCCCCCTCGGCGTTCATCTTCCCCATGGCGTCTTTCATCATCGGATACATGGCCATCACGGCGGCCATCTGCTCTGCCGAGACGCCCGCGACCATCGGTCCGTACAGCTTCTGCGCGTAGCGGACGTCGAAGTCGCGAATCTCTTTCATCTCCTTGATGGTCGGCGCCAGCCACACATCGCTCGTCATCACGAGGCCGCCGCCCTGCTCGAGCGTCTTGCCTTTCTCGCGGACCGTCACGGTGACGACTGCCTCGTGCGTGTCGAATCCGTTGACGACCTTCGTCTGTCCGGTGTTCTTGATGTCGAAGTCGATCTCGACCTGCTTGTCGGGTTGAGAGGGCTTCGCGGTCTCCTGCGGCTTGCCTTCGTCCTTGCGGGCATCCGCCTGCGCCTTGGCCCGTGCCTCTTCCATCCGGCGGCGAATCTCTGCGAACGTCGTCACCTTGTACGATTTCTTCTTGAGATCGAGGTCGTAGACCTTTTCTTCGGCGAGGTCGACAATCTGGCCCGTCGTGTCGGTCATCGACGCTTTTCGATCGCCCTTGACGGCGATGGACTGCGCGACGCCTTCGCGGGCGCCCTTGCCGCCGAACATGTTGAACATCCGGCCCAGCATGCCGGCGAATTCGATCTTGTTCTTCTCGTCCGTGCGGACGTCAGCGCGCAACGCATGCGACGACACGACCATCAGACCCAGCGTCAGTACGCTGAGTGCTCGGCGGCTTTTCATACCGGCTCGTTCTCCTTCTGGGGGAAGCCCTGCGATTGTACTCTGGCGAGCAGTGCAGTAACGGCTACCAGGGCCGGCGCCCATATCCACACGAGGCGTGAAAATCCGATCCGTTCGTACAGGAAGCCGCCAATCGCCGGTCCGCTGAGGAGTCCGGTGCCCCACGCCATGTTGTACAGGCCGTACGCGATGCCAAACGATGCAATTCCGGCAGCTGATGTCGCTTCGCCCATGTACGCGAGCGACGGCGTGATGACGAGCGCGGAGCTCGCGGCGACGATCGTGAAGAGCACGATCGTGGACGTGAAGCTCCACGTCTGCCCGATCGCGACGAGGCTGAACGCAGACGCCACGAGGCCGCACATGGTCAAGCGTCTTGCGCCCCAGCGATCGGCCAGACGTCCGATGATCGGATGCAGCGCCGTTGACGCCACCGCGCCGACGCCGAAGATCGTACCGACCCGGCCCGGTCCGACGCCGAGCGACTGAAGGCGCAGCGCCAGCACCGGCTCCATCATCGTGATGGTGGACGACGCGACGACGACCACGACTGCGCAGACGAGAATCGCAGGCGTGCGCATGACGCTCATCACGTTCATCGACTCGCGCGGCGCGCGATTGTCCGGCATCTCGGCCAGCGTGAACGCGACCGCTATCACCGCTGCAAGGACGGCGACCGCTAGAAACGGCAGCGCCGTGCCGCCAATCTCATAGAGCCATCCACCGATCGACGGTCCGACGATGACGGCGAAGCTGGTGCCGGACATCACGATGCCCGTCACGCGCCCGCGCTCGGACGGCGCGTAGAGATCGGCAACGAGCGCGAACCCGACGACCCATGTGATGGCGTCCGCCGCGCCCTGGACCAGCCGCGCGGCAAACAGCCACGGCAAGCCGGTTCCGCGCGCAAAGAGCAGCGTCGCCGCAGAGAGTGCCGCCATGCCGGCGACCATCGGCGCGCGACGGCCGACGCGGTCCGAAACGGCGCCCATCGGAATCGAGATCGCAAGCAGCGTGAAGCCAAACGACCCGAACAGCAGGCCGACCATCGTCGGCGACGCGCCGAGACGGCGGCTGAGATCGGGCAGGACGGGGATCGCGACCGCGTACGCGACGATGTCGGCGAACGTCGCGAGCGTCACGAGCGCGACGATGGCCGATCGCGAGCGGAATAGCATCGTGGACAGACCGTGCGAAGGGGACGTTTCAGCCGTCGACGCGTTTCAAGTACAGCGATCCGAGAGGCGGAACGCGCAGGCTCAGCGAATGATCGAAGCCATGCGCCTCGATCGGTTCGGACTGCACGCCTCCTGAATTGCCGACGTTGCTGCCGCCGTACACATCGGCATCGCTGTTCAGCAGTTCGGCATAGTATCCCGGCGTCGGCACGCCGATTCGGTAGCTCTCGCGTGGAACAGGCGTGAAGTTGAAGATGCCGACCACCGCGGATGCGTCGTCCTGCGCCGAGCGAATCAACGACACGATGCTGTGCTCGTTGTCGTTGCAGTCGATCCAGCGGAAGCCGTCGGGATTGAAATCCTGGTCGTACAGCGCCGGCTGCGCGCGATAGACCGCGTTCAGGTCGCGGACGAACGCCCTCAGCGACGCGTGCAGCGGATCCTCGAGCAGGTGCCAGTCGAGGCTCACGTCGTGGTTCCACTCGCGCCACTGGCCGAACTCGTTGCCCATGAAGAGCAGCTTCTTCCCCGGGTGCGCGAACATGTACGCGTAGAGCGTGCGGAGTGTCGCGTGCTTCTGCCAGACATCGCCCGGCATCTTGTCGATCATCGACCGTTTGCCGTGGACGACTTCGTCGTGCGAGAACGGCAGGATGAAGTTCTCGGTGTGCATGTAGAGCGCCGAGAACGTCACGCGGTTGTGATGCCAGCGGCGATGGACCGGATTCTGATGCGCGTACTCGAGCATGTCGTGCATCCAGCCCATGTTCCACTTGTAGGTGAAGCCCAGGCCGCCGACGTGCGCGGGACGGCTGACGCCGGGCCATGAGGTCGATTCTTCCGCCGCCGTCAGCGTCCCCGCCTGCTGACCGTGCGTGAGCGTGTTCAACTCGCGCAGGAACGCGATCGCTTCGAGGTTCTCGCGTCCGCCGAATCGATTGGGGACCCATTGGCCGGGACGCCTCGAGTAGTCGAGATACAGCATCGACGCAACGGCGTCCACACGAAGACCGTCAACGTGATATTCCTCGAGCCAGAACAGCGCGTTCGACAGCAGGAAACTTCGCACCTCGTTCCGGCCGTAGTTGAAGATGAGCGTGCCCCAGTCCTGATGCTCGCCCTGCCGCGGATCCGCGTGCTCGTACAGCGCCGTTCCGTCGAACCGCGCGAGGCCGTGCGCGTCTTTTGGGAAATGGCCCGGCACCCAATCGAGGATGACGCCGATGCCGGCCTCGTGGCACGCATCGACGAAGTACTTGAAGTCCTCGGGAGGACCGAAGCGGCTCGTCGGCGCGAAGAAGCCGAGGACCTGGTATCCCCACGAGCCCGAGAACGGGTGCTCCATGACCGGCAGCAGCTCGACGTGCGTGAAGCCGTTGTCCTTCACGTACGTGACGAGCCGGTGCGCCAGCTCGCGATAGGAGAGCTGACGGTTGCCTTCCTCCGGAACGCGCGCCCACGAGCCCAGGTGCACTTCGTAGATCGACATCGGCTGACGCATCCACGCGCCATGCGCCGCGCGCTGCGCCATCCATGCCGCATCGCGCCACTGGTAGCGGGAGATGTCGCGCACGACCGCCGCAGTCTGCGGGGCGACTTCGAACGACACGGCGTACGGATCGCTCTTCTTCAGGAGCGCGCCGGTCTTCGTCAGGATTTCGAACTTGTACTTCTCGCCGTCGGGCAGATTCGGGATGAAGATCTCCCACACGCCGCCGGGAACCAGCAGCCGCATCGCGTGCACGCGGCCGTCCCACCCGTTGAAGTCGCCGACGACGCTGACGCGGGCGGCATTGGGCGCCCACACGGCAAAGTGGACGCCGGTGGTCGATCCGATCGCGATCCGGTGCGCACCGAGTTTCTCGAACGCGCGGTGATGCGTGCCTTCGTTGAAGAGATGCAGATCGAAGTCGGTCAGCACGCGGCCGTACCGGTACGGGTCGTCGATGTCGAGCACGTGGTGGCCGAAGTCGACGCGCAGCCGGTAGTCGGGAACGTCGGCACGCTTTCCGGAGCGGTCAGCGTTCGGTATGCGGGCTTCGTACAGTCCGGCCGTGTCCACCCTCGTCATCGGGATCGATTCGTCGGGGCCGACCAGCCGGACCGCCGCCGATTTCGCGGCGGGCTGCCTCGTTCGGATCACGAGACCATGTTCTTCGGTGCGATGCGGGCCGAGGACGGCGAACGGGTCGTGGTGGTCGGTCATCGGTAGTTGGGCTGCAATCTCTTCGGTTATCGTATCGGTTGTACCGATTGTCAAACGACAATGCGCGGATGACCAAGGATCGCCAATGACTCACGATCAACCACCCACGACCCGCAAACAACGCACCCGCCGCCGCTTCCTCAAAACGCTCCCCGTCGCGGTCGCCGCCGGCGTCGCCCTGCCGTCGCGGCTTGTCGGGCAACGCGGCGCGAACACGCCGCCCAGGTTCGGCAAGGACGCGCTCAAGAGCGCCGAGGAAATCAGCGGCCTCCACTTTACCGACGCCGAGGACGAGATGGCGCTCAGCTCGGCCAGCCGCAACCTCGACGCTTACGAAGAACTGCGCAAGCTGAACGTGCCGATGGACACCGAGCCCGCGGTCACGTTCAGGCCGTATCTCCCCGGAAAGCAACCGACGGGCCGCTCGAGCCGCGGCGCAAAGCTGGCCGTCGCCAGGCCGGCGCGCGTCCAGGTGTCGTCCAGCCTCGAGGGCCTCGCCTTCGAACCGATCACGGTGCTTTCATCGCTCGTCGAGAGCCGGAAGGTGACGTCCACGGACCTGACGCGAATGTACCTCGACCGGCTCAAGCGCTACGGCGATCGCCTCCACTGCGTCATCACGCTGACGGAAGAGCTCGCGATGCAGCAGGCGGCCGCGGCCGACAAGGACATCCGCGCCGGACACTATCGCGGGCCGCTGCACGGCATTCCGTGGGGCGCGAAAGATCTTCTCGACACGAAAGGCATCCGTACTACCTGGGGCGCCAAGCCGTACGAGAATCGCGTGGCCGAGCACGACGCGACCGTCGTCGAACGTCTCCGCGACGCGGGAGCGGTGCTCGTCGCCAAGCTGTCGATGGGCGCGCTCGCGCAGGGCGGCGTGTGGTTCGGCGGATCGACGCGCAATCCGTGGGCGCCCGACACGAGCTCCAGCGGATCGTCGGCCGGGCCCGGTGCCGCGACGTCCGCGGGTCTCGTCGGCTTCGCCATCGGCACGGAGACGAGAGGGTCGATCATCTCGCCCTCGTCCACGTGCGGCGTCGTCGGTCTTCGTCCGACGTACGGCCGCGTGAGCCGCTACGGCGCGATGGCGCTCAGCTGGACGATGGACAAGATTGGGCCGATGTGCCGGAGCGTCGAGGACTGCGCGCTCGTGTTCAACGCGATCTACGGCAGCGACGGCCGCGACGAAACCGTCGTCGATGCGCCGTTCGAGTGGAACGGTGACGTTCCATTGTCGAAGCTGAGAATCGGCTACATCGCGAGCGAGTTCGAACAGACCGCGCCGAATTTCGGCGGCGGCGGAGGCGGACGCGGCGGACTGAGCCCGGAGGACGCACGTCGGCGAGCCGAGGCTCGCAACGCGCTGCTGAAGGAGGCGCTCGAGGTGCTGCGGCACGCGGGCGCGAAGCTGGATCCGGTGACGCTTCCCGACTTCCCGACCGGTTCGATCAACTTCATTCTCAGCGCGGAAGCCGCCGCGGCGTTCGACGACCTCACGCGCAGCAAGGGGATCGATCAGCTGACGGAGCAGGGACCCGGCGCGTGGCCCAACACGTTCCGCACGTCGCGGTTCATCCCCGCCGTCGAGTACATCCGCGCCCAGCGCGCGCGCACGCTGCTCTGCCGGCAGATGGACGCGATGATGTCGAAGTGCGACGTCTTCCTGTCGCCGACGTCGAGCGCCAGCCTCGGCATCACGAACCTGACCGGGCATCCCGCGGCGTGCCTCAAGGCCGGCTTCGTCGATGGCCTGCCGCAGGCGCTGATGATCACCGGACGGTTGTACGACGAAGCCAACGTCCTGCGCGTGGCGCTCGCCTACGAGCGCGCCACGAACTGGCACACGATGAACCCGCCGGTGGATGAGAATCTGACGAAGATGAAGACGGAGTGAGAACGCCAGGCTGGGAGGTCGGGTGGGCCAGGTAGGTCGAGTGGGGCCAACCAACCTGCCCTCCCAGACCAACCCGACCCACCTGACCTAGTGACTACTTTTCGATCGTCGCCTTCTTCACGTAATCCAGCTTCGGAAAATCCTTCGCCAGATACGCATTGCCTTCAGAAGTGATCTGTCCCTGCGAAGGGCCGCGGCCCCGGGGCGGTCCGTCGCCGTAGCCGCTGTACAGCTTTTCGACGACGTCCATGCCGGACACGACCTGGCCGAACGGCGGGAACCCCTGCTTGTCGAGATTCGCGTTGTCGCCGAAGTTGATGAAGAACTGCGTCGTCCGCGAGTTGGGTCCGGCGTGCGCGAAGGTGACGTAGCCGCGCTTGTTGCTCTGCTTGACCGGATCGTCCTGCAGCCGCGCGCTCGTCCACGCCGACTGGACCGCCGGGTTGCCGTTCATCCCGATCTGCGCCATGAAGCCGTCGATGACGCGGAAGAAACGGCAGTCGTCGTAGAAGCCGTTCTTGACCAGGTTGTAGAACCGATCGGCGCCGAGCGGCGCCCAGTCGCGATGCACTTCGATGACGAACGGCCCCTTGGTCGTGTCGAACTGCGCTTTGAACGTGTCGGGCGCCTTCTCCTTCAGCTGCGCCGGCGACTGCAGCTTCGCCTTCGAGTCGCCGCCGGCCTGCGCCAGCACCAATGCGGGCACGGCGAGCACCGCTATCGTGGTCCACACACCTTTCATAGTCGTCTCCTTGGTCAACTCCATCGCCCTGCTCACTCGAGAAACAGCACGCCTTCGCCCGCCAGCACGGCGCGTCCACCGATCCGCACGCGGGTGATGGCGTCGTCTGCGACGTCGATCGAGATATGGATGTCGCTCGGCCTTCCCATCTTCACGCCCTGAAGGCTGAGCATGTTGTCCGCGCGATCCGCGGGCACCATCTTATGCCGGACCAGATAGCATCCCAGCGGTCCGCTCGCGCTGCCCGTGGCCGGGTCTTCGGCGACGCCGAGCTCCGGCGCGAACATCCGACTATATACCGTCGCCCCGTCGGCGCCGGCTTCCGTCGTGAAGAGAAACACGCCGTGCGCGCCCGATTGCGTGGACGCCAGGAGCTTCTCGAGCCGCACGCCATCGACGGCCGCGCTGTCGACCGCTTGTCGTGAGGCCAGCGGGACGAACAGGAACGGGACGCCGCACGAGACGACCTGCACCGGTCGACCTGTCGCGGCGATCGCCGCCGCAGGCAGCGACAGCGCGTCGGCCGCATGCGACGCGTCGGGCACCGGATCGTGAAACGTCGGCGTCTTCTGCGTCATCCACACGAATCGCAGTTCGTTCTGCTCCCATTCGAGCGAAACCGGCGTCGGGCCGATGCCGAGGCCGAAGGTGAAGTCGCGGCGGCCGGCCGCAATCACCTTTTCGTGAGCGAGCGCGAATGCGGACCCGACCGTCGGATGCCCCGCCATCGGCAGCTCGCTGCCGGGCGTGAAGATGCGCATCCGGATGTCGGTCCCCGGCTGCTCCGCCGGCAGGATGAAGGTCGTCTCGGAGAAGCTCATCTCCCGTGCGACCGCCTGCATCGTCGTGCCGCTCAGCCCGCGCGCGTCGAGCAGGACGGCGAGCTGATTACCACCGAAGAGGTGGTCGGTGAAGACGTCGTAGTGGAGGTAGCGGTATGATTTCACGTCTATGCTGCTAGCGCATTTTACGACGAGCGAAGGATCGTTCACCGCCCGACTCTTCGACCAGGAAACGCCGAAGACCGTGGCCAATTTCGTCGGCCTCGCGGACGGCACCCTGGAGTGGACCGATCCGCGCACACATCAGAAGGTGAAGAAGCCGTACTACAACGGGACCATCTTCCACCGCGTCATCGCGGGCTTCATGATTCAGGGCGGCGACCCGCTCGGTCAGGGCACCGGCGGACCGGGCTATACCTTCTCAGACGAGTTCCATCCGTCGCTGCGGCACACGAAGGCCGGCGTCCTGTCGATGGCCAACCGCGGGCCGAACACCAACGGCGGCCAGTTCTTCATCACGCTGGCGGAGACGCCCTGGCTCGACAACAAGCACAGCGTCTTCGGCGAGGTCGTCGAGGGGTTCGATGTCGTGAAGAAGATCGGGGACACCGCCACCAGCAAGCCCGGCGATCGTCCGCTCAAGCCGATCACGATCGAATCGATCACGATCGAAAAGAAGTAATCGCGAACAACTTTCAACGCTCAACGCTCAACGCTCAACGAACAGATTGAGCGTTGTTCGTTGAGACTTGAGCGTTGCTGAGCGTTGTTCGTTGAACGTTGTTCGTTGAGCGTTGTCCGTTGAACGTTGTTCGTTGCGTTATGCACCGAACCGTTTGAGCAGCGCCGCCGCTTCCCGCTGATTCTTTTCCTGCGCGAGCGAGTACGGCGTCTTGCCCTCGTCGTTCACCGCGTGGACGTCCGCGCCCTGCGCGATGAGCGCCTTCATCGCGTCCAGATTGTTGTTGAACGCGGCCAGATGAAGCGGACGCCAGCCGGCGCCGTCGGCGGCGTTGACGTCCGCGCCGGCGCCGAGCAGCAGCCCCGCCGCGATCTTGTGGTTGCCCGCGAGCGCCGCGTGCAGCGGCGTGTTGCCGTTCGAATTGCGCGAGAGCGCGGTCACGTCGGCGCCGCGTCCGATGAGAAGTTCCGCGATTTTCGTATGGCCGAAGAACACGGCCAGATGCAGCGGCGTCCAGCCATCGGCGCTGAACCGATTGATCACCGACGCATCGTCGTCCAGCAGGCGTTCGGCGCGCTCGAACTCGCCGGCGGCAGACGCCTCGAAGAGCGTGAGCGACACGCCGCGCGAGACGAGCAGGTTCACAATTTCCTTCTGCCGATGGTACACAGCGGTTAGGATGGCACTGTCGCCGGTCGCGCTATGGGCCTCCACGAGACCCGGATCGGCCGACACCATCGCCTTCACG
>DATBHR010000108.1:0-20308 GCA_036557365.1 Vicinamibacterales bacterium
CAGTCGGGCGTAGGGCAGCCACCCCGACGCCGCAAAATACTGACCCAGGACGATCCCGACATAGAGCACCGCGCTGAGCGTCGCCACCAGCAGCCCGCCGCGGCGGAAGTGGACGGTGCTGGCGGCAACGATCGGCAGCACATACAGCGACGCGAAGTAACTGGTGATGCCGCCGGTCAGGTAGATGAAGGCCGAGACGATCAGCGCGTCGCCGGCGACCTGGATGTCGACCAGCCAGCGCTGCGCGTCGACGAAGCGCAGCGTCGCCGCGTAGGCGATCGTCATCGCGTAGATCAGGCCGATCAGGAAGAAGAACGGATCGACCGGCAGCGCCGACAGGGGCGCAATCTGGATCATGACGATCCCCGAGCTGAGCAGAATCGTGCCGATCACCACCCGAACGGCGATCAGCCACGCGACTCGACGACGAAGATCGGTCTCGAACATGCGCCCTACGTCAACTTGCTGATCAGGTCGAAGATCGGCAAGTACATCGCGATGACGATGCCGCCGACGATGGTGCCGAGGAACGCGATCATGATCGGCTCGAGCAGCGTGAGCAGGCCGGCGACCGCCGTGTCCACTTCGTCTTCGTAGAAGTCGGCGATCTTCGCAAGCATTGTGTCGAGTGCGCCCGTCGCCTCGCCGACGCCGATCATCTGCGTGACCATGGCCGGAAACACCGCAGTCTCCTTGAGCGGCGCCGAAATGGTCTCGCCGCGCTCGATGCTCTTTCTCGTCAGCATGACGGCGTCCTCGATGATCGCGTTTCCGGCGGTCTTCGCCGTGATCTCGAGGCCGTCCAGAATCGGCACGCCGGAACTGATCAGCGTCGCGAGCGTGCGGCAGAATCGCGCAACAGCAATCTTGCGCATGATCCCGCCGAGGACGGGCATCCTGAGCACAGTCCGGTCGACCGTGCGACGGCCGTTCTCGGTGGCGTAGTACTGCCGGAACCCGTACACGGCCGCACCTCCGATGACCAGCAGGAACGGGAAGTACCGCACCAGGTTGTCGCTCATCGCGATGACGATGCGTGTCGGCAACGGAAGGTCGGCGCCGAGGCCCGAGAACAGCGATGCGAACGTCGGGATGACCTTCCACAGAATGACGCCGACGACGGCGCCGGCGATGACGATGACGGCGACGGGATACACCATCGCGGATTTGACCTGACTGGCCAGCTTGACGGCTTTTTCGATGTAGCTGGCGAGGCGCTTGAGAATCGTGTCGAGGATACCGCCCGCCTCACCGGCCGCGATCATGTTCGTGAACAGCGGGTCGAACGTCTTGGGGTGCTTCCGCATCGCATCCGCGAGCGAGGCGCCCGATTCGACATCGGCGCGCGTCTGCAGGATGACCGCGGAGAAATTCTTGTCCTCCTCCTGCGTGCCGAGGATGTCGAGGCACTGCACGAGCGGCAGGCCGGCGTCGATCATCACCGAGAACTGCCGCGTGAAGACCGCCAGGTTCTTCGCCGAGACCCGCTTGCCGAACTTGCCTGCCTTCTTCTTCGCGGCGGCCTCTTCCTTGGCCTTCGCGGGATTGATACGCGTCACGAGGATCTGCTCGCGGCGCAGCGCGGCAACGGCGGCGTCCATCGTGTCGGCGACGCGTTCCCCCGAAACCGTCTCTCCCGCCCGTGTTCGTCCGGCGTAAGCAAATGTAGGCATGGTGGTCGTTCCTAGTCCTGCAATTCCCGACTGCTACTTCTCAATTCCTACGTCCGCCGGGGCGCCATGGCACCGATCGAACGCCCCATACCGGCGCCGGCGACGACGCCGACACCGCGGTTGATCATGTCCTGCAACTCGTCGCGGTTCGACGACGCCATCAACGCCGTTTCGAGCGTGACCAGCTTCTTCTGGTGCAGGCTCGCCAGCGACTGATTCGCCGTCTGCATGCCGGCTTTTTCCTGGCCCGCCTGCATCGCGCCATAGATCTGGTGAATCTTGTCGTCGCGGATCAGGTTCCGGATGGCCGGCGTCGGCACCAGGATTTCGAGCGCGCAGACGCGGCCGTGGCCGTCCGCGCGCGGCACCAGCGCCTGACACACGATGCCTTCGAGGACGAGCGACAACTGCGTCCGAATCTGCGACTGCTGATTCGCGGGGAAGATGTCGATGATGCGGTTGATCGTCTGCGCGGCCGAATTGGTGTGCAGCGTCGCGAACGTCAAGTGTCCGGTTTCTGCGATCTTCAACGCCGCCTCGACGGTCTCGAGGTCGCGCATTTCGCCGATGAGCACGATGTCGGGATCTTCGCGGAGCGCGGCTCTCAGCGCGTTCGAGAAGCTCGCGGTGTCGCTGTGGACCTCGCGCTGGTTGACGACGCAGTTCTTGTGCGAGTGGATGTACTCGATCGGGTCCTCGATCGTGAGGATGTGCCCGTATCGCTCCGAGTTGATCTTGTCCAGCATCGCCGCCAGCGTCGTCGTCTTGCCGCTGCCGGTGGGCCCGGTGATGAGCACGAGACCGCGCGGCCGTTCGGCCAGCGTCGCGAGCACCGCCGGCAGGCCGAGCTCGCCGAACGTTCGAATCTTTTCCGGGATGACGCGGTAGACGGCGGCGACGGCGCCGCGCTGGCTGAAGACGTTGCAGCGGAAGCGCGCGATGCCCTTGATGCCGAACGAGAAGTCGAGCTCCTGCGTTTCCTCGAAGCGCTTTTTCTGCGCGTCGGTGAGAACGCTGTAGACCAGTTGTTTCGTCTCGGCCGGCGCGAGCTCGGGCAGCTGCAGGCGCTGGAGATGACCGTGCACGCGGATCTGCGGCGCGGTGCTCGTCGTGATGTGCAGGTCGGAGCCTTCGCGATCGACCAGGAGCTTCAGTAATTCGGGTAATGTCATAGACACCAGCCACTCACGGCTACTTAACGGTTTCCCTCACGACCTCTTCAACCGTGGTCACGCCGTCCATCACCTTGCGGAGACCGCTTCGGCGAAGCGTGATCATTCCTTCGTCGACGGCCTTGCGGCGCAGCTCGAGGCCCGATGCGCCGACGAGAATCAGCTCGCGCAGTTCTTCGGTGACTTCCATCACTTCATACAAACCGACGCGTCCCTTGTAGCCCGTACCGTTGCACCGATCGCAGCCGCGGCCCTTGTTCGGCACGACGCTCGCCGCTTCTTCCTGCGTGAAGCCGGCCTGGATCAGCCCCGGCGCCGGCATCGGATGCGCTTCCTTGCAGGCACTGCAGATGCGGCGCACGAGACGCTGTGCGCAGATGAGATGCACCGAGCTCGCGACGAGGAACGGCTCGATGCCCATGTTCATCAAACGGTTGATGGTGCTCGGTGCGTCGTTCGTGTGCAGCGTCGAGAGCACGAGGTGGCCGGTGAGCGCGGCCTTGACCGCGATTTCCGCCGTCTCGAAGTCGCGGATTTCGCCGACCAGGATGATGTTCGGATCCTGCCGCAGGAACGAACGAAGAGCCGCGGCGAAGTTCAACCCGATGCTCTCGCGCACCTGCACCTGGTTGATGCCCGCGAGGTTGAACTCGACCGGGTCCTCGGCGGTCATGATGTTCGTTTCGGGCGTGTTGATCTTCGCGATCGACGAGTAGAGCGTGTTCGTCTTGCCGCTGCCCGTCGGGCCCGTCACGAGGACCATGCCCCAGGGGCGGAGGATGGCGCGCTCGAACTTCTCGAGCGACTCCGGCTCGAAGCCGAGCCGGGTCATGTCGAGCATCAATTTGTCCTTGTCGAGAAGACGCATGACGATCTTCTCGCCAAAGAGCGTAGGAAGCACCGAGACGCGGAAGTCGATTTCCTTCGGCACGCCGCTTTCGTTGAAGCGGATCTTGATGCGGCCGTCCTGCGGGAGGCGCTTCTCGGCGATGTCGAGCTTCGCCATGATCTTCACGCGCGACACGATGGCGTCGCGGAACTTCATCGGCGGCGCCATGATGTTGTAGAGGATGCCGTCGATGCGGTACCGGACGCGCAGTTCCTTCTCGTACGGCTCGATGTGGATGTCGCTGGCGCCCTTCTGAATGGCCGACATCAGCACGACGTTCACGAGCCGGACGACCGGCGCATCCTCGCCCTGCCTGGCGAGCGCCTCGGCGCTGATCTCCTGGAGCTCTTCGAGGACTTCGACGTCACCCGCGTCGCTGTCGAGCGTCGCCTGCAATTCCTCGAGACCCTTGCTGGCCATCTCGAGAGTGCTCGGGCCTGACGGGATGATCGTCGGCGCCGCTTCCTTCTTCTCTTTCTTGGCAGGACCTTTCGGCGCGGCGGCGATCGCGTTCGAGTAGTACTTCTGAATCGCCTCGCTGACCGCCGTCTCCGACGCGACGACCGGCTCCACGTTGTAGCCGGTCATGAACTTGATGTCGTCCATCGCGAAGACGTTGGTCGGATCCGTCATCGCGATGGTGAGCGTCGCGCCGGCGCGGCTGAGCGGCACGATTTGGTACTTGTTGGCGGTGTCGGCCGGGATCAGCTTGATGACCGCCTGGTCGATGTCGAACTGCGTGAGATTGATGGAGGGGACGCCGTACTGCTTGCTGAGGAGCGCCGTGATCTCCTCGTCCTTCACGAACCCCATCTGGACGAGGTTATGTCCGAGCTTCCCGCCGTTGGACTTCTGGTAATTCAGCGCCTGCTGAAGCTGTTCCGCGCTGATGCGCTTCTCCTTGAGCAGGAGTTCGCCAATACGGACGGGCATGAAAGGAAGATATTACTCGTAATTGACAATTAGTGTCAATTATTGACTCAAAATGTCACTCTAAAAGCCGCTCCCCAACCACGCCTGGTCGGATCTGAGCCGCCGGTCAATTGCCCGTCCAGGTAATAGCCGCGATGCAGCATGAGACTCGCTCCTCCCGTCGTCGCCGTTCGTGCGTCGCCGATAACACTTCTGTTCCATCCGCCGCGGAGGCCGACGAGCCGATTCAACAGCCACAACTCGCCTCCCGCCGCAATCCGCCGCTCGTCGCCGAAGACCGTCGGGACGTCGAACGTGTCGAAGTCCACCGCCAGCGTCGCGCCGGCGAAGGTGCCGCGGCCGGGAACGAGATACGCTGCCCCTCCGCGAACCTGCCGCTTCAAGGTCACCGAGTCGACGCCGTCCCCGAACGTCGGCTCGCGCAAATTGCGCAACATGACTCCCAGCCGCACCTGGCCCAGCGCTGCCATCGCACCGACGTCCACGCCGACTTGAGTGTCGCCCGCAAGGTTGGCCACCTTGAACGATGACGCCAGCACGAAGTGCGACCCGATCGACTGCCCGACGGTGACGCCAAACTGCGAAAGATCGACCGCGCGAACGCTCGGGGTTCCCGGATCTTGTCGGCTGCCGGATTGGCTGCCTGTAGAGCCGGCGGGCTGCATTTGACTGATAGGGATGCGGTAATAGCTGAAGCCGAGCGGCAGCACGGCGACCGAGATGGCGAAGTGATCGAGATCCTGATCCGTCAGCGCGCCGTATTCCACCGTGACGTTGAACAGCGCGCCGGTGGCAAGACCAGCGGGATTCCACCACGTCGCGGTCGAATCGTCGGCGACAGCCGTGAAGGCGCCGCCCATGCCCTGGGCGCGCACGCCGACGGCGTCAGGTGCCTGCGCGCAAACGATCGATGCGTTGGAAAGGAAAACGAGAAACGCGAGGAAACACGCCTGCACGAATGCACGAGTCATGCGTGCATTGTGGCATTAATGCAGAGTGGGCCTGACGGGTTGTTGGATCCGAGCGCGCGGCTCGCGCGACGCTAGCCGACGAGGACTGCTGCTGCGACGACGGTCGTCCAGAGTCCTTTCTTGTCGCCGACTGCGGTCTGCGTCACGTTCTGCGTCCGGACGATCTGGTTCGAGAGGCGATAGACCTCTTTCTTCTCGTCCCAGCTCTTGTCCGGATCGAACTCCAGGCCGAGTGTCGTCGCGAGCATCTCGGCCGCGAGCTCCTCCGCATAGTCGCCGGCGATGTCCTCGCTCTCACCGAAACTGTGATGCTCGGACAGGTAGCCGTACAGCTCGCGGTCGCGCGGGATGGCGACGCCGACGGTCGCCGCAATCAGGCGGTGCGGCTCGCGTGTGGCCGCTTCGGACATCACGACGAAGGTCACCTGCCCGGGCTCGAGGCGCTTGGCGCCCTGCGCACGCGAGAGGATGCGGCACTTCGGCGGAAAGATACTCGACACCCGGACGAGATTGCAGGCTGCGATCCCGGCCGATCGAAGCGCCAGCTCGAACGAGGTCAGCTTCTCCCGATGTTTTCCGACGCCTTTGGTGAAGAACATCTCTTTGGGAACGAATCCGACCACGCATCTGCTCCTTGTCGAGGGAATGTGAATGGTAAACGAATGGCACAGCATTCGCAAGAACGCGCACGCTCGTGTAACAGCGTTTACGTCACCCGCCCAATCGCCTTCGCGACCGTCCTCACCCACCTGACCTACCTGACCCACCCGACCAATGCGCCCTGCTCGACCGACCTGACCCACTCGACCCATCAGACCGACCGAAGCGCCTGACTGCCCACGCCGACTATGATAAGTTAGCAGTCATAACTGTTTCGTCCCCTAAGTAACCGTTTCCCAGGATTCAATGACTCGTGTACAAGCGCGGGAGACCGCACGCGACATCCTCGCCATCGTGCCGCTCGTGATGCGGACGGTCGCCGCCGAGCTCCGCGCCGCCGGCGAGCTGCCCGCACCCGCACATTTCGGATTGCTGTCGATCTTGAGCGAGCGTCCCCGCACGCTGACGGAGCTGGCCGCAATTCAGGGCGTCAGCCTGCCGACGATGTCGAACTCGATCAGCTCGATGGTGGATCGCAGCTGGGTGCGTCGGACGGCACAAGGCACCGACCGCCGCGTGGTCAGCATCGAGGTCACGCCGGCCGGACGTGCGGCGCTCGAGCGCGTGGCGCGCGCAGCAGAGGCGCACCTGGCCGACGCGCTCGCACACCTCGACATGCCGGCTCGCCGCCGCTTGCAGGGCGGGCTGGGTGTGCTCCGGCGGGTATTTGCGGGAAAGCCCAACGGACCGCTGGCCAGGAAGGCCGATCGAACTCCCGCGAAGCGTCGTGCGTATGTTTCTGAATAGACCTCGAGGCCGCCAATGACGACATCCCAGACGACGGAAGGATCGGCGACAGCTGCGTCCCCGGCCAGGAGTCTCGTCGCTCGGCTGGTCGGCGTGGTGTTCGCGCCGCGCGCGACCTACGCCGACGTCGTTCAGCATCCCCGCTGGCTTGGCGCCCTGCTCGTTGTCATCGTCGTGTCATCCGCGACCGCCGCGACGTTTTCCTCGACAGAGGTCGGCCGCAACGCGATCCTCGACCAGCAGATCAGCCAATCCGAGGCGTATGGACGCCATCTCACCGACGCGGACATTGCACGCATGGAGCGGATTGCGCCGTACTTCGCGTATTTCGGCGCTGCCTTTCCCGCGCTGACGCTTCCGCTCGGCGCGCTGCTAGTAAGCGGTCTCGCGTTCGCGGTCTTCAACGCCGCGATGGGAAGCGACGCCAAATTCAAGCAGACGTTCGCGGTGGTCACGCACTCGGGTGCCATCCTCGCCCTGCAGACGCTCTTTTCGACGCCGCTCGCGTACGCGCGCGGCACGCTGTCGAGTGCGACGAGCCTCGCCGTCTTCGCACCATTTCTCGACGACGACTCGTTCCTGGCCCGCTTGTTGGGCGGCGTCGATCTGTTTTTGTTGTGGTGGATTATCAGTCTGGCAATCGGTCTCGCCGTGCTCTATCGGCGGCGAACGGGCCCGGTCGCGACGACGCTCATCGTCGTCTACGTCGCGATCGGCGTCGTGGTCGCGACTGTCAAAACGGTGTTGTCAGGAGCCTAGATGTCGAGCAAGAACATTCTCATCGCCACCGGCGTCGTCCTGCTCGGTGCAGCCGTCGTCGGAGCGAATCTCTATTTCAAGAAAGACAAAGGCCTCGCGGTCACGACCGAGGCCATCAAGGCGCGCGATCTCGAAAGCATCGTGTCCGCCTCGGGCAAGATTCAACCGAAGCGGCTGGTCAACATCAGCGCCGACACGCCCGGCCGCGTCGTCAATCTCGCGGTGAACGAGGGCGATCGCGTCAAGATCGGCCAATTCCTGCTGCAAATCGACCCGAAGTCGCTCAGGACGCGCGTCGACAGCGGCGCCGCATCGCTGGCCGCCGCCGAGCAGTCGCTCGAAGGCATGCGGCAGTCGATTGAAACGGCGAAGGTACAGCTGCAGCAGGCCCAGCAGACGCTGGCGCGCCAGCAGGATCTCTGGAAGCAGCAGTTGACGACGCGCGAGTCGCTCGAGAAGGCAATGAACGACGTCAATGCCGCGCAGTCAACGATGCAGGAGCGCGAGAAGCAGATCAAGCCGCAGATGAGCCGCATCGAGCAGGAGCGCGCCGGCCTCGAAAGCGCCCGCTACGACTTGAGCAAAGTGCGCATCGAATCGCCGATCGACGGCATCGTGACGCGGCGCAACATCCAGGAAGGTGAAACGGCGGTCGTCGGCACGATGAACAACGCGGGCACCGTCCTGCTGACGCTCGCCGACATGGGCGTCATCCAGGCCGAAATCGAAGTCGACGAAACCAACGTCCCGAACGTGCAGATCGGCCAGCCGGCGAAGATCACGATCGATGCGATCCCGGACAAGTCGTTCCGCGGCCATGTCACGGAGATCGGAAACAGCCCGATCCAGCAGACGGGGACGGCGACGACGACAACGAGCACGCAGGCGACCAACTTCAAGGTCGTGGTAGTGCTCGACGAGAACGTACCCGATGTGCGCCCAGGATTCACGTGCACGGCTGATGTCACGACCGCGACGCGCAAGAACGTCGTCTCCGTTCCGATTCCGGCGGTCGCCGTTCGAGAGCTCGTCTACGACGCCAACAACCAGGTCGTCAAGGAGCCGAAGACCGACAAGCGCCGTCGCTCGTCGAGCGTCGAGACCGTCGCCTCCGCGCAGGAGCTCAAGCCGGGCCAGACTCGGAAGGAGACGGAAGGCGTGTTCGTCATGCACGACGGCAAGGCGGAGTTCCGCGTGATCAAGATGGGCATCGCCGGCGACAAGTACTTCGAGGTGCTCTCGGGGCTGCAGGTGGGCGATCTCGTCATCACCGGACCCTATAACTCCGTGCGCGGCATGACCGACGGCGATCAGGTGCGGATCGACAATAAGAAAGGCAAGTGAACACCTTCTTCGAATCGGCGGGCATCGCGCTCGACGCGATCTGGTCGGCGAAGCTCCGCTCGCTGATGACGGTGCTCGGCAACATCGTTGCGGTGACGTCGATCATCGCCGTCGTGTCGCTCATCCAGGGGCTGAACGCGTCGGTCAAGCAGGCGATTCTCAACCAGGCTGGCGCCGACTCGTTCAACATCCAGCAGTTTCCCGTCACGCGCAGCGACGAGGAGTTCGACAAGGTTCGCGGCAATCCGCGGGTCACGCTCGACGATGCGCGCGCGATTCGGCGGTATGGCAGCGAGAACATCGCGGCAGTCATGGCCGATTCGACCGCAAGCGGACGCATTTCCTACCGCGACAAGTCCATCGACAACACGCGGGTCCAGGGCGTCAGCGGCGACTACGTGAACTTCTCGAGCTTCGACGCCGAACGCGGCCGCCTCATGAGCGCGACGGAAGTCGACAGCTCGCGGCCCGTCACCGTCATCGGATGGCAGACGTCGGAACGGCTCTTCGGCGCCGACGCTGATCCGATCGACAAGGTGATCCAGATCGAAGGCATCCACTTCCGGGTGCTCGGCGTCAGCTCGAAGCGAGGATCGCTGCTCGGTCAATCGCAGGACGAGTTCGCGGTGATTCCGCTCGGGCAGTTCCGGATGATCTTCGGCCCGCGCCGCACGCTGTCGCTCAGCGTCAAGCCGCGCGACCTCGGCCAGATTGCACCGGCCATCGACGACGCCACCGTTGCGCTGAGATCGGCGCGGCGGCTGAAGCCGAAGCAGGGCGAAAATTTCGGGATCTTCACCGCCGACACGATTCTCGACATCTATCACTCCGCGACCAACGGCATCTTCGCGGTCCTGATCGGCGTCGTCGGGCTGTCGCTCGTTGTCGGCGGCATCGTCATCATGAACATCATGCTGATGGCGGTCACCGAACGAACGCGGGAGATTGGCCTGCGAAAGGCGCTCGGCGCGCGGCGCTCCGACATCATGGCGCAGATGCTGACGGAGTCTGTGGTGTTGTCGATCTTTGGCGGCGTCATCGGCACAGGCTTCGGCGTTGCGATCGCTTTGACCATCGCCTCGCTGACACCGATCCCGGCCAGCGTCGAAGCCTGGTCGATCGTGCTGGGCATCGGGATCACGGCGTTCGTCGGCCTGTTTTTCGGGCTGTACCCCGCGATGCGTGCCGCTCGCCTGGATCCCATCGAGGCGCTGAGGCGCGAGTAGGCCGATGATCCGTTTCGCGCTCTTCAAAGAAGTCATCGTGATGGCGTTCGACACGGTGCGGAGCAACAAGATGCGCTCCGCGCTGACGGTCCTGGGCGTCGTCATCGGGATCACGTCCATTGTCGGCATGACGTCGATGATCCGCGGCTTCGATCAGTCGCTGCGCGACATGATCGGCGCGATCGGACCGAACACCATCTTCGTCCAGCGGTTCGGCGTCACCAGCTTCGCGAACGGCGCCGAGCTCAAGGAACTGCTGAAGCGTCCAAACATCACCGTCTCGGACGCGCGCGCCGTCGAACAGATGTCGTCCACGATTCAGCTGGTGGACATTCAGCTCGGCGCCGGTGGACCGCCGACGCAGCGGCGCGTGTTTTACGGTACCCAGAAAACGAAACCACTCATCGTCTTCGGCACGACGGAGAACTTCGCCGAAGGCACCAAGATTCCGATCGTCGCCGGCCGGTTCTTCAACGGGACCGAAGTGCAGTACCGCAAGAACGTCGTCGTGCTCGGCAACACGCCGTACCAGCTGCTGTTTCAGCCGTCAGGCATCGACCCAATCGGCAAGCTGGTCCGCATCGGCAGCGAGCGCTTCGAGGTCGTCGGCGTCTTCGATAAGCGTCCTGCGGCGGGTGGATTCAATCTCGGGCAGGACGACTTCACGGTCATTCCGTACACGGCGTACCAGCGGATCTTCGGATTGAACCCCGTGCGGATCAGCCGTACGGCGTCGATCATGCCGATCCAGATCGCGATGGTTCCGCGGGACGGGGTCAGGCAGCAGGACGCAATCGCCGACGTCGAACGCGTGATGCGTATCCGGCACGGGCTGCGCCTCGACGAACCCGACGACTTCGACATCGTGACGCAGGACGCGTTCCTCAAGCTCTGGGATCAGATCAGTCAGGGCACCTTCTTCGCGCTCGTCGTCATCTCTTCCATTGCGCTTATGGTCGGCGGGATCGGCGTCATGGCGATCATGTCGATCTCGGTGACCGAGCGAACGCGCGAGATAGGCGTACGGAAGGCGCTCGGTGCGCGCCGGGCCGAGATTCTTTTTCAGTTCCTCATGGAAGCCGCGTTCCTCACGTCGCTCGGCGGCGTCCTCGGCATCCTGCTTGGCAGCGGGATCGGATGGACGGTCCACCTGCTCTCAGGCTTCCCGATCTCGCTGCCGTGGTGGTCGTTCGCCATCGGCCTGGGGTTCTCAGCGTCGGTCGGCCTCTTCTTCGGCATGTGGCCGGCGTTCAAAGCGTCGAGGCTAGATCCCATCGAGGCGCTGCGATACGAGTAATTGCGACATGCAAGAATGCAATGCATTCGTGCATTCGTGCATTCCTGCATTCCTGCATTCCTGCCTTTTGAGCCTCAGCTGACCCCGCCGCCCGCCGGCCGACTGGCGCCCGCGCCTGCGACCCGCTGAACAGCCTCCACCGCGGACTACAGAGTCCCTTGCGAGCCCGGGAGCGCGGAAATATGATGCGCCTAGCTGATATCGACAATGAATGAATTGGTGAGTTAGCGAGTCGATACTCGCGAGACTCTTCCAGGGGGCTCCCGTATATGAAGGTCTACGACGCCGCCAGCATCAGAAATGTCGCGCTCGTCGGTCACAGCGGTTCCGGAAAGACGCAGCTCACCTCCGCCATCCTCTCCCTCTCAGGCATGGTCAACAGATTCGGCAAGGTCGACGATGGAACGACCGTCACCGACTATGACGAGGAAGAAATTGCGCGCAAACATACGCTGTCGGCCGCGCTCGCGTACGCCGAGTGGAACAAGCAGAAGATCAATCTCATCGACACGCCGGGCATCGGCAACTTCCTGAGCGACGCGCGCGCCGCGCTCCAGGTCGCGGACGCCGCTCTGGTGGTCGTCGACGCCGTGGCCGGCGTCATGGTGCAGACTGAAAAGGTGTGGGCCATCGCCGACGAGCTGAGCCTGCCGCGGATCGTCGTGCTCAACCGCCTCGACCGCGAACGCGCCAGCCTCGAGCGCGCGCTCGGTTCGCTCCACGAGGCCTGCAACCGGACCATCATTCCGATCCAGCTGCCGATCGGCGAGGAAAAGAATTTCAAGGGCGTCGTCGATCTCGTCACAAAAAAGGCCTACGTCTTCCAGACCGACGAAAGCGGCAAATTCTCCGAGTCGGCGGTGCCTGCCGCGATGGAATCCGCGGTCAACGCGGCGCGCGAAGCGCTCATCGAGATGATCGCGGAGAACGACGAACAGCTGATGGAGAAGTTCTTCGAGGCCGGCACGCTGACGGATGCCGAGCTCGTGGCCGGACTCCGGTCCTCGACGCTCGCCGGCAAGATCTTCCCGCTCGTCTGCTCGTCAGCGGTCCTCAACGTCGGCGTGCCGCAGCTGCTCGACGCCATCCTGGCGTATCTGCCCTCGCCGGCCGATCGGCCGTTCCGTGCAACCGATAAAGACGGCAAGGAAACCACGAAGCAGGCCGACGACAAAGGGCCCGCCGCGGCGTTCGTCTGGAAGACCATTGCGGATCCGTTCGCGGGCCGCATCACCATGTTTCGTGTCGTGTCGGGATCGCTCAAGGCCGATTCAAACATCCACAACAAGACGCGCGACAGCGCGGAGCGATTCGGACACCTGCTGCTGCTCCAGGGCAAAACGCAGACGAGCATGGCGGAAATCAAGGCCGGCGACCTCGGCGCCGTCGCCAAGCTGAAAGACACGCTGACGAACGACACGCTCGCGGACAAATCGGACGCGACGACGTTCCCGGCCGTGAAGTTTCCGGAGCCGGTGCTGTCGTACGCGATCGAGCCGAAAAGCCGCGGCGACGAGGACAAGATCTCGACGTCGATGCACCGTCTGGAAGAGGAAGACCCGTCAATCAAGTACAGCCGGGATCCGCAGACGAAAGAGCTGCTGCTCTCCGGCCAGGGCCAGCTGCACATCGAGGTGACGGTCGCGAAGCTGAAGCGGCGCTTCGGCGTGGACGTCAACCTCAAGCCGCCGCGCATCCCCTATCGCGAGACGATCAAGGCGTCGACCGAGGCGCACGGCCGCCACAAGAAACAGACCGGCGGCCACGGTCAGTTCGGCGACTGCAAGATCAAGGTCGAGCCGCTCGCCCGAGGCGCCGATTTCGAGTTCGTCGACGATATCTTCGGCGGCTCGATTCCGCGGCAGTTCATCCCCGCGGTCGAGAAGGGCATCCAGGAGACGCGGGTACGCGGCTATCTCGCCGGCTACCCGATGGTCGACTTCCGCGTCACGGTGTTCGACGGCTCGTACCACGACGTCGACTCCAACGAGCTGTCGTTCAAGATGGCCGGCCGACTCGCATTCAAGGACGCGATGACGCGTGCGCGTCCGACGATCCTCGAACCCATCATGAATGTGGAGGTCTACGCGCCGTCAGACTTCGCCGGCGACCTCATGGGCGACCTGAACGGCCGCCGCGGACGCATCGGCGGGATGGACACGCGCGGCGCGATGACGATCATCAAGGCGCAGGTCCCGATGGCGGAGATGCTCACCTACGAACAGCATCTCACCTCGGCGACTGGCGGACGCGGGTCGTATCACATGGAGTACTCGCACTACGACGAAGTGCCGTCGCACCTCCAGTCGAAAATCATTGCCGCCTACAAGGCTGAGCGGGCCGGCGTCGAGGTGGAAGAGGTTTAACAACGTTCAACGTTCAAGGCTCAACGCTCAACGTTCAACAAACAAAAGCCCCGCAGCGTGTTTCAGGCTGCGGGGCTTTTTTGCCGTTGAGCGTTGTTCGTTGAACGTTGTTCGTTGAACGTTATTCTTCTTCGTCAGCCTTCTTTTTCTTCGGTGCGGCCTTCTTCCGCGCGCCGCTCTTGCCCTTGGTCTCCGTTTCAGCCTCGGCGTCCTTCTTGCCGCGCAGCCGTTCTGCCGCTGCACGGAGACGGCCGCCGACGCCCTTGCCCTTCGGCTTCGATTCCTGTGCCGCCGCGTCGGCTTCGGCCTTCGCGCGCGGATTGAACTCGCTGCCGATCAGCTCGACCTGCGCGACCTCGGCGCTGTCTCCGCGCCTGAAGCCGATGCGCAGCAGCCGCGTGTAGCCGCCGGGACGGCTGGCGAAACGCGGCGCGATCGTGTCGAACAGCTTCGACACGACCTCTCGATCCTGCAGGTCCTGCATCACGAGCCGCCGGGCGGTCAGCGTGCGCGTGCCGTTCGCTCCGGCGCCGCCGTCGATGCCTCGCTTCGCGATGGTGATCAACCGTTCGACGAAGGGCCGCAGCTCCTTCGCGCGGGGAACGGTCGTGGTCAGGTGCTCGTAACGGAGCAGCGCGGTCGCCTGGTTGCGGAGCATCGCGATGCGATGCTCCGTGACGCGCCCGAGCTTCCGGTGTGCTACTCGGTGTCTCATGTCTTCATTCCTGGAGTGACCGGGGGACGTCGGTCCCCCGACTCACTATTCCTGTGTCGCCGTGCTCGGTTGATCGACGCGCATCCCCAGCCCCAGCCCCATCGTCGTCAGGATTTCCTTGATCTCGTTGAGGCTCTTGCGGCCGAAGTTCTTCGTCTTCAGCATCTCGGCTTCGGTCTTCTGCACCAGCTCGCGAATCGTGCGGATGTTCGCGTTCTTGAGGCAGTTGTAGGAGCGGACCGACAGCTCGAGCTCCTCGACGCTCTTGTCGAGGTTTTCATTGCTGGCGCCCGTGCGCGGCGCGTCGGCCGATGCCTCCGCGGTCTGCTCGGCGCCTTCTTCGAGGTTGATGAAGATGTTCAGGTGATCGCGAATGAGCTTCGCGGCGAGCGAGACCGCGTCGCGGGCGTTGACCGATCCGTTGGTCCAGACGTCGACCGTCAGCTTGTCGTAATCGGTGGTCTGGCCGAGGCGCGCGGCCTCGACGAGGTAGTTCACCTTCTTGATCGGCGAGTGCACCGAGTCGATCGGAATCCAGCCGATGCCGAGATCCTCGTCGAAGTTCTTGTCGGCCGACACGTAGCCGCGCCCGCGCTTCATGCGCATTTCCATGTGCAGCTTGCCGTGGTCCGCGACCGTGGCGATGTGCGCATCCGGCTCGAGAATCTCGACGTCAGCGTCCGCCTGGATGTCGCGCGCACGAACCTCGCCCGGCTTGTCGACGCGGAGCGTCAGCGTCTTGGTCTGATCCGAGTGCAGCTTCAGCGGAATCTGCTTCAGGTTCAGGATGATGTCGGTCGCGTCCTCGACCACGCCCGGAATCGGCGAGAACTCGTGGAGAACGCCGTCAATCTTCACCGCGGTGATCGCGGCGCCTTCGATCGAGGAGAGGAGCACGCGGCGAAGCGCGTTGCCGATGGTCGTCCCGAAGCCACGCTCGAAGGGCTGGGCGTAAAACCGGCCGAAGCGGTCGGTGAGCGTCTCGCGTTCGAATTCGAGGCGCTTGGGTCGTTGAAAACCTTTCCAGAGCATCGGAGGTTCCTTTCTGACCGGGCAAGGTTCCCGGTGTCGCTAACGGGCCCGCAGACGGGCCTCCAGACCTGCAAGTGACCGCCGACCTCCCGCCGCAGGTCTGTAAGGCTGCGGGTCGGCGATTTACGAATACTGCGGCTTAACGTTCAACGTTCAAATCTCAACTCTCAGAAAGCCTGAGCGTTGAGATTTGAGAGTTGCTTATTTCGAGTACAGTTCCACAATCAGCTGCTCCTGCACCGGCAGGTTGATCTGCTCGCGCGTCGGCATCGACACGATCCGGCCGCTGATCGCGTTCGCGTCGAACGACAGCCATTCGGGGATGCCGCGGCCCTTCACTTCTTCCATCGCGTGCTCGATCGTCGGGTTCTTCTGCGTCCGGCCGAGCACGGAGATGACGTCGCCCTCTTTCGTCGAGTACGACGGGATGTCGACCTTCTTGCCGTTCACGAGGAAGTGCCCGTGGCGCACGAGCTGCCGCGCCTGCGCACGCGACGTCGCCAGGCCGAGCCGATAGACGACGTTGTCCAGACGACGTTCGAGGAGCTGCAGCAGTGTCACGCCGGTGATGCCGCGAGTCCGTTCGGCCGCTTCGAAGTAACGGCGGAACTGATCCTCGAGCACGCCGTAAATGCGCTTGACCTTCTGCTTCTCACGAAGCTGGAGACCGTAGCCGGCCAGCTTCGCCTTGCGCGTTTTACCGTGCTGTCCGGGCGGGAAGTTGCGCTTCTCGATTGCGCACTTCTCCGTATAGCAGCGCTCCCCTTTCAGGAAGAGCTTCATCGCCTCGCGTCGGCACAGACGGCAAACCGGTCCGATATATCGAGCCATTCAATCGTCCTCAATCACTATTTCGCAACTCACCAGTTGCGCGGTTCTCTACCTACACTCGTCGGCGCTTCGGCGGACGGCAGCCGTTGTGCGGGATCGGCGTGACGTCGCGGATCGACTTCACTTCCAGGCCGACGGTCTGCAGCGCGCGAATCGCGGACTCGCGGCCGGACCCCGGTCCCTTGACGCGGACGTCCAGCGAACGCATGCCGACGGTCTTGGCCGCGTTGCCGGCGTTCAAGGCCGCCTGCGTCGCCGCGAACGGCGTCCCCTTGCGCGATCCCTTGAAGCCGATGCCGCCGGCGCTCGACCACGCGACCACGTTGCCTTCGGTGTCGGTAATCGTGACCGTCGTGTTGTTGAACGACGCATGGATGTGCGCCAGTCCATGATGAACAACACGCTTCTCGCCGCGCTTCTTGAACGTCTTCTTGCGTTTTCCGGCGCCTTCTTTTTTCTCGGGTGTTGCGCCTTCCGCCGCCGCCTCAGTCTTTGCCATAACGCCTTTCAGCCGTTAACCGTGTCTAGACAACCTTCTTCTTCGCGATCGCGCCCTTGCGCGGTCCCTTGCGGGTGCGCGCATTGGTCCGCGTACGCTGACCGCGAACCGGCAGCCCGCGGCGGTGCCGCGCGCCTCGATAGCAGCCGATTTCCATCAGCCGCTTGATGTTCATCGAGATTTCCTTGCGGAGGTCGCCCTCGACGCTGCCCTGCTCTTCAATCACGCGGCTGATCTTCCGGACATCGTCTTCGGAGAGATCCTTGACGCGAACGTCCGGACTGACGCCGGCCTCTTTCAGGATGCCGTTCGAGCGAACCCGGCCGATGCCGAAGATGTAGGTCAACCCGATTTCCACGCGCTTGGTCCGCGGAAGATCAACGCCTGCGATACGTGCCATAACTCTGAGTCCTCGTGAACTCTCAACTTTCAACGCTCAACGCTCAAACATCATTGAGCGTTCCTGAACGTTGCACGTTGAGCGTTGTTCGTTGAGCTGTGTTCTGCCTAGCCCTGCCGCTGCTTGTGCTTCTGATTCGGACAAATCACGCGCACGACGCCGCGGCGCCGCACGATCTTGCACTTGTCACAAATCCGCTTGACCGATGCTCGTACTTTCATAACTTCTCCACGATCCGGCCGCGCCCGGCGTCGACCGGCGATATTTCCAACTTCACGCGATCTCCGACGAGGAGGCGCATGAAATTCCGATCCATCCGATCGGCCGCGTGCGCCACGACCGCACCGCCGCCGTCCACCCTGATCCGATACAGCCCGCTCGGCAGCTGCTCCACGACGGCGCCGGTGACCGCGCGCCGCTCGCGGGCTACTTCCTCGCCGGAACCGGCACTTCCCGCGCCGTCAGGATCCATGGCCCATCCGCGGTGACCGCGACCGTGTGCTCGAAATGCGCCGAGAGCCCACCGTCCCGCGTCACAGCCGTCCACCCGTCCGCGAGCACTTTCACCGCGGCGCGGCCCGCGTTCACCATCGGCTCGATCGCCAGCACCATTCCCTCGCTCAGCCTCGGCCCGCGCCCGGGCTCGCCGTAGTTCGGAATCTGCGGCTCCTCGTGCATCCGCTGACCGATGCCGTGCCCCACGAACTCGCGAACGACGCTGAACCCGTAGGCCTCGACGTGGTGCTGCACGGCGTGACCGATGTCAGAGACGCGTCCACCAGGCCGTGCCTGCTCGATGCCCTTGCGCAGCGACTCTTCCGTCACCCGGAGCAGCGTCGCCGCCTGCTCCGACACGTGGCCGACCGGCAGCGTGATGGCGCTGTCGCCGAAGTACCCGTCGAGCGCCGCGCCGACGTCGATCGAAACAATGTCGCCTTCGTTCAACACGCGGCGGCCCGAGGGGATTCCGTGAATCACTTCCTCGTTGACCGACGCACAAATCGTCGCCGGATACCCGTGATACCCCTTGAACGCCGGCGTCGCGCCTGCCTGCCGAATCCGCTTCTCCGCCACTTCGTCGAGGTCCGCGGTCGTGACACCCGGCGCAACCAGTCCGGCGAGCTCTGTCAGCACCTCGCCGACGAGTCGTCCGGCCTCGCGCATCTGAGCCAGTTCCGCCGCCGAACGGCAGACAATCACCGGTGCGGCCCTCCCCCGTTGCTCAACGCACCAATCGCGGCCGCCAGCTCCGCGGCGACCAGGTCCGGCGCCTGCGCGCCGTTGATCGATCGGAACGTCGGTCGCACGCGATAGAAATCGACGAGCGGCGCCGTGCTCGTTCGATACACCTTCAAGCGCTCGATGACGACCGCCTGCGAGTCGTCCGTGCGCTGTACCAGCTCTCCGCCGCAGATCTCACAGTGATCGCCCGGCTCCGCGTGCCCGAGCGGCGCATTGTGCCCGCAGTTCGCGCAAATCAGCCGCGTACTCAACCGTCGAACCAGCTCGGTCTCCGGCACGACCATGTCGAGCACAATCAGCGGGTCGCGCCCGTTCATGATGACGTCGAGCGCCGTCGCCTGCGCGACGGTCCGCGGAAACCCGTCCAGGATGAACCCGGCCGCGGCATCCGGACGTCCAAGCCGGCTCCGCACGACGCCGATCATCACATCGTCGCTCACGAGCTCGCCGCGGTCCATGATCGCCCGCGCGCGCAGCCCAAGCTCGGTCCCGTCGTGGACCGCCTCGCGCAGGATTTCTCCCGTCGAAATCTTCGGGATGCCCAGCTTTCGGGCCGCACGTTCCGCCTGCGTTCCCTTCCCCGCTCCCGGCGGGCCGAGCATGATCACGTTCAATGCCATGTGTCGAAGTCTGAAGTGTGAAGCTTGGCGCCTGCGCTAGAGCTCAAAGTCTGCACTGAAACTCGAATCCGCTTCGGACTCGAGACTTCAGACTGGCAACGTGTTCAGGCTCGTCTTCCCCTGATCCTCGCCTTCTTCATGAACCCGTCGTAGTGCCGCATGATCAGCTGCGACTCGATCTGCTGCACGGTATCCATCGCCACGCCGACGACGATCAGCAGCGACGTGCCGCCGAAGTAGAACGGCACGTTCATGCCTTCGGTGATGAACTTCGGCAGCGCCGCGTCGAGCCAGTCGCCGATGAACGGAATCGGCGCGACGCGGAAGCCGCTGATCAGGAAGTTCGGCAACAGCGCGATCAGAGCCAGATAGACCGAGCCCGCCAGCGTGATGCGCGCCAGGATCGAGTCGATGTACTCCGCCGTCCGCTTGCCCGGCCGGATGCCCGGCACGAAGCCGCCGTACTTCCGCATGTTCTCCGCGACGTCATCGGGATTGAAGATGATCGCCGTGTAGAAATACGCGAAGAAGATGATCAGGGCGACGTACAACAAGTTGTACAGCGGATACCCGATCGTCAGCTGCGTGATCGCCCGGTCCATGAACCCGTTGGCCGGGAACATGGGCTTGAGCGTCTGCGGAAACGCCAGGATCGACGACGCGAAGATGACCGGCATGACGCCGCCGGTGTTCACCTTCAACGGAATGTGCGTGCTCGCGCCGCCGTACATCCGGCGGCCGACCATGCGTCTTGCGTACTGCACCGTCACCCGCCGGTACCCGCGCTCGACGAACACGACCGCACCGACGACCGCGATCATCAGCGCCAGCAGGAGCACGAGCCGGAGCAGCGTCATGTCGCCCGAGCCGAGCTGATTGAACGTCGACACGATGCCGCGCGGAATGCCCACGACGATGCCGGCGTAAATGAG
>DATBHR010000109.1:0-89328 GCA_036557365.1 Vicinamibacterales bacterium
CATGTCGATGCGGCGGCTCTTTCACCGCGTCGAGTTCCTGGACGTCGTTGGGCAGGATAATGCACGTGACCGTTCGTTCGACGCGCGCGATACGTACCGCGCGGTCCACCAGGTGGCGGATCTGCAAAGGAGTCGTCGCCATTTCGACGTACTCGCGTGCGACATCCTTGAACAGCGAGATGAGATCCACCTCCTGCTGGTACTCTCCGCCCATTGCAGAGCGCGGGGACTGTCCCACGATCGCGACGACCGGCTGGTGATCCATCTTCGCGTCGTACAAGCCGTTCAGCAGGTGAATCGCGCCCGGACCCGACGTCGCGACGCACACGCCGACCTGTCCCGTGAACTTCGCGTGCGCGCACGCCATGAACGCCGCCATCTCTTCGTGGCGTGTCTGGATGAACTGGATCCGGTCCTTGGCGCGGTCGAGCGCACCGAGGATGCCGTTGATGCCGTCACCCGGAAATCCGTACAGCCGTTTGATGTCCCATTCCAGAAGTCGTTCGAGAAGAAAGTCGGCAACGGTCTCAGCCATGAGATCCCCAGTTGACTTCGATTCAAACCGCGTTCCGCGCGCCTCGCTAAAGGTTTCGTAATGTCTCTCCGCTTGCATCAGAAACATCACGTCGTGCGCGAGCGAGAGCCAGCGCGAGCATCAGACACAAACGGACGAGGTGTTCGGCATCACGTCCAGATCGTTGGGTGATGAATCGATGGATGAGCAACAGAAACAGCTGACGGTGGTGATTACCGGCGCATCCGCCGGCGTCGGACGCGCAGCCGCCGCTGCGTTCGCGGCGCGTGGCGCGTCGATCGGTCTCGTCGCGCGCGGACGCGCCGGTCTCGAGGCCGCGAAGCGAGACGTCGAATCCGCAGGCGGCCGCGCCGTTGTGGCCATTGCCGACGTCGCAGACGCCGCTCAGGTCGAAGCCGCCGCCGAAGAAATCGAGCGTCAGCTCGGCCCTATCGACGTCTGGGTCAACAATGCGATGGCCAGCGTCTTCTCACCGATCAGGGAGATGACGCCCGACGAGTTCAAACGAGTGACGGAGGTGACGTACCTCGGAGTGGTCTACGGCACTCTGGCGGCCCTCCGGCGGATGCTGCCGCGAAACCGCGGCGCGATCGTCCAGGTGGGATCGGCGCTCGCCTATCGCGGCATTCCGCTGCAGGCGGCGTACTGCGGTGCGAAGCACGCCATCCAGGGGTTCTGCGACTCGCTCCGCGCCGAGCTGCTCCACGACCGAAACGCCGTTCACGTCACGATGGTGCAGCTGCCGGCGATGAACACGCCGCAGTTCGACTGGGTGAAGAGCCGGCTCCGCGGTCGAGCGCAGCCGGTGCCGCCTATCTATCAGCCCGACGTGGCAGCACGCGCCATCGTCTGGGCCAGCGAGCACCGCCGGCGCGAGGTCTACGTCGGCTTCTCAACCGACGTCGCGATCATCGGGAACAAAGCCGCACCCGGACTCGGCGACTGGTACCTGGCGAGAAACGGATACGAGTCGCAGCAGACGAGCGAGCCCGAAGATCCCGATCGTCCGAACAACCTCTGGCATCCGGTCGACGACGACCGCGATTTCGGCGCGCACGGACGATTCGATTCGCGCGCGCGGCCGGGCAGCCTGCAGACGTGGTGGACGGAACATCGTGCGACGACGATCGCCGGCGCGCTCGCGTCCGCGGCAACGATCTTTGCGGCGCGAAGCCTTGTCCGCACACGCTCGCGGCGCTCACGCCGCGTGCCGCCGATCGGTCGTTTTCAGTCGCGCTCACGCCGATAGGCGCGCATGCCGACTTTCAGAAGCGCGAGCGCTTTTCGGCGCCCTGACGTCGCCGTGACGCGAAACGTCTTGCCGCGCTGGCGGTTGTAGGAAATGAAAAACGCCTCGACCTGCGACAGCAGCGTCTCGCTCACCTCGTCGATCGACGTGATGTCGCTGTGCTGGTATGTGTGAATGGCGACGCCGAGGAGCCGGTCGTTCCGCTCCTTCTTGCCGTCTTCGGTCTGCTCGGCGGCGATGACGCCGATGAGCCGGACGTCGACCAGGCAGCCGACATGCGCTGGGGCGTCCATCAGCACGAGGACGTCGACCGGATCGCCGTCTTGGCCAAGCGTCGAGGGAATGAATCCAAAGTCGAACGGAAACATCATCCCTTCGGGCAGCAGTCCGCTGAGCTTGAACAGACCGGTTTCGCGATCGTATGCAAACTTGTTCCGGAATCCCTTGGGAGTTTCGATGATGGCGCGGCACGTCGCCGCCTTCTTGTTCAACTGGTTCGGCAGCGCGCTCAGGTCGGCGATGTGCTTCATGGTCACGCGCGAACTCGCGATACGTTGACGCGGGTCATCGAGCATGACGTGTACCAATCACATCGTGTTCGGCGACCTCAAGCACATCGCTTGCATGTGAACGCCGCGTGAGCACTCAGCAATCCCGCCACAAGCCGATCGATCGCCGCCCCTTCGGACGACATGCGGACATCGTGTCGATCATCGGTCTCGGCGGCTACCATCTCGGATCCGCCAGGACCATCACGGAGGCCGTGCGCATCGTTCACGAAGCGATCGACGCCGGCATCAACTTCCTCGACAACGCCTGGGAATATCACGACGGAGAGAGCGAGTCGCGGATGGGCCGCGCGATCGCCGATCGGCGCGAGGGCGTCTTCCTGATGACCAAGGTCTGCACGCATGGACGCGATGCGCGCGTCGCGATGCGGCAGCTCGAGCAGTCGCTCCGCCGTTTGCGCACGGATCACCTGGATCTCTGGCAGATTCACGAGTGTGTGTACGACAACGATCCCGACCGTCATTTCGCGAAAGGCGGGGTCGTCGAGGCGCTCGTGCGCGCGAAGCAGCAGGGCAAGGTCAGGTATGTCGGCTTCACCGGACACAAGGACCCCGCGATCCACCTGCGCATGCTGTCGTTCGGCTTTCCCTTCGATGCCTGTCAACTGCCGCTCAACGGTCTCGATGCCACCTTCCGTAGTTTCCAGTCGCTCGTGCTTCCAGAGCTCGCCAGGCAGCGAATCGCCGCAATCGGCATGAAGAGCCTCGGCGGTGACGGCCGGATCATCTCGAAGAAAGCAGCTCGAGTTGACGAAGCGCTGCGATACGCGATGAGCCTGCCCGTATGCACGACGGTTTCAGGTATCGATTCCCTACAGGTGCTGCGACAGAACGTCAGGATCGCGCGCGCGTTCTTACCGATGAGTGCGCGCGAGCGTGCGCGATACGAACGGCGCCTGTCTGGCGTTGCTGAGGATGGTCGGTTCGAGCTGTACAAGACGAGCGCCGAACAGGAAGGCGACGTCGGCCGCCGGCAGCACGGGTTCCCCTCTCAGGAAGAACTCGCGCTCTGACGCAGCGAATGGGAGCGGGGATGGACAGGTGAGAACCCGGGCGCCCGCACCCTGCGGGCGCCCTGATCACATCTACTTCCGCCGTTTCGACGAGGCGCCCGCCATCGCCGTTTCACGCTCGCCGCCCGGGTGGGCCACCTTCGCGGCTTGACGATTGATTCCGCCATCGGCCAGCGTCGACAGCTTCTTGTCCGCGGCCTTTTCGTCCTGCAGGTTCCGCTGCAGCAACCCGACCGCTTCGTTGTGCCCCATGACTTCGGCCCACGCGATGAGCGTCCCGTAGGCGCCGATCTCGTAATGTTCGGCGCGCTGGCCTGCGGCGATCAGGCACGCATCCATCGCGGATTCCTCGAAGTCCTCCTGCATGATCGACTTGCCTTCTTCGATGATGCCGGCGATTCCTTCGCAGTGCTTGCCGCGCGCCTTCTCCTCGAGGCCCTCGAAGATCAGTTCGATGCGCTCGACATGCGTGCGTGTTTCTTCGAGGTGCGATTCGAATGCATCGCGCAGCTGCGACGAGCTCGCCGCCTTCGCGAGCTTCGGCAACGCTTTGGTCAGCTGTTTCTCAGCGTCGTACAAATCGCGCAGTTCGTCCAGAAATGCGTCGTGAAGCGTTCCAGTCTCAGCCATGTGCAATCCTCTCCCGTTCGCGACGACTGCAAGACAACGGCCGGTCGAACGCTCTTGAAGTACTCGTCCATTTCAGTTGTGATGGATTCATGTTCAGCCAGCAGGATCGCGACCGCGCGTACGAGCACGTTCTCGCCTGGGCCACGTCCGACCCGCGCGTCGTCGCCGGCGCAGTGGTGGGCTCGCTCGCGGACCATCCGGGCGATCGATTCTCCGATCTCGATCTCTCGTTCGGTGTGCGCGACGATGTACCGGTCGTCCACGTACTCGAGGATTGGTCGATGAGGCTCAGGAACGAATTCGACGCCGCTCACCTGTTCGATTTGCAGAGCGGCGCAGCGCTGTATCGCGTCTTCCTCCTGCGCGGCTGTCTGCAACTCGACCTTTCGTTCGCGCCTGCCGCACACTTTGGGGCGCTCGGTCCACACTTTCGGCTGTTGTTTGGCGCAGCAGTGGAGAAACCGCTTCCACACCCGCCGGCGCCGTCGCACCTCTTCGGGTACGGCGTCCACCATGCCGTGCGCGCCCGCGTCTGCATCGCTCGAGCACGGTACTGGCAGGCCGAATACTGGATCAGCGCCGTCCGCGATCACGCGCTGACGATGGGCTGTGTGCGCTTGGCGCTGCCGGCGCACTATGGAAAAGGATTCGACGAGCTGCCCGACGCGCTGCGCGCGCTCGCGGCAGGCGCCCTCGTTCGTTCGCTCGAGCCGGCGGACCTCCTCGACGCGCTGCATCGAGCGACGGAGCTGCTGCTGTCCGAAGGAGCTGCCACCTCCGTGTGTCAGCCTCATCTCGCTGAACGTGTCCGCGAGTTCGTCCTGATGGCGTGATCGTCCGTATCAGCGCTCAGCCGGTCGCACGTACACGTACGCGATCCGATCGTCGACCGCCTTCAGCGCCGCGGTTATCTCGCGCATGGAGCGTCGAAGATCGGACACGCGCATGCCGTCCGTGAAGCTGAGGGTCAACGCCACCATGACCACGCGCGGTCCCAGATGCCGCGTGGCGATGTCGTGGACGCGGGATATCCGTTCGTCGGAGTCGAGCGACCTCCGCAGCTCCTCCAACACGCGAGGGGCGACGGCCTCGCCCGCAAGGAGGCTGCGCGTCTCGTTCGCCATCACGAAGGAGACGACGACCAGCAGCAGGCCAATGAGTTCTGCCAGATCTTCGAGCAGCGTCGCGAAGAGGCTCGGATCGGGTCACGCAGATCCCCCTCGAGGCGAGACGTTGGAGCTCGAGCAAGATCAACGCCGCGTCGGCACCCGCCTTGCGACGGAATCGCCACAGTGGAGGTATCCGAATCATGATCGCAGGGAACACAACGATGGCGATCGCAGTCGCGTTTGCATTTGCGACGGGGCTGTCTGCGCAGCAGCCGACTTCGACGCCTGCGACGCCGCGGACGAGCGGACAGACTCATCATGCAACCGAGGCGAAAGCAGCCGACCACACATTCGTCGAGAAGATGGCGCACGGCGGAATGGCCGAAGTCGAGCTCGGAAAGCTTGCGACGAAGAACGGCGGGAGCGACGCGGTCAAGGCGTTCGGCCAGCGGATGGTCGACGATCACGGCAAGGCTGGCGACGAGCTGAAGACCATCGCCGAGCGGAAGAACATCGCGTGGCCGACGAGCCTCGATTCGAAGAGCCAGGCGCTGCACGACAAGCTGGCCGCGCTCAACGGCGACACGTTCGATCGCGCGTATGCGAAGGCGATGATCGCGGATCACAAGGAAGACGCTGCTGAGCTCCGTGCCGAATCGAAGTCAGGGAAAGATCCTGACGTGAAAGCCTGGGCGGCGAAGACGCTCCCCGTCGTCGAGAGCCACTGGAGCCAGGCGGAGAAAATGAATCCGGCGGCAGTTGGAACCTCCGGAAAAAAGTCGCGGCCGTAGTCTGGCAAAACGTACATCTCCCACGATCTCGTACGCGCGTCCGGCCGCTGTGCTTGAGGGCCGGGCGCGCCGCATCATACTTTCCGGATGGTTGGGCCGACGGTTGCATCCCGGTAAGCATGGCTCGTCAAGAGCATCACCGGAGAGGTATCCATGAGACGTGAACCACGAGACCTCGTCAATCGTGCGTCAGCACATCGAACGCCGTGGTCGGAAACAGTCCCGCAGTTGATCGGCCGCGCGGTGTTCGGCGGCTACTTCGTGTTCAGCGGCTTGAACCACTTCGCCAACCTCAGGTCCACTGCCGGATACGCGCGCGCGAAGAGCGTCCCGCTCGCGCCGCTCGCCGTGGGCACCACAGGCGCCATGTTGATTCTTGGAGGGCTGAGCGTGCTCGTCGGCTACAGGCCGAAGGTCGGTTCGGCTCTGCTGATCGGTTTCCTCGCCGGCGTCTCGCCGACCATGCATGGATTCTGGAACGACGAGAATCCGAAGGAGCGCGAGGCCGACATGATCAACTTCACGAAGAACGTCGCGCTCGCGGGCGCCGCGATGCTGGCGGCGGGTTCGCCGGAGCCGTGGCCCGTCTCCGCCGCTCACCCGGCGAGATAGGCACGACGCTCACTCCGCACGAAGCGCGTCCATTGGATCGATCACCGTCGCTCGCCGCGCCGGTACCACACAGGCGACCAGCGCCGCGAGCCCGAGCACGGTGACCGTGACGGCGAGAAGCAGCGGATTGTGCGCCGAGATCTCGTACAGCTGCGACGCGATCAACCGGCCGATCGCCAGCGCCGCCGCGACCCCTGCAATCAGACCCGCGACGACGGGACGCATCCCCTGGTCGACGACGAGGCGCAAGACGTCACGGGTCTGCGCGCCGAACGCCATCCGGACGCCGATTTCGCCGGTCCGTTGCTCGACGGTGTACGCGACCGCCCCGTACACGCCCACCGTGGCGAGCACCAGCGCGACGAACGCGAAGATTCCCAGCAGGCACATCATCAACCGCGCCTGACCCAGCGCCTGCGCGACGACGGCGTCCATCGTCCGCGGCCGCGAGATCGCGATGCCGGGATCGACGGTGCCGATCGCCGACTGCACGAGGCGCGAGACGACGTTGACTTCGAGAGGGCTGCGGACGGTGATGGAGACGAACGGGAAGTTCTCCTGCGCCCACGGCCGGTAGAACTCCATGTCCGGCGGTTGGGCCACGCGCTGCGACCGCACGTCGCCGACAATGCCGACGATGACTGCCGGAGTTCCGGCGCTCGTGACCATCAGCGTCTTGCCGACCGGATTCTCGTTGGGGAACACCTTCTTCGCCCCGGCCTCGCTGATGAGCACCACCTGCTGTCGATCGGACAGATCGTGATCGTCGAACTCGCGCCCGGACAGTACCGGAATCCCCCAGGTCTTGAAATATCCCGGCGCGACGTCGTGGCCCGGCGCAGCGGAGCGCTGGTCCACCGGCGGAAGCGGCACGTCACCGCGCGCGTACAGTGTTCGTCCGCCGCCGTTCAGCGGAATGTCGCCGCTCACGCCCGCGCGTTCGAGTCCCGGGACGCTTCGCATCGCGGCGAGCGCCCGCTCGACGAATCGCTGACGCGCATCGAGATCGCCGTAGCGCGCCTGAGGCAGCGTGACGAACCCGACCCACACGTGCTGCGGATCGAACCCGAGATTCTGCTGGCTCAATCGAACGAAGCTGATGATCAGGAGCGACGCGCCTGAGAGGAGCGCGACGGAAAGCGCCACCTGCGCGCCGACGAGCACCGCGCGGAACCGATGCTGCCGCCGGCTGCCGCTCGTGCCCCGCGCGCCTTCCTTCAGGCCCTCCAGCAGATCCACGCGCGATCCTTGCAGCGCCGGATACATGCCCATCACGAAGCCGGTCACGAGCGACAGCGCCGTCATGAAACCAAGCACCGGCATCGAGAGCTCGAGGGCGTAATCGGGTTCGAGCGGCAGAAAATTCGCCGCCATGCGCGGGACCAGCGGAACCAGCCGCCAGGCGAGCACCGCACCAGCGATTCCCGCGAGCACGCTGACGAGGAGGCTTTCGAACATGAACAGTCGAAGGACGCTCAGGCGCGAGGAGCCGAGCGCCAGCCGGACCGCAATCTCGCGGCGTCGGCCGCTGAAGCGCGCGAGCAGCAGGTTCGCCACGTTGCTGCACGCGATCAGCAGGACGAAACTGACCGCCGCGAACAGCGTCGCGAACGCCGGGCGCAGATTGCCGGTGACGTCTTCCGGCAGCGCCTTGATCGAGGTCGCTACGGTGCGATCGATGTTGTTGGGATACTGCGTCGCGTAGCCCTGGTCCAGCGCCGGCAACGCCGCACGGGCCTGTTCGATGGAGACGCCCGGCTTCAGCCGGCCGATGACGCGCAGGAAGCCGGTGCCGCGCATCATGCGGTCGTAGGAAAACCCGGGAATGGCGAAGGGCTTCGTCGTCCACACCTCGGCGGCGGGATTGCTGCCGAACCACGCCGCGGGTTGATTCGGCAGGACGCCGACGATCGTGTGCGACATCCCGTCGAGCGTGATGCTTCGCCCGATGACGTTCGGATCGCCGTCCAGGCGCTGTTGCCAGAATGAATCGGTCACGAGCGCGACGTCGGCGTTCTCCTCTTCCTCCGCACGGAAGAGACGACCGCGGATCGGCCGGACGTCGAGCAGATCGAAATAGTTCGTCGTCAGTTTGCCGCCGAAGATCTGGATGGGATCACCGAGCCCCGTCAGCGTGAAGGCATTGAAGCTCTCGGCGGCGTACTCGCTGAAGATCGTCTGGCCTTCGCGGTACTGCTTGAAGCGCGGCGCCGACAGCGGCGCCTCGACGAGGCCGCGGTCCTTCGCGTTGGCGAACATGTGAACGACCCGGCCCGACTCGTGGAACGGCAGGCCGCGCAGGAACAAATCGTCGATGACGCTGAAGATCGCGGTGTTGAGACCGATACCGAGCGCCAGCGTCAACAGGGCGAGGAGCGTGAACACCGGAGACTTCAGCAGCTGGCGGCACGCGAAGCGGACGTCGGTCATCATGGTGGGCTAGCCGTCAGTTCCGGTCGGCCGTCTTGTCCAGGAATTCCTGGACGATCCGGACGGCAACCCCATCGAGACTGCGCGCTTCCTCATCGTCGTACTGAAACGCGGTCGCATCGTCTGGATCGCGCGTCACGAGGAACCGGATCGTCGGCGCCCGGTCATCGCACTGCTCCGAAAACCTGATCTGGCCTTCGACAAGGCGCGGGCCCGGGCCGGCCGCCACGATGAGTCGATGCCCCTTCCGGCAGACGTCCAGCAGAATCGGATCGCGCTGAATGTGCTCGAAGCTGGAATCGAGGTCGCGTTCGCTGACCACCAGTTCCTGAATTGCGTCGAGCAAAGCCGTCCGATCGAACCGGTCGCGCGCTGTTTCACGGGTTTCCGTCGCCATCTGCACTCCGCTTCCTCAAAACTCCGATCGACACCTACACGCTAACGACTTTGCGGGATTTTGTCAGGTTGAAATCCCCGGCCCGGTCTGACATCGGCGTGATACCCTGCTCTGGCGTTGCCGACACGAGCTCAAGGAACGCTCTTCGGTCATGCCATCCACACGCTCCTGACCGCGCTGCTGCTGGCGGCGGTGCCTGTCGGGCCGGCGGACGCCCGGGCCATCTCCGCAAAACGCGTACTGCTCATCTATTCGCACGAACGCGAACTGGGCATGTACGCCGGATTCGATCGCGCGATCCGCACGCGTCTGCAGGCGGGCACGGCGACGCCCATCGAGTTCTACACCGAGTACCTGGACCTCATGCGATTCGGCGATTCCGCCCATCGCCAGACCGCGATCGACTACCTTCACGTCAAGTACGCGTCGCCGCAGATCGACCTCATCGTCGCCTCCGGATCGCTCGCGTTCGATTTCCTCATGGAGAACGACGACGCCATCTTCCCGGGCGTCCCCGTCGTCTTCGCGTCGGTCAACGCGTCGCGCATGACCGAGCTGCACACGAACATGACGGGCATTGCCGTGAAGCGCGACGTCCGGCAGACGCTCGATCTGCTGCTGACCCTGCAGCCCGACACGCAGCACATCGTCATCCCCGTCGGTTCGTCGCCGACCGAGCAGGCATGGACGGAAGACACGCGGAATCTGCTCCGGCCCTACGAAGCACGGGTCGGCCTGACGTACCTGTCCGGGTTGTCGATGGACGCGATGATCCGCGAGCTGCACGATCTCCCCGCGCACTCGGCGATCCTGTTCACGACGCTCTTCTACTACGACGCAGCGGGTCAGTACTTTCTCCCGGAAGAGACGGCCGCCGCGATCGCGGCCCAGGCCAACGCGCCGGTGTACAGCACGGACGAAGCGTTTCTCGGATCGGGAATTGTCGGGGGCATGCTGTACGATCTGGGGCCTTCCGGCGACGCCGCCGGCCGCCTCGGACAGCGTGTGCTCGCGGGCGAGCGGCCGAACAACATCCCCATCGAAACGATCGATCCCAATCACCCGATGTTCGATGCGCGGCAACTGCAACACTGGCACGTTGCCAAGTCGCGCCTCCCATCCGGCAGCGTTGTCCTGTTCGACGAGATCGGTCCGTGGGAACGATACAAGATGTACATCGTGGGAGCGCTCTCGCTGCTGACGTTCCAGGCGGCGCTCATCGCCGGCCTGGTCGTCTCGCGCGCCAGGCAGCGGCAAGCCGAAGCCTCCCTTCTTGCCAGCCACGGACAGATCCGGGACCTGGCCGGCCGGCTGATCGTCGCGCAGGAGGAAGAGCGGACGCGAATCGCGCGCGAGCTGCACGACGATGCCGGACAGCGGATGGCGTCGCTGTCGATCGCGCTCAGCCGGATCAGGCGCAAGGTCGTCGACGATGCACCGCAGGCAACCGAGGCGCTGGGTGAGGTCCAGAACGAAATGGCGACGCTCTCGAACGATCTGCGCGAACTCTCGCACACGCTGCATCCAGGCGCGCTGGAGCACGTAGGGCTCGTCAAGTCGCTGGAAATCCGCTGCAACGAGGTCCAGGTCGAATCGGGCATCGCGGTTCGGTACGACGTCGGCCCCGGCGTGGGCGAGCTCCCATCGGCAGTCGCGCTCTGTTTGTATCGTGTCGCACAGGAAGCGCTCCGCAACGTCGTGAAGCACGCCGACGCACGGTCGGCGCGCGTGAGTTTGATTCGGCGGGACGGCCATATCACGATGGAGGTCGAGGACGACGGCCGCGGCTTCGAGGCCGGTACGACGGATGGGCAGCGCGGGCTCGGGTTGATGAGCCTCGACGAGCGCGTCCGGATGCTCGACGGCACGATGTCGATTACGACCGCGCGTCGGGCAGGAACGACGCTGGCCGTCACGATTCCGGTCCCGGAAAGACACGACGCATGACCTCGCGTGCGCGCGTCCTGATCGGCGACGACCACGCCGTGGTCGCGCAACGCCTCAACGGTCTGCTCGAAGACGAGTTCGACGTGGTCGCGATCGTCAGCAACGGCTCGCAGCTCGTCGAGGCTGCGACGCGGCTTCAGCCGGATGTCGTCGTTACGGACCTGTCGATGCCGGGCGTCAGCGGCCTCGACGCGCTCAGGCGGCTCAAGGCAGCCGGCAGCCGCGCGCGCGTCATCGTGCTGACGATGCATGCGGAGCCGGAAACCGCGGAGGAGGCGCTTCGCACCGGCGCGATGGGATTCGTGGTGAAAGACAACGCGGGCGAAGAGCTCATTCCCGCGATCGACCGGGTGTTGCAGGGTGGCGTATACGTGTCGCCGAGGCTCACGTCGAAACGCGAGAGTTTCTGATCCATGAGCGGCCCGACCCGACGGACTGTCCGCTGGAGCCGCGGCGATTGACGCTATCTTTCGGCGAATCGGCCGAGCGCTGTGTTAGCGTGGCGGCTGCCCCATTCATCCGCCGAGGCCATCATGACGATTCGACGCTGTGCCGCCGCCGTGCTGCTCGCCTGTCTCTGGTTCATCGCCGCACCGCGTGCGCAGACGCCTGACGCGTATGCTGCGCTGAAATTCCGCTACATCGGTCCGGTCGGCAACCGGGTGATCGCGGTCGCCGGCGTGCCGCGCGACCCCAACATCTATTATGTGGGCGCCGCATCGGGCGGAATCTTCAAGACGTCCGACAACGGCGCGCACTGGAGCGCGATCTTCGACGACCAGCAGGTGTCGTCCGTCGGATCGCTCGCCATCGCCCCGTCGGATCCCAATGTCGTCTGGGCCGGCACCGGCGAGTCGTTCATCCGCAGCAACATCTCTATCGGCAACGGCATCTATCGATCGACCGACGCCGGGCGGACGTGGGCGCACCTTGGCCTCGACCAAACCGCGCGCATCGGCCGCATCGTCGTCGATCCGAACAATCCCGACGTCGCGCTCGCGTGTGCGCTGGGACATGCGTACGGACCGCAGCAGGAACGCGGCGTCTTTCGAACGGCAGACGGCGGCCGCACCTGGCAGCGCACGCTGTTCGTCGACGAACACACCGGCTGCTCGGATCTCGCGATAGATGCGCACAATCCCCGCGTTCTTTTCGCCGGCATGTGGCAGGTTGAAATCCACACCTGGGGCCGCACCAGCGGCGGTCCGGGAAGCGGCTTGTTCAAGTCCGCTGATGGTGGGCTCACATGGACCCATCTCACCGGACACGGGCTGCCGAAGGCGCCAATCGGAAAGATTGCCGTGGAGGTGGCGCCGAGCAATTCCAACCGCGTCTACGCGCTGATTGAAACCGGCGACGGGCTTCCCGCACTCGACGGCACGCAAACGCAGAACGGCTCGCTCTGGCGCAGCGACGATGGCGGCGGGCAGTGGGAAATGGTGAGCGCGGATCGGCGCCTGCGAGGGCGCACGCACTACTACACGCGATTCGCCATCGCCCCGGACAACGACAACGAGGCGTATTTCCTGTCGGCGGAATTCACGAAGACGCTCGACGGCGGAAAGACCAGCATCGATCTGTCGGGACGCCTTGCACCAAGCGGCGACAACCACGACATGTGGATCGACCCGACCAACGCCGATCGATTCGTCGTGGCGCACGACGACGGCCTGGGCTTTTCGATCAATCGCGGCCGCAGCTGGCATCAGATTCAGCTGCCGGTCGCACAGATGTACCACGTCGCGGTGGACAACCAGATTCCGTACAACGTCTACGGCAACCGGCAGGATGGACCGTCCACGCGCGGACCAAGCAACAGCCGCCTGGCGAAACAGTCGGAGGAGGACGCGTCCGGTCCGATTCCGCGGGGCATGTGGCATTCCGTCGCCGGCGGTGAAAGCGGCTGGGCGATTCCGGATCCGGTCGACAACAACATCGTCTGGGCAAGCGGCACTGGCTTCGGCAGCCTCGGAGGCACAGTCGAGCGGTTCGATGAGCGGACGCGACAGGCGCGCGAGGTTGAAATCTGGCCCGAGACGACCGTCGGTACGCCCGCCGGCGATCTGAAGTACCGCTTCAACTGGACGTTTCCGGTGGCAATTTCGCCGAACGATCACAACACCGTTTACGCCGGCTCGCAGTTCGTTCATCGAACGACCGACGGCGGACAGACCTGGCAGGTCATCAGTCCCGATCTCTCGTTGAACGATCGCAGCCACCTGCAGCGATCGGGCGGCCTGACGCCCGACAACGTCGGCGTCGAGTACGCCGGCGTCGTCTTCGCGATCGCGGAGTCGCCGCACGAAAAAGGTGTCATCTGGGCCGGGACCAACGACGGGCAGCTGCACGTCACGCGCGACGCCGGCGCGCACTGGACGAACGTCACGGCGAACATCCCCGGCCTGCCGCCGCTTGGCACCGTCAGCAACGTGGAGCCGTCGCGATTCGACAACGGCGTCGCGTACGTCACCTTCGACCTGCACCAGGTGAACAATCGCGATCCGTTCGTGTACAAGACGACCGACTACGGCCGCACGTGGCAATCGATCGCGGGCGATATCCCGAAGAGCGTCTTCAGCTACGCGCATTGCGTGCGCGAAGATCCCGTCAAGCGCGGGCTGCTGTACCTCGGGACCGAGAACGCGTTGTACTTCTCGCCGAACGACGGCCAGCGCTGGCTGCCGCTTCAGTCGGGGCTCCCGCATGCGCCCGTGCACTGGGTGACGGTGCAGGAACACTTCGGCGATCTCGTTGTCGCGACCTACGGACGCGGATTCTGGATTCTCGACGACATCAGCCCGCTTCGGACGCTGACGGCCGACGCCTTGAACGAGCCGGCGCATCTCTTCGCACCGCGGCAGACGTACCGCTTCGGGACCATCACCGACCCGATGTCGATGCCCGACGATCCGACCGCGGGCAGGAATCCGCCGGCCGGCGCCGCGCTGACGTTCTCGCTGCGTGCCGCACCGCGCGACGAAGATCGCTCGAGGACGAAGATCACGATCAGCGACGCATCAGGGAAGCTGGTGCGGACGCTCGACGTCGGCAAGGACGCAACCGCCGGCATCAACCGCGTGTGGTGGGACCTTCGGATGGACCCGACCACTGAGGTCACCATGCGGACGCGGCCGCTCTACGACCCCAATTTCGCGCTGGGGCCGGACGGCACTCGCAAGCCGCCGACGGGTTCCACTCTCTCGGTCCTGGTGCCGCCCGGCACTTATACCGTCAAGCTGCTGACGAGCGCCGGGGAACGCACCGCCCAGCTGACGGTGCTGAAGGACCCGAACACCGCTGGCACCGAGGAGAACATCGCGGCGCAGACGAAGACGCTGCTGTCGATTCGCGGCAACGTGAGCACGGTCGCGCAGATGATCAACACGATCGAATCGGTGCGCGCGCAGCTGGCGATGTGGCGGACGATGACGCCGAACGCGCCGGCCGACGTCAAGGCGGCGGCCGACGATCTGGAGAAGCAGCTCGTGGACATCGAGTCGCGTCAGGTGAACCTGACCGCAACCGGCCGCGGCCAGGATTTTCTCCGCACGCCGAGCCAGATGATCGACAAGCTGATTCACCTGTCCGACGTCGTGTCGTACGCGGACTTCGCGCCGACCGACTCGCAGATCGAAGTCGAGGCCAAGCTGGCCCAGTCGGTGGCGCACGATCGCGAGCAGATGGACGGCGTCCTCGCGAGGACGCTGGCGTCGTTCAACACGCTGCTTCGAGATCGGCAGCTGGGAGCGATCGTCGCGCCGAAACCCTAATGGGGATCCTTCACGACGACCCGCTTCGCGAGCGCCGCGATCGTCGTGATGAGTTCCGCCGGATCGATCGGTTTGGCGAGGTGGATCTGAAAACCGGCGCGCAGCGCCTTCATCCGATCCTCTGAACGGGCGTACGCCGTCAAGGCCGCGGCGGGCACCTCGCGGACGCGCAGATTGACGTGGTGCCTGACGCGATCGATGAACTGGAAGCCGTCCACGCGCGGCATGCCGAGGTCGGCCACGACAACGTCCGGGACCTCGTTCATCAACGTGTCGAGCGCCGTGTCCGCTGACACCGCGGTCGTCACCTGCGCGCCGGCCGCCTCCAGTACTTCGGACACGAGCGCGAGGGCGTCCGGCTCGTCGTCCACCGCGAGCACATGAATCCCTTCGAGGCTGGCGGCCGTGACGTCGGCGGCGCCTGCCGCCGACCGGGGATGCACGCGCGGCGGTTCGTCGCGGCCGGGCTGCACGATCATGAGCGGCAGCTTCACGCGGAACGTCGCGCCGTGGCCGAGTCCCGCGCTCGAGACCTCGATCGTGCCGCCGTGCATTTCCGTCAGCTGTCGCGCGATCGACAGTCCGAGTCCCAGGCCTCCACGTTCGCGCGTGATGCCGGCGTCCGCCTGCCGGAAGCGTTCGAAGACATGCGGCAGGAATTCCGGCGCGATGCCGATGCCGGTGTCGCTCACCGTCAGCTCGACGTGTGAATCGACCCGCTCGAGGCGAATCTGCACGCGGCCGCCGCGGTTCGTGAACTTGACCGCGTTCGACAGGAGATTCCACAGCACCTGCTGCAGCCGCTCGGGGTCGCCCGAAACCGGCGCAGCGAGCGGATCGATCACCGTCTCGACGCGCACACCCTTCGCCTCGACGGCCGGGGCGACGACGTCGATGGCGTTCCGTACGATCGTCGGAAATTCCACGGGCTGGACGTTCAGCCGGATCTTGCCGGACACGATCCGCGAGATGTCGAGGACGTCCTCGACGATTTGCGTCAGCGACGTCGCGTTTCGCTCGATGGTATCGACGGCTTTCTGCTTCTTCTCCGGCGCGATGATGCCGGTGCGCAGCATGCGGGCGTAGCCGAGAATCGCATTGAGCGGCGTCCGCAGCTCGTGAGACAGGCTGGCGAGGAATTCGTCCTTCAGGCGGCTCGCCTCCTGGACGCTCGTGTAGAGCCGCGCGTTCTCGAGCGCGACCGACGCCCACGACGCGACGCCGAGCGCGAGCCGTTCGTGATGCTCGTCGAACCGCCCCACCTCGGAGTGGCCGAAGAACAATCCGCCGATGACGTCGCCGCCGTGGCCCTTGACGGGCACCGCGAGATAGCTGCGGACCGGAAGATGCCCTGGCGGCATGCCGTGGTACGGCGCATTGTGCCCGTAGCGCGGATCCTTCGTGATGTCTGCGCTTCTCACGACGTTCGTGCCCTTGAACGTCGGCTCGAACAGTTCCGTGTTGCGCGGCATCGGAAACTTCGAAAACACATCGCGCGGCACGCCGGAGATCGTGTACAGCGTGTACGCCTCGCCGCGCTCGTCGATGACGTTGTAGAAGAACGCGCCGAACTCGGCGGTCGTCAACTCGGTGGCGGCGTCGGTCACCGCCTGCACGATCGTCGTCCGATCGAGATCCGATGCGACGATGGCGCCCACGTCGTTGAGCGTCTCGGTGACCGCCGCGTTCTCCTGCAGCAGCCGAATCCGCTCCGCTTCGGCGCGCTTGGCCGCCGTGATGTCGCGGCCGATCTTCGACGCGCCGATGATCCGGCCGGCCTCGTCGCGGACGGGAGAGATCGTCAGCGCCATGTCGAGACGGCGGCCGTTCTTCGCCATGCGCACCGTCTCGAAGTGCTCGACGCGCTCCCCGCGCCGCAGCCGCGCAAGGATGTCATCCTCTTCCGACTGCCGTTCCGGCGGGATGAGGATCCGGACCGGTTGCCCGACGAGTTCCTGGGACGAGTAGCCGAAGACCCGCTCCGCCGCGCCGTTGCACCACTGGATGATGCCGTCGAGATCCTTGGCGATGATCACATCGTCGGCCGAGTCCACGAGCGCGGCGAGATACGCGCTGGCCGCGCTGGCCCTCTTCTGCGCCGAGATGTCGCGGAAGTAGCACACGAGACCAAAGCGGCCGTTCAGGACCGTGATGCGGTCGACGCGCCATTCGTAGTGGTCGGCGACACCGCGATCGATCCGCAGCCCTCCGCCGTCCGCGTTCACGTAGGGTTCGCCGGTTTCGAGCGTCCGCCGGAAGGTGCGGGCCATCTCGTCCGCGTACTCTTTCTGCCAGAGCAGATGCGCGACCTCGTCGAAGTTACGGCCGATCGCGCCGCCGGGAATGTTCTCGAAGACCGGCTGTGCGACAGGATTCACCTCCGCGATGCGGAAGTCGGCATCGACGAGAAAGATGCCGAGCGGCGCCCGGTTGATGAGCGTCAGGTTCTGGTCGCTCTGGTCGCGCAGCGCGCGTTCCGACTCGCGGCGGACGCGCGCCATTTCGAGCTGAGAGGTGACCGACGCCAGCAGCTCACGGGCGGTGAACGGCTTGACGAGATAGTCGTCGGCGCCGGCCTGCAGCCCCTCGATCCGCGCCTCCACGCCGGCGCGCGCCGACAGCATGACGATCGGGAGCGACCGCGTGCGCGCGTCGGCGCGGACGGTGGCGAGCAGCCCGAACCCGTCGAGCGCCGGCATCATGACGTCGGTCACCACGAGATCCGGCGCGTCCTCGTGGATCCGATCGAGCGCCGCGCGGCCGTTGGCGACGACCTCCACGCGGTAGTACTGCCCGAGGATGCGCGCGAGATAGTCGCGCATATCCGCGTTGTCGTCCGCGATGAGGACGCGGGCACGCGCAAGGGCGGCGTCGCTTTCGACCGGCAGCGCGAGCACGTCCGGATGCGGAGATCCGCGTCGATCCGTACTGGGGAGCCAGCGCAGCGCCTCCTCGACGTACGGGATCGCCCCCATCGTTGCCGGCGAGCGGCCGCCCGAGGACAGGCGGTCCGGCGGAAGATGGGCGGTCCCCGTGCGAATCGTCACGGTGAACGCCGTGCCGCGGCCTTCATCGCTTTTGACCTCGGCCGTACCGCCATGCAGACGCGCGAGCTCCTGCACTAGCGCGAGACCAATCCCGGTGCCCTCCTGCGTCCGCGCACGCTCCTGCTTGACGCGATGGAATCGCTCGAAGACGCGCCCGACCTCTGCCGCGGCAATCCCGACGCCCGTATCCGAGACGCGAAGCTCGACGCGGTCGCCGCGCCATCGCAGCTCGACGCGAATCTCACCCTCGAACGTGAACTTGAAGGCGTTCGACAGGAGGTTGAGGACAATTTTTTCCCACATGTCGCGGTCGACGTAGACCGGCTGTGGTAGCGGCGGACAGTCGACGATGAGCGCGAGACCGGCGCGCTCGGTCGCCGACCGGAATGCGCTCGCCAAATCGGTGGTGAGCGTCGCGAGATCGGTCGGCTGGTAGGTGGCGTCGATGCGGCCCGCCTCGATCCGCGAGAACTCCAGGAGCGAGTTCACCAGGCGCAGCAGTCTCAGCGCGTTGCGATGCGCGGTGTCGATCCGCTCGCGCTGTTCGGCCGGGAGCGACCCGCTTTCGGCCAGACTGTCTTCGAGCGGACCGACCATCAGCGTCAGCGGCGTCCGGAATTCATGGCTGACGTTATTGAAGAACGCCGTCTTCGCGCGATCGATCGCCGACAGCGCCTCGACACGCTGCCGCTCCGCCTCGTACGCCCGCGCGTTCGTGAGCGCCATCGCCAGCTGATCGACGACGAGGTCGAGGAAGTTCCGGTAGTTGTCGTCGAAGGGGCGCCGCGGATTGATGCCGACGATCAGTCGCCCGGTCCGGCCGCCGGTCGATGGGATGGACAGCGGCTTGATGAGATCCGGCTTCGCGCCCGAAAGACGACGCTGGGCATCGGGCGTTGCCGCCTGCAACTCATCCTCCAGATACGCCAGCGCAAAGGCGACATCGTCCGGTTTTGCGGCCAGCGTCTGCATCGCCAGGAGGCAGGCGTCACGTTCGGTTCGGGCCGTCGCGTTGCGCGCGGCCAGATCGCGCAGCAGACCGAGGCGTCGCTCGCCCACGACGCGTTCGGTCGTTTCCGTGACGATGCAGAAGACGCCGCCGACGGTGCCGGATTCGACGCGGACCGGGTCGTACGAGACGTCGAAGTACGTCTCCTCGACGAAACCGTAGCGCTCGATCTCGAAGAGCAGATCGCGCGCGCAGAACGCCTCGCCGGTCCGCACGACGCCTTCGAGCAGCGGGTGCAGCTGGTTGTCCCAGATCTCGCTCCAGGCCTCGCGGCCGGGGCGTCCGAGCGCTTCAGGATGCTTGGCGCCGAAAACCGGTCGATATGGGTCGTTGTACAGGACGACGAATTCGGGCCCCCAGAACAGCACGATCTGCGCCTTCGAGGGCAGCAGCATGCTCACGGTGCTTCGCAGGCTCTGAGGCCAGGTGTCGGGCGAACCAAGGGCGGTCCTCGACCAATCCAGGGCCCGCATCCGGGCGCCCATTTCACCGCCGCCCGCAAGAAACGTGAGCTGTGATGGATTGACGACCGGCCTCTTCATCAGGAAAGACACATTTCGATGCAAACCTCGGCCCAGGTTCGGGACGCAAGCTCAACAATCTCAACTGGCTGGTCGTCCGCGCTCGTACCATCGAAGCACGCGCAACGCCCGCAGCGTGTTCCAGCGGCTTGGCTCGCCGGGCGATTCGCCGACCGGAATGGCGTAGCCCTCGTCGTGCGCGGCATCGAGGAGCCACCGACCGTCCACCTGCTGCCTGCCCTCGATGACGCCCACGGCATCGTTCAGGCGCGAATCGGGTTCGACCCCGGCGTTTCGCAGGTAATCGAGCCCTCGAAGGACATCATAGTGATACCTCGGAGGGAACGCGAACGTCAGGAACGCCGGATTCGCGGGTTCTCCGGTCGAGAGCCGCCGGAAGAGGCGCCGCTCGAGCAAATACTCCTCACCTCTACGTCTGGCAGCGGCAATGTCCGGCGCGGATCCGATCGCGCGCTCGTACTCGAGCAGACCCTCCAGGACGCAAATCGTGGTGTGGTACGACGAGCGCCTGCTCTTCGGCGCATCGCAGTTCCATCCCCCATCGTCGAGCTGCTCGCCGAGCAGGCGATGGGCGAGGCTGTCCGCCGGATGTCCGAAGTACCCGCCGAGCGCGAGCGTTCCGCCGTTGATGCACGGCTCGACCTCGCCTTCGAAAAAAGGCTTCGCGCCAAACTCCTTGTCCCAGCGGAAGCCCGTCGCGAGGCGCGTCATCGCGGCCGCGACATCCGGATCGGAAGGATCGGCGCCGCTCGCGCGCAGGAGTTGCGGCGTGAAAAGCGTCGGCAGCCAGTCGGGCGCGTCGTCGCGATGCCACGCGCCATCAGATCCCTGGCTGGCAAGGACGCGCGCGCCGATGCCTTCGCGCGGAACGCGGGCGCGCTCTGCGGCGACAGCCACCGGATCCGCGTCCGTGAGATCGCGCATCGTCTGCCAGCGTATCGCTGGGTCTGAATCGAGCAGCCACGCGATGGTGTCCATCGCGGCGATGTTATCGCAGACGAGCAGACACGAAACGTGAAGAGGTCAGCGCGCTGCCGCGGCCGGCGTCTTTTCGAGCGACGCCTTGACGGCGCCGAGTGCTTTTTCGAGTCCGGACCGCGTCTTGTCGACGACGACCTTGCGCAGGATCGATCCCTTGATGCCGGTCAATCCGTCCTGCTCCGAGCCTTTGAGCGTCAACAGATAGAACCCGGTAGCGTTCGGTTTCGACGTGTCCTCGACGCAGACCGACACGTCGAGCGCGGTGTGGAAGTAGTGAGCCGAAGTCGACCTTTTCCCAGTAGAAGAAGCTGTCGGCGCCCGGCAGATCGGCGTTGGGATAGTTCAGCAGATATTGCCGCAGCTCCGGCAGCACGTTCGGCAATTCGGCGGCGCGGCCGATCATCGTCTGGAACTGCTCGGTCACGAGCGCGGGGCGATCCTTGTCGCGGTAGACGCCGAGCGCCTTGTTGCCACCCCGACGGTACTTCTGAATGAGGCGAAGAATCCGTTCGCGCGCGAGCGCGTTCACCTGATTCGCCGCGTCGGGCTTCGACCAGTCCACCGCGTCGCGGAACGCGTCAATCGACGCGCTGGGCAACTGCACGTCGCAGTCTCCCTCGCGGCACGACTTCAGCGCCTTGATGTCATCGGGATCGATCGTCAGACCGGCCAGATCGGCGGGCGTCGCTGTCGGCGCGATCTCGCCGACGGCGAGATATCCGGGCGTTCCCGACAGCCGCGACACGTTGCGCGCGGACTTGATGTACTCCGCAGACGACGCCTGAATGCGGATCGCGCCGAACACGTAGATCTCGGACGACTCGCCCCACGAGAGAACCTTCGCCACGGGACGGCCCGCGTCGAGATCGGCGCGCTGCTGAGAGCTCAGCCCGAGGCGTGTCAGGAGCGCGGACAACGACGATGGAAGGGGTGCCTGTGACGTCGTGACGACTCCGCAAATGATCGTCATAACAACGGTCGCCAAGCCGCCAGCTGTCGTCGTCGATGTCATCCGGGTCCAACTTAGCAAAATGTGCTCCGCCGCCTGAGCGATTTGGATCGCGATGCCGATGCGCCTGCAAGCTCAGCACGGGCGCGCGACGCGCAGGTCCTACGACCAGCCGAGGGAGCTGCGATGGGCCCAGTACTCCGCGGGAGGCGTCGCCAGGTCGGGCCAGTCGCCTGCAGTTTCCGCGAGATCCGCGCCGCGCAGATTGCTGGCGAGTTGCCCGACGGTGACCGCTCCCGACAGGACGACGTCGACCCAGGAATTCGCGAGCGCCGCGGCGATCGCGGCAACATCGGGCGTGGTGCCGTGAGCGGCGGCGTAATCCAGCAGGCGCGCCGATTTTTCAGAGCTCTCGCGTCCGCTCAAGCGGCCATTGGCCAACGCTTCTTTGACAATGACGCCGAGCCCTGCGGCCCTGGCGTCCGCCAACGCCGCGCCTGACGACGGTTCGAGCAGGCTCCACGTCGCCTGAACAACGTCGAACAGCGCTCCGCGCGTCGCGTTCACATCGAGCGCGAGGCGGATCACGTCCGCCTGCCTCGGTCCCGTAACGGTTAGTCCGATCGCGAGTCCTTCGGACCGCAGCCGCGCGAGCTCGTCCAGGACGCGCCCGTCCTCGAGCACGCCGCTTTCAATCGTCGCTGAATGAATTTGATAGAGCCGGAGGTGGTCACCGAGCAACATGCGGCTCTCGCCGACTTGTCGTCCCAGCGCGTCGAGCGACAGGTCTTTCACTTCGTGAACGGGCGCGTCGAGGCGCCACGATCCGACGTACGAGTAGCCCCACTTCGAACCAATCGTCAACGCGTCGCGTGACACCTCGCGCAAGCGCAGCCAGCTGGCTAGAAACGTCTCGGCCAATCCGTACGAGCGTGCAGCGTCCACGTATCGAACGCCGGCCGCGCGTGCGGCGTCGAGCATCCCATGACATCGCTTCTCCATCGCGGCGACGCTGCGCTCTCCGCCGTAGTCCTGATCGCGTCCGAGATTGATGTAGGCGGGCCTGCCGAGCGCGGCGAGGCCGAGGCCGATTCGACTGACGCGCAATCCGGTTGACCCGAGAAGACGAGGACCGATCGCGCTCACAAACAATCGTGAGGGGTGATCGCGCAACTTGGGGAACCAGCTCGAGCGTAGTCCAGAGTCGCACGCACGTAGAGCACACTAGACACTCCTGTGTCTGCACCGACCCGCACACGTCGCCTCGGGACGAAGGAGAGCCTCTCATGACGAAGCCTACTGCCGCCGAATCCAACGGTCACAGCATCACCGTCGCTGACGGAACCGAAATTTATTACAAGGACTGGGGATCGGGACAGCCTGTGGTGTTCAGTCACGGCTGGCCGCTGAACGCGGACGCCTGGGAAGACCAGATGGTGTTTCTCGGACAGCACGGGTACCGATGCATCGCGCACGATCGACGCGGCCACGGACGCTCGAGTCAGCCGTGGAACGGCAACGAGATGAACACCTATGCCGATGACCTGGCCGCGCTTGTGGAAGCGCTCGATCTGCACGGCGCCGCGCACGTCGGTCACTCGACAGGCGGCGGCGAGGTTGCCCGCTACATCGGCCGCCACGGCACCGCGCGCGTCGCAAAGGTTGTCCTGATCGGCGCGGTGACGCCGCTGATGCTGAAAACGGCGGCGAATCCCGGCGGCCTGCCGATGGACGCGTTCGACGGCATCCGCGCGGGAGTGCTGTCGGATCGATCGCAGTTCTTCAAGGACTTGAGCGGACCGTTCTACGGCGCCAATCGAGCGGGCGCGAAGGTTTCGCAGGGCGTTCGCGATACGTTCTGGATGCAGGGCATGCAAGCCGGCTTCAAGGGCGTCGTCGACTGCATCAAGGCCTTCTCCGAAACCGACTTCACCGAAGACTTGAAAAAAAATGACCGGCCAACGCTGATCATGCACGGCGACGATGACCAGATCGTGCCGATTGGTGCGTCGGCGAAAGAATCGGTCAAGCTGGTAAAGGGATCGACGCTGAAGATCTATCCGGGCTTCTCGCACGGCATGTGCACGGTCAACAAAGATCAGATCAACGCCGACCTGCTGGCATTTCTCCAGCGTTGATCGCCAGCTCGACAGAATCCTGGCATACCGATGGCATGACACGTCTGTATGCAGGATCTCAGGAAACAGATCCGGACGCTCGAGCGCGAACTGGGAACCGAGTGGCAGGAAGAGCGCCAGCGCTGGCGGTACCGCGTCGAAGCGGGGCGTGTGCGCTTCGAGCAGGACGTCCGGCTCGCGCATCGCCGGCTCAAGCAGAGCATCCCGCGCTTCCTGCGCGAAAGCGATCCACTGAGCCTGCTGACCGCGCCGGTCATCTACTCGCTCATCGTCCCGATTGCGATCGTCGACGCCTGGATCACGGCGTATCAGTACCTCTGTTTCCGCGCCTACGGCATCCCTCGCGTCGATCGCAACACCTTCATCGTCATCGACCGTCAGCACCTTGCGTATCTGAACTCAATCGAGAAACTCAATTGCATGTACTGCGGCTACGCCAACGGCGTGTTCGCGTACGTGCGCGAGATCGCGGGACGTACCGAGCAGTACTGGTGTCCCATTCGCCACGCGAAGCGCGTACGGGATCCGCATCTGCACTACCGTGAGTTCGTCGAGTTCGGCGACGCGCACGGCTACCACCGCCGGCTTCCTGTTCTTCGCGCCGAGATTCGACGCGAGCGACAAGGATAGGAATCGCGCCGCTCAGCCGCCGGACGCGGGCACCAGCGCGATTGCGCGCACCGGACTTCCGCTTCCGCTGACGATCTTGAGCGGCGCCGCAACCACGATGGCACCCCTCGCCGGCAGTTGATCGAGATTGCAGAGGCTCGCGAGGCCGAACCTGCCGCTGCCGTGCATGATCGAGTGGTTGGGAAAGGGCGGATCAAACGTGGCCGCCTGGCCTGCGTCCGTGCCGATCGTTTCGACGCCGACGCCGAGGACATCGCGCTCGTTCGCGAGCAGGCGCGAGGCCGCCGCGTCGAATCCCGGGCTGTGCGGACCGTCCGCAGCGGCGTTGATGAACTCCACCGGATCGGTGCGGCGGCTCCAGCCGGTGCGAAGCAGCACCCACGCGCCCGCCGGAATGCGTCCGTGATCGCGCTCCCATCGTTCGATGCGTTCGACCGTCAGCAGGAAATCGGCGTTTCGTTCCACGTCTCCGGTCACGTCGATGACGGCTGCCGGCCCGACGAACCGCTGCGCGGCAATCGTGTCGCACGCGTTCTCGTGTCGATCCTTGCCGGTCACCCAGTGAATCGGTGCGTCGAAGTGCGTCCCGGTGTGCTCGCCGAAGCGAAGCGTGTTCCAGTACCACGCCGGCCCTCGTTCGTCGTAGCGCGAAATCGTTTCGATCGTCACGCCCGGCGAGGGCGCGAACATCGGCGGCAGTCCGATGACCGGCGTCGCCGGCCCGAGCGGCTGCGAGAGATCCACGACCCTGACGGCGCCGCCCGCGAGCGCGTCGGCGAGTTCAATGAGCACCATTGAAGATTCCTGGATTCGTGATTATGCGGACAGCCGGGCCGTCGCGGCAAGCGTCACAGCGCCGATGGCGATGACTTTGCTCATCGAGGCCGATCTAAGAGCGTGACGCCACGCATGCAACAGGCATCTGGCGCAACGGACCCGCGTCCGCATCGTGCGTCGTCTGGCATCGTGAAGAAAGTATGCGCTCTGGAAGACTTTGATCGGGTGTGGCGCCTATGACAAAATCGGCCCTCCATCACGCGAACGGACCTGCCGTGCACGACGACCACGCGCCGAGCACTCCGGCGGAAATCACTCAGCTGCTGCGAGACTGGCAGGGCGGCAATCGCGATGCGCTCGACCGCCTCGTGCCGATCGTCTACGACGAGTTGCACGTCATGGCGGCGCGCCACCTCGCCGGCGAGCGCCGCAGCGGCACGCTACAGACCACGGCGCTCGTCAGCGAAGCGTACCTGAAGCTCATCGATCAGCGCCGCGTCGACTGGCAGAACCGCGCGCACTTCTTCGCCATCGCCGCGCGGCTGATGCGGCGGATCCTCATCGACGACGCAAGACGCCGCCTGCGCGAGAAGCGCGGAGGCGATGCCGTGCAGCTCTCGGTGGACGATCTGCCGATTGCCGCGCAGGCGCCACAGAACGATGCGCTCGACGTCCTCGAGCTCGATCGCGTGCTGCAGGAGCTCGAACAGCTCGATCCGGACCAGGCGCGCATCGTCGAGCTCCGGTTCTTCGGCGGGCTCACCGTCGAGGAAACCGCCGCGGTCGTCGGATCCTCGCCGGCCACCGTGAAGCGCGAGTGGGCGCTCGCGAAAGGATGGCTCCACCGCGCGCTGACGCGGCGGGACGAGCCGCCCGCCACCTCCTGACCGGGATCGCCCGAGCGCCGCGAGGCTCGCCCTTAAGGATTCGACGCCGCCGGCGCCTCGTGCGCTTCGTCTGCCGCGGCGCGGATCGCGGGCGCATGCCGTTTGTACAAGTCGAGCAGCAACTTCTCCGCGAACGCGACCTGGTTCAAATCGTACGCAAGCTGTTTGACGACAACGGCGCGGCTGGACGGATCGAAGGCGGCCGTGGACGCGGCGGCAGCCACGACTCTGTCGATGTTTTGCCCGTAGAACGCCTGGACCTGGTAGATCTCCGACAGCGCGGCCACGAGATCGTAGTCGATGAACCGCAGCGCGCCGGTCGAGAGCGCAGCGTCCCATGCGCCGCGACGCACTTCAGTGGGAAAGTTCATCTTCGTTTCGGCGGGACCCTCCGGGCGAGCGGCGACGAACGCCTCGAGCGGCGTCTGCTGAGCGTGTGACAGATCGAGGGCACTGAGCCTGGGGCCCCATTGCTGGTGAAGCGGCAGAAACGGCTCGACCTGCTTCCTGTTGTGTTCGATTTCGGCTCGAAGGCTCCTGAGCACGCGCGTCGCGAGCTCGTGATTGGCGCGGGCCTCGCGATAGTCCGCAACGGCAAACGCCAGCCCGACGCTGAGCACGATGAACAGTCCTTCGAGGAGCCAGTGACTCCACGACCCGCCGATCTTGGGCGTGTGCGCATGGATTTCCACGGCGAGATGCTACACGAGGTTCGAGCTCCTCTGACAGCGGAAGACCGGGCCCCGATTCGTGCGCAGGAATCAGTGCGTCAGGCCGTAAATGAGGTAGTTGACGCCGAGCTTGTAGGCCTCGTTGGTCTGATCGAACGGGCGAAGTCCGCGGCCCGACCACTCCCAGAACTGCGAGACGTCGGTGTTGTAGTTGATGATCGCCATCAGGCGCTTGTGCGGATCGTTGTCCTCGAAGATTCCCCTGAACACCGGATCGCCGCCGACGTACGCCTGCGGAAAGTGCTCGAGGTCGTTGATCTCGAAGAACGTGTGGAAGATCGGATCGTCGGGTGACAGATCGTAGAACCGCACGTCGGGCAGCACCCGGCGCATCGCCTCCGCGAACGGCTCCCATCCCCCGCCGTACAGTCCGCGCCAGCCCGGCGGCTTGAAGTCGTCGACGAACAGGAAGCCGCCCTTTTGAAGATAGGCGCGCAGTCCCGCGGCTTCCTTGTCGGTGACGGTCCACCAGCCGACCTCGATGATGTACGCGATCGGATACTTGAAGAGCTCCGGATCGTCGAGCGTCACGGTGTTGATGTCGTCGTGCACGTCGAGCAGGCTCACCTCGCCCATGATCTTCATGAGGTTGTGCTCGGCGAGCGGATATCCGTGAATCCAGGACGGGCGCCGTCCGGGCCAGTAGCCGCCGGGTGCGGGATCGTACCGCACGCGCACGAACGTGAAGCGGCCGTCGTACGGGATGTTCGGCAGCGGCTTGTACGGCGCGCCCACGAGGCCGAACCCGAACTGCGCGAGCGCCGCGCTGCCCATCGCCAGCACGATGACGGCCGCACCCGCCAGGGTCACGCGACGCGCGCTCAACCGAATCCTCATGGCGCTCGTTCGATGATACTGCGCCACGATCCCGATGACGCCGCGCCTTCCATGCACGTAAAGGAAGCGCGACGAAACCGTGTCCGCGTCAGACCGCCGGCAGGCCGAACGTCCCGTCGACGACGCGGACGAAGCTGCGCTCTTCCTTGAGGATGAACCGCTTCGACTGCGCCATCTCGAAGTTGGCGCGGCCGGCTTCGTCCTGACGGATCTTCGACCGGTATTTTTCGTAGGCGGCGAGGCTGTCGAAGCCGATGAGCGCCCAGCCGACGTCGTTCGTGCCCTCGTGCGGAACGAAGTAGCCGACCAGGTGGCCGCCGCATCGCGGGATGATGCGTCCCCAGTTTTCCGCATACTTCGTGAACGCATCCATCTGAAACGGATCGATCTCGTAGCGGATGAGGCAGACGACGGTCATCGTTTTGCTCCTGATAGCGTCTCGAGTCGTTGAACCGTACGAGCGGCCGCAACCGGCGACGGCCACGCTGCCGAGGACGGCCATCGCCTCACGTCGAGTGATGATTCGGGACGTCCGCTCGTCGGACATGGGACCAGTCTGACCGTTGGGCGGCATCGACACTTCGTTTATCATCGAACAATGAATGTCGACCGCCATGACGGCGCGCTCTCCGGGATCGCATCGGCGATCGCCGAGCCCGCCCGCGTGCGAATGCTCTACTGCCTGCTCGACGGCCGCGCGCGCACGAGCACGGAGCTCGCGGCGGTTGCCGGCGTCGGACCGTCTACCGCCAGCGTGCACCTGCAGCGGCTCGCGAAGCGTCAGCTGGTTACGGCGACGTCGCAGGGCAAGCATCGCTACTACACGATCGACAACCCGTCGGTGGCGGCCGCACTCGAAGCGCTCAGCGTCCTCGCCGGCGGGGACCGCGAGACGTTCGTGCCGACGACGCCGCGCGCGCTCTGCGCGGCACGACGCTGCTACGACCACATTGCGGGAACGCTCGGCGTCACGCTTCACGATCGGCTGCGCTCGCTTCGGTGGCTGGTCGAAAGCGGCGACGGCTACGACCTCACCGCGGCCGGCGCAAGCGCGCTCGAAAAGCTCGGCGTCGATCTGCCGCACGCGCGCGGTCAGCGCCGGCGGTTTGCGTTCCCGTGCCTCGATTGGAGCGAACGACGTCCGCACCTCGCGGGCGCGCTCGGTTCGGCGCTTCTTCAGCTCGCACTGAAGCGCCGCTGGATTCTGCAGGAGCTCGACAGCCGCGCGCTGGCCGTCACGCGTGCCGGGCGGCGGGAACTGTCGGTCCGGTTCGGCGTCGCGGTCGAGAGTCCGGACGGGTAATCCGTGACGCTGAATGCGCAGGCGTGGACCGCGCTCGTCGTGCTCGCGCTCGCGATGGCGCTCGTGCTGTTCGTGCCCGCCGGAAGCGTCCGCTACTGGCAGGCCTGGATCTACCTGGCGGTGTTCCTCGCCGCCTCCGGACTCACGACGCTGGACTTGATGACGCGCGATCCCGCGCTGCTCGAACGTCGCATGCGCGGCGGGCCGACGGCCGAACGGGAGCGGACGCAGCAGATCGTCATGCTGTTCGCGTCGCTTTCCTTCGTGGCGCTGCTCGTCGTGCCGGCGCTCGACTATCGCTACGGCTGGACCACCGTCCCGGTGTTCCTCGTCGTGATCGGCAACGTCCTCGTGGCCGTCGGCTTCTACTTGATCGTCCTCGTCTATCGCGAGAACACGTTCACCGCGGCGACGATCCAGGTGACCGCCGGTCAAACGGTCGTGTCGACCGGCCCGTACGCGGTCGTGCGCCATCCGATGTACGCGAGCGCGTTCGTTTATCTCATCGGCACTCCGCTCGCGCTCGGCTCGTACGCCGGCTTCATTCCGCTCGCGGTGATGATGGTCTGCATCGTGGTGCGGCTGCTCGACGAGGAACGTCTGCTGTCACGGGACCTGCCGGGCTACGACGAGTACCGGTCGCGCGTTCGGTATCGTCTCCTGCCCAACGTCTGGTAAGAGCCTGCTCAGGCGACGAGATCAGCGAACAATCTTCGCGATCATCCGTATTGGAAAGGTATGCGCCTTGGCCAGGTCGCCCGCCGACTGCTTCAGCTCCCCGTGTTCACCGGCGTCGCCATCCTCACGCTTGCCCTCGGCATCGGCGCCAACGCCGCCATCTTCAGCGTGGTCGACGGCATCCTGCTGAAACCGCTGCCGTACCCGCATCCCGATCAGCTCGTCGTGCTCGACCAGACGGCGGCGGGACTCGACTTGAAGCGGACCGGCATGGCCCCGTTCCTCTACTACACATATAGAGAGGAAGGGCGGATCTTTCAGGACGTCGGCATGTGGACGAACGACTCGTTGAGCGTCACCGGCCTCGCCGAGCCTGAACAGGTGACGGGCATGGACGTCACCGACGGACTCCTGCCGCTCGTCGGCGCCAGGCCGATGCTCGGGCGCATTTTCACGCGGCAGGACGACTCGCCGCAGAGCGCAGAAACGGTCATCCTGATGGCGCCGTACTGGCGCGCACGGTTCGGCAGCGATCCGTCGGTCATCGGACGGCGACTCCTCCTCGACGGCAAGGCCCACGAGATCATCGGCGTCCTGCCCGATTCGTTCCGCTTTCTCGACGAACGGCCGTCTCTTCTTCTACCCATGCGCCTCGATCGCTCGAAGGTCCGCCTCGGGCAGTTCAGCTATCAGGCGATCGCGCGGCTGAAGGACGGCGCGACGTTGAAGGACGCATCGAACGAAATCGCGCGGCTGATTCCTGAGGCGCTCGTGCGCTTCCCGCCGTTCCCCGGATTCAGCGTCAAGATGTTCGAGGACGCCAAACTCCTGCCGAACCCGCAGAGCCTGAAAGACGATGTGATTGGGGACATTTCGTCCGCGTTGTGGGTGCTGATGGGAACGATCGGGATCGTCCTGCTGATCGCATGCGCGAACGTCGCCAACCTGCTGCTCGTACGCGCCGAAGGACGTCAGCAGGAGCTTTCCGTCCGCTCCGCGCTCGGCGCCAGCCGCGGCCGCATCGTCTACGAGCTGCTCGCCGAGAGCGTCATGCTCGGGCTCGTCGGCGGGCTCGTCGGTCTCGCGCTCGCGTACGCAGCCGTCCGCGCGCTGCTCGCGCTCGCGCCCGCGAACCTTCCGCGTCTCGACACCATCGGCGTCAACGGAACCGTGCTTCTGTTTACGTTCATCGTGTCAATCGCGGCCGGTCTGTTCTTCGGCATCATCCCGGCGTGGAAATATGCAGGACCGAACGTCGCCGAAGGTTTGAGAGGCAGCAGCCGCACGTCCAGCGCCAGCCGCGACCGGCACCGCGCGCGCAACGCGCTCGTCGTCGTGCAAATCGCGCTGGCGCTCGTGCTGCTCGTCGGATCGGGACTGATGATCCGGACGTTCATCGCCATGCGGAACGTCCACCCGGGATTCACCGCACCGCAGGACGTGCTCACGCTCCGGCTGTTCATCCCGGAAACACAGGTGAAGGACGCCGAGGCGGTGGTTCGCATGCAGCAGTCGATCATCGACAAGATCGCGGCGGTTCCCGGCGTGACCAGCGTCGGGATGTCGTCGCTGACGCCGATGACCGGTAACAGCTGGAGCGATCCGATTTACGCCGCCGACCGCAACTACACGCAGAACGAAATTCCGCCGATCCGCATGTTCAAATTCGCCTCTCCCGGCCTTCTGAAAACGATGGGCACGCGGCTCATCGCCGGACGCGACCTGACGTGGGACGATGTCTATCAGAAGCGCCAGGTCGTTCTCGTCTCCGATTCGCTCGCGCGCGAACTCTGGAAAGATCCATCGGCCGCAATCGGCAAACAGCTGCGCGAAAACCCGAAGTCGGCGTGGCGTGAAGTCGTGGGCGTCGTCGAAGACGAGCGTCAGAAAGGTCTCGACCAGCCGGCGCCCGCGATCGTGACGTGGCCGGTGATGATGGAACACTTCGAGGGCGACGAGGGCGTGTTCGTACGTCGCTCGATGGTGTTCGCGGTCCGAAGTCCCCGCACGGGATCTGCAGGGTTCACGAACGAGGTGAGCCGCGCCATCTGGTCGATGAACCCGGATCTGCCGCTGGCGAACGTCCGCCCGCTCGACGCGCTGGTGCGGTCCTCGATGGCGCGCACGTCCTTCACGCTCGTGATGCTCGCCGTCGCCGGCGCGATGGCGCTCTTGCTCGGCATCGCCGGCATCTACGGCGTCATCGCCTATTCGGTATCGCAGCGCACCCGTGAAATCGGGATCCGTATGGCGCTCGGCGCGCAGCGGTCGGAAGTGACGCGCCTGTTCGTCCGCTACGGTCTGCGTCTCGCCGTCGTCGGACTGCTCGCGGGCCTGGTGACCGCGGCGGCGCTGACGCGGCTGATGAAGTCGCTGCTCTTCGGCATCACGGCGACCGATCCGCTGACGTACGGATTGGTCTGCCTCGGGCTGATCACGATTGCCGGGCTCGCGAGCTATCTGCCGGCGTTGCGCGCCGCGACGGTCAATCCGGTCACCGCGCTGCGGGCCGAATGACGGAAGGCCCGCACTACTCCCATCGAAAGACTCTGGTGGACGCCGCCATCACGATCAGGAACATCACGATCAGGATGGCGACGTCGCTGAGATGCGCCATCCATCCTTCTCCCCGCCAGACTCCCCGCAGCAGCGACACCGCATACGTCAGCGGTAGCACGCGGGCCAGCGCACGGAGCAGCGGCGGCATCGCATTCACCGGGACGAACAGTCCCGACAACCCCAGCATCGGATAGAGAATCAGCGTGCCGAGCGGCTGCGCGAACCGCGCCGTCGGCACGACGCTCGCGACCAGAAATCCCAATGACAGGATGCTCAGCGTGCTGAAGAGGAGGGCGATGGTGAACGACACGAGCGGCACGCCTGGCGGAATCGGAAAGTAGCGACGCCCGGCGATGAGCATCGCCACGAGCGTCACGGCGGTGAAGAGCAGCTTGACGGTCACGTGGGCCGTCAAGATCGTGAACGGCCGCAACGGTGTCGCGCGAAGGCGCCGCAGGATTCCTCCCTCCCGATAGATCGCGATGATCGCGATGAGCGAGAGCACGGCGCTCGCCGCAATCAGCATCGCGCTCAGAATCGGCAGGTCCACCGACAGCGCGCGCGGGACTTGAGACGCGGCGGTCTGTGCACGCGGACCGAGCAGCCGTGCGAACCCGAGGTAGATCACGATCGGAATGCCAATCGTCCCGATCACGCCGAGCGGCTCGCGCATGAAGATTTTGATTTCCAGCCAGGTGAGTCGCCAGAGTCCACGCAGCATGCACGTCCTTCAGTTTCGAATCTGGTGTCCGGTCACCCTGAGAAACACGTCCTCGAGCGTCGGCATCTCCGTGCGGAAATCGGTCACGCGGATGCGGTGCTCGGCCAGGCAGTGGATGACCTCCGTCACCAAATCGTCTCGGCGCCCGCGAACCGTGAACCGCGTCGCGTCGGCACGAACGGATTCCACGCCGGGAAGCGCCTGAAATCGACCCGCGGCGCCGGGATCGTCCGTCACGACGATGACCGTGCGCTCGGGGCAGTGGCGGCGCACGAGATCCGCGGGAGCGCCGACGTCGACGATGCGGCCGTGGTCGATGATGGCGACACGGTCGCAGAGACGTTCGGCTTCTTCCATGAGATGCGTCGTGAGGAACACCGTCTTGCCGCGCTCGCGGATGTCGCGCACGAGATCCCAGATGGCGCGCCGCGCCTGCGGATCGAGGCCGGTGGTCAGCTCGTCGAGGAAGACCAGCTCGGGGTCGTTGATGAGCGCAAGCGCGATGAACAGGCGCTGTTTCTGGCCGCCGGACAGCGTCATGAACCAGGCGTTCCGCTTGTCGCTCAGACCCAGCTGCTCCAGCAGCCGGTCACCGTTCACCGATCGCGGATAGAACGACGCCCACAGGCCCACCGCTTCGTGAACCTTGATCCGCTTCTGGAGCTGCGTCTCCTGCAGCTGGACGCCGATCCGCTGTTGCAAGGCGTACGCATCACGCGCCGGATCGAGTCCCAGGACGGCGATGGATCCGCGATCGGGCGCGCGAAGGCCCTCGACGCACTCCATTGTCGTCGTCTTGCCCGCTCCGTTGGGACCGATGAGTCCGAAGATTTCGCCTGCCTGCACCTCGAGCGACACGTCGTCGACGGCGACGGTACGGCCGTAGGCCTTGCGGATTGCGCGAACGGCGACAACCGGTTGATGATTCACGGGCGCGACCACGCATTCTGCCATGCCGTCTCAACCTTCTCCACCGTCCGTCGGCGATCCGATCCCGCCCGCATGCGAGGTCATCGAGGTCCACGTCGCCGAGCTGCAGCAGCTGTTCAACGCGATCGACCCGTCGCCGTTCCGCGAGAAGGATCTCGACGCCAACGCGGAAGAATTCATCGTCGGCTGGGCGCGGGATGCACCGCGCGACGCGCCAGTCGCGCTGCTCGTGTACCTGGATCGACCGGCCGGCCTCGCCGAAGAATCGGCGGTGCTGCGTGGCGCCGTTCACGAGTTCTTCGGTCAGCGTGCGCGACGGGCACGGCAGCAGCTTCGTCAGGTGTTTCGCGTCGGCCGCACGAGCCTCATCATCGGCCTCGCGTTCCTGTCGGTCTCGCTGCTCGTCGGTCATTTCGCGTCGAGCGTGCTCGGCGACGGACTCGGCGCACTCTTGCGCGAAAGCCTCCTCATCGGCGGCTGGGTCGCGATGTGGCGTCCGATGGAAATTTTCCTGTACGACTGGTGGCCGATCCGGTCCGACGCGACGCTCTACGATCGTCTCGGCCGCATGCCGGTGCGCATCGCGTACACGAGCGATGCGAGCTCCGAGGCGTGGCGTTGGGACTGGCCCGCCGCAAAGCCGGGTTCCGGTCAGCGTCCGCCGGCGGAGCCCTCAAAAAAATGATCGACGGATAACATGAACGCCTCATTCGGAAGGAGACGCCGCATGAAATGGATGCTCGGCCTGTGCCTGCTGCTCGCGCCGATGGTCCCGGCGCACGCGCAGGTGACGTTCGACCGCGCGAAGGCGGAGGCGGACGTCATGCGCGTGCTCGACGACTTCATGGCGGCGTTCAATCGCCAGGATGCCGCGGCCGAAGAACGAACGTACCAGTTTCCGCACTATCGGTTGGCCAGCGGCCGAATGGCCGTCCTGAACGGACCTGGCGCCGAGGCGCAGGCCGGCATGAACGCGGCCTACCGGTCGCTTCGCGAATCGGGATGGGACCACAGCGCCTGGGGGCACCGGACCATCGTCCACATCTCCGACCTGAAAGCTCACGTGGACACCGAGTTCGTGCGCTACCGCAAGGACAATTCGGTGATCGGATCCTTCGACTCGCTCTACGTGGTCACGCGCGAAAACGGACGCTGGGGCATCAAGCTGCGCTCGAGCTTCGCACCGTAGCCAACGCTGCGGCGGAGCACGCCGTCTAACCGCGTACCATGATCCTGGACGACCTCCGCTTCGGCGTTCGTTCCCTCTGGAAGGCGCGCGGCTTCTCGACGCTGGCCATCCTGGTGCTGGCGGTCGGCATCGGCGCGACGAGCGCGATCTTCAACCTCGTGGACGGTGCGCTCATTCGTCCCCTGCCGTTCGCGGATCCCGATCACCTCCTGATGCTCTGGGAGCACCCGCCCAACTACGCACGGAATCGCGTCTCGCCGCTGAATTTCCAGGACTGGTCCGAACAGAACCGCAGCTTCACCGCGATGGCGGCGGTGTCCGGCTACGGACGGACGCTGACCAACGTCAGCGGCATCGCCGAACGCATCCCCGGCCAGTCGGTCACGACCGCGTTCTTCGACGTGCTCGGTATTGCGCCGATCGCCGGGCGCACGTTCCGGCCCGACGATGGGATTCCGCAGGCGAACGTGGTCATCGTCAGCGAGCGTTTCTGGCGGAGCCATCTGGACGAGGCGAGCGACGCGGTCGGCCGCGTGCTGCGGCTGGACGGCCAGTCGTTCACCGTCGTCGGCATCATGCCGGCGAGCTTCCAGATTCTGTATCCCGCCGACATCTGGACGCCGTTCCCGCTCCGCCGGACGCCCGAACAGCGGCGACAGCATTACCTGCAGGTCATCGGGCGGCTGCGTCCGGGCGTGACGATCGACCAGGCGCGCAGCGACATGGCGCTCGTGGCCGAGCGCATCGCGATCGCCGCGCCGGATACGAACAAGAACTGGACGGTGACCGTCGAACCGCTGCACGACGCGCTCGTCAGCGGCGAGCTGCGGTCGACGTCATTGGTCCTCGGCGGCGTCGTGGTGTTCGTGCTGCTGATGGCGTGCGCGAACGTGGCGAACCTGCTGCTCGCGCGCGGCATCGGCCGCACGCGCGAGATCGCCGTACGGGCAGCGCTCGGCGCGACGCGCGCGCAGATCGCGCGTCTGCTGCTGGGCGAAAGCCTCGTGCTCGCCGCGGTCGGCGGCGTCGCCGGCCTCGCGCTCTCGTGGGTCGTGCTGCGCGCGGCCCCGTCGCTCGTGCCGCCCGGTCTTCTCCCGGAAGGGATTCCGCTGAAGTTCGACGTCCGCGTGACGCTGTTCGCGGCGGCGCTCACCTGCGTGACCGGAATCCTCTTCGGGATGGCGCCGGCGTGGCACGCGGCACGCCGGCCGCTCGGCGAATCGTTGACGTCGGGCGGACGGACGTCGACCGGAGGCGCGGGCCGGCTTCGCTCGACGCTCGCGGTCGCCGAGGTGGCGGGCGCCGTGCTGCTGCTCGCGGGCGCCGGACTGTTCGTGCGCACGCTCGCGTCGATGACGGCGGAGGACGTCGGCTTCCGCGCGGACTCGGTGTTGACGATGTCGATCGCGCTGCCGCTCTCGCGATATCCGGAGCAGCCGCGAGCGCTGACGTTTTTTCGCCGCCTCGACGCGGCGCTGACGGCGATGCCGGGCGTGCGGTCGGTCGGCTACGTCGACAACCTGCCGCTCGACGGATGGAACATCGGACAGCCGGTCGAGATCGTCGGCGATCCGTTCGTCGACGTCGCGGATCGCAAGTCGGCGCACTACCAGATCACCAGCCCGCACTACTTCGAGACGATGGGCATCTCCGTGATCAAGGGCCGGGCGTTCACCGATCGCGACGTCGAAACCGCTCCGCCGGTCTGCATCGTCAACGAGGAGTTCGTGCGCCGTTTCCTGCGGGAGCGCGAGCCGCTCGGCGCGATCGTCAAGGTTCCGAACATGGCGCCCGGCCAGGCGCCGACGATCGCGCGCGAAGTCGTCGGCGTCATCAAGCAGGTCGCGATCGGCGCTGGCGAGAAGGAGCGAGCCGTCGAAGTCTACGTGCCGATGGAACAGAACGTCTGGTACTCGACGTCGCTCGCGCTGAAGACCGCCGGGCCGCCCGCCAACTTCGTCGCGGCGGTGAAGAAGGCGGTCGCCGACATCGACAAGGATCAACCGGTGGCACGCGTGCGGACGATGGACGAGGTCGCGGCCGAAGCGACGAGCCGTCCGCGGTTCCGGGCGACGCTCGTCGGAACGTTCGCGCTGATGGCGCTCGCGCTCGCGGCGGTGGGCATCTTCGGCGTGCTGACGTTTTCGGTGCGGGAGCGGATGCGTGAGTTCGGCGTCCGCGTGGCGCTCGGTGCGAGCGCGGGCGACATCCTTCGACTGGTCGCCGGGTCCGGCGTGAAAATCGCGGCGGCTGGCGCCCTCATCGGTCTCGCCGCGGCGGCACTGCTGACGCGGGCACTGGCGTCGCTCCTGTTCGGCGTCACGCCGCTCGACCCGCTGACGTTCATGGTTGCGCCGGCGATTCTTGGCGCAACCGCGCTCACCGCCACGATCGTCCCCGCCGTTCGTGCGATCCGCGTCGATCCGGCGGTGACGCTGCGCGACGAGTGAACCGATCCGGCGCGGAGGCGATCGCCGCGCCGGATGCTTCGACGCTACTGACGGTTGTACTTGATGCCGGCTTCCTGCGCCTTGTCGATGGCGATGACCATCGCGGGCACGATCGTGATGCCGGGCAGAACGTTGGCGCGCAGATCCGCTTCGATCGCAGCCGCCTTGCCCTTGCCTCGCGCCTCGAGCTCGAGACACCAGATGCCGAGCGCGTTCGCACACAGGATGAACTTCGTCCCCATCTTCTGAAGGCTCTCGATCCCCAGTCCCGGCATCGCGCCCGCGAGCGCGGGAATCGCCGGCAGTTCGGCCGCTTTCAGCAGCAGGTGCAGATCATCCGGCGTCGGACGGTTGAACACGTTGCGCGTGTACACCTTGCCCGACGCGTCCTTGAGCCCGGTGTACGAACCGAGCTCGTACTTCGCCCAGATCGAATCGTTGAACGCCAGCGGGATGCTGGACTGGGTCCCGACGCTGTAGAGCGTGCCCACCGCCCCCACCTGTCCCGCGCTGGTTTTGTACGCGGCGTTGTAGGTGTTCAGGTAATTCAGGATGTGCAGCAGCGGAAACCCGTTCTTGTGCTGCGGGAAGTCGAAAAGGCAGCGGTGCGTTCCCTTGACCTCCTTGATCCAGTCGTCGGGTCCGGACTCCTGAGCGAAGGCGACGCGCGTTCCCGCAACCGAAAGACCTGCGGCAGCGGCCGCGCCCAGTATCCGGCCCATGAAGTTGCGCCGAAGCATGTCGGGTGGTGCAGTCATGATTCTCCTCGTTGTTCTCGATTGACGTGTGTATAGGTCGAACGCCGATGGATTCTTTCGGCGCTCAGCGATTCGGTCCCTTGAACGCATCGCACGAGACGTTGGTGTTCCAGTTCACGAACGAGCCGGTCGGGCTGTCCTTCCAGGCCCAGACGTGCAGCGTGTAGAAGTTCGGCAGGCCGAAGCGGTTCGGCGCCTCGAAAAGGTGAAACAGCTGGCCCATCAGCTCGGGCGCGGACGAGTGCGTCGCGTTCCACACGTCGGCGAACACCAGGTAGTCGGCGCCGATCAACCGCAGGCGTCCGTTCGGCTGCGGCTCGTAGATCACGATCTCCGGCTTGTTGACGTCGATCTCGCCGTCGCCGACGAGCGGCCCGTTGACGAAGTGCATGCCCATCGCGCCGGCATCCGGACCGCTGACGCAGCCGAACTGCAGCTGGTACCCTTCGGCCTCGGCAACGTTCACGTCCTTGAAGCGCTCGGTCGCTTCGCGGACAGCCTGAATCAACGGACCTGCGGTCCTGCTGTTCTCGACGCCGTCATGATCGTGCCGCGCGGCGGTCTGTCCGCCCTGCGCCAGGACGGGCAGGCCCGTTCCGGACACGATGCTCACGACGATCGCTGCGGACAACGACAGTATGAATTTCCCGACTTTCATGTCTCAGGCCCTCCTCACACACACACCATCACCGTTGAGCCGCGGCGCGTCATTGCGCCGAGCCCCGTCCTACGAACACCACGCAGTTGTCGAAAAAGGGTTACTTCCGGAACGTTCCAGGACTGCCGCGGCTACGACGAACGCGAACCCCTCTGTCTGTAAAATCGCAATCCGCCGGTGAAACACGACATGCGCAATCCACCGATGGCGTTGCCGGCCGCCTCGTAGTAGCCTGTCGCAGCGTATCCGCGCTCACACAGCTGTGAACCAGGCGCTATCCACACTCATTACCTCAGCCGAGCAGGGTGATCGCGCAGCGGCCGATGCGTTGTTCGCCGCGCTCTACGACGAACTGCATCGAATGGCACGCCGGGAGCTCTCCCGCCGCGGCGCTGGCATGACGCTGGGGCCGACCACGCTCCTGCACGAGGCGTATCTGGACATCTCGGATCGCGAGCGCGCGGCGTTCCCCGATCGCAACCGCTTCATGGCGTACGCGTCGCGCGTGATGCGGGGCCTCATCATCGATTACGCCCGGCGCCGCCAGGCGCAAAAGCGCGGCGGCCAGTTCGAGATCACGTCCATCGCGACCGACGTCATCGAGGCGCTGCCGGACGTCGCGCAGCTGACCCGGCTCAGCGATGCGCTCGACGAGCTCGAGACCGCCGACGCACGCCTGGCCCGCATCGTCGACTTCAAGTTCTTCTGCGGCTTTTCGTTCGGCGAAATCGCGGCGATGCTGAGCGTCTCGGAACGCACCGTCCAGAGGGACTGGGAGAAAGCGCGCATCTACCTCCATCGGGTGCTCCGTGAGGAGATGCCGTCGGACTGATGTCGTCTTTCGTTCGCCGTTTCCGATCTCTCTGACAGAGCACCGCGACGATGACCTCCATGGACCGCCACCGCTGGCAGAAAGCCAGCCGCCATCTCGACCGGGCGCTGGAGCTGCCCCCAGCCGAACGGGACGGCTGCATCGCCCTGCTGCGGGCCGAAGATCCCGAATCAGCGGCCGACGTCGAAGCGCTGCTCGCGGAACACCGGCAGCTGAGCGCGGAAGGCTTCCTCGACACGGCGGCACCGATCCGGAAGCCCGAGCCGGAGATGAGCGGCGTCGTCATCGGCGCCTACACGCTGGTCTCGCCGATCGGGCATGGCGGGATGGGCTCGGTCTGGCTCGCCGAACGCAGCGACGGACGCTTCGAAGCGAAGGCGGCGGTGAAGCTGCTCAACCCGGCGCTGGTTGGCCGCGCCGGCGAGGCACGGTTCAAGCGCGAAGGGAACATCCTCGCGCGTCTGACGCACCCGCACATCGGACGCTTGATCGATGCCGGCGTGACGACGGCGCGGCAACCGTATCTCGTCCTCGAGTACGTGGACGGCCGGCACATCGATCGCTACTGCGACGAGGAGAAGCTCTCCGTCGAAGATCGCATCCGGCTGTTTCTCGACGTGCAGTCGGCCGTCGCGCACGCGCACACGAATCTCATCGTGCACCGCGACCTGAAACCGTCGAACGTCCTCGTGACCGCCGGCGGCCAGGTGAAGCTCCTCGACTTCGGCATCGCGAAGCTGCTCGAAGGCGACGCGCCCGTCGATTCGTCCAGCCTGCTGACGGTCGAAGGCGGCCACGTCCTGACGCCGAAGTACGCGGCGCCTGAACAAGTCCTCGGCGGCCGCATCACGACCGCCACCGATGTGTACGCGCTGGGCGTGCTTCTGTTCGAAATGCTCAGCGGCCGGCATCCGACCGGCGTTGACGCTCGCTCGCCGGCGGACTTCGCACGCGCGATCACCGAGATCGAGCCGACGCGGTTGTCGGCGACGCTGCGCGAGCCACTCGATCCGAACGCGGCGCTGACGCTGGCCGTCAATCGCGCCACGACGCCCGATCGCCTTCAGCGGACGCTCCGCGGCGATCTCGACACGATTCTCGGCAAGGCGCTGAAGAAGAATCCGGCGGAGCGGTACGGGTCGGTCGCGGAGTTCGCGGACGATCTTCGCCGCTTCCTCGACCATCTGCCGATCAGCGCGCGGCCGGATTCACTCAACTATCGCACTGCCAAGTTCATGCGACGACACTGGCGCAGCCTCGCTGCCACCGCCGCGATGCTCGCCCTGATCGTCGGCCTCACGGCCTTCTACACCGTGCGGATCACGGCCGAACGCGACCGCGCGCGCCTCGAGGCGGACAAGGCGTCGAAAATCGGCGAGCTGCTCGCGGGACTCCTGACCGGCGCCGATCCGTACCGGACGCCGGACGCCAAGGAACCGACGGTCCAGAGTCTCCTCGACATCGGCGCCGAGCGGATCGCGCGCGATCTTCGCGATCGGCCCGAGCTGCAGGCGGAGATGTTCAGCGTCATCGGCCGCACGTATGAGCGCATGGGGCTGCACGAGAAAGCGCTGCCGCTTCAGCAGCGCGCCCTCGAAATCAGCCGCAGCACGCCCGGGTTCGATCCGGTCCGTCTCGCGCAGACGCTCAACAACCTCGGCGTGCTCTATCGCGAGCAGGGCAACGTGTCCGCCTCCGAGCCGCTGCTTCGCGAGAGCCTCCTGCTGCGCCGGCGCGTTCTCGGGGCGGAGCACCAGGATGTCGCCATCACCCTCGTCGAGCTGTCGCGGGCGCTCGTCGACTCGGGACGCGCGGCCGACGCCGAACCGTACTCGCGCGAAGCGCTGGCGATTCGCCGCAAAGTCTTCGGCGACGAGCATCGCGAAACGGCGACGAGCAAGAGCGACCTCGGCCGGCTGCTCCTGCAGCGCGGCGAGCTCGCCGACGCCGAAACGCTGCTCCGCGAGAACATGGCCACGGTACTTCGCACGCTCGGCCCGGATCATCCGAATACGGCGGCCGCGAAGAGGTCGTTCGCGCTCCTGCTGATGGCGAAAGGCGATCCGGTCGGGGCGGAGGCGCTGGCGCGGCAGACGATGGACGTGCAGGGACGTGTGCTTGGACCTCTTCATCCTGACTACGCGTCCGCGATCGCCACCGTCGCCACCTCATTGGAACTGCAGGGGCGGCTCGACGAAGCGCAGACGCTCGCCGACGACGCGCTGCGTATCGCGCGGTCGCGCCTGGGCGATCAGCATCCAGGCGTACTCGGCATGGTCGTCAACGTCGCGCGGATTCAGATCGCGCGCGGCAACGGCGCCGCGACCGAATCGTCACTTCGCGAAGTCCTCGACGTCCGCCAACGCCTCTATCCGTCGGGCGAATGGCGGATTGCGCAGGCCCAGAGTCTGCTCGGCGCCGCGCTGCTCGCCGGCCGCCGCTACGACGAAGCCGAGCCGCTGATGCTGGCGGCTGATCGCAGTCTCAGGACAATTCCGGGCACTGAAGGACGCGAGCGCGCCGCCAATCGTGAACGGCTCGTGACGCTGTATCGGGCCACCGGACGCTCCAGCCAGGCCGACGCTTACCGCTAGCCGGTATCACCATTGCAGCGTACACTCGGGGGCGTGAAAAGTGTCTTCGAGAGAGGACCGATCGAGCCGCTCCGACTGTCGAGTGTCCGTGCTGTGCGACACCTCGGCCTCCACGACAACGAACGCGAAGCGGCTCATAAGGACGACATCATGTTGAACGGTACACGCATCCGTCGACTGTTCGTCGTCGCACTGGCCGTTCTGTTCGCCAGCGCAGTCGACGCGAGAGCTCAGTTTGGTCCGCCGGTGCATCCGCAGATGCAGCCCGAAGGCGATCCCGGCACCGGCATCTACGGTGTCGCGCATGTGGTCGCCGAAGGGACCGTCGCTGGCGTGAAGGGCATCGGCCACTTGACGAAAGCCTTGTTCGGAAAGGGCGACAGCGGCGTCGATCCGTTCGGCGGCCTTCGTGAAGGCACCACGGTCGTCGTGCGGCCGGACAACGGAAAGGACCTCACCGAGGCCGTCCGTTTCGACGAGAACGCCGGGACGACGACCGAAGGGATGGTCACGCAGATCGATCGCGGCCGCCGCGAGATCAGCGTGCGGTTCGACGATCGGAGAGTTGAAGTCTTCAAGCTGGCGAACGTCGTGACGAAGAACACGGACCGGATGCCGCCGACCGAAGGCTCCCGCGTCATCGTCTTCTACCGGGAAGGCGCGGGCGCCGGGGAACCGGTTCCGCACTTCTTCGACAAGGTCGCGAAGAAGCAATAACATCTGCGCAGGCTCCGCGCCGCCTGGATGCTTCGCAAGATTCCCGGTTTCCTGCTCGGCTTCGTGCTGGCCGCTGCTCTGGCGGCCGGCGCGCTCTTCTGGTTTCTCCGCAGCGGCAGCGTGCGCATCGACACGAGTCGGCCGACCGTCGTCCATCACATCCGTCAGCTTCAGCGCCTCGAGACCGTCGTGTACGGCATGGACAAGATCGTGTCGGGCGGTCAGGAGAGTCGATACCTGCCGAAACTGCTGTCCGGCGATCGGCTGCTGCTGATCGTGTACGGCGAGGTCACGGCCGGCGTGGATCTGGCAGCGTTGGAAAACGGTCAGGTGCGGATTGACGGCCGCGCGATCGACATCACGATGCCGGCGGCCGAGATCTTCGCGACGCGCCTCGACAACGATCGCACGCGCGTGTACGCGCGCGAAACAGGACTCTTCACGCACGCGGACCCGAACCTGGAATCCGACGTGCGGCGCGAAGCCGAGCACCAGGTCCGTCAGGCCGCGCTCGACGCCGGGATCCTGCCGACCGCCACGGCGAACGCGCGGACGACGCTGACGTCGTTCCTCAAAGGCCTTGGATTCGAAGCCGTAGTCGTCAGGTAAAGCACCGCGCATGCCGGTCCGTCATCTCGCCGCTCTCCTGATCATCGCTCTCGCGGCGCTTCAGCCGACAACCGCGCACGTCCATCGCCAGCTGCTCATCATCGTCGACGGACTGCGGCCGGACTACGTGACCCCCAATGTGATGCCGAACCTCGTCGCGCTCGGCAAGCGCGGCGTCATGTTCGAGCACCATCATTCCGTGTTTCCGACCGTAACGCGCGTCAACGCCGCGTCGATTGCGACCGGCGCGTATCCGCAGTCACACGGCTTGCTCGGGAACTCGGTGTTCTTTCCGAAAGTGGACGCGACGAAGTTTCTCGACACGGCTGATCGCGAGAGCCTGCTGAAGGTCGCGCGAGCGGAAGGGCGGCTGCTGACCGCGCCGACGCTCGCCGAGATGCTCCGTGATGCGGGGCGGCGACTGCTGGTCGTGAGCTCGGGATCGGCCGGATCGGCGCTGTTGAACAACCCCACCGTCGCAGGCGGCGCGATCCTTCACTTTCAGTTCGCAGAACCCGCCCAGTACATGGAGGATCTCGAGCGGCTTGGCCCGCTGCCAAAGGCGGATGCCCGCGACGGATCGCTCGATCGATTCGCGGTTGACGCGTTCCTGAAAGTCGGGATTCCAAAGGTCGATCCGTCGGTCACGATCATGTGGCTGAGCGATCTCGATACCGCCGCACATGCTCACGGCGTCGGCACGCCGGCGACGATCGCCACGCTCGAGCATGTGGACAACGACATCAAGATCGTGCTCGACGGCCTGAGCGCCGCGCACCTGCTCGATGACTACGACATCTGGGTGAGCTCCGACCACGGCTTCTCGACTTACACGGGCGCGCCGGACGTGAGTGCTCTGCTGCAGCCGTACATGCGCGCGCTGCCCGACGGCTCGCCGCGGATCGTCGCGAACGGCGGCGCCGTCTACGTCCGCGACGGTGACGAAGCGACGATCTCGGCCATCACCGGCACGCTGCAGCGCACGGCGGGAATCGGCGCCATCTTCACGCGCGCCGCCACGCCGTGGCAGTTCGAAGGACATGTCCCCGGCACGCTGTCGTTCGATGCGATCCGCTGGCAGCACGATCGCTCGGCACAAATCCTCTACTCGCCCGACTGGACCGATGCGGCGAACGCCGACGGGCGGCCCGGCACGACCGCGTCGCGCGGAACGGCCGGACACGGCAGCTCGAGTCCCTGGGACGTCCACAACACGGCGATCGCGGCAGGCCCCGATGTCAGAAGCGGCAGGACGATCCAGACGCCGAGCGCCAACGTGGACTTCGCGCCGACGTTCCTCGAGCTGCTCGGAATCGCGATTCCATCGTCTATCGAGGGACGCTCGCTGCGTGAGGCGCTGACGACCCGCGATCAACAGGCATCGCCGACCGTTCGACCGTTCGATGCGACGACACGCACAGCGGACGGCACGTACGCGCTGACCGCCGCGTTCTCCATCGTCCAGTCGGCCGGCAAGGAATATCGGTACTTCGACCGGACGACCGTGGTCCGTCAGCCGCGAAGCGAGCGCGACAATCCGAGATAGCGCTCGACGTTGCGCGCCAGCCGGCGCGACGCGCGATTGGCCTCGAAGAGATGTCCGCGAAGCGTATGCGTGAAGCCGACGAAGTACAAGCCGCCGAGCGGCGTCGGCTCGCCTGATTCGCCGCGCGGCTCTCCGATGTCGTCGATGACGCCCGGCACGTCAACAATCGACTCGAGGCCGGTTGAGAATCCTGTCGCGGCGATGATCGCATCGAACGGTTCGGTCGAGCCGTCCGCGAACACGCCGCCGTCGTCGTTCAGGCGCTCCAGCGCCGGCCTCACCTGAATCCGCCCGCGCTTGAGCGCATCAACGAATCCGACGTCGATGAGCGGCACGCGCTTCGTCGTGTACGGATTGAAGTTGCCGCGCGGCATGCCGTACCGCGTGAGGTCCCCGATCGTGAGACGCGCGGTCGCCCACCCGATTCGATTCGAGATCGCAGGCGGCAGCAGGCTCAACAGCAGGCTCGTGCGCTGCACGGGCATGCCGAACGGATCGCGCGGGACGATCGGCGGCGGCGTTCGCACGCTGACCGCGACGTACGCCGCGCGGTGATCGATCAGGTCGGTCGCGATCTCCGCGCCGCTGTTCCCGACGCCGACGACGAGGACGCGCTGACCGACGTACGGCGACGCGTTCGTGTACGCGCTCGAGTGCACCAGGCGCCCTTTGTAGCGCTCGCGCCCGGGCCACGGAGGAACGATCGGCTGCCGGTATTGTCCCGTCGCGACGACAACGACCGCGCTCTGCCACATGTCGTTCGCCGGTCCGAGTGTCTCGATCGTCCACCCGGTGGACGAGTCGCTGCTCTCGCGAATCTTCTGGACCGTCGTCCCTGTGACGACGCGCAATCCGAAGTGACGCGCGTAGTGCGCGAGGTACTCCACCACGTCGTCTCGCGACAGGTACTGCGGATAGCGGCCCGGAATCGGCCAATGCGCAAGGCCCGAGAATCGGCGGACGGTATGGAGGTGAAGGCGATCGTAACGACGCGCCCACGTGCCTCCGATCGCGGGGTCCCGTTCCAGGACCACGGCCTCGATGCCGCGCTTGGCGAGTGCTGCGGCGGACGAGAGGCCCGACGCTCCGCCGCCGACGATGACCACGGTCGATTCAGGCACAGCGTTCCTGCGGCGCGTGACGAGCCCGCCGCGCTACGAACCCTGAAGCAGCGGCACGCTCGCGAAGACCTCGGTGCCCTGCGCGTTCGTCGAGTGGATGACGAGCTCGCCGCCGACGACGTTCAGGCGTTCGCGCATGCTGGCGAGTCCGATGCCGTCGGGTTGCGTGTGCGTCGAGAAGCCGACGCCGCGGTCGCGAATCGTCAGCAGCGCCCTTGTCGGCTCGCGCACGAGCTCCACGCTGATCTGCTGCGCGCCGCTGTGCTTCACGGCGTTCTTCAGCGCTTCTTGCGCGACGCGGTAGAGGCACACCGCGACACGCTCGGGCAACCCGTCGGCGCCGCGCTCCACGAGGTCGACGGCGACACTATGCTGCGTGGACACTTGCTGGCACCACGCGCGCAGCGCGTGCGAGAGGCCGACGTGCCCGATGTGAGAATCGTGCAGCTCGCGCGAGAGGTGGTGCAGATCGGCCGAGAGGAGGTTGACGTACTCGCGCGCGATGCGGAGGTCCTGCCCCTCTTCGAGCGCCATGCCGAGGATGGCGAGGCGCTGGCCGATGTCGTCGTGCAGCTGGCGTGAAATCCGGCGGCGCTCGTCCTCCTGCGCCGTCATCAGGTTGCCGGCGAGCTGCCGGAGCATCTCCTCCTGGCGGCGCCGCTCGTCCAGCAGCATCGCGATGATCGTGGACGGCAGCGTGATGAAGAAGAGAAACATCTGGACGCCGAGCACGTTCAGCGTCGCGCCGTACGCGGTGAACGGCCCCGCGCCGCGGTTCACGCCCCAGATGGCGAACAGCGAGATGATCGCCGGCGTCAGCGCCGTGCCTGCCGGTCCGAACCGCGCGATGGCCCAGACGACGAACGGCACCGGTGCGTACGCGAGAATCGGCGCGTACGCGCCGCCCCACGTCGCCCTGAACGGAAACGCGAGCCACGACGCGACCGACAGTCCGGCCGCCAGGCAGACGAGCTCGGCGATCGGCGCGCGCGGCCGCTTGAAGCGCCCGTAGGCGACGAACAGGATCAGCGGCACGAAAATCATGATCGCGAGGCTGTCGCCGATGAGCCAGGAGTACCACGCGTGCCAGAACGGCTCGCTGAGCGCGATGTGGATCGCGGCGCTGACCGTCGCAGAGAGCGTCGGAACGAAGACCGCGCCGACGATCAGGAGGACGGCGAGCTCGCGAAAGGTGGCGAGCGTGCATGGACGCCCGAGCGTGCGGCGGATCAGGTACGCGCTGAGCAGCGCCCTGCACGCGTCGTTGACGAAAAAGCCGATGGAGAACCAGAACTCCATCGGCCGCGCGAACGCGTACACGAGTCGGATCGGCAGCGCGGCCGCGACGTAAATCCACCACCGCGCCGGCGTGTCCAGAAGGAGCGCGCCGAGCAGGACCGCGTCCGGCGGCCACAGCGGCGCGCCGGCGCTGAACGTCGCCGCCATCGCCCAGGCGTAAGCGGCGACGTAGCCGATCTCGAAAATCGCGATCTTGCGAAACGCGCTCATCCCCTCGTCGACGGCGGGCCTACTTCTTGCCGTACTTCTCCATCATCTCCTTGAACATCTGATCCGGCGTCTTCTTCTCCCGGATCATCTGCTGGATCATCTCGGTCGACGGCGGCGTGATGTGATTCGCGCGCAGGTAGCCGACGACGTTTCCGTAGATCTCGTTGTTGTGGACCGTCGTATGGAGGAACGAGAAGACCATCTGCGGCGTCGAGAGGATCTTCGCATCGTCGAGCTTCTCGAACGTCGCGTCGCAGTACTCGAACGACTCCTTCAGGTTCTTCAGGATCTCGTCCTTCGTCTTGAGCAGATCGGTCTTCGCCTTGGGCATCGGATTCGCCTCGCCGCGCAGCGTCGAACAATCGAGATAATTGCGCTCGGTCGAATGGTTGATCCATTGCCCGAAGTCCATCTGCTCGGGGGCAATCTTGAACGTGTACTTGTCGGCGGGCATCACGGTCGCCGCGCCGAGCAGGAACAGCCGCACCGGCGTGTAGTACCGCTGGATGTTCGTCGTCTTGAGGTTGTCCTCCGCGTGCAGCGGCGCGGCGGCAAGCAGGCTGGCCATCAGGAACAACACTTTCTTCATGTCGGACCCTCCAGGAATCCTGAGAGCGGCCTTTGTACTACACTTCGCCGGCGTCGGACTGATGTTCGTCGTCACGCTGGTCTCCGAGTTTCGCGGGACGACGCCGCAGATCGACGCGTTCGGCACGCCGGCCGTCGTCCACTTCAGCGGGGTCCTTTCCTGACAGCATCGTGACCGCGCCGTGGCCGACGATGGTCGGCGCGCGCATCGCGCTCGGTGCGTATCTGGGCCTCCTCGCGTCTGCGGCTGAGCTGGCCGCGAGCCCGATGTCGCCGTTTGCGATCGGGACGGCAGCGATGGTCCTCCTCTTCGTCGGGATCCCACAACGCGTGGGACACGATTACTTATCTCGTCGTGGTGCGGTGGCAGGAACGCGCGCACGAGGATCCACCGTCGGCCTGACGCATTCATCGCGGACTTCGCCCCCGGCCCGCGTAATCCTTGAGATATAGTTCCGTCTTTGCCCTGGGGGAATGACACGATGACTACGAGCGGCAAAACCCGCCTTCCGGAGATCGTCAAAGACAAACAGGATTCGATCCTGTCCGAGTGGATCGCGCATCAGCTCGCCAGCGTCGCGAATCGCCGCGACCTCATCAACCAGGCCGAGCTCGAGCGTCAGTCGCGGGAATTCCTTCGAACATTCGTCGAAGCCGCGCAGACCGGCGAGGGAGGCGACATTCACGGCGCCGGCTGGGAGGCCACGCGCGAGCTGCTGAACAGGATCTCGCAGTCGAGGGCGCTGCAGGGGTTTTCGCCCAGCGAAACGGCGACGTTCATCTTCTCGCTGAAGCAGCCGCTGTTTTCGGCGCTGCGCGAAAAGGTGAAAGACGCACAGACCCTCGCCGACGAAACCTGGATCGCGACGAAGATGCTGGACGCGCTCGGCCTCCACACGACCGAGGCGTACTTGAAGACGCGCGAGTCCGTCATCAATCGCCAGCAGCAGGAGCTGCTCGAACTGTCCACACCGGTGGTGACGCTGTGGGACGGCATCCTCGCCCTGCCGCTCATCGGCACGCTTGACAGCGCGCGCACGCAGGTCGTCATGGAAAGCCTGCTCCAGCGCATTGTCGAAACCGGATCGCTCATCGCCATCCTCGACATCACCGGCGTGCCAACGGTCGACACGCTCGTCGCGCAGCACCTGCTCAAAACAGTCGCGGCTGCTCGACTGATGGGTGCCGACTGCATCATCAGCGGCATCCGGCCGCAGATCGCGCAGACCATCGTGCACCTCGGCGTCGATCTGAACTCGGTCGTCACGAAGGCCACGCTGGCCGACGCGTTCAAGGTGGCGCTCAAGCGGTCGGGGTTGGCGGTCACCCGGGCAGCACAATTGACGAAGATGGAGGCGCCGCAGGCGGCGCAGCACAAGAGCGAGGCCTGATGGAGCGCATCCCGATCCTCAAGATGCGTGATTGCCTTCTCGTCTCGATTCAGGTCGACATGCATGATCAGCTGGCGTTGCAGCTGCAGGACGATTTGACGCAGCGCATCGCCGACACTGGCGCGCGCGGCGTGCTCATCGACATCTCTGCGCTCGAGATGGTCGATTCCTTCATCGGCCGCATGCTCGCGAACATCGCATCGATGTCCCGCATTCTCGACGCGCAGACCGTCGTCGTCGGCATGCGTCCGGCGGTGGCGATCACGCTGGTCGAACTGGGCCTGTCGTTGCCCGGCGTGCGCACGGCGCTCGACGTCGAGCGCGGAATGGATCTCCTCTCATCGTCATGGGACCCGACGGGGCAGGCCGATCATGCCGCCCTTGGTTGATACGCACCCGTTGTCGATTCCCGAACACGTCGTGATGGTTCGCCAGGCGGTCCGCAAGCGTGCGGTCGAGGTCGGCTTCAGCCTGGTGGAACAGACGAAAATCGTGACGGCCGCGAGCGAACTGGCGCGCAACACGATTCAGCACGGCGGCGGCGGGCAGGCGACGATCGAGGTCGTCGTCGACGGCGTGCGCCGCGGGATCCGGCTCGCCTTCGAAGATTCGGGCCCGGGCATTGCAAACGTCGAACTCGCGATGAAGGACGGCTTCTCGACCGGCGGCGGACTCGGACTCGGACTATCGGGCGCCAAGCGCCTGTCGAACGAGTTCCAGATCACGACGACCGTCGGCGCCGGCACTCGCGTGGTCATCACGCGATGGAAGTAGCCTCGAGCCATCGACAAATTCCAGTCACTGAGGCCAGCCAACCCTCCGCTGCCAGATCGGCCGCCAGAGACGCCGCCGAGATGGCGGGCTTCGGCGAGGAAGACTCGTACAGAGCAGGACTGGTCGCCACGGAGCTGGCGACGAACCTGGTCAAGCACGCGACCGGCGGCGAACTGCTCGTCCGCCATACACGACTGTCACCGAAGGCCGAGCTGGAACTCATCGCGATCGACCGCGGGCCCGGCATCGCGGACCTCTCGCGCAGCCTTGCGGACGGTTACTCGACGGCCGGGACGTCCGGCACCGGGCTCGGCGCCATTCGTCGCCTCGCGGACGAGTTCGATGTCCACTCCGATCAACGCGGGACCGTCGTCGTCGCGCGCCTTCGCGAGAAGCGCGCGAAGGCCGTCGATCAGGCCGCGATGGAAATCGCCGGCATCTCGGTCGCGATGCGCGGCGAAATGGTGTGTGGCGACTCGTGGCAGATTCATCGTGATGTCGATAGTGCGTTAATCGTCGTCGCGGACGGCCTGGGACACGGCCTTCAGGCCTGGCAAGCGTCGAGCGCCGCGGTCACCTCGGTGGATGTGCACGGCGTGCTCGACACGGTCGGACTCCTGCGGGCGATGCACGATGGTCTGCGATCGACGCGCGGTGCCGCCGCAGCGGTCGCCGACATCCGTCTTCGCCAGCACATCGTCAAGTACGCCGGCATCGGCAACATCAGCGCGACGCTGACGGCGACGACCGTCACGCGCCATCTCGTCTCGTCGAACGGCATCCTCGGCCATGAAGCCCATCAGTTTCGCGAGTTCACGTATCCGTGGGAGTCCGGCACGACGTTCGTCGTACACTCGGACGGCCTCGGCACTCACTGGTCGCTCGACGAGTATCGAGGCCTGCGTTCGCGTCAGCCAACGACGATGGCGGCGGTGCTCTATCGCGACTTCAGCCGGCAGCGGGACGATGTGACGGTGGTAGTGGGGAGACAGCGGGTGTGAGCGAACGGATCCTGAGCGTACGGCTGAGGCACGATCACGATGTCGTTGGCGCACGGCGCCGCGCGCGCCAGATTGCCGCCGCCCTCGGATTCGACGGCGTCGATCAGACCCGCATCGCGACGGCCGTGTCCGAGCTCGCGCGCAATGCCTTCGAGTACGCCGGTGGTGGCAGCGTCGAATATCTCGTCGAAGGTTCGCTGCCGCCGCAGGTGATGGTGGTGCGTGTCATCGACGAGGGTCCGGGCATTTCGAATCTCGACGCGGTGATGTCGGGACAATACCGCTCGGAGTCGGGCATGGGCCTCGGCATCGTCGGCACGCGGCGCCTGATGGACGCGTTCGACATCAAGTCGAACGGCAACGGCACGACCGTCACAGCCAAAAAGATTTTTTCGAAACGGGCGCCCTTCTTCACGACGCCGCACCTGAACAGCCTCGCACAGCGGCTGCTCGGCGAGCCTCCTGCGGGACCGATCGAGGAAGTGCAGCAGCAGAACCAGGAGCTGCTGCGCGCGCTCGAAGCACTCAACTCGCGTCAGGAGGAGCTCGAACGCGTCAATCGAGAGCTCGAGGACACGAACCGCGGCGTCGTCGCGCTGTACGCCGAGCTCGAGGAGCGCGCGGACCATCTGCGTCGCGCCGACGACCTGAAGACGCGATTCCTGTCGAACATGACGCACGAGTTCCGGACGCCCGTGAACTCGATTCTCGCGCTCACCAACCTCCTGACGGAGCGCCTCGGCGGCGCGCCCGATCAGAAGGACGAGCTGTTCTACATCCGCAAGTCGGGGCAGCAGCTCGCCGAGCTCGTCGACGACCTGCTCGATATCGCGAAGGCCGAAGCCGGCAAAATCGACATCAGGCCAGCGCCGTTCGAGATCTCCGGGCTGTTCGGCGCGCTGCGCGGGATGCTGCGGCCGCTCCTCGTCACCTCCTCCGTCGCGCTCGTCTTCGAGGAAACGGCGCCGGATCTGCCGCCGATCTACTCCGACGAAAGCAAGGTGTCGCAGATTCTCCGCAACTTCATCTCGAACGCGCTGAAGTACACGGAACGCGGCGAGGTCCGCGTATCGGCCCGGCTCACGCCCAATCGCGACGGCGTGGAGTTCAGCGTGACCGATACGGGCATCGGCATTCCCGAACAGGACGTCGATCGCGTGTTCGACGAGTTCGTGCAGATCGAAAATCCGCTGCAGCGGCGCGTCAAGGGGACTGGTCTCGGACTGCCGCTCTCCAAGCGCCTCGCGGAGCTGCTCGGCGGCACCATCGGCGTGTCGAGCACGCTCGGCCTCGGGTCCACCTTCTCGGTCACCATTCCAATGGCGTACCGTTCGGCGTCGGTCGAAGCGCCTGGACCGGTTCAGGCGGGACGCGTGCCGGTCCTCGTGATCGAAGACTCCGACGAGGATCTGCTCATCTACGAGCGCGCGCTGTTCGGCACCAGGTTCCAGATCGTGCCGGCCCGATCGATCCCGGCGGCGACGCGGGCGCTCGACGTCATGCGGCCGGACGCGATCGTGCTCGACCTGCGCCTGCAGGGCGAAGACGCGTGGGCGTTCCTCACGAAGCTCAAACGCGACGAACGCACCGCGGCGGTTCCGTTGATCGTGGCCTCGACGATCGACGATCGAGCCAAGGGCCTCGCGCTCGGCGCCGACGCGTACGGTGTCAAGCCGCTCGATCCCAACTGGCTGCGCTCGACGCTCGACACGCTCATGCCCGCGCCGCGCACGCCGATCCGGGTCCTCACGGTTGACGACGAAGACACGGCGCGGTTCATTGTTCGGGAGATGCTGAACGATGCGCAGTACCGCGTGGCCGAAGCAGGGTCTGGACGCGAGGCGCTGCGTCTCATCAAGGAACTGCCGCCTGACATCGTTTTGCTGGACTTGAAGCTGACCGACATGACGGGTCTCGACGTCTGCGACCGCCTGCACAACGATCCGGAGACCGCGCGCATCCCGGTCGTGCTCGTCACGTCGCATCAACTCTCGCCGCACGAACGCCGCGTCTTCGGAGGCACGCGAACGGTGCTGTCGAAGTCGGCGCTCACCCGCGACAACCTGCGATCCGCGATCGACGACAATCTTACCGTCGGACACAGCAGCCAGCCTGGAGCATCGCGTTGACGGCCACTCACCGGATTCTCGTCGTCGACGACATGGACGCCGGCCGATTCGTCAAAGTGCAGACCCTGCGACGCGCCGGCTTCGAGGTCTCCGAGGCCGGAACGGGCAGCGACGCGTTGAAGACGGTCGAAAAGCAGAGGCCCGATCTGGTCATCCTCGACGTCAACCTGCCGGACATCAGCGGGCTCGAAGTCAGCCGGCGGCTTCGCCTCCTCGATCTGCCCGCGCTTCAGATCCTGCAGATCTCGAACACGGCGGTCACGCCGGCCGATCGCGTCCGCGGCCTCGACGAAGGCGCTGATGTGTACCTCGTCGAGCCGGTCGAATCCGACGTGCTGATCGCGACGGTCAACGCGCTGCTTCGCGTGCATCGCGCGGAGAAGGCGCTGAGCGTCGCGCTCGCGAACGAGCGGCGCGCGCGGCAGATTGCCGAAGAAGCCAGCCGGCTGAAGGACGACTTCATCGCGACGCTGTCCCACGAACTGCGGACGCCGCTCAACGCGCTCATGGGGTGGATCTGGCAGCTGCAGCACAGCACGCTCACGGAGAGCGCCCGCACGCGAGCGCTCGACAGCCTCGAACGCAACGGCCGCATGCAGGCACAGCTCATCAACGATCTGCTCGACGTCTCGAGGATCTCGAAGGGCAAGCTGCAGCTTCAGATGCAGCTGGTCAACCTCGGGCTCGTGGCGCAGGCCGCGTGCGAGGTCGTGCGTGACGCCGCCGCAAAAAAGCAGATCGACTTCCAGGTCCGCGTGACGCCGGCCTGCGTTGCCGGCGACCGCGGACGCCTGCAGCAGATCATCACGAACCTGCTGACCAACGCGGTGCAGTTCACGCCGACGGGCGGACGGATCACGCTGACGGTCGGCGGCGACGACCAGAACGCGACGCTGAGCGTGACCGACACTGGCGCGGGGATCGATGCGGCGTTTCTCCCGTACGTCTTCGACCCGTTCCGTCAGGGCGACGGAAGTCCCAGCCGCAGGCATGGCGGCCTTGGTCTCGGCCTCGCCGTCGTCCGTCAGCTGGTCGACCTGCATGGCGGCGACGTGGTCGTCGCGAGCAGCGGTCTCGGCCGCGGTGCAACGTTCACCGTAACGCTGCCGCGCGAAACGGTGCTCACCTGCCCGACGGACGATGCCGAAGCGGATTTACTCCTGAAGGACGTCAGGATTGCGATCTGTTCGGACGACGAGGCCTCACGCCAGGCGATCCAGAGCACGCTGGAGGCCGCGGGCGCGAAAGTCAGCGTCGCTCCGGCGAGCGGCGCATTTCACATCGCTGCAGCTGACGCGGATCTCGTCGTCACGACCGGGCCGCAGCAGCGCGTCGGCGTGCGCCGGCCGGACCTCAGCGAGACCGCGACCGAATGGGGGACGTACTCCGTCGCACAGCCAGCCGACATCGTCCGTCGCATCGCACACATGACGCAGGTGAAGCCGGCGTGACACCATGGCGCGGTTCTTCCGCGTCGAAACGCTACAGTTCGGTGACGAGGCCGGATTTCTGCCGGCCGATGACGAGGTCTCGCGCAAGACCGACGACGTGATCGCGAAGCGGTTCCGAGTCGAGCGGCCTGTCGCGAGGGACGTCGAAGAGCAGGTCCGCGCCCGTGCCGAGCACTTCGACCGTCACAGTGAATCGTTCCGGGCTGCTGTCGTCGACGTCCGCCACTTCTAGCGTCCAGATGCGGCCGTTCTCCTCGAAAGCGACCCCGTCCACGACGGCGACGAAATCATCAGCGATCATTCAGTGTCGGCTCCGCGCGCACTTCAGCGTTTGTGATCGCGCTCGTTCTGACGACGACGGTTGAACAGGCGGCGGGCGGCGCGCTCGAGGAGCTCGGCCTCCGCCATCATCCACACGTCCGTCGTTCCGATCGACGTCGACATTCGCTCGAGCAGGATCTCGTACGCGAATTCCCCGATCTCGTCATCGGTGGGATAGACGTCCCTGGGAAGGTCCGGTCGAAACGGCACCGCATGGCTCCGCTGGATAGTTCACCGACGGCATTACCGGGCCGCTCGTGCGAAGCGACCCGGCCCGCCGCACACCGGTTCAATCGCGATCCGCGTGAGGCTCGCGCGATTCGTCGCGATCGTCGGACTCACCTTCTTCAGAATGTTCGATGTCTTCGTCGATACGATCGATCGCACCGTCCTCGAGGTTCTGATCTGGCTGCCGGTCTTCACGGTCTTCGACCATCTGATACCCCCCGGCGATATCGTGCGACGTGGACGTCAGCACCGTGTGTCCGCGAACGCTCGTTCGCGTAAATTCTCGGCCGGACCCAGCCGCACCGGTCACACCGTTCTGCGGCAGAGCACGACGGACGACACGCGCGGCATGTTCACCTGCTCGACCAGCCGCGGCGTCAGGCCGCTCTCCCGCATGAACGTCTCGAAGTCGAGCTGCCAGTTGACGCCGGAAATCGTCGCCGCCGCTTTGCCGACGGCCCAGTCGACGACGTCGCCGGCCGTGCCGGCGTGCGCGAAATGATTGAGCAGCACGATTCGCCCGCCGGGGCGGCAGACCCGAATCATTTCGCGGGCCACGGCGATCGGATCAGGCACGACGTTGACCACGTACGGCGCGTACACCGCGTCGAAGCACTCGTCGTGACACGCCAGGCGCGCCGCATCCATCCGGCACAGGGCGATCCCCGCGACCGGCCGTCGCCGCAGGCGTGAACGCGCCTGCGCGATCATCGAGCCCGACAGATCGATGGCGACGACGCGGCAGCCTGGTGGGTACTGCGACAGCCCGAAGCCGGTCCCGACGCCGACCTCGAGGATGCGCTCGCCCGATCGCGGCGACAGGTGCGTCATCGCGCGCCGGCGGCCCGGCTGCAGCATCGCGCCGTAGATGACGTCGTAGATCGGCGCGAGCCGCTGGTAAACGAGATCGACGGTCGCTGAGGACAAGGTGGTCAGGGCGCGAGCCGATACGCGGTCGAGAACACTATCGACCAGAAGTAACAACGCGATGTCGTTCGCGCAAATTTATCGGCTCGCGGCTTCGTTGTGGTTGACGAGCGCACGTGATCGCGGTGTAGTAATCGCGCACGTCGTTGGCTTCACATCCGAGGAGGCACGAATGACGTTTCGCGAGGCTCTCGCCGAACAGCGCTGGGACGATCACCGCTTCTACCATCACAGCCGGATCAACCAGTCGCTGCATCTCGTCAGCGCGCTCAGCTTCATCTGCTCGTACGTCCTGTTGTTCGTCCAGCCGGTCGCCGCGGTCTTCGTCGCGTGGCTGTTCGCGATGCCGACGCGCCAGGCCGGGCACTTCTTCTTCGAACCGAAGGGATACGACCACGCGAACCACGCGACGCACGAGCACAAGGAGCAGGTGAAGGTCGGCTATAACCTGTTCAGGAAAGCGGTCCTGCTCTCCATCTGGGCGTTGTCGCCGCTCGTGCTGCTCGCGGATCCGACATGCTTCGGGCTCCTCTCGCCGCAGTCGACCTGGCTCGGCATCCTCGATTCCGTCGCCAGGATCTGGCTGTTCGTGGGCGCCGGCGCCGTCCTGTTCCGGACCGTCCACCTCTTCTTCCTGCGCGACGTGCAGACGGGACTGGTCTGGTGCACGAAAATCCTGACCGACCCCTTTCACGACGTGAAGCTCTACGGAAAATCGCCGCTGTATCTGTTCAGAGGCGAGCTGTTCGACCCGATCGTGTCCGACGACGCCGCGTGAGCGGCTGCGTGACGGCGCGGAGCGAGGCGCGCCGCGATCAGTTCGCGCAGCAGCTGGCGCCGAATTGCGCCGTCGGTCAGCAACGGCGACTCCCACCACCACCCGTCGTCGCGCATCGCCCTCGCCGCCGCGACGAAGCGATCCAGCACGGCGGCGACGTCGTCGTCCGAAAAGTTGTGGCTGAAAATGAGCCGGCCGGTGCCCACCCAGCTCAGCGCCAGACCCTCGGCACGCAGGTAGTACTGGAACATCCAGTTGTAGCGCGACGGCGTCGTGTAGATGACCGTCCAGATCGACACCAGGTGCTCCACGCAGACCGGCAGCCGTTCGCGCGCGAGCCTGGCGTTCAGGGCGCTCGCACGCGCATTCCAGACGGCATCGAGGTCGTCGTACGTCCGCCGGATGTCGGGTTCGTCCAGACGGCGGAAGAACTCGGCCATCGCGCCCATCACGTACGGATGCGAATTGAACGTCCCGCGCGCGAAGCACAGATCGGACGGGCGGTCGTCGCGGAAGCGTTTCATCAACCCGGCTTTCCCGCAGACGACGCCGACCGGAAGTCCGCCGCCGACGGTCTTCCCGTACGTGACGAGATCCGCGGCCACGCCGAAGTACTCCTGGGCGCCGCCGCGCGCGATTCGGAACCCGACGAAGACCTCGTCGAAGATCAGGAGGATCGATCGTTTCGTGCACACCTCGCGAAGCGCCTGCAGCCATTCCGTGTAGGCGCGCCGATCGAATTGCGCGCTGCGGCCGCTGGCCACGAGCGTCCCGTCGCTCGGCGCGCTCCGGTTCGGATGCAGCGACTGGATGGGATTGACGAGCGCGCACGCGATGTCCCGGCGGCTGTCGAGCACCGCGAGCGTCGCGGGATCCATCTCCTTCAGCGTGTAGGTTTCGTGGACGGCCGCCGGATTGCCAGGCCCTGGCTGCACGTCGTCCCACCACCCGTGATAGGCGCCTGCGAAGCGAACGACGTGCGAGCGCCGCGTGTGAAAGCGCGCGAGGCGGACCGCCTGCATGACGGCTTCCGTACCCGACATGTGAAACGACACGTCGTCCATGCCCGAGATCTCGCGGAGCCTGGCGACGTTGTGCTCGATGATCGGGTGATACGGGCCGAGCACGGGGCCGAGATCGCGCACCCGCGCGATGCCCGCGTCGACGCAGTCCTTGTAGAAGTCGTACCCGAAGAGGTTGACGCCGTAGGAACCCGTCAGATCGTACGCGGCGTTGCCATCGAGATCGGAGACCAGCACCCCTGCGGACGCGCCGACGACGGGACCGACGGGCAGCTGTTCGGCGACCTGCCGACGGTACTGGAACGGGACGCGATAGGCGTTCGTCAGCTGGAGATCGGGAACCATCGACGCCAGCCGCTGGTACGCCTGCGTCCGCGGCGCCCGGCCGGCGAAGAAGTGCGCGAGCCTGTCGAATGCGGCCTGCCGGCGCCGCCGGTAGTCGGACGGCGCGCCGTCGGAGCCGAAGAAGCGGTCGTCATCGAAGCCGTAGAACGGGACCGCACGGGCGATCGTCTTCGCCCATCGGGGATGGCCGTCGAGCGAACGTGCCTTCGCGCGGCTCAACAGGAGTCTCGCGCGTGCGCTGCGCAGCAGCAGCCAGAAACCGATGCACGCTCCTGCTGCCCAGATCATGCGGACGATCATCGGCGATGAGCCTTCCGAGAGCGCTCCAGCAGTTCCTGCAGCAGGACGACGTCAACTTCGTCCTGACGAATCAGGTGCCGCGGCGTCTCCTGACCCGCTTCATGGGCTGGTTCAGCGAGATCGAGCAGCCGGTGGTCCGCGACATCTCGATGGCGGCGTGGCAGCTGTTCGGAGGCGATCTGAACCTGCACGAGGCCGAGACCACCGAGTTCCGCAGCGTGCACGAATGCTTCGTCCGGCGCCTCAAAGCCGGCGCCCGCCCGGTGGATCAGACCGCCGGCGTGCTCGTCAGCCCCTGCGACGCGATCGTCGGCGCGTGCGGACGGCTCGACGGTGAAACGGCCATCCAGGCCAAAGGGTTCGCGTATCCGCTGAGCGACCTGCTCGCCTCGAGCGCGCTCGTGGATCGGTATCGTGACGGCCATTTCGTCACGCTGCGCCTCACCTCGTGCATGTATCACCGTTTCCACGCGCCGTACGACTGCGACGTGGACGGCATCGACTACATCTCCGGCGACATGTGGAACGTGAATCCCGTCGCGCTCAGGCGCGTCTCGCGTCTCTTCTGCAAGAACGAACGCGTGGTCATCGACACGAGGCTCCGCGGGCTGTCGGAATCGGCCACGCTCGTCGCCGTCGGCGCGATTCTCGTGGGCTGCATCTGCCTCACCTTCGTCGACACACCGCTCAACCTGCAGTACCGCGGTCCGAACACGATTCCCTGCCGCGCCTCGTTCGCGAAGGGCGATGAGATGGGCTACTTCCGCCATGGATCGACCATCCTTGTCTTTGCCACCCGCGATCTCGTGCTCGCACACGGTGTCGTCGACGGCGTACCAATCCGCATGGGCGAGCCGCTGCTGATCCACGCCTAGCTCAGACCGGTACGAGATAGCTGCGGAATCGTTCGTGGCTGGCGCGCCACGTGTAGCGCAGCGCCGTCTCGCGCGCGGCCCGCTTCGAGCACTTCAACGCGCGCAGGCAAGCGCTTCTGAGGTCGTCGCCGAGCGCGCCGTTTCCACCGTCGAACACCAGGTCCATCGGCCCGGGCGCGGGAACGGACGCAACCGGCAGCCCGGATGCCATCGCCTCGAGAATCACGTTGCCGAACGTTTCGGTTCGGGACGGGAACACGAACGCGTCGGCGCTGGCGAAGTGGGCCGCGAGGTCCTCGCCGTACCGCCATCCGCGCCAGACGACGTCGGGGAACAGGCGCTGCAGCCCTTCGCGCGCCGGCCCGTCGCCGACGACGACCTTCGTTCCCGGCAGGTCGAGGCCGAGAAACGACTCGAGGCTCTTCTCGACGGACACACGTCCCACGTACAGCCAGATCGGGCGCGGACAGGCGTAGACGCTCTCGCGTCGTTTTTCAGGCTGGAACAAATCGTCGTCAACACCGCGCGGCCAGTGGACGAGGCGAGCGCCGATGCGGCGACGCTGAAGTTCCTCGATGAGGGACAGCGTGCCGACCATCGTGTTCACGGCACGATGATGAAACCAGCGCTCTGCCCCGTACCCGAGCGTCAGTGGAACCGGCAGGCGCGCGCGGATGTACTCGGGAAAGCGCGTGTGGAAGCTGGTCGTGAACCGGCGCCGCGTACGCGCGAGAAAAATGCGCGTGCAGAGGCCGAGCGGTCCTTCGGTGGCGATGTGGATGGCGTCGGGCCTGAAGTCGCAGATGCGTCGGATGGCCTTCCACGGATCGCAGACGAGTCGGATTTCGTCGTAGAGCGGCATCGGAACCGTCCGATGGCCGTCGCTCGTCACCACGAGCACCTCGGCGCCGTCGGATTCGAGGTACTTCACCAGCCGCGACAGCGTGTTCACGACGCCGTTGGTCTGCGGGTGCCACGCGTCGGTCACGAGCGCGAGGCGCTTCAGCGTGCGCGCGGGCCCGGGCGCGTCGACGTCGACGCCTGCGGTGGCCATCGACCGCGAGTATGCGTGGCCGACATGACGACTTCGTGTACGCCGTTTTTCATCCGTTCGACGAAGCGCCGGCGCTCATCGGAGCACCGCGCCGCACGGCTCAGCGCAACGGCACGGCGCCCACGTGCACCGGCTCCAGCTTCGCAGGATCGACGATGCGGCCGTCCTGCAGGTTACCGATCCCCGTGTTGGCGATGAAGTAGAACGTGTCGCCGACAACAGCGCCGGTGGTCGGAAAGTCGACGAGCGGCGTCCGATACTCGAGGACGTCGCTCGACCTCACGCGCGCGGCATCCGGCGATAACTGCCAGTGCATGACTCGATGAGCGCCCGTCCCGTACTGCACGCCGACCAGCCCGCCGCGATACCAGTACAGCCCGTCGATGCCGGCCAGCGTGTTCTGCGGTCCATGTTCGATGTCGTGCGACTGCCCCGAGCTGACGTCGAAGGCGATCACGCCGAGCGAGTCGGCGACCAGCAGACGTCGCTCACCGGGCTCGAACGTTATGCCGTTCGGCGCGAACAGCGGACGATGAAATGTCAGCGATTCGAACGATCCGGTCGCCGGGTCGACGTGAAACACGACGTTCGCTGCGGTATCGGTGACATACACCAGATGACGCTGCGACACGACCAGGTCGTTGAGAATGTGGCGACCGGGATCGTTTGTATGGAATCGTCCGAGAAGGCGTCCGCTGCGATCGATGTGCACGAACTCCGCGCTGTCCGTGGCAGCCCAGACCGTCTGATCCGTCGGATCGACGCGGAGGCCGCCGACCGGCGGCAGTCCGTCGCGTTCGGCCGGTACGAACGTGACGAAGCGGCCTTGCGAATCGGTCCTGACGATGTTGTGGTGAAGCTCGCTGCCGAGATAGAACACGCGCGCCTTCGAATCGTAGGCGATGCCTTCCGGAATCAGATCGTTCTGCGCGACGGTGAACGCCACGTGCGCGCGATGCACCGGCGGATGGCTCGCGCGAAACGCCGCGACCGCCGCCGCGTCGGTCGGCTCGAATCCTTCATCCTGCGCGAGGCACTCGCTCGCCAGATCGCGGGCCCGAGCGGTGTCACCCAGCCCCGTGTAGGCGTTCGCGAGCAGGTACAGCGCCGCTGCGCGATCGGACGCGTGCGGAAGTACGTCCTCGAGGCGGCGAATCGCCGCACGAACGCGATCGCGGTCGGCGTCGCTCTGGCTGGCACCGACGCTGACGGCGGCCGCGATCGCGCAGATGCAGACGGCGCACCGCGCGGAACCCATTCCACGTCTCACGACGACGACTCGGTTCGTTTGAGCTCGCGCAGCAGCCAGAGCTTCGCGACCTTCCAGTCGCGCAGGACGGTCTCGGGTGAGATGCCGAGCGCGTGCGCCGTTTCCTCGACGGTCAGACCGCCGAAATAGCGCAGTTCGACGACGTGCGCCTTGCGCTGATCGACCTGCGCGAATGCGGTCAGCGCTTCGTCCACGGCGACCACGTCAGCCGACCTTTCGGCAGACACCTGCAGCGCTTCGCCGAGCGTGACCTTCTGCGCGCCGCCGCCGCGCTTGCCGTAGGCGCGCGCGCGGGCGTAGTCAACGAGGATGCGGCGCATCAGGCGCGCGGACATCGCGAAGAAGTGCGCACGATCCTGCCAGCGCATCTGCCGGAGGTCCACGAGCCGGACGTAGGCTTCGTTGATGAGCGCGGTCGGCTGCAGCGTGTGGTCGCGGCGCTCGCCGGCCATGTACCGCCGCGCCAGACGCTTCAGCTCCCGCGCGACGAGCGGCATCAATTCCTCGAGCGCCTGCGGCTCGCCCGCACTCCACGCGCGCAGGAGCGCGGTCACATGGTGCGACGCCCGAGAAGGTCGAGTCTTGTCGTCCACGAGGTCCGCTCGACGGTGTTTTCCATGTTACGTCGGGGCGGCGGATCGTCGATGACGGTTCCGCACCGGATTTCCCGCCTCCTCCAACGACGGTCCACGGGCCGCGAAGGAGAGGCGACATGGCGACACCGGCACAGACCTTCGGCACGAGCCTGATCATCGGCGTCCTGACCGCTGCGGCGCCCACTGCCGCCCCCGAGCGGATGCGCCTGAACGTCGTCGTTCAGAACAGCGTCGGTCTGCCGGAAGCGGACATCCGCCAGGCGGAGGTGATCGCGGCCAGGGTGTATCGCGAGATCGGTATCGACATCGCGTGGTTCAACCCGGGCGATCCCGCGCCGACCGCGGACGAAGCGGAAAGGATCGCCTTCTGCCGGTCGGTCATCCGGCTTGACCTCGTCGATGCCGATGTGGAAAAAACCGCGCGTCCCAAGGCGGCGCTCGGCGTGGCGTTTCCGCAGGCGCGCTTCGCGTGGGTGATGGTTGGACGGATCCGCGAGGATCAGGCGTCGGCGAGCGGCCTCGTCCCGCTGCCGAACCGCATCGGGCTGGTCATCGCCCATGAACTCGGCCACCTGCTCGGATACCGGAAACATGCGGTGATCGGGCTGATGGCGCCGCACATCAACTGGTATGCCGTCCTGCAGGACTGCCTGTGGTTCACGAAGACCGAGGCGGCGCTGATTCGCGAGGGCCTCGTCGATGCGATGGCTCGCCGCGACGCCCTCAGCATGCTGGCGGTTCACCCGTGATTCACGCGGGCTGGTATCGATGGTAACCGCGCGTGTAATGGTTGACGGGCCTGGAGCACCTATATATAAGGACACTCGTAAGCAACGACAGTACCGTGACACACCAGTCCAGCCGCTGGGATCACGTCGAGCGCCTGCTGCACGCAGTGCTCGAGCATCCGCCGGAAGAACGCGCTGCGTTCCTCCGCGATGCCTGCGGTGACGATCACGAGCTGGCGCGTGAAGTCACGTCCCTGCTCGACGCGCGGGACAGCGCAGGGACCTTTCTCGAGACGCCCGCGATCGCCGCGGTCGGCAGCCTCCAGAGTCTCCTTCGCGGCGGCGACCGCCTCGGCATCTACGAAGTCATCGAGTGCCTCGGCGTCGGCGGGATGGGCGAGGTTTACAAGGCCCTCGACACGAAGCTCGGTCGTCCGGTCGCGGTCAAGTTGATTTCGGGCGGCTTCACCGATCCCGGTCTCCGCCGCCGATTCGAACGCGAGGCCCGCACCGCGTCGTCACTCAATCATCCGCACATCGTCACCGTCCACGACGCCGGCGAGATTCACGGCCGCAAGTACCTCGTCACCGAGTTCGTGGACGGCGGGACGCTGCGCGACTGGATGCGGAGCGGCGCGCGCACCCGGTCCGAGATCGTCGAGCTGATGGCCGGCGCCGCCGACGGCCTCGCCGCCGCGCACGAGGCCGGCATCCTGCATCGCGACATCAAGCCGGACAACATCCTCATCACCCGCAGCGGCTATGCGAAGCTGACCGACTTCGGGCTGGCCAAAGTGATCGGCGACGGCGCTGCCGGATCGTCCAGCGACACGATCACCGTCGGCGCGACGCTGCCGGGCGCGGTCATCGGCACCATCGCGTACATGTCGCCGGAACAGGCGGCGGGCCGGCCTCTCGACGCGCGCAGCGACGTCTTCTCGTTCGGCGTCGTGTTGTACGAGCTCGCCGCGGGACGTCGGCCGTTCGGCGGCGCGACGGATCTCGATACGCTGCACGCGATCGTGCACGATCCCGTTCCGAAGCTCGCCGGCGACGTGCCGCCGAACCTGCAGCGCGTGATCGAAAAGGCGCTGGAGAAAGAACCCGATCGGCGCTATCAAGCGATGCGCGATCTCGTCGGCGATTTGCGGCGGCTGTCCCGACACGGCGACGAGGCAGTCGTGTCGGCGCACGCCCGCGCATTTCCGTGGCAGAGGGTCCTGGCGGCGGCGGTCGCGATCGTCCTGCTCCTCCTCGGGGCCCGTTATCTGCCGCGACACTCGGAGTCCGCCACGCTGCCGCCGAGAGCCGAGTACACGCAGCTGACGAACTTCACCGACTCCGCCGTCTCGCCCGCGCTGTCGCCGGATGGCCATCTGCTGACCTTCATCCGCAGCGACAGCACGTTCATCGGACGAGGAGAGGTTTACGTGCGTGTCCTGCCCGATGGCGAGCCGACACAATTGACGCACGACAACCTTCCGAAGATCAGCCCGGCGTTCTCGCCGGATGGATCACGCATCGCGTACGGCGCCGCCGCCGAAAGCGCGGAGTGGAACGTCTGGACGGTTCCCGTTCTTGGGGGGCGGGTGCACCAACTCATCACGAACGCCAGCGCGCTGACCTGGATTCCGCGGACAAGTCCGCCTCGCGTGCTCTTCTCGGAGCACACAGGCGAAGGCATCCATATGGCGGTCTCGACCTCCACCGAGAGCCGCTCCGCCCATCGTGCGGTGTACGTGCCGCCTGGCGTCGGCAACATGGCACACCGCTCGGCGCTCTCGCCCGACGGCCGGTGGGTCCTCGCCGTCGAGATGGGAGGCGGCTGGCTGCCGTGCCGCGTGGTGCCGTACGAAGGGGGCGGCCAGGCGAGACCAGTTGGTCCGTCGGCCGCGCCGTGCACGGACGCCGCCTGGTCACCCGACGGACAGTGGATGTATCTCGCTGCGAACGCCGGCACCGGTTATCACATCTGGCGCCAGAAGTTTCCCGACGGCGTGCCCGAGCAGGTCACGAGCGGGACGACCGAGGAGCAAGGCATCTCGTTCGCGCCCGACGGCCGATCGTTCGTCACGTCGATCGGCGTCGAACAGAACACCATCTGGGTCCACGACGCGCAGGGCGATCGGCAGATCACGTCCCAGGGCTACGCGTACCAGCCGAAGTTTTCGCCGGATCGGAAGAAGCTGTATTTCCTGCTGCGCTCGGGCGTCAGCACGAGCGTCTGGGTGAGCGGCGCGCTGTGGGTTGCGGATCTCGAGTCGGGCGATCGCACGCGCCTGCTGCCGGATTTCGTGATGCAGGACTACTCCATTTCACCGGACGGGACGCGCGTCGCGTTTTCGGCGGTGGAAGACGTGGGCGCCGGAGCCGTCTGGGTGGCGGCCGTGGACGGCCGAACGCCGCCGCGCCGGCTGGAGGGCGTCCAGTCGGGTCGTCCGATCTTCGGTTCGGACGGCTCCATCTACTTCGTGCAGGGCCGCGGCGGATTTCTCCAGGGCGGAGTCCTCGCGAGGGCCAACCCGGACGGCGGACGCCCGGAACAACTGCGGACCGACCGCATGCGCATTCTCTACGGCATCTCGCCCGACCGGCAGTGGGTCGCGGCGTGGACCAGCGGCACAGGCGTCACCGTGTATTCGCTGGTCGACGATCGCGCGATCGATCTCTGCGCGACGTGCGGCACGGTCGGCGCGGAGAACCGCGGCATCACGCCGCCTGTCGTCACCTGGTCGCCCGACGGCCGCTTCCTCGCGCTTCACTTCGCGTGGACGACGGGAGAAACGTTCGTGATCCCGTTCAAGTCGGAGGAGACGCTGCGGGCGCTGGCCGCGAGCGGGATGTCCCCGACCCGCGTGGCCGCGCTTCCCGGCGCGACGCGGCTTCCGCAGCCGAGGGCATTCGCGGTGAGCGACCCCACGTCATACGTCTTCATGCGGAACACGACGCAGCGCAACATCTACCGCGTCCCCGTCCCGTAGTTTCCTCAGCGCAGGGCGCGCGTATTCGCCCGGCGCCGCTGGCCGCGTCGCCGCTTCGATCCTTTTCGCTGCGGCCTTGTGTTAGCCTGACGGAAAGAGCCATGGTGGACAAGACCAGACGCGAAATCTTGAAAGCGGGAGCGGCGGCTTCGGCGATGGCGGCCATGCCGCGCGTTCTTGCGCAGCAGGTCGCGCCGAAAAGCTCGTTCTACGAAAAGGGCGCGGTGCGCATCCACTATCAGGAGGCCGGCTCCGGCTATCCGTTGCTGCTCATCCCGGGTGGCGGGCTCAATTCGACGATCGCCGCGCTGAGCAATCCTTTCAACCCGTTCGACTCGTTCACCAGCGAGTATCGCTGCATCGCCGCCGATCTTCGCAACGCCAACAGCGGACAGTCGTCCGGGCCGCTCGAGATCGACCGCCCGTGGGACGCCTATACCGACGACCATCTCGGCCTGATGGACCATCTCGGCGTCGACAAGTTCATGGTCATGGGCTTCTGCATCGGCGGGCCGTTCATCTGGAATCTCCTCAAGCGCGCGCCGAATCGTGTCGTCGCGGCGGTGCTCGCGCAGCCAAGCGGATTCCGTCCCGAGCTGCCGACGCTCTTCTACGACGGCAACGTCACCGGCTGGGGGGCGGATCTCGTCAAGCGGCGTCCCGAGATTACGACGACGGCCGTTGAGCAATTCCTGACGCGGATGTACAAGACGAACGCCGACTTCGTCTTCACCGTCACACGCGACTTCGTGCGCAACTGCCAGACGCCGGTTCTGATCCTGCCGGACGACATCCCGGCGCATCCGTACGCCGTGGCGATGGAAGCCGCGATGCTCGCGCCGAACGCGGAAGTGAGCATGTTCCCGTGGAAGGAACCGAAGGAACGGATTCCGTTGGCGGTGCGCCAGATTCACTCGTTCCTGCGCGCGCATCGGCCCGATCACACCCGGGCGTAACGGCGTGGCGCTCGCAGACGACGCAGGTTCAATGCCCTCCTCTCGCCGCTGCGGTCAGGACAGAAGGATCTGGAACATGAAGAGAACGTCAGTGCTGGCCGGGTTACGACAGGCCATCTCCTGGCTGGCCGCCGCATGCTTGCTGGTTGTTCCGGCGGACGCGCAGCGCCAAAGCCTGGCGCAGACGCTGGCGTCCCGCGTCGACGCGATTCTGGCGCGGCCGGAGTTCAGGCACGTGACGTTCGGCATCGAGTTCTACTCGCTCGATACGAATACGCCCCTTTACACACTCAATGCCGACAAACTGTTCGTCCCCGGCTCGACCACCAAGCTGGTGACGATGGGTAGCGCGATGCAGATTCTGGGAGCGGACTACCGATTTCGCACGCGCGTGTATCGAACCGGCGAGGTGGACGGGCAGGGCACGCTGCGCGGTGATCTGGTGCTCGTGGCCAGCGGCGATACGAACCTCTCGGGTCGCATCCGGACGGGCGATACGCTCGCGTTCGAGAACGTCGATCACTCGTACGGCGGCCCAGACAGCCGCGGCCTCGAGGGCGACCCGCTGCGCGTCATTCGCGAACTGGCGGCCGGCGTGGCCGGGCACGGCATCAAGCGCGTCGACGGCAGCGTCATCGTCGACGCCAGCCTGTTCCCGGAAGGCGAGCGCGACGGCGGCACCGGGTTCGTCATTTCACCGATGGTCGTCAACGACAATGCCATCGACGTGCACGTGTCGTCAGGAAAAGAAGGCGAGCCTGCGGTTCTCGACGTCGCGCCGAGCACGTCGTATGCGAGATTTCTGAACCACACGACGACGGCGAAGGCAGGGAGCCGATATTCGATCCGCGTCGAGTCGGATGTTCCGCATGGGGACGGCACCCGCACGGTGACGATCGGCGGGTCGATTCCCGCGGACGTCAAGTCCGCGGTCTACGCCTATCGCGTGCCAGAGCCGAGCCGCTTCGCCGAGATCGTCCTTGCGGAAGCGCTGCACGAACGCGGTATCGTCGCGAGCGCGCGGCCTGTCGGCCTGGCAGACGACAAGCCCGACGTCGCGAAGCTCGCGCCCTCGTACAAGCCCGACCGCATGGTGGCGGAGCACGCGTCGCCGCCATTTTCGGAGGAAGTCAAGATCACGTTGAAGGTCAGCCAGAACCTGCACGCGAGTGCGACGCCGTTCCTGCTCGGCGCTCTCGAGCGCGAGGGACATGCGGCGAAGCACGAGGATGGTCCGGCGGCGGCTGGCTTCGTTCGCATGCGGAAGTTCCTCGAGACGACAGGCGCAGACGTGTCCGGCGCCTCCCAGAGCGACGGGGCTGGCGCTGCCGCGCATTTCACGCCGGACTTCATGGTCCATTACCTGGCGTTCATGGCAAAACAACCGACGGCGGCGATCTTCCACGATGCGTTGCCGATCCTCGGCAAAGACGGCACGCTCTGGAACATCCAGGTGAAGTCGCCGGCGGCCGGCCATGTTCACGCAAAGACCGGCACCTACGCATCCGGAGATGCGCTTCATGAAGGCGTCATCGTAGACGGCAAGGGCCTCGCGGGCTACATGACCACCGCCGATGGTCGCCATCTCGCGCTGGCGATCTATGCCAACAACGTTCCCCTCGCTGACGAAACGATGGTGACGCCGGTCGTCGGCGACGCACTGGGCGAGATCGCCGCGGCGGCGTACGACGCACCACGATCCCGATGAGCGGAGAAGAGCCATCGGCGCATTCGCGCATCCCCGTCCCGTAATTTCCTCAGCGCAGCGCGCGGGTATTCGCCCGGCGCCGCTGGCCGCGTCCGCTTCTGAGCACCTGCTTCGTGTTCAACCGCTGCTTTCCTTTCGCGTCATCGTCGAGCGACCAGGTCACATCGTCATTGACCGCGGGATCGAAGAAGCCGATGTAGCCGCCCGGGTTGACGGAGAACGAGCTGAGCGTCTTGCCTTTGTTGACGGTCCCGAGAAAATCGTTGCGGCCGCCGCGCTCGTTGCTGGACGTGAAGTACAGCGGCAGCACGAAATTGCTGACCGTCACCTGATCGATCTCGTACGTCTCGTTCTGCACCGCATCGCACATCTCGAACCAGTGGAACACGCTGTGTCGGCGTTTCTTGGGATGCGGACCCTGGACGAGCAGGTTGTTCTCCGAGTCGCCCGTCAGCTCGAGCGCCTCGTGCGACAGCGTCACGCTCCAGTCCTCCTCCAGCTTCTTGCTCAGCTCGAGGAAGACGACGCCGAACGGAATCCCGGTGAAGTGCCGATCGTGATAGCCCTCGACGTCGCCCATCCTGACAACGTCGCGCAGGTACAGGATGGCGTCGCCGCGCATGTCGGCGGGATCGATGCCGCGGCCCTTGGCTTTTCCCGACTTGCCTTCCAGGCGCAGCTGCGAGCCGAAGCCCCAGTACGGCGCAAAGTCTCCGCTGATTTGACGGTTGATCGCGCGGATGGCTCGCTGCAGATCGGCATCAGGCACCGCGCCGTTCGAAAGGTTGATCACCGAGATGATCATCAGCACTGCTCCTTCGTCTCGTGAAGTGCCCGCGCAGAAGCGGCGGATGCGCACGAGGCTGGGTCGAATCCTATCCGAAGGTCCCGCACCTGACCCCTTGATTACCGAGGGGAAGAAGGCGCATACTCCTCGGTAATCGAGAGGTGAGATGAGCAAACCGTCAGATTGCGTCCAGGGCGCACTCGATCTCCTGATCCTCAAAATCCTCGCGCTCGAGCCGCTTCACGGGTGGGCCATCGGCCTCCGGCTCAAGCAGGTGTCGAGCGACGTTCTTCAAGTCAGCGACGGCTCGCTCTATCCCGCGCTCCACAAGCTCGAACAGCAGGGCTGGATCACCGCCGAGTGGCGCCCGAGCGAGAACAACCGCCGAGCGAAGTTCTACGCGCTGACGCGCTCGGGCCGGCGGCAGCTCGAACGCGAAACCGCCAACTGGCACCGATTGGCGGCGGCGATCACACAGGTCGTGAAGCTGCGCGAGGTCTGATCGTGGGACCAGAACGTCTCATCCGCGTCGTCGGCCTCCGTCTGCGGTCGATCGTATTTCGCACGCGCGTGGACACGGAGCTCGACGACGAGCTTGCGTATCACCTGGATCGACTCGTCGACGAGCACGTGGCCAGCGGTCTGACGCCCGCCGAGGCCAGGAGCAAGGCGCGAGCGTCGATGTACGGAGTGCAACAGCGGAAGGAGGCGTGTCGCGATATGCGTCGGGTGCATGTCGTCGAAGAGTTCGTGGACGACGTTCGCTTCGCAGGGCGACAGTTCGCGAAGAATCCCGGGTTCACGGCCATCGTGGTCGCCATCCTCGCGCTGGCCATCGGCGGGAACACGGCTGTCTACAGCGTCATGCACGCCGTCTTCGCGCCGCTGCCCATCCCGAACGCCGACCGTGTCGTGGCAATCTGGACCGACGCGCCTTCGCGCAACTGGCACCAGTTTCCAGCGTCGATGGCCGACATTCGCGACTGGGAGGCCAGCGGTGTCTTCTCGAGCGTCACGGCGTTCACCGCCGACGGCGTGAACCTTCGGCTCGCGGATCGGACCGATCGCGTGGAAGGCATGAGGTCGACCGCGTCCTTCTTCGACGTGCTCGGTGCCAAAGCGGCACGAGGCCGCCTGTTCGCGAAGAGCGATCGGCCGGACGATCATCTCGTCGTGTTGACCGATCGCCTCTGGCACACCACGTTCAACGACGATCCGGACATCGTCGGCAAGAGCGCCGTTCTCGACGGCACGCCTCACACGGTCATCGGCGTCCTGCCGCCCGGCGCCACTCGTTTCGGCCGAGAGGAACTGTACGTGCTGTTTCCCGAGCCGGTGCTGACCTCGACCGATCGCGGCAGCCGCAGCTTCGGCGCGCTGGGTCGCATCCGCGACGGGCTGACGCTCGCCGCCGCACGTCAGCGCATGATCGAAGTCAGCGAAGACCTCGCCAGGCGATTTCCAAAGGACGATGGAGGGCTGACCGCGTCGCTGCAGCCGGTGCAGGAGGCATTCGTGCAGGATGCGCAGCTGCTCCTCACGCTGCTCATGGGCGCCGTGATCTGCGCGCTCGGCGTCGCCTGCGCGAACATCGCGAGCCTCTTGCTGGCCAAGGGTCTCGCGCGCCGGCGCGAGCTGGCCATCCGCACGGCTCTCGGCGGCGGCCGATGGCGCCTCGTACGTCAGCTGCTGACCGAGCATCTCCTGCTCGGCGTCATCGGCGGCGTCGTCTCGTTCCTGCCGGCCCTGTGGGGCATCCGGTTCATCGCGTCGTACAACCTCGAGGAGCTCCCCAACGTCGCGAATTCAGGAATCAACATCGCCGTTCTGGGCTTCACCGCGGTCGTCGCGCTCATGACGGGCGTGCTCTGCGGCGTCGTGCCCGCATCGCTCGCGTGGAAACACGACGTCAGCGCGGTCCTGAAGGGCAGCGCAAACATCGCAGCGGGCCGCACGCAGCATCGCATCCGCGGCGCCTTCGTCGTCGGCCAGATCGCGCTCACCGCCGTGCTGCTCGTCGCGGGAGGCCTCATGCTGCGAAGCTTTCTGCACATCCTCACCTCGTCGCCGGGGTACGCGTCGTCGCACGTGCTCACGATGCGCGTCGCGCTGCCGGACACGCAGTATCAATCGCCGGACGCGCAGAGCCGATTCTTCGACAGCGTGCTCGAACGCGCGCGCACGCTGCCGGGAGTGGTGGCCGTCGCCGCCGTGCGCGAACTGCCGACGAGCGATGACGTGCACGGATCGGGGCTGCTGTTTCCAGGCCAGCCTGAACCGCGGCTCGAAGATATTCCGCTCGCGCTGCGGAATTCGGTGACGAGCGACTACTTCCGGACCATGCAGATTCCGATCGTCGCGGGACGCGCCTTCGCCGACAGCGATACGAAGGACTCGACACCGGTCGTCCTAATCGACGAGTGGACGGCGCACCGCTACTGGCCGAACCAGAATCCGGTCGGCCAGCAGGTCAAGAGCGGACGGTCGCAGCCCTGGCGGGAGATCGTCGGCATCGTCGGCAACGTCGAAGCGCCCGTGGTCGTCACGTTTCTCAAGGGACGCGTCGCGCAGGTCTACCTGCCGATGGCCCAGGATCCGTACCCGGCCATGATGCTGGCCGTTCGCGCGGCCGGCGATCCCGCGGCGCTTGCAGGCCCGATGCGATCGGTCGTTCGGAACATCGATCCGAATCAGCCCGTGTTTCGGCTGCAGACGCTGAACGACGTTCGCGTCGAGGGACAGCGCGTCGTCCGCCTGGTCACGACCGTTCTCGGCGTGTTCGCCTTGCTGGCGCTGCTGCTGGCGACGATCGGTCTATATGGAACCGTCGCATTCGACGTCGGCCAGCGCACGCGCGAGTTCGGCATCCGCCTGTCGCTCGGCGCGCGCCCCTCGTCCGTGCTGTCGCTGGTTCTTCGGCGAGGCAGCCTGCTCCTGATCGTCGGCGCGGCGCTCGGCCTGATTGGCGCCGTCGCCTTCGCCCGGATGGTGGGCAGCTATCTCTACGGCGTTCAGTCGGGCGATCCGACCACTTTCGCGGCGGCGGCCTTCCTCCTTACAATCACCGGACTGCTGGCCGCGTACGTACCGGCGCGCCGTGCGACGAAGATCAATCCCGTCGTCGCGCTCCGCTGCGAGTAGCGCCGTCCGCCAGCAGCAAGGTGGTTGCTCGAATGCAGACGCTCGAAACCGTCATCGTGGTGTCTCTCGCCGCGGCGCTCGGCGGGGCCGCGGCCGTCGCGCAGGCGCCCATCACTCCCCAGGAACCACCGGTCCCTGCGCGGCTCACCGTCCCGGCAGGATTCACCGCATCGGTGTTCGCGTCGGGCCTGACCGGTGCGCGGCTGATGGCGGTGAGCCCCGAAGGCGTTCTGCTCGTCGCACGCCGGCCGCGCAACGAGGTCGTCGCGCTGCCCGACGTCGGCGGACGCGCGGAGCCGAACGTCATCCTGAGCAATCTCACCAACGCGCACAGCCTCGCGTTCAAGGACGGATGGCTTTACGTCGCGACGACGCCGGCGGTCGTGCGCGTGCGATGGAGCAACGGGATGCCGACGGGCGAGCCGGAAAAAGTCGTCGACCTTCCAAGCTCGACGCCGGCTGTCCACGTCTCGCGGACGATCAACTTCGGACCCGACGGCCGGCTGTATGTGTCGATCGGATCCTCGTGCAACGTCTGCGTCGAGTCCGATCCGCGGCGGACGACGATTCAGGTCGTCGGCGCGGACGGCACGCTGACGCCGTTCGCACGCGGGCTGCACAACGCCATCGGCTTCGACTGGGATGCCGACACCGGCCGCATGTGGGCTGGCGAAACCGGCCAGGACAATCTCGGCGACGACTTCCCGCCCGATGAAATCGACCTCATCGAAGCGGGAAAGCACTACGGCTTCCCGTTCTTCATCGCGCACAATCAGGCGAACACCGGTCAACCGGAACTGAAGGACGCGACGCCGAACGTCACCGCCGCGGACGCCGTCCCGCCGGCGCTCGATCTGCCGCCGCACATCTCGCCGATCGACATGCGCTTCTACACGGGCTCACAGTTTCCGCAGTCGTACCGGCACGCGCTCTTCATCGCTCTTCACGGGTCCGCGCGCAAGAACAACGGATACCGCGTCGCGCGCGTGATCATGAAGGACGGCCGCCCGGCGGGCCTCGAGGACTTCGCGACCGGATTCCTGAAGGACGGCGTCGTTCTCGGCCGTCCGGCCGGCCTGATGACCGGACGAGACGGCGCGCTGTATGTGTCAGACGACAACAAAGGCTTCATCTACCGGATTGCCTACGCCGTAAAATGAAGCGTCTGGACGCTGGAGATGCGCGTCCACGCACACGTCCACGCTCGCGACATGGGAGGAACGCCGTGAAGAGAGTCAGCACGGGCACTCGCGTCGGACTCGTCGCCGCTTCCGCGCTCGCCGTCACCGCCTACCTCGGCGCACAAACCGCCGTCAGTTCAGCGCCGAAAACCGCCGCGAAAGCCGGCGTCAAGGAAGCTGCCGCCGATCCGGCGTGGCCCAGGGCGGGCGTCACCGATCCGACGAAGCTCGGCTTCTCGAAAGCAGGTCTCGACGCGCTCGACGCGCGCATGAAGGAATCGGTCGCAGAGCACGACACCGCGGGCATGACGATCATCCTCCTGCGCCACGGTCAGGTCGCCGACTTCAAGACGTTCGGCCAGCAGACGCCCGGCACGCCGATGGCGCTCGATTCGCTCTTCCGCATCTACTCGATGTCGAAGCCGATCACCGGCGTCGCGATGATGCAGCTCTACGAACAGGGCAAATGGCATCTCGACGATCCGATCACGAAGTACGCGCCGGAGCTCGCCGGCCTGAAGGAGCTGACGTGGGACGCCGACGGCAAGGTCGCGACGACCGCCGACGGCAAGCCCGTGCTCACGACGCCGAAGAAGCCGGCGACGATGCGGCAGCTGATGAGCCATACGGCCGGATTCGGGTACGGACTGGCGGGAAACGATCCCGTCAACAAGGCGTTTCGCGACGACCGCGTCCTCGCGTCAAAAGATCTCAACGAGATGATGACGAAGATCGCCGCCATCCCGCTGCTCTACGAGCCCGGAACGAAGTGGTCGTATTCCGTCGCGGTCGACATCCAGGGCTATCTCGTGCAGAAGCTTTCCGGCGAAAAGTTCGGCGACTACCTGAAGAGGCACGTGACCGGTCCGCTCGGCATGACCGACACGGCGTTCTACGTGACGCCGGATCGCAAGCCGCGCTTCACGGACGTCTACCACTGGGACCGCGCGCAGAGCGCGCTCGTCATGAATCCCGTTCGCGACGATCGCGGCGGCTTCGACGATCCGGACCGTCTCGAGTCGGGAGGCGGCGGACTCGTCGCGTCGACGCACGACTACGCCCGGTTCTGCCAGATGTTCCTGAACGGCGGCGAGCTCGCCGGTACGCGCGTCCTCAAGACGGAGACCGTCAAGCTGATGGCAGAGAATCACATCGGCAACCTGCGCGTGAGCGTCGACGGCACCGCGGCGCAGAGCGGCGCGGAGGCGGTGGGCTTCGGGCTGGACTTCGCCGTCTACGTCGATCCCGCCATCGCGCATCTGCCGTTCGGCAAGGGCACGTACTACTGGGGCGGCGCCGCGGGCACGTGGTTCTGGATCGATCCCGTCAACGACCTCGCGTTCATCGGCATGATCCAGAACATGGGCGGCAACCGTCCTGGCGGGATGGCGTTCCGGGCGGATTCCGCGAAGCTGGTCTACGCGGCGCTCACGGACGGGGGGATGAAGTCGTCGGAGGCGGGGAAAGTGCAGGGACGCTAGCGCCTGGTTTACGTCTTAGCCACGAAGGCACGATGACGCGAAGGGAAACATCGTTTCTTCTTCGTGAGCTTCGTGTCTTTGTGGCCTTCACCTCCTTACTAGAGCCACGAAAGCACGAAAGTCACGAAACCCCACCAGGGAGAACACGCTGTACGGTTGTCACGAAGGCACGATGACGCGACGGGAAACACAGTTTCTTCTTCGTGAGCTTCGTTCTTTGTGGCCTTCACCTCCTTACTAGAGCCACGAAAGCACGATGACACGAAGGAAAACCAGTTCTCTTCGTATTCTTCATGTCTTTGTGGCCTGGTTTCCGGAGTAACGCTAGTGAGTCCTCTTTCGTGCGTTTCGTGTTTTCGTGGCGAGTTGAATTAGCGCTAACGTCGGTTGGTTGCGAAGGCAAGCAAACACGAGAAGCAAACTCTTCTTCGTGAGCTTCGTGCCTTTGTGGCCTCCGCCTCTTTACTAGAGCCACGAAAGCACGAAAGCCACGAAACATCTATTCACGTAAGCGCATCGAGAAAGTTACCACGAAGGCACTGTCCGCTTTCGTGTGCTTCGTGTTTTCGTGGCGAGTTGAGTTCGCGCGAACCCTGGTTGCCTCTCAAGGCAAGCAGACACGTGCCTGAAGTACCCACGGAAGAAGCTCGTGCCTCTTCCGTGGGTTCGTTCCTTCGTGCTCTCCCCTAGAAGTTCACCCTGAACGTAATCTGCGTGATGCGCATGAACCCGGCCTGCGTCGTGATCAACCCGAAGTCCGACCGGCCGAGCCGCTGCTCGGGACCGTCGGTCTTCACGTGATTGGTCAGGTTCAACAGCTCGATCTTGATCTGCCCCTTGATTGTGTTGTGCAGCGGAAAATCCTTGCTGACGACGAGATCGATGTTGTTCCGATCCGGCGTCCGCAGATCAGGATTCGTGCGCGGCGCGTTGCCGAACGTGAACGGCGCCGCCAGCGAGTACGCGTTCGGGTTGATCCACCCGTCGAAGCGGACCTCGCGGTCGCCCGGCGTGGTGGGATCGACGCCCGACACGACGTTCGGCCGCTGCTCGCCGCTGAACGTGCCGGTGTTGTCCCCGGCCTGCGTGACGTTGATCGGGAACCCGCTGACCCACTCGAACACGCCCGCCACGAGCCAGCCGCCGAGAATCGCATCGGTCACGCCGGGCTTGTTGCCCCACTTGCGTCCCTGGCCGTACGGCACCTCGACGATGGGCGCGAGGACGAGGCGATTGGGTACGTCGAGGAGGCTGCGGCTGTACTCGGCGTCGAGATCGTAGTTGTTGAGCGCGCGGCCCGTGCCGTTGCCCGCCGTCCCGCCCGCGATCTGCGAGTACTGGTTCGTCTCGCCGAACTGGTTGTCGTCGAGACGGCTCCACGTGTAGCTGAAACGTCCGCCCCACCCGTGTGTCACGCGCTTCTGCAGTTCGACGACCGCGGCGTTGTACCGATTGCGGGCGCCGGTCGTCTGCCGCGCGAGCACGTCGAGGAATTCAGGATACGGACGAAGCAGCTGGCCGCGCGACAGCGTCGACTGCGTGGCGAGCGGTCCGGCCGCCGCATTGCCGAAGAACGGATTCGGCAGTTGATCCTGCAGCGCCGTTCCGAGCGACATGTACTTCGGATCGAGCTGGTTGATGTTGATGGTTGCGTCCGAGGTGCCGCCGTACCCCAGGTTGTCGCCGCGCGATCCCAGATACGAGAGCACCAGGGCCATGCTGTTGGGCAGCTCGCGCTGGAGATCCACCGAATACTGCTGCACGCGCGGCGCGCCCTTGTTCTGATCCACGAAGTTCACGCTCGTGCCGATGCCGGTCAGGTAGCCCAGCGAGTTGCCCACCGGCTGCACCAGGCCGTTCGGGAACGGATTGGTCAGCGACACGGTCGGGACGAACTGATTCTGCGGCGTGGGCGTGTTGACGGTGTAGCCGGTCTGGCCGTAGTTGTTCGACGTCGTGCTCGGCTGCTGGAAGTTCCAGGGCGCCCAGTAGATGCCGTACCCGCCGCGCAGCACCGTGTTCGCGTTCAGCGAGTACACGGCGCCGACGCGCGGCGACCACTTGATCGCCGGCGGATTGCCCTGGTAGTCGTTCGCACCGTTCACCCCCGCATACATCAGGCCGCCGAGGACCTGGCGCGACGGCGTGCCCGCGACGGGATCCGCGGGAATCACCACGTTGACCGGGTTGACCGCAGTCTGATTGAAGCCGACGGTGATGCGATCCTCGACTTCGCGGATGCCGGCCTCGTGTTCGAGGCGCAGGCCGTAGTTCAGCGTGAACTTCGAGTTCACGCGCCAGTCGTCCTGGACGTAGCCGGCGTAGTACTTCGTGTACACGTTCAGCGGCGTCGACACCGGCATCGTGCTCAGGTTCGTCGGGTCGCCCGTCGGGTAGCCGAGCAGGAAGCTCGCGACCGAGCTGCCCGACGTCGCCGTGCCGTCCACGCGCGGATCGGACGACGTGAACGCCTTGTCGAAGTTGAAGAAGCCGCTGCCCTCGCCGGGGCTGTAGAAGTCGGCGCCGAGCTTGCGATAATCCGCGCCCAGCTTGACCGTGTGCGTGCCGAAGAACTTCGACAGGCTGCCGTTGAGGCCGTTCGAATAGTAGTTCAGCGTGTTCGGCGTGATCGCGCCGAACGTCTGCGCCGCGGCCTGGTCATAGCCCTCGATGTCGCCGGCCGGGAACTTGTGCGCGTTCGGATCGCTCGAAATCAATCCGATGAACTGCGAGCTGAATCCGAGCGACGCCGGATCGAACGGCAGCGTCAGCGTCTGGCTGTCCGGGAAGCGCGTCCACCCGAAGCGGAACGACGCCACCGCCGAATTCGAAAGCACCCACGTGTTGTTGAGCGCCAGAATCTGCGGCCGCCGTTTGAGCAGGTAGTCGAGCGGATCGGCGAAGCGGTTCGCGCCGTTCAGTCCCGGCTCGAAGTAGTCGGAGCACGGCTCGTCGGTCTTGTTGAACAGGTAGAACCCCGTCAGCGAGACCTTGTCGTTGAACTTGTGCTCGACCTTCCCGGTGTACATCATCGCGCGGTCGATGATCTGCGCCGTCCGCGTGTAGTTCGGCGTCCCGCCATCGTCTGAATTGACGTCGGGCAGCGGGAGGTACTTGAGGATATTCGCCGAGACCGGGTTGATGCGGTTCGCGGGAATGACGTTGCCGGGGAACGGCGTGCGCACGAGCTGCCCGGTCGTCGGGTCGGTGTGCGTGGTCAGCGGATCGTAAATCGTGATCAGCTGGCCATCGCTGTTGCGGAAATTCGAGAAGTCTCCCGCGCGCTCGGCGGCCGTCGGGAACGTGACCGAGACGCCGCGCGTCGTGTTCGACTGGTACCCTTCCATCGCGAACCAGAAGAACGTCTGGTTCTTGACGATCGGTCCGCCGAAGCCGCCGCCGTACAGGTTGTAGTACCCTGGCGGCTTCGGCTGTCCCGCCAGCTCGCTGAAGTAGTTGTTCGTCAGCAGCCCGTTGGGGCGCGTCTGGTAGAAGCCGCTGCCGTGAAACACGTTGCCGCCCGACTTGGCGGTCACGTTGAAGACGCCGCCGCCGGTCCGCCCCATCTCGGCGTCGTAGGTGTGGACCTGCACCTTCACTTCTTCGATCGATTCGATCGTCGGGTTCGCCGACGCGCGATTCCGCAGGTCGCTGATCGGGACGCCGTCCACGATGTAGTTGTTGCCGCGCCGCGTGCCGCCGCCGAGCGAGAGAAGCGAGGCGTTGGTCTGATCCTGCTGCCGGTTGAACTGCGGGTCGCCGGTCGCGACGACCGTCGGCACCGCCACGCCGATCATGAACGCGTTGCGTCCCGGCGCCGGCAGCGTCTCGAGCGTCTGGCTGTCGAGGACGTCACCTTTCGACGCGTTCGCGCGTTCGATGAGCGGCGCCTGACCGGTGACGGTCACCGATTCGGAAACCGCGCCGACTTCCAGCGCAATGTCGAGCACGACGAATTGCTGCGTGCCGATGCGCACGCCCTGCCGCTCCATCGTCTTGAACCCCTGGAGCGCGACGCGGACGGTGTAGGTGCCGGGATCGACCGCCGCAAACGAGTACTCGCCGGCTTCGTTCGTCGTCACCGTGCGCTTGATGCCGGTCGATTCGTTGGTGATGACGACTTCGACGCCGGGCACGACGCCGTTCGCGTCGTGGACAGCGCCTCGCAATCCGCCTTGAAAACCTTGTGCAGCGACGAACCGTGGAAGGGTGAGCGCGATCAGGAAGGCCAGAACCAACGCGAGCCGGAGTCTCATGACGTTCTCCTCAGGTTCTCGGGAACCCTCGAGTTCCCTTCGACGACGGAAGAAACCTCATCGACACGGACGACGTGAAGCTGGTGTAAACCGCGCGATTCTAGCCCGGCGGTGGGCCCGCGGTACATCGAAGTGCAACGATTTATTTTCAGTTGGGCTTCAGGAACCCAATTCGCGGGATCTTTATGGTTTCGAGGTGCGCGAGGGCGGCCGGTGGCGGGTTTCGCTACGCGACGTTCAGGCTGTCGCCCTTGACCGCACGCGCGTCCGGGTCGGACGCCGACTTCGCTCGGCGCCGTCCCGCGTCGGTTTGCGCCCAGTCGCGCTCGAACGTTGTCGCCATCTCCTTCACGACCGCCCGATCGTTGAGGATGACGCCGATCTCGCGCCGGCGCTCGAGTTCGAGCTTGCGGAGGCTCTGGCTGCCGAGGAACGCACGGCTGCCGTCCCGGATGATGGCGCGCACGTGCAGGCGCTTGCCCGGATATTTCTCGGCCGTGATGCCGGCCTTTCCGCGACCCAGCTTGCCGATGATACGCACGTCGACGCCCGCCTTCGCGCGTTCGTCGAGCAGGCGCACCATCATGCGGTCGCTCACCTTCACGTCGTAAATCAACAGCTGCCGGCGCGCGCCCTTGATGAATGCCGCCAGCAGTTCGCGTGCGTTCTGCGGGCTCACGACGAAGCGGCGGAATGCCGGCACGTACGCCTGGCGCGCGCTGTCGGCCTCGAACAGCTTCAGCGCTTCCTGCACAAGCTTGCGGTTCCGCGTGGTGATGCCGAAGCTGCGGCTCTTGTTGATGTCGAGACGTGTGAAGTTGAAACCGTACACGTGAAGCACGCGGCCGTCCACGATGAGCATCTTGCCGTGATACCGCACCAGATCGTCGGCGGTCTGGGACACCGTAACGCCACACTGAAGGAAGCGCGCTTCCAGCTTGCGAAGGCTCTTCGTGCCGCCGCGGTTCGCATGCGCGATGAGCGCGCGCACGGCTACGCCGCGCTGGACGGCCTCAGCCAATGCCGCGGCAACCTCCTCGATATCGAGCCGGAAGATCAGCACATCGATTGATTTCTTCGCGCGCTCGATGGCCGACAGCACGGGATTGACGCCGGCATCTGGTTGAACAATCAGCTTCATCGTCTTTGCCAGCTCATACCTTCTAGCACAACATATGCCACGTTGAGCTGCGCCATGGTGCCGCTTTTGCTTGAGCTGACGGCATGCGGTGTGTCAGCGGTGACGCGATCGAAACAAGCTCATCATCGTTCGCGGGTGATCCGGCGGTGCGCGCGGCCTCGCGTCGCGCAGTGCTTCGGAGCCTCACAGGCGTCGCCTTCGCGGGATCGATCGTCGCTGCAGGTTGTGCGCCGTTCATGTCGGTCCTGAAGCCAAGTCCGCTGGACGATGCGCAGCGCAATGCCGCGATCGCGCGCGCGCAGCTCTGGACGCACACCGACATTCCATCGATGGACATCAGGACGGGTCCGCGCGGTCCCGGCGCGTTCGCGCCCGGTGCGACCGTCACGTGCGACTACGTCGACGAAAAAACCGAAGGGCACTCGCCGAAGTTCGACTGCGCCATCGACGGCCACGACAAGGTCAAGGTGAAGTACGGACGCGACAACGGCGAGGTGTACGCCGAGGTCGCCGCGACGCGGCTGCTCTGGGCGCTCGGGTTCGGCGCCGATCGCGAGTATCCGGTCCACGTCGTTTGCCGTGGCTGTCCGGAGAAGATCCGCCATGAGCGCGCCGTGGACGCCGACGGCGCCACACTTTTCGATGTCGCCGCGATCCAGCGCAAGATGGCGGGACACGAGTTAGTGGGACCCGAAGGACGCGGCTGGGCGTGGTACGAGCTCGACTGGGTCGATCCCGCCGAAGGCGGCGCTCCACGCGCGCAGCGCGACGCGCTGAAGCTGCTGGCCGTCGTGCTCCAGCACTCCGACAGCAAGCGCGAACAGCAGCGGCTGACCTGTGTCGACGACGTGCGGGAAGGCAAAGGCGATCGCAAGCACGGTCACGCGCCGTGTTCTGAGACGTTCATGCTGATCAACGACCTCGGGGCGACGTTTGGTCATGCCGACGTCTTCAACAGAAATGCCGAGTCCTCGGTCAACCTGAGCGCGTGGGCGAAGACGCCGGTGTGGAAGGACTCGGATCGCTGCGTCGGCAACCTGACGGAATCGTGGAGCGGCACCCTCAACGATCCTCCGATCACGGAGGAAGGCCGACGCTTTCTCGCCGGCCTGCTCACGCAGCTGACCGATCGGCAGATCCACGACCTCTTCGACGTCTCGCGGTTCCCGCTGCGGACGCACCTGCTCGAGGGACGCAGCGAGGCGGAGAGCGAGCAGGCGTGGGTGGACGCATTCAAGAAAAAGATCGATCAGATCGTCCATCGATCGTGCGAGGTGGTCCGGTGACGCCCGTGGCGAGACTCGCGCGCGCCGCCTGCGTGATCGCGGCGGCCATCGTCATCGCGCTGGGGCCCGGCGCCAGCGCGGCGTTCGCCCAGTCGCTCCCCGGCGAGGGCGGCAAGCACGAGAGCCTCCTGACCGAGACGCCGGACACGACGACGCAGAGCCAGGAGCTCAAACACGCGGCGCAGCGTCTTCCTCTGGCCGCGGCGCTGGCGAGCATGCTTGCGATGCGTCCTCGACGACGCGGCACGCCTGCGCGACGTCCGGCGGTCATCCAGACGCAGGTCATCCTCGCGGTCATCGGCTCGGTCGTCATGCTCGTCGTCGGATCGAGCCTCGCGCGCGCGTTTGGCATCGTCGGCGCCGCCGGCCTCGTACGCTACCGCGCGAAAATCGAAGACCCGAAGGACGCAGGCGTGATGTTGTCGACGCTCGCGGTCGGCCTGGCGACGGGCGTCGGTCTGTGGATGCTGGCGGTCTTCGGCGCGTTTTTCATCCTGGCCGTTCTGTGGATTGTCGAATCGTTCGAGCCGATGGCAATGAGGCTCTTCGAGCTCAAGATCAAACGGAAGGATCCGTCGCGCATCAAGGATCGCGTCGAGCGCGCGCTCAAGTCGGCGCGCGTGCCGTTCGAGCTCCGGGCCGTCGGCCAGGAGGAGCTGCATTACGAAGTCCGCTGGCCGCTCGAACGAAAGACCGATCGCCTGTCCGACGAGATTTTGAAAATCGAGACGAGCGTCCCGACGGAAGTCGAGTGGGAGCAGAAGTCCGAGAAGAAGTAGCGTCAGCCGCGGATGCCGGCCGCCACGCACGCCGCGGCGACCGCCAGCGCCGCGGCCGCCAGCGAGACCAGCCGGAACGCGTCCACGAAGCTCTCGGCGATCGCGGTCTCGACTTCGTGTTGTTGCGTTGGATTCACGACCGCCGTGCGCACGTCGGCATCGGCCATCTTCGCAAGCTCGCGATCGACGCCGGCTCGCACGTCCCGCGTCAGCTTCAGACCGTCGAGACGATGAGCGGCGCGCGCGTCGAACGCGCTGACGAGCGCCAGGCCGAGGACTGCGACCGCGAGCAGTCCGGCGACGCGCGCGACCGCGTTGTTGATCCCTGAGGCGACGCCGGCGTGCTCGCGCGCGACCGCGCCCATCACGGTCGTCGTGAGCGGCGCCACGGTCACCGCCATACCGAGACCGAGTATCGCTGTCGCCGGAAAGAACGTCGTCCAGTACGAGCCGCCGATGCCGGGCCACGCGAACAGCGCGAGGCCGACCGCGCCGATCGCCGGTCCGACCATGAGCGGCAGGCGGCTTCCTACTTTGGAGACCAGCCCTCCGGACCAGCGGGACAGCAGGAACATGATCACGGGAAACGGCAACAGTGCGGCTCCCGTCATCGTCGCCGTGTAGTGCTGCACCTGGATCAGGTTCAGCGGGATGATGAAGAGGATGATGCCGAGCGCGCCGTACAGGAGGAGCGTGAGGATGTTCGTCAGCGTGAAGGTGCTCGACGCGAAGAGACCGAGCGGCAGCATCGGGTTGCGGACGCGGCGCTCGACGGCGAGCAGCAACCCGAGGCAGATCGCGCCGACGCCGATCGCGGAACAGGCGAGGGCGCGGACGGCTGCCTCGCGCGGCCACTCCAGCAGACCGAACACGAGGCCGCCGAGGCCCAGCACCGCAAGCGCGCCGCCCCACCAGTCCACGTGGCCCACGCGCATCGGATCGCGGCTCTCGTCCATGAAGCGCGCGGACAGCACGAGGACCATGGCCGCGAGCGGGACGTTGATGAAGAAGACGGCGCGCCAGCTGACGTGCTCGATCAGCCAGCCGCCGACGATCGGGCCGAGAGCCGCCGTCATCGCGCTGAAGCTCGACCACAGGCCGATCGCGCGTCCGCGCTCGGCGTCATCGAAGGCGGCGCTGATGATGGCGAGGCTGCCCGGCACGAGAAGCGCCGCGCCGACGCCCTGAATCGCCCTCGCCGCGATCAGCACCTCGACCGACGGCGACATGCCGCAGCCGATCGACGCCAGCGTAAACAGCGCGACGCCGAAGACGAACACCCGCTTGCGCCCGAACTGATCGCCGATCGAGCCGCCGACGAGGACGAGCGCGCCAAGAAAGAGCGCGTACGCCTCGATCACCCATTGAACGTCCGTCAGGGTGGCCTGGAACGCGGCCTGTAACGCCGGCAAGGCGACGTTGACCGCGGTGCCGTCGACAAACGTCAGGCTCGAGCCAATGATCGTCGCGGCAAGCGTCCACTGGCGTCTTGAAGGCACGGGGTATTAGGATCACACGAGCGATGGACGAATGCCCCATATGAACTCGTCCAATCTCATCGAGCGTCTCGTGGCGTGCAGCACCGACGCGGCGGCGGCGAACCTCTATGAGGTCGCCTATCACGCGCTGATGGCTGCGCTGCACGCGGCCGAAGCGGCTGATGACCTGTCAGCGCTCCGCGACATCACCGAGATCGCGCAACGCCAGGAGCGCGCGATCGAGAGCGTGTCACCGCCGCACCGGCTCGCCCGCGTCTCCGCGCAGGCGCGCGGCACCGTGCCGTTGTATTCCAGCCTGGCTTTGCATATCGAGGCTGTTCGTGCGCGCATCGAGGTGGACCAGCACCGCCACGAACTCGGGGAAGGATCTCAGGCCGACGGCAAGTAACCTCGCCGCCGGTTCATCCGGTCGGCTTGCGGCGGCGTCGCGCGCGTTCGAGCCTGCTCTTCGCCTGCCGGTTGCTTTGCTCGGCACGTTTGCGGGTGGCGCGAATGTAGGATTCAAGGTCCTCGTGCTTGACGCGGTACTCTTCCACGAGGGCCGCGATACGCGCGATCTGTTCTTCTTCGTTGTCCTTGCGCTCGGGCATGGCGTCATTCTGGGAACGCGAACGTCGCAAAAGCGACGGGCCTAGCCATCGTCTGCCTCCGCCTCCGTCGCGCCGCGGCCGGTCAGTATGAGGTTGTGAATCGCCCGCACGTTCTCTTCGACCTCGCGTGAGCGTCCCCGGTACGATTCGGCCATGCTGTCGTGGCCCTTGTTCAGCGCGAGCTCCGCGAGCTTGTTCAGCAGCTCGCTGCGCTCCTCGAGGGCGCGGAGGGCAATCCAGAGCGCGCGTTCCACGCTTTCGTCCTGCGCCGAATTCATGGCCTGCTCCGAATAGGCATGTCCGACACGGCACCTGAAGCGAAGTTTCTCGCCCTCGACCTCGTACAGCGTTCCGTTGCATTCCGGACAGGTGAAATGCGAAGCCTTCCCGAGCTCGTCCGGCCGGGTCGCCAATTCGGGACTGGCCGATTCCTCCACTGTCTCGACGGGAACCTCAGCCGGCAGGACATTGTCGGCGGGCGCCGATGTGTTCACCAGGCTGATGATCGTGTGGGAAAGCGCTTCCGCTCGAACGCACAGATCGACGTCCACGGCTGCGAGCGCATTCTTCGGCATGTAGGGAAACGCTGCGTCCGCAGGGTCCTGCACTACCGTGACGCCGCCCGCTTGCTTGACATCGCCAAGTCCAGCCGTTCCGTCGTCGAGCATGCCGGAGAGGATGACGCCGACGACGCGCGAGCCATAGTGTCGGGCCGCGGTGCGAAAGAGCGGATCGATGGCGGGCCGCTGGCCGTTCTCGCGCGGTCCACGCCGCACCATCATGCGTCCACGACTGATGTAGGTCTGAAGCCCCGGCGGCGCGACGTACACGCGTCCGAGACGAATCGGCTCCTGATCCACGGCATGCGAGGCCGGCAGATGCCCGGCCCGGTTGAGAATCGCAGGGAGCATGCTGGGGGCGTCGGGGCTCACGTGAAGGACGATGAACAGCGCAGCCGGCAGGTCCGGCGGCAACCCGGCAACCAAGCTGGTCAACACCTCGACGCCGCCGCTCGATGCGCCAATGACGATGATGTCTCTGGCAGACACACGTGAGGGCTGTGCAAGTTTTTGGCCTGTCGTGTCGCAGAATCGATGTGGTAGCGTTGACTCGGCAGTCCGATGTACCAAGTCGTCGTAATCGGCGCGTCGGCAGGCGGCCTGCACGCATTGGCGACCATATTGGCGCGCCTGCCACGCCAGTTCCCGATTCCGCTCGCCATCGTGCAGCACATGGATCCGAGCCGGACCAGTTCGATCGCCGAGATCCTCGGTCGCAAGACGCCGCTTCGTGTGAAAGAGGCCACCGCCTCGGAGACGATGCGATCGGGTGTCGCGTATATCGCGCCGCCGGGCCGCCATCTGCTCGTGGACTTCGGCTGCTCGGTGTTGTTGACGGATTCCCAGCCGGTCCACTTCGTCCGTCCGTCGGCCGATGTGCTCTTCGAGTCGGCCGCACGCATCTGCGCGGCCGACGTGATTGGCGTCGTCCTGACGGGCAGCGGGAGCGATGGCGCGTCGGGTGCGACGGCGATCAAGTGCGTCGGCGGCATCGTCATCGCACAGGACGAAGAGACGTCGCTCTTCTTCAGCATGCCGCACGCGGCGATCGCGGCCGGCGCCGTCGACTACGTCCTGCCGCTCGAAGCCATCGCCAATCGATTGATCGAATTGACGGAGAATGGTGCGCATGAGCGACGGGGTTGAATCGCAGTTCGATGCGCTGCTCGAGTACCTGAGACGCACCCGCGGGTTCGATTTCGGGGCCTACAAACGTCCGAGCCTGATGCGCCGCGTGCAGAAGCGGATGCAGGCGGTCGGCCTGGAGCAGTTCGCCGACTACACCGACTTCCTGGAAGTCCACCCGGAGGAGTTCGGTCAACTGTTCAACGTCATCCTGATCAACGTCACGGCGTTCTTCCGCGACGATCAGGCGTGGGCGTTCATTCGCGATAGCGTGATTCCGTCGTCTGTCGATTCCGGCTCGCAGGAACCCGTCCGCGTGTGGACGGCGGGCTGCGCCTCTGGCGAAGAGACCTATTCGCTAGCGATGCTCCTCGCCGAAGCGATGGGCCGCGATCAGTTCCGCGATCGCGTGAAGATCTACGCGACCGACGTCGACGAGCAGGCGCTGAACCAGGCGCGGGCCGCGAGCTACAACGAAAAGCAGGTGGCGGCGGTTCCGCCCGAGCTCCTCGACCGCTATTTCACGCTCGAGGGCGATCGGTTCGTGTTCGACAAGGATCTGCGTCGATCGGTCATCTTCGGCCGGCACGATCTGGTCCAGGACGCGCCGATCTCCAGGGTCAACATCCTCCTGTGTCGGAACGCGCTGATGTACTTCAATACGGAGGCGCAGAGCCGGATTCTCGCGCGATTCCATTTCGCGCTCGCGCCAAACGGCGTCCTCTTCCTCGGCAAGGCGGAAATGCTGCTGACGCACTCGCAGCTGTTCGTTCCCATCGACCTGCGGCGTCGTATTTTTCGCAAGCTCGCAAAGGACAACTGGCGCGAGCGGATGGCGGTCATGAATCTGGCGAGCGGCGACGAGGTGTTCGGCGTCAACGGCGGAAACCACTCGGTCTACCCGGCGGCGTTCGACGCCGCGCCGAACGCGCAGTTCATCATCGACAACAACGGGCTGCTGGCGCTCTTCAACGAAAAAGCGGGAGCGCTCTTCAACCTCGTTCCCACCGACATCGGCCGTCCGGTGCAGGATCTCGAGGTCTCGTACAGGCCCGTCGAAGTCCGCTCGCTGATGGCCCAGGCGGCCGAGCAGCGCCGGCCGATCGTGATCCGCGAGACCCAGTGGGAGTCGCCGGGGCGCGACACGCGGTACTTCGACGTGCACGTCGTCGCGCTCTTCAACGACGGCAACAAGCTGCTCGGCGTCAGCATGTCGTTCGTGGACGTCAGCCGTACGCAGGAGCTGCAGGTACTGCTGAATCGTTCGAAGCAGGACCTCGAGACCGCCTACGAGGAGCTGCAGTCGACCAACGAGGAACTGGAGACGACGAACGAGGAGCTGCAATCCACGGTCGAAGAGCTCGAGACGACGAACGAGGAGCTGCAGTCGACCAACGAAGAGCTCGAGACGATGAACGAGGAGCTGCAATCGACCAACGAAGAACTGCAGACCATCAACGAAGAGCTCCGAGAGCGCAGCGACGATCTCAACCGCGCGAACGGCCTGCTCGAGTCGATCCTCACGGGCGTCCGGAGCGGCGTCGTCGTCCTCGACCGCGAGCTGCACGTGCTGGCGTGGAACCATCGCGCCGAGGATTTGTGGGGCCTGCGCGCGGAGGAAGTCCGCGGCCAGAACTTCCTGAATCTCGACATCGGCCTGCCCACCGAGCTGCTGCGGAGCGACATCCGCTTTTCGCTCGGCAACGCGCACGAGTTCAAGGAGCATGCGGTCTCGGCCACGAACCGACGCGGCCGCGCGATCACGTGCAGGGTCACGATCTCGTCGCTCGTCGGCGACGGCCAGGAAATCCGCGGTGTGATCCTGATGATGGACGAGCAGAACCACAAATCATCGTCGAGCCGCACCGAGAACTGATCGACCCGCTGAGCTCGTGGCTTGACTGAAGCGATCGTCGGCGATATGGTCACGCCGAGGACTCCAGTGGTCAACGCCGCGCCTGTCGATTCCGGCCGTACGGCGCTTCTGGCCGAGCCCGATGTGGAGCTTGCGGGGTGCTACTCGGCGTATCTGGGCCGCCACGGATACGCCGTCGAGCAGACCAGCGACGGTCGGCAGGCGCTCGTCAAGGCGATGGCAGTCCCGTCGCCGGGCATCATCGTCACGAATACGTCGCTGCACGGGATCGACGGATACAGCCTGGTCGAACTGCTCAGGACCGACAGCCTCACCTCCCGAATTCCGATCATCGTGCTCACCACGCAAACAGAAGCGAAGGCCGCGAGGCTGGTCGAGCAGGCGCGCGCCGACGCCGTCCTCGTGCAGCCCATTCGAGCCGAGGCGCTGTACGAGGAAATCCTGAGAGT
>DATBHR010000110.1:0-60045 GCA_036557365.1 Vicinamibacterales bacterium
TCCGGCCATGGCAACATCGAGTCTGCTGTTCGGGCGATCAAGATGGGCGCCTTCGACTTCGTCGAGAAGCCACTTTCGCTGGACAAGACAGTGCTCGTGGTGGCCAACGCGTTGCGTCAGCGGCGCCTCGAGGCCGAGAACCGTGCGCTGCGGGCGCGAGTGGACCGCCACCAGACGATGGTGGGCGAGAGCTACGCCATGAGCCAGCTCCGGGAGCAGGTCGCCATGGCGGCGCCCACCAACGGTCGCGTGCTCATCTACGGCGAGAACGGCACGGGAAAGGAACTGGTGGCCCGCACCATCCACGCCCTCAGCCGGCGCAAAGCGGCCCAGTTCGTGGAAGTCAATTGCGCGGCGATTCCAGAAGAACTCATCGAGAGCGAGCTGTTCGGCCACGTCCGGGGCGCGTTCACAGGCGCCGTCGAGACACGCCGCGGCAAGTTCGAAGCTGCCGACGGCGGCACCATCTTTCTCGACGAGATCGGCGACATGAGCCTGAAGACGCAGGCCAAGGTCCTGCGCGTCCTCCAGGAGCAGACGCTCGAGGCGGTCGGCGGTAATACCCGGATCAAGGTAGACGCGCGCGTGCTTGCAGCGACGAACAAGGACCTGCAGTCCGGAATCCGCAGCGGTCAGTTCCGCGAAGACCTGTACTTCCGCCTCAACGTGATTCCGATCTTCGTTCCGCCGTTGCGTGATCGCCAGGAAGACATTCCGATTCTGGCGGATCACTTCATGGCGGATCTTGCGCGTGAGGACGGACGCCGCATCAAGACATTCGACGCGTCCTCACGCGCCGCGCTGCAGCAGTATCCGTGGCCAGGCAACGTGCGCGAGTTGCGGAACGTGATCGAGCGCCTGATGATCATGGTTCCCGGAGACAGGATCACCGCGTCGGACCTTGGCTTCCTGGGTGCGCCAGGGACGACCGTGCTGCCCGCTGCGCCCGAGAGCACCGATCGCCTGACGCTGCACGAGGCGCGCGATCGATTCGAGCGCGATCTCATCCTGCGAACGCTGGCCGAGCAGCAGGGCAACATGTCGAGGACCGCGGACGTCCTCGGCGTCGAGCGCAGCAACCTGTACCGGAAAATGAGGGCGTTCGGCATCGCGCCGTCGCGCCGGACGGACGAAGAGGCCGAGACCGTGTGATAGATGTGAAGTCTGCGGCGTGACGCTCAGGCTTCGGACGTCATTCGGCCTTGCGCATCTTTTCTTCAAGCACCTGTTCGGTCTTGAATCCTTCGATCTGCAGATAGAACTCCGCAGCGGCCATCAACGCTGCTGACGGAACCAGGCCCACGATTTCGCTTTCGAGAATGCTCACGCCATGGCGCTCGGCTTCGCGCTTGACGGTCTCGAACACTCGGAACATCGGCGTCTTCTCGAAGTTCGTCAGGTTCATCGACACCTGAACGATGCCGCGAGATTCGAGACGGAAGCCCGCTGCCTTGACGTAGCGATAGCCGCCGCTGCTGTGGCGGATCGCCGCCGCGATCTTCTTCGCGACGTCCAGCCGGTCGGTCGCGAGATTGATGTTGTACGCGATGAGCGGCATGCGCGCGCCAATGACCGATGCGCCGGCGCTCGCGTGAGGGGCCGCCGGACCGAAGTCGGGCGACCATCCCGGGCTCGCCATCTTGGCCGCCAGGCCTTCGAACTCGCCACGCCGGATGTCCTCGAGATTGCGTCGCTGCGGATTCGACGACGCCTCTTCGTAGAGGAACACCGGGATCTTGAAACGCTCCGCGACGGCCGCGCCCACTCGCTTCGCCAACGCAACGCAATCGGCCATCGTCGCGTCCTGAATCGGGACGAAGGGAACGACGTCCACCGCGCCGAGACGCGGGTGTTCGCCGCTATGCGTGCGCAGGTCGATGTTCGAGACAGCCTGCTCGAACAGCGCGAGGATCGCGGACTCCAGTGCCGGCGCGTCGCCTACGAGCGTGAGCACCGATCGATTGTGCGACGCGTCCGAGGAGTAATCGAGGAGTCTCGCGCCCGGTACTCGGCGCACCGACTCGACGAGTCGATCGACGACATCGCCGCGGCGGCCTTCACTGACATTCGGGATGCATTCAATGATCGGCATGATGGCGTGTGATCTGTCGGCGGTTCGTGACGGTCGCGTCGGCGATCGTTCATGCGCGCGTCGACGCGCGCGACTGTCGAGAGTACCAGAGGTTCGACGTCAATGGTACGACTGAAATCGACCGATCAGGGTGCTATAATCCCGCTGTTTTGTCCGAGATTCTGCGGCGCGATGCCTCTGCCGGCGATGATGCCGCAGCGGCATCCGATCGCGACGCCAAAATCGAGCAGCTCCTGCTCGTCGGCCTGGATCATTATTTCGCCGCGCAATACGAACAGGCGATCAACGTCTGGACGCGTGCGTTGTTCTTCGATCGCAATCATGCGAGGGCGCGCGCGTACATCGAACGTGCCCGCAGCGCGCTGGCGGAGCGCCAGCGGCGATCGGAAGAGCTGCAGCACGACGGCATCTCCGCATTTCATCGCGGCGATGGGGAAGCCGCGCGACGCCTGCTCCGGACGGCGATGGAGAGCGGGGCGCCGACAGACGAGGCTCTCGCCGTCCTCGAACGGCTGGAGCGCGCCGAATCGCAGGATGCGTCGGGGCTGCCGGATACGTCGACAGCCACGCGGCGGCGTTCCGGCGCGGGTCTCGACGACGCGGCCGATAGTTCGGAATCGCGCGTCGGCGTCGCACTGCTTGTCGTCAGCGTGCTCGCCGCGTTAGTGCTCGGCGGCTATATCGTGTCGGCGGCGCGGCCCGACTGGCAGCTGCTGCTTCCATTCCTGTCGCTGGCCGATCCGCCTCCGGGCAGCACGAGCGCGCCGGTCGCGCAGGACCTGTCGCTCCCGTTGCCGCGGCGCGGTGAGATGGCGCTCGAGAAAGGTCGGTCGCTTGCGGCCGCCGGTCGCCTGCACGAAGCGCTCGCTGCGCTCGAGCAGGTTCGTCCAACCGACCCGCAGCGCAACGAGGCGGACGAGTTGCGCGCTGAGATCCAGCGACAGCTCTTGGCTCTCACGCGAATGCCGCCACCGCCATCGTCGGTCCAGGAACGCCGGCTGCCATGAAGTGTCCCAAGTGCGGCTACCTCGGATTCGACGACATGGAGCGGTGTCGCAATTGCGGCTATGACTTCTCCTTCTCGCAGGACACCCGCGTTCCCGACCTGACGATTCGAACCGACAATCAGAAACTCGGTCCGCTCGACGATCTCACGCTCGTTGACGCGGCAACCGTGCCTCATCTGCCGACCGGTGCGACACCGGATCTGGATCGAGGGTTCGTCCCGCCGCGCAGTCAGTCGCCGGCGGGGTCCGAGGAACTGCCGCTGTTCGGCGGCCGCCCGGACGACGATCGGTCGACGGTGAGCAAGATCGCAGCGTCGCGTGGCCCGGTCGCGGTGCGTCGCGCGGGCCCGGAAGTCGCGCGCATTCGCAGCGCCCAGCCGCGCGCGCAGGCACTCGACTGGGACTTCGAAGAGGACGATGTTCACGCCGAAGAAGGGCAGCCAATTACGCCGGCGGCGCGAGCGACCGCGGCGGCAGCCTGGCCGAGCGCCAGGCCGGAACCCGCCGAGCCTGCCGCCGTCGTCAGCCGACTGATTGCCGTCCTGATCGATCTCATCATCCTTGCCGTCGTCGACTTCGTGGTCGTGTACTTCACGCTGCGGATTTGCGGCGTGACGACCGGCGACATCAGCTTGCTGCCAGCGGGCCCGCTCGTGGCATTCCTCGTCGTCCAGAACGGCGGCTATCTGGCGGCGTTCACCGCCGGCGGCCAGACGATCGGCAAGATGATCGCGGGCATCCGCGTCGTCGCAACCGAATCGGCGGGCGGCAGCCTCGACTTCGGACGCGCCGTCACGCGCACGATCGTCTGGATCATGCTCGCCGTGCCGGCGGGCCTCGGCTTTCTCACCGTTCTCAGTCGAGACCACCGCGGTCTTCACGACCGCTTCGCCGGCACACGCGTCGTTCGCGCGTCCGCGTGACATCGGACCCCAACGAATCGCGCAGCGACGTCCGCGCGACTTCGACTCCGCTGGCGCTCGCGATTGCCACGGCAGCCGGCGTCGGCTACGCACCGTTTGCGCCGGGCACGTTCGGTTCCGCTGCCGGACTCGTCCTCTGGGTGTTGCTCCCGTCAACGCCGATCGTTCAACTTTCGGTGATCGTCGTCGTGTTCCTGCTCGGTGCCTGGAGTGGTTCGGTCGCGGAGCGCCATTTTGGACGCACGGATCCGGGTCAGGTCGTCATCGACGAGGTGATGGGGATGCTGATCACGTTGTTCATGGTGCCGGTTGGCTGGATGGGCGCGCTCCTGGCCTTTCTGTTGTTCCGCGCGGCCGACATCGTCAAGCCGTATCCCGCTCGTCAGTTCGAACGTTTTCACGGCGGAGTCGGCATCATGGCAGACGATGGGATGGCGGCTGTGTACGCCAATCTCGCGCTACGCGCGTGCTTGTGGTTGTATAGTCGCTTCGGACTCTAGCGAAGCGCGCCCTCATGAAAGCCTGCATCCTGGCGGTCGGCAGCGAGATGCTGACGCCGTTCAAAGTCGATACGAACTCGCTGTTCATCACCGAACGCCTCAACACGATCGGCTACGACGTCAGGATGAAAGCGATTGTCGCCGACGACATCGCTGACATCGCGCGTGTGTTCGAGGGCGCGCTGACGTGGGCCGATGTCGTCGTGATCACCGGCGGCCTGGGTCCGACTGAGGACGACCTCACGCGCGAAGCGGTCGCCCAGGTGCTCGGCGTGCCGCTCGATCTCGACGAACAGATTCTCGCGGGCCTCCGCGAGCGGTTTGCGCGACGAGGCATGGCGATGGCCGACAACAACCGCAAGCAGGCGATGGTGCCGCGCGGCGCCATCGTCATGGAGAACCGGAACGGATCGGCGCCAGGCCTTCTGATCGCCCGCGGTTCGACCGACGTCGCGCTGTTCCCGGGCCCTCCGCGTGAACTGAAACCGATGCTCGAACGGTTCATCGAAGATCGGTTGGCGCCAAAAGCGGAGGGCAGGAAACTGTATCGCCGCACGTTGAAAATTACCGGCCGGCCCGAGTCGGAAGTGGATGCGATCGCCGGTCCCGTCTATTCGCAGTGGACGACGGCGAGCGTGCCGATTTCGACGACGATCCTCGCGGCGCTCGGACAGATCGAGCTGCATCTGACGGCGTCGTCAATCAGTGAGCAGGAAGCAGCGATTGCGCTCGATCGCGCGGTCGAGGAGCTTGTCCAGGTGCTGGGTCCGTCCGTTTACAGCACCGACGGGCGGCCGCTGGAGACGGTCGTCGGCGACCTGCTTCGTCAGAAGAAGCTCACGATTGCGGTCGCCGAGTCGTGCTCCGGAGGTCTGCTGGCGTCGAGGCTGACGGATGTGCCGGGCAGCTCCGACTACGTCGAACGCGGCGTCGTGTGCTACAGCAATCGAGCGAAGACCGAAATGCTCGGCGTGCCGGAGGAGCTGATCAAGGAACAGGGCGCCGTCAGCGAGCCGGTCGCGCAGGCGATGGCGAGCGGGATCATCCGGCAGGCCCGCAGCGACGTTGGCGTGGGCATCACCGGGATTGCGGGCCCTGGCGGTGGGACGCCGGACAAACCGGTCGGGACCGTCGTTGTCGCGGTCACCGTCGACGGAACGAGCCGCGTGCGGACGCTCCAGCTCTTTGGCGGGCGGGACATGGTCAAGTTCCAGTCAGCGCAGGCCGCGCTCAACATGGTGCGCCTGATGCTGCAGTAGGGCGTGCGTCTCTTCCTGGCGCTGGATCTCGACGGGGAGACGCGCGACGCCGTTTCACGCGAGCAGCGCCGACTTCGAGAGCGGCTCGCAGGTCAGTCGCTTCGGTGGGTCCGCCCGGAGCACTTGCACATCACCATCGTCTTCCTCGGCGAAATCGACGCTGCGCGCGCAGACGTTGTCATCGCAACCGTCGCAGAGCCTGTTTCCCGGGACCCATTCGAGGTTGTCGTTGCGGGAGGCGGGGTCTTTCCGCTGCGAGGTTCTCCACGCGCGCTGTGGCTTGGCCTTGCCGCAGGCGCAGAGCAGCTGAGTGCTATTCAGCATCTGATGGCGACGCGGTTCGTCGAACGGGGTCTACAGCCGAACGTCGGCCCGTTCACCCCGCACCTGACCGTCGCGCGCTGGAAGCATTCCCGTCACGCAGGGCGTGTATCGAGCGGACTATTTGACGACTCGCGACTGCGGCTGCGCGTGCCGGTGGACCATCTGACGCTGTATGAAAGCCGCCTGTCTTCCGACGGTCCAACCTACCTTGAGCGCGCGCGTGCTACGCTGATTTCGACATGATGTCCGCGATCGTCGTGGCCTACCTCGTCGGATCGATTCCGTTCGCGCTTCTGCTTGCCCGCCATCTTGGCGCGGACTTGCGTGGCACGGGTAGCGGCAACCTCGGCGCCGCGAACGTGATGCGCGCGTCCGGCCTGGCGGCTGGACTGTCGGTGGCGGCGCTCGACATCGCTAAGGGCATCGCGAGCGTGACGATTGCGACGCGGCTCAGCGAAAATGCCGCGGTTCCTGCCATCGCCGGCGTCGCCGCTGTCGTCGGCCACATCTATCCGGTGTGGCTGCGGTTTCGAGGCGGAAAGGGCGTTGCGACGGCGTGCGGCGTCTTTTCGGTGCTGACGCCGGCGGCCGTCCCACCGGCGCTGGCGCTGTTTGTCGCGGCCGTGTGGGCGACGAAGTTCATCTCCGTCGGCTCGGTTGTCGCCAGCGTGGCGCTGCCGCCGATCGCGTATGCGATGGGCAGTCCGCCGGCAGCCGTGGCGTCCGCGTCGGCGGTCGCAATCCTGATCGTCTTCCGGCATCGATCGAACCTCATGCGCGTGCGTGCGGGGACGGAGCGGCGCATGGGGGCGCGGGCATGATGCGCATCGCCGTGCTTGGCGCGGGCAGCTGGGGAACCGCGCTTTCGATTCACCTGGCGCGCGTCGGACACGACGTCAGGCTGTGGGCGAGAGAACAGGCGCTCGTGCAGGACATGCAGGCGCGACGCGCGAACGCGATTTATCTGCCCGACGTCACGATCCCGCCGAACGTGTGCGTGACGGGCGATCTGGCCGTGGCGCTCGACGGCGCGCAGTTGGTCGTGGCCGCGACGCCGTCGCACGGCTGCCGGGCCGTCGTTCGCGCGGCGGCTCCGCACATCGCGACGGGCGCGACGCTCGTGAGCGCCAGCAAAGGCCTCGAAGAGGGGACGTTCCTGCGAATGTCCGAGGTCATCGAGCAGGAGACGCGACACACGTACGCGGTGGTCGTCCTCTCCGGTCCAAGCTTCGCGATCGAGGTCGCAGATGAACGGCCGACGGCCGTCGTCGCCGCCTCACAAAATGAAGACGCGCTCGAGGTCGTCCAGCGCGAGTTCCGCGGCCCGACGTTCCGGCTGTATGGAAGCGACGATGTGATCGGCGTCGAGATCGGGGGCGCGATGAAGAACATCATCGCGATTGCAGCAGGTGTCGTCGAGGGATTCGATCTCGGTCACAACGCATTGGCCGCGTTGATTACGCGTGGCCTCGCCGAAGTCACACGTCTCGCCTGCGCGGCTGGCGGGCGGCGCGAAACGCTCGCCGGATTGAGCGGACTCGGCGATCTCGTGCTGACCTGCACCGGTTCCCTCAGTCGCAATCGCCATGTGGGCGTCGAGCTCGCGCGCGGGCGGACGCTGGACGAAATTCTCGCCGGGATGAAAATGGTCGCCGAGGGTGTCCGGACGACGCGGGCCGCGTTGGCCCTCGGTTCGCGCTACGGCGTGGAGCTGCCGATCGCCACCCAGATGGCGGAAGTGCTCGACGGCCGAAGCGGCGTACGGTCCGCGATCGAAGCGCTCATGCTCCGGCCGCAGCGTGCGGAAGCGGAGGCGTCGTGAGCGTATTCGGTCGGATCCGGGAAAGCCTCTCGCGAACGAAACAGCAGATCGTCGATCGGTTCGACGACCTGGTCGGGCGCGCAGACCAGCCGGAGCGGCGCTCGCGCACGCTGGACGTCGAGACGCTCGACGCGCTCGAAGAGGTGCTCATCTCCGCCGACATCGGCGTCGGTGCGACCGACAGGATTCTGGACGCCGTCAAGAACCGGCCTCGAAACGGAACCAGCCTGCGCGATCTCGTGAAGGGCGAGATCCGTGGCGTCTTCGCGTCCGTCGATCGACCCATCGTGGTCGATCAGTCGCCGCAGGTCACGTTGATCGTCGGCGTCAACGGAACGGGTAAGACGACGACCGTCGGCAAGCTGGCGAACCTGATGAAGCGCGAGGGACGGAATCCGCTGATTTGCGCCGCCGACACGTTTCGCGCGGCCGCGGTCGAACAGCTCGAGATCTGGGCCAAGCGCGCCGGCGTGGACATCATCCGCGCGAAGGAAGGCGCCGATCCCGCGGCGGTCGTCTTTGACGCCATCTCATCGGGCAAGGCGCGCGCGCGCGATCCGATCCTCGTCGACACGGCAGGGCGGCTGCACACGCGCGTCAACCTCATGAACGAGCTGGAGAAGATCCGGCGGATCGCGTCGCGCGAAGTCGCAGGCGCGCCGCAGGAAGTGTTGCTCGTGCTCGACGCGACCGTGGGCCAGAACGGCGTCAGCCAGGCGCGCGCGTTCATGGAGACGGCCGGCGTCAACGGGATCGTGTTGACGAAGCTCGATGGAACCGCGAAGGGCGGCATCGCCGTCGCGATCGCGCACGATCTGAAGCTCCCGATTCGCTATGTCGGCGTCGGTGAGGGCATCGACGACCTCGTGCCGTTTTCCGCCGACGAGTACGTCGACGGGTTGTTCGAAGAGAAATGGTAATCGACCGAACGGTTGACGAGCGCTGGATGGCGAGGGCGCTGTTCCACGCCGAGCGAGGCGCGGGCCGCACCAGTCCCAATCCGATGGTCGGCGCCATCGTCGTCACGCAGGATGGCGTCGTCGTCGGACAGGGATATCACGAGCGGGCCGGCGAAGCGCACGCGGAGGTGCGGGCGCTCGAGTCGGCAGGAATTCTTGCGCGAGGGGCGACGCTGTACTGCACGCTCGAACCGTGCGCGCACCTTGGTCGGACCGGGCCGTGTGCGCCGCGGATCGTCGAATCGGGAATCGCACGCGTCGTCGCCTCGATCGAGGATCCCAACCCACTCGTCCAGGGACGCGGCTTCGCCTATTTGCAAGAGCATGGCGTGGATGTCTGCATCGGTCCGGGCGCCGGACGGTCGCGGGCGCTCAATCGCGCCTTCTTCACGCTGATGCGCGAGGGACGACCGTTCGTCATCCTCAAAGCGGCGATCAGCGCGGACGGCTACATTTCCGAGTCGCCGACGAGACCGACGCAACTGACGTCATCCGTCGCCGACCGCCACTCGCACATGTTCCGGGCTGCCGTGGACGCGATCGCCGTCGGCGTCGGAACCGTTCTCGCCGACGATCCGCTGCTGACCGCGCGCGGTGCGTTTCGTGAGCGCCCGCTTCTACGCGTTCTCTTCGACCGATCGCTTCGGACGCCGCCCGACGCCCGCGTGCTCTCGACAGCCGAGGCCGGGCCTGTCATCATCGTGACATCGGAGCTGGCATCGCGGTCGCCGCGGGCAAAAGCGCTCGTCGAACGAGGCGCCGAACTGCTTGTGACGGATGGAACGGTCGGAGAGGCGCTGCGGATCCTGGGGGCGCGGCAGGTGGACTCGTTGCTGCTCGAAGGAGGAGCGGCGATGCACGTTGCAGCGTGGGACGCGGGCGTTGTCGATTTCGTCAGTCTCTACGTTGCGCCGATGTGCCTGCGAGGCGGCGTCCCGTTTCTCCCGGATCGCGAGTTTTCGTCCGCGGATTTATTCGAACGCGAAGTCCGCACGCTCGGCCCCGACGTCCTGATTGAAGGTTATGTTCACCGGCTTGATTGAAACCGTCGGGCGCGTCGTCGATCGTCAAGCGGTCGACGGCGGGTGCCGACTACGCATTCGCACGGTGCTCGCGCCCGAGCTCTCGCTCGGCGACAGCGTGGCGATCAACGGCGTCTGCCTGACCGTCGCGAAAATTGACAGCGACGACGTCCTTGCCGACCTCGGGCCGGAGACGATGCGCGTCACCACGCTTGGAGCGTTGCCGACGGGAGCGAGCGTGAACGTGGAGCGGCCGCTCAGGGCGGACAGCCGTTTTGGCGGCCACTTCGTGCAGGGTCACGTCGACGGCGTCGGACGGATCGAAGCGATTCAGCCGGAAGCGGAGTTTCACTGGGTGACCGTTGCATTTCCGTCAGAGCTGGCGCCGTATCTCGTGCACAAAGGATCGGTGGCCGTCGACGGCATCAGCCTGACGGTCGCACGGCTTGGAATCGCGCGCTTCGACGTCCAGATCGTGCCGTTCACGATGACGCACACGAATCTCGGCACCGCGAAATCGCACGACCGCGTCAACCTCGAATGTGACATGGTCGGGAAATACGTCGTCCGCGCTGCGGAGATTGCAGGTCTCGCGCTCGCCGGGACGCGATCACAGGAGTCCGGATCGTGAAGTCGAAACGAGAGTCACCCACGCGCCGGCGCGGTCCTGCCGTGCGCCCAGGTTCGAGTACGAAGCCCGCGCTGAGTACGAAACCTGCGCTGAGCACGAAGACTGCTGCGCCGCGCCCGCTGACGATTGCGCCGGCTGCGGCGACGCCGTTCGCGCGGATCGAAGACGCGATCGACGAGATTCGCGCCGGACGCATGGTCATCGTCGTTGACGATCCGGACCGTGAGAACGAAGGCGACCTGACGATCGCCGCCGAAAAGATCACGCCCGAAGCGATCAATTTCATGGCGCGGTACGGCCGCGGCCTGATCTGTCTGTCGATGACGCCCGAGCGGCTCGACGAGCTCGAGATTCCGCTGGTCGTCTCGAAGAACACGTCGGCGTTCGACACGGCGTTCTGCGTCCAGATCGAAGCGAAGGGGAAGACGACGACGGGCATTTCGGCGGCGGATCGAGCGGCGACGGTGCTCGCGGCGATCGATCCGGCCACGCGTCCGAGCGATCTCGCCCGACCCGGGCACGTGTTTCCGCTGCGCTCGCGATCGGGCGGCGTCATGGCGCGCGCGGGGCAAACGGAAGCAGCCGTCGACCTCGCCCGAATCGCCGGCCTCTATCCGGCCGGCGTCATCTGCGAAATCATGAACGAAGACGGCACGATGGCGCGCGTGCCGCAGCTGACGCGATTCGCCAAGAAGCACGGCCTGCTTGTCGTCACGATCGCGGACCTGATCAAGTACCGCATCCGCACGGAGTCGCTCGTCAAGCGCGTTGCGACGGCGAAGATGCCGACCGAGTACGGCGACTTCATGTTCTACGCGTACGAAAATCAGGCCGACAAGCAGACGCATGTCGCGCTCGTCCGCGGCGACGTCAGCGACGGACGCGATGTGCTCGTGCGAGTGCACTCGCAGTGCTTGACCGGCGACGTCTTTCACTCCGCACGGTGCGATTGCGGCGCGCAGCTCGACACCGCGATGCGGCGCATCGCCGCGGAAGGCCGAGGCATCCTCCTGTACTTGCAGCAGGAAGGCCGCGGCATCGGCCTCGTCAACAAGATCCGGGCGTACGAACTGCAGGACGAAGGGTTCGACACCGTCGAAGCGAACGAGCGGCTTGGTTTCAAGGCCGATCAACGCGACTACGGCATGGGCGTGCAGATCTTGAGGGAGCTCGGCGTCCGCTCGATGCGTCTCCTCAGCAACAATCCCCGCAAGCTGGTCGGCATCGAGGGCTATGGATTGTCGGTCAGCGAATGGCTGCCGATTGAGATTCCGGCGTCCGAATCGACGCGCAGGTATTTGAAGACGAAGAAAGAAAAGCTCGGACACAAGCTGTCGTCGGTGTAATCGACACGAGCGCACGCCTGCGACACGCGATCATCCTCGCAGGCATCCTGCTTCTTGGCCGTCCGGCGGCCGCTGCTGGCCGCTGCCTTTCCTTTGGGCGACCCGCTCTCGATGTGCTAGCATAAGGGTTTGCGCTAGAGCACGTTAGCGCGGCCCTTGATCATGTTTGACTCCCTCAGCGGACGCCTCCAGGACGTCTTCAAGTCGTTCCGCGGAGAAACCCGGCTCACGCCGGAGAACATCGAAGCGGCGCTTCGCGAGATTCGGCTCGCGCTGCTCGAAGCGGACGTCAACTTCAAGGTCGTCAAGGCGTTCGTGGACCGCGTTCGCGACCGTGCCATGGACGCAGCGACCGGGCAGGGAGAAGAGCTGCTGCGCGGCCTGGCGCCGACGCAGCAAGTCGTCCGGATCGTGCGCGACGAAATGCTCGCGCTGTTCGGCGACGCGCAGGGCGGGCTTCAGCCGTCGGTCAAACGGCCGCGCGTCATCTTGATGCTCGGCTTGCAGGGCGCAGGCAAGACCACGACGTCCGGGAAGCTTGGCAAGTGGCTGGCGAAGCAGGGAAAGCATCCGCTGCTCGTCTCCACCGACGTCAAGCGTCCGGCGGCGATCGAGCAGTTGAACGTTGTTGCCCGGCAGGCGGGATTGCGTGTTCACGATCCGGCGGGCGTGATGGATCCGGTTTCGCGCGCACGCGGGGCGGTCGCCGAGGCGACCAATCTCGGATTCGATGCCGTCATCGTCGACACGGCCGGACGCCTCCATATCGACGACGAGCTGATGGCGGAGCTCGTGGCGATCAAGGACGTGACCGACCCGTCCGATCGGCTGTTCGTGGCCGACGCGATGACGGGGCAGGACGCCATCAAGAGCGCGGGCGAGTTCAACGCCAGGGTCGGCGTCACCGGCGTCGTCCTGACGAAGCTCGACGGCGATGCGCGCGGCGGCGCGGCGTTGTCGGTCGTGTCGGTCGTCGGCGTGCCGATTGCCTTTGCAGGGAGCGGCGAGACGCTGAACGACCTCGAGCCGTTCCACGCCGAGCGCGTCGTGTCGCGCGTGCTCGGGATGGGCGACGTGCTGTCGCTCATCGAGAAGGCGGAAGCGGCGATCACCGAGGAGGACGCCGAGCGGCTCGAGGAGAAAATCCGCTCCAACGAGTTCACGCTCGACGACTTCCGCGATCAGTTGAAGTCGATTCGAAAAATGGGCCCGCTCGAATCGATTCTCGGGATGTTGCCCGGGATGGGAAATCTCAAGGCCCTGACGGAGAACAAGCCGGACGAGTCGCAGCTGTCGCGCATCGAGGCAATCATCGGATCGATGACGCCCGAGGAGCGCCGCAAGCAGCACATCATCAACGGCAGCCGTCGCAAGCGCATCGCGAAAGGCAGCGGCACGTCGGTCGAAGAGGTGAATCGACTGCTGAAGCAGTTCGTTCAGATGCAGAAGATGCTGAAGCAGCTCGGCGGGATGGCCGGGCTGGCCGGCGGCGGCAAGAAATCGCGCCGTCAGGCAATGCAGATGCTCCGGAGCCGCCAGTAGGCGGTCTCGTTGCGCGCGGCCGGCAGCCGCGCGTTCGGAGCGAACCAGGCGGACGGGTAGCGAGCCCGGGCGTCATGCAGGAGAGAGTCATGGTCGTCATCCGTCTGCGGAGAGCAGGGTCCAAGAAGCGTCCGTTCTTCCGCATCGTCGTCACCGATTCGCGCGCCGCGCGCGACAGTTCGTTCGTCGAAATCCTCGGCCACTACAACCCTCGCACACGGCCGGCGGTCGTTCAGATTGACAAAGAGCGTGTCGACTACTGGATTGGAAAAGGCGCGCAGCCGTCCGATTCGGTCCGCACGTTGATCGCGCGTCACTTGACGGTGGCGCCCGCTCAGGCTCCGGCGGCGCCGGCAGCGCCGGCGAAGTAGGCGTCATGGCGGAGGCAGCTGGCACCGGTGTGCGAGCGGTCGTCGAGGTGCTCGCGAAGGCGCTGACCGATCGACCCGACGACGTACGGGTGACCGAGTCGCAGCACAAGCAGAAGACGCTGATCGAGTTGTTCGTCGCGCCGTCAGATCTCGGAAAGCTGATTGGCCGGCAGGGACGGACGGCCGCCGCGCTCAGGACGCTTGCGGCGAGCGCCGGCGAGCGCGAAGGCAAGGACATCGTCCTGGAGATTCGCGAAGGTCGTTGAGGGCTGGACGTCATGATCTGGGACGAGATGGCCGTCGTGGGACGCATCGCGCGGCCGCACGGCATCCGCGGTCAGGTCGTCGTCAACCCTGAAACCGATTTTCCCGAGGAGCGGTTCCGGAAGGGCGCCGCGGTGTTCGTCGATCGGAACGGGGCGATCGCGGAACTGTCGGTCGCCGCCGTTCACTTTTACCGCGAACGGCCGGTCATCGCGTTCGACGGGATCGGATCGGTCGACGAGGCGGAGCGGCTGGTGGGTCTGGAACTGCGCGTTCCGGTCGAGCAGCTGCAGGCATTGCCGGAGGGCACGTTTTATCACCACGACCTGGTTGGCAGCCGGGTCGAGACCGTTGCCGGAGAACTGGTCGGGCGCGTGACGGCGGTGGACTCCGCGTCGGGAGGCGCCAGGCTGGTCGTCGACGGAGCACGCAGCGAGGTATTGATTCCGCTCGCGGCGGAGATTTGCCGGACGATCGATGCTCGCGCGAAGCGAATCGTCGTCGAGCTGCCGGCAGGACTGCTGGAGCTGAACGAGCGATCGCGGTGACGCGGGGACGCGCGAGATGCTGACGGTCGACATCGTCACGATTTTTCCGGCGATGGTTGCCGGGCCGATGGCGGAGGGCATCCTCGGGCGCGCAATCGCGAGAGGGACGCTCGACGTCGTGGTGCGCGATCTTCGCGACTTCACGACCGACCGCCACCGCGTGGTGGACGATGTGCCGTACGGCGGCGGACCGGGGATGGTGCTGAAGCCGGACCCGATTTTTCGAGCGCTCGATCGCATCGAGCAGGAACGAGGCGCGCCGCTCACGGTGATTCTGACGTCGCCGCAGGGCACGCGCTTCACGCAGGCGGAAGCGCAGCGGTTGAGCGTGCAGGCGCACCTGGTGCTGCTGTGTGGACGGTACGAGGGCGTGGACGATCGGGTGCGCTCACGTGTGACCGAGGAGTTGTCGATCGGCGACTACGTGCTGTCGGGCGGCGAGCTGCCGGCGCTGGTCGTCCTCGACGCCGTCGCGCGGCTCGTGCCGGGCGTCGTCGGCGACGAGCAATCGGTGGCGGACGACTCGTTCAGCCGCGGGCTGCTGGATTTTCCGCAGTTCACGCGGCCGGCCGAGATTCGGGGCGGCGCGGCGGGCGGCGGCGAGGTGCTGACGGTGCCCGACGTGCTCTTGTCGGGGAATCACGCGGCGATCCGCCGCTGGCGGAAGCGCGAGGCGGTGAGCCGGACGTTCGAGCGTCGGCCGGATCTGTTGGCGGATGCGGTATTGGACGAAGAAGAGACAGCGATTCTTCGAGAGTTGCAGGGCAGCAGGAGGAACGATGGGCGCGATGGAACTCGTTGAACAGTCACAGCTGGCCGAGCGGCCGGCGATGCGGGCGGGCGACACCGTCAAGGTGCACGTCAAGGTGCGCGAAGGCGACAAGGAGCGCATCCAGATTTTCGAGGGCGTGGTGATCGGCATCCACCGCGGCGGCACGCGCGCCTCGTTCACCGTGCGCAAGGTGTCGTTCGGACAAGGTGTCGAACGCATCTTTCCGCTGCACTCGCCGACCATCCAGAAGGTCGAGGTGATGAAGTCCGCGCGCGTCCGGCGTGCGAAGCTCTATTACCTCCGCGACCTGAAGGGCAAGGCGGCGCGCATGAAGGACAGCGCGAAGCAGTAGGGAGACGGCGAGAGCGCTCGACGTCCGGGTTTCATGGCTCGCGTGACGGCAACGCGCACGCTCGAAAACTCGCTGAGGCGCGTCGGTTTCGTGTACGTGGCCGGGACCGACGAAGTCGGGCGCGGCTGTCTGGCCGGGCCGGTGGTGGCGGGCGCGGTCCTGCTTCATCCGGACCGCCACATTCCCGGCGTCTGCGACTCGAAGCTCGTGCCGGCTGACGAGCGCGAAGAGCTCTACAAGGAAATCGTCGCCGCCGCGGTCGGCTGGGCGGTCTCCGCGGCCGACCCGCGTGAGATCGACCGCATCAACATCCATCAGGCGTCGCTGCGGGCGATGCAGCGCGCCATCCTTTCCCTCAATCCGCTACCGGACATCGTGCTCGTGGACGCTTTTCGCGTGCCCGACCTGCCGATGGCGCAGCGCGGCGTGCTGCACGGCGACCGACGCTGCGCTGCCATCGCAGCCGCATCCATCGTCGCGAAGGTGACGCGCGATCGGATGATGCGCGAGCTGCACAGCCAGGATCCGCGGTACGGTTTCGATCGCCACAAAGGCTACGCGACGGCTGATCATCTCGACGCCGTTGCACGTTTTGGCTACTCGGACGCGCACCGCCGGTCGTTCCGCCCTCCCACGCTGTTTGATACCATCTGATCGAGTGCCCATCGATCGTTCAGCCGCGCTCAGAGAAGCCGAAGACCTCGAAAGGCAGGGACATCTCGATCGTGCGATTGCTGCGTACGAGCGGATCGCGGACGCGTTGAAGAGCGAGGGAATGATGCCCGCTGCTGCGCAGCTCTACGAGAAGGTTCTCCAACTGTCAGCTGCGTCGTCAGAGCCGGCAGAGGGAGCACCCGTCGAAGCGCTCGATCTCGAGGACGTGTTCGGTCAGCTGCGGGTCGAGGCGGGCCGAAGATCGCTGGCAGACGCTGCCGCGTACGGTTACGCGCGGGCGGACGCGCTCGAGGTCTCGAGCGATGTCGACGGATCGAGGCAGATGCTCGAAGCGGCGTCGCAGGTGCCGACCCTGAGGTTCGCCACCGCGGTGACGATCGGCAGGATTCACAGTCAGCGAAACGAGTTGATGCAGGCCATCGAGTGGTTCGAGAAAGCCGCACAGGCGCCTGCACCGAGTCCTGACGACTACCAGCAACTGCTGTTCGAGCTGGCGGACGCGCTCGAGGCGAGCGGCGAGACCGCGCGCGCCCTGGCCGTCTATCTGGAGCTGCAGGCCGAGGCGGGTGCCTATAGGGATATCGACGCGCGGATCGATCGGCTCGTCAGGGTCGACGAGCGAGGGTAGCGTCCTGATCCGCCGCCTCGTTTTCATCGCGTTCTTCCTCGAAGTCGGCTTGCTGCTGATCGTCCTGCCGTGGTCCAGCTTCTGGGAGCGGAACTACTTCGCCGATGCGTGGCCGGCGATTCGTCCCTTCCTGACGAATAATTTCGTCCGCGGCGCCGTGAGCGGGCTCGGACTGGTCAACCTGTTTGCGGGCGCAGCGGACCTCGCGCAACTGTTCAGCGCGCGGGAGCCTCACGAGATCTCGGGACGATCGTGACGATCTGCTTGATCACCGATCGGCGGCGTTTCGCCAATCCGATCCCGGATCTGCTTACGCAAGCAGCACGCGCCGTCGAGGCCGGCGTCGACCTGATTCAGGTTCGCGAGCGCGACCTCGACGCGGCCGCATTGGTGTCACTCACGCGGTCGATTTGCGATCTGGCGCGGGGTTCGGCCACGTCGGTCGTGGTCAACGATCGAATCGATGTCGCGCTTGCCGTCGACGCCGATGGCGTCCATCTGCGAGGCGACTCGATACCGACCGCAGCTGCGCGAACGCTCATGCCGCCACCCGTGAAAATTGGCCGTTCCATCCATTCAGCATCAGAAGCCGGCGACGCTGCGGATTATCTGATCGCGGGATCCGTGTTTCCCACGGCATCGAAAGCGGCGGACACGCGGTGGTTGGGTGTTGACGGGCTACGGACGATCACGTCGCGGGCGAAATCGCCCGTGCTGGCGGTCGGCGGCCTGACGCTCGATCGCCTCCACGAGATCGCCGGTGCCGGCGCCGCGGGCATCGCCGCGATCGGACTCTTCTGTTGCTCAGATCTGCGCAGTCTCATCGCCGAGGTTCGCGCGCGGTTTGACACGGTGAAATCGGCTTCCTAACATAGTTTTCGAGTCCTGCGAGATGCCCGCAGAACGCTCCGGTGATTTCGGTACCCGGCTTCGAGAAGCCCGCGAACGCAAGGGCATTTCGCTGCGTCAGGTTGCCGCCAAAACGAAGATTTCGCTCCCGCTGCTCGAGGCGCTCGAGCGCAACGACGTCGCGCGCCTGCCGGGGGGCATCTTCAGCCGCGCATTCGTTCGTTCGTACGCCGTCGAAATCGGACTCGATCCCGAAGACACCATCCAGCAGTTCATCAGCCAGTTTCCGCAGGGCTCGGTGACCGCCGGCCATTCGCGGACCGACGCGGTTGAGGACACCGAGCTTTTCGAGAGCGATCGGCAGGTCGCAAGCTCGGTGCTGTGGATCGCATTCGTCAGCATCACGTTCATCGGCGGGGCGATTTACCTCGTAAAGAACCATCGGCCGACCGAGGAGGCGCAGGTCTCGGCGCCGGCCTCTTCGCCTGTTCCGCAGGCCTCTTCGGAGCCATCGGCATCGCCGCTTCCTGAAAATGTGGCGAGCGCTCAGAATTCCGCGCCGCCAGCGCAGACGACTGCCGCGCCGCCGGCCGCCGCCGCGTCGACCACGAAGCCTGCCGCGACGCCGACTCCCACCGCCGCAACGGCCACCGCTGGCGAGCGCGGAACAGAGGCGCCGCCGGCCGGAGACACGGTCGCCGTCGTGCTCTCCGCTCGCCGGCCCGTCTGGATTTCCGCGACGGCAGACGGCAAGAAAATCCTCGGCCGCCTGCTGCAGAGCGGCGAGGAGGAGAAGGTCGACGTCTCGCGCGAGCTGTCGCTGACCGCGGGTGACGCGGCTGCGCTGCGTATGACGCTCAACGGATCCGACGCGCGCGTTCTTGGCAAAGCGGGTGAAGTGGTCACGGTCCGCGTGACACCCGCGAACTTCAAGGACTATCTTGTGTCCCGATGACCGCGCTCACGCCGCTTCTCGACTTCTTCAAGAAAGGTGAAGTACCCCGCGACGTCCGGCTCCTGGCCGCCCAGGGCGGTCTCGTAACACGCGCGGCCGAGCAGCTCGCGATCATTGTCGTTCTGCTCGACGACGCGGATGCGGAGATTCGCGAGCTGGCGGAGTCGACGCTGAACCGGATACCGGTCGAGGCGCTCAAGAAGTTTCTGGCGCGCTCGGACGTGTCCATTGCGCTGCGCGAGTTCTTCGCGGACCGCGGCATCTTTCCCGACGAGATGCCGGCCATCGAGACGGAAGAACTGCTGGTCGAGACCGCGGAGCCCGCGGAAGAAGAAGAGACCTTCGACGAGAACGAGGATCGCGAAACCGCGGTTCAGCGCATCGCGAAAATGGGCTTCACGCAGCGCCTGAAGGCTGCGGTCAAGGGAACACGCGAGATGCGCGCGATTCTCATCCGCGATCCCAACAAGATGATCGCCGCGGCCGTGCTCAGCAGCCCGAAGCTGTCTGAACCCGAGGTCGAGGGCATTGCGCGCATGACCAACGTGTCCGACGAAGTGCTGCGGATCATTGCCACGAACCGGGCGTGGACGAAGAACTACGGCGTCCTGCTCGGCCTCGTGAAGAATCCGAAGACGCCGCTCGCGATGTCGATGAACATGATGGCGCGCCTGAACGATCGCGATCTCAATCAGTTGTCCGTCGATCGCAACGTCCCCGAACCACTGCGTGTCGCCGCACGGAAAAAGGTCTCGTCAAGTCGCGGCTAGCGTTTCGCGTTCTTCGGCTGTTTCCGGGCTTTCTTGTTCTTCGAGCCGCTCGCCTTTCCCCAGTCTGATCGCATCTGGGCCAGCCCCTCCATGTAGACGGTCGCGCGCTCGCGATCTTCCTCGCCGGGCATCGACTTCAACAGGTCGAGCGCCCGCGCCAGGTCCTGCTGAATCGTCTGTCGCGTGGCGCTGAAGTACAGCCGACGGATTTCTGCCAGCGTGTCCGTCGTCGAAAGCATGGGCAGTCGCATGTTTACGTCCTGGCGGCAGCGCGCGCGGGGCTCCGGCGCGCATGGCGGCGGAGCAGCGACCTGAATTCGTCGAATCCCCTCGTATTGAGGACGTCCGCCTTGCCGATCCACGCGCGGCGAGCGGTCTTGACGCCCCACTGAAGGAAGCGCAGCCCCTGCTTCGAGTGCGCATCGCTCGAGATGACGATGCGAACGCCGCGGTCGCGGGCGAGGCGAGCCTGCACGTCGTTCAGGTCGAGCCGATGCGGCTGGCAGTTGATCTCGATCGCGACGCCGTTGTCGCGCGCCGCGTCGAGCACGGCTTCGAGATCGAACGGATACGGATCGCGACGGAGGAGCGCTCTGCCTGTCGGATGGCCGAGGATGTCCACGTGCGGGTTGGCGATGGCCCGCAGCAGGCGATCCGTCATCTGTTGACGATCCTGCTGGAATCCGGAATGCACTGACGCGACGACGAGGTCGAGCGACGCCAGGCAGTCGTCGGCGAGATCGAGCGAGCCGTCCGTGCGAATGTCGCATTCGATGCCGGCGAGCAGCCGCACGCCGGCGCCTTCGGCATCGAGGCGCCGAATCTGCGCGGCGTGCGCGAGCGCCCGCCGCTCGTCGAGACCGTTCGCCATCGCGAGCGACTGGCTGTGGTCGGTAATCGCGATGTACTCGTGGCCTTCCGCGTGCGCGGCCGCGGCCATCGTGGCGATGTCCTCCTTGCCGTCGGTTTCCGACGTGTGCATGTGGAGATCGCCGCGGATATCCGTCCGCTCGATGAGGTCGGGCAGCGCTCCGGCGCCGGCCGCTTCTATTTCGCCACGCAGCTCGCGGAGTTCTGGCGGAATCCAGGCCATGCCGAGCGCAGCGTAGATGTCTTCCTCACGTTCGCCTGCGACCTTCACGTCGTCCGCGACACGGAAAAGTCCGTATTCGTTCAACTTGAAGCCGCGGCCGATCGCGCGGTCGCGCAGAGCGATGTTGTGGGCTTTCGATCCGGTGAAGTACTGAAGCGCCGCGCCACGGCTCTCGGGCGTGACGAGCCGGAGATCCGCCTGGAAGCCTCCCGTCAGGAGAACGCTCGACTTCGTTTCGCCCCGGCCGAGTACCCGCTCAACCGAGTCGTACGAGACGAAGCGATCCATGATGTCGCGCGCGGCGTTGGTGGCCAGGAAATCGAGGTCGCCGACCGTCTCGGTGCCGCGTCGGAGGCTGCCCACGCAGTCGATGACGGCGTCCGGCGTGTGATCCTGAAGAAAGCGAACCAGGAGGCCAGCCGTCGCCTCGGCGTCGGCCATCAGGTGGCGGCCTGCGAAACGCTTCCGCTCGTCGAGCGCCTTGATGATGAGCGCCTCTTTCTTTGGCCCCATGCCCCGCAGCGCGCGAATCCGGCCGTCCTTCGCAGCAGCTTCGAGATCGTCGATCGTTCGGATGCCGAGCTCGCGGTACAGGGTCGCGACGGTCTTGGGTCCGACGCCCTGCAGGTGAAGAAGATCCAGAATGGTCGGCGGGAATTCGGCCAGCAGCTCGCGATGATAGGCAGTGTCGCCCGTGTCGGCGATCTCGCGGATGCGCGCCGCGAGATCCTTCCCGATGCCGGGAATGCCTCGAAGTTCCGCCTCGTCGAGCGACGCCAGCACGTGAGGATGGTTCGACGCGATGTCGCCGCCGTTGCGATACGCGCGAATCTTGAACGGATTCTCGTTCTTGATCTCGAGCAGATCGGCCGTTTCGTGAAAGATGCGGGCGATTCCGCGATTATCCATGGCCGATCCCGGCGACCGACTGCTCCTCGACCCTGAGGCCTTCCGTCTCGATGCGATAGTCGAGCAGCCGCGCCCCTCCCGACGCCAGCGCCGCGGCGATGGCGTCGCGTTGGTCGGGCGGCCCATAACAGAACAGGCAGCCGCCGCCGCCGGCCCCGCAGACTTTGGCGGCGGTCGCGCCGGCACCGCGCGCCGCTGCAATCAGCAACTCGATGGTCGGCGTCGTGACGCCAGGAGAGAGGCGCTTGCGATTGTCCCACTCGGTCGCGATCTGGCGTCCGACTTCGTCCCAGTCTTCGCGCTCGAGGGCGTGACGCATCGCGATGCCCGTGTCGCGGATGCGTTCGAAGCAGTCGAAGATGTGCTGGTCGCCGTCGATGTGCCGCTTGAAGATGTCCCAGTTGTTGGTGCCGGAGTTTCTCGGCGCGCCGGTGTACGCCAGCACGATTCGGCGTTCGAGCTGGACGGGATCGACGTGGAGCGCCGTCCGCTGCGCACCATCCACGTTGGGCTCGATCACGGCGACGCCGCCGAACATCGCGGGCCGATAATCCTGCAGGCCCGCCGGAACCCGGATCGTCTGGCACTCCACGTTCATCGCGAGTTGCAGCAGATGCTCAGGGTCGGAGGAGCTTCCCGTCCACCTGGCCAGCGCGCCGCAGATGGCAATGGCCAGCGCGGACGAACCGGCGATGCCGGCGCCGGCAGGGGATTCGCCGCGGGTGACGAGCGTGGCGTTTTCCAGTCGATAGTGCCGCGCGAAGAGCGACAGGAGCGGCAGGTCGCTGCGAGGGTCCAGCTCGAACCACGATGCCGCCGTCGCCGTGCGGTTTGTGTCGATGGACCGCAGTTCGACCTTGCCGTCGCTTCGAGACTCGATGTGGACATGCGCGCGCAGGCTGATGGCGGCGTTCAGCGTCGATGCGCCCTCGTGAAAGAGGTACAGCGGCCAGATGTCAATCGTGCCGCCCGCCAGATCGATTCGCGTGGGTGCAGATGCGTCGAGGTGCACCGATGAATTATAGGCGAGGCGAAACGATGTTCCGGCGGAGGGCCACGGCCGCGCGATTTGCTTGATAGAATTTGTGGCCATGTCTCCGAGCGGACTGCGGCGTCAGGTGGGTCGCCTGTTGATTGCGGGCTTCAACGGCCAGGAACTGTCGGCCGAACTCCGCGCGTTGGCCCGCGAATTCGATCTGGGCGGCGTCATCCTGTTTGCCCGGAACGTCGGCGACCCCGAACAGGTGGCCGAACTGTCCTATCAGGCCTCGGGACTCTCGTCGGACCTGCCGTTGTGGGTGTCGATCGACCAGGAAGGCGGACGCGTCGCCCGACTCAAGTCGCCATTTACCGAGTGGCCGCCGATGGCGACGCTCGGGCGCAGCGGCGACGTCGCGCTCGCGGAGCGGTTTGCGCGTGCGCTCGCCGCGGAACTGAAGGCGGTCGGCGTCACCCTCGACTATGCGCCCGTGCTCGATATCCACACGAACCCGAAGAATCCGGTCATCGGCGATCGCGCGCTGGCCGAAACCGCCGCTGACGTCGCGCGGCTCGGCGCCGCAATCGTCCGCACGCTGCAGGCCGAGGGAATTGCCGCATGCGGCAAGCATTTCCCGGGTCACGGCGACACGAGCACCGACTCGCATCATGAGTTGCCGCTCGTCGAGCACCCGCCCGACCGTCTCCGCGCGATCGAGTTCGAGCCGTTCAAGGCCGCGATTGCCGCGGGCGTGGCGACGATCATGACGGCACACGTCTTCGTGCCCGCCCTCGACGAGGATCGGCCGGCGACGCTCTCGCGCCGGATCGTCCACGACATCCTGCGGAAAGAGCTCGGGTACGAAGGCGTCATCCTGAGCGACGATCTCGAGATGAAGGCGATCGCGAATCAATATCCCGTGCCGGCTGCCGCCGTCGCGTCGCTCAAAGCCGGATGCGACGGCGTCCTCATCTGCAGCGGCAATCACGAGGTGCAGGCGGCCGCGCTCGAGGCGATCGTTCACGCGGTCGAGAGCGGCGACCTGCCGTTCACCCGCGTCGACGAAGCGCTGCAGCGGCAGCAGCGGGCGAAGGAGCGGTTTCTGACCGGCGCGGCCGGCCGTCGTCCGCTGCAGGCGAAGGCGCTGCGCGCGGCCATCGGACGCGACGAGCATCGCGCGATCGCCGACGAAATGACCCAGTTCCTGTGATGCGGAAACCGCGCGCGCTCGTTTCCGGCGACCGCCTCGCCATCGTCGCTCCCGCCAGCACGTTCAAGCGCGAAGAATTCGACCTCGGCGTGGAGGAGATTCACCGCCTCGGTTTCGAGGCGGTGTTCGACGAGTCGGTGTTCGAGCGTCGCCGCTATCTGGCTGGACCCGCGGAGACGCGTGCCGCCGCCCTGACGAAGGCGTGGCGCGATCCGACCATCGCCGGCATCATCGCCGTCCGCGGCGGATACGGCAGCGCCCAGGTCCTGCCGCTCGTCGACCCGTCAGACGCACGGGCCGCCCGCAAGCCCTTCATCGGCTACAGCGACCTGACCGCGGTGCTCACGTTTCTCACGCTGCGCTGCGATCTCGTCGCGTTTCACGGGCCGATGCTCGCTGGACGGCTGGCGCGCGGTGTCGACGGCTACGATCGGTCGTCGTTTCTGAACGCGCTCACGCGGGCGCAGCCGCTAGGCGAGCTTGCCGCGCCGAAGCTCGAGTCGTTCCGGCCCGGTGACGTGCGCGGGCTCATCTTTGGCGGCACGATGACGCAGTTGGTTGCGTCGTTCGGAACGCCGTTCGCCTTCTCGCCGCCAACCGGACACGTGCTCTTTCTCGAGGAAGTCGGCGAGCGGCCGTATCGCCTCGATCGCATCGTGACGCAACTCACCCAAGCCGGCATCCTGGCGAAGGCTGCGGCGATCGTCATCGGCGAGCTTCGCGACTGCGACGAGCCGTCGGGAGAGCCGACGGCACGGGCGGTCATGGCGGATCTGTTCGCTGATTTTCCCGGTCCGGTCCTGTTCGGGTTTCCTTCGGGCCATACCGTCGGTGCGCCGGTGACCCTGCCGCTCGGCGTCCGTTGTCGCGTCGTCGGCGGGGCACATCCGGCGCTGATCGTCGAGGAGAGCGCGGTCGAGGCGGGCTGACGTGGCAGAAACGATTCATCTGATCGGTGTGTGCGGCACGGCGATGGCGACGCTGGCGGCGATGCTCAAGCGGAAGGGCTTCTACGTCCAGGGATCGGACCAGGACGTGTATCCCCCGATGAGCGACTTCCTCGAGTCCGAAGGGATTCGAGCCTTCAGCGGCTACTCGGCCGAGCACATCACCGGCGACATCACCCTCGTGGTCGTCGGCAACGCCATCTCACGCGGCAACGCGGAGCTCGAAGAGGTTCTCGATCGAAAAATCCGGTTCTGTTCGCTGCCGGAAGCGATCCGCGAACACTTTCTCTGGGGCGCCCGCTCGATCGTCATCGCGGGGACGCACGGAAAGACGACGACGACGTCGTTGACCGGGTGGCTGCTCGTTCACGCAGGGCTGGATCCGAGCGTGCTCGTCGGCGGCATTGCTGGAAATCTCGGCGAGCACGGCTCGAGCTATCGCCTCGGGAGCGGCCGTGACTTCGTCATCGAGGGCGACGAGTACGACAGCGCGTTCTTCGACAAGACGGCAAAGTTTCTCAAGTACCTGCCCGACATCGCCGTCGTCAACAACGTCGAATTCGATCACGCGGACATCTATGCCGACTTCGATGCTGTCTCGCTGGCATTTCGCCGGCTGGTGCGGCTCGTGCCGCGGAAGGGTCTGCTTCTCGTCGGCGTGGACAGCGCGGGTGCACGCGCCCTCGTCCCCGACGCCGTGTCGCGCGTCCAGACGTTCGGGACGGCTGCCAATGCGGAGTGGCAGGCGCACGACGTGGAAGCGACACCGCTGGGCACCAGATTCAAGGTGCGGCGATCAGGAACGCCCTTCGGCGTGTTCGACATGCCGCTCATCGGTCTGCACAACGTTCGCAACGCAACGGTCGCGATCGCCGTCGCGACCGAAGTCGGTGTGAGCGTCGAACGGATCGCCGATGGGCTGCGGACGTTCGCCGGCGTCAAGCGACGGCTCGAGGTCGTCGGTCAGGCGGATGGCGTCACGGTCTACGACGACTTTGCCCACCATCCGACCGCTGTCGCCGAAACGCTCGCGGGATTGCGGGCGTCGAACGCGGATGCCCGCATCTGGGCCGTGTTCGAACCGCGATCGGCGTCGTCGTGCCGTCGCGTGTTTCAGGACGATTTTGCCAAGGCGTTTGCGCCCGCTGATGAAGTCTTAATCGCTCCCATCTTCCGCTCGAAGCTGCCGGAAGCGGAGCGGCTGTCCGTTCCGCAACTCGTTGCCGATCTGCAGTGCCGTGGACAGTCCGCGCGCGCGCCCGCGTCGGTGAACGAGATCGTGAGCACGATCTCGCGCGAGCATCGATCCGGCGATCTGGTCGTCGTGATGTCGAACGGCGGCTTCGAAGGCATCCATCAGAAGCTGCTGAAGGCGCTCGCGTGATTGCGACGATCGTCCCGGCCGGCGACTCGGTTCTCGTCGTCGAGCTCGAGGAGCGGATCGATCCTCTCGTGAATGCCAGGACCATCGCGCTCGCAGAAGCCGTCATGCGTGGCCAGTTCAGAGGCGTGCGCGACGTCGTCGCGACCTATCGATCGGTGGCGGTTCACTACGATCCGCTGCGCGTGGACTACGACGGTCTGGTCGCCGCCATCGAACGCGAGTCTCACTCCACGCAGACGACGCCGGCCGAGAAGGCGAGTCGCGTCCGCATCCCCGTGTGTTACGGTGGCGATCTCGGGCCGGACTTGTCCGAGGTGGCGCGATTCGCCGGCATGTCGGAGGACGATGTCGTCCGGACGCATACGTCAGGCGTCTATCGCGTGTTCATGCTCGGATTCGTCGCCGGTTTCGCATATCTCGGCATCGTCGACGAGCGGATTGCGATGCCGCGTCGCGAGACGCCGCGCCTGAAGGTGCCGGCGGGCTCGGTCGGCGTCGCCGGCGGACAGACAGGCGTGTATCCGGCGGAGACGCCGGGCGGATGGCGCCTGCTCGGCAGGACGCCGGTCAAACCATTCGATCCCAATCGCGCCGATCCGTTTCTCATGAAGGCCGGCGACGCGGTCGAGTTCTACGGAATTTCCCGCGAGGAGTACGACGCGTGGCGCTCGTCGTAATCAAGCCGGGAATGCTCACGACCGTCCAGGACCTGGGACGCTGGGGATTTCAGTCCCGCGGGGTTCCCGTGGCCGGCCCGATGGATCCCGTGTCGCATCGCCTCGCCAATGCGCTGGTCGGCAACGATCGCGACGCCGCGCTGCTCGAGATCACGCTGCTCGGCCCGGAACTGGAATTCGAGGACGAGCGCGTCGTTGCGGTCGCCGGCGCAGAATTCGCGCTGACGGTTGACGACAAGCCGAGGTCGACCGCGTCGACGCTTGGCGCGTTTCTCGTCGGCGCCGGCGGACGGCTCCGGTTCGGCGCGCGCAATCGCGGCGCGCGCGCATACCTCGCGATCTCCGGCGGCATCGACGTGCCGAAACTTCTGGGCAGTCGCTCGACACACGTCATCAGCGGCATGGGCGGCTTCGAAGGAAGGCCCGTGCGCGCCGGCGATCGGCTGCCGCTCGGTCCGATTCCGGCGGACGGCCGGACTGGACGATCGACAGGCGACCGGATTTCGACCGTTCCCAACGGTCCCGCTCGCGTCCGCGTCCTGCCGGGCCCGCAGGCGGATCGGTTTGCCGCCGACGCTCTCGACGTGCTGCAGTCCGCGCCGTACGTCATCCAGCAGAACTCGGATCGCATGGGATTTCGACTCGCCGGGCCGATCCTCAAACATCGACTCAGCGCCGACGTGATCTCGGACGCGACGCCGCTCGGCGTCCTTCAGGTGCCAGCATCCGGGCAGCCGATTCTGCTGATGGCCGACCGCCAGACGACCGGCGGCTACGCAAAGATCGCGACGGCGATCGCGGCGGACCTTGCGATCGCGGCGCAGCTTGCGCCCGGCGACTCGCTCAGCTTCGTCGTGTCGTCGCCACGCGAAGCGCTCGCGGCGCTGATCGCGCAGGAGCAGTCGCTCCTTCGCGTGGAGTCCGCGTGATCGATCTCGCAGCAGCGTTGAAAGAGAGTTTCGGCGAGCGCGCTCGGAACGACGCGCCCCTCGCGCCGCTGACGACGTTTCGCGTCGGTGGGCCGGCGGACTGGCTCGTCGAAACCCGCAGCGCGGATGAGATCGTCCTTGCGCTTCGTCTCGCCGCCCGCAGCGGCCGGCCGGTGACGATGCTGGGCGGCGGATCGAATGTGCTGATCGCGGACGCCGGGATTCGAGGAGTGGTGATTCGACCGCGATTCGGTATCGTCGCGGATGTGGACGAGGGCTCGATACGAGCGGACGCCGCGGTCACGATCAACGGCCTCGTGCGATGGACGATCATGCACGGACGCGCCGGGCTCGAGGCCTGGGCCGGGACGCCCGGAACCGTCGGCGGAGCAGTCATGGGCAACGCGCATTTCGGTGGGCGACTGATCAGCGAATTGATCGCCGGCGTGCGGCTCGCGAGTCGCGACGGCGAGACGCAAACCGTCCCGGTGGACGCGATGGAGTTCGCATACGATCGGAGCCGCTTGCAGCGGACCGGCGAGATTCTCCTGTCAGCGGACTTTCGCGTGTCGCGCGGCGATCCCGCCGCGCTCCGGGCGACGGCCCGCGAGTCGCTGGCCTTTCGCAAGCGGACGCAGCCGCTCGATTCGCCGAGCGCAGGATGCGTATTTCAAAATCCGCAGCGGGGACAGGATCGCGTGCCGGACGGCATCCCATGGTCGGCCGGCGCCCTCGTCGATCGCGCGGGCCTGAAGGGACACGGCATCGGCGACGCGCGCGTGTCGCCGACCCACGGCAATTTCATCGTCAACGAAGGCCGGGCGACAGCGGCGGAGATCCGCGCGCTGATCGAACGGTGCCGCCACGACGTCTCCGAGCAGTTCGGCGTCGTCCTGCGGGAAGAGATCGTCTATCTCGGCGAATGGTGATCGCGCATGTCCACACTGGTCATTGAAGGCGGGCAGCGGCTGTCCGGAGCCGTGTCCGTCGAAGGCAACAAGAACTCGGCGCTGCCGCTGCTGGCCGCGTGCCTGCTGACGAGCGAACCGTGCGTGCTGACCAACGTGCCGCGCATCAGCGACGTCGAGGTCATGGCGCGGCTGCTGCTCGACCTCGGCGCGAGCGTCGAAGGCATCGGCGGCACGACGCTGCGCATTCAATGCCTGGACGTCGTCAAGGACGAGCCTGACGGCGCGCTCGTCGGACGGTTGCGAGGATCGGTGCTGCTCCTCGGTCCGCTGCTCGCGCGGCGCGGACGCGCGCACCTCGCGCCGCCCGGCGGCGATTTCCCGGCCCGGCGCACGATCTCGACGCATCTCGACGCGCTGCAGGCGATGGGCGCGCGCGTCGTGGCTGGCTCGGGACATGTGCTCGAGGCGCCGGACGGTCTCAAGCCGGCGTCGATGTATCTCTACGAAGCGTCGGTCACCGGCACCGAGACGGCGCTGCTCGCCGCGGCGAGCGCGCCGGGCGTCACCGAGATTCGCCACGCGGCGTGCGAGCCGCACGTCGTCGAACTGTGCCTGTTTCTCCGGAAGATGGGCGTCGGCATCAGCGGGGAAGGGACGTCCACGATTCGGGTTGAAGGCGGCGGCAAGCTCCATGGCGTCGAGCACACGCTGTGGGGCGACTACATCGAGGCCGGCAGCTGGGCCGTCGTCGCCGCCGTGACGGGCGGCGAAATCGAGGTGTCAGGCGCACGCGCGGAAGACATGGAGATCGCCGGCGCTGTCCTCAAGCGCTTGAACATCGAGTGCTCCATGGACGCGGATCTTTTTCGCGTCGAGCAATCGAAGCCGAGAGCCGCCGGTCGCATCACCACAGGGCTCTGGCCCGGATTCCCGAGCGATCTGGTGAGCCTCGTAACCGTGCTCGCGACGCAGGCTGAAGGTCAGACGCTCGTCCACGACTGGCTGTACGAATTGCGCCTGTTTGCGCTCGAGCAGATGAGCGCGATGCGCGCGGACCTTTTTCTCTGCGACCCGCATCGCATCATCGTCACGGGACCGCGGCGACTGCGCGGGCGTCCGCTGGACAGCCGCGACCTGCGGTCGGGCATGGCACTGATTGCGGCCGGTCTCGCGGCGGAGGGCCAGAGCCGCCTGGCGCCGCTCGAAACCGTCGAGCGCGGCTACGCCAAGCTGGTCGAGCGGCTGCAGGGACTGGGCGCGAAGGTCGCGAAGGTGTCCTAGTAGCGTCCGCCGCCGGGCTTCTTCGGCGGGACGGGTTCTTCCTTCGGCGGTTCCTGCGGACGCGGCGGTTCGAGCGCCGGCAGGTCGGCGATCGGTGCGAGCGAGTCGCGCCCGACGCGGAATGGCCGCAGATCGGCTTCGTTCAGATCCAGCACGCGGATGATGTGCGGCGTCAGCGTGAGGATGACGTCCGTCTGCGTCGACGACTTCGTGGTGTGGCCGAAGAGACGTCCGACGAGCGGGATGTCGCTCAAGCCGGGAACCCCGTCCAGCGCGTTCCGCTCTTCGTCCCGAATCAACCCCGCCAGCATGTTCGTCTCGCCGTCGCGCAGCCGGATGACGGTCTTGATCTCGCGGTTGCCGAAGGTCGGCAGGCCCGCGAAGCCGGTGCCCGAGATGTTCGTGACGGAGACATTCAGGTTCAGCGATACGTCGTCGTCGTGATGCGTGCGCGGCGTGATGTCGATGTTCACGCCGATGTTCTCGTAGTTGAACGACGTGATCGGCTGCTGCGGCGTACCACCGGTCGCGATCGGCGCGAAGGTCGTCACCGGCACCGGTACGCGATCGCCGAAACGCGCCGTCGCGGCCGCGCCGTCCGACGTCCGCAGCTGCGGATTGGCCAGCGTGCGCGTGTTCGAGTCGCTCTTGAGCAGCCGGTAGTAGAGCGACGGCAGATTCGTCAGCAGGATGTCGGACGCGGTGAGGTTCCGGAGCGTCTGCAGCGTGACGTTGCCCGCGCTGTCGGCCGCCACCGAGACCGAGCCGTTGATGCCTGGCGAATTCGCCGACGCGATCTGCAGGCCGTACTCCGAGAGCTTCGTGCGGTCCACCTCGAGCAGCTCGACGTCGATGATGATTTCCGGCCGCGCCTTGTCGATGGCGGACAGGACCCTCGCGGCCGCCGCGATGCGCTCCGGCGTGTCCTTGATCGTCAGCGCGTTGGTCGCCGTCGTCGGTGAGATGCGGCGCGCGTCGAGGACGAGCCGCAGCAGGTCCATCGTTTCCTTCAGGTCCGCGTTGCTCAGGTAAAACGTCCGGACGACCTCTTCCTCGTACTCGCGGCGCTTCGCGGGCGTATCGGGAATGACGATGATCGTCTTCGGCGCGGTGACGCGGAAGAAGGTACGCGTCGCGCCCGAGACGGTGTTGAGCGCATCGTCGAGCGACGCATTGCGGAGATCGACGGTGACCGGCGCATCGCGGAAGGTCGTGTCGAAGATCAGGCTGATGTTCGCGAAGCGGGCAATCGCCGTGAAGACCTCGCGGCTGTTCGCGTCGCGGAACGTCAGCGTCGCCGGCATCTTGACGTCCTGCGGAATATCGAGCCCGGGCGGCGGCAGGTTGCGCGCGCGGTCGATGATCGTCTCCAGCTCCGTCTTGCCCTCGCGGGCGACCGCGACCTTGGCGCGCAGCTTGTTTCGCGTCGAGCGGAGTTCCTCGTCGAGCTGGCCGTTGCCGGGATTCAGCTCGGACGCGACTTCGTACTCGGCGAGCGCCATGTCGTACTTGCCGGTTGCCGCATAGCGTCGGCCCTTGTTGAAGTGATCCTGCGAGGCGCGCAGCTTCGAGCGTTCGAGCGCCTGGCGGGCGCCGGAGTTGTCGGGATCGAGGCGGACGGCGTTGGTGTACTCGACGACTGCGAGGTCGTAGTCCTGACGCTGTTCCGCGGCTTCAGCCCGATGCATCGTGCTCGTGGTGGCGCAGCCGCCCGCGAGCAGGCAGAGGAGGCCCAGCGCGGCGACGCGCGCCGTGCGGCGATCAGAAACGACTACCAGTGCTGACGACATCGACACCACGAGGAATCTTGAACTCGAAGTCCTTATCGGCCAGGTTCAGATTTTCCTTCAGATTCACAAAGGAAAAGCTGGATCGGCCGCCCTGGGCATCGACGGTCACAAGGCCCCGGATGGCGAGCGTCCCCGGGTCGACCACCAGCATGAGCCAATCGTAATCCCGCTGACGGAATTTCGGGACGAGTTTCAGCGCCTTCGTGCCGGCCGGCATGCCCGGGGGGACTTCGACGATCGAGGGCGTGAAATCCCTCGTCAGGCTCCCTTTGCCGGCCAGGAACATCGTCGCCGTCGTCGCTTCGTCGTCCGGTGGGACGGGCGAGACGACCACCTGCTTGTCAGCGGGGACGTACGAATAGAGCTTCACACCGTCGGAGACGAAAGTCTTGGACTCCGGAGACGTGTACTCCCAGCGCATCTTGCCCGGTTTCTTTACGAGAAGATGCCCGCGCTCCGTCACCTGCTTCTTCAGGACGCCACCTTCGTAGGCGTGGATGAAGTCGCAGGAAAAGTCGTGGATCCCGTCGATCTTCTTCTGAATGGACTGCGCCAGCTCAACGGCTGTGGGTTCGGCGGCGCTCCCCGTCAGGGCGAACGTTCCTGCGAGCAGGAGGGCGGCGGCCGCCACACGGGAGCTCATGAAAATCACCATAGCACGTGGCGGGCCAGGCTGAGCCATCGCTACCGCAAACTGACGAGGTCGCGCTCGATCGGCGCGAACAGGCCCGCAAAGTACGCTGTCTGCGTCGGCGTGCCTGCGTCGTCGAACGTCGCGAAGCTCACGCCGCGTTCCACGATCAGCGTGTGCTGACGGTTCACAATGATGTGGCCGAACCCCATCCGCCGAATCGTGTCCGCGGACAGCCAGGACTCCATTCGCACCTGGATCGACGAGCCTTGCGCAGAAAAGCGGCCAGTGAACGGATACGGCGCTTGCTGCACAAAGTCCGGCGCGCGTCCGACGCTGCCGAGGATCGCGGCGTAATCCGACGTCGGGACGCTGACCGCGGCGCCGCCGGACAACACCGCCAATGACTCGCGCAGTTCATCCCGGTCCAGCGTGAAGTCGCGCGTCGGCTTGAGGATCGCCAGGGCGTACCTCGTTCCGGGAGCGAGCCGCCGAATGACGTCGATCAAGGTCGGCGTCGGTTCCGACGGCGACGTGTGCAGCAGCGGACCGTATGCCGCGTTCAGCAATCGCGTTGCGGCAGCATTTGTGACGATCCGCCGGCCCGCTGTCTCATTGGATTCGATGAGGGCGGGCGCGTAGAGAAGCACGTCCCTCGCGCGAACAACGGCGACCTGGGGAGTGGCGACGGAGCTGTAGTACGACAACCCGTTCGCCAGCTGCCAGTTCAGATCGACGACGAAGATCGACCGCCGGTCGTCGAGATCCGCAGTGAGCCTGTCGAGCGCCGTCGCCGCGCGTTCATCATGACTGCGGTCGAGAGCCGGGAAATCCTCGTAGCCACGCGCGACGGCATACGCGAGAAGAACGATCGACGCCGCGGTCGCGAGCCAACGCCTCGAGCTATTCACGAACAAAGGAATCGACGCTGCTCCGATGCCGGCGAGCAGCGCGACGATGAGGTGCGACGGTAAGTAAAAGACGTGTGTGTCGCCGACGTTGTAGCCGAAGGCGAACGCGGCGTTGACGAGATAGAGGAGTGCGAGCAGCAGCGCGCGACGCGGATGCCTCCTGGCGATGGCGACCGCGCCGGCGACGGCCAGCGCTATCGCCGCGATGCCGAACTGCTGCCGAAGATCGAACCAGTACATCGCCAGGTGATCCTTCAGCAACGACTCGGGCACGTTCATCACCATCGTCTCGCGCCAGTCGGATTTGGTGACGTCGAACCAGAATGTCCTGACTGCTTCGCCGATCGACTGCGGCGGCTGCGGCAGGAACCAGAGCGTCCGGACATTCCACAAGTACTGGCACGCGCCGAGGAGAGCGAGCCCAACCGCCAGCGCGATGACGCGAGGCCGGAACATCGCACGCCAGCCGTTCGGCTCTGAAAGAAAGAGGAACGCCACGAAGCCGGGCGCCAGCAGGATCATCGACAGGTGATTGCCGAAGCCGAGCGCGTAACAGGCGAAGAACGCCGCCAGACGGGCGGTCGTCGGTTTTTCAGCCCATCGGAGCAGAAGCCAGAGGCACGCGAGCACGAACGAGATGTGCAGTGCGTAAACTTCCGCGGTGACCGATTGACTCCAGAACGTGTACGACACGGCGAAGAGCGAGGCCGCGCCAATTGCCGCAATGAGTGATCCGGCCAACTCCGTGGCGACGATGACGAAGAGTCCGCAGGCGGCCGCCGCTTCCGTCGCCGAGACGAGATTCATCGTGCGGGCCGGCGAGTCGTGGGTGATCGCGAGTGCGGCTCCGCCGATCGCGAAGTAGAGCGGATATCCGTTGCGCGGCGTCAGAAGCGTCGATCCGACGGTCGTCTGGATGGAGCCGCTGTCACCCAGATCGACGCCCGGCAAAAGCGTCGTCCAATACAGCACGAACGCGGCGACTGCGACGAGCACGGCCGCGGCGATCGTCCAACGGCCCGACGCGTGCGCGTCGTCAGCGCCCCGAGCGTTTTCGTGCGATGTGCCCACGGACGTCGTCGAGTGATCTCGTGTTCAGCACGTGCCGTGGCTCGACCCATCCGCGGCGCGCCATGACGATGCCGAGGTCCATCTGGCGCTGGAGCATATCGGCGCGATGGCAGTCGCTGTCGATCGCCACGACCGCGCCGCGCGCGATCGCGCGCCGGGCGAGCGCGCCGTCGAGATCGAGATGCGACGGCGATCCGTCGATCTCGACGACGGTGTTCGTTTCGGTGGCCATCTCGAACAGGCGATCGTAGTCGAGATCGTAGCCCGGCCGGTTGGGGACCATCCTGTTCGTCGGGTGAGTGATGGTCGTGACGAGCGGATGCTTCATCGCCGAGGCGTAGCGCTTCATCAAGCGGTCCCGCGCGTGCCCGGCGCGCTCGTGGAGCGAGGCGAGCACGACGTCGAAGCGCTCGAGCACCCGGTCAGGAAAATCCAGCCGGCCGTCTTCGAGGATGTCCACCTCGCAGCCGTGCAGGATCACGATCTCAGGATTGGCCTCGCGCAGCCGCGCGATCTCGTCCGCCTGCTTGCTGACGTCGTCAACGGTCAGGTTGCGGACGGCCGCAGAGCTCGGCGAATGATCGGTGATGGCCATGTACTGATACCCGAGCGTCTTGCACGAAAGGACCATGGCTTCGACGGAGTCGCGGCCATCGCTCCAGACCGTGTGCATGTGCAGGTCGCCGCGGATGTCCGCTCGCGCGACCAATGCCGGCAGCGAGCCGCGGCTGGCCGCGTCAATCTCGTCGTCGCCTTCGCGAACCTCGGGTGGGATGAACGGCAAGCCAAGGGCGTCGTAGATGTCCTCCTCGGATGTTGCGACGGTCGTCGTCGGCGAAACGATCAGCCCGGCCGCTGTGAGCTGAAATCCCTTTTCCGCGGCATAGAGGCGAAGCGCGTCGAGATGTTGGGCAGAGCCGGTGAGCCGCAGCAGATCGATGCCGGCGCGTTCGGCCGTGGTCATCCGGACGCCGACCTGCGTGCGATCGACGCGGACGTATACGCGATCCGCGCCCCGATGCAGCGTTCGCACGACATCGCGGTCGTCGAGCACCGCCGCGATCCCGTCATCGGCCGCCGTCGTCGACGCGAGAAGCTCGATGTCGCCGACCATGTCCTGTCCGCGGCGCAGCGACCCGGTTGTGGAGGCCCAGAGCGTGCCGTGCGCACGGCGAAGACGATCCAGGATCGGCTCGGCGATCGACACGGCTCGGCCCAGCGGAATCCGGGGAATCGACGATCGGAGCGTCGGCAGCGCGCCCGCAATGGACGACTCGGTCGCCGCGTCGAATCCGGAGACGGTGTTCAGGCGGCCATCCTGGAGGATCGCCGCGAGGTCCGCCGACGTCGTCACGCCGTGCGCGTGGTGAAGGGCAGCGAGCTGCTCGAGCGTGACCGCGCCGGATTCGTAGAGCCATCTGAGATCGGCGGGGAGGTCGGCGAGCGTCGACTCCACGAGGACCCAGCCTCCAGCTTCGTACATCTGCCGGAGCCGTTTCATGACTGCTGGATCGCCGGGCGGTGACGGTGCGTCGAAGAGGTGGCCGAGGTCGGCGTCGTTTGCGATGTCGAGGGCTGCGACGAGCGTTCGGGCTTCGGCGAGAAGCGCCTCCTCGGCGGCATCTCCACGGATCATCGCCAGCAGCGAGAGCTGCTCGAGCGTTCGCTGCAGTGAGGACGTGATCAGCCCTTCAGCGCGCCTGCGGCCGGCGGCGCCTGCTTCGGCGCTTCCTTGGCCTCAGTCGGCAGGTTGGCCGCGAGCCACTCGACGATTCCGCCTTTGAGCGCGGCAACGTTGTATCCCTGACGGATCAGCGCGGCCGCCGCATGAGAGCTGGCGAGCTCGTCCGGATCCGAGTCGTAGACGACGATGTCGCGGTCGCGAGGTAACGACGGCGCCGGACCATCGGGCGTATATCGAATCGCGCCCGGCAGCTTCACGGTGCTGTGCTCGTACGGATATTTCAGGCGCGCGTCGACCACCACCGGCGGCGCGGTGCTGTCGAGACGCTGCTTCAATTCTTCTCTGGAGATACGGGGAACAGGCACGGGACCGTATTGTGATCGCGCCGACTTGGCGTGTCAACGCCGGTCCCGTCGACGGCGTTCAGCGCGCGCCGACGCGTTCGAACGGGAGAATCCGTGACGTCGATCGGGCGGCGACGACCAGCGCCGCGGTCGGCTGCGGCCCACGCGCCTCGCTCGGCGCGCGGTGGACGACGGTCTTGGGATCGACCGTCCAGCCGCTCGACCGCTTTCCGCAATGAACGCAGCGGAGGAAAATCGCGCCGGGCTCGCACCACATCCCGAAGTCATGACGCCCGGACAGGTAGCAGTTCAACCACTTCCACATCGCGCAGTCCTCTAGAAAGCCGTAGTCGCTGCAGGCCTACGGCAAGAGCGATGCCGAACCGACACGTGTGTTGTGATTGACAGTCGAACGCCGCAGAATGTCGTGTCCTTTGGGCGGACAGCAGAGGATCGAAAGGTCGAATTCAGTGATCGTTGGGCGTGAAATCGACCTCGTAAGGGAACCGGCGATCGACGAAACTGTAACCCGAGTCTGAGATTCGTAACCATGTCACGACAACTCGAGCTGAACGGCCGGCAATTCTGGATTCTGTCCGAGCCCTGCGGCGAGGGATGGAAAGCCCGGATCAACGAAGCCCAGGGGAATGGGACGAGCGAGCCGCTCGGCATCGAAGCCACGGGCGAAACCCGCGTCGAGGCCGACGATGCAGCCGAGCGCAAGTTGCGTCGACTCCTTCAAGCCCCCTGACCCAACGTCAGCGGGACGCCGCGACGACGGCGAACGCCGCGCGCCGCCAGAGAACCTCACACCGGAAGCCGGCGTCCGACAGCAGCTTCATCTCCGTTTCGAGCGGAACGTAGACGTCTTCCTTCGCCCACGCCGCGAGCAGCGCCCGTGACTGCCTTGGCGAGTAGCTGCGGCGGACGTGCGCGTACCACGCGTCGTGTTGGCGCCGTGCAATTCGCCGATCGATCGCGGGACAGCAGTCGACGTTGATGAAGCGGGCGCCCGGCCGAAGCGCCTTCCGCAGTCGCCGATACAGACTTCGCTTCGCGGTTGTCGTCCTGATGTGATGCAGCGCAAAGGACGCGACCGCGGCGTCGCACGCCGGCAAGTCGGCACGGAGAAATGACTGCGCGACCAGCGTCGCCCGATCAGACAGGCGCCGCGCGGCGAGCGCGAGAACGTCAGCGTCCGCATCGATGCCGACGACGCGGGCTCGCGTCGCAACGTCGAGACAGCGCTTCGCCAGCGCGCCGGTTCCCGTCCCGAGATCGACGATCGTTTTCGCGCGGGGCGACACGGCGTCCGCCGCGACGGTCAACATCTCCTCGTAGTCGGGAATGAAGGTGCGGATCCGGGCATCGTATTCGTTCAGGCGGATGCCGAGATGGCGGGCGACTCCCATCGCAGCATTATGCCGTGCGTTCATAGCCGGCGCACACGATCACGGGCAGTGCGGGGTACTTCTTGAACGCCGGATTCGTCTCAGAAAGTCGGCATAGCCAGAACACAGACCCTTTCGACGATGTGACCGTCGCGGCGTGGATGCACGTGGCGCACAGGCCGACCGTGCTGCGCGGCTGACGTGCATCCTCACTCATGGCCGTCGAACGCCTTCAGCAGCAGCGGAACCAGCGCGTGCATCTTCGCGACGGAGGGGCCGTGCGCGTGCACGCCTTCCTGAAATCCGAGCCGCAGAAAATCATCGAGGAGCGGCCGCCGGCTGGCGACGATGTGGACCGGCACGTTCCACGACGCGCCTTCGCCGCTGACAGCGGCCGGCGGTTGATGATCGCCGAGCAGGATCATCACCAGATCGCGATCGGCGTGCTGCTTCAAGTAGCCGCCCAGGACGGCGAGGTCGTACGACATCGCTTCGATGTAGCCCGGCGTGAAATTGGTCCAGTCCGGCTGACGCGCGTACGCCCGGACGATCGCCGGGCCGTCGTACGGCTTTTGATCAAGCATGCGCGACCAGTCGGACTGATACGGCGGCGTCGGACTGAACGGAAAGTGCGTGCTGATGGTGGGGAACACGACGAAGCGCGGGCCCCGCGGAGCGGCCGCTTCGAGGTGATCGAATTGCGCGAGCGTGAACTCATCGGGCAGCGCAAACCATCCGAACTCGGGGCCACGGTAGGCGAGGCGGTCAGCTCCGTAAATGTCGTCGAATCGATAGAAGGCGCCCTCCGGCCATTTCTGACGCAACCCGGGCATCAAGGCGATCGTCCGGTAGCCATGATGCGAGAACGTCGACACCAGCGTTTCGCGGTGCTGCGTCATCAGACGCGCATTCGAGTCCGGATCCCGAATCTCGATTCCGCTGAGCAGGCTGATGTGTGCCAGCCAGGACGAGCCTCCGAATGTCGGCGATTCGACGTACGCGGACACCGCGCCGCGGCCGGTCGAATGGATGTCGGTCTCGAAGCGCGCGCGTGCCGGTTCGAGCGCGGACGCGACGTCCGGCCGGTCGGCCACCGCACCGTACGATTCGATGAATACGAGGAAGACGTCTGCGCCGCGGATCGCCGCGAAGCTGGAGTCCATCGAAGGACTCGGCGGGATGGTTCGCGATCCGCCGAGACCATCGGCGACGAGACGAACCTGCCGCAGATAGGTCGCCGACACGGGCGTCGTGACGACGGCGACGCGCGATGTGATGAGCTGAACGCCAAAAACGAGAACGCAGGCTGCGCTCGCGAGCATGAGCACCCGCCGTTCCGACCCGGATGTCATCGCGCCGTTGACGGTCCGGAAACACCATCGGAACAGCCTGAACAACAGGACGACCACGAACGCCACGATCAGCAGCACCGCCGTCGTCAGCCACCACGGCGCGACGCGCGTGATCATCGCGGCGACGTCGGGCAGTAGCCGGAAGTCCCAGTACAGATTGACGTCTCGTCCGTAGAGCGCCGGAGCGGTGACTTCGGCGTATCGCCCGATCGCCATGACAATCCAGAGCGCGCTCAACCATCCGAGATATGCCGTGGACGACGATCGTGAACGATTTCGCCCGGCGATGGCGAGCGCCACGAGACAGACGGCCAACTCGACCGATGCGCCACCGGTCCACGTCACGGCAGGCGTCGGCCAGATGTTTTCGAACGTCACCGCGGCGTTCAGGATGAACACCGCGCCTGCGAGAACGGCGGCGCGACGCCAGCTCGATTCGGGCGTACTCGCCGTCATCCGCGTGTTTGACACCTGATGCACCGGCCTCCTACGATCAAATAGTCCATGAAACGTGTCGCAACAGCCCCACTACCCACAGAGTACGGCGAGTTCAAGATTCACGTCTACGAGCGCGGCGGCGGCGAGACACACGTGGCGCTCGTCAGCGGTGAGCTCGGCGACGGCCACGACGTCCTCGTCCGGCTCCATTCGAGCTGCCTGACCGGCGACATCTTTCACTCGGCCAAATGCGATTGCGGCGAACAGCTGCAGGCCGCGCTGCAGCAGATTGCGGCTGAAGGCCGAGGCGTCCTCGTGTATCTGAATCAGGAGGGCCGGGGCATCGGGCTTGCGAACAAGATTCGCGCGTACGCGCTTCAGTCACAGGGCTACGACACGGTCGAAGCGAACGAGCGCCTCGGTTTTGGCGCCGACGAGCGCGAGTACGGCGGCGGCGTGGCGATTCTGCGGGATCTTGGTGTGCGCTCGGTCAGGCTCCTCACCAACAATCCGAAGAAGAAGGCAGGGATCGAGAGCCACGGACTGCCGGTCACCGAGCTCCTGCCGCTCGAGGTCGCCGCATCGGACCTGTCCCGCGGGTACCTTCGGACGAAGAAAGAGAAGCTCGGTCACAAGCTCTCGACCGTCTGACGGCGACGCCACAACCACCACGTGTCGACGAGGAACGAATAGCCGAGCGCCGCGAGCGCGGCGGCCGCGACGGCATTGCTCCACGGCGGCGTCACGACAGGACTGAGCGCGACAAGCAAACCGGCAATCTGCACCACGCAGACGGTCTTTCGTCGCGTGCTGGCAAACAGCGGCTGGCGAATCCAGACGACGCCGAGACCGGCCGCCCAGAACGCGTAGCGCAGCAGGCCCGACAGAAGGACCCAGGGCCCGGCCTTGCCATAGAGCCACGCGAGGATCGAGAGAATCTGAATCAGGAGCGCGTCGATTTCCATGTCGAAGCGCGCGCCGAACGCGCTCGACATCGCGGTTCGCCGGGCGAGCCATCCGTCCACGCCGTCCAGCATCGTCGCGATCGTGGCGATGACAACGGCGCTCGACGCGAGGGCATCGGTCGGCGTTTCGCCGATGAAGGCGCCGACGACGGCGACGAGCGCTGCTCGAATCGACGTGACGGTATTGGCGGCACCGAAGCGCGGGTACGGATGGAAGGCACGGAGACGCGTGACCGCGATGAACGCGATGGTCCCGAGCAGTCCGGCGAATTTAAGAGGGTAGAAGGGGCTGAGGCTTGAAAGCAAGGGACGATCGGATTGTATCAAGCCATCGAACGCGGACAGAATGAAGGCCGTGCATTCGAACGACGCTCGCGCGTTCTGGGTCGTCGCGCCCGGACGCGGCGAAATCCGGCCGACGCCCTTGCCGTCTGCTGCCGCCGACGACGTCACGGTTCGGTCGCTCTTCAGCGGCGTCAGCCGGGGCTCCGAGTCGATCGTGTTCACGGGACGCGTGCCGGAGAGCGAGCGTCAACGGATGCGCGGCCCGTTTCAGGACGGAGAGTTTCCAGGCCCGGTCAAGTACGGATACTCGAGCGTGGGCGTGGTCGAAGATGGGCCGGACGGGTTGCGCGGCCGTCGCGTGTTCGTCCTTCACCCGCATCAGACGCGATTCGTGGTGCCGGCGAACGCGGTGTTCGTGCTTCCGGACGACGTGCCGTCGGAGCGAGCGATCCTTGCCGCGAACCTCGAGACGGCGATCAACGGACTCTGGGACGCCACGCCGCGAATCGGCGATCGGATCGCCATCATCGGAGCAGGCGTCGTCGGCTGCCTCGCGGCATGGCTGGCGGGTCGGATTCCCGGCTGCGCCGTGCGGCTGATCGATATCGCCGGCGACCGCGCACGGATTGCGTCTGCGCTCGGCGTGGCGTTCACGAGCGCCGACGTCGTCCCGGACGATCACGACCTCGTCATCCACACGAGCGGAACGGCGTCGGGATTGCGGTTGGCGCTGAGCGCCGCGGCGCAGGACGCCACAATCGTCGACCTGAGCTGGTATGGCGATCAGGATGTCTGTCTGCCGCTCGGTCAAAGCTTTCATCCGCGCAGGCTCAGCGTGAAATCCTCTCAGGTGGGTCGCGTTCCTTCATCGCAGGCACCGCGTTGGGATACGCGCCGTCGGATGGCGATGGCGATTTCGCTTCTCTCGAATCAAGTGCTGGACGTGCTCATCAGCGGCGAGAACGATTTCGAGGACCTGCCGACCGTCATGCCTCGGCTCGCGTCGAGCGCCGGCGTCGCGCTCTGTCATCGGATCCGCTACTCGACGCCGACGGGGGTCTCCCGACATGTATAGCGTGATGGTGAAGGGCCACATGATGATCGCCCACAGCTTCACGGGCGAAATGTTTGGTCCCGCGCAGAAACTGCACGGCGCCACGTACGTCGCGGAGGTCGAATTCAGGAGTCCGACCCTCGACGCCAACGGAGTCGTTGTCGATATTGGTCGCGCCGAACAGGTCGTCGAGAGCATCTTCGCGTCTCTCAGTTATCGAAACCTGGACGACGAATCGGAGTTCAAGGGGCACAACACGACGACCGAATTTCTTTCTCGCGTCGTGTTCGATCGAGTGGCTGCGGCGATTGCGGCGGGCGAACTCGGTCGGCCGCCCGGAGACGTTCAGTCGCTGCGCGTCACCTTGCACGAGTCGCACGTTGCCTCGGCGTCCTATGAGGGCGCCATTCGGGCGTCGTAGATGCCGTCGCTCGCTGTCCTGGTCGCTGGACGTTTGAATGCGGTCACCGGCGGCTCGATCTATAACCGCCGCATGATCGACGCGCTGGTTCGACGCGGATGGTCCGTCCACGTTCGTGAGCTCGCCGACAGCTTTCCGTATCCGTCCGAAGGCGATCTCGCTGGCGCTGCAGATGTGCTTTCAGCACTCGATGATGATTCGACCGTTGTGATCGACGGCCTGGCCTTCGGTGCCATGCCACACGTGCTCCGCTCACACGAGCATCGACTTCGGTTCATCCCGCTTATTCACCTTCCGCTGGCCCTCGAGCCAGGACTGACGCCTGACACGGCCGGCCGCCTCGACGCATCGGAACGATGCGCGCTTCAAACGGCGACGGTGGTCGTCGCGACCGGTGCGACGACGATCGAGTCGCTGATTGCGCTCGGCGTGCCGGACCATCGAATCGCCGTCGTCGAGCCGGGCGTCGATCGGATGCCGATCTCGCGCGGTTCAGGCGGCTCCAGCTTGAATCTGCTGTGCGTGGCGGCGATGACGCCGGGAAAGGGACACGCGACGCTTCTGCGCGCGCTGTCGGATAACCTTGACGAAGCGTGGACACTGACGTGCGTCGGCAGCCTGACGCGGGATCTGTCCACCGTCGAAGCGATCGGGTCGCTGCTGGATGGCCACGATCGTCTGCGCGAACGAGTGACGCTCACCGGTGAGTTGACCGGCGACGCGCTGGAGGACTGTTTCATGCGTGCGGATCTGTTCGTGTCCGCAACGCTTCGGGAGACCTACGGGATGGCGGTTGCTCAGGCGCTGGCGCACGGCCTTCCGGTCATCGGAACGTGGACGGGGGCGATTCCACAGCTTGTAGGCACCGAGGCGGGCGCCGTCGTGCCGCCGGGAGACGACCGGGCCTTCGCGGCTGCGCTATCGTGCGCGTTACGCGATGCGGCCTGGCGGGCGCGGGTCCGCGATGGTGCGCTGGCGGTCAGGCAGCAGCTTGTCGGTTGGGACACCGCGGCTTGCCGGTTGGCCGTCGTCATCGAGGGTGTCGAACAGCGTGGCTAGCGAACTTGCCGGATGGCTTGCGCTCCGCGAAGCGTCTGACGAAGCCGCGCGATCGGAAGGCGTCACGAGCGCCGTCATAACAGCGCTGCCTGCGGCTCGGCCGCTGACGATTGTGGATCTCGGCGCAGGGACCGGATCGAACATCAGATATCTTTCGAAGCGGCTCGCTGGCGCGCAGCGATGGACGGCGGTCGATCGCGACGACGATCTGATGACAGGCGTTCCGGACGGCGTTGCCACGCGGCGCGCCGAGCTTGGGAGCATCGACGGTTCGCTGCTCGCGGGTGCTCACCTGGTGACGGCATCCGCGCTTCTCGATCTCGTGTCCACGGAATGGCTCGAACGCCTGGCCGCCGCCTGTCGCGAATCTGGCGCGGCGGTGCTTTTCGCACTGACGTACGACGGTCGATCGGCATGCACGCCGCCTGACCCGGACGACGATCTGATCCTCGAGTTGTTCAACATGCACCAGCGGCGAAACGACAAAGGCTTCGGGAGGGCCGCCGGACCCGACGCCGTCGGGCATGCATATCAGGCATTCGCGAAACATGGTTACGAGCTCGTTCAAGAGGCAAGCGACTGGAGTCTGCCCGCCTCGATGCAGGCGCTTCAGACCGAGCTCATGACGGGATGGGCGCAAGCGGCGACCGAGATCGTGCCGGAGTTTGCCGGCCGCATCGACGCCTGGTTACGGCGTCGTCTCGATCATCTCCGGCAGGGACGGTCGACGATTCGCGTCGGGCACCAGGACATCGGCGGCTGGCTGCCGGGACCGCGGCATATACTCCGAGAGGGGGGCGTCGGAAATGACGCTGCCGCCTCGCGATAGGTGAACGATCATGAAGCGCCGGGAATTCCTCAAGGCTGCACCCGCCATCGGTCTGGCGGTCTCCACGCCGCTGGCGGCGCGTCAGTCGACCGTGGCGCGTGACATCCGTATTTCCAGCGTTCCGTACACGCCCGCTGATTACCCGATCCAGCCGCAGCCGTACTCGGCGGTGACGCTGACCGATCAATTCTGGCGGCCGAAGGTTGACCTCAACGCGAGCGTGACGATCCCTCTCGAAGTCGCGAAACTCAGCGAAATCGAAAACGGATTTCGCGGCAACGTGCTCGAGGCTGCGATGCTCTCGCTCAAAACGCACGCGAATCCGGATCTGAACGAGCGTGTCGAGGCTCGCATCGCGCAATTGCACACGCGCCCGACGCGCAGCAACCTGGGATTCGAGGCCGCCGCGACGCGGTATTTCACGACAGGGCAGCGTGACCTCCTCGACCCGGCGATCGAGACAGCGGGGCAGATTTACGACGACTTCGTCAAGAACGACCCGCCGTTCTCGGGCGGTGAACGCGACGCCATCAACTGTCTGCAGCTCTATCGCGCGACGCGTGATCGCAGGCATCTCGATCTGGCCAAGCACTATCTCGACATTCGCGGTCTCGAGAATTCGACCGCCCGCAGCCGCCACAACCAGTCGTACCGACCGGTGCTCGAGCAGACGGAGGCCGTCGGGCATGCTGTGAACTGCGTGACGCTGCTCGTGTCGATGGTCGACGTCGGCGTGCTGACTGGGTTGCATGAGTACTTCGATGCGGCCGAGCGAATGTGGACGGACATCGTCACGCGCAAGATGTACGTCACCGGTGGCGTGGGTTCGACCGGCAACGAAGGATTCGGCGAGCCTTACGTGCTGCCGAATATTTCCGCGTACTCGGAAACGTGCGCCGTCCTGATGTTCACCACGCTGAATCACCGGCTGTTTCTCGCGACCGGCGATAGCCGCTACATCGATGTGATGGAGCGTGGCATGTACAACAACGCGCTGTCGGGTGTCGCGGCAACTGGTGACCGGTTCTTCTACGTCAACCGCCTCGCGAGCGCGGGCGACGGCCGCGACACGCGGTGGCAACACGCCTCGCTCGAGTGCTGCCCGCCAAACCTCGTCCGCTTCCTCGCCGGCATGCCGGGCTTGATGTACGCGCACGACGACCACGGTGTCATCTACGTGAACCTGTACGCCTCGAGCGAGACGTCGCTCCGTGTCGGCGAGAACACGCTTGGTCTGTCGATGACGAGCGGGATGCCGTGGAACGGACGTTCGACGATCGAATTGTCGTCCCACGGCGAGGTGCGTGCGACGCTCAAGCTGCGAATCCCTGGCTGGGCCCGGCAACAGCCGGTGTGGGGTGGTCTCTATCGCGACGCCAATGCCTCTGGCAAGAGTGATGCGGGCGCCACAGTGCGCCTGAACGGCGCGCCGCTCGACGCACGAGTCGGTGACGATGGGTACGTGTCGCTGGGTCGCACGTGGAAGAACGGCGACGTTCTCGAACTGGACTTTCCGATGGCGGTTCGGCGCGTCGTTGCCGACGATCACGTGCGCGAGCTGAGTCACCGCACAACGATTGAGCGCGGGCCGATCGTCTATTGCCTCGAGGGACACGATGCAGGCGGTCCGGTTCTCGATGTCGCTGTCGATCGCAACAATCCGTTGACGACGGAAGCGGGTAAGGCCCTCTTCGGTGGCGCGACGGTCATTCGGGTCACGGGGGCGTCGCTCGTTCACCCCACCGTCGAACGACCGCTCGAGCTGATCCCGTATCACCTGTGGGCCAATCGTGGCGCCGCGGAGATGACGGTGTGGTTGCCGACGTCGGGGTTTGCCGTCGGCGATGTGGGTCCGGCCGGCGGATTCATCTTCTACGAGAACCCGCACTACGCGCGCGACGGCTGGCGGTATCTCGAGGCGGCGCCGCTCGACCAGAGCGCCGGCGCGCCGTGGGCATGCTTCCGGCGCGAGATCCCGGGCGCGCGCGGCACGAACATCGGCGCCGGCAAGCAGAACACCGCAGACATCCTCGCCTCGTGCGACGATGCGTCCGCCGCTGCTGCGCTATGCGCGAACCTCTCCGTCAACGGCGTGCGCGGCTGGTTCCTGCCGTCTCGAGACGAGCTTGCACTCATGTATCCGAACCTCAAGGCGGCGGGCATCGGTCGCTTCGCCGAGGCCGGAGCGCGGGACAACGTCAGCTACTGGGCGTCCACGCAGGCGACCGCGGACATGGCGCATCACATCGACTTCGCCGACGCCGGGCGGCAGCACTACGACGACAAAGACTTTCCCCGCCGTGTGCGCGCGGTTCGGCAGATCTGAGCGCCTCAAGTCGAACGTGAGGATTTGACGGTGCTTGAGAGCCTCGCGGTCGATGGGCTGAATCGTGAGCAGAGCTACTGACACCTCGCTGCGCCTCTACGCAGTTGTCTGCCTTGTCGGCTTCTCTGCAGCTGTGAAGCCATGCCTCGCCAACCTGCAGGGCTCGAAAGCCGGACTTCCGATTCTGTCGCTCGTCGCTCTGTACGTTGAGAACTATGAGCGTCAGATGTCGGTGGTCATTGGTCAGGAGGACTACCGACAACGAGCGTTCAATCCGGACCACGCGGGTGGCCGAGCCACACACCTCGCAGGACGCCGCCGTCTCTTTTCAGATTTTGCGATCGTGAAACTTCCCACCGACGACAAACGGTGGGTGGGCGTTCGCGACGTGTTGCAGGTTGATGGCCGTAACGTTCCCAATCGGAGCGGACGCTTGTTGGCGCTGCTTCAGCTACCGTTTGGGAGGGCGGAAGCGCAATGGCGTGAGCTGGAGGAGGAAAGCTCGCGGTTCAACATCGGCGGGGTGCGACGCACGTTCAATGTGCCCACATTCGTCCTGCTGTTCCTTCGCTCAGACAGTCAGCCCAGGTTTGAGTTCGACACTCCGCATTCCGAAGGCTCTGACGTCGTCATCGACTATCGGGAGGTCGGCCATCCGACGTTCATACGCGATGAGCATGGTGATGACGAACCGGCTCGGGGAACCGTGCGAGCGAATCCAGCGACCGGCGCCGTGGTGACGACGCGTCTGGTCGTTGGCCTGGCCAGATCGGATGTGCATGCCCAGATCGACACGCGATTCGCATTCGACGCGAAACTCGGGCTTCTCGTTCCGGTTGAAATGCGCGAGCAGTACTCGGCGCCGGCCGGGGGACGCGTCGAAGGCGTGGCAAGCTACCGAAATTTCCAGCGATTCGAGGTCGATTCGAGCTGGAAGCCGCGGCAGGAAAAGAGATGAAGATGGTGGACGGCGCGGGGTTCGAACCCGCGGCCTCGGCGTTGCGAACGCCGCGCTCTCCCAACTGAGCTAGCCGCCCACTGAGCGAACACCAAGTTTACCATGGGCTGATACACTCGATCGAATGGGCAAGGTCTCTCGTCTCGGTGTGCTGACCGGCGGTGGCGACGCGCCGGGACTGAACGCCGTCATCCGCGCCGTCGTCAAAGCGTCCGCGAACAGCGGAATCGAATGCATCGGCCTCGAAGACAGTTTCGACGGCCTCATCGAGCCTGGACGGTCGCGCGTGCTGACCCCGCGGGATGTGACCGGCATCCTTCGTCTCGGCGGCACGGTTCTCGGCACCACGAACCGCGGCAATCCGTTCGCGTATCCCGTGACGACGACGGAGGGGACGAAAGACTATTCCGATCGCGTCATCGAGATGTTCGCGCGGATGTCGCTCGACGCGCTGGTGGTCATCGGCGGCGACGGCACCCTCGCCATCGGCCACGAATTCTTCAAGCGCGGCGTGCCGCTCGTCGGCGTTCCCAAAACGATCGACAACGACATCGTCGGCACCACGAACTGCTTTGGTTTCGATACGGCGGTCGCCTTTGCCACGGATGCGATCGACCGACTGCACACGACAGCGGAGGCGCATCGCCGCATCCTCGTCGTCGAGGTGATGGGGCGTTACGCGGGATGGATTGCGCTGTATGCGGGCGTGGCCGGCGGCGCGGACGCCATCCTGATTCCCGAAATCCCGTTCGACATCGAAAAGGTCTCGAAGCGTCTCGTCGAGCGCGACCGGTGGGGAGCCCGATTCAGCATCGTCGTCGTCGCTGAGGGCGCGTGTCCGATCGGCGGCACGCGATCGCTTGTCGCGGCAGCGCACGACGGCCTGGTCGAACGCCTCGGGGGCATCGGTGCGCAGGTGTGCGAGGCTCTTGCGCACGAAACGGGGAAGGAAACGCGCTCAGTGGTTCTCGGTCACCTGCAGCGGGGAGGTGCGCCAACCAGCTTCGACCGCGTCCTCGCGACGCGTTTCGGCGGCAAAGCCGTCGAACTGATCAAGCGTCAGGAATTCGGGACGATGGTCGCGTTCGCGCCGCCCGACATCATCGCGAGACGCCTCGAGGATGTGGTCGGACAGATCAAGACCGTGCCGCTCGAGCACGACCTGGTCACGACCGCGAAAGCGCTCGGCGTTACGTTCGGGGACTGACGCCGTCGCCGATTGCGTCGAGGTACTTCAGCGCGCCGCCCGTGTTGAAGAGCACCACGGTTTCGTTCTTCTTGATCGCGCCTTTCTCGACCAGCTTCTGAATCGCGATCAGCGCCGCGCCTCCTTCGGGAGCCGCACTGATGCCTTGCGTCCGGCCGATTGTCAGCATCCCGTCGACCATCTCGTCGTCCCGGACGGCGACGGCCGTGCCGCCGCTCTGGCGGACGGCACGCAGGATCAGGAAGTCGCCGATGGCGCGAGGTACGCGGAGTCCATCCGCGATCGTGGTGGCGTTCTCCCACGGCTCGGCTTTTTCAGTTCCGCGATCGAACGCGCGCACGATCGGCGCGCAGTTTTCAGCCTGCACGGAGACCATCCGCGGGCGCCGGCCAGCTTTCACCCAGCCGATCTGCTCGAGCTCGTCGAAGGCCTTCCACATGCCGACCATGCCGGTGCCACCGCCGGTCGGATAGATGATCCAGTCCGGCCAGGTCCAGTTCATTTGTTCGGCGAGCTCGTAGGCCATCGTCTTCTTGCCCTCGATGCGGTACGGCTCCTTGAGCGTGGACACGTCGTACCAGCCGAGCGGCTTGCCTTTTTCGGCAGCCATGCGGCCCGCGTCGGTGATGAGGCCGTCCACGAGCGTGACGTGTGCGCCGTACAGGCGGCATTCGTCGACGAAGGGACGCTTGGCGTCTCTCGGGATGAACACCTCGCACGCAAGGCCAGCGGCCGCCGAATAGGCCGCAGCCGCATCGCCGGCGTTACCCGCCGTCGGCAGCGCGATGGTCTTGGCGCCGAGATATTTCGCGCGCGTGATCGCGGTGGACTGTCCGCGCGCCTTGAATGAATTCGTCGGATTGAACGATTCGTCTTTGACGAAGAGGCGGTCGAGACCGAGCGTCGAACCGAGCGCCCTTGCGTGGACGAGCGGCGTGAAGCCCTCATTCAACGTGACAGGCTGTTCGCCGTCGAAGATCGGCATCAGCTCGCGGTACCGCCACATCGTTGGTTCGCGATCCTTCAGGCTGTCCTTCGACCAGGATCGAGCGGCATCGAGATCGTAGCGCGCGACGAGCGGTGCGCCGCATTGACAGAGAAAGTGCTTCTGGTGCGGATCAAGTTTCGGAGCGCCGCACGGCACGCTGCATTCGAGATATGTGAAAAAAGACATGTTCAAAGAACAACTGTCAAAGAACAACTGTCAAAGAACAACGCTCAACACAACGAACAACGCTCAACGATCCAAGACAACGAACAACGCACGACGGTCGGCATCGGAACCACTCGCACCGTCGGGCGCGACATCGCCAGCCCTGAGCCCTTTGTTGAGCGTTGTTCGTTGCACGTTCTTATTTGTTCAACAGTTCAGCATCTTTCTTGTTCTGCAGGTCGTCCACTTGCTTGCTGTGGCCGTCCGTCAGCTTCTGGACCTCATCCAGGCCCTTCCGTTCATCGTCTTCCGAGATTTTGTGGTCCTTGAGCAGCTTCTTGAGGCGTTCGTTTGCGTCCCGCCGGACCGCGCGGATGGAGTTCCGGCCTTCTTCCGCCAGCTTGTGCACGTGACGCGACAACTCCTTGCGACGTTCCTCGGTCAGGGACGGAAGGGGAATCCGGATTACCTTGCCGTCATTCGCCGGATTCAGCCCGAGATCGGACGCTCGGATGGCTTTCTCGATCGCAGAGAGCTGCGACGGATCGAACGGCTGTGCCACGATCAGCGACGGCTCGGGGATCGAAAGACTGGCCAGCTGGTTGAGGGGCATCCTGGCGCCGTACGCCTCAACGTGCACCGAATCGAGGATCGTCACGGAGGCGCGTCCCGTCCGGACGCCTGCGAGTTCGTGACGGACATGGTCGACGTTGGTCGTCATGCGCTTGGTGACTTCAGCGAACAGACTTTTCAGATCGTTGACATCCATATGTCCAACCCTCGGTTCCTGGGCGCCTCACGCCGTCACGAGCGACCCGATCGGTTCGCCCGCAATCGCCCGCTTGATGTGTCCCGGCGTTCTCAGGTTGAAGACGACGATCGGGAGTCTGTTGTCCATGCACAGGGAAATCGCCGTCGCGTCCATCACTTTCAGGCCCTGCTCGAGTACCTGCAGATACGAAATCTTTTCGAACCGCGTTGCCGTCGGTTTGACCATCGGATCAGCGTCGTAGATCCCGTCCACCTTGGTGCCTTTGAGAATCACGTCCGCCTTGATTTCCATCGCGCGAAGCGCGGCGGCGGTGTCGGTGCTGAAGTACGGGTTGCCGGTTCCGGCGCCGAACACCACCACGCGTCCTTTTTCGAGGTGGCGGATCGCGCGGCGCCTGATGAACGGCTCGGCGACGGCCCGCATCTCGATCGCCGTCACCACCCGCGTGACCACGCCCTGCTGTTCGAGCGCGTCCTGCAGGGCGAGCGCGTTGATGACGGTCGCAAGCATCCCCATGTAGTCCGCCGTCGCGCGGTCCATGCCTCTCGCGCTCGCGGCGACGCCACGGAAGATGTTGCCGCCGCCAATGACGATGGCGGTCTCCACGCCCATGCTCTGGATTTCCGAGATGTCGCGGGCGATTTGGGTCGCCACGGCCGGATCGATGCCGTAGTTCTGCGATCCCATCAGGGCTTCGCCGGAGAGTTTCAGGAGGACGCGCTTATAAGCGGGGGCAGGCGAGGAGGTCACGGGAAGCGATTATAGCGAAGGGCTCAGGCAGTCGTCCTGAGCCCTTCGCCTCGAGCCTATCCGATGGCGGTTTCGCCGACCTTCAACCGGGCGAATCGCGTGACGGCAATCGACGCTCCGAGCGCCTTGTTCGTTTCGGCGATGACGTCGCGGACCGGCTTCTTCGGGTCGCGGATCGACGGCTGCTCCAGGAGCACGAACTGCTGGTAGTAGCTGCCGAGTTTGCCCTCGACGATCTTGTCGATCACGTTGGCCGGTTTGCCCGAGCCTTCCATCTGGCCGCGATAGATCGCCTTCTCCTTGTCGAGGACGTCGGCGGGCACACCGTCGCGCGACAGATACTGCGGGCTCGGATTGGCGGCTGCGACGTGCATCGCGAGCTCCTTGACGAGCGTCGCGACTTCCTCGCGGCCGCGCAGCGCCTCGGTGACGCCTGAGAGCTCGATCTGCACACCGAGCTTTCCGCCGACCGTGTGAATGTACTGCCCGACGTAGCCCTGGCCCGCGTAGCGCACGAACCGCGGCACGGCCATGTTCTCGCCGAGCTTGGCGATTTGCGCGCCAACGAGCTTGAGGACCGGGGCGTTCGGATCCTTCAGCCATGCGTCATTCGCGCTCTCGCCAGCCTTCTCGATTTCCGCCAGGACGTCCTTGACGAGCTGCTTGAAGTCGTCGGTTCGCGCGACGAAGTCGGACTCGCAGTTGACCTCGACGAGGATGCCCGTGGCGTGGTCTGCGGACAGCCAGCTGCCGATCAGTCCCTCGCTCGTCGTCCGTCCTGCCTTTTTCGCCACGCTCGCCAGACCTCGCTTGCGCAGAATAGTGGTCGCCGCGTCGAAGTCGCCGGCAGCCTCCGCGAGCGCGTTCTTGCAGTCCATCATCCCCGCACCGGACTGGTCGCGGAGCTTCTTCACCATGTCCGCCGTAATCGCTGTCGCTGCCATGATCATTTCTCTCCGTACGCGAAAAAGGCCGGCCCTGTGGAGAGCCGGCCTCTTCAATCCCTGCGGTTAGCCCTGAGCTCTCAATCCTGCACGTGTCTTACGCCGAAGCCGGCGCCGCCTCCCTGGCTCGCCGCTGCGGGCGCGCGGCCCGTCGCGGATCGGTGTCCGCGTTCGCGGCGTCTTCGGCGGCTTGTCTGGCGTTCTCGGCGTCGACCGACTGCCTCATGTCTCGACCCGACATTACCGAGTCCGCGATGCGCGAGGCGAACAGCCGAATCGCGCGCAGCGCATCGTCGTTGCCCGGGATGACAAAGTCGACTTCGTCCGGATCGCAGTTCGTGTCTACGATCCCGATGACGGGAATCTTCAGCTTCCGCGCTTCGTCGACCGCGATCTTTTCCTTCCGGGTGTCGACGACGAAGACGGCGTCGGGCAGGCGAGACATCGAGCGAATGCCCTCGAGGTTCTTCGCGAGCTTCCGGCGCTCTTTCTCGTTGCGCGCGATCTCCTTCTTCGAAAGGGTATCGAACCGGCCGTCGGTCGCCATCGCCTCGAGGTCGCGCAGCCGTCCGAGGCTGCGCTGAATCGTGGCGAAGTTGGTGAGGAGGCCGCCGAGCCAGCGCTCGTTCACGAAGAACATCCCGCAGCGCAGCGCTTCCTCGGCGATGACGTCCTGAGCCTGGCGCTTGGTGCCGACGAAGAGGATCGTCCGCCCTTCGGCGGCGAGGTTCGTCACGAATTCCTCGGCTTCGCGGAACAGCTTCACCGTCTTGCCCAGGTCGATGATGTAGATGCCATTGCGCTCGCCGAAGATGTATTCCTTCATCTTCGGGTTCCAGCGTTTCGTCTGGTGGCCGAAGTGAACCCCCGCCTCCAGCAGTTCCGTCATCGCGATCGCGGCCAAAAGTCCTCCGTTCCTTTCTTTCTTAACGTTTGCTGAACTGGAAGCGCTTGCGCGCTCCCGCCATGCCGTACTTCTTGCGCTCCTTCGCGCGTGCGTCGCGCGTCAGGAGTCCTTCGGTCTTCAGCTGCTTGCGCAGTTCGGCGTTGTACCCGACGAGCGCTCGTGCGATGCCGAGACGAATGGCGCCGGCCTGGCCCGAGACGCCCCCTCCGACCACCGTGACGAGCACGTCGAACTTGTCGACGGTTTCGGTGATCTGGAGCGGCTGCCGGATCTGGGTGCGGAGCGCTTCGGTGGGGAAGAAGGCGTCGAACGCCTTGGAATTGACCGTCACCGCGCCGGAGCCGGGACGAAGGAAAACTCGAGCCGTCGACGTCTTGCGCCTGCCCGTGCCGTAGTACTCGACTGCTGCCCCTTGTGCCACGTTACGCAACCTCGCGCTTCATCGGTTTCTGCGCCGCGTGCGGATGATCCGGACCGGCGTACACCTTCAGTTTTCGGTACATCGCTTCGCCCATCTTCGTCTTGGGCAGCATGCCGTGCACGGCTTCTTCGACGAGCCGCGTCGGCTTCTTCTGACGCACGACACGCGCGCGTTCCTCGCGCAGTCCGCCCTCGTATCCGCTGTGGCGGCGATAGATCTTCTGATCTTCCTTGCGGCCGGTCAGCTTCACTTTCGCGGCGTTGACGACGACGACGTGATCGCCGGTATCGATGAATGGCGTGTAGGTCGCTTTGTGTTTGCCCTGGAGCAGGCGCGCGGCAGTCGTCGCGATGCGCCCGAGGACCTTGCCCTCGGCGTCGATGACGTGCCACCGTGTATCGGCCAGCGCAGCGGCTGCGCTGGGCATGAACGTAGACGACATATCTTCCTGCGCGCGTTCAGCGCATTCTTCGCGGGCACTTCGCCCACGAGCTCAAACGACGAGCCACAGGCGGAAACCTGCGGCCTATCAAAAACCGCTTTAGGGGATTTCCCGCCCGGACGCAACTCAGTCGGGCAGGTCCAGGCAACGGTAAACCCAAATCATACGGATGTTTCTGGGGAGTGTCAAGCAACTTTACGCCCAGCTGCGCTACTTCAGCTGTTTCGCCGATAAAACCCTCGGCTCACGGACGCCTCGCCCTCACGACGGTCTCACATTCCGAATTGTGATCGGCTGACGAAATTGTAAACACGGTGGGTAGTCCGTGCCCGGCGCGATCGCAGTTTTCGCGGCTTCGCGCCTGTTTTTGGCATGTCGACGCAAGCTCGAGGGTGGTATCGACTTTGCCCGCTTGTGCGCCGACTCTCAACGCAGGACACAACCGTGTTTGGACTTGGAAAATCAAAAGCCGTCGTGGGCCTCGACATCGGATCGAGCGCGGTCAAGGCCGTCGAACTGAAAGCGGTCGGCAAATCGTTCAAGGTCGCCGCCTTCGCCAGCGAGCCCGTGCCGCCCGACAGCATCGTCGACGGCGCCATCGTCGATGGCACGGCCGTCGCCGAAGCGATCCGGCGTGTCTTCGAACGCAAGGCGTTCAAGACGAAGGACGTTGCCGCGTCGCTCTCGGGCAACGCCGTCATCGTCAAGAAGATCAACCTGCCGGTGATGACCGAGACGGAGCTCTCTGAGTCGATCTACTGGGAGGCCGAGCAGTACATCCCGTTCGACATTCAGGACGTCAACCTCGACTACCAGATCGTCGATCCGGGAACCGGTGCCGACGGGAAGGGCACGATGGAAGTGCTCCTCGTCGCGGCGAAGAAGGACAAGATCGCCGACTACACGGGCGTCATCACCCAGGCTGGCCGGACCGCCGTCGTCGTGGATGTGGACGCGTTCGCGCTGCAGAACGCCTACGAAGCGAACTACGGCCTCGAGCCGCAGCAGGTCATCGTGCTGCTGAACGCGGGCGCCAGCGCGATCAACATCAACATCCTGAGCGGCGATCAATCCGTCTTCACGCGCGACATCTCGATCGGCGGTAACGCCTACACCGAGGCGCTGCAGAAAGAGCTCAACCTCCCGTTCGAAAGCGCGGAGCAGGCGAAGAAGGGCGCTCCCGTCGAAGGCGTTTCGCCGGACGACGTCCGTGCGGTGCTGCACGCGATGACCGAGAACGTGCTGCTCGAGATTCAGAAGACGTTCGACTTCTTCAAGGCGACCGCAGCCTCGGATCGCATCGATCGCATCGTCGTGAGCGGCGGCGCCTCGCGCGTCGATGGATTCACGCAGACGCTCCAGGAGCGGTTCGGCGCCCCGGTCGAGACGTTCGATCCGTTCCGCAAGATTGCGTTCGAGCCGCAAAAGCTCGGCGTGGCCGATCCCGAAGGCGCCTTGCCGACGGCGGCCGTCGCTGTCGGCCTCGCGCTCAGAAAGGCGGGCGACCGATGATTCGCATCAACCTGCTCGCGGTCGAACGCGCTGTCGCGAAGAAACCGCGGAGCAGCTTTTCGCTCAGCAATCAGAAGCTGACGATCGGCTGCGCCCTCATTTTCATCGGCTCTGCGGCACTCGTCGGCTGGCGCTACGTTGCGTTGTCGCGCGAGTCGACGCGCCTCGACGAGGAAATCAGCGCGGCGCAGCAGGAGACGGCGCGCCTGCACGGCATCATCCAGCAGGTGCAGCAGTTCGAGCAGCGCAAGGCGCAGCTGCAGCAGCGCGTTCAGCTCATCGAGCAACTGCGCAAAGGACAGACCGGTCCGGTCCACATGCTCGATCAGGTCAGTCGTGCGCTGCCATCGATGCTCTGGCTCACCGAGTTGAAGCAGAACGACAAGGTGCCTGGCGAAGTCACGATCGACGGGCGCTGTACGACGCTGACGGGTTTGTCCGATTTCGTCGCGAACCTCGAAGCGTCCGGTTTTTTCAAGAAGTCGATCGAGATCGTCAGCACGGTCGCCGAGCCGCTCACGCAGCCGCCGGGCGAGCTGATCAAGTTCAGCATTCGCGCACAGTTCCAGACCCCCGGGGAAGCCAAGCCGGCAGCGCCAACTCCGCGCGCCGGTGGAGATTAAAGACGGTCGAGGCTGACCCCGATAGGGCTCAGTAGTCGCTCATGGACATCAGTCTTACGAAACTACCGTGGTATGCGCAGATAGGCGCGTTCCTCGCCGTCGCGATCGGCGGCTGCGGATATTTCTTCTACTCGTACGAGATGCCGGCGCGCGCCGAGATGGCGGGCCGCGAGCATCAATTGGACGGACTGCGCGCGGACGTGCAGAAAGGCCGCGACACCGCGCGCAAGCTGCCGGAATTCCAGGCGCAGGTCACGGAGCTCGAAGGACGCCTCTCGAATCTTCGCGCCGTGCTGCCCGAGGAAAAAGACGCGGCGGATCTGCTGCGACGGATGCAGACGGTTGCCACGCAATCGAATCTGGAAATCCGCGGGTTCAAGCCGAACCCCATCGTCACCAAGCAGCTGCACGCCGAGTGGCCGATCACGCTGGAGTTGCAGGGCACGTATCACAACCTCGCGACGTTCTTCGATCGCGTCGGAAAGTTCACGCGGATCATCAACATCACCGGCGTCGACATCAAGGGACGCGACAAGCCCGAAGCCAATCTGACGATCAACGCGACGTGCACGGCGACGACGTTCGTGCTTCTCGACAAACCGGCAGCACCCGCAGGCCGCGGCGGCCACGGGGCGACGCCAGCACCGCCGGCCGGGAGAGGCAACTGACGTGCGCAGCCTGATTCACGCTTGCGTACTCTCGCTTTCGATGAGCGTTGCCTACGCGCAGACACCTGCGCCGACCGCGCAGAAACCGGCGACGCCGCCGAGCGCGCCGGCGCAACCCGCAAAGCCGGCGCCTGCGCCGTCACCTGCACCGCCGTCGCAGCCGCAGAAAGCGAATCCGGCAGCGGCGCAACCGTCCGCGCCGCCGGTTGCCGCGCCTGTGCCCGCACCACCGACTGGATCGCCGGCAGCGCCAGGACAAGCTGCACCTCCGGCGCCGGCAGCAGCGGCACCGGCACCGGCCGCTCCCGCACCGCAACCGGAGGCGTACACCTACAACGCTGATGGACGGCGCGATCCGTTCACCAGCCTCATCGGCACCGGCGCGTCCGACGTGCGCGCGCCCGGGAGCCGTCGCGGAGACGGCCCCGGTGTGATGGCGGTGGCCGACGTCTCCGTGCGCGGCATCATGCAGAGCCGCGGAGCGCTCGTCGCGATGATTCAGGGTCCGGACAACAAAACCTACATCGTCCACCAGGGGGACAAGTTTCTCGACGGCACGATCAAGACGATCACGCCGCAGGGACTCGTCGTCATTCAGGACGTCAACGATCCGCTGTCGCTCGTGAAGCAGCGGGAGGTGTCGAAATTGCTGCGTTCACTCGAGGTCGTCAAGCCATGACATCCACCAGGAGCCTCGCCGTGCTGGTAAGTGTGGCGCTGACCGGCGCGCTGGGCATGGTTGCCAGAGCTGCCGGCCCCGCGCCGCACTCAGCAGCCGCCGACGGCACACATCTCAGATTGATCAGCTCGAAGGTGAGCGGCAAGGGAACGTCGCTCGTCATCGAGGCGACCGACCCGGTCGCGTACATCGCGACGCGGCCAGATCCGCTGACCGTCCTCGTCGACGTGCGAAACGCCAGCGCCGAAGGGGTGACGAACGGCGTCGCGCCGGACGCGAAGAGCCCAATCGCCGGCGTGCTGGTGGAACCGAACGAGGAGAGCGGACCCGGATCGCGCGTCCGCGTGACGCTTCTTCAGCCGGTCGGCTATCGCGTTCGCAGCGACCGCAACACCATCGTGATCGATTTCGACAAGGTCTCCGCGAAGGCCGCGCCCTACGTGCTGCCGCCCACATCGCGGACGCCAGCCGATCCGGTGGCGACGCTGGGTCTCGCAAAAGGCAGCAGCACGACGCCTGAATCTGCGGCGGCGGCGCCGCCGGTCGTCGCAGCAGCAACGTCCACGGCGCCGGTGGCTCCGGCTCCGGCGCCCGCGGCCAAGCAGGCGCAGCCGCAGCAGCCAAGTGCGGCGGTGAATCCCTCGGATCAGCCGAAGCGGTACTCCGGTCATCCGGTCAGCCTCGATTTTCAGGGCGCCGACCTGCGCGCGGTGCTTCGCACCTTCGCCGAAATCAGCGGCTTGAACGTCGTGATCGACCCGGCCGTCCAGGGATCGGTCGACGTCGCGCTGAAGGACGTGCCCTGGGACCAGGCGCTCGACATCATCCTGCGCGCCAACAAACTCGGCTATATCGTTGACGGCACCATCGTCCGCGTCGCGCCACTCTCGACGCTCGCCGACGAAGAGACGCAACGCCGCAAGCTGACCGAAGAGCAGGCGCTCGCCGGTTCGCTGCAGGTGCTGACGAAGACCCTGAGCTACGCGCACGCAGAAGAGCTCCAGAACCTCCTCACGAAGAGCGCGCTGTCGCAGCGCGGCATCGTGCAGGTCGACCCGCGGACGAACACGGTCATCATCACGGACCTACCGGAAAAGCTGGCGATCGCCAACGACCTGATCAACACGCTCGACAAGGCGCAGCCGCAGGTCGAGATTGAAGCGCGCATCGTGCAGGCGAACAAGAACTATGCCCGCCAGTTGGGCATTCAGTGGGGATTCAACGGGAAGGTCGACCCGGCGCTCGGCAACACGACGAACCTGGCGTTTCCGAACAACGGCAGCATCGGCGGACGTGTGGGCACCACGACGCAGGGACCCGCCGGCGGTCAGCAGACCAGCACCGCGGTGAACCTCGGCGCGCCGTCGCCGACGAGCGCCATCGGCCTCGCGCTCGGTTCCGTCAACGGCGCCTTCAATCTCGACTTCGCGCTGTCTGCCGCTGAAACGTCCGGCAACCTGCGCGTCCTGTCCACGCCGCGCGTCTCCGCGCAGAACAACATGGAGGCGGAGATCACGCAGGGCGTCCAGATTCCCATCCAGACCGTCGCGAACAACACCGTGACGGTCAGCTTCCGCGACGCGGCCCTCACGCTGAAGGTCACGCCGCAGATTACCGCCGCGGGCACGGTCATCATGAAGATCGCGCTCGAGAACGCGCAGCCCGACTTCAGCCGGTCGGTCAACGGCATTCCGCCGATCAACACGCAGCGCGCGAACACGCAGGTGCTCGTCAGCGACGGCCAGACGACCGTCATCGGCGGCATCTTCGTGAGCCAGGAGCAGGCGCAGAACGATCGGACGCCCGGCCTCAGCCAGGTGCCGTTGCTCAAGTGGCTGTTCAAACGAGACCAGGTCAGCGATCAAAGTACGGAGCTGTTGATCTTCATCACGCCGAAGATCACCAAGATCTAGCCATGCGCAGAGGGATACTTTTTCTCGGAATGGCCGCCGCGGTTGCGGCCAGCGCGTCGTGCGGCGACGTGGTACGCGACAGCCGCGCCCCGGTCATTCTCGTGATGGAGTCGCTGCAAGGCGCTCCGAGCGGCGGCCACGGTGCGAACACGTTCACGGGCAACCTGCTGTCGGACGTTCAGGTGCTGGTGACGACGCCGGCGCCCTGCACGCCAGACAATCCGTGCGCGACGGTGTTCAACGATCTGGGGCAGGCCTCGATTTCGATGGCGCCGAAGAACATCGACATCGCGCCGACCTCGAACAACCAGGTGACGATCACGCGCTACCACGTCGAGTTCGCCCGTGCGGACGGCCACAACATCCCGGGCGTCGACGTGCCGTTCCCGTTTGACGGCGCTTCGACCGCGACGGTGCCGATCAGCGGCGTCGTGCAAATCAGTTTCGAGCTCGTGCGTCACACCTCGAAGGAGGAAACGCCGCTCGTTCAGCTCATCTCGAACCCGGCCATCATTCACACGATCGCGCACGTCACGTTCTACGGCACCGATATCGTCGGCAACGCCGTTTCAGTCACCGGGTCGATGTCCGTCGACTTCGGGAACTTCGGGGAT